>NZ_BMEQ01000020.1 GCF_014636775.1 Kocuria dechangensis
CATGACCGCAAGTCCGGTCACACCGATCTGAGCTTTCATCATGTCTTCAGGCATGACCCCAGCCTACAAACCCCGAGGGCGGGATGGGATGCGCGGTGGGTCCTACCGGGATCGAACCGATGACATCCACGGTGTAAACGTGGCGCTCTACCAGCTGAGCTAAAGACCCTGAGAACCGGGTGGGCGGTTTGCGCAACCGCCGGCACCCGGGTCCCGAACAGGCTACTAGCAGTTACTTATCAGTAACACCGTCTCCCGCCCGGGAGCCGAGTGACATTCGTCACGTCCTCGGCACCATTCTACGGGCGTGTCAGCTCCTGCTCGAGGCGGACCAGGAACTCCGTGGACCGGGCGTCGATCTTCAGCCGCGCCGCGGCGTCCCCCCTGGTGCGTCCGTGGTTGACGATGACCACGGGCCGGTCGTGGCGCACGGCGTGGCGGACGAAGCGGCGGCCGGAGTTGACGGTCAGCGACGACCCGACGACCAGCAGGGCCTCCGCGGTGTCCACCATGCGCAGCGCCCGCAGCACCCGGTGGCGGGGCGCGTTCTCCCCGAAGAACACGACGTCGGGCTTGAGGACGCCCCCGCACACCGGGCAGTCGGGCACCCGGAAGCCCGCCGTCCGCGTGATGACGGCGTCGGCGTCCGGGGCGTACTCGATGTCCGCCGGGGACGAGAGGGAGTCGTAGAAGCCCGGGTTCAGCTCGTCGAGGAGGTCGGAGAGCACGGCCCGGGGAATGCGGGTGCCGCAGGCCATGCAGCGGACCTGGGTGTAGCGGCCGTGGAGGTCCACCACGTTGAGGGAGCCGGCCGCCTGGTGCAGCCGGTCGATGTTCTGGGTGACGATCCCGGTGACGGCCCCCGCCCCCTCGAGCCGGGCGAGCGAGAGGTGGCCGGCGTTGGGCTGCGCCTCGGCCAGGTGCCGCCAGCCGTACTGGTTGCGCGCCCAGTAGTGGCTGCGCTTCGCGGCGCTGCCCATGAACTCCTGGAACGTCATGGGGGTGCGCGGGGTGGAGCCGGGTCCGCGGTAGTCCGGGATCCCGGAGTCGGTGCTGATGCCGGCGCCGGTCAGGACCGCGGTCCGGCGCCCGCGCAGCAGCTCGACCGCCGTGACCAGGCCCGTGGCGAGGTCGGCGGCGTCGGGGTCGGGGAACTGGTCCGGGGAGTCGGGGACCCCGTACCCCGCGCGCACGGTGCGCATCGGCGTGTCCGGTCCGTGGTCCGGCTCAGGCGGAGAGCTTCGCCAGGGCCGCGCGATAGGCGTCCAGCTGCCGGGGCGTCCCGCGCTCGGAGCGGAAGACGTCGACGACGGTGCCGTCGGCGTCGATCACGAAGGTGGCACGCTCCGCCATGCCCGACTCGGCGTCGAACACCCCGTAGCGCTGGGCCACCGCGCCGTGGGGCCAGAAGTCGGCGAGCAGGTCGAAGTCGAAGGACTCCTCGCGGGCGAACGCGCGGAGGGCGTACTTCGAGTCCACGGACACGGCCAGCAGCTTCACCCGGGCGTCCTCGAACACCGAGAGGCTGTCCTGGAGCTCGCACAGCTCCCCGGTGCAGACCCCGGAGAAGGCGAACGGGAAGAACACCAGCGCCACGGGCCGGCCCCGGAGGCCGCTGAGCGAGACGGGCTCGCCGAACTGGTTGTCGAGCGTGAAGTCCGGTGCGGGTGCGCCGATCTCGGGCATGGAGGATCTCCTGGGTCGGGGGACGGCCGCCGCCCGCACGGGGCGGGCGGAGCGCGTCGTAGGGCGGCCGGCGCGGGCCGGCCGGGGTGCGGGCTCGTGCGCCGCGCTCAGATGTTCCGCTTGGGCATCAGCCGGGTCGCGGCCCAGTCGGCGCTCACGCGCGCGGTGGTGGTGACGTGCAGTCCCGCCGTCGGCGCCGCCTCCTGCACCTCCGAGGGCGGCACGTAGCCGTCGCGGCCCGCCTTGGGGGTCAGGACCCAGACGACACCGCCGTCGTCGAGGGTGGTCTGGACGTCCACGAGCACGTCCACGAGGTCGCCGTCGCCCTCGCGGAACCACAGCAGGACCGCGTCCACGACCTCCTGGTCCTCCTCGTCGAGGAGGTCCGACCCGATCAGGTCCTCGATGCCGTCCCGCAGGGCGAAGTCGACGTCCTCGTCATATCCGAATTCCTGGATGTAGTCGCCATCCTTGAAACCGAGCTGGACTACCGCGTCGTCCGCGGTGGTCTTGGCCTCGCTCACTTCTTGCTCCTTCTGGGATCGGGTCGACCATCGACGACCGCGTACTGCGTACCGGTGCTGGGTCCGCCTGCCCGTCGGTGCACCGCGGGGGCACGGTGGCGGGCCGGAAACCGGCTTCACCGTCCAGACAACACCGGATCAGGGCTCCGATCAAGCTCCGCCCCCCGGTTCGCCTCCTCGGGCCTCCCGCCGGACCAACGTGTGACGCGCCGCTCCCGGTGTGAAAACATGGTGCCAACAGACACCCCGCGTGCCCGTGCTCCCCGCCGGCGAGACCCGCCGGTCGGGACGGTCGCCAGGGTGACCACCACCACAGGTGTCACCCCGGGCCCCGCAGCGGTCGCCGGGTAGCTTGAGATGTCGGACCGCCCGGCTGCGCCTTCGCGCGCGTGCCCGCCCGGGTCGTTCCAGGCAACTCCCCGAAGAGAGGTTGATCGTGCCTTCATCCAGCAACCACCACATCCTCAGTGGCTTGACCAACAACCTGCATGACTCCGACACCGAGGAGACGCAGGAGTGGCTCGAGTCCTTCGAGGACCTCATCGAGACGCAGGGCACGGCTCGGGCGCAGTACATCATGCGTTCGCTGCTGCAGCGCGCGGGTGCGAAGAGCGTCGGCGTCCCGATGGTCACCACCACGGACTACGTGAACACGATCCCGGTGGACCAGGAGCCGGAGTTCCCCGGTGACGAGGAGATCGAGCGGCGCTACCGGGCGTTCCTGCGCTGGAACGCCGCCGTGATGGTGCACCGGGCCCAGCGCCCCGAGATCGGCGTGGGCGGGCACATCTCCTCCTACGCCGGTGTCGCGACCCTCTACGAGGTCGGCCTGAACCACTTCTTCCGCGGCCCGGACCACCCCGGTGGCGGGGACCAGGTCTACTGGCAGGGCCACTCGGCCCCGGGCAACTACGCGCGCGCCTACCTCGAGGGCCGGCTCACCGAGGAGCAGCTGGACGGGTTCCGGCAGGAGAAGACCAAGGCCCCCAACGGGCTGCCCTCCTACCCGCACCCGCGCAACCTGCCCGACTTCTGGCAGTTCCCGACCGTGTCCATGGGCCTCGGCCCGATGAACGCGATCTACCAGGCCCAGTTCAACCGCTACCTGCACAACCGCGGGATCAAGGACACCTCCGACCAGCGCGTGTGGGCGTTCCTGGGCGACGGCGAGATGGACGAGCCGGAGTCGCGCGGTCTGCTGCAGCTGGCCGCCAACGACAAGCTCGACAACCTCACCTTCGTGGTCAACTGCAACCTCCAGCGCCTGGACGGGCCGGTGCGCGGCAACGGCAAGATCGTCCAGGAGCTCGAGGCCTTCTTCCGCGGCGCGGGCTGGAACGTCGTCAAGGTCCTCTGGGGCCGCGAGTGGGACGCCCTGCTGGAGAAGGACCAGGACGGCGAGCTGGTCCGGATCATGAACGAGACCGTCGACGGCGACTTCCAGACCTACAAGGCCGAGTCCGGCGGGTTCGTGCGCGACCACTTCTTCGGGAAGTCGCCGAAGACGAAGGAGCTCGTCGCGGACATGACCGACGACGAGATCTGGGAGCTCAAGCGCGGCGCGCACGACTACCAGAAGGTCTACGCCGCCTACAAGGCCGCGGTGGAGCACAAGGGCCAGCCGACCGTCGTGCTGGCGCAGGGCATCAAGGGCTACGGCCTGGGCACGCACTTCGAGGCCCGCAACGCCACCCACCAGATGAAGAAGCTGACGCTGGAGGACCTCAAGACCTTCCGCGACCACCTGCGCATCCCGGTCTCCGACGAGGAGCTGGAGTCGGACCTCTACGGCGCCCCGTACTACCACCCGGGCAAGGACTCCCCCGAGATCAAGTACATGCTCGAGCGCCGGCGGGAGCTGGGCGGGTTCGTCCCGGAGCGCCGGCACGAGCAGCCCGAGATCCCGCTGCCCTCGGAGGCGGCCTACAAGTCCGCGAAGAAGGGCTCCGGCAAGCAGATGGCGGCCACCACCATGGCCTTCGTCCGCATCCTCAAGGACCTGCTGCGCGAGAAGGAGTTCGGCAAGCGCATCGTGCCGATCGTCCCGGACGAGGCGCGGACCTTCGGCATGGACTCGTTCTTCCCCACGGCGAAGATCTACAACCCCAACGGGCAGAACTACCTCTCCGTGGACCGCGAGCTGATGCTGGCCTACAAGGAGTCCCCGCAGGGCCAGATCCTGCACGCCGGGATCAACGAGGCCGGCTCCGCGGCGGCCTTCACCGCCGCGGGCACCGCCTACGCCACCCACGGCGAGCCGATGGTCCCGGTCTACATCTTCTACTCGATGTTCGGCTTCCAGCGCACCGGCGACTCCTTCTGGGCCGCCGCCGACCAGATGGCCCGCGGCTTCATCATCGGCGCCACCGCCGGGCGCACCACGCTGACCGGCGAGGGCCTCCAGCACGCCGACGGCCACTCGCCCCTGCTGGCGGCCACCAACCCCGCGGTCATCCACTACGACCCGGCCTACGGCTACGAGATCGCCCACATCGTCGAGCGCGGCCTGGAGCACATGTACGGGACCGGCGACGAGGACCACAACGTCATGTACTACCTGACGGTGTACAACGAGCCGATCCAGCAGCCGGCCGAGCCGGAGGACGTCGACGTCGAGGGCATCCTCAAGGGCATCTACCTGCTCAAGCCGGCCGAGAACGACGGGCCCCGCGCCCAGCTGCTCGCCTCCGGCGTGGCGGTGCCCTGGGCGCTGGAGGCCCAGCGCCTCCTGGCCGAGGACTGGGGGGTCTCCGCCGACGTGTGGTCGGTGACCTCCTGGATCGAGCTGCGCCGCGACGGCCTGGCCGCCGAGCGCGAGTCGTTCCTGAACCCCGGCGACGGGACCCGCACCCCCTTCGTCGCCCAGCAGCTGGCCGGCGCCACGGGCCCGATCGTGGCCGTGTCGGACTTCAGCTCGGACCTGCCGGACAAGATCCGCCAGTTCGTGCCCAACGAGTTCGCGTCCCTGGGGGCCGACGACTTCGGCTTCTCGGACACCCGCGCCGGCGCCCGCCGGTTCTTCAAGATCGACTCGCACTCCATGGTGGTGCGGGCCCTGGAGATGCTCGCCAAGCGCGGCGAGATCGACTGGCGCGCCCCCGGCGAGGCGATCGAGAAGTACGCCCTGCTCGACGTCAACGCCGGCACCACCGGCAACGCCGGCGGCGACGCCTGAGCCGGCCTCTCCCGGGCACGACGGCGCCCCTCCTGCCCCTCGGGGCGGGCCGGGGCGCCGTCGCCGTCCCCGGCGCCGGGACGGGGAGCACGCCCGTCCCGGCCCCCGGCGCGCCCGCGGACCCGGCCGGGGCGCCCGGTTGCTCTAAGCTCGACGACATGGCTGGACAGGACGGGACCCCCACTTCTCGCTGGTTGCGCGCGCCGCGCAAGCGGCCCGCCGGGACGGCGGAGAAGGCGCGGAACCGTCCCGCGGCCCCGCCCCACCCCAAGACCCTGGAGAACCTCAAGGCGAACCTGGGCCCCATCTCCACCGTGGCGGTGCGCCGGCTCGAGACGGACCTGGAGTGGTTCCAGCGGCTGCGCGCCGACGAGCGCTCCGAGCTGGGCCTCGTGGCGCAGCGCGGGATCTCCTCGTTCGTGCGCTGGTACGAGGACCCGGAGGAGCCGCTGTGGGTCCTCACCCAGGTCTTCCGCTCCGCCCCCACGGAGCTCACCCGCTCCATCTCCCTCCAGCACGCGCTGCAGCTGCTGCGGATCGTCGTCGACGTCGTCGAGGAGAAGGTCCCCGAGCTCGCGAAGCACCACGACGAGGCCGCCCTGCGGGAGGCCGTCCTGCGGTACTCCCGGGAGGTCGCGTTCGCGGCCGCCGACGTCTACGCCCGCGCCGCCGAGAACCGGGGCTCCTGGGACGCCCGGCTCGAGTCCTTGGTGGTCGACGGCCTCCTGCGCGGGGAGCACTCGGACTCGCTGCGCTCCCGGATCGCGGCCCTGGGCTGGGCCTCGACGGGTCCCGTCACCGTGCTCACCGGCTCCGCCCCCGAGGCCCCGGGGCCGGCCTCCGTGGCCCGGCTGCGCCGGCTCGCCGGCCGCTACGCCCAGGACTGCCTGGTCTCCATCCAGGGCGACCGCCTCATCCTGATCCTCGGCGGGGTGACGGACCGCGACCTCGCCCTCGAGAAGCTCACGGCCGCGTTCGGGCCGGGCCCCGTGGTGCACGGCCCCGAGGCGCCCACCATATTCGAGGCGGGCCGCTCGGCGCGGCTCGCCCACGCCGCCCTGTCGGTGGCCCCCGCCTGGCCCGCCGCGCCCCGTCCGGTGCACTCCGAGGACCTGTGGCCCGAGCGGGCCATGGCCGGGGACGAGGCCGCGCGCGCGGCGATGGTGGAGAGGGTCTACCGGCCCCTCACCCGCTCGGCGACCGGGCTGATCGAGACCCTCTCGACCTACGTGGCCGTCGGCCACTCGCTCGAGGCCACCGCCCGGGAGCTGTTCGTGCACGCGAACACCGTGCGCTACCGGCTGCGCCGGATCTGCGACCTCACCGGCTGGGACCCGCTCGTCCCGCGCGACGCGTTCGTCCTGCACTGCGCCCTGGTGGCGGGACGACTGGCCGACTCCTGCGCCCCGATCGACACCTCGGGTCCCTCTGCGGCCCCCGTCTTGTAGCTTCCCTACAAACACGGCCGCGCGGCTTGGTGGTGTCGGCCCCCGCACGCCACGGCCCGTTCTTGGGAAGCTGGGACGGTGATCGCGATCGTCTGCCCAGGACAGGGCTCCCAGAAACCAGGCTTCCTCGTCGAGTGGCTCGCGCTCGAGGGCGTGCGCGCCCACCTCGAGCGGCTCAGCGAGGCCGCCGGCCTCGACCTCGTGCACTACGGCACGGAGGCCGACGAGGAGACGATCAAGGACACCGCCGTGGCCCAGCCCCTGATCGTGGCCGCCGGCCTCGTGGCGGGACGGCTGCTGGCCGACCGGATCGGCCCCGGCCGCGAGGACCTGGTCTTCGCCGGGCACTCCGTCGGGGAGATCACCGCCTCCGCCCTGGCCGGCGCCCTCACCGAGGCCGACGCCATGGCCTTCGTCCGCACCCGCGCGAACGCGATGGCCGAGGCCGCGGCCGCAGCCCCGACCGGCATGAGCGCCGTGCTCGGCGGCAAGGAGGACGAAGTCCTCGCCGCGATCGAGGCCGCCGAACTCACCCCCGCCAACGCCAACGGCGGCGGCCAGGTCGTGGCCGCGGGCACCCTCGAGCAGCTGGCCGCCCTCGCCGAGAACCCGCCGGCCCGCGCCCGGGTGATCCCGCTGAAGGTGGCCGGGGCGTTCCACACGGAGCACATGGCGCCCGCCCTGGAGCCCCTGCGCGAGCTCACGCCGCGGCTGAGCCCCGCGGACCCCGTGCACCCGCTCCTCTCCAACACCGACGGCGCCCCCGTCGCCTCCGGCGCGGCCAACCTCGAGTCGCTCGTGGCCCAGGTCTGCCGCCCCGTGCGGTGGGACCTGTGCATGCAGACCCTGCTGGAGCGCGGCGTCGAGCAGCTCATCGAACTGCCTCCCGCCGGCACCCTCGCCGGCCTCGCGAAGCGGGGCATGAAGGGCGTTCCGGCCCTCGCCGTCAACTCGGCCGCGGAGCTGGAGCAGGCCAGGAGTATTCTTGGCTGACGCCCGCCCGCGATCCACCCGCGGCTCCCTCCCGGGAGACGCACCAGCCGAACGCGCCCGCCCCGCCGCCCGGGGCTGCTGCGACGTGTCCGGCCGAACGAAGGAGCAAGGACACCTGTGGTGACCCTCAAGCAGAACCAGCCCAACGCGCACTCGCGGATCCTCGGCCTCGGCGCCTACCGGCCCGACGTCATCGTCACGAACGACGACATCTGCCAGTGGATCGAGTCCTCGGACGAGTGGATCCAGCAGCGCACGGGCATCAGGACCCGCCACCGCGCGGGCGCCGACGTCAGCGTGCTGGACATGTCCGAGCACGCCGCCCGGGAGGCCCTGGCCGCCGCGGGCATCGAGGCGTCCCAGCTCGGGGCCGTGATCGTCTCCACGATCTCCTTCCCGTACCTCACGCCCTCCGCGGCCGCCGCCCTGGCCGACCGCCTCGGCGCCACGCCCGCCCCGGCCTTCGACATCTCCGCGGCCTGCGCCGGGTACTGCTACGGCATCGCCCAGGCGGACGCCCTCGTGCGCTCCGGCGCGGCGCAGTACGTGCTGGTGATCGGCGTGGAGAAGCTCTCCGACGTCATCGACAACAGCGAGCGCTCCATCTCCTTCCTCCTCGGGGACGGCGCCGGCGCCGCGGTCATCGGCCCCTCCGACGAGCCGGGCATCGGCCCCTCGGTGTGGGGCTCCGACGGGTCCAAGTGGGACGCCATCCGGATGACCCACCCCCTCACGGACATCCGTGCCGTGGAGGAGGGCCGTCCCCGCGCCGACTCCCCGGACCTGCACGACAAGGAGACCGGGCAGATGCGCGAGGACGCCACGCTGTGGCCCACGCTGCGCCAGGACGGCCAGACCGTGTTCCGCTGGGCGTCCTGGGAGGTCGCCAAGCGCGCCCAGGAGGCCATGGACGTGGCCGGCGTGCAGCCCGAGGACATCGCCGCGTTCGTCCCGCACCAGGCGAACATGCGGATCATCGACCAGATGGTCAAGACCCTGAAGCTCCCCGACTCCGTGGTCGTGGCCCGGGACATCGCGGACTCCGGCAACACGTCCGCCGCCTCGGTCCCCCTCGCCGCCCACCGCCTGCTGGCCGAGCACCCGGAGCTCTCCGGGAAGCTGGCCCTGCAGATCGGCTTCGGCGCGGGCCTCGTCTACGGCGCCCAGGTCGTCGTCCTGCCCTGACGAACCGTGCCCGGTCCGCCCCTCCGGCGACGTGTCGGTCCCGTCAGCGGGCCTCGCGAGTCGTCGTAGGGTTGGACAGCACACCCGTAGTCCCCCGGTCCGTCCGCACGGCCTGACCGGGACCGATGCACCCCGGCACTTCCCGGGGGCGCCCGTCACCACCGGCTGCTCCGGCAGCCGCAGAGAAAGGAAGCCACCATGGCGAGCAAAGAGGAAATCCTGACCGGCCTGGCCGAGATCGTCAACGAGGAGACCGGGCTCGAGACCGAGGCCGTCCAGCTCGACAAGTCCTTCACCGAGGACCTGGACATCGACTCCATCTCGATGATGACCATCGTGGTCAACGCCGAGGAGAAGTTCGACGTGACCATCCCCGACGAAGAGGTCAAGAACCTGAAGACCGTCGAGGACGCCGTCAACTTCATCGACAACGCCCAGGCCTGATCCGGCCGGCCGGCCGCGGGGCGCGGCGGTCCGTACGGACCGCCGCGCCCGCGCCGGCGCACACCCGGGCGGGCCGCCCGTCGCATCACCCCAGGACACGAGGAAGTGCAGTCATGACCCGCAAAGTAGTCGTCACCGGACTCGGCGCCACCACGCCGATCGGCGGCACCGTCCCCGAGCTGTGGCGCAACGCCACCACGGGCGTCTCCGGTGTCCGCGCCATCGAGCACGACTGGGTGGACACCTACGACCTCAGCGTGCGGATCGCCGCCACGGTCTCCACCCCCGCCAGCGAGGTCCTCAGCCGCGTCGAGGCCAAGCGCCTGGACCCGTCCGGGCAGCTGTCCGTCATCGCCGCACGCGAGGCGTGGGCCGACGCCGGCTTCTCGGCGGGCAACGCCGAGGACTCCGAGGAGGTCGACCCGGACCGCTTCGCCGTCGCCTTCGGCACCGGCATCGGCGGCGTGTGGACCCTGCTCGACGCCTACGACACCCTGAAGAGCCGCGGGGCCCGCCGCGTCATGCCCCTGACGGTGCCCATGCTGATGCCCAACGGCAACGCCGCGGCCGTTGGCATGGACCTCAAGGCCCGTGCCGCATCCATCACGCCCGTCTCCGCGTGCGCCTCCGGCACCGAGGCGTTCTACCAGGGGATGAACCTGATCCGCTCCGGCAAGGCCGACGTGGTCGTGGTCGGCGGCGCAGAGGCCGCGATCCACCCCGTGACGATCGCCGCGTTCGCCTCGATGCAGGCCCTGTCCAAGCGCAACGACGAGCCCGAGCGGGCCTCCCGCCCCTACGACACCGCCCGCGACGGCTTCGTCATGGGCGAGGGCGCCGGGGCCGTGGTCCTCGAGTCCGAGGAGTTCGCCAGGGCCCGCGGCGCGCGCGTCTACGCCGAGCTCGCCGGCGCCGGGCTCACCTCCGACGCCTACCACATCACGGCCCCCGACGAGGAGGGCCGCGGCGCCGCCCGCGCCCTCGTGGAGGCCATGGAGACCGGGGACTTCCAGGCCTCCGACGTCAAGCACGTCAACGCCCACGCGACCTCGACCCCGAAGGGCGACGCCCCCGAGGCCGGGGCCCTGCGCCGGACGTTCGGCTCCGCCGTGGACGGCATGTGCGTGTCCGCGACCAAGTCCATGACCGGGCACCTGCTGGGCGGCTCGGGCGCCGTGGAGGCCGTGCTGACGATCCTGGCGGTCCACCACCGGCTCGCCCCGTGCACCATCAACCTGGAGAACCAGGACCCGGAGATCGACCTCGACGTCGTCACGGACGCGCGCGAGCTGCCCTCGGGCGACTTCGTGGCCGTGTCCAACTCCTTCGGCTTCGGCGGGCACAACGCCGTCGCCGCGTTCCGGACGGTCTGACCGCCGGCACCCCGGCAGCACCGAGGGCCGCCCCGCGTCGCGGGGCGGCCCTCGGTCATTGTCCGGCAGCCGTCGTCCGGCAGGCGTCGTCCGGACGTCCTCGTCCGGGTCGCCGTCCCCGGAGGCGGGAGGCGGGAGGCGGCCCGGGAGCGCTCAGCCGACGCGGTGCAGCCAGCGCACCGGCGCGCCCTCGGCGGCGTGCCGGAAAGGCTCGAGCTCCTCGTCCCACGCCTCCCCCAGGGCGAGGGAGAGCTCGTTGATGACCAGCAGAGGGTTGCCGGCGGCCGTCTCGTACGCGAAGCGGATCCGGTCCTCGGAGACCATGATGTTCCCGGCGGCGTCGGTCGTGGCGTGGAAGATGCCGAGGTCGGGGGTGAAGGACCAGCGGGCGCCGTCGTGGCCGCGGGAGGGGTTCTCGGTCACCTCGAAGCGCATTCGGCCCATCGTCCGCAGCGCGGAGGCCAGCAGGGCGCCCGTGCCGGCGGGGCCCGACCACTCCAGCTCGGCCCGCACGGAGCCCGGCTCGGCGTTCTGCGGGGTCCACTCGAGGTCCGTTCGCTGACGCGCGACGGACTCCAGTGCCCACTGGATGTGCGGGCACAGCGCTCGCGGGGCGGAGTGCACGTAGAGCACGCCGCGCGTGGTGGGTGAAGACATGACCTGTTCCTCCGTCGTGTAGGTACGTCTTCCCCAACGCCCTGCACTTCAGCGGTCCGCCCACCGGTCACGGCCCGGGGCCGCACCCGAGCCATGCAGTTGTCCGGGCCGCCCGACGCGCCGCGGGGATTCGAGGCCCGCGCGACGACCGGTCGGCCCGGTTGACGCACCCGCCGTACCGGCCCGTCAGGGCGTCCGGGACCGCGGATGCAGTGCCCAGCTCATTCTTCTGCAAGCATCAGGGGGCGTCAACCCGCCGGTAGCCTCGTGACCGCCGTGTTTCCGTGTGTTTCCGCCCGGTTCCGACTCGCCGGGCCGCAGCGCCGGTCTAGCGGCGGCGGCGCCAGCCCTCCCCCGCCCGCTCGGCGAGGCGGCGCTCCTCGAGCCGGTGCAGCCCCCCGAGCACCTCGCGGGGGGAGAGACCGGCGACGGCGGCCAGCCGGTCCGGGCGGCTCCCGGCCGTGAGCGGCAGGGCGTCCAGCAGCCTGCGGTCGGGGTGGGACAGACCGTCGACGTCGGCGGCGGGGCACGTCCGCTCGGGGGTGAGTGCCGCGCCCAGCGGCGCGACCAGCTCCAGGACCTCGTCGGCGTCGGTGACGAGGACGGCGGCGCCCTCCCTGACGAGCCGGTGGCACCCGGCGGAGGTGCCCGCGTGGACGCTGCCGGGAACCGCGCCGACGGGCCGGCTCAGGGCGTCGGCGCGGTGGGCGGTGCTCTGCGCCCCGGACCGCCAGCGCGCCTCGACCACCACGGTGCCGGCGGTCAGGGCGGCGATGATCCGGTTGCGCTGCAGGAACCGGTAGCGGCTGGGCGTGCAGCCGGGCGCGACCTCGGACAGCAGCAGGCCGCGTGCCTCCACGTCGCGCAGCAGCGCGTCGTTGCCCCGCGGGTACAGGCGGTCGATCCCGCCGGCCATGACCGAGACGGTGGGCGGGAAGCCGGTGCCCGCGGCCAGTGCCGCGGCGTGGGCCGCCTGGTCTATTCCGTAGGCCCCGCCGGAGACGACCGTCCAGCCGCGCCCGGCGAGGGACCCGGCCAGGTCCAGGGCGACCTGCCTGCCGTAGGTCGAGCAGTCGCGGGAGCCGACCACGGCGATCGCCCGGCCGGCGGGAAAGGGCAGCAGCCGCCGGTCGCCGCGGCCCCACAGGCCGACGGGCGCGGACAGCCCCAGGTCGGCGAGGGCCCCGGGCCAGTCCGGGTCCTCCGGCACGGCGAACCAGCCGCCGTGCCGGGCAGCCGTCCCGAGGTCCGCCCCGGGGTCGAGGGACCGGGCGCGGGCCGCCCACCGCTCCCGGCAGCGGCCGATCTGCACCTGGTGCGGCCGGAGTCCCGCGTCGGCGGCGGCCCGCACGAAGGCCGCGTGCTCGGCGGGGCCGATGGGACGGTGCCCCGCGGCGACCTCGAGGGCCGCCACCGGGCCGAGCACCGCCAGCAGGAGCATCGCCGCGGCGTCGGTGGGCTCGACGAGCCGGCACAGCCCGGCCCGGGCCACCCGGACCCGGTCCAGGTCGGAGCCGGCGGGTGCGGTCGGGGCGGTGTCCATGGGATCTCCTCCGGGGCGTTCGGGGCGTTCGGGTCGGGACGGCGGTCCTGGCGGGCCCGCTCAGGCGGGGACGAGGGACCGGAACCACAGCGCGGTGTCGACGTCGTCGGCGGTGGGCCCGGGCCGGCCCTCGAGATCGGCGAGGGTCCACGCGACGCGCAGCACGCGCTGGTAGCCGCGGGCGGTGAGGGATCCGCGGTCCATGGCGCGCTCCAGCGGGACGGTCACGGCGCGGGGCGGGCGCAGGACGCCGTTGAGCAGGCCGCCGCCGAGCTCGGCGTTGGTGCGCGCGCCGAGCGGGCGCAACCGCTCGGCCTGGTGGGCCCGGGCCGCGGCCACCCGGCGGGCGACGGCGGCGGTGGGCTCCCCCTGGCCCGCCCCCGCGGCGAGCTCCCCGTAGGAGACCTTCGGCACGGCGATCTGCAGGTCCACGCGGTCGAGCAGGGGGCCGCTGAGCTTGCCGAAGTAGGCGCGGCGCTCCCGCGGGGTGCACGTGCACTCCGCGCCGCGTCCGCCCGCCTGCCCGCAGGGGCAGGGGTTGGCCGCGAGCACGAGCTGGAACCGTGCCGGGTAGGTCGCGGACGCCGTGGACCGGTCGATCGTCACCGTCCCGCTCTCCAGGGGCTGCCGCAGGGCGTCGATCACCCCGCGGTCGAACTCCGGCGCCTCGTCGAGGAAGAGGACGCCCCGGTGGGCGCGGGACGCGGCGCCCGGATTGGGGATGCCGGACCCGCCGCCGAACAGGGCGGCCGCCGAGACCGTGTGGTGCGGGGCCTCGAAGGGCGGGCGGCGCACCAGCGCCGTGCGCGGGCCCGACCCGTGCAGGGAGTGCAGCGCGGTGACCTCCATGGCGGCGTCGTCCTCGAGGTCCGGCAGCAGGCCGGGCAGTCGCTCGGCGAGCATGGTCTTGCCCGACCCGGGCGGGCCGACCATCAGCAGGTGGTGCCCGCCCGCGGCCGCGATCTCCAGGGCGAGCCGGCCGTCGGCCTGCCCCGCGACGTCCGCGAGGTCCGGGGGCCTCGCGGGGGCCGGCGCCGGCAGGGTCCCGGCCCGGGGAGCGGGCCGGCGCGGCCGCAGCAGCCCGGCGGGGTCCGCACCGGCTGCGGCGAGGACGTCGGCCAGGCAGGCGTGGCCCTCGACCCGGGCACCGGGCACCAGCGCCGCCTCCGCGGCGTTGGCCTGCGCCACCACGATCCGGTCGTGGCCGGCCCGCACCGCGGCCATGACGGCCGGCAGGATGCCGCGGACGGGTCGCAGCGCTCCGTCGAGGCCGAGCTCGGCGAGGAAGACGGTCGTGCCGGTCCGGGGCACGGTCCCGCCCGCCTGCAGGGCGCTCACGACGATCGCGAGGTCGAAGAGGGAGCCGCGCTTGGGCAGCGTGGCCGGGGTCAGGTTGACGGTGATCTTGCGCGCGGTCAGGGGCATCCCGCTGTTGCGGGCCGCCGCCCGCAGGCGCTCCCGGGCCTCGTTGAGGGCCGCGTCCGGCAGGCCCACGATGGAGAAGGCCGGCAGGGTCTGGCCGATGTCCGCCTCGACCTCGACCATGGCCCCGTCCAGGCCGACGAGCGCCACGGCCCAGGTCCGTGCGAAGCCCATCAGCCCGCCCTCCCGCGGCACGGGGCGCCCGAACGGCCCGGGAGCGGCGCGCCCTGTCCGGACAGGACGGCACGGGCGGACAGGGTGGACACGGCGGGATGTGCCGGAAGGGAAAGGACGGGGTGGGCAGCGTGCACGGGGACCTCCTGGCCCCATGCTGCGCCGCTGCTGGGCGCGGGACGGCCGGGGTCAGCCCGCCTGTGGACGGGGACGGGCGGTCAGGCCTGCTCGAGCGCGATGGGGAGCGAGGCCGCCGGGGAGGGGGTGGCCGACGGTGTGGCAGACGGCGTGCTCGTCGAGGTGGCCGACGGAGCAGGCGACGGCGTGCTCGTCGAGGTGGGGTCCGCTGTCGCGCCGGCCGTGGCTGTCGCGATCGCCGTGGCTGTCGCGTCAGCCGAGGCTGTGGCGCTCGCCGACACCGTGGGGGTGGCGCTCGCCGACACCGTGGGGGCGGCGCTCGCGGACGCCGTCGGGTCCGGGCCCGACGCCCCCGTGGAGGTGTCAGGCGTGGGCGTGGTGGGCGTGGTCGGCGCGTTGCCCGCGGTGGGGAGCTCCGTGGGCGCCGGGGTCTCCGGCAGCACCGGGCCCGGCCCCGGGGCCGGACCGGGGTCGATGGGCAGCGGGGCGGTGGTCGGCTCCTGCGACGGGGGAGGCGTCGGTTCCGTGACAGGCTCCGGGCCGGGTCCCGGCGGGGGCGGGGCCGGGACGACCGGGTCCTCGATGGGCAGCGTGGGCGCCGGTGGGGATGCGGGCGCCTCGGCCGGGGACGTGGGCAGGGGAGCCGGCTCGGGCACGACGTCGTCGTCCGCCGCCGGCTCCGGGGCAACGCCGGCGCCCTCCAGGGGCTCCGGTGCCACCGGCTCGGGCGCGACCGGCTCCGGTGCCACCGGCTCGGGCGCGACCGGCTCCGGTGCCACCGGCTCGGGCGCGACGGGTTCCGGTGCAATGGGCGCCGGCGCGGCGGCTTCTGCGGGCTCGCGCTCCGGGACCTCCGGGCCCCCCGGCTGCGCCCTGTAGCGCAGTTCCTCGGGCCCGTGGCCCACCGGGGCGGGATCCTCGGCGCGCTCGTTGGCGTAGGCGGTGAGCTCGACGTCGTCGAAGGTGGCCGGGAGGCGGGCGAAGTCCCCGATCAGCAGCTCCTCCCCCGTGCCCCCGGCGGGAACGGTGCCGGGGTAGGACGCCATGAGCTCGTGGGTGCGCCGGTCCAGCTCCGCGCCCTTCTCGGAGCCGGGGTCGGTGCCGTCGGCGAGGGAGAAGCCTCCGTCGACGGAACGGTCGGGGTCCCACTCGGCCAGCACCTCGGCGGCCGTCTCGAACGGGAAGAGCCCGCCCTCGTGGCTGATCACCTTGAGGTCCGAGATCTCCACCGTGCGGGTGCCCTTGGTGTTGTCGATGTGGACCGCGACGTAGGTGACGGGCTCGACGCGCAGGTCCTGCCTCAGCTTCTCGACCTCCTGGTCGGGGGCCGGGTCGGTGGGGAGGTCGAACGTGATGACGGCGCCCGCGGAGGTCTCGATGGCGTAGGGCCCCTGGCGCAGGCCGGACTCCGCGCTGGTCACCGTGCCGGGACGTGCGACGGCCTCGGGCTCGTCCCCGCCGAAGGCGCTGCACCCGCTCGCCACGAGCGCGGTGGCTGCCAGCAGTGCGGCGCGTCGTGGAGAGGCCAGCAGGGCGGCACGTCGTGAAGCAACCACCCGCCCGGATGTGACCACCGCGCACCTCCGTCGTCATCCCCTGTCATAGACGTCACCACAGTGGCACGTCCTCGGGGGCATGTCACGCCGCCGTCATCGCGCCGCGTCTCATTGCAATTGCAACAACACCTCCAGGGAGGGTGCGGTGCCAGGACGGACGACGACGGCGACGGCGTCGACCCTGATCAGGCGGGGGTCCCGGCCGTGGGCGCGGGCCCAGGCCGCCGCGAGCCGGTGCAGGCGCGCCGTCTTCTGCGGCGTAATGGACTCGAACGGGTGGCCGTACCCCGTCCCGGAACGGGTCTTCACCTCGACCACGACCACCAGTCCGTCGTGCTCCGCGACGATGTCCGCCTCCCCGCGCACCCCGTCCCGGCCGGGCACGGCACGCCAGTTGCGCTCCAGGATCCGGTACCCGCGCTCAGCCAGGTGCGCGGCGGCGAGCCGCTCCCCGTACGCTCCGAGTCCCCCGTCCACAGGACACCCCCGTCGTCCGGCCCGCGGCACGAGGACCGCGCCGCACGTCCATCGTGCGGGAGCGCCGCCTGCCGCCGGAGCGCCGGACCGTGGATGTGCAGTGCGGGTGCAGTGCGAGCTCAGTGAAGGTGCGGTGGTGCGGCCGTGAGGCGGCTGCGCGGGCACGGCCCCGCTCAGGGGGCGTGGGGACCGCCCGGTGCCTGGCCGGGCCCCCCGGGCAGGGAGAAGGGGTCGGCGTGGGTGAGCTCCTCCACGTTGACGTCCCGGAAGCTCATGACGTGCACGTGCTTCACGAACCGCGCGGAGCGGTAGATGTCCCACACCCAGGCGTCCTTGAGCTCCACGTCGAAGTACAGCCCGTTCTTCGTCTCGACGGGCTCGATCCGCACCGAGTTGGCCAGGTAGAACCGGCGGTCGGTCTCCACGACGTACTGGAACAGCTTGGCCACGTCCCGGTACTCCCGGTAGAGCTGCAGCTCCAGATCGGTCTCGAAGTTCTCGAGTTCCTCGGCGCTCATGTCGTCTCGTCTCCGCTCGTGCCGTTGCCTCCGGGCACCGGCGGCTGCGTGAGCCGCCAGCTGAGCCGGTGGTGCGGCGTGGGCCCCCGGTCCGCGAGGGCGCGGCGGTGCTCGGCGGCACCGTAGCCTTTGTTGCTGCCCCAACCGTACTGCGGCCAGTCCCCGGAGAGCTCCCCCATGATCCGGTCCCGCTCGACCTTCGCGAGGACGCTCGCCGCCGCGACGCTCGCGCACGTCAGGTCGGCCTTGACGCGGGGGACGACCCTGCCGGACCAGGCCTCCTCGTCCGCGGCACCGGCGGCCGGGCCGAGGGCGTCGAGGAGGGAGGGCTCCGCGGGCCGGGAGAGCCAGTCGTGCCGTCCGTCCAGCAGCACGACGTCGGGCGGCGCCGCGCCCAGCCCGGCCGCGGTCAGAGCGCGGTGGCCGGCCCGTCGCAGGGCGGCCGTCAGGCCCAGCCCGTCGATCTCCTGCGGGGAGGCGTGGCCCACCCCGCCGGCGGCGCACCAGGCGAGGATGCGGGGCACGAGCTCCTCCCGCCGCGCGGGGCTCAGGAGCTTGCTGTCCCGCAGACCCGGCACGCCGAGTGCAGTCCCCGGGCGCAGCACCACGACCCCGACCGTCACGGGTCCGGCCAGTGCGCCCCGGCCCACCTCGTCCATCCCGGCCACGAGCGCGCCGGAGGCCGACAGCTCGCGCTCCACGGCCAGGCCCGGGGCGGCGCCCCGGAGGGTGCGGGGGCGGCGCGGGTCAGGAGCCACCGGAGGCAGAGTCCGGGACGTCCGCGAACACCTCGGCGGGGTTCTGCAGGAGCTCGAACCTGTCGAGGGGCCAGGCGATGACGAAGGCGGTGCCCACGACGTCGTCGTGGCTGATGAAGGCCGCGTTCTCGGTCAGGTCGGCGAGGTGGACGCGGGAGTCGGCGGAGGCGTTGCGGTGGTCGCCGAGCACGAAGTAGTGGTTCTCCGGGACGATCAGGTCGAACGGGATCTCCGAGGGCGCCGCCCCGGGGAAGAGGTAGGCGTCGCGCTCGTCGAGGGCCTCCCCGTTGACGGTCACGCGCCCGGAGGCGTCGCAGCACACGACGTGGTCCCCGCCCGTGCCGACGACCCGCTTGATGAGGTGCTGGTCGGTCCGGTCGGGCAGGACGCCCACGAAGGCGAGGGCGTCGTAGACCGCGTCCCCGGGACCTCCCGCCCCTGCCAGCTGCTCGGGCAGCCAGCCCTTGGAGTCCTCGAAGACGACGATGTCCCCGCGCTCGAGCGGACCGAACGTCGGCTCGACCACGTTGACGAAGATCCGGTCGTTGAGCTGGAGGGTGTTCTCCATGGAGCCCGACGGGATGTAGAAGCCCCGCACGAGGAGGGTCTTCACGACGAAGGCGATGAGCACAGCCCAGACGAGGACCAGGATGATCTCGCGGACCGAGCCCCACAGGGTGTCGGGCCGCTGCTTCCGGGAGCCGCCGGCCGACCGGCGACCGCTGCGGCGCCCGTCGGCCGCCGCGTCGTCAGGGGTCCCGTCGTCGGAGGGGGCGGGGTCCGCCGGGGCCGCGGCCGCCGCCGTGCGCTCCGCGTCGGCGGGCACGGGGCGGGGCGCGCCCGTCCCGACGGGGGCGCCGTCCTCCTGGGCCGCGCCGTCTCCGGCGGGCTGGGTCCTGTCGGCCACTGCTCTCGTCCTTCCTGGACGTGCGATCGCGTCCGGGTCCGGGGCCCCCGGCGGGTGCGCCGGGGCTCGGGTCAGAGCTGCCCTGCCCGGCCCGGGGGCCACAGGACAGCAACGGGTTCTCCGACGACCTTATCCGCTCGGACCAGCCCGCCGCCCGGCGCGCCCAGAAGACTGCGCGAATCGACCGACACGGAGCGGTGGTCGCCCATGAGCCACAGGCGGCCCTCCGGCACGACGGCGGTGAACTCGACCTCGCTCGGCGCGTCGCCCGGGAAGACGTAGCCCTCGTCGGTCTCCTCGCCGTTGACCAGGAGCCGGCCGGACGGACCGCAGCACTCGACGGTGTCGCCGGGCACCCCGATCACCCGCTTGAGGTACACGGTGTCGGACCCGGCCAGCCCGCTCCAGCGGCCCAGGGCGCCGAGGGCCTGGAGGGGCCAGGGGTCGTCGCTGTGCAGCGGGGCGAAGCTGCCGCGGCCGTCGAAGACGACGAGGTCCCCGCGCTGGAGCTGCGTCTCGTCGACGAGCCTGCTGACCAGCACCCGGTCCCCCGGCTCGACGGTGGGCTGCATCGAGTCCGAGCCGATCCAGTAGACGTCCACCACGAACGCGCGGAGCAGACCCGTCAGCACGGCGGCGACGAGCAGGGCCAGGACGACGGAACGCCAGCCCCGGAGACGGGACTGGCGTTCGCGCGGCACGGCGAGGGACCCGGTGGTGGCCCGGTCCCGGGCGCAGGCTTCGGTCTGCACCGGCGTGCGGGGTCCTACTTGCCGGACTTGGCGCCCTTGGCGGCCTTGCCCGTGGGGGTGTTGTCCCGCTTCTCGCGGATGCGGGCGGCCTTGCCGTGGCGGTCGCGCATGTAGTACAGCTTCGCGCGGCGGACGTCGCCCCGGGTCAGGACCTCGATCTTCTCGATGACCGGGGAGTGCACCGGGAAGGTGCGCTCCACGCCGACGCCGAAGGAGACCTTGCGGACGGTGAACGTCTCGTGGACGCCGGCGCCCTGACGGCCCATGACGAAGCCCTTGAAGATCTGCACGCGGGAGCGGTTGCCCTCGACGATGTTGACGTGCACGTTGAGGGTGTCGCCCGGGCGGAAGTCGGGGACGTCGTCGCGCAGGGACTTGGCGTCGAGCTGGTCGAGGATGTTCATGGTGTTCCTCCTGGTGAACGCCGCAGGTCGCTCACGTGGATCGGCACGGTTCCGTGGTGCGCCCCGGGAGGAGACCCGGCGCGGGTGCGGAATCGCAAGACGTGGTGTCCGGCGCCCCGTGCGGGGCCACCGGGTGCCTGCTGTTGGTCGCTCATCCCCCTGCGGCGGGGGCGTGCCCAGCAGACACACAGCTGAACATTATGCCACAGGTCCGGCGGGGGCGTCCGGTCCCGCGCGCAGCACGCGGTCCCCGGCCACGGTCCAGCCCGCCTCGGCGAGCACCGCGCGGTCGGCGCGGTCGAGCGCCGCGGGGTCGAGCGCCGCGACGAGGTCGGGCCGCCGGGCCGCGGTGCGCCGCAGCTGCAGGTCCCGGCGCCAGCGGGCGATCCGGCCGTGGTGGCCGGAGAGCAGCACCTCGGGGACGGGCCGGTCCCGCCACAGGGCGGGCTTCGTGTAGACGGGGTACTCCAGCAGACCGTCGGAGTGGGACTCCTCGACGAGGGACTCGGGGTTGCCGATCACCCCGGGCACGAGCCGGCCGATGGCCTCGACCATGGCCAGCACGGCCACCTCGCCGCCGTTGAGGACGTAGTCGCCGAGGCTCATGGGGCGGACCTCGAAGCGCTCCCGGGCCCAGTCGACCACGCGCTCGTCGATGCCCTCGTAGCGCCCGCACGCGAACACCAGGTGCTCCCGCTCCGCGAGCTCGCGGGCCACGGCCTGGGTGAAGACCTCGCCGGCCGGCGAGGGGACGACCAGCACGGGCCGCTCCCCCGGCGGCGTCCCGGCGCCGGGCGCGGCCGGGCCGGGGGCCGCGGCGCCCCGCTCCAGCACGTCCTCGAGCGCCAGCGCCCACGGCTCGGGCTTCATGACCATCCCGGCGCCGCCGCCGTAGGGGGTGTCGTCCACGGTGCGGTGGCGGTCGGTCGTGTACCGGCGGAGGTCCTCCACGGACAGCTCCAGCAGCCCCTGCAGCCGGGCCTTGCCGATGAGGGAGAGGTCCAGGGCGGCGAGGTACTCGGGGAAGATGCTGACGACGTCGATCCGCATCAGCGCGCGCCCTCCGGCCCGGAGCCGCCGGGGGTGTCAGGGGATTCGGGGGCTTCGGGAGTTCGGGGGGCCGTGTCCTCGGCCTCCGTCTCGAGACCGAGCTCCAGCAGCCCCGGGGGCGGGGTCACGACGACGAAGCCGCCCTCCGGGTCGACGACGGGCACGATCTCCTCGACGAACGGGAGAACGGCGGCCCGGCCGTCCTCGTCCAGCTCGATCTCGAGCAGGTCCTGGACCGGCATGGTGCGCAGGCCGGTGACCACGCCGATCCGCGGGCCGCTGCCGTCCTCGGGGCCCGTGCGCACCTCGAGGTCGACGAGCTCGTGCTCGTACCACTCGTCGTCGTCCTCGTCGTCCTCCAGCGCCTCGGCGAACAGGCGCGAGCCGCGCAGGGTCTCGGCGCCGTTGCGGTCGGGCACCTCCTCGAGCCCGACCACGAGCACGGTCTTGTTCCAGCGCGCGGAGCGCACCGTGACCGTGCCCTCGGGCGCGAGCGGGGAGGCGGGCTCGAGCTGCAGCCGGGCGCCGGGGGCGAAGCGCTCCTCGGGGGCGTCGGTGAATAGCTGCACGGTGACCTCCCCCCGGATGCCGTGGGGCTTGCCGATGCGGGCGACCTGGACCTTCATGCTGCTCCTGGGGGTGTCGGCGGGACCGGGCGGGGAACCGGTGCGGGGTGGAAAGCGCACGGTCCCCGCATCCGGTGGGATGCGGGGACCGTGCGGGCGGCGGGCCGGACGCGTGGTGCCCGGACCGCCTCAGCGGGTGCGGCGGTCGGTGTCGACGACGTCGATCCGGACGGGTTCGCCCGCGGCGAGCGCGCCGATCACGGTGCGCAGCGCCTTCGCGGTGCGGCCCTGCCGGCCGATGACCCGGCCGAGGTCGTCCGGGTGGACCCGGACCTCGAGGGTCTCGGCGCGGCGCCCGCTCTTGAGCCGGACGTCGACGTCATCGGGGCTGTCCACGATGCCGCGGACGAGGTGCTCCAACGCGTCGGCGAGCACGACTACTCGGCCTTCTCGGCGTCAGCCGCGGGGGCGTCGTCGGACTGGGCGCCGGGGGTCTCGTCCTCGGCCTTCTCGGCCTTCGGGGTGATCGCCTCGGGGATGATCACGGAGCCCTTGTCCGGGGCCACGAACGCGCCCTTGGCCTCGGGCTGCCGCAGGGTGCCCTCGGCGCCCTCCTCGCCCTTGAACCGCTGCCAGTCGCCGGTCACCTTGAGGATCGCGGCGACGGCCTCGGACGGCTGGGCGCCGACGCCGAGCCAGTACTGGGCCCGATCGGAGACGACCTCGATGTAGGAGGGGTGCTCGGTCGGGTGGTACTTGCCGATCTCCTCGATGACGCGGCCGTCGCGCTTCTTGCGGGAGTCGACGACGACGACGCGGTAGCGGGGATCGCGCATCTTGCCCATGCGCTTGAGTCGGATCTTAACAGCCACTGGTGTGGACTCTCCTGGTTCTTGGATGATGCGAACGCCTGGTCTCGCTCCCGTGGGGCGGGCCGGTCGCAGGGTTCTGTGGACACGAGAAACGTGCGGGAAGAGGGACCGCACGCATCGAGTACCCGTCCAGTATGCCAGACGCGGTCAAGTCCGGCGGACGGGGCGCGGTCCCCGTCCGCTCAGCCGCGGCCGAGGCCGAAGAAGCGGCGCCACCGGTCCCGGGAGCGGGCGGCCCCGGGCTGCGTCCCCGGCGCCGCGGGCGGCGGGACAGCACCCGTGCGGCGGGCGCTGCGCAGGGCCGCGTAGTAGGCGCCCTCCGCGGCGGCGTCCGCCAGCAGGGCCGCGGAGAGGGTGCCGAGCACCCGTGCGCCCGCCCCGCCGCGGCGGGCGGCCCCGGCCAGGCCCACCCCGAGGGCGGTCTCGGTGCCGGCGATGGCCAGCAGCAGCTCCGGCCGCCGCACGAGGGCCCGCTGGTACCGGTCGAGCAGCCCGTCCCCGGTGGGGGCCAGGGTGAGCCCGCGCAGCACGGCCTGTCCCACCGCGGTCGGCTCGTAGTGCACGGCGTCGTCGAGGTCGGCGAGCTCGCGCCGGCCCTCCACGATCTTCGCGGCGAGCACGGGCAGCCCGACCAGCTGCAGCACGGACTCGAGGACGAGCTCGGTCGACTCCCCGGCCACGTAGTTGCGCAGCCGGTTCGTCTCGGCCGGGTCCAGGTCGAAGACGGAGGCGACGGACTCGATCTGCAGCTCCGAGGTGCGGCCCGCGCACAGCCGGACGAGCTCGCGCTCGAACCGGGCGGCCGGGGTCTGCTCCACCTCGGTGGCCACGCCGCCGGCGGGGAACCACTCGGGGCCCCACTCGAGGGAGCACACGGCGTCGGCGGCCTCGAGCTCGGTCACGTCCGCGGGGTCCTCCCCCGCGAGCAGGACCTCGAAGGAACGGGTGGCGCCGTCCGAGGAGAGCGCGACGGCGGTCTCCCCCAGGCCGGTGCGCACGGTCCAGAAGTCGACCTCGTCGTCGAAGACGACCACGGACCACCCGTGCCGGGACACGGCGGTGAACCCGGTGCCGGAGAGCGCGGCGAGCACGGGCAGCTCCGGGGCGTCGAGGTGGACGAGCAGCACCCGGCGCAGGGAGGGGTGCTCGGGCTGGAGCCGCTGGCCGGTGATCCGGGTGAGGGTCGCGGACAGCTCGTCCAGGGTGCAGCCCGGCTCCACTCCCCCGTCCTCGCCCGCGCGGGCCAGCCGGCCGCGGTCGTCGGCGAGGAACATCAGCTGCGTGGCGTGGGGGCCCTCGGAGTAGGCGCCGATGAGGCGGTGGTGGGCGATGATCTTGCGCATGCCCTCCAGCGTGGGGCGCAGCCCGGAGGCGTCCGAGCCCGTGGTCTCCGCGGCGCAGAGCACCGTGGCGGGGACCAGGTCCCACGCGGAGGTCGGGGAGGCGACGTCGTCGGCGGGGAGAGGGGTCATGCCCACCATGCTACGCCGTCGCCGGCCCCCGTCCGGGGAGCGGACGGGGGCCGGCGACGGCCCGGCGGGCGCGGGAGCAGGTGCTCAGCGGGGCCCGTCGACGAGCTCGGCGACGGTGCCGTCGGCCAGCGCCGCGAGGCCCTGGCGCAGGCGGTGGGCCAGGGCGGGGCGCAGGTACCGGTCGAGCTCCTCGGGGGCCGTCCAGCGGTGGCTGAGCAGCTCCTCCTCCTGGACGGTGATGGGGGTGCCGGCCGGCACCACCCCGCCGTCGTAGACGAAGGAGACGGAGTCGCCCCAGACGCCCTGGGACACGCCGTGGTGGATGACGAGGAGCCGGCCCTCGGGCAGGTGCAGGCCGACCTCCTCCACGACCTCCCGGAAGCACCCGGTGCGGGGGTCCTCCCCCGCCTCCACGGTGCCGCCGGGGACGGTCCAGTCCGACTTGTAGTTGGGCTCCACCAGGAGCACCCGCCCGTCGGGGTCGCGGATGAGCGCCTCGGCGGCCAGCCGGCGGGTGGGCAGGGAGGAGATGAACCGCAGCAGCTCGGGCTCGGAGAGGTAGGAGGTCACGCCGTCCTCACTTCCCCAGGAACTTCTCGAAGCCCTTGGGCAGGTTCAGGTCCGCGGCGTCGAGCTCCTGGGCACCGGAGCCGAAGGCGGCGCCGGTGGGCGCCTTCTGCTTGCGCTGCTGCTCCAGCGCGGCGTTCTCCTGCGCCCGCTTGGCCGGGTTGCCGGAGCGGGAGCCGCTCTTCTTCGCGGGGGCCTTGCCCTTGCCCTTCTTGGCCCCACCGCCGGCGGCTCCGGGCATGCCGGGGATCCCGCCGGGCATGCCGGGGACGCCCTTGCCCTGGGCGAGGCGCTTCATCATCTTCTGGGCCTGGGCGAAGCGCTCCATGAGCTGGTTGACCTCGGAGACGGTGACGCCCGAGCCCTTGGCGATGCGGGCGCGGCGGGAGCCGTTGATGATCTTCGGGGCGACCCGCTCGTGCGGGGTCATGGACCGGACGATGGCCTCGACGCGGTCGATCTCGCGCTCGTCGAAGTTCTCGAGCTGCTCGCGCATGCCGGCGGCGCCCGGCATCATCATGAGCATCTTCTTCATCGAGCCCATCTTGCGCAGCTGCTGCATCTGGTTGAGGAAGTCCTCGAAGGTGAAGTCCTCCTGGTCCGTGAACTTCCGGGCCATCTTCTCGGCCTCGGCCTTGTCCCACTGCTTCTCGGCCTGCTCGATCAGCGTGAGGACGTCGCCCATGTCGAGGATCCGGGACGCCATGCGGTCCGGGTGGAACTGCTCGAAGTCGTCGACGTTCTCGCCGGTCGAGGCGAACATGATGGGCTTGCCGGTCACCGAGGCCACCGACAGGGCGGCTCCGCCGCGGGCGTCGCCGTCGAGCTTGGACAGCACCACGCCGGTGAAGTCGACGCCCTCGTTGAACGCCTGGGCGGTGTTGACCGCGTCCTGGCCGATCATGGCGTCGATGACGAAGAGCACCTCGTCGGGCTGGATCGCGTCGCGGATGTCGCGGGCCTGGGCCATGAGCGACTCGTCGATGCCGAGCCGGCCGGCGGTGTCGACGATGACGACGTCGTGCAGCCGCGCGCGGGCCTGGGCCACGCCGTCGCGGGCGACCTGCACGGGATCGCCCGTGGGGTCGTCGGACTCGGAGGTGGTGCCCGGGTGGGGGGCGAAGACGGGGACCCCGGCGCGCTCGCCGACGACCTTCAGCTGGGTCACGGCGTTGGGGCGCTGGAGGTCGGAGGCCACGAGCAGGGGGCGGTGGCCCTGGCCCTTGAGCCACTTGCCGAGCTTGCCCGCCAGAGTGGTCTTGCCCGCGCCCTGGAGGCCGGCGAGCATGATGACCGTGGGGCCGGTCTTGGCCATCCGGATCCGGCGGGTCTGGCCGCCGAGGATGTTCTGCAGCTCCTCGTTGACGATCTTCACGACCTGCTGGCCGGGGTTCAGCGCCTCGGAGACCTCGAGGCTGAGGGCGCGCTCCTTGACCGCGGCGGTGAACTCGCGCACGACCGGGACGGCGACGTCGGCGTCGAGCAGGGCGCGGCGGATCTCCCGCACGGTGGCGTCGACGTCCGCCTCGGTCAGGCGGCCCTTGCCGCGCAGGTTCTTGAAGGTGGCGGTCAACCGGTCGGACAGTGAATTGAACACGGGTCGAAAGCTGCTTTCGTCGAGGGAGGCGGCCGGTGCGCCGCGGTCGGCGCCGCGGGGCGTGGCCCGGCCCGGTGTGGCGGGTCAGTGTCCAAGGTTAGCAACTTCCGGGCGGCGCGGACCCGCCGCGCCGCGGCCCGGGGACGGCGACGGCCGGTCCCCGCCGGGAGGGCGGGGACCGGCCGTCGCCGGAGGGGGAGGCCGCGGGCGGAGCTACAGGGCCGTCTCGTCGCGCTCGCCGGTGCGCACGCGCACGGCCTCGGAGACGTCGGTCACCCACACCTTGCCGTCGCCGGCCCGGCCGGTGTTGGCCGAGGAGACGATGACGTCCACGATGTCCCGGGCCTGGTGGTCGTCGACGAGGATCTCGATCCGGACCTTCTCGAGCAGGTCCACCGTGTACTCGGCGCCGCGGTAGACCTCGGTGTGGCCGCGCTGCTGGCCGTAGCCGTGCACGTTCTGGACGGTCATGCCCTGGATGCCGTAGGCCTCGAGCGCGGACTTGATGTCCTTGAACTTCTCGGGGCGCACGATCGCGGTGACGAGTTTCATGGAGAGGATGCCTTTCATGGGAGTGGGACGGGCGGACGCGGCCGGCTCAGCTGTGCACGGTCTCGGCGCGGCCGGGCTCGAAGGCCCCGGCGCCGGCCTGGGCCTCCTCGTGGCGGCCCGGGGTGAAGGAGCCCGTGGCGTCGCCGGAGAGGGCGTAGCCGGTCTCGGCGTGCTGGGTGATGTCGATGCCGTCGATCTCGTCCCGCTCCGGGATCCGGAAGCCGATGGTCTTGTCGATGACGATCGCGATGACGAAGGTCAGGACCGCGCAGTACACCACGGAGACGAGCACCGCCACGATCTGGGTGAGCAGCAGGCCGAACCCGCCGCCGTAGAACAGCCCGGCGGTGCCCTCGGAGGGCAGCGCCACGAAGCCGAGGGCCACGGTGCCGACGATGCCGGAGACCAGGTGGACGCCGATGACGTCCAGGGAGTCGTCCATGCCCATGCGGTACTTCAGGCCGACGGCGAGCGCCGAGCAGATGCCGGCGACGAGCCCGATGCCCAGCGCCCACACGGGGGTGACGTTGGCGCAGGCGGGAGTGATGGCCACGAGGCCGGCCACGGCGCCGGAGGCGGCGCCCAGGGAGGTGGCGTGCTTGTCGCGGATCCGCTCGGTGAGCAGCCAGCCGAGCATCGCGGCGGCGGGCGCCGCGAGGGTGTTGATCCAGATCAGCCCGGCCTGCTCGGCGGTGGCGGCGGCGCCGGCGTTGAAGCCGAACCAGCCGAACCACAGGATGGCGGCGCCGAGCATGACGAGCGGGAGGTTGTGCGGGCGCTGGCTCGGGTCCTTGCCGAAGCCCTGGCGGGCGCCGACGATCATGATGAGCACGAGCGCGGCGACGCCGGCGTTGATGTGCACCACGAGGCCGCCGGCGAAGTCGATGGCCTCGCCGATCGCGGAGCCGATGGCCCCCTCCTCGGAGAGCAGCCCGCCGCCCCAGACCATGAAGGCCAGCGGGGCGTAGACCAGGGTGGCCCAGACGGGGACGAACACGACCCACGCCCCGAACCGCGCGCGGTCGGCGATCGCCCCGGAGATCAGGGCGACGGTGATGATGGCGAAGGTCCCGCCGTAGGCGGCGCCCAGGAGGTCCTCGGTGCCGATCAGGTCGCCCAGGGCGAAGGACGGGACCGGGCTGCCGGTGACGCCGCCCAGGAGCGGGTCCCCGCCGCTCATGGAGTAGCCCCACAGCACCCAGACCACGGTCACCAGGGCGATGGAGATGAAGCTCATCATCATCATGTTGAGGACGCCCTTGGCGCGGGTCATGCCTCCGTAGAACAGGGCCAGGCCGGGGGTCATGAAGAAGACCATGGCCGCCGCGACGATCGTCCAGACGTGTCCAGCTGTGATTTCCACGATCTGCACCTCTCTTTTTCAGGTTGGTCGTTCACCGGTGTCACTGGCCCGCTTCCCCATGGGGCCGTCCGGTGCTCACCGTTCCCTTCGAGTGTCCGCAAGAGATGTTTCCGTTGCCGCCGCGGTGCGTTGCGGGCATGTTTCGCCGGTCTCACCGGCGTTTCCGGGAGGTTAAACTCCCGCGGGACGGCGGAGGGGGCCCACCCGGTCCGACCGGGTGGGCCCCCTCCGCCGTCCCGCAACGGGGTGCCGTGGGCCGCGCTGGGCGCGCCCGTCAGTCGAGCAGCGCGTCCACGAAGCTCTCGGGGTCGAAGGGCGCGAGGTCGTCGGGGCCCTCCCCGAGGCCGATGAGCTTGACGGGCACGCCCAGGGCCCGCTGGATGGCCACGACGATCCCGCCCTTGGCCGTGCCGTCGAGCTTGGTGAGGACGATGCCGGTGACGTCCACGGCCTCGGAGAACACGCGGGCCTGGGTCATGCCGTTCTGCCCCGTGGTCGCGTCGATGACGAGCAGCACCTCGTCCACGGCCGCGGCCTTCTCGACGACGCGCTTGATCTTGCCGAGCTGGTCCATCAGCCCGGCCTTGTTCTGCAGCCGGCCGGCGGTGTCGATCATCACGACGTCGGCCTCCTCCTCGATGCCGGCGACCACGGAGTCGTAGGCCACCGAGGCGGGGTCGGCGCCCTCGACGTCGGACCGGACCGTGGGCACGCCCACGCGCGCGCCCCAGGTGGAGAGCTGGTCGGCGGCGGCGGCGCGGAAGGTGTCCGCGGCGCCCAGCACGACCTCCTTGTCCTCGGCCACGAGCACGCGGGCGAGCTTGCCGACGGTGGTGGTCTTGCCGACGCCGTTGACGCCGACCACCAGCACGACGGCGGGGACGGAGTCCTTGCGCTCGACCGCCAGCGACCGGTCCATCGTGGGGTCGACCAGCTTCACGAGCTCCTCCCGGAGCATGGCCTTGACGTGGGCGGGGTCGTCGGCGCCCTCGACCTTGACGCGGCGCTGCAGGACGTCGACGAGCTCCATGGACGCGTCCGTGCCGAGGTCGGCGAGCAGCAGCGTCTCCTCGATCTCGTCCCAGACGTCCTGGTCGATCCGGTCGCGGGAGAGCAGGGCCAGCAGGCCCTTGCCGAAGACGTTGTTGGACTTCGCGAGCCGCCCGCGCAGGCGCGCCATGCGCGAGGCCGCCGACTCGGGCCGGTCCAGGGCCGGCCGGGACGGCTCCTCCGGCGCCTCGGCGGTGCCGGGCCGCAGGTCGCCGGGGGCCTCGGCCGGGCCGCCCTCGAGGTCGTCGGCGTCGCGCGTGGAGGCGTAGCCGCCGCGGGGCGCCTTGGGGCCGCGCAGCAGCACCAGGCCCAGCAGACCCAGGACCACCACCGCGATGAGCACGTAAACAATGACGGGTATCGAATCCACGGACAGAAGTCTGTCACACGACCCCGGCCCGGTCCCCGAGCGCCACCGCCCCCGGGACCGGCGGGCCCGGCGGGGGTCCTAGACTCGACGCGTGCCCGTTCAGCCCCCTCCTCCCGCCCCCGGCGCGGCGGCCGACCAGGACCGTGTGCCCCAGCAGATCACCGTCCTGATCGCCGCCGCCTTCGTCATCGCGATCGGCTACGGGATCGTGGCCCCCGTCCTGCCCCAGTTCGCCACGACCTTCGGAGTCGGCGTGGCCGCCGCCTCGGCCGTGGTCAGCGCGTTCGCCTTCAGCCGGCTGGTCTTCGCCCCCGCGGGCGGGCGGATCCTCAACCGGATCGGCGAGCGGCCCACCTACCTGATCGGGGTGCTGATCGTGGCGGCGTCCTCCGCGGCCACGGCCTTCGCCCAGACCTACTGGCAGCTCATCGTCTTCCGCGGTCTCGGCGGGATCGGCTCCGTGATGTTCACCATCTCCGCGATGGGCCTCATCGTGCGCCTGGCCCCGCCCCGGATGCGCGGGCGGATCTCGGGCTACTACTCGTCGGCGTTCCTGGTCGGCGGGGTGCTCGGCCCGGTGGTGGGCGGCCTGCTGGCGGGCTTCGGCATGCAGGCGCCGTTCCTCATCTACGCGGCCGCCCTGCTGGTCGCGGTCGCGGTGGTGCACTTCCGGCTCAAGGACGAGGTCCTGCGCGAGACCGGCTCCACCGGCACCCGGCCCACCATGAGCGTGGCCGAGGCCTGGTCCCGGGGGGCGTACCGCTCGGCCCTGGTCTCCAGCTTCGTCAACGGCTGGAGCTCCCAGGGGATCCGGGTGGCGCTCGTGCCCCTGATGGCGGTCGCCGTGCTCGGCGCGGGGCCGGCCGTGGCCGGGCTCGCCCTGGCGGTCTACGCGGCCGGCAACGCCCTGGCGCTCACGGTGACGGGCCGGCTCACGGACCGCTTCGGGCGCAAGCCCCTGGTGATCACGGGCCTGGCCGTCAACGGGCTCGCGACGATGGCGCTGGGCCTCGCCCAGGACGTGCCGTGGTTCGTGGTGCTCTCGCTCGTGGCCGGCATGGGCTCGGGCACGCTCAACCCCGGCCAGCAGGCGGCCGTGGCCGACGTCATCGGCCCGGACCGGGCGGGCGGGCCCGTCCTGGCCAGGTACCAGATGAGCGCGGACGCCGGGCAGATCCTCGGCCCGCTGGTCGCCGGAGCGCTCGCCGACGCCGCGGGCTTCGGCTGGGCCCTCGGCGTCTCGGGGGCGCTCGTCCTGCTGGCGGCCGGGGCGTGGCTGCCCGTGCAGGACACCCTGGAGCGGCCGGACGCGGGCCCGGTGCGCCGGACGCGGCCCCGGCGCGGAGCGCGCCGGGGCCGTCCCGGGGAGTGAGCCGAGGGGCGACCCGCGGAACGGCCCGGGGCACGGCCCGGTAGGGCTCAGCGCAGCTCGGCGAGCCGCTGCCCGACCACCGTGGTCACGCCGTCCCCGCGCATGGCGACCCCGTAGAGGGCGTCGGCGATCTCCATGGTCCGCTTCTGGTGCGTGATGATGATCAGCTGCGAGGTCTCCTGCAGCTGCTTGAAGATGGTCAGCAACCGCCCGAGGTTGCGGTCGTCGAGGGCGGCCTCCACCTCGTCCATGACGTAGAAGGGCGAGGGGCGGGCCTTGAAGATCGCCACGAGCAGGGCGATGGCGGTCAGCGAGCGCTCGCCGCCGGAGAGCAGGGACAGCCGCTTGATCCGCTTGCCGGCGGGGCGGGCCTCCACCTCGATGCCGGTGCTGAGCATGTCGGTGGGGTCCGTGAGCCGCAGCCGCCCCTCCCCGCCGGGGAAGAGGGTGGCGAAGACGCCCTCGAACTCCCGGGCCGTGTCCGCGTAGGCCTCCGCGAAGACCCGCTCCACGTGCTCGTCGACGTCCCTGATGATGCTGCGCAGGTCCTGGCGGGAGCGCTTGAGGTCCTCGAGCTGCTCCACGAGGAAGCGGTGCCGCTCCTCGAGCGCCGCGAACTCCTCGAGCGCCAGCGGGTTGACCTTCCCGAGCGAGGCCAGCTCCTTCTCGGCCCGGCGCAGCCGCTTCTCCTGCTGGGCGCGCACGAACGGCGCGCCCTCGGGGGTCCCGGGCGCGGTCCCGAACAGCGCGTCCTGCCCGTCGTCCGCCCCCGGCGACGACGCCCCCGCCTCCTGCTCGCCGGCCCCGTCGGGCCCGGCCGGGGCCGCCGGGTCCGGGATCAGCAGGTGGGGGCCGTAGTTGTCCACGAGCGCGTCCGGGGTGAGGCCCAGCTCCTCGAGGGAGCGGGCCTCGAGGGCCTCGACCCGGCCGCGCTGCTGGGTGCGGGCGAGCTCGTCGCGGTGCACCGAGTCGGTGAGCTCGGCGAGGCGGGCGGCGAGCCGGTCGTTGGCGGCGCGCAGGTCCGTCAGCTCGGCGTCGAGCCCGGCGCGCACGGCCTCGGCCCGGTCCCGCTCCCGGGCGGCCTCGGCCACGGACGCCTCGACGCGCCCGAGCAGCTGCTCGGCGGCGGCGAGCACGGCCTCGGCGGTGCGGGCCTGCAGCCGGCGGCGCTCCGCCCGGCGGGCGGCCTCCTCCCGCGCGCGGCGCTCGGTCGCCGCGGCCCGCTCCTGGGAGGCGGCGCGGCTGCCGACGGCGCGGGCCTGCTCCTCCAGGGAGCGCAGGGCCAGCCGGGCCTCGGTCTCGGCGGCGCGGGCCGCCGTCGCGTCCCGGTGCAGGGCGTCGCGGCGGGCGGCGGCCTCGAGGTGGACCTCCTCGTCGTCCGCCGCGTCGAGGTCGCCGGCCGCCTCCAGGCGGTCCACGGCCTCGCGCAGCCGCCCCTGCTCCTTCGCCAGGTGCTCCTGGGCGGCGGCGACCTGCGTCCCGAAGCGGCCGGCCTCGGCCTCGGCGGAGCTCAGGACGGCGCGGACCCGGGCGAGCTCGGCGGCGGCGCGGTCGGCGGCGCGCTCGGCGCCGCGCAGGGCCGCGGAGGTCTCCTCGGCGCGCGCCCGGGCGGCGTCGCGCGCCGCCCCGGCGGCACGGGCCGTGGCGCGGGCGGCCTCGAGGGACGCCGCGAGCTCGGCGCGCTCCGCCTCGGCGCGCTCGGCCGCCGCGCGGGTCTCGAGGGTGCCGGCGGCCTCGGCGGCGCCGCCCCGGGCGGTGACGGCGGTGAGCACGTCCCCGTTCCGGGTCACCGCGGTGAGGCCGGGTGCGGCGGTGACGACGCGGGCCGCGGTGGCGGGGTCCTCCGTGAGCACGGTGCGCGCCAGCAGCGCCCGGACGCCGGCGAGCACCGCGGCGGCGTCCCGAGGACCGGCCGTGTCCGTTCCGCCGGCGGCGCCGGCCCCGGGGTGCAGGACGGAGACCGCGGGCCGCACGCCGGGCCGCCCGAGCACCGCGGCGGGCAGCTCCGGGGCGGAGAGTTCCGGGGCGGTCAGTCCGGGGGCGGGCTGCTCCGGGGCGCCGGGACCGCCGGGCACGAGCAGGTGGACGCGGCCCACGCCCTCGGCCCGCAGGGCCTCGAAGACCGCGACCGCCGCGCCGTGGGAGCGCACGGCCAGCGCCTCGGCGAACGGGCCCAGGGCCGCCGTGACGGCCCGCTCCCAGCCGGGCTCGACGCCGACGAGGTCCGCGACGGCGCCCACCACGGTCTCGGCGTGCCGGGCCCGGACGGCGGCGGTGCCGTCCGGCTGGCGCAGGCCGGCGCGCAGCGTCTCGGCGCGGGCGGCCTGGGCGTCGTGGGCGCGCAGCAGCTCCTGGACCGCGGCCTCCGCCTCCCGGGCGGCGGCGCGCGTGCCGGCGGCGGCCTCGGCGGCCCGCTCGTGCTCGGCCCGGGCCGCCGCGACGCCCGCGGCGGCGTCCTCGGCTGCGAGCGCGAGGCTCCCGGCCTCGGCCTCGGCGCGGATCCGGCGCTGCCCGGCGTCGGCGTGGGTGGCGTGCAGGCGGGCGAGCCCGTCCTCGGCGGCCTCCACCCGGGAGCGGGCGGCGGCCACGGCCCCGGTGAGCCGGGCCGTGCCCTCCCTGCGGTCGGCGGCGGCGCGCAGCAGCCCGGTGACGACCGCGTCCTGGGCGCGGGCGGCGGCCTCGGCGGCCTCGCGGTCCTCGATGGCTCCCGCCAGGGCGTCGGTGACGTCCTCGACCTGCTCGAGCAGCCGGGCCTGCTCCTCGCGGGTGCGGGCCGCCTGCGCGGCGAGCCGGTCGGGGTCGCGGCCCGGGTCCGCGGGCTCGGCCGCGGTGCCGAGCAGGCGGCGACGCTCGGCGGCCAGGGAGGCCAGGGAGCGGTACCGCTCCCGGACGGCGGTGAGCTCGTACCAGGTGTCCCGGGCGGCGTTGAGGGCGGGGGTCGCCTGGGCGGCGCGCGCCTCGACGTCGGCCTGGCGGGCGCGGACGGCGTCGAGGGCCTGCTCCGCACCGGCCCGCTCGGCGCGCAGGCGGCGCTCGGCGTCCTCGTCGACGGCGAGCGTGGTGCGGGCCTGGACGAGGTCGTCGGCGAGCAGCCGCGCCCGGGCGTCGCGGACGTCGTACTGGATCCGCTGGGCCCGGCGGGCGACCTCGGCCTGGCGGCCCAGCGGCGTGAGCCGGCGGCGGAGCTCCCCGACGAGGTCCTCGAGCCGGTCCAGGTTCGCCTGCATCGCCTCGAGCTTGCGCAGGGTGCGCTCCTTGCGCCGCCGGTGCTTGAGGATCCCGGAGGCCTCCTCCACGAACCCGCGGCGCTCCTCCGGGGTGGCGTGCAGGATCCGGTCCAGCTGCCCCTGGCCCACGATCACGTGCATCTCGCGCCCCAGGCCGGAGTCGGAGAGCAGCTCCTGGATGTCGAGCAGGCGGCAGGCCCGGCCGTTGACGGCGTACTCGGAGCCGCCGGTGCGGAACAGCGTCCGGGAGATCGTGACCTCGGAGTACTCGATCGGCAGGGCGCCGTCGGCGTTGTCGATGGTCAGGGACACGTGCGCGCGGCCCAGCGGGGCCCGCCCGGCGGTCCCGGCGAAGATGACGTCCTCCATCTTCCCGCCGCGCAGGGACTTGGCGCCCTGCTCCCCCATGACCCAGGACAGGGCGTCGACCACGTTGGACTTGCCCGAGCCGTTGGGGCCGACGACGGCGGTGACCCCGGGCTCGAACTCGAACGTCGTGGCGGAGGCGAAGGACTTGAACCCGCGCACGGTGAGGGTCTTCAGGTGCACGGGGGCGCGGTCTCCTGGAGCGGGGGCGGGCGGACCCCACGATTCTACCCTCGGGGCGGCGCGCGCCCATGAGATGATCAGCCTGCAGAGAACTCCGGACGCGGGCCCTGGGGGCTCCCCCAGGGCCGAGCACTAGACTGACCGCGACCAGCACCACCTGTCCGTCCCCGCGGCCGCGCCCTCCGCCGGCCGGCCGGGCCGTCGGCGAGACCCTAACGAAAGCCAGAGACCTTGACCGGTAATTCCACCATCCGTCACCGCAACGCCGCCCTTCTGGCCATCACGAAGGTGGAGGCCGACGAGGTGGTCCCCTCGTCGCGCGCCGACGAGATCCTCGAGGAGACCTTCGCGAGGCTGAAGATGCCGAAGGGGCTGCTGGAGCGGCTCGCGGGCGTCAAGGAGCGGCGCGAGTGGGCCCCGGGGCGCCACTTCACCGACGGCGCCGTGGAGGCGGGCGAGGCGGCGCTGGCGCAGGCCGGCGTGCGCCCGGACCAGGTGGGGCTGCTGATCAACGCGTCGGTGACCCGCGACGGCTACGAGCCCGCCGTCTCCGTCGCCGCGCACCACCGCCTCGGCCTGCCCTCCTCCGCCCTGAACTTCGACGTCACCAACGCCTGCCTCGGCTTCGTCAACGCGGTCACGATCGCGTCGACCATGGTCGACGCGGGCGCGATCGAGTACGCCGTCGTCATCGCCGGCGAGGACCCGAGCCCGTGGCACCGCGACACCTACGAGCGGCTCCAGGCCCCGGACGTCACCCGGGAGCAGGTCGTGCGCGAGTTCGCGACCCTCACCCTGGGCTCCGGCGCGGCCGCGGCCGTCGTGGGCCGCGCCGACCGGCACCCGGAGGGCCACCGCATCGTGGGGTCCGTGGCACGCTCCGCCACGGAGCACCACGGCCTGTGCATCGGCGGCTTCGACGGCATGTACACCGACGCCACGGGGCTGCTCAAGCACGGTGTGGGGCTGCTCGTGGACGCGTGGCACGACGCCCACGAGGACGGCTGGGACTGGACCGACATGGACCGCTACATCGGCCACCAGGTCTCCATGTCCCACACCAACAAGCTGTTCGAGGACGTGGGGATCGACCCGGAGCGGTTCCCGCTGACCTTCCCGTTCTGGGGCAACGTGGCCGCCGCCGCCCTGCCCATGACCCTCGCCCTGGAGGCCGAGCGGCTGGAGGCCGGCCAGCGCGTGCTGTGCCTGGGCGTGGGCTCCGGGCTGAACTCGACGTACATGGAGATCGAGTGGTGAGCCGCCGGCCCTGAGCCGCGTCCCGCACGACCGCCCCCGCACGACCGCAGCCCCGAGGAGCTCATGCCCATGGCACGCAGACGACCGTCCACGACCCCGCAGCACGGAGGGCCGGGCGCGGCCCGTCTGCCCATGACGGAGGTGCCGCTGCCCGGGGTGGACCCCGCGTGGTCGCGCACCGTCTCCGTGCCCTCGACGGCCCCCGTCGAGCCCGTCCCGGGCCGCCGGAGGCGCTGGCACCTGCTGGACAACCTGGTCTCCCTGGAGGCCGCGGGGCTGACCCCGCGGGGCACGGTCCTGGCCGTGCACGGCAACCCCACGTGGTCCTACCTGTGGCGCACCGTGGTCGCCGCGGGCGTGGACGCGCGCAACCCGTGGCGCGTGGTCGCGGTCGACCAGCTCGACATGGGCTTCTCCGAGCGCACCGGGCTGGAGCGCCGCCTCGACGACCGCGTGCGGGACCTCGCGGACCTCACCGCGGCCCTCGGCCTCGACGACGCCACGACGCCCGTGGTGACCCTGGCCCACGACTGGGGAGGGCTCATCTCCTCCGGCTGGGCCCTCGAGCACCCCGGGGTGCACCGCGGCGTGGTCCTCACCAACACGGCGGTCCACCACGACAACGCGGAGGAGATCCCCGCGGCCCTGCGCCTGGCGCTGGCCCCGGCCGCCCACGGAGTGCTGACGCAGACCACCACGGCGTTCCTGGACGTCACCATGCGCCTGGCCGACCCGCCCCTGTCCCCCGAGGTCCGCTGGGCCTTCCTCGCCCCCTACGGCACCCGCGAGCGCCGGGAGGCGGTCCGCGGGTTCGTGGCCGACATCCCCGCGGCCCCCGGCCACCCCTCCCACGAGCGCTACGAGCAGATCGCGGCCGGCGTGGCGGGCCTGCAGGTGCCCGCCCTGTTCCTGTGGGGCACCGGCGACCCCGTCTTCCAGGAGCGCTACCTCCAAGACCTGGTGCGGCGGATGCCGCACGCCGACGTCCACCGCTTCGAGGGCGCCAAGCACCTGCTCGCCGAGTCCCGGGACATCGCCACCCCCGTCATGGCGTGGCTCGAGGACCGCTTCGGCCCCGGCCCCACCCGCCGCGAGCTGCACCAGCAGGCCCGCGCCCACGCCGGGGACCCGTTCGTCCCCTTCCACGCCGAGCTCGACGAGCGCCGCGGGGACCCCGGGCTCGCCGTCGTCGACATGGCGCCCTCCCCGGGCGACGCCGCCGCGGGGGCGCGGGTGCCGCCCGTCCGGGCGAGCCTGAGCTGGGCGCAGCTCGCCGAGCGCGTGGACCGCCTCGCCGCCGGCCTCGTGGGCGCGGGCGTGCGCCCGGGCGACCGGGTCAACCTCATGGTCCCGCCGGGCTCCGACCTCACCGCCCTCATCTACGCCTGCCTGCGGATCGGCGCCGTGATCGTGGTGGCCGACACCGGCCTGGGCGTCCGGGGCCTGACCCGCGCGCTCAAGGGCGCGGCGCCGGCGTGGCTCGTGGGGATCCGCAAGGCCCTCGTCGCGGGGCGCGCGCTCGGCTGGCCCGGCACCAGGATCTGCCTCGAGGACCTGGATCCCGTCTCCCGCCGCGCCCTCGGCGTCGCGCACACCGTGCCCGGGCTGCTCGGCTCCGCCCCGCGCACGGACCTGCCGGCCCCCGAGCCGGACGCCGACGCCGCGGTGCTGTTCACCTCCGGGTCCACGGGCCCGGCCAAGGGCGTGGTCTACACCCACCGCCAGCTCTCCGCCATGCGCGACGCCGTCCGCGGCACCTACGGCCTGGCCGCGGGGACGGGCCTCGTGGCGGGCTTCGCCCCCTTCGCCCTGCTGGGACCGGCCCTGGGCGCCACCTCGGTGACCCCGGACATGGACGTCACGGCGCCGAGGACGCTCACGGCGCGGGCCCTGGCCGACGCCGCGGGGGCGATCCGGGCGACCGCGGTGTTCCTCTCCCCCGCGGCCATCGCCAACGTCCTGGCCACCCAGGGCGAGCTCGACGAGGAGCAGCGCCGCGCCCTCGGCGAGGTCTCCCTCATGCTCTCCGCCGGGGCGCCGCTGCCGGAGCCCCTGCTGGAGGAGCTGCAGCTGCTCATGCCCGCGGCCGTCCTGCACACCCCCTACGGGATGACCGAGGGCCTGCCGCTCACCGACGTCACCCTCGCGATGATCCGGCAGGGCCGGCAGGACGGGCTCCCGGCCACCACGGCCGACGACCTGGTCGGCCACCCGGGCGTGGCCGGCGCCGGCAACGGCGTGTGCGTGGGCACCCCGGTGCACGGGGCCGCCCTGGGCGTCACGGCCCTGGGCCCCGACGGCACGCCCGCGGACGAGATCACGACCGAGCCGGGGGTCACCGGGGAGATCGTGGCCCGCGCCCCGCACGTCAAGGACCGCTACGACCGGCTCTGGTGGACCGAGCACCTCAGCACCCGGCTTCCCGGGTGGCACCGCACCGGTGACGTGGGCCACTTCGACGCGGCCGGCCGGCTGTGGGTCGAGGGCCGTCTCGCCCACGTGATCGTGGCCGGGCAGGGCGTGCTCACGCCGGTCGCGGCGGAGCACGCCGCCCAGACCGTGCCCGGGGCGGGCCGCGTGGCCGTCGTCGGCGTGGGGCCGCGGGGCGCGCAGGTGCCCGTCGCGGTCGCCGAGACCGTCCCGCCCGCCCGGCGCGCCGGCCCCGCCGACCCCTCGTTCACGACCGCCGTGCGGGCGGCCGTCCGCGAGGCCACCGGCCTCGACCTCGCCGCCGTCCTCGTGGTCCCCGAGCACCCCACCGACATCCGCCACAACTCCAAGATCGACCGAGCCCTGCTGGCCGGGTGGGCGGACGCCGCCCTGGCCGGAGGAAGGATCAGGAACCCGTGAACGGCAAGCACCGCAAGTCCGGGGACGCCCCGGCGTTCGACGCCTCCGTCGTGGAGGGCGCCCCGCCGGCGGACACCGGCAGCCACGAGGTCGAGCGCGGGCCCCGCGAGCTCGGCGGCAAGGGCCGCACCGTGCTGGTGACCGGCGCCTCCGGCATGCTCGGGGAGCACGTGGCCGCGCTGCTCGTCGCCCGCGGCTGGACGGTCCGGCTGCTGCAGCGCCGCCATGCGCGCCTCGCCGAGCAGGCCGGCGTCGAGGAGGTCCTGGGCTCCGTCACCGACCCGGACGCCGTGGCCCGGGCGGTGGAGGGCGTCGACGACGTCGTCCACCTCGCGGCCAAGGTCTCCTTCGCCGGGGACTGGGACGAGTTCGTGCTGACGAACATCACGGGCACCCGGGTGGTGCTGGAGAGCGCCCGGGAGGCCGGGGTGCAGAACGTCGTGTTCGTCTCCTCCCCGTCCGTCGCGCACGCCGGGGTCTCGATCGTGGGCGAGCCCGCCCGCCGGGCGGACCCGGAGCACGCGCGCGGGAACTACGCCCGGTCCAAGGCCGCGGCCGAGCTGCTGGCGCTCGAGGCCGACGCGCCGGGCTTCCGGGTCACGGCCGTGCGCCCGCACATCGTCTGGGGCCCCGGCGACACCCAGCTCGTGGAGCGCGTCGTGGACCGCGCGGGGAGGGGCCGGCTGCCGCTGCTCGACCACGGCGCCGCGCTGATCGACACCACGTACGTCGACAACGCCGCGGAGGCCGTCGTCCGGGCGCTCGAGCGGATCGAGTGGGCCCACGGCCGGGCCCTGGTGGTGACCAACGGGCAGCCCCGCACGGTGGCGGAGCTGATCGGCGGGATGTGCCGCGCCGCGGGCGTGGAGCCGCCCACCCGCCGCGTGCCCGGGAGGCTGGCGCGCGTCGCGGGCCGGGTGATCGAGAAGGCGTGGGCCCTGTGCCCGGGCGCGGACGAGCCGCCCATGACGGAGTTCCTCGCCGAGCAGCTGTCCACAGCGCACTGGTTCGACCAGCGCGAGACCCGCGAGGTGCTCGACTGGGGGCCCGCGGTGGGCATCGAGGAGGGGTTCGAGCGGCTGGCCGCGTACTACCGGACGCACCCGCTGGGCGCCCACGACGCCCCCGTGCCCGCCACGGGCTCCACGGCGGCGGACCGGGCCTGAGCCCGGCGCCCGTCAGAACCGGGCGTTGCGGGGCGTGCGCTGGCAGGCGGGGCAGCGGTAGGACGAGCGGTTCATGAACTGCTCCCGCACGATCAGCGACGCCCGTCCCTCCGCGGCGCAGCGCGGGCACGGCCGGCCGGCCTGCCCGTACGCGGTGAGGGAGCGGGAGAAGTACCCGGACTCCCCGTTGACGTTGACGTAGAGGGAGTCGAAGCTCGTCCCGCCGGCGGCCAGGGCGCGCTCCATCACGGCCCGGGCGGCCTCGAGCACGCGGTGCGTCTCGGGCCGGCGGAGGGTGTCGGTGGGCCGGGCCCAGTGCAGGCCGGCCTGCCAGAGGGCCTCGTCCGCGTAGATGTTGCCGATCCCGGAGACCAGGGACTGGTCCAGCAGGGCGCGCTTGAGCCCGGTCCGGCGGCGCCGCAGCCGGTCGTGGAGGCGGTCGGCGTCGAAGGCGGGGTCCAGCGGGTCCCGGGCGATGTGGGCCGCGCGGGCGGGCACCAGCGGGGCGCCGGTCGCCGACAGCCCGCCCGGGGCGCCGTCGTCCGTGGGCACGAGCAGGTCCAGGACCATGCCGCCGAAGATCCGCTGGTCCACGAAGCGCAGCTCCGAGGGGGTGCCGGGGCGCTCGGAGAGCTCCAGGCGGACCTTGAGGTGCTTCTCGTCGGGCAGCTCCGGGTCCTTGACCAGCAGCTGCCCGCTCATCCCGAGGTGGACGAGCAGCGCGTCGCGGGGGGCGGCGCCGGGGGCGGCGGCCAGGGGCAGCCACAGGAACTTGCCGCGGCGCACGGCGTCGGAGACCACGGCGCCCACCAGCTCCTGGGCGAAGTGGACGGGGCCGGCCTCGTGGCGGCGCAGGGAGCGGGGGTCGAGCACCTGCACGGACTCGATCCGGCGGCCGACGACCCAGCGCTCCACGCCGCGGCGGACGACCTCGACCTCGGGCAGCTCGGGCACGGTCCGGTCAGGCCCCCCTGTGGGCGGCCAGCGCCGCGTAGGCCTGCGCGGCGGCGGAGCGCTCGGCCTCCTTCTTGGTGGTGCCGTTGCCGGTGCCGCGGTCCTTGCCGCCCACGAGCACGTGCGCCTCGTAGCGGCGGTCGTGGTCGGGGCCGGTGCCCTCCACGGCGTAGCGGACGGGGCCGAGGCCGCGGGCGGCGGCCAGCTCCTGGATCTCGGTCTTCCAGTCCCGGCCCTCGGTGACCACGAAGCCGTCCTCCAGCAGGGGGACGACCAGCCGCAGCACGAAGGCGCGGGCGGGCTCGAGCCCCGAGCACACGTAGACCGCGCCGATCAGCGCCTCCATGGTGTCCGCGAGGATCGAGGCCTTCTCGTGGCCGTTGGTCCGGATCTCGCCCTTGCCCAGGCGGATGTGCGGGCCCAGGTCCAGGGAGCGGGCGAGGTCCGCCAGCGACCGGGCGCTCACGATGGCGGCCCGGATCTTGGCCAGGTTGCCCTCGGAGTCGTCCGGGTAGCGGTGGTAGATCTCGTCGGTGACGGCCAGGCCCAGCACGGAGTCGCCGAGGAACTCGAGCCGCTCGTTGTGCCCCTCCCCCTCGTGCTCGTACGCGTACGAGCGGTGGGTGAGGGCAAGACGAAGCGTCTCGGCGTCGATGTCGACGCCGAGACGCTCCAGCAGGTCCTGACGGTTCGCGGTGGTGTTCACCGTGTTCAGGCGTCGGCCACCTTGCGGCCCTTGTACTCCAGGAACAGCGCGGTCCCGGCGGAGTCGGTCACGACCTTGGCCTGGTGCGGCAGGCTGTAGGTGACCTTGCCGTTCTCGACGGTCTTGACCAGCTTTGGCGCGGTCGCCTTCCACTGCGCACGGCGTGCACGGGTGTTGGCACGGGACATTTTCCGCTTCGGAACAGCCACGGCTATCTCTCTTCTCTCGTATCGGTCGTCTTCTCCGAGGTGTCCTGCTCGAGCAGCCCCGACAGGGCGCTCCAGCGAGGATCGAGCACCTCGTGGTGGTGTCCCAGGTCGTCCTCCAGGCGCGCGCCGCACTGGGCGCACAACCCCTGGCAGTCCTCCCGGCACACCGGTTGGAACGGCAGCTGAGTGATCACTGCGTCCCGAAGCATGGGTTCGAGGTCGATCGTCTCGTCCTGAACTTCATACATCTGGTCGTCCTCGACGTCCTCCCCACCGGCGGTGGTGGCGTCGAAGAGGTACAGCTCTTGCACGTCGACGTCCAGATCGTAGTCGATCGGGTCGAGGCAGCGGCTGCACTCGCCGTGGATGTCCACGGCAGCCGTGCCGGACACCAGGATCCCGTCGTGGACGGACTCCAGCCGGAGGTCCAGCTCGATGTCCGAGCCCTCCGGGGCGCCGATGAGTGCGTTGCCGAAGTCCTTCGGCACGGGCACGACCTTCTCCAGTCGTCGCATCGTCCCCGGGCGGTGCTCGAGGTCCCTGACATCGATGATGAGGGGCGAACTGTTCTCGCGACTGATGACGATCTCCTGGTGAAATTCTGGCCGACAGGCCATGTTAGCGTGCCCGGCCGCGCGTTCTCAACCGCGACGGCTTCCGGCGCGGCGGGGAGGGGTCGCGGCGAGCCCGCGGCGGGTCAGCCGCCGAAGGCCCGCAGCACCGGCTCGGGGACGAACGGGGAGACGTCCCCGCCGAGGCCCTGGACCTCCTTGACGAGCGTCGAGGAGACGTGCAGGAAGCGCGGGTCCCCCGGCAGGAAGACGGTCTCCACGCCGCTGAGGTGCCGGTTCATGGTGGCCATGGGCACCTCGTACTCGTAGTCCTCGCCCGAGCGCAGGCCCTTGACCAGCGCCACGGCGCCGCGGCGCGCCGCGTACTCGGCGAGCAGGCCCTGCCCCATCGGCTCGACGACGACGCCGCCGATCCCGGCGAGGCTCTCCTCCACCAGCGCCAGGCGCTGCGCCTCGTCGAAGCGGTAGCGCTTGCGCGGGTTGGTCGACACGGCGACCACGACCTCGTCGAAGAGCGCCGCGGCGCGCGCGACGACCTCCACGTGGCCGTGGTGGATCGGGTCGAAGGAGCCGGGGCAGATCGCTCGGTGCATGCGCCCCATCCTAGGGGCGCGATCCCGGGGCGCGGCGCCGGCCCACCGGCGTAGCATGCCCCTCAGGAGAACACGGTCGCACCGGAGGTGGCGGATGGCCAGGACCCGGCGTCCGGGGCGCGCCGACCGGCTCAGCGCCCTGGACCTGAGCAACCTGCGGGTCGAGGAGCGGGGCGTTCCCATGCACGTGGCCGCACTCGCGCTCGTCGACGGCGCACCGCTGCGCGACGCCCGGGGCGAGCTGCGCCTGCCCGCCCTGCGGGAGCACGTCGGGGCGCGGATCCCGGCCGGCCGGCTGCGCCAGGTCCTGGTCCCCGCCGGCCCCGGGCGGCGGCTCCGCTGGCGCGAGGACCCCGGCTTCGACCCCGCCCGGCACGTGCACGTCCGTCCGGTGCCCGCCCCGGGCGACGAGGACGCGCTGCTCCGGGAGTGCTGCGCGCTCGACGAGCGGCCCCTCGCCCGCGACCGGCCGCTGTGGGAGCTGTGGCTGCTGCCGGGCCTCGCGGACGGGCGGGTGGGCCTGCTCCTGCGCTGGCACCACGTGGTGGCCGACGGCCTCGCGGCCCTGGCCCTGTTCGCGCCGCTGTTCGACCAGCCGGCCGGCGCACCCCCGGCCACCCCGCCGGCCTCGCCCGGCGCGCCCCGGCCGGGGGTCGGGGCGCTCGTCACCGCGCCCCTCCGGCAGCTGGTCGCGGCGGCGCGCGAGGGGCGGGCCCCGCAGGTGTCCTTCAACCGCCCGGTCGGCCCGCACCGCCGGCTGGTGCTGCTGCGCGCCGACCTCGCCGCCGCGAAGGAGGTCGCCCACCGCCACGGCGGGACGGTCAACGACGTCGTGCTCGCCGCCGTGGCCGGCGGCGCCCGCCGGCTGCTGGCCGCTCGCGGGGAGCTGGGCCCCGGCACGGTGCTCAAGGTCTCCGTGGCCGTCTCCCTGCGGCCCCCCGGGGACGCCGGCGGCGGCAACCGCGTGGGCGTGCGCGTGGTGCCCGTGCCGGTCTGGGAGCCGGACCCGCACGAGCGGCTGCGGCGGATCGCGGCGACGACCTCCGCGCAGCGCCGCCGCCCGCCCTACCGTCCGGGCGGGCGGGTGGCGCAGCGGTGGATGGTGCACGTCATGGACCGCCAGCGGCTCGTGAACCTGCTCCTGAGCAACCTGCGGGGCCCGGAGCGCCCGCTGGAGTTCGCGGGGGCACGGGTGCGGGAGCTCTTCCAGGTGGGCGCCGTCCAGGGCAACCTGGCGCTGGGCGTGGGCGTCCTGTCCTACGCCGGGGCGCTGAACCTCGACGTGGTGGCCGACGCCGAGGCGGTCCCGGACGTCGCGGTCTTCGCGGCGGGCACGGCGGAGGCCCTCGACCGGCTCGGCGCCACGGGGCCGTGACGCTACCTGGCCGCGGCCCCGGACGGGTGCCGCACGCCTAGACTGGCCGCCATGGACACCCACCACCCCGCAGCACCCCCGCTCCCCGCCCTCCCCTGGGAGCGGATGGCGCACGGCGGAGGCCTCCTCGACGCCGCCGGGGAGCTGTCCTCCACCGTGTTCGAGGAGATGTCCTTCCTCTCCGCCCGCACCGGCGCGACGAACCTCGGCCAGGGCTTCCCGGACGTGGACGGCCCGCCCGAGATGCTGGAGGCCGCCGCCGCGGCCCTGCGCGGGGGCGTGAACCAGTACGCGCCCATCGCCGGGCTGCCCGTGCTCCGGGAGGCGGTCGCCGAGCACCAGCGCCGGTTCTACGGGATCGGGCTGGACCCGGCCTCCGAGGTCGTCGTCACGGCGGGCGCCACGGAGGGCCTCGCCGCGAGCCTCCTGGCGTTCCTGGAGCCCGGCGACGAGGTCGTGACCTTCGCGCCCCACTACGACGCCTACGGGGCGGTCGTCGAGTTCGCCGGCGCGCGCCTCGTGACGGTCCCGCTGCTGCCGCCGGCCTTCGCCCCCGACCCCGACGGGCTGCGCGCGGCCTTCGGCCCGCGCACCCGCATGGTGATCCTCAACGACCCCCACAACCCCACCGGAGCCGTGCTCGACGACGCCGTGCTCGAGCTGGTGGCCGAGCTCGCCGAGGAGCACGACTGCGTGGTGGTGACGGACGAGGTCTACGAGCACCTGCGCTACACCGGCGCCCACCGTCCGCTGGCGTGCCGCCCCGCCGCGGCGGAGCGCACGCTGACGGTGTCCTCCGTGGGCAAGACCTTCTCCGCCACGGGCTGGCGGGTGGGCTGGGTGACCGGGCCGGCCCCTCTGCTGCGCGCGGTGCAGGCCACCAAGGCGTACCTCTCGCACAGCGCCGCGGCTCCCCTGCAGGCCGCCACCGCCGCCGCGCTCGCGCTGCCGGACGCGTTCTACGCGGGGCTGCTGGAGGACTACCGGCGGCGCCGGGACGTGCTGCTGGCGGGCCTGGCCGCCGCGGGCGCGGAGGCGTTCGAGCCGCAGGGCAGCTTCTTCGTGGTCGCGGACGTCGGCGCGCTCTGCGCCCGGCACGGGGTCCCGGACGCGGCGGCCCTGTCCCGGGTGCTCCCGGAGGCGGCCGGGGTGGTCGCGATCCCGGTCACCGCCTTCGTGCCGGCCCCGCAGCAGGACGTCTACCGGGACTGGCTGCGCTTCGCGTTCTGCAAGCGCACCGACGTGCTCGAGCAGGCCATGGGGCGCCTGGCCGGCTGAGCTGCGCAGCCGCCCGAAGGCCGCGCTCGACCCCGGCAACCGCCGAGGAGTCGCGTCGTGCCGGAATGTGCGCGGAGTTCCGGCAGGAAGCGACTCCTCCGGCGCTGGGGGTCGGCGGAAGGAGACCTCACGCCGCAGGGGGCCGGGCGGGTCAGCCGGCCAAGACCCCGGCGAGGAGCTGCTCGAAGGGCAGCGACTCCCCCACGGTGTCCACAGCCGGGGCGGGCCCGCGGGCGACCATCAGCTCGGCCAGCTCCGTCCCCGCCCGGCGCACCCGGGCCTGGAGGTCGCCGTCGCCGGCGCCGCCGCTGCCCCAGTCGCCGGGGGCGGCGTAGACGGCGGTGGGCACGACCAGCACCCGCAGGTAGGACAGGAGCGGGCGCACGGCGTGCTCCAGCACGAGCGAGTGGCGCTCGCTGCCGCCGGTGGCCCCGATGACCGCGGGCCTGCCCGTGAGCGCGCGGTGCTCCACGACGTCGAAGAAGGACTTGAACAGTCCCGAGAAGGAGGCGCTGAACACGGGGGTGACCGCCACGATCCCGTCGGCGCCCACCACGGTGTCGAGGTCCGCCTGCAGGGGCGGGGCCGCGAAGCCGGTCACGAAGTTGTGGGCGATGTCCACCGCCCGCTCCCGCAGCTCCACCACCTCGGTGCGCACCTCGTGACCGCGCTCGCGCAGGGCCTGCTCGGTCGCGGCCGCCAGGGCGTCCGCGAGCATCCGGGTGCTCGAGGGCTCCCCGAGCCCCGCGCTCACCACGGCGAGGGTGTAGGTGTGATCGGTCCGGTCCATGCTGCGCCTCCTGCGTGCGTACCGCGGCGACGGAGGGCCCGCCACCGAGGATGTTGATACATCACTATCCGGTAGAAGGCGGCATGGCCCGCCGTTATTCCTGCAGCACGGCCTCGGGCACCCCGGCGGGGGTGGCCCGGCGGCCCAGGGCGCGGTAGTCCCAGCCGGCGTCGGTCCACCGGGCCGGGTCCAGCACGTTGCGCCCGTCGAGGATCCGCCTCTCCGCCACCAGCGGGGCGAGCTCCTCGGGGGTCATGGCCTTGAACCGGGCCCACTCGGTGAGCAGCACCACGACCTCGGCCCCGGCCACCGCCGCCTCCAGGGACTCCACGTAGTCCAGGCGCGGGTACCGGGCGGCGGCGTTGGCGTTGGCCTGCGGGTCGACCACGGCGACCTCGGCGCCGATCGAGTGCAGGCGCGCGGCGATGTCCAGGGCCGGGGAGTCGCGCACATCGTCGGAGTCGGGCTTGAACGCCGCCCCCAGCACCGCCACCTGCGCCCCCACGACCGACCCGCCGAGCATCTCGGTGACGGTGGCCACGGTGTGCTCCCGGCGGCGGGTGTTGATGTCCTCGACCTCGGCCAGGAACCGCACCGACTCCCCGACCCCGAGCTCGGCGGCCCGTGCCCGCAGGGCGCGGATGTCCTTGGGCAGGCACCCGCCGCCGAAGCCGACCCCGGCGTTGAGGAACTTCCGCCCGATCCGCTCGTCCATCCCGATCGCATCGGCCAGGGTGCGGATGTCCCCGCCGGCGGTCTCGGTGATCTCCGACAGGGCGTTGATGAAGGAGATCTTCGTGGCCAAGAACGCGTTGGCTGCGACCTTGACCAGCTCGGCGGTCTCGTAGTCGGTGACGATCAGCGGCACCCCGGAGCCCAGCTGCCGGGCGTAGACCTGGCGCAGCACGGCCTCGGCGGCCGCCCCGCCGGTGTCGTCGGCGATCCCCAGCACCATCCGGTCCGGGGACAGGGTGTCGGCCACGGCGAACCCTTCGCGCAGGAACTCCGGGTTCCACACCAGCTCCACCGACACCCCGTCCCGGGCGTGCTCGGCGGCCAGGGCGGCCAGGCGGCGGGCGGAGCCCACCGGCACGGTGGACTTCCCGGCGATCACGCAGTCCCTGGTGGCCGCGGCCGCGATCGCGGTCACCGCCGCCTCCACGTAGGACATGTCCGCGGCCTGGGAGCCGGGCCGCTGCGGGGTGCCCACCCCGACGAAGTGCACGTCCCCGAAGGCCCCGGCCTGCTCGTAGGAGGTGGTGAAGCGCAGCCGCCCGGTGCCCGTGTGCTTGCGCAGCAGTTCGGGCAGGCCCGGCTCGTGGAAGGGCAGCTCACCACGGGAGAGCGCGTCGACCTTGACCGGGTCCACGTCCACGCCCAGCACCTCGAAGCCCAGCTCCGCCATCGCCGCGGCGTGCGTGGCCCCCAGATACCCCGTCCCCAGCACCGTGATCCTCATGGACGTCCTCCGTTCTCCCGGGCGCGCGGCCCGTCGTGCGATGCGAGCGTGCAGGACGAGCATGCGGCGTGCCGCGGCTCGTCCCGGGCACCAGTGTGGAACAGCCGGATGAATTTCTCGTGAGGAACCGGTCCGTGGCGTCCGGGGTCAGTCGGGGGTCGGTTCCGTGGCGTCCGGCTCCGCGAACCAGGTGACGGTCTCCCCGTGCCGCTTGTGCTCGAAGCGGCGCAGCCCCGCCGGCCAGCGCGGCTCGGGGGACCGGGAGGAGCGCTCGACGACGACGACGCCGCCCTCCCGCAGCCGCCCAGCCAGCAGCGCGAGCGTCTCGGCGAGCTCCGCCTCGGTCAGGGGATAGGGCGGATCGGCCAGCACGAGGTCCCAGGGGCCCACGGCGGGGTCCGCGAGATAGCCGTTGACGGATCCCTGCCGGACCTGCACGACGTCGTCGCGGCCCAGCGCCCGGTGCACGACCGCGGCGTTGGCCCGGCAGACCCGGACCGCCGGCGCGTGCCGCTCCACGAGGGTCACCGCGGCGGCGCCCCGGCTCGCCGCCTCGCAGCCGAGGGCCCCGGAGCCGGCGAACAGGTCGAGGACCCGGGCGTCGTCGAGCATCCCCCACGCCTGGAGGCGGGCGAAGAGGGACTCCTTGACGCGGTCGGTGGTGGGGCGGGTGCCCTGGCCGGGCACGGACTGCAGCCGCAGCCCGCCGGCGGCCCCGGCGATGATCCTGCTCACGGCGCGGCTCCTCTCAGCCCCGGTCCAGGAACGCCTCGGCGTCCGGGTCGAGGTAGCGCTCGATGGTCTCGGCGAGCTCCGGGTGCTCGAGCAGCTGCGGGTCCTCCCCGAGGATGCTCACGGCGTCCCGGCGGGCGCGCTCGATCAGCTCGGCGTCGTCGAGCGCCCGCAGCAGCCGCAGGGTCGACCGGCCGCCCGACTGGGCCGCGCCCAGGATGTCGCCCTCGCGGCGCAGCTCCAGGTCCGCGCGGGCGAGCTCGAAGCCGTCGGTGGACGCCGCCACCACCTCGATCCGCTCCCGCGAGGGGTGCTCGGCCGGGCGGCGGGTCACGAGCAGGCAGGTCCCGGCGTGGCCGCCGCGGCCGATCCGCCCGCGCAGCTGGTGCAGCTGGGAGATCCCGAACCGGTCGGCGTCCACGATGATCATGAGGGTGGCGTTGGGGACGTCCACGCCGACCTCGACCACCGTGGTGCACACGAGCAGCTGGACGGCGCCCTCGGCGAACTCCTGCATCACCCGCGACTTCCGGTCCGGGTCGAGCCGGCCGTGGAGGATCTCCGCGCGCACGCCCTCGAGCACGGGCTGCCGCCCGACGAGCTCCGCGACCCAGGTCACGGAGGCCATCGAGGCCTCGGACTCCTCGTCCTCCGACGCAGCGCGGGCGCTCTCGGCGAGCGATCCGTAGGGCGGGGGCTCGTCGTCGTCGCCGATCTTGGGCGCCACCACGTAGACCTGGCGGCCGGCGTCGATCTCCTGGCGGGCCCGCCGCCACAGGTGCTGCTCCCACGCGGGGTGCTCCACGAGCCCCACGGTGTGGGTCTGGATGGGCCTGCGCCCCGCCGGCAGCTGGTCGAGGACGGAGACGTCCAGGTCCCCGAAGACGGTCATCGCCACGGTCCGCGGGATGGGCGTGGCCGTCATGACGAGCAGGTGCGGGGGGCGCCCGGCCTTGTCGCGCAGGGCGTCGCGCTGCTCCACGCCGAAGCGGTGCTGCTCGTCCACCACGACCAGGCCGAGGTCGGCGAACTGCACGACGTCCGAGAGCAGCGCGTGGGTGCCGATGACGATCCCGGCCTCCCCCGAGGCGATCTTCAGCAGGGCGCGCTTGCGGGCGGCGGCGCCCATCGAGCCGGTGAGCAGGACCACCTGGGTGCCGTCCGGGTCGCCGCCGAGCCGGCCGCCCTCCGCGAGCGGGCCGAGGGAGCGCACGACGGAGCCGTGGTGCTGGGCGGCGAGGACCTCGGTGGGCGCGAGCAGGGCCGCCTGTGCGCCGGAGTCCACGACCTGGAGCATGGCCCGCAGCGCCACGAGGGTCTTGCCGGCGCCGACGTCGCCCTGCAGCAGCCGGTTCATGGGGTGCGTGCCGGCGAGCTCGGCGGCGAGCTCCTCGCCGACGCTCCGCTGGCCGGCGGTGAGCTCGAAGGGCAGCGCGGCGTCGAACCGGGCCAGGATCCCGTCCGGCGCGCCGGGGCGGGCGGTGGTGGGGTGGGCGGCCAGCTCGATCCGGCGGCGGGCGAGCGCGCACTGGAGCAGGAACGCCTCCTGGTAGCGGAACCGGCGGCGGGCCTCGCCGTGGGCGCGCGTGTCCCGGGGGCGGTGCACCTGCCAGTACGCCTCCTCGAGGCCCATGAGCCCCTCCCGCTCGCGGATGCCGTCCGGCAGCGGGTCCGGGACGGCGCCGAAGTCCACGACGGGCAGCAGCGAGTGCACGGCGCGGGCGATCTTGTCGGTGGTCAGCTTGGCCGTGGCCGGGTAGATGGGGATGGGCCGGCCCGCCCGCTCCTCCGCGGACTCCCCCGCCTCCGGGGCGTCCGGGTCGAGGATGGCGTAGTGCGGGTTGGTCATGGTGACGGACCCGTTGTAGAGGCCCACCTTCCCGGAGAACAGGGCGTGGGTGCCCGGCGGGAGGTCCTTGGCCGCGGTCCAGGCGTTGAAGAAGCTCAGCCGCATGGTCCGCCCGGGCCCCGGGTCCCCGTCCTCGAAGAGCCGGTGCGGGTCGGCGGAGACGCGGTCGGTGATCACGACGTCGGTGATGGACCCGCGGCGGGAGCGCATCTGGCGGGTGGAGGCGTGGACGACCTCGGCCACGATGGTCACCTGCTGGTCGATGCTCAGCTCCGAGAACGGCGTGAGCTCCCCGCGGGGCATGTACTTGCGGGGGAAGTAGTCGAGCAGCTGCCCGATCGTGGTGACGTCCAGCTGCCGGGCGAGCTGGTCCGCGGTGGTCCGGCCCAGCAGCCGGGCGAGCGGCTGGTCGAGCTCGGGGACCGCGTCGGGGAACGCCCCGCCGTGGGAGCGGATCATCTCAGGCGGTCCTCAACCGGCGTGCCCGTCGGCCCCGGAAGCCCCGGAGGCCTCGGCCAGGGACGTCACGGTCAGGTTGACGGGCTTCCCGCGGGCACCGATCACGGCGAGGGCGTCCTCGGAGCGCGCGACGTGCACGTGCACGCGCCACCGGTAGGCCTCGCCCCGCTCGGTGACGGCGCTCATGATCACGCTGCTGCCCACCTCGCTGAGCTCGTGGCGCAGCTCGGCGGCGTCCAGCGGTGACAGCTCCACGGTGCACATCACCTCGACGCCGCCGTGCACGGCGTGGGGCGCGTCCAGCGGCCGGGGGGCCTGCGCGGCGGCGGCGGCGATCAGCAGCTCCAGCGCGGCGTCCTCCTCGAGGTCGTCCCCGCCCACCGTGCGGGCGAGGGCGTCGAAGACGACGAGCATGCCCAGGGCCCCGGCGTCCACTGTGCCGGTCTCGCGCAGCACCTCGAGCTGCTCGGTGGTGGCGAGGACGGCGGCGCGGGCCGCCCGGCCGACGTCCCTGAGGAACTCCTTGAGCTGCTGGTTGGACCCGTCCTCGACGTCGTGCGGGACCGGGACGTCGGCCGCCGCCTCCAGGACGGAGAGCATGGTGCCCGCCACCGGGTCGGTGAGCACGCTCCAGGCCCGCACGTGCCCGGCGTGGAGGGCGGTCTTCGCGGTGTCCGCGGTCATCCGCGTCCGGCCCTCGAGGGACTGGCCGACCGCGGTGAGGAAGACGGAGAAGAGGGTGCCGGAGTTGCCGCGGGCCTCCTCCAGGGCGGCCTGGCCGGCCAGCGCCAGCAGCTCCCCGACGTCGCCGGTCTCGATCACCGAGGCGGCCTCCGACGCGGCGCGGACGGTCAGGGCCAGGTTCGTCCCGGTGTCGGAGTCGGCGACCGGGAAGACGTTGAGGGCGTTGAGGACGGGGCTGTGCCGGACGAGCTCGCGGTGGGCCAGGTCGAGCCACCGCCGCATGACGGCCGCGTTCGATCCGATCCTATGGTTCAAAGTGATCCCATCCTTCGCCGACCGGGTGCCCGAGGGCGAGGTGCGGCGCTCGTCCGTCGAGCAGCACCCGGGGGTGGGGGCCGTCGTGCGCGGGTGGTGCGGGCGCACACGAGCCTATCGCACGGAACCCGGCGGGCAGCGGGACGCCCTGTGGAAAGACGGCGAGCAGCCCGTGGTCCTCCCCGCCGCCCAGCACCCAGTCCCGGGGGTCCGTGCCGAGCAGGAGGCCGGCGGGGAGCAGCGGCTCGGCGAGCGCGGCGACGGCGCCGGCGTCGAGGTCGACGACGACCCCGCTCGCGGCGGCGACCCGGCCGGCGTCGCGCAGCAGCCCGTCGGAGAGGTCGATCATGGCGGTGGCGCCGCCGCGGGCGGCCACCGGCCCGGCGGGCACCGGCGCGCACGGGCGCAGCTGGGCCCGCGCGAGCTCGTCGAGGGCGGGGTCGGCGCCGGGCCGGTACCGGGTGTCGTCGAGCAGGGCGACCCCCGCGGCGGCGCGCCCGGTGGTGCCGGCCAGGGCGACGACGCCGCCCTCCCGCGCGCCGGAGCGGCGCACCGGCTCCCGGCCCTCGAGGTCCCCGGTCACGGTGGCGGTGACCGACAGCTCCCGCCCGGCGCCGAGGTCCCCGCCGACCACCGCGCAGCGCGCGGCGCCCATGTCCTCGAAGCCGGCCACGAGACCGCGGGCGAAGTCCTCCGGCCAGGCCACGGGGGTCCCGGGGGGCAGGGTGAGGGAGACGACGACGGCGGTGGGCACCGCGCCCATCGCGGCGACGTCGGCGAGGTTCTGCGCGGCGCACTTGACGCCGGTGTCGAAGCCGGTGGGGACGACCCCGCTGGGCCAGGCCGTGCGGAAGTCCTGGTCCTGGACCTGGGTGTCGGTGGTGATGACGAAGCGGCCGTCCGGGGCGGCGACGACGGCGCAGTCGTCCCCGGGGCCCAGGAGCACGTGCTCGGCCCCGGGCCGGGCCAGCAGGGGCAGGAACCGCTCCAGCAGCTCCGCCTCGGAGAGGTCGCCGACGATGGTCCCCGCGCGCGGGTCCCCGGGCTGTGCCGGCCGGTGCGCCGCGGGCTGCGGCGCGGCAGGGGTGGTCGGGGGAACGTCCGAGGGGGGCCGGCTCATGCCGCCCATCCTAACGAGGGGCCCGGACGCCGTGACCGGTGCGCCCCCGGATTACGCTGGGGGCATGCCCTCGCTCCCCCTCCTTCCCCGTCCCGCCCGCACCCTGCTCGCCGCCGGAGCGCTGGCCACGGCGCTGACCGGGTGCACGCCCGCGGTGACCGTGGAGCCCGCCGAGAACGCCGCGGACCCCGGCTGCGCACCGGCGATGGTCGCGATGCCGGAGACGATCGGCGAGCACGAGCGGCGGGAGACCACGAGCCAGGCCACGACGGCCTACGGCGAACCCACGGCGGCGGTCGTGCGCTGCGGCGTGACCCCGCCGGGCCCGACCACGGACCCGTGCTCGTCGGTCAACGGCGTGGACTGGCTGCTCCGCCAGGACCCGGAGGAGGAGAACACCTGGACCGCCACGACCTACGGGCGGGACCCCGCGGTCGAGGTGGTCTTCGACAGCACGGCGATCGCGTCCTCGACGCTGCTCGTGGAGCTGGGCTCCCCGGTGGAGCAGATCCCGGCCGAGCGGCAGTGCCTGGACCTCGAGGACGTCGTCGAGGGCCTCTGAGCGCGCCGGCGCCGGCTGCGCCGGGCGGAGGGGCTCACGCCGTGACCGGGTTGTGGGCCGTTCCCGCGGTCTCGCCGCCGTCGATGACGAACTCGGCGCCGGTCACGAAGGCGGACTCCTCGGAGGGCCAGGTACAGCACCATGGCCGCGACCTCCTCCGGGCGGCCCGCGCGGGCCAGGGCGACGTGGTCGACGTCGGGGCTCAGGCCCTCGGTCATCGGCGTGCTGATGAACCCGGGGTGGACCGAGTTGACCCGGACGCCGTCCGGCGCGAGGTCCAGGGCCGCGGCCTTCGTGAGCCCGCGCACGCCGAACTTGGCGGCCGTGTAGGCCGCGAGCCGCTCGTAGCCCCGTAGCCCCGCGATGGAGGAGATGTTCACGACCGACCCTCCCCCGCGGGCGCGCATGACGGGCACCACCGCCTGGATCCCGAGGAGCACCCCGGTGAGGTTCACGGCCAGCACCCGGTCCCAGGACTCCCGCGAGCAGTCGGCGACGCCGGCGAAGTCCACGATCCCGGCGTTGTTGACGAGGACGTCCAGCCCGCCGAAGGCCTCCTCGGTCGCGGCGACGGCGCGGGCCCAGCCCCCGGCGTCGGTGACGTCCAGGTGCACCCGTTCGGCGTGGCTGCCCAGCGCCGGCCGGACGTCCGTCTCCGGCAGCACGTCCGCCAGCATCACCCGGGCGCCCTCCTCGACGAGCTGGACGGCGATGGCCGCCCCGATGCCCCGCGCCGCGCCGGTGACCAGCGCCACCTTCCCCTCCACACGTCCCATCCCGGACCCCCGCGCCGCCCCGGGGGTCCGTCCCGGACCCCGCCGTGCTGAAAGGATCACCGACCGGGGCGCGGGCGGCAAGGATCCATGCAGGAGCATCGTCCGTAGAGGACACGGTGGAGGACACATGGCCGCGCCGCGACGACCCCTCTTGTCATCCCGGGGCCGCCGTCCTACCGTGTCTGGCAAGCAGGCCCGCGGCCCGGCGCCGGACCGCGGGAAAGCTCCTTTGAGCGCGCCCCGGCACCACCGATCCTTTGCCCGGAAGAGACGGCGATGAACGACGACGCACTGGGCCACGAGCAGGCCCGCCTGCTGCACCGGGCCCTCGAGCGGGCAGGGATCCCGCCCCGGCGGCTGTGGTCGCACTACGCCGGCCTCGGCGGGGCCCTCGGCCCCCTCGAGGTGGAGGCCTACCTCTACCGCTGTCTGAGGCTCTCGCCCGCCGAGCGCGACCTCCTGGCGCAGGCCGCCAACGCGCTCCTGGACCACCGGTTCCAGCTCTGGGCGCCGTTCACCACCGACCTCATGCGGCGCGAGGCCGGCGGCGAGGAGCCGGGGCCCGCCCGCTGAGCAGCCGGCGTGCCGTCGTCGTGCCGTGCTCGTCGTGCCGTGCTCGTGCCCCTCGCTCAGCGCAGGCCGACCGGCCGCTCCAGCGCGAGGGTGAGCAGCTCGTCGATCAGCTCCCCGTAGTCGAGGCCGGACTCGGCCCACATCCGCGGGTACATCGAGATGGGCGTGAACCCGGGCATGGTGTTGACCTCGTTGATCACCACGCGCCCGTCGGGGGTGTAGAAGAAGTCGGCGCGGCACAGGCCCTCGCCGTCGAGCGACTCGAACGCGGTGACGGCGCCGGCGCGGATCGCGTCGGTCGCCTCCTGCGGGAGGTCCGCGGGGCAGCTGAGCCGCGCGGAGGCCTGCGAGAGGTACTTGGCCTCGAAGTCGTAGAACGCGTGCTCGTCCACGATCTCGATCTCCCCCGGCATGGACGTGCGGGCGGGGTCGGTGCCGCGGCCCTGGAGGACGGCGCACTCGATCTCCCGGCCCTGGATCCCGGCCTCCACCACGAGCTTGCGGTCGAACTCCCGGGCGGTGCGGATCGCGGCGTCGAGGCCCTCGGGCTCGTCCACCTTCGTGATCCCGAAGGAGGACCCGGCCCGGGCGGGCTTCACGAAGACGGGGAAGCCCAGGCCGGCGATGCGCTCGCGCACGCCGGCGGGGTCGAGCGCCCACTGGCGGTCGGTGACCACGGTGTAGGGCCCGACCTCCAGGCCGGCGGCCTCGAAGGCGAGCTTCATGAAGTGCTTGTCCATGCCCACGGCGGAGGCCGTCACGCCGCAGCCCACGTAGCGCAGGTCGGCGAGCTCGAGCAGGCCCTGCAGGGTCCCGTCCTCCCCGAAGGGGCCGTGGAGCAGGGGCAGGACCACGTCGACGTGCCGGTCGCGGGTGACGGTCTCGCCGCAGGGCCCGTCCCGGCGCACGATCAGCTCGCTCTCCCCCACCTTCAGGGGCAGGCTCACGAGCTCCTCGCCGACGGGCAGCTCGGCGATGGGGTTCTCCTCGAGCAGCGCCTCGAGCTCGTCCTGGGGGTACAGGAACCACTCGCCGGTGGTGGAGATGCCCACGGTCACGACGTCCCACCGCTGCCGGTCGATGGCCTGCAGCACGCCGCGGGCGGTGATCAGGGAGATGGAGTGCTCGCTGGAGCGGCCGCCGAACAGGACGGCGACGCAGGGCCGGGCGGGGGCGTCCTGGACCGGGGTGTCGCGGGGGGTCATGAGTCGGTCCCTTCCGATTTGAGTTCGCGGCCCAGCAGCAGCGGGGCCAGGTCGTCGACGTCGATCTTCTCCTGCAGGATCGCCACCACGGCCTCCGTGATGGGCATGTCGACGTCGTGCCGGCGGGCGAGGGCCAGCACGGCCGGGGCGGACTTGATCCCCTCGGCCGTCTGCGTCATCTCCTCCTGCACCTCGGCGAGGGACTTGCCCAGGCCCAGCAGCCGCCCCGCGGTGCGGTTGCGGGACAGCGGCGAGGAACAGGTGGCCACGAGGTCGCCCATCCCGGCCAGGCCGGAGAGGGTCTCGAGCTTCCCGCCCAGGGCGAGGGCCAGCCGGGTGGTCTCGGCCAGGCCGCGGGTGATGATGGACGCCTTTGAGTTCTCCCCGAAGTGGCGGCCGTCGGCGATGCCCACGCTCAGGGCGATGACGTTCTTGACCACGCCGCCGATCTCGGTGCCCACCACGTCGGTGTTCGTGTACGGGCGGAAGTAGCCGGTGCGGCAGGCGCGCGCCACCCAGGTGGCGAGCTCCGCGTCGGGGGCGGCCACGACGGAGGCGGTGGGCTGCTCCTCGGCGATCTCCATGGCCAGGTTCGGGCCGGAGAGCACGCAGGTGCGCGCCTGCCAGTGCTCCGGGCCCAGGCCGGTGGCGCGGCCGAGCTCCTCGGCGACGACCTCGCTCATCCGCAGCCCCGTGCCCTGCTCGAGGCCCTTGGCCAGGGAGAGCACCACGGCGTCGCGCCCGAGGTGCTCGGCCACGGCGGGCAGCTGCGAGCGCAGGGACTGGGCGGGCACGGCGAGGACCACGAGGGCCGCCCCGGTGACGGCGGCGGCGAGGTTCGAGGTGATCACGAGCCGCTCGGGCAGGCGGATCCCGGGGACGTAGCGGTCGTTGACGTGGGTCCGTGCGGCGTGGTCCATCGCCGCGGCGTCGCGGCCCCACAGCACCACGGTGCGGTCCAGCGGGCCCGCCGCGGCGTGGGCCGACTCGCGGGCGCTGTCGGCGAGGACCTTCGCGAAGGTGGTGCCCCAGGACCCGGCGCCGAGGACGGCGACCTTCCGGGGCCCGGCCGGGGGCAGGGGGCGCGCCGGCGCGGCGGCGGGGGCGCTCACGGGCGGCCTCCTCGTCGGCGGTCCCAGAGCCGCTCCGGGGCGTCCTCCCCGCGCAGCACGGCGAGCTCGGCCGCGACGGCGTGCATGATCGCGTCGGTGGCGTCCTCGAGCCGGTGCCGGTCCGGGCCCACGGGGTGGGTGAGGTCCGGGGCGTCGTCGCGCCACGGGGACAGGTCGACCGGCGGGCCGATCCGCACGCGCACTTCCTGGCGCGGGAAGAGCCGGAACCGGCGCCGGCCGGAGGCGTCCTTGCCGAGGATCCGCTGGTCCCCCCAGTGCGCCATCGGGATCACGGGCACACCGGTGGCCAGGGCCAGCCGGGCCGCGCCCGTGTGCCCGGTCATGGGCCACTGCCGGGGGTCCGCGGTGAGGGTGCCCTCGGGGTAGATGACGATCGCCCCGCCGGAGTCGAGCTCGGCCCGGGCGGCTGTGAGGGCCGCGGCGGCGTCGGCGGTGCCGCGCAGGACGGGGACCTGCCCGGTGGCGCGCAGCACCGCTCCGACCACGGGGGCGCGGAAGAGCGGCTCCTTGGCGAGGAAGCGCGGCATGATGCCGTTGTCGTAGAGGGTCCAGGCGACCGTGAGGGGGTCCAGCTCGGTCAGGTGGTTGGGCACCACGATGAACCCGCCCTCCGCGGGGAGGTGCTCCTCCCCCGTCCAGCGGAACCGGGCGACGAGCCCGTAGCACGGCTTGACGATCCCGGCCAGGACGCGGAAGAGGGGGCGGTCGGCGGTGCGGCTCATCGGCGGTCCCGGCTCACTCGCCGTCGAGGTCGAAGGACGCCCCGAGCCCGGTCAGCTTGTCCGTGAAGTGCTCGTAGCCGCGCTTGATGAGCTCCACGCCGGTCACGTGCGACGTGCCCTCGGCCGCCATCGCGGCGATCAGGTGCGAGAAGCCGCCGCGCAGGTCGGGGACGTTGATGTCCGCGGCCCGCAGCGGGGTGGAGCCGGAGATCACGGCGGAGTGCACGAAGTTGCGCTGGCCGAAGCGGCACGGCACGGAGCCCAGGCACTCGCGGTGCAGCTGGATGGAGGCGCCCATCCGGTTGAGCGCGCCGGTGAAGCCGAAGCGGTTCTCGTAGACGGTCTCGTGGACGATAGACACGCCCGTGGCCTGGGTGAGCGCGACGACGAGCGGCTGCTGCCAGTCGGTCATGAAGCCGGGGTGGACGTCGGTCTCCACGATGAGGGGGTTGAGGTCCCCGCCGGGGTGGTAGAACCGGATGCCGTCCTCGGTGATGTCCAGGCCGCCGCCGACCTTCCGGAAGGTGTTGAGGTAGGTCATCATGTCGGACTGCCGGGCGCCGGCCACGAAGATGTCGCCGCCGGTGGCGAGCGCGGCGGACCCCCAGGAGGCCGCCTCGATCCGGTCCGGCATGGCCCGGTGCTTGTAGCCCGTCAGCTCGGGGACGCCCTCGATGCGGATCACACGGTCGGTCTGGACCGTGATGATCGCGCCCATCTTCTGCAGGATCGCGATGAGGTCCATGATCTCGGGCTCGGTGGCCGCGCCGCGCAGCTCGGTGTGGCCCTCGGCGCGGGTCGCGGTGAGCAGCACCTGCTCGGTGGCGCCGACCGAGGGGTAGGGCAGCTCGACCTTCGCGCCCTGCAGCCCGTGGGGGGCGCTCATCCGGATGCCGGACTCGAGCTTCTCCACGCGGGCGCCGAAGTGGCGCAGCACGTCGAGGTGGTAGTTGATGGGGCGGTCGCCGATCTTGCATCCCCCGAGGTCGGGGATGAACGCCTCCCCGATGGCGTGCAGCAGCGGTCCGCACAGCAGGATCGGGATGCGCGAGTCGCCGGCGTGGGCGTCGATGTCCGCGTGCCGGGCGGTGGTGACGTTGGAGGGGTCGAGGCTGAGCCGGCCGTCCTCGCGGGCGACGTCCACGCCGTGCAGGGACAGCAAGTTGGTGACGACCTCGACGTCCTTGATCTCCGGAACGTTGGCGAGGACGGAGGGCGTCGACCCCAGGAGGGCGGCCACCATGGCCTTCGGGACGAGGTTCTTGGCACCTCGCACGGTGACCTGCCCGGAGAGAGGGACCCCGCCCGTGATGTGCAGTGCGCTGCTCATGAACTTCCGATCTGCTGTTGCCGTCCACCCCCCGAGCGGGAGCGGCACCCGTACAGTGTAGGTTCCCCGCCGGGTGCCCCTGCACACGGCGGGCGGCGCGGCGGCCCCGGACAGCGCACGGCCCGGCGCAGCCGCGGAGGCTGCGCCGGGCCGGGGCGGGCCGGGGCCGGGATCAGGTGCGGGCGGGCAGCGTGGTCGGCTTGAACGCGGGACGGCGCGCCTCGTACGCGGTGATCTCCGCCTCGTGCTGGAGGGTCAGGCCGATGTCGTCGAGGCCCTCCATGAGCCGCCAGCGGGTGTAGTCGTCGATCTGGAACGGCACGGTCACCGTGTCGCACGTCACCGTGCGGGCCTCGAGGTCGACCTCGATCTCGGTGCCCGGGCGCTCCTCGAGCAGCTTCCACAGCAGCTCGACGTCGGACTGGTCCACCTGGGCGGCCAGCAGGCCCTGCTTGCCCGAGTTGCCGCGGAAGATGTCGGCGAAGCGCGAGGAGATCACGACCTTGAAGCCGTAGTCGCGCAGCGCCCAGACCGCGTGCTCGCGGGAGGAGCCGGTGCCGAAGTCCGCGCCGGCCACGAGCACGGAGCCGTGGCGGTAGGGCTCCTGGTTGAGCACGAAGTCCTCGTTCTTGCGCCAGCCGGCGAAGAGCGCGTCCTCGAAGCCGGTCTTGGTGATCCGCTTGAGGTAGACGGCGGGGATGATCTGGTCGGTGTCCACGTTGGACTGCTTCAGCGGGACGCCGACGCCCCGGTGGGTGGTGAACTTCTCCATGGGAGGGCCTTCCTGGGTGAGGAGCGTCGGGTCAGGCGCCGGCGGGCTCGAGGTCGGACGGGGAGGACAGGGTGCCGCGCACCGCGGTGGCCGCGGCGACGACGGGCGAGACGAGGTGGGTGCGCCCGCCCTTGCCCTGGCGGCCCTCGAAGTTGCGGTTCGACGTCGACGCGCACCGCTCCCCCGGGGCCAGCTGGTCCGGGTTCATGCCCAGGCACATGGAGCAGCCGGCGAAGCGCCAGTCCGCCCCGAACTCCTTGAACACCCGGTCCAGGCCCTCGGCCTCGGCCTGCAGCCGGACCTTCGCGGAGCCGGGGACGACCATCATCCGGACGTTCTCGGCCTTGGTGCGGCCCTTGACGACCTGCGCGGCGGCGCGCAGGTCCTCGATCCGGGAGTTGGTGCAGGAGCCCAGGAACACGGTGTCCACCGGGATCTCCTTCATGGGCGTGCCGGCCTCCAGGCCCATGTACTCCAGGGCCCGGCGGGCGTTGGCCTTGTCGTTCTCGTCGCCCAGGTCCTCGGGGTCGGGGACGGCCTGGGACAGCGGGACGCCCTGGCCGGGGTTGGTGCCCCAGGTGACGAAGGGCTCGAGCTGGTCGGCGTCGAGGAAGACCTCGGTGTCGAAGACCGCGTCGTCGTCGGTGCGCAGGGTCCGCCAGTACTCGACGGCGGCGTCCCAGTCGGCGCCCTCCGGGGCGTGCGGGCGGCCCTTCACGTACTCGAAGGTGGTCTCGTCCGGGGCGATCATGCCGGCGCGGGCACCGGCCTCGATGGACATGTTGCAGATGGTCATCCGCGCCTCCATCGACAGGGACCGGATGGCGGAGCCTCGGTACTCCAGTACGTAGCCCTGGCCGCCGCCGGTGCCGATCTTGGCGATGACGGCCAGGATGATGTCCTTCGCGCCCACGCCCGGGCGCAGGGTGCCCTCGACGTTGATGGCCATCGTCCGGAACGGCGCCAGCGGCAGCGTCTGGGTGGCCATGACGTGCTCGACCTCGGAGGTGCCGATGCCGAAGGCCAGGGCGCCGAAGGCGCCGTGGGTGGAGGTGTGGGAGTCGCCGCAGACCACGGTCATGCCCGGCTGGGTGAGGCCCAGCTGCGGGCCCACCACGTGGACGATGCCCTGCTCGGCGTCGCCCAGGGAGTGCAGGCGCACGCCGAACTCGGCGCAGTTGGCGCGCAGCGTCTCGATCTGCTTGCGGGAGGTGTCGTCAGCGATGCGGGCGAAGATGTCCTGCGTCGGGGTGTTGTGGTCCTCGGTGGCGATGGTCAGGTCCGGCCGCCGCAGCTTCCGGCCCGCCAGGCGCAGCCCCTCGAAGGCCTGCGGCGAGGTGACCTCGTGGACCAGGTGCAGGTCGATGTAGAGAAGGTCCGGCTGCCCGTCCTCCCCCTTGCGCACGAGGTGGTCGTCCCAGACCTTCTCGGCGAGGGTCCGGCCGGGGGCCGCCGAGGGCGCGGCGGAGGTCGGGGAGGGGGTCGTGGGCTGGATGTCCGGCATGGCGGATCCTTCCGTGCTGCCTGCTGGCGGGGTCTGAGCGGCTCGCGGGAGCGGCTCGTGGAACGTCGTGCTTCCATGGTCCGCGCCCGGGTTGCACCGGGGCCAGCTTTTCCGCTTGCTTCTCACATTCTGAGACGGCAGTATCAAGTCATGGACACATCTGGACACATGGACCCCTCCGGCGCGCCCCTGGGCACCCCCCTCGGAGGGTTCGGGAGCGGCGAGGGCCTGGACGTGCACGCGGCGCCCACGGCCAGCGGCGTGGGCGTGGTGGACAAGGCCTCGATGATCCTGGACGCCCTGGAGGCGGGCCCGGCGAGCCTGGCCCAGCTGGTCGGCGCCACCGGGCTGGCCCGGCCCACGGTCCACCGCCTGGCCGTGGCGCTGGCCCACCACCGCTTCGTGGGCCGGGACATCCAGGGCCGGTTCGTGCTCGGCTCCCGGCTCGTGGAGCTGGCCTCGGCCGCCGGCGAGGACCGGCTGATCGCGGCCGCCGGACCCGTCCTGGTCCAGCTGCGGGACGCCACGGGCGAGTCCGCGCAGATCTTCCGCCGGCAGGGCGAGTGGCGCGTGTGCGTCGCCTCCGCCGAGCGGCCCATCGGCCTGCGGGACACGATCCCGGTGGGCACGCAGCTGTCGATGAAGGCGGGCTCCGCCGCCCAGGTGCTCGTGGCCTGGGAGGACCACGACCGCCTGCTGGAGGGCCTGCGGCACGCCCGGTTCTCGGCCACGGTCCTGGCCGGGGTGCGCCGCCGCGGGTGGGCCCAGTCCCTGGGCGAGCGCGAGCCCGGGATCGCCTCCGTCTCGGCCCCGGTCCGGGGGCCGTCGGGCCGCGTGATCGCGGCGGTGTCGATCTCCGGGCCCATCGAGCGGCTCACCCGACAGCCCGGGCGGCTGCACGCGGAGGTCGTGGTGCAGGCCGCCCGCCAGCTCACCGAGGCGGTGCGGGCCGCCGCCCAGTAGGACGGCCGGGCCCGGCCCGTCAGCCCCTCAGCCGGGCCAGGGCCTCCCGGAAGGCGTCGAAGGCGCCGAGCTCGGCCTCCACGGGCTCGACGACGGTGCGCCGGCCCGCCTCGGCGACCGAGGCGCGCAGCCTCCGCCGCACCGAGCGCTCCCGCAGCCGCGCGCCGAAGCCGGCCAGGATCCGCCCGGTGAGCGCCAGGAACAGCCCGAGCACCACCCCGGCCAGCACGAGCAGCGTGGGCACCGGCAGGGGGAACCCCTCGACGTACGGCGGCGGGGGCACGGGGATCTGGAAGTACTCGAGCAGGAACAGCCCGAGCAGCCACAGCAGCCCCGCGACCACGGCGAGCATCGCGATCCACTGCAGCACGTCGAAGACGATCCACCACCAGGACGTCCTGCGCGCCCGGAAGTCGGTGCGGGCGACGGCCTGGTCGAGGGCGTCCGGCAGCCGCTCCTCGTGCGTGCGGGCGGCCTGGCGGACGGACCGGGTCCAGGGCTCGCCGGCGCCGGCCGCGGCGTCGTGGGCGAAGGTGCGCACGGCGGAGTCCGCCGCGGCGCGCTGGGCGGCGCCCAGGGGCGGCAGGGACGTCCGGTTGATCTCGGGGTTGACGGTGTCGCCGCGGTCGAGGTTGAGCCGGCGCAGGGGGTCCTTGCGGAACTTCTGCAGCCACCGGGTGGCGATCCACCCGGTGTGCGCCGTCGCGTGCAGGGTGTAGGACTTCCCGGCGGCGCGGGCGATCCCGGACACGTTGGCGGCCTGGGCGAGCCCGTCGGCGAGCCGCTCCTCGGCGTCCCGGGTGATCCCGGCCGGCTCGCCGTCCCCCGAGGCCTCCGCGAGCAGCGCGGCGGCGTCGTCGACGTCGGCGTCGAGCCGCGCCCCGGCGGCGGCCTTGGAGTCCGCGACCTGCCGGATCCGGGCGCGCAGGGCCTCGACCCCCTCCCCCGTCACCGCGGAGACGGCCACCGGCTTCGACAGCCCCGTGGTGGGCAGCCCGTCCTGGGCCACGAGCTCCTCGAGGGAGCGCATGACGGCGGGGACCTCGGCGGCCGGGAGCCGGTCCACCTGGTTCATCACCACCATGGTGACGGCGCCGTGGCGGGCCAGGGGCGCGATGAACTCCTGGTGGATGACCGCGTCCGCGTACTTCTGGGGGTCCACGACCCACACCACGACGTCGACCATCCCCACGAGCCGCTGCACGATGGTGCGGTGGTGCAGGCTCACGGAGTCGAAGTCGGGCAGGTCGAGCAGGATGAGCCCGCCCGCCCCCTCGGGGGCGGCGCCGCCCGTGAACCGCTCCTTCACGCGGGTCCAGCGCCCGCCCTCCTCCTGCCCGGTGGGCAGGGGCGTGTCGACGTGGTGCCGCTGGGCGACGTCGAGCCAGTCCAGCAGGGGCGCGCTGCCCGGCTCCCCCCACACCGCGGCGAGCGGCTCGGAGGTGGTGGGACGGCGCGCCGCCGTGCGGGCGATGTCCCGGCCCACCACGGCGTTGAACAGCGTGGACTTGCCCGACCCGGTGGCCCCGAAGAATCCGACGACGGTGTGGTCGGCGGACAGGGACCGGCGCTCGGCGGCGCGGTCCAGGACCGTGCGGGCCGCGGCCACGGCCTCCTCGTCGAGCCGGCCCTCCGCGAGGTCCGTGGCCCGCGCGAGGGCGGAGAGCCGCTCGGACAGGGTGGGGGTGGCCGGCCGCGCGGGGCTCACAGGGCCTCCCCCGGGGTCCCGCCGGACTGCGCGTCCGGCCGCTCGCCGGGCTGCTCGCCCAGGTGCTCGCCGGCGGCGCGGACGCGCTGGGCCGCGGCCTTGAGCTCGTGCGCCTCCGGGTGGCCCTCCAGGACGTCGAGGCGGCCCAGGAACACCGCCGCCTGCTCGTCCATCAGCTCGCGGATGCGGGTCTCCAGGTTGCGCCGGGCGTCCTCGGCCATGCGGCGCACGGCGTCCTCGCCGAAGACGGCCTCGAGCAGCTTGGTGCCGACCACGCCGGAGCCGCCGGCGATGCCGACCTCCAGGCCGGTGAGCCCGCCGGTCATGGAGAACACGCCGATCATGAGGATCACGGTCAGGGCGTTGACGCCCAGGGACATGGCCCGGGCCTTGGTCCGCTTGTCGGCGCCCTCCCGCTGGATGAGCTCCATGAGGTCGCCCTGCCAGGCCCGCACCTGCGCGGCGGTCCGCTCGGAGAAGTCCGGGGGCAGGGAGCCGAGGTCGCTGCCGCCCAGCAGCACCCGCCCGGCCGTCTCGGCCTGCCAGCGCCGCTCGGCGGTCTCCGCGGCGCGCGCGGCCTCCTCGACGACGACGGTCTGCAGGCCGGTCTCGATGGCCTCCTCGACCTGCACCTCCGGGGCCGGCCGGCCGGTGAACAGCGCGGTCAGCCGGTCGCGCACCCGCCCGATCCCGGCCTCCAGGTTGCGGAAGAACTCGCCGGTGCCCACGAAGTCCTGCCACCGGGCCAGCACCTCCCCGCGCAGCAGCGTGCCGTCCCGGGTGGACTCCACCACGGAGGCCAGCGCCTCGTCGAAGGCGCGCTCCACGTCGGTGCGCAGCTGGGCCTCCACGCGCTGCTGGGCGAGGACCGCGTCCCCTGCGGCGTCGGTGCGGTCGGCGACCGAGCGCACGGCCCCGCCCAGCGTGCGGCGGGCGATCTCCGAGCGGGCCGCGGCGTCCCGCCCGAGGTCGGCCAGGTAGTCCACCACGGGGGCGACGACGTGGGGCGGCAGCATGCCGGTCTCGTTGAGCGGGGACTCCGGCACCGTGAAGACCGGGGCGTCGCCCAGGCCCTGGTCGCCGAGCATCCGCCGCAGGTCGTCCTCGATCTCGGCCTCGAGCCCCGGCGGGACCCGGTCCAGGACCACGGCCACCGTGATGTCCCGCTGCGCGGCCTCCACGAGCAGCCGCCACGGGACGGCGTCCGCGTACCGGTTGGCGGTGGTGACGAACAGCCACAGGTCCGCGGCGGCCAGCAGCTGCCCGGCGAGGCGGCGGTTCTCGTCGGAGATGGAGTCGACGTCGGGGGCGTCGAGCAGGGCGACGCCCTCCGGGATGCGGGGCTCGGCCAGCAGCACGAGGGCCTGCCCGTCGGCGGTGCCGGGCAGTGCGGGCGGCGAGGCGGTGTCCGCGGCCGTGGACCCGGCGGGGGTGACCTTCCGCGCGTGGATCCGGCTCAGGTGCGGCAGCACCCGCTGCGTGGCGAACGCCTCGGTGTCGCGCGGGTGGTGGATGAGGATCGGCTGCCGGGTGGTCGGGCGGATGGCCCCGGAGCGGGTCACCGGGTGGCCCACGATCGCGTTGACGAGCGTGGACTTGCCCGCCCCGGTGGACCCGCCGACGACCGCGAGCAGCGGCGCGTCGAGCGAGCGCACCCTCGGCAGGACGTAGTCGTCGAGCTGGGCCACGGTGCGCTCGGCGTCGTCGCGCTCGCGCAGCACGTTGCTCGTGGACAGCGGCAGGCTCGAGGCCGCGAGCAGCGCCCGCGCCTCCTCGAGCGCTCTGAGGATCTCGGTCTGGTCGGTCACGTGCTCATTGTGCCAGTAAGCCTGCTGTGCACCTACGAGGACGCAGGGCCGGGCAGGCGCGGCACCGGCCGGCCGGGTCAGCCGATCCGGACCGCGATCTTCCCCCGGACGTGGCCCTCCGCGCTGAGCCGGTACGCCTCCGCGGCCTCCTCCAGCGGCACCGAGCGGGCGAGCTCGACCCGCAGCACGCCCCGGTCCACCAGCCCGGCGACCTGGGCGAGGTCCTCGGCGGAGGGGCGCACCCACATCCACGTGCCGCCGTGGGCCTCCACCGCGTCGTCGGCGATCGAGGCGTGCCGCCCGCCCTCCTTGAGGACGGCCAGGGTCTGCTCCACGACGCCCCCCACGAGGTCGACGACGACGTCCACGCCCTCCGGGGCGAGCGCGCGGACCCGCTCCGGCAGGCCCTCGCCGTAGGCCACCGGCTCGGCGCCGAGGCCGCGCAGGTAGTCGTGGTTGGCCTCCGAGGCGGTGCCGATCACCCGGGCGCCGCGGGCGGCCGCGAGCTGGACGGCGTGCCCGCCGACGCCGCCGGAGGCGTTGTGGACGAGCACGGTCTCGTCCGCGGCGACCTGGAGGCGGCCGAGGACCTGGTAGGCGGTGAGGCCGGCCAGCGGGAGGGCCGCGGCCCGGTCCCAGTCCACGGAGACCGGCCTGGGGCCCAGCAGGCGCGAGGGCAGGGCCACGTACTCGGCCATGGTCCCGCCGTGCACCCAGTCGGTGCGGGCGTAGGCGATCACCTCGTCGCCCGGGGACCACTCGGGCACGTCGATGCCCACGGACTCGACGACGCCGGCCACGTCCCACCCCGGGACCACGGGGAACTGCACCTCCATGAGGGCGTCGAGGCCGCCGGCCATGATCTTCCAGTCGACCGGGTTGACGGCGGCGCTCTTCACCCGCACGAGCACCCACCCCGGCGGGACCTTCGGCAGCGGCCGGTCGGTGAGCTCCAGGACGTCGGGGCCGCCGTAGCGGGCGTAGGTCAGCGCTCTCATGCCGGGCCCAACCGGGGTGCTCCACGGCCTATTCCCGGCCGGGCCCCGTCGGGCGCGTCAGCTCCGGGGCTCGCGGCCGTGGTCCGCGGCGTACGCGGCGAAGACCTCCGCCGGGGTCCCGCGGGCACCGAGGAAGTCCTCCGCCAGCCGGGCCGCCGTGGTGGGGTCCTCCTCCCCGATCCCGTCGGCGTAGTCCACGTCGGCCAGGCTCTTCAGCTCCAGGGCGAGCGACCGGCGGCGCGCGAGCGGCGGGTAGATCTGCGTGAACCACGTCAGGGCGGCGGTGAGCAGGGCGAAGCCCGTGAGCGCCTCGAGCGGCGAGGCGAGGCGGATCCCCGGGTCGGTGGGCACGGCGTCCCCGAAGCCCAGGGTCGCCAGCGTCACGAGTGAGACGTAGAAGGCCTCAGCGGCGTCCGGGTACTCGCCGGGATCGACGCCGGAGGAGTGCACGAAACCGCCAGGGACGTGGGGCAGGTACACCAGCGCCCAGCCGGCCCCCTGGAGCAGGACCCACAGGACGACGACGGCGACCATGCCCGCAGGGCCGACCGCCGGGCCCAGGCGGTGCCCGGTCGCCCTCGAGAGGCGCCACACCGCCGCGAGCACCCGGGCGCTGAGCGGGCCCTTGCCGCTGGGTGCATGAGGCTGTGGTACATGTCGAGGAGCCCGAGCAGGACGACCGCGACCCCCGGCACCGTCAGCAGCACGTCCACGTCGTCGCCCCCGTTCCCTCGTCGCCAGGTCCTCCCCGTGACCCTGCCGCGGGAGCGTGAGCCTGCCGCGGGAGGCAGGGCAGCCTGCTGGCCGCCACCACGGACAGCGCCACCAGCAGGATCAGGACCGACACGCCGA
>NZ_BMEQ01000021.1 GCF_014636775.1 Kocuria dechangensis
GATGCCGGCCCGGTGCAGCAGGTGGGACAGCATCAGCCCGGCGGGACCACCTCCGACGATGCCGACCGGGGTGGTGAGAACGGTGCGCTCTGCGCTCATGAGTACTCCTGATGGTGGGGACGGGGTCGTGTCCAGTGTCGGGACACATCTGTGACCCCTGCCACGCATCTACCGTTCAATGGGTATAGTCGCGGGTGTTCCCTGCTCCCGGTGCGCCGGTGCGACCCCTGTCGCGGGCGGCCGGGCAGCCGAAGCCGAACCGGTCCGACGGGGAAGGAGGAGTGGCGTGGCGAACTCCCGCAGCGGGGACTCCGTGATCAGCCGGGTGATCCGTGTCCTGGAGGCCTTCGACCGCGACCGGCCCACCATGACGCTGTCGCGCCTGGCCGCGCGGGCGGAGCTGCCCCTGTCCACGACGCACCGCCTGGTCGAGGAGCTGATGGGCTACGGCCTGATCCAGCGCACGGACTCCGGTGAGCTGCGGATCGGGCTGCGCATGTGGGAGATCTCCGCCCGCTCCCTGGCGGCCATGGGCGTGCGGGAGGCCGCGCTGCCGTTCATGGACGACGTCCTGGCGGTCGTCCACCAGCACACCACCCTCGCCGTGCTGGACGAGAACGCCGCCCTCTACGTGGAGCGGATGTCGGCCCCGGACTCCGTGCTGGACGCCGCACGGATCACCGACCGCATGCCGCTCAACGCGTGCTCCTCCGGCCTGGTGCTGCTGGCCCACTCCTCCCCGGAGTTCCAGGACTCCTTCCTGTCGGGACGCCTCACCAAGGTCACGGACGAGACCCCCACCGATCCGGGACTGATCCGCCGGCACCTGGCCGAGATCAGGCAGCGAGGGTTCGTCGCCCTGCCGGGCATCGGCGTCTCGGAGTGGCTGGGCGTCGCCGTCCCCGTCTTCGGGGCCGAGCGCACGGTCGTCGCGGCGCTCAACGCCATCGTGCCCAGGGACCAGGCCGAGGTGAGGCTGATCGTGCCCGCCCTGCTCACGGCGGCCCACGGGATCTCCCGGACCCTCGCCCCCAGGCCGCGGCGCCTGCCCGTCGAACCCGGCTGACCGCGCCCAGATCTTTCATTGAATGAAAGCCTCGCCCCTTCCCGTCGTGACGACGATCACAGTAGGGAGCGAGGCACGGATCGGCACGGCCGAGCGGGGGCACGCTCCTCCGTCTCCGTCCGTTGTCCAGGTCGTGCACGGTCCCTGCCTCTTCTGTTCCCGGGCTCTCCCACTCTCCCGCGGCCCGCCGACGGGTGAGAGCCCCCAGACGACGAGAGGACCACGATGTCCGCAGCAACGACGCTCGAGACGCCACTCCCGCGCAGCGAGGAGGGCTCACTTCCCTACTCCCACGAGCTGGAGTGGCCCGAGGGGCTGGAGCCCTTCAAGGTCGTCGACGACGGCTCCCAGGAGGACCCCTACGCGCACTACACCTGGATGCGCGCGAACGCCCCGGTCCTGCGGTGCTGGTCGCCGGTCTCCGACGTCTACTTCATCTCCCGCTACGAGGACGTCCGCAAGGCCTTCCGCGCCCCGAAGATCTTCTCCTCGGAGGTGGTCTCGCCGCCGCCGATGACGTTCCTGACCCTGTTCGACGCACCGAACCACACCCGCCTGCGCAAGATCGTGGCCACCGCGTTCACCCCCAAGGCGATCAGACTGTTCGAGGAGCGGGTGCGGGAGACCGCCGACAAGCTCCTCGACGACCTCATCGCCCAGGGCGGGGGCGAGGTCGTGGAGGGCTATGCCATCCAGCTGAGCATGACGACGATCTCCGCCCTCCTGGACGTCCCGGCCGAGGACTACGAGAAGATGAAGTTCTGGTCCGACGAGACCTTCTCCTACTTCGGCCGCCTGGCGCGCAACGCCCCGGGCACGGGCACCGACGAGGACAGCGCGCGCGAGTTCTGGGCCTACCTCAAGGACACCATGGAGCGTCTCTACGCCGAGCAGAGCCCGTCCATGGGCGGGCACATCGCCCGGATGTGGAAGGACGAAGGCCTGCTCACCGAGCAGGAGGCGAAGGAGCTGTGCTCGTTCGTCTTCATCGCCGGGCACGACACGACCTCGATCCTGCTGGCCAACTCCTTCCGCATCTTCGCGGAGCAGCCAGAGCTGCTCCAGCGCCTCCGTGAGCACCCGGAGGACGCGGGGAAGTTCGCCGACGAGGTCGCCCGCCACCGCGGCGCCGTCCACCGCGCCAGCCGGATCACCACCGAGGAGGTCGAGGTGGCGGGGTCCACGCTGCCGAAGGGCAGCATCGTGCGCCTGCTCAACGCCTCCGCCAGCCGGGACCTCTTCGAGGACGGCGACACCTTCGACATCGACCACGACAACAGCAGGTCGCTGGGCTTCGGCCACGGCGTGCACAGCTGCCTGGGCCAGCCTCTGGCCCGGCTGGAGACCACGGTCACCGCCGAGGTCCTCGCCCGGCGCCTGGCCTCGATCACCCTGGACCCGGCGCACGAGATCGAGTACGTCCGCGGCAACAACCTCACCAACGCCGGTCCCCACCGCCTGCACGTCGTCCTGGAGGAGCGCCATGACTGAGCACACCACGCACCCCGTCGTCGTCGTCGGCTCCGGGCACGCCGGCGTCGCCGTCGCCGCAGGCCTGCGGACCCGCGGCTGGGCCGGACGGGTCGTCCTCGTCGACGCCCAGCACGACGTGCCCTACGAGCGGCCGCCCCTGTCCAAGGACCTCCTGGCGTCCGGTGCCGGGGACCGGGCCGCGCCGCTGCGCAAGGAGGACTGGTACGAGGCCAAGGGCATCGAGCGCGTGACCGGGCAGGCCGTCGACTCGATCGACCGGGACGCCCGCGCCGTCATCCTCTCGGACGGCAGCCGGCTCCCGTACCACCGGCTGGTGCTGGCCACCGGCTCACGGGCCCGCGAGCTGCCCGTGCCGGGGGCGGACCTCGACGGCGTGCTCGCGCTGCGCACCCACCAGGACGGGCTGGCCATCAAGCAGTCCCTGGTCCCGGGCGCGAGGGTGGTGGTCATCGGCGCCGGCTTCATCGGGATGGAGGTGGCCGCCGCGGCGGTCAAGAACGGCTGCGCCGTCACGGTGCTGGAGTTCCAGGACCGGGTCATGAAACGGGTGACCTCCCCGCCGGTGTCCGCGTTCTTCGAACGCCTCCACCGCTCCCAGGGCTTGCGCCTGGAGTTCGGGGCCGCAGTGACCGAGCTGCAGGGCGACGGCCGCGTGGAGCGGGTCCTCACCTCGGACGGACGGACCTTCGAGGCCGACGTCGTCGTGGCCGGCATCGGGGTGCTGCCCAACCAGGAGCTGGCCGAGGCCGCCGGGCTCGCCTGCCAGGACGGCATCCTGGTGAACGAGCAGTGCCGCACGACCGACCCGTGCATCTACGCCGCCGGGGACGTCACACGGTTCACCAGCCCGTTCAGCGGCGCGAGTCAGCGCCTGGAGTCCATCCAGAACGCCACCGCCCAGGCCGAGGCCGTGGTCGACGACGTCCTCGACCACGAGGTCAAGCCGTCGGAGGTGCCGTGGTTCTGGACCGTCCAGCACGGCGTGCGCCTCCAGACCGCCGGTGTCATGCACCCGGACGACGAGGTCGTCGTGCGCGGTGACCCCGAGAGGGGGAAGTTCTCCGTGGTCTACCTGCGCGAGGGCCGGCTGGCCGCCGTCGACACCATCGGCGGGCTGGCGGACTTCCGTCCGGCCAAGAAGCTGATCTCCACCGGCCTGCTGCTGGATCCTGCCCGGGTCGCGGACCCGGGCGTGAAGCTCGAGGACGCCGTGATCGGCACGGGTCCTCGGCCGGGCGCCTACGAGACCGCCGCAGCACTGGTCTAGTCCACCAACGTCTTCGAGAAGAGAGTTCCTGATGAGCAACAACACCCTGAACGTGATCGACCGTGACGGCCGGCAGCACGCCGTCGAGTGGGAGCCGGAGCAGAGCCTGATGGAGGCGCTGCGGGACAACGACCTGCCCGTGCTGGCGTCCTGCGGGGGCACGGCCTCCTGCGCCACCTGCCACGTCTTCCTCGACGGGGACGTCGTCGAGAGCCTGGGCGAGCGGTCCGAGGACGAGGCCGAGCTGCTCGTCGACGCGGAGGGCTTCCGGGAGGACTGCTCGCGCCTGTCCTGCCAGGTGGAGTTCGAGGATCGCCTCGACGGCATCACGGTCACCCTCGCCCCCGAAGAGGAGTAACCCCTTCACACCCCGTATGACAGTGCCCCGTCGCCGAGAAGGCGGCGGGGCACTGTCATGGGCTTCGTCCTGTGCTCCCCGGTCCTGTCGTTCCGCGATGGGCTCGGCGCACCGCTGCCGCGGCAGTCGTCCCAGCACAGCAGCTGTCCGGGGCGGCCGAAGGCCGCCCCGGACAGGCTCGTGACAGCAGGGAGGCTCCGGGTCAGGCGGAGACGGCGTCCTCCGGGACCGCCTCGGCCGTCTCTGGGGCGTGGCGGTGCGCGCCGAAGGCGGCGATGTCGCGGCCGGCGCGGTAGCCGAAGACGATGGCCGGGCCGATGTGGGAGCCGTAGCCGGGGTAGCCGCCACCGAAGACGGAGGCGGCCGCTGCCCCGACCGCCAGCAGGCCGGGGATGGGGTTCCCCTGCTCGTCGAGGACACGGGAGTCGTCGTCCACGTCCAGGCCGGCGAAGGAGCCGAGGTCGCCCATGCGCATCTTGGCGGCGTAGTACGGGGCCTTGTCCAGCGGGGCGAGGTTGGGGTTGGGCTTGTGGTCCTTGTCGCCGCGGAAGTGGTTGTACTCGGTCGAGCCGCGCCCGAACCTGGTGTCCTCGCCCCGGAGGGCGTCGGCGTTGAACTCCTCGAGGGTGGCGCGGAGGTTCTCGGCGGGGACGCCGATCTTCCCGGCGAGGTCCTCGAGGGTCCGTCCCCTGACGAGGTAGTCGATCCAGTAGTTGTAGGAGCGCGGGACGGGCCAGGGCTTGGCGTAGCCGATGCCGTACTTGTGCATGGTCTTCGCGTCGCCGATCAGCCAGGCGAAGGTGTCCTTCTCCCCGCGGTTGTGCTCGAGCATCTGGCGGCCGAAGTCGTGGTAGGACAGGGCCTCGTTGCCGAAGCGCCTCCCGTGCCGGTCCACGGCGATCAGCCCGGGCAGGCCGATGGCGCGCAGGTGCGGGAAGAGCCGCTGCCGGCCGTTGCGCAGGAACTTGAAGACCGTGATCGGGGCCCAGGAGCCGGGGCTGTGCGGGGAGTCGTCGATGTGCCCGCCGAGGCCCTTGGCCAGCTCCCACGCGGAGCCGTCGTGGCCGATGGTGGGGGTGACGTGGTTGGTGCCGTCGGGGTCGTGCGGGAAGTGCTTCTTCCGCAGCTCGGTGTGCCCGGTGAACCCGCCGGAGGCGAGGATGACCCCGGCCTTCGCGCGCACCGTCACGGGGTGCCTGCCCCCGAGGACCGCCCCGTCGACGGCACCCTCGGCGTCGCGGGTCAGGGCCTCGACCGGGGCCTCGGTCCACAGCCGCACCCCGAGGTCCTTGGCGGAGGCCACCATCAGGGTCATCAGGGCGTTGCCGTTGGTGCGCAGCACCCCGCGGCGGTAGAGGAGCGTGTCGATCCAGGTGCGCGCGACCTTGCCCGTGAGGTAGGCGAAGGACTTCAGCGACTGGTTGGCGTGCGTGACGTGGTACATGTCCGGCCCGACCTGCGGCATGTAGCCGTAGACGGTGTAGGAGGACATGTAGGGCTGCATTCGCAGCCGGTCCCCGCCGAGGATCCGCGCGTCGGTGTCCTTGGGGATGATCGCCCGGCCCGACAGCCTCGCCCCGGGCAGGTCCATCTGGTAGTCCGGGGCGGCCGGCGGGTAGGTGAACTCCACCGCGGTGTCGTTCTCCAGGAAGGAGAGGGCCTCGGGCACGGTGTCGAGAAAGGTCTTCACCCGGGTGGGCTTGTAGGTCTCCGGGGCGATCGCCCTCAGGTAGGTCTCCACTTCCTGGCGGGTGTCGCCCTCCGCCACCCCCTGCTTGTTGCCGGGCACCCACGCCCAGCCGGCGGAGATCGCCGCCGTCCCTCCGAGGTGCTCGGCCTTCTCCGCGACGACGACGCTCAGACCCTGACTGGCTGCCTTCAGCGCCGCGGTCATGCCCGCGGCACCGGATCCCACGACGAGGACGTCGCACTCCACCGGTTCGGTGCTCATGTGTGCTCCTTTCGGGCGAAGCGGTAGCGCTCCGCGGTGACTGGATTACTGGATTCCTCCGACAGTGAATCGGGTCACACCGGACAGCGATAGGAGATTTGCTGTTCAACGGGAATAGGATCGGCCGGGGACCATGCCCGAGCGGCACAGGGGCCCTGCGGTCGGGCGGCCTCGTCCGATCCGCCCCGGCACCGCGGGGCGACCGACGGACAGGAGACGATGGTGGCCAACTCACCCAGCGGGGAGTCGATCCTCGAGCGTGTCATCCGCATCCTGGAGGCCTTCGACGACAGCGCGCCGTTCCTGACCGTCTCCGAGCTCTCCCGCCGTGCGGAGCTGCCCACGACCACGGCCTACCGGCTGGTGGACGAGATGGTCGCCGCGGGCCTGCTCGAGCGCTACGGCCGCGAGGTGGGGGTCGGCATGCGGCTGTGGGAGCTCACCGAGCGCAGCTCCCGGGCGCTGACGATGCGGGAGGCGGCCCGCCCGTTCATGGACGACATCCGCTCCCTGCTGCAGCACCACGCGGTGCTGGGCGTGCTGGACGGGCACGAGGTCCTCTACGTCGAGCGGCTGCCCACCAAGTCCTCGACGGTGAACATCACGAAGATCGCCGCCCGTCTGCCCGCGCACGCCTGCTCGGCCGGCATGGCCCTGCTCGCCCACTCCGCGCCGGAGGTCCAGGAGCGCTTCCTCGCCTCCCGGCTCACGCCCTACACCCCCAACACCGTGACCGACCCCGCGGAGCTGCGCCGGCTGCTCGCCCAGGTCCGCAAGCAGGGCTACGCCTCGATGGTCGGGGTGATCGTCGAGCAGTCCTCCGGTGTCGCCGTCCCCGTCATGGGCCCGGACGGGGACGTGCTCGCCGCCCTGGGGATCGTGGTGCCCATCGGGCAGGAGAACGTCCAGGGCTGCGTGCCGCTGCTCCGGGGCGCCGCCCTGGGCCTGGAGCGCGCGCTGCGCGACATCTGGCCGCGACGCGAGGGCCTCCCGGCCTGAACCGGGGCGACGCCGACGTCCTCTTCCAGGAACTTTTCCCGATCATCGGGTTTTGCACTTCGGGCCGCGCTGCTCGACTGCCACTGTGATGCGAACCACACCGTCGTCCATCACAGGAGTTCCCATGAGTGCAACCACAGGCCGTGTCCAGGGCAAGGTCGTCGTCGTCACCGGTGCCCGCGGCGATCTGGGCAGCGCGTGCGTGCGCCTGCTGGCGCAGGAGGGCGCCCAGGTCGCGAGCCTGGACCGTCCGGGCGTCCCCGGTGTCGTCGAGCACCGGTCCGTCGTCGAGTACGACGCCGACATCACCGACGCCGAGGACGTCGCGGCGACCGTCGCCCGGGTGGCCGAGGAGCTCGGCGCCCCGGACGTGCTGGTCAACGCCGCCGGCATCATCGGCCGCCCGGCCCCCTCCCACGAGTCCACCGCGGACGAGTTCGACGCCATCTTCGACGTCAACGTCAAGGGCACCTGGCTGATGACCAAGCACGTGGTGCCGCACATGATCGAGAAGCAGGCCGGCAGCATCATCAACTTCTCCTCGATCCACGGCATCACCGGCGGGCGCAACGTCCCGCTCTACCACGCCACCAAGGGCGCCGTCCGGCTGCTCACCAAGTCCGACGCCGCCGCCTACGGCGAGCACGGGGTCCGGGTGAACTCCATCCACCCCGGGTCCATGGACACCCGGATGAGCCGGCGCTCCGCCGAGAACTCGCCCGTGGGGCCCGAGGCCTACTACGAGCAGCTCGTGGGCGGGAACCCGCTGCCCCGCCAGGGCAAGCCGGTCGAGATCGCCTACGGCGTGCTCTACCTCGCCTCGGACGAGTCGGGCTTCTCCACCGGCTCGGAGCTGGTCATCGACGGCGGCTACACCGCCCAGTGACCGGCCCCGCCCCGCTCCGACCCGCACCGCTGTCCCGCACCGACCACTCCCGCCAGGAGGCACCCATGATCCGCCACGTCGTCCTCTTCGACTTCAAGCCCAGCTTCACGGACGAGATCCGCGCCGCCTGGACCGAGGGCCTCGACCGGCTCGAGGGCAACGTCCCCGGGCTCGTGCGCCTGAGCCACGGCCCGGACGTCCTCGGCCTGGAACGCTCCTTCGACCACGCGATCGTCGCGGACTTCGAGACCGTCGAGGACATCGCGGTCTACGACACCCACCCCCTGCACGAGGCCATCAAGCCCTACTCCCTGCCCAACGCGGAGCGCGTCGTCTCCGTCGACTTCGTCCTCTGAGCCCTCGCCCGATCTCTCGCCCGATCCCCTCTGCCCGTTCCACCGCACCCACCGGGTCCGTTCCCAGGAGCACGCCATGACCTCCACCACCAAGCCCGAGCGCCTCGATCCGCCGCAGTCTCCCGCCGTTCCGCCGGCGGTTCCCGCGGACGGGGCCCTCAAGCACCGCAAGACCCCCGGCAAGGCCGCGCTCGCGTCCTTCCTGGGCTCCACCCTGGAGTACTACGACTTCTTCATCTTCGGCACCGCCGCTGCCCTGGTCTTCAACCGCCTGTTCTTCTCCCCGGAGAACCCCACCGCCGCCGCCGTCGGCTCGATGGCCGCCTTCGGCGTGGCCTACGTTGCCCGTCCGCTCGGCGGGCTGGTGATGGGCCACTTCGGGGACAGGCTCGGGCGCAAGAAGATCCTGCTGATCACCCTGGGCATCATGGGCCTGGCCTCCCTGGGGATCGGGTTCCTGCCCACCTACGAGCAGATCGGGGTCTGGGCGCCCATCCTGCTGGTCGCGCTGCGTCTGGCCCAGGGCTTCTCCGCCGGCGCCGAGTCCGCGGGGGCGTCCTCGCTCACAGTGGAGCACTCCCCGGAAGGACGACGAGGGTTCTTCACCAGCTTCGTGATGACCGGCTACGCCGCCGGCATGGTCCTGGCCACCGTCGTGTTCATCCCCATCTACCGCCTGGAGCAGGACGCCCTGATGTCCTGGGGCTGGCGGATCCCGTTCTGGCTGTCCATCGTGGTGCTGGCCATCGCCTACTGGGTGCGGACCCACCTGGACGAGACACCGGTGTTCGAGGAGGTCAAGGAGCACGACGAGCTCCACGAGCTGCCGCTCAAGGACGTGCTGCGCTACCAGCCGCTGGATGTGCTGCGCGTCCTGGCCATGTCGATCTTCTCGGTGGTGCAGACCGTCTTCACCGTCTTCGGCCTCGCCTACGCCACCGGCACCGCGGGCATCGACTCCACCACCATCCTCACCGTCAACGCCGTGTCCATCGGCCTGTCGATGGTCACCCTGCCGCTGGCCGCCCGCATCTCCGACCGGGTCGGGCGCAAGCCGGTGCTCCTGACGGCCGCGACCGGCTGCGCGGTGGGCGTGTTCGCCTACTTCTGGGCCCTGTCCACGGGCAACGTCGTGCTCATCGCCCTGGTCGCATTCGTGCTGATGACCTGCTTCTACTCGGGGTTCAACGGGATCTGGCCGGTGTACTTCGCCGAGCAGTTCGCCACCCCCATCCGCTACACGGGCATGGCGGCCGGCAACCAGCTGGGCCTGGTCGTGGCCGGTTTCGGCCCGATGATCGCGGGCATGATCATCGGCGACGGGATCAACGGCTGGATCCCGGTGGCCCTGTTCACGGTCGGGTGCATCGTCGTCGCCGGTGTCGCCGTCATCTCCGCGCGGGAGACGGCCTTCACCCGGATCGAGGAGCTCGGCGAGCCCTACTGGCGCAAGCGGGCCCTGACCGGCACGAAGTGACGCGACAGCTCCGCCCCGCCCGTCCCCGGGGTCCTGCACGAGGACCTCGGGGACGGGCGGGGCGCAGCCGTCCTTCAGCGCCCCCGGGCGCCGCCGGCGATCCGGTCGAGGACCAGGCGGGAGAGCTCCGCGGGCCTCGTCTCCGGCAGCCAGTGCCCCGCGGCCAGCTCCTCGAACCGGTAGGGCCCGGTCACGTGCCCGGCGGTGAGCTCGGCGGCCCGCCGGCCCAGGGCGCCGTCCTCCCGTCCCCACGCGTAGGTCGTCGGGACGCCCACCGGCCCGGAGCGCAGGCGGGACAGGGGCAGGGCCCGGTACCAGTTCAGGGCCCCGGTGAGCGCCCCGGGCTCCCGCATCCGCGCGGCGCAGCGGGCGGCGTCCGCGGCGGGCATGCCGGAGCGCAGGAGGAGGGCCTCGAGCCGGGGGCCGAGCAGCGCCTCGGGCAGCCGCGGCAGCTGGAAGAACCCCACGTACGCCGACCGCAGCGCCTGCGGGGAGCCGATCAGCGAGCGGGCCAGGGCGCGCGGGTGCGGGGTGGAGGCGACCGTCAGGGTGGCGATGCGCTCCAGGTGCGCCGAGGCGAGGGCCCAGCCCACGATCCCGCCCCAGTCGTGGCCCACCACGTGCGCCCGGGGCAGCCCCGCGGCGTCGAGCAGCGCCACGACGTCCCCGACGAGCAGCTCGAGCCGGTAGGCGGCGCGCCCGCGCGGCCGGGCGCCGGCGGCGTAGCCGCGCTGGTCGGGGACGAGGGTGCGCAGGCCCGCCGCGTGCAGCACCGGCAGCACACGGTCCCAGCTCGTGCGGTCCTGCGGGAAGCCGTGCAGCAGCACCACGGGCTCCCCGCCGGCGGGACCGGTGTCCCGCACGTCGAGCAGGCCGCCGCGAGGACCGGCGAGGGGCCCGTCGAGGCGGCCCTGCCGCGTCACTCCGACGGCGCGCGCCTGACGCCGGAGAACGGCGTCCGCCACACCTCGGGGTCCGCGATCGGGAAGCGGCGGCCCGTCACGAGCTCGGGCACGATCCGCACCAAGATGCCCTTCCGGCCCGCCTGCCAGGGCAGCAGCGGCAGGTCCATGGTGTCCATGAGCTCCTGGGGCCGCTGGATCTGCTCGGCACGGCCCCGGACCACGACGCTCCACGCCTTGGCGGCGCCCTCGTCGTAGCCGTCGATCTCCAGGGCCACCGGCGTCTCGGACAGGGCGGCGGCCAGCTTGGTGCCCTCCGCCGTCCGGAACACGAGGGTCCCGTGGTCGACGATGTGGTTCACGGGGAAGATGTCCGGGTGGTCGTCCACCCACACGGCGAGGCGGCCGACCCTGGCCGTGCGCAGCAGCTCCCAGCAGGCGCTGCTCGACAGTTCCTCGACATGGCCGGCGGGCTCGTCCGTCATCCTGTGCTCCTTCGGGTGGGCCGGCGGCGCCGGGGGCGCCGCGCAGGGTGTGCCGCCAAGCTAGCACCGGCCCGGGACCGGGGCCAGGGGAGCGCGCGGCGCGGCCGGCGGACGCTCCCACCGCGTCCGGCCGGTGGGCCAGAATGGTGGGAGACCACCGGCCGGAAGGAAACGGGACCACATGACCGAGCAGCAGCAGGGCCTCACCCACGTCCGGGCGGACGGCTCCGCCCACATGGTGGACGTCTCGGAGAAGGCCGTCACCACCCGCGAGGCCACGGCGACGGCGACGCTGAGCACCCGCCCCGACGTCGTCGAGCAGGTCTTCGCCGCCGGCCTCCCCAAGGGGGACGCCCTCCCGGTGGCCCGGGTGGCCGGGATCATGGCCGCGAAGAAGACCCCCGAGCTGATCCCCCTGTGCCACCCCCTGCCGATCAGCAAGGTCGTGGTGGACTTCGAGCGGCTGGCCGACGGCGTGCGGATCACCGCGACCGTGAAGACCCGTGGCGTCACCGGCGTGGAGATGGAGGCGCTGACCGCGGCGTCGGTGGCGGCGCTGACGCTCTACGACATGATCAAGGCCGTGGACAAGCTCGCCGTGATCGGCCAGATCAAGGTGCTCGAGAAGTCGGGCGGGAAGTCGGGCGACTGGAGCCGGGTCGAGGGGGGCGCGTCGTGAGGACGGCCGCGGTCATCGTCGCCTCCACGCGGGCGGCCGCCGGGGTCTACCAGGACAGGAGCGGGCGGATCGCCGCCGACTGGTTCGGCTCCCACGGCTTCGAGGTCGAGGGGCCGTTCGTGGTGGCCGACGGCGAGGACGTCCGCGCCCAGCTCGAACGCCTGCTCGTGGAGCGCCCGCCGGAGGACCGCCCGAGCGTCGTCGTGACCAGCGGCGGCACCGGTCTCGCCCCCGACGACCTCACCCCCGAGGTCACCCGGCCCTTCCTGGACCGGGAGCTGCCGGGCATCATGGAGGCGCTGTGGGCCGAGGGCCGCCGGACCACGCCGCTGGCCGTGCTCAGCCGCGGGCACGCCGGGGTCAGCGGGCACACCTTCGTCGTCAACCTCCCCGGCTCCACCGGCGGGGTCTGGGACGGGCTGAAGGTGCTGGAGCCGCTGCTGGACCACGTGTGCGACCAGCTCGAGGGCCACCGCGACCGCGGCCACGCCGGGCCCGACCACGACCCCCGTCCCGGAAGGACAGCACCATGAGCAGCCCCGGACCGATCCAGGCGCGGACCGCCGTGGTCGGCGCGTTCGTCACCGCCGAGCCCCTGGACCACGCGCGGGCCGTCGCGGCCGTCCAGGACGAGCGCACCGGCGCCGTGGTCTCCTTCAGCGGCGTCATCCGCGACCACGACGGCGGGCGCTCCGTCACCAGCCTCGACTACACCTGCCACCCCGGTGCGGACGGGGTGATCAAGGACGTCGCCCGCCAGGTCGCCGAGGACTTCCCGGGCGTGCGGATCTGGGCCGCCCACCGGGTCGGGCACCTCGAGGTCGGCGACTCCGCCCTGGAGGCCGTCGTGGGCGCCGCCCACCGCAAGCTCGCCTTCGCCGCGTGCGACGCCCTCGTGGACCGGATCAAGACCGAGGTGCCCATCTGGAAGGAGCAGCTCTTCACGGACGGCTCCACCGAGTGGGTCGGGCTGGACGCCTGAGCGCCGTGGACCTGCCCCCGCTCGTCGAGCCGGCCCCGGAGCTCACCGACGCCGAGCTGCGCCGCTACGCCCGCCACCTCACCGTCCCCCAGATCGGCGAGGAGGGCCAGCGGCGGCTCAAGAACGCGCGCGTGCTGTGCGTGGGCGCGGGCGGCCTCGGCTCCCCCGCGCTGCTCTACCTCGCCGCCGCGGGCGTCGGGACCCTCGGCGTCGTGGACGACGACGTCGTGGACGCCTCCAACCTGCAGCGCCAGGTGATCCACGGGCAGACCACCCTGGGCGTGGCCAAGACGGCGTCGGCGGCCCGGCGGATCGGAGACCTCAACCCGCTGGTGCGCGTCGTCGAGCACCGTCAGCGGCTCACCGCGGGCAATGCGGAGGGGATCCTCGCCGGCTACGACCTCGTGCTGGACGGCACGGACAACTTCGGGACCCGCTACCTGGTCTCCGACGCGTGCGAGCTGGCCGGCGTCCCGCACGTGTGGGGCTCGATCCTGCGCTTCGACGGGCAGTACTCGGTGTTCTGGGCCGCGCACGGGCCCACCTACCGGGACCTCTACCCCGTCCCGCCGGCGCCCGGATCGGTGCCCGACTGCGCCGAGGCCGGGGTGCTCGGCGTCCTGCCGGGGCTGCTGGGCACCGCCATGGCGGTCGAGGCCGTCAAGCTGGTCACGGGCATCGGCACCACGATGCTCGGGCGGGTCGCCACCTACGACGCCCTCTCGGCCCGCTGGTGGGAGATCCCCCTCGCCCCCACCCCGGGCCGTCCGGCCGTGACGGGCCTGGCGGGGCCGGGGCCCGACGACGGTGGTGCTGCCGCCTGCGCGGCCCCGGCGGCCGCCGTGGAGGAGGGCGTGCCCACGGTGACGGCCCCGCAGCTCGCGGAGCTGCTCGCCGCCCGGGACCGCGGGGAGACGGACTTCGAGCTCGTCGACGTCCGCGAGGCCTACGAGGCCCGGCTCGCGGCCATCCCCGGGGCCCGGCTGGTGCCGCTGGGGGAATTCGAGTCCGGGGAGGCGTTCGCCCGGCTCGACCCTGCCCGGCGCACGGTGCTGCACTGCAAGGCCGGGGCCCGCTCCGAGCGGGCCCTGCGGCTGCTCCGCGCCCGGGGGCACCCGGACGTCGTCCACCTCGAGGGCGGGATCCTCGCCTGGATCGAGCAGGTGGACCCCGCCCAGCGCCCGTACTGACCCCCGCACCGGCCGTCCCCAGCAGGGCCCGGGACTACGCGGAGAGCGGACGGCCCTGGCCTGTCGGCCCCGGTCCGTGCCTACGGTGGGGGCGACCGTTCCGACGAAAGGACCACGCATGTCCGAGCACAGCATCTCCGCCAGCCGCGTCATCGACGCGCCCGCCGACGCGATCTTCGACGTCCTCACCCTGCCCTCCCGCCACAAGGAGATCGACGGCTCCGGCACGGTCGTCTCCGGCGACGACCAGCGCATCATGCAGGTCGGCCAGGTGTTCGTGATGAACATGAACGGTGAGCACATGGGCGGGGACTACGTCATGGAGAACACCGTCTCCGGCTACGACGAGAACAAGCTCCTCGCCTGGAAGCCCAAGCCGCAGGGCGCCGAGCTCGAGGGCTGGGAGTGGATCTGGGAGCTCGAGCCGCAGGGCCCGGAGGCCACGCTGGTCACCGAGACCTACTCGTGGGAGCACGCGTCCCCCGCGTCGAAGAAGGCCGTGTCCTTCCCGCTCTTCGAGGAGCACGCGCTGGAGCAGTCCCTCGAGCGGCTCGCGTCGGCGGTCTCCTACGACTGAGGGCCCGGCCCCTGCCCGACGGCGCCCCGGTCACCCCAGGTGACCGGGGCGCCGTCGTCGTTCCCGTCCCCCGGGCGCCGGCTCCGAGGTCAGCTCTCGGGCTTCTCCGCCTCCGGGTCCATCCAGAGGACCTCCCACAGGTGGCCGTCGGGGTCGCTGAAGCAGCGCGAGCGCAGGAAGCCGTAGTCCTGGGTCTCGCCCTCGGTCGCTCCGGCGCGCAGGGCCCGTTCGACGACCGTGTCGACCTGCTCGGGCGAGTCGACGCTGATGGCGTTGACGACGGACGAGTCGGCCGAGGTCCCTGCGGCCGACCCGCCGAGGGGGCACCGGTGCCGGTCCGGGCTCAGGACCATGACGTGCTCCGTGCCGCCGATCAGGACGGCGCCGGCGTGCTCGCCGCTGAGCACGGGGTGCAGCTCCCAGCCCAGGTCGGTGTAGAAGCGCTTCGACCTCGCCAGGTCGGAGACGGGGAGTTCGAGGAAAACCGTGGTTGACATGACAGGTCCTTCGCCGTTCGGTCGGCACGAGTGTTTCCGCCCGGGGGTCCCGCTCAGGGGCGGTGCGCGGTCTCCCCCTGTCGGCGTTCTCGGTCCGGCGAGGTCGGGCTCCGTGATCCCCCCGGACCGCCCCGACCCCCCCGCTGCGTGCCGTCATGCTAACCCCGTGCCGGGCGCGCCGGAAGGAGACCCGGTCACACCCGGCATTGTTGCGTCCCGGCCGGGACCGGGCGGAATGGGGGAGCGGGGCGCCGGGTTGTGAGGGCATGAGAGTCATCGGAGTCGAGCAGTTCGGAGGGCCGGAGGCCCTCGCCGTCCACGAGGTCCCGGACCCGCACCCGGGACCGGGGGAGGTGCGGATCCGGGTGAAGGCGGCCGCGGTGAGCCCCACCGACACCCTGCTGCGCGCGGGCCGGCAGCCGATGGGTGAGCGCCGCCCGCCGCACGTGCCCGGGATGGACGCCGCGGGCATCGTCGACGAGGTGGGGGAGGGCAGCGCCTGGCGCCCCGGGACCGCGGTCATGGGCATCGCCCTGCCCCGCGGCGAGCACGGCGGCGCGTACGCCGAGTACCTGATCGCCCCGGACGACTCGATCGCCCGCGTTCCCGCCGACGCGGACTTCGCGGCGTCGGCCACGCTGCCCATGAACGGGCTGACCGCCCTGCAGATCCTGGAGTCGCTGGACCTGCAGCCCGAGCAGGTCCTCGCCGTGACCGGGGCCGCGGGCGTCCTGGGCAACTACGTGGTGGAGCTGGCCAAGCACGAGGGGCTGACCGTCGTGGCCGACGCGTCGGAGCAGGACCTGGAGCTCGTCGACAGCCTCGGCGCCGACCACGTGGTGGCGCGCGGGGACGACGTCGCCGAGCGGATCCGGGAGTTCTTCCCCGACGGCGTGGACGCCCTCGTGGACGCCGCCGTGCTCAACGAGAAGGCCGCCCCGGCGGTGCGGGACGGCGGCGGCTTCGCGACCGTCCGGCACTGGGAGGGGGACCCCGGCCGCGGCATCACGGTGCACCGGATCAGCGTGCCCCGGGAGTACCACTCCGGGGACAAGCTGGACCTGCTGCGCCGGTACGTCGAGGACGGGGTGCTGACCCTGCGCGTGGCCGGCGTGTACCCCGCCGAGGACGCCGCCGAGGCCCACCGCCGGCTCGAGGCCGGGGGCGTGCGCGGCCGGCTGGTGCTGGAGCTCTAGCCGGTCAGCCCGGCCTGGTGGTCGATCCCGATCTGGTCGACCTTCCGGTGGAAGCGCATCCCGGCGAGTCCGCCGAGCACCGCGGCGAGCAGGGGGATCAGGACGGCGACGACCAGGGCGATGATCCCGCCCGTCGTGAGGGCGCCCTCGCCGATCGGGATGCGCGGGAAGCTGTTCAGCTCGCCCAGGACGTTGAACTGCTCACCCGCCACGGCGCCGAGGACCGCCAGGACGACGGCGATGACGATCGCCCAGACCCACACGGCCACGCCCTGTTTCGCGCCGTCGAAGCGGGCCATGCGCCCGGCCACGTAGCCACCGGCGAAGTAGGCGACGAACAGGATCACGGCGAGGGCGATCCCGCTGAGGATCCCCACCGTCGCCGCGTCCTGGGCGATCTGCTCGGCGATCCGGCCGGGGTCGCTGGTGGTCGTCACGCCCACGCCCGTGCCGATCGCGGCGAGCAGGCCCGTGAGCAGCACGGCGATGCCGGTGGCGGTCATCCAGCCGAAGAACGCGCAGCCGAGCTTCACCCCTCCGAACTCCCGTCTCTCCGCGGCGACGACCTCGTGGCGCCGCCCGCGGGGAGTGGTCGCCCCGGACCTCCCGGGGGCGGCCGCCTCCGATCCCCCAGGGGTGGTCGCGCCTGACGGTTCCTGCTGTGCCATGACGTTCTCCTCGTCGGCGTCCGCATGCTCCGGGCAACGGTGCATCCACAAGGTTCCTCTCCCCCGTGGTTCTCCGCAACAGGCGGCTCCCTGTGCGGCGGGCACGACCGGACGTAGGCTGATGGATCCGGCCCCTGCCCGACGGCGGGCCGGCGACCAGACGGAAGGACACGACCATGGACTTCACCCCCCGAACGGCCATCGTGACCGGTTCGGACTCCGGCATCGGCCGCGCCACGGCGGTCGCCCTCGCAGCGGCGGGCATGGACGTCGGCATCACCTGGCACCGGGACGAGGCCGGCGCCGAGCGGACCGCCGAGGAGGTGCGCAGCTACGACCGGAAGGCCGTGGTGGCGCAGCTGGACGCCACGGACCTGGAGGGCTGCGGGGCGGTCGTGGACTCCCTCGTCGAGCGGCTCGGCGGGGTCGACGTGTTCGTCAACAACTCCGGCACCGGCGCGAACGTCCCGTTCCTCGAGACGTCGCTGGGCACCTGGCGCAAGGTGGTGGCCACGGACCTGGACGGCGCGTTCGTGTGCCTGCAGGCGGCGGCCCGGCACATGGTGGGGGCGGGGCGCGGCGGACGGCTGATCGCGGTCACGAGCGTCCACGAGCACCTGCCCCGGGTCGGCTCCAGCGCCTACGACGCCGCCAAGCACGGGCTGGGCGGGCTCGTGAAGACCATCGCCCTGGAGCTGGGCGAGCACGGGATCACCGCGAACTCGGTGGCGCCGGGCGAGATCGCCACACCCATGACGGGCCAGGAGGACGAGAACCCGCGGCGCACCCACCGTCCCGGCGTGCCGCTGGGCCGGCCCGGCGACGCCCGCGAGGTCGCGTCGGTCATCGCGTTCCTGGCCTCCCCGGCCTCGGCCTACGTGACCGGAGCGTCCTGGGTGGTCGACGGCGGCATGGAGCAGATGGGCCCGCAGGCGGGCTCGCACCTCACGAGCGACGAGTGGCGGAGGGGCTGAGCAGCGCCCCGCCCGGCGGGGCGGCCGCCGTGACGGTCTACACCAAGCCCTCGTGCGTGCAGTGCGAGGCGACCGTCCGGGCCCTGGGGCGGAAGGGCATCGCCTTCCGGCTGGTGGACGTCACGGTCGACGACGACGCCCTCGCCCACGTGCGGGAGCTCGGCCACCAGCAGGTCCCGGTGGTGGAGACGGCCACGGAGCACTGGTCCGGCTACCGGCCCGACCGGATCCTGGCCCTCGCGCGCCGGCGGACCGGCTAGGGACAGCCGGGGCGGGCGGCCCGACGGCCGCCCGCCCCGGCGTCATCTCCCTCCGTCCGCTGCCCTAGCGGCCCAGCAGGCCGTTGATCCGGTCGAGCAGGGCGGTCAGGCCGGTGAGCGGGCCGCCGCCGTCGAGCAGACCGGTGACGGCGCACAGCAGGTTGCCCAGCAGGTTGCCCGGGCCCTGCTCGGCGACGACGTCGAGAACCACTTCGTCGAGGTCGACGACCAGGCCCAGGAGATCCAGGTGGAGAGGGCCGAGGTCGAGGTCGAGGACGCCGCACGAACTTCCGGACCCGGCGGCCGTGACGGTCGTGCCGACGGCCTCCGCCGGCACTGCGGTGACCGCGCCGGTGTCGCTGTCGGTGAACTGCCCTGCCACCACACCGTTGGCGACGAGCTGTCCGTTCTCCACCACGAAGTCGGTGACGGTGAAGGTGCCTTCGAAGATCCCCGCCCCCTCGGTGCCGGTGGCCGGCGCCGTGATGTCGAGCGGCTCGACCGTCACCGGCTGGGCGGCGCCGACCGCCGGCGGAGGGGCGGCGTAGGAGGCGGGGACCGAGAGCCCTGCCGCCATCGTGGTGGCGAGGGCGAGGGCGGTGAGCGGAACCGTGAATTTCGTGCGCATGGTAGATCTCCCCTTCGGGGCAGGCGAGGCCTGCTGGGTCGAGCCGGGACTTCCGGTGGATGCCGCCCTGCAGCGGGGGTCAGGGCGAACGGACGAGGCGCCAATTCAATGCAATTCAATGCAAGTAATCGTGCACAGTACTCGTCGCGGGCCAGGTGCTCAAGCAAACAGCTGGGGGTGCCGGGGGGCGTCCCGCTGAGGATCCGCGTGCCGCCCCGATGGGGCGGAGGTTGGCAGGCGGAGCGGCGCGCACTACCTTTGATGTGCACACCTACGCACATATGCACTGAAGGGTGGGGTCATGCTCACGGTCCTGCGGAACCGGACCTACCGGCACCTGTTCACCGCCCAGATGGTCGCCCTGCTGGGCACGGGGGTGCTCACCGTGGCCCTGGGGCTGTTGGCGTTCGACCTGGCCGGAGCCGGTGCCGGGGCGGTGCTGGGCACGGCACTGACGATCAAGATGATCGCCTACGTCGGGGTGGCCCCGGTGATCAACGCCCTGGTGGCGCGACTGCCGACCAGGCCGGTGCTGATCGGAGCCGACGCGGTGCGGGCGGGAATGGCCCTGTGCCTGCCCTTCATCACCGAGGTCTGGCAGGTCTACGCGGTGGTCTTCCTCCTCCAGACGGCCTCGGCCACGTTCACCCCGGCCTTCCAGGCGGTGATCCCGGCGGTGCTGCCGGCCGAACGGGACTACACCAGCGCGCTCTCCCTCTCCCGCCTGGCCTACGACCTGGAGGCCCTGGTGAGTCCTGCTGCCGCGGCCGTGGCGCTGAGCGTGCTGAGCTACCACGACCTGTTCCTGGGCACCGCGGCCGGCTTCGTGGCCTCGGCGCTGATGGTGGCCACCACCGCCCTGCCGGCCTCCCGCACCCCGGCCGGGGGCCAGGGCTCGGTGTGGCACCGCACCACTCTGGGGGCCCGGATCTTCTGGCGGACTCCTCGCCTGCGGTCGCTGCTGGCCCTGGACCTGGTCGTGGCCGCACCCACCGCCCTGGTGCTGGTGAACTCGGTGGTCTACGTCCGCGACGTGCTGGGCCGGCCCGGGGCGGATCTGGCCATCGCGCTGGCGGCCTACGGCGTCGGGTCCATGCTCGTGGCCCTGGCCGCCCCGAAGCTGCTCGAGCGGTCCGGCACCCGGGCGCTCATGCTCACCGGTGCCGCTCTGATCCCGCCGGTGATGGCCGCCACCACCGTGCTGTCCTACCGGGACGGTGCCGGGTGGGGGGTGCTGCTGGGGCTGTGGCTGGCGCTGGGGGCGGGGACCTCCGCCGTCCTCACCCCGTCGGCCCGGGTGCTGCGCGACGCCTCCGACGAGCACACGCGCCCCTATGTGTTCACCGCCCAGTTCTCCCTCTCCCACGCCTGCTTCATCCTCACCTACCCCGTCGCCGGGTGGATGGGGGCCCGGGCCGGGCTCGGACCGGCTGCGCTGGTCCTGACCGCCGTCGCCGCCCTGGGAGCGGTCGCGGCGGTGGTCTCCTGGCCCCGCCCCGTCGCCCCGCCGCAGACCGCAGGGGCGGTGGGGGAGGATGGTTCCCGTGAACCCGACGCCTGAGAACCCCTCCCTGGTGCACCCGGTCGCCCCGGGAGCGGAGCTGCTGGAGAGCGCCGCGGCCACGCTGCGGATGCTGGCCGAGCCCACCCGGCTGCACCTCCTGTGGCAGCTCGCCCAGGGCCCGCGCACCGTCACCGAACTGGTGGAGGCCACCGGTGCCGCCCGCACGGTCGTGAGCCAGCACCTGGCCAAGCTGCGGCTGTCCGGGCTGGTGGAGGCCCGCAAGGAGGGCCGGCACGTGATCTACTCCGTGCCCGACGGCCACCTCGTGCGCCTGGTGCGGGAGGTCGTCAACCACACCGATCACCGGCTCACCGGCGAACTCACCCACGGCTGACCACTGCGCTCGGGCCGGGGGTCAGCGCAGCACGGTGACCGTGTTGGACCGCGCCGACTCGGGGCTGCTGCCCAGCGCGTTCGTCCCGACCACCGAGAACGAGTACGAGACGCCCGCGGTCAGCCCGGTGATCCGCACGCTCGTGGCGGAGGGGGAGAGCGTCCCGCTGAAGATCCGGGTGCCGCCCCGGTGGACGTGCACGGTCTGGCCCGTCAGCGGCGAGCCGCCGTCGGCGCCCTGGGTCCATGCGACGCCGGCGGAGCGGCTGCCGGCCGTGGCCCGCACGTTCGTCGGAGCCGCGGGCACGGTGGCCACCGGCGCCGTGGCGGCGCCCGGCTCCACGTAGAGCAGGCGGTTCGGCGTGCCCGCGGTCGCTCCCGTGACGACGCCCGTCGTCGCGCTCCCGTTGACGGCGGAGGCCACCTGGGCGGGGGTGTAGCCGGGGTTCCCGGTGAGCACCAGGGCGGCCGCGCCGGCGACGTGCGGGGCCGCCATGGAGGTGCCGGACAGCGTCGTGGTCCCCGTCGTGGAGGTGTGCGCGGCCGAGGTGATGCCCACCCCGGGAGCGTAGAGGTCCACGCAGCTTCCCGTGTTGGAGAAGGACGCCTGCCGGTCGTACCGGTCTGCGGCGGCGGTGGTCAGCGCGGCCGGCGCCCGGGCGGGCGAGGCCGTGCACGCGTCGACGCTCTCGTTCCCGGCCGCGACCACGGCCGTCACCCCGTCGTCGACGACGCCCTGGACGGCGGCGTCGACCGTGGAGCTGGCGCCGCCGCCGAGGCTCAGGTTCGCCACGGCGGGGGCGCCCGCCGCGTGGTGAGCGGCCACCCAGTCCAGCCCGGCGACGACGTCGGACATGTAGCCCCCGCCCGCGCAGTCGAGGACCCGGACGGGGACGACGGTGGCGGCCTTGGCCACCCCGGAGGTGCTCCCGGCGACGGTGCCCGCCACGTGGGTGCCGTGCCCGTTGCAGTCGCCGGTGCCGTTCCCGTCGGCCACGGCGCTCCAGCCCTGGGCCACGCGCCCGCCGAAGTCGGCGTGCGAGGCCAGCACGCCGGTGTCCACCACGTAGGCGTCCACCCCGGCGCCGCCGGCCGGGGCGGTGTAGGTGCCGGACAGGGGCAGGGAGCGCTGGTCGACGCGGTCCAGGCCCCAGGGGGCGGACTGCTGGGTGTCGTAGGCCCGGACGGGGAGGTCGGGCTCGACCGCCTCGACCCGGGGCGCCCGGGCGAGGGCCTCCGCCCGTGCGGGGGTCGTGGTCACGACGAGCGCGCGCACCGCGGTGGAGAACGTGCGGCCGACGGCCCTGCCCTCGGCGCGCAGGGCGCGGGCCTGCTCCGCGACGTCGGTGCCGGGCGCGTAGCGGACCAGGTACCGGGACTGCTCCTGGCCCGTCCGGTCCCCGGGGGCGGCCGGCACGGCGGGAGCGGCGGAGGCGACGGGCGGCAGGGCGGACAGGGCCAGCGCGGACAGCGCGGTGACGGCGAGGAGGCGGGCTCGAGGACGCAAGGCGGGTCCTTCCGGGAGGGGTCGGCCGGGCCGTCGGCTTCGGCGCGGGACGCTGGAGCTCCCGGTGGGGGCCGGGCCGGCCGACCGATCACGAGGAGGGGAGGGGCGCCGGAGCGGCGCTCCCCGACGATAGGTCCCCGCGTTCGCGGAAGGGAAGGGACCTTCGTCCAGTCCGCCCGCCGAGGCCGGACCGCCGGGACGGCCGCGCACGGGCCCCGCCGCGGGACGGCGGCGGGGCCCGTGCGCGGGGCGGCCGGTCAGGAGGCGCCCAGGGCGGAGTCCAGCTCCGCCAGCCGCGCGACCTCCCCCTGCAGCTCCAGGCCGGTGCGCACGACCTCGCCGACGACGAGCACCGCGGGGGACTCGCACCCCGCGGCCGCGGCGTCGGCCACGATCGTCGACAGGCTCCCGACGGTGGTCCGCTGGGAGGCGCTGTAGCCCCGCTCCACGACCGCCACCGGCATGTCCGCGCGCATCCCGGCCCAGTGCAGGCCGGCGGTGAGCTGCGGCAGGGTGCCGACCCCCATGAGCACCACGACGGTCCCGCCGAGCCCCGCCAGGTGCCGGTGCTCCTCCTCCGTGAGCGGGGCGTGGCCGGAGACGACCGTGAACATGCGGCTCACGCCGCGGTGGGTGACGGGGATGCCCGCGGCGGCCGGGACCGAGACGGCGGAGGTGACACCGGAGACGACGCGGCACGGCACGCCCGCCGCGGCGCACGCGGCGATCTCCTCGCCGCCGCGGCCGAACACGAACGGGTCCCCGCCCTTGAGCCGCACCACGTGCTTGCCGGCCAGGGCGTGGACGACCATCAGCTCCTCGATGCCGCGCTGGCCCACGGGGTGGTGGCCCGGCCGCTTGCCGACGTCGATCAGCTCCGCCACCGGCGCGAGCCGGGGGAGCGTCTCGTGCGGGCCGAGCCGGTCGTAGAGGACCGTGTCCGCCTCCCGCAGCGCCTCGACGGCGTCCAGGGTGAGCAGGCCGACGGCGCCGGGCCCGCCGCCCACCAGGGTGACGGTGCCGCGGTGGCGCGCCGGCTCCTCCCGGGCGAAGAGCACGCCGTGCGCACGGCAGGCCCGCTCCAGGGCCGCCCAGCCGGGCCGGCCGTCGTCGACGGCGGCGACGAGGTGGACGCCCTGCAGCAGGGCCGCGGGATCCTCGCACGGCGATCCGAGGGCGCGGACGGTGGCCCCGGCGGCGCGGTAGCGGCGCACGGCGCGGTCGGCGACCGCCGCGCGGCCCGCGACCAGGACGGTCCGCCCTTTGAGGTCGATGCTCAGCTCCACGGTCAGACCTCCACGGTGTCCGCGGGTTGCGCCGCATCCGGGCGGACGGGGATCGAGGCGCCCAGCAGCACCGGGCCGGCCCCGGAGCCGGCCAGCTCGAGCTCCTCCGCGGTCGCGGGGCGGCGCTGGCCGCGCTCCTCGACCAGGACGATCGACTCGTCGGCCTCGTGCGGGGCGTTGACGAAGGAGCGGAAGCGGCGCAGCCGCTCGGGGTCCTCGAGGGTGGCGGCCCACTCGTCCTCGTAGCGGTCGACGTGGCGGGCCATGGCATCCTCCAGCTCCGCGCCGATGCCCAGGGAGTCCTCGACGACGACGGCGCGCACGTGGTCGATCCCGCCGTCGAGCTCCTCCTGCCAGCGGGCGGTGCGCTGGAGGCGGTCGGCGGTGCGGATGTAGTACATGAGGTAGCGGTCGATGTAGCGGACCAGGGTCTCGTCGTCCAGGTCCTGGGCCAGCAGCTGGGCGTGGGCCGGCTGGAAGCCGCCGTTGCCGCCCACGTACAGGTTCCAGCCCTGGTCCGTGGCGATGACGCCGACGTCCTTGCCGCGGGCCTCGGCGCACTCGCGGGCGCAGCCCGAGACGCCCATCTTGAACTTGTGCGGGGAGCGCAGGCCGCGGTAGCGCAGCTCCAGGGCGATGGCCATGCCCACCGAGTCCTGCACGCCGAAGCGGCACCACGTGGAGCCCACGCAGGACTTCACGTTGCGCAGGGCCTTGCCGTAGGCGTGGCCGGACTCGAAGCCGGCCTCCACGAGCTCGCGCCAGATCTCGGGCAGCTGCTCCAGGCGGGCCCCGAACATGTCGATGCGCAGCGCCCCCGTCAGCTTCACGTAGAGGCCGAAGTCCTCGGCGACCTTCGCGATGACGGCCAGCTTCTGCGGGGTGATCTCCCCGCCGGGGATGCGCGGGACCACGGAGTACGTGCCGTTGCGCTGCATGTTCGCCAGGGCGCGGTCGTTGGTGTCCTGCAGGCCGCCGCGGCCGGCGTCGAGCACGTACTCGTCGCGCTGGGAGGCGAGGATCGAGCCGATGGCGGGCTTGCAGATGTCGCAGCCGTGGCCCTGCCTGGCCTCGTCCGTGCCGAACCGGGCGAGGACCTCGGAGAAGGACCCGAGGTCCAGCGCCCGGACCGCCTCGAACAGCTCGGGCCGGGACAGGGGGAAGTGCTCGCAGAGGCCCTTGTCCACGGTCAGGCCCGCCTTCACGAGCTCTCCGTCGAGCAGCTTCTTGAGCATCGGGACGCAGGACCCGCACTGCGTGCCCGCCCGGGTGCAGCCCTTGAGCGTGGCGATGTCCAGCGCGGGGTCGACGGCCCCGCCGTCGGGCCCGGTGCCGTGCACCGCGGAGCGGCACGTGCCGGCGGTGACGTTGTTGCAGGAGCACAGGACGGCGTCGTCGGGCAGCTCGGTCTCCGGCGCGCTCCCGGCGCCGGCGGCGGAGAGGAACGCGCCCGGCTCGGCGGGCAGCTCCCGGCCGAGCAGGGGGCGCAGGGCCGAGTACGGGGACGCGTCGCCCACGAAGATGCCCCCGAGCAGGGTCCTGGCGTCGTCGGAGACGACCACCTTCTGGTAGACGCCGCGGGCGGGGTCGGCGTACACGACCTCCAGCGCGCCGTCGGCCTTGGCGAAGGCGTCGCCGAAGGACGCGACGTCCACGCCGGAGAGCTTGAGCTTGGTGGCCGTGTCGAAGCCCCCGAAGCGGGCGTCGCCGCCGTGCAGCCGGTCGGCGACGATCTCGGCCATGGTGTTGGCGGGGGCCACGAGGCCCAGGCACATGCCGTCGAAGGCGGCGACCTCGCCGATGGCCCAGACGTGCTCCACGTCGGTGGCGCAGCCGTCGTCGATCACGATCCCGCCGCGCGGGCCCAGCCGGAACACCGGCTCGCCGTCCGGGCCCGCGGTGTCGTTCACGGCCCGGGCGAGCTCGTCGCGCGGCCGGACGCCGATGGCGACCACCACGAGGTCCGCCTCGATGCGCCGGCCGTCGGCCATGAGGACGCCGGTCACCACCGGCTCGCCGTCGGGCCCGGTCCCGGTCAGGACCTCCTGGGGGAAGACGCCGCCGTGCACGGTCAGGCCCTTGTCCGCCACGAGCCGGCCCATGGCCTGCCCGGCCCCCTCGTCCAGCTGGGTGCTCATCAGCCAGGGGGCGCCGTCGATCACGAGCGGCTCGGCGCCGAGCTGCTGCAGGCCGGCCGCCGCCTCCAGGCCGAGCAGGCCGCCGCCGATGGTGACGGCGTCGACCGTGCGGCCCAGCTTCTCGGTCAGCGCCGCGACCTCGCGGTGGAGGAACCACACGTCCTCGAGCGTGCGGTAGACGTAGGTGTGCTCGTTGCCGGGGATCGGCAGCCGGGCGGCGTTGGAGCCGGTGGCCAGCACGAGCTCGTCGTAGGGGTGGCGGTCCCCGGTCGCGGTGACGACCTCGCGGGCCGCGAGGTCGAGGTCCACGGCGCGGGCGCCGGTGACGAGGGTGACCGCGTCGTGGTCCCACAGCGAGCGCTCGCCGAGGGTGAGGTCCACCTCCGGCTCGGTCAGCGCCCGGCTCAGCGCCACGCGGTCGTAGGGCAGGTGCGCCTCCTCGGTCAGGACGGTGATCGAGGTGCCCGCCGTCTCGCGGGAGCACATCGACTCGACGAACCGGTGCGCGGCCGGGCCGCCGCCGACCACGACGATCCGGCGCGGGCCGTCCGCGCCGCTCCGGGCGCTGCTGGTGGGGTGAACAGTGGTCATGGCGCTGCCTTTCCTGCCGGGGAAGGGGTCCCGAAGAAGTCCGTGACTCCACGCTATGAAGCGGTCGTTTCGCGGTCGCGTCCCCCTCGTGACGGGGGTGCAACCTCGGGATCACCCGCGGCCCGGGCCCCTGTCAGGCCTTCTTCACATCCCCGCAACATCCGGGGCCGTGCGGGTCCGCCGCCGCTCTCCGGGCGCCCCCGATCGGCATCGGGGGGACTGCCTGTGGCCGCTCTCCCGGGACGGGCGTAGAGTCGGAGACGACCTGACGACAGTCGGTCGGGACGGCGACACAAGGAGTTCACCGTGGACCTGAACAGTTTCCTCCGGAAGGCCACCGGGACGTCCCGCGGGGGGACCCGCCGCGGAACCGGGGGCACGGGAGCACGCGGGGCCGGGAGGGCCGGACGGCCCACCACAGGGGGCTTCGGCGGCAAGCTGCGCAGCTTCCTCAACAAGCGGCGGTAGCCGCGTCCGCGGCGCCGGAGGCGCAGTCCTCCCCGCGCCGCGCGGATCCTTCTCGGGGGCCGCGGGGGACGCCACGGTCGGCGTCCCCCGGGGCCCCCGCCGTCCGCACGGGGGCCGCGGGACCGGCATGGAGCGGGACCGGCATAGAGTATGACGAGCAACCCGCACCGCCTGCCAGGGAGCCCCGCCATGCGCGCCATCATGACCGTCACCAGTCTCGACCACGTCGGGATCTTCGCCGCCGTGACCACGAAGCTCGCCGAGCTGGGCGTCAACATCCTCGACGTCTCCCAGACGCTCATGGACGAGTACTTCACCGCGATCTTCCTCGTCGACCTCGGCGGCTCGGAGCGCAGCATCCAGGAGGTCCGCGAGGCGGTGCGGGAGGTCGAGCAGCGGGAGCGGCTGAGCATCCAGCTGCAGTCGGAGGAGATCTTCAAGGCCATGCACACCATCTGACCGGGCCGGCAGCACCCCGTCCCCCGACCCGAAAGACCCCGTGGACCGCACCGACAGCATTCTCGAGACCCTCCGGATGATCGAGGAGGAGAAGCTCGACATCCGCACCGTCACCATGGGCATCTCCCTGCTCGACTGCGCCGACCAGGACGGCGAGCGGGCCCGGCGGAAGATCTACGACAAGATCGTCCGCCACGCCGCCCGGCTCGTGGAGGTCGCCGACGGGATCCAGGCGGAGCTCGGCATCCCCATCGTCAACAAGCGCCTGTCGGTCACCCCGATCGCCCTCGTGGCGGGGGCCAGCGGCGACGCCGACCACGTGGCGTTCGCCCGCACGCTCGACGCCGCGGCCGCCGCCGTGGGCGTGAACTTCATCGGCGGCTTCTCCGCGCTGGTCTCCAAGGGCGCGACGCCGGGGGAGCGGACCCTCATCGACTCGATCCCGGAGGCCCTGGCGACCACGGAGACCGTCTGCGCGTCCGTGGACGTCGGCTCCACCCGGGCCGGGATCAACATGGACGCGGTCGCCCGGATGGGCGAGGTGGTCCGGGAGACCGCCGACCTCACGGCGGACCGGCACGGCTTCGGCTGCGCCAAGCTCGTGGTCTTCGCCAACGCGGTCTCCGACAACCCCTTCATGGCCGGCGCGTTCCACGGGGTGGAGGAGCCCGACGTCGAGGTGCACGTGGGGATCTCCGGGCCGGGCGTGGTCAAGCGCGCCCTCGAGGGCGTGCGCAGCGCCCCCCTGGACGTGGTCGCCGAGACCGTGAAGAAGGCGGCGTTCAAGATCACCCGAGCCGGCCAGCTCGTCGGCCGGCTCGCCGCGCAGCGCCTCGGGGTGCCGTTCGGCATCGTGGACCTCTCCCTCGCGCCCACCGCCGAGGTGGGGGACTCGGTGGCCAGGATCCTCGAGGAGATGGGCGTGGAGCGGATCGGCGGGCACGGGACGACGGCGGCGCTCGCGGTGCTCAACGACGCCGTGAAGAAGGGCGGCCTCATGGCGTGCAGCCACGTCGGCGGGCTGTCGGGCTCCTTCATCCCGGTCTCCGAGGACATCGGGATGATCGAGGCCGTCCAGCTGGGCGCGATCTCGCTCGACAAGCTCGAGGCCATGACCGCGATCTGCTCCGTGGGCCTCGACATGGTCGCGGTCCCCGGGGACACCCCGGCCCCGATCCTGGCCGCGATGATCGCGGACGAGGCCGCGATCGGCGTGATGAACTCCAAGACCACCGCGGTCCGGGTCATCCCGGCCGTGGGCCTCGGGGTGGGGGAGACCCTCGAGTTCGGCGGGCTGCTCGGCCGGGCCCCGGTGCTGCCGGTCAACCGGTTCGGCGGCACCGCGTTCGTCTCCCGCGGCGGCCGCGTCCCCGCCCCCGTCCACTCCTTCAAGAACTGAGCCGCTCCTTCGAGAACCGACCCGCCCGTGAACCGACCCGCCCGAGAACCGATCCGCCCGAGAACCGATCCGCCGCGCGCCGCCCGGCCCCCATCCCGCGAACTCCCCCAGAACTGAGGCCCCGGTGACCGTCCCGTCCACCTCTTCCGTCCCCTCCGCCTCGTCCGCGGCCGCCCCCGGCGGCCGGCGGCGCTCGGCGCCCCTGACCGTCCTCGTCTGGCTGCTGCTCGCCGGGGCGCTGGTGCGCTGCGTGTGGCTGGCGCTCGACGGCAGCATCGACCTGGACGTCTACCGCCTGGGCGGGATGGCCGTGGTGGACCGCCACGGCTTCACCGACGAGCTCTACGGCCCCGGGCTGAGCCTCCACGACGACGGCGGCCTGCCGTTCACCTATCCGCCCTTCGCGGCACTGCTGTTCGTGCCGCTGGCCTACGTGCCGGAGTGGTTCTCGGAGCTCGCGCTCCTGCTCGCGACGATCGGCACCGCCGTCCTGCTCTCCCACGTCCTGCCCCGCTACGCGGCCGACCGGGGGCGGCCGCTGCCGCTGCTGTCCCGGCTGGACCCCGTGACCGCGGTGGCCGCCGGAACCGCGATCCTGCTGTGGTCGGGGCCGTGGATGCGCAACGTGGGGCTGGGACAGATCAACGCGTTCATCCTGGTGCTCGTGCTCTACGACCTCCTGCGCCGCCGCGACGACAGCCTGCTGGGGCGGGTCCCGCGCGGGTTCTGGATCGGTCTGGCCGCCGGGATCAAGCTGACCCCGCTCGCGTTCGGGCTCGTGTTCCTGATGCGCGGGCAGCTGAGGCCCATCCTCACCATGGGCCTCACCTTCGCCGCGACCGTGCTGATCGGCTTCATGGTGATGCCCCGGGACGCGCTCGTGTTCTGGACCGACGCCGTGGTCAGCGACGAGCGCGTGGGCAACACCGCGTACGTGGACAACACCTCGCTGCAGGGGGTGCTCCTGCACCTCGGAGTGCCCGCGGACGTCGAGCCCCTGCTGCGCTGGGCGCTGATCCTCGCCATGGTCGTGGGCACGGCCCTCCTGATCCGGGTCCTGGCCGCCCGCGCGATGACCCTCTCGGTCGTGGCCGTCAGCGCCCTGGTCATGCTGTTCATGTCCCCGGTGACGTGGTCCCACCACCACCTGTGGTGGCCCGTCGTGCTCACGGCCCTGTGGGTGGAGGCGGGGCCGGCGTTCCTGCGGGGGGCCGCGCGCACGCCCGCCCTCGTGCTGGGCGCCGTCGCCCTCGTGGGCCTGTACGTCGGGCCGATCCGCTGGGACGCCTGGCTGGGCGGGGCCGGGGTGCCGGGGCCGGTGGTCGACGTCGTGGCGGCCCTGCCCTACCTGGCCCTGTTCCTGCTCCTGGGGCTGTGGACGGTCGCCGGCCTGCGCGCCCGGGAGGCGGACGGCGCCCGCCGTGGCTGAGCGCGACTGGTCCGGGTACGGCCGCGGCAGCAGCGGCTACCGCCGCGTCCTGCTGGCCCTGCTGTGCGCCGGGGTGGCCACCTTCGCCCAGCTCTACTCCGTCCAGGGTGTCCTACCCCTGCTCGCCGAGGACATGGGGATCGACGCCGCACAGGCCTCCCTGGGCGTGTCCGCGGCGACCCTGGGGCTGGCCGTGGCGGTGCTGCCGTGGTCGGTGGTCTCCGACCGCTGGGGCCGGCTGCGGACCATGGTCGTGGCGGTCGTCGCGGCCACGGTCCTGGGCCTGGTCATGCCGCTGGCCCCGAGCTTCGAGGCCGTCGTGGTGCTGCGCTTCGTGGAGGGCGCGGCCCTGGGCGGGATCCCCGCCGTGGCCATGGCCTACCTCGCGGAGGAGGTCGACCGGAAGCACGCCGCCGTCGCCGCCGGCACCTACGTGGCGGGCACGAGCCTCGGTGGCCTGGCCGGGCGCATCGTGGCGGCGCCCGTGGGCGACGCCTTCGGCTGGCGCACGGGGACGATCACGGTCAGCGTGCTCGCCGCGCTCGCGGCCGTCGCGTTCGTGCTCATCGCTCCCCGGCAGCGCGGGTTCGTGGCCCAGACGGTGCGGCTCGCCGGCCCCGGCGGCCTGGCCGGCCGGCTGCGCGCGAACCTCGCCGACCCCGGCCTCGTCGTGCTCTACCTGCAGGGCTTCCTGCTCATGGGCGGGTTCGTGGCGATCTACAACTACCTGGGCTTCCACCTGGGCGGCGAGCGGTTCGGCGTGTCCCAGACCGTGGTGAGCCTGCTCTTCCTGGCGTACCTGTCCGGGACGTGGTCCTCGGGCACCGCGGGGCGGGTCGCCGTCGCGCGCGGCCGCCGCACGGTGCTCGCCGCCAGCGGGCTGCTCATGCTCGCGGGCCTGCTCGTCACCCTGGTCCCGTCCCTGCCCGTCGTCGTGGGCGGGCTGCTCCTGTTCACGGCCGGGTTCTTCGCCGCGCACGCGGTGGCCTCCGGGTGGGTGCCGGTGCGCTCGCGCACGGGCAAGGCGCAGGCGTCCTCCCTCTACACCCTCTTCTACTACGGGGGCTCGTCGGTGCTCGGCTGGGCGGGCGGGGTCTTCTACACGGGGACCGGCTGGACGGGGACGGTCGGCTTCGTGGCGGGCCTCGTCGTCGTCGCCGTCCTGCTCGTCCTCCTCGTCCTGCGCGACCCCGCGCCGGCGCGCTGAGGTCCGGGCCGCTCAGTCCTCGGTGCCGCCCCAGCGCAGGGGCAGGACCTCGAACGCGGACGCGAGCGGGACGCCGGCCCGCTCGCCGGTGGCCAGGGCGCTGTCCCGCAGGAAGGCGTCGGGGTCGAAGTCCGCCCAGCCCAGCCCCTCCAGGTAGGCGTGGTGGGCGCGCAGGGACGCCACGCCGGCGTCGAACGTGTCCGTCACGTCCACCGCGTGCCGGGAGTCCGGTGAGGCGGCCGCCCACACGGCGACGACGTCGGGCCACGGCGCCAGCCCGGCCTCGACCTGCTCGGGGAAGATCCACCGGTTGCCGGCGTCCCGGGCGGCGTCCAGGGTCGCGCGGCCCACGGCGATGTGGTCCGCCTGGTTCAGGTTCGTCGCGTTGTCCCAGGTGTCGCGGAAGTTGTTGGTGATCACCACGTCCGGCCGGTGCCGGCGGACCACCTCGGCGATCCGCCGCCGCAGCGCGATCCCGTACTCGAGGACGCCGTCCGGCAGGCGGAGGAACTCGACCTGGTCCACGCCCACGATCCGGCACGACTCCCGCTGCTCGTCCTCCCGCAGCGGCCCGCTGCGCTGGGGCTCCATCCCGTCGATGCCGGCCTCCCCGCTCGTCACGAGGCAGTAGACGACCTCCTTGCCCTGGCCCGTCCAGCGGGCCACGGCCGCGGCGGCGCCGAACTCCATGTCGTCGGGGTGGGCGACGACGACCAGGGCGCGCTGCCAGGTCTCGTCGAGGGGAAGGAGCGGGGTCTCGGCCATGTCACCCATCATGGTCGGCGACGGCCTCCACGGGCAACGGTCCGGTCCGCGCCCCGCCCGGCGGCTCGCTCCGCGGGCCGGGCACCGGGCCGGCCTCCGCCCCGGTCCCGCGGCGCCGGTCGCGGAGCCCGCCCAGCACCTGCCACAGGGCGTAGCCGGTCAGGGCCCCGGCGGCCAGCACGATCCCGCCGCGCTTCTGCCCGGCGTCCAGGAGGTTCGCGGCGTAGCCGGCCCACGGGACGTGGTACCGCACGACGCCCCGCAGCTGGGTGGCGGTGAGGACCTCCTCGTCCGGGGCCGCGTTGGCGTCGCCCCGCGTGGTGAAGCTCAGCCTCCCCTCCCCGTCGTGGGCGACCTGCACGATCCGGTGCGTCACCAGGGTGGCGTCGTCGGGGCGGGGCATGAAGGTCACCACGTCCCCCACGCCCAGCCGGGCGGCGTCCTCCTCGCCCTCGAGGGGCTCGACGACGACCTGGCTGCCGGTCGGGACGGCCGGCTCCATCGAGCCGGAGAGCACCGTCAGCGGGACCCAGCCCAGTACGAGGGGGACGATCACGACGGCCAGCAGCACGGCCGAGACCACGGCCAGCAGGGCGACGAGCAGGCCGTGGCCGGCGCGGCGGGCCGCGGCCGTCACGGCCGCACCGCCTGGCACTCCAGCTTCTTGCTGTTGCCGGGGGACACGAGGGTCCACACCGGCAGCCCGGGCCCGGGCGCCGTGGTCTCCTGCGCCGTGCCCTCCTGCGCCTGGTGCGGGCGCACGGTGAACTCGTAGGGCACGTTCTTCGAGGGCCCGCCGTCGGTCTCCGGCACGTCGAGGTGGGTCAGCCGCGCCTCGGGCGCCGCCCCGACCTCGACAAGGCGCAGGGACGTCCACTCCCCGCCCGTCCCGGGCCGGCGCAGCACCTCCCAGCGGGTCGCGGCCGGATCCGTGCCGCCGGCCCAGGACCAGCTCAGCACGGCGTCCTTCCCGTCCGCGGTGCACCGACCCGCCGGGGCGGGCGCCGTCGTCGGCTCCTCGGCGGGCTGCTCCTCCGCGGGGGGTGCGTCCACGACGTAGCGCGCCGTCCACGAGCTGTCCGTCCGGGACCAGGAGCCCCCGCCGGCGGGAACCGCCTCCAGGGTGGTCACGACGTCGAACTGCCGCCCGTGCAGGGCCCGCAGGGCCTCGTCCTGCCCGGCGGCCGGGGCCACGGCGAGGCAGAGGGTCTCGGCGGCGCCCTCCGGCAGCGGTTCGCGGGAGTCGCCGGCCGGGTCGACCGGGCCGCCGGCCGTGGCGGTCCACCGGCCGGCGGCGCCGGAGCACTCCGTGGCACCCGGGTGGTAGGAGAAGGCCGGGCCGGTGGCGAGGAGGGCCGCCAGGTGCTCGGCGGTGGTCCCGGTGCCGGCGGGCCGGACCTCTGCCAGGGCCGGCCGGTACGCGAGGCCGAAGCCCGACGAGTTCGTGAGGGTGGCGACGTCGTCCCCGCCCGTCACGCCGAAGCGGATCTCGGCCATGGTCAGGCCGGGCACGTCCACGCGGTCCTGGGACACCCACGCCGCCCTCGTGGCCCCGGCGGGGGTCGCGAGGACGATCAGGACGAGCACGGCGAGGACGACGAGCACGAAGATCGTGGGGGTGCGGTACTGGCGCATGGGGGCTCCTCGTGGCATCAGTTCTGGGCGAGCGTGACGGTCAGCGGGACGGGATCGACCGACGTGCCCTCGGCGAGGGCCCCGGCGGGGACGTGGTAGGTGACCGTGACGTCGTAGGAGGCGCCGTGGTGGGCCGCCGTGACCGTCCGGGTGTTCTCGGCACCGGTCCCGCCGAGGGGCGGCGCGCCGTCGACCGGGTCGATGCGGACGTGGGGGACGAGCGGGGAGCCGTCGGGCAGGCCCGGGTCCACGGTGAGCGTCGCGGTGAGGTTCGTGCCCCGGGCCTCGATCGCCATCCGGGTCGTGACGGCGAGGGTGTCCCCCTCCAGCACGCCGGGGACCGTCGCCGACCCCGTGACGTCCTCCGGGGCCGTGGCCCCCGCGTCCGTGCCCGCGTCCGTTCCCGGGGCGGTGTGCCGGAGCGCGGCCGTCGCCGGTCCCAGACGCACGCCGAGGGCGCCGGTGCTGATCGCCGGGGCCCCGAGCGCGGCCTCGTCGGACCAGCGGGCCGCGGTGCCGAGCCCGCTGCCGAGCAGGGCCACGGCCACGAGGGAGGCCGCGGAGGCGCGCAGCAGGGCTGCGGGCCGCGAGGGGGAGGGGGCAGTCATGGGGAGCCTCTGGGGGTGGGGCGGAGGAACGAGGGGTGGGGCCCCGGTGCGACGACGGCGGCGTCGCGGCACCGGGGCCCCGGGCGGCCGGACCCGGGGCCCGGGGCCCGGCACGGTCACACGTTCTGCGCGAGGGTGAGCTTGATCGCGCCGAGGTCCACGGAGTCGTTCTGGCCCGCCCGGCCGTCGGCGGGCACGTCGGCCGGCCAGTCGATGGTGACCGTGACCGTGACGGGCGCCCCGTTGTCGTTGCGGTTCCCGCCCGCCTCGCCGACGACGGTCCAGCCCCCGGCCGCGCTGGTGTCCTGGAGGCCGTCGACGTCCACGGCGTAGACGAGGTCGTCGGCCAGCCCGGGGTCCACGGTCGCGAGGCTGATCCCGGAGGGGTCCAGCGCCAGCTGGGCGGTCAGGCTGTCGCCGACGGCGTTGACCCGGGTCTGCGAGACGAAGGTGACGGTGTCGCCGGGGACCATCCTGAACGCGTCCACGTCGATCGGCTGCCCGTCCACGAACCACCCGGACGAGAGGTGGTCGAGGGACAGCTCGCCGCTGCTCAGGACGTCGCCGGAGGCGACGGTCTGCTCGTCGTACCACTTCGAGAAGGTGCCGCCACCGGCGGCGAGGAGGCCCACGGCGACGACGCCGGCGAGGGCGGCCTTGCCGGCGCGGCGGTGCCGGCCGCCCCGCGGGGCGGAGGTGGGCAGGGGGTGCTGGGGTGCGGTGTGCATGGTGCTGCCTTTGCGGGAGAGGGCGTGCGGGAGAGAGGGAGGCTGCGCAGGGTCGGTGCGCGCGTCGTGCCGGGGCGTTCGGGGCGGTGCACGCGTGAGCGCCGGGGCCGTTCCTCCTCCGGATCCGATGCGGATCAGAGCCGGATCCGGAGGAGGAACGGTCGGCGCGAGCTCCGCACCGGGGTGCGCGGGCCCGCGTGCCAGCGGGTGATCGCCGGCAGGGCCTCGACCGGAGGTCCTGCCGGCGTGATCCCTTGACATGTCAACCCTAGACAAAAGTCCATGCATCCGAATAGGAAGATCCTGTCCCCACTTTGCCTGACGTTACTTACCAGTAACGTCCCCCGTTCGGCCCCGTGCCGCGGCGGAGCCTAGGCTTTCCGGGGAGGGACTCCGCCCGCGGGAGGCCCGGACCGGAGGACGACCATGACCCGAGCATCCCAGCGCCGCCGCGTGCACCGGTACACGGCCGAGGGCCCTGCGACGGGCCGCGCCGACACCCTGGCAGGGGAGGAGCCCCTCGAGATCCGGCTCGACGGCCGCCCGTTCACCGTCACCATGCGCACCCCCGGCAACGACTTCGACCTCGTGGCCGGCTTCCTCGTCTCCGAGGGCGTGGTGCGCTCCATGGCGGAGATCGTGCAGATGGACTACCGCAGCGGCATCGGCCCCGACGGGCAGCGGACCTACAACGTGGTCGAGGTCCGGCTCGCGCCGGGGGTCGCCCTGCCGGACACCTCCATGGAGCGGCACGTGTACACGTCGTCGTCGTGCGGGGTGTGCGGCACGGCGTCCATCGAGGCGGTCACCAAGGTCTCCGCCCACGACCCCGCCGAGGACCCCGTCGCCCTGCCCGTCCCGGCGCTCCTCGCGCTGCCGGACCAGCTGCGCACGGGGCAGAAGCTGTTCTCCACCACCGGCGGGGTCCACGCCGCCGGGCTCTTCCGGTTCCCCGCCGCCCCGTCGCACGACGACGACGCCCCTGCCGCGCCCGAGCTGCTGTGCGTGCGCGAGGACGTCGGCCGGCACAACGCCGTGGACAAGGTGGTGGGCTGGGCCCTGCGCGAGGGCCTGCTGCCCCTGCGCTCCACCGTGCTGCAGGTCTCCGGCCGGGCCTCCTTCGAGCTCGTGCAGAAGGCGTACATGGCGGGCGTGCCGGCCCTCGCGGCGGTCTCGGCGCCCTCGGCGCTGGCCGTGGACCTCGCCGACCGGGCGGGCGTCACCCTGCTCGGCTTCAGCCGCGGCAGCTCGTTCAACGCGTACGCGCACCAGGAGCGCATCACCCCCTGATCCCGCCCCGCCGCCCCGCCGCTCCGCCCCTGCGCCGAGTCCCCACCTCCGCGGCTCCGTCGCTGCGCCGAGTCCCCTCCTCCGCCGCCGAGTCCCCAGAGTGTGCGCATTTCCCCAGGCAGGCACGTGGGGAAATGCGCACACTCTGGGGACTCGGCGGGGTTGGGGGTGGTGGTGTGGGGGCTCGGCGGGGCAGGGGCCGGGCGGCCGGGGGGAGCAGCCGGCGCTGAATAGGATGGACGCCATGAAGCCCTTCCTCCTGCTGGCCACCCGCGCCGAGAACGACGTGGCGGACGAGGAGTACGAGACCATCTGCCGCTTCAGCGGGCTGGAGGAGAGCAGGCTCCACAGGGTCCGGCTGGAGCTCGCCCCGATGCCCCCGATCGACCTCGAGCGCTACTCCGGGGTGATCATCGGGGGGTCCCCGTTCAACTCCTCCGATCCCCCGGAGCTGAAGACCGAGGTGCAGCGGCGGGCGGAGACCGAGATGCGGGACCTGCTCGACGAGGTCGTGGCCCGGGACTTCCCCTTCCTCGGGGCGTGCTACGGGGTGGGGACGCTGGGCACCCACCAGGGCGGCGTCGTCGACCGCACGTTCGGGGAGGACATCGGGGTGATCGAGGTCGCCCTCACGGAGGAGGGCCGCCGCGACCCCCTGCTGCGGGAGCTGCCGGCGACGTTCCACGGCTTCGTGGGCCACAAGGAGGGCACCCGCCGGCTCGCGCCCACGGCGGTGCTGCTCGCGAGCGGCGCCGCCTGCCCCGTGCAGATGTTCCGGGTCAAACAGAACCTCTACGCGACCCAGTTCCACCCCGAACTGGACGGCCCGGCGCTGCTCAACAGGATCGAGGCGTACAAGTCCCACGGGTACTTCCCGCCGGGGGACGCCGAGCGCGTCAAGGACCGGATCCGCACCGGCCCGCGCGTGACCGAGCCGGAGAAGATCCTCGCCGCGTTCGTGGACCGCTACGCCCGCTGAGCCGCGCGCCGCGGGTGCTTCCCGCCTCCCGTCCCACCGGGCGGATAGCGTTGGGGCATGACCACGCGTGCCGCTCCCTGGGGCTCGGTCCCCGCCGCCGACGACGCCCGCCGCGACGGCGGCGTCCGTCTCCTGCCCTACCACCGGCTGGGGCACGCCGACCCCGAGCACCGCTGGTGGAAGCCGCTCGTGGAGCTCGTGATTCTCGTCGCCTCCTACCTGGTGCTGACCGTGCTCTTCGCCGTGCTGTGGGCCCTGGGGCTCATGGTCCAGCGCGGGCCGGACGCCGTGGACGAGGCATTCCTCGACCCCGCCACCCTGGACGTCATGGACCCGGCGATCTTCTTCATGCTGTTCTTCTCGGTCGTCCTGATGATCCCCGCGATGGTCCTCGCCCGGGTGGTCATGGGTCCCCGACCCGTGGGACTCCTGCTGTCCGTGACCGGGCGGCTGCGCTGGGGCTTCCTGGGCCGCTCCCTGGCGGTGGGCCTGGCCATCTACGCGATCGGCTACGGCGCGGTCAGCCTCTTCGAGCTCACCGTGCTCGGCTCGATCAGCACCCCTCGGCCGATCGACGGGTTCTGGCTCATCCTCGCGATGGTCGTGCTCGTGGTCCCGCTGCAGTGCGCGGCGGAGGAGCTCGTGTTCCGCGGCTACCTGCTGCAGACCGTGGGGCGGTGGGTGCGCCGGCCCGTCTTCGCGATCCTGCTCCCCGTGCCCCTGTTCACCCTGGCCCACCTGTACGACGTCTGGGGGCTGCTCTCCGTCGCCGTCATGGCGGTCGTCGCGGGGTACCTGTGCTGGCGCACCGGCGGGCTCGAGGCGGCCATCGGCCTGCACGTGGCCAACAACGTCATGGTCACGCTGCTCGCCGCCATCGGCTGGGCCGACCCCAACGCCACCGAGTCCTCGTGGGTCGCCGTGGCGCTCACCGTCCTGTTCGACGGCGTGTACGCGCTGATCATGGTCCGCCTCGCCAAGAAGCACGGCCTCGAGGTGACCCGCACGGTCCGCCCCCCGCGGCAGCCGGTGCCGTGGCCCGGCGGTCACCACGGCCCGGGCGGCCACGGCGGCTACGCACCGGTTCCCGGGGGCCACGGCTACGGCGGCTACGGCACGGGCCCCGGGGGCTACGGCTACGGCACGGGCCCCGGGGGCTACGGCCCGGCCGGCTACGGGCCCGCCGGCCAGGGCCGCGGAGCTCCCAGCGCCCGGCGGCCGGCCCCCGGGCCCGCCCCGGAGCGCCTTCCGTAGACTGGCGCCATGGACTCCCGCCCCAGCGACCCCGCCGCCGACCCCCTGTCCGCCGTGGAGGACCTCGGCCGGTTCGTCACGGCCTCGCCCAGCTCGTACCACGCCGCGCACGCCGCCGCCGCGCGGCTCGAGGAGGCGGGCTTCGTCCGCCTGGACGAGCTGGCGGCGTGGGGGGAGCAGGACGTCCGCGGCCGGCGCTTCGTGGTCCGGGACGGGGCGCTCATCGCCTGGACCACCCCGGCGGGGACCCCGCGGGCGGCCGGCTTCCGGATCCTGGGGGCCCACACAGACTCGCCCGGCTTCAAGCTCAAGCCCCGCCCCACCACCACCGTGCGGACCTGGCACCAGGCCGGGGTGGAGGTCTACGGCGGGCCCCTGCTCAACTCCTGGCTCGACCGGGAGCTGCGGATGGCTGGGCGGCTCGTGCTGCGCGGCGACGACGGAGCGCCCGTCGAGCGGCTGACCGCCACCGGGCCCGTGGCCCGCATCCCCCAGCTCGCGATCCACCTGGACCGCGACGCCAACAAGGGCCAGGCCCTGGACCGGCAGCAGCACGTGCAGCCGGTGTGGGGCGTCGGCCGGGCGGAGGACGCGGACGTCCTCGCGCTGCTGGCCGAGCACGCGGAGGGCGGGCCGGTGGACCCGGCGCGGATCGTCGGCTACGACGTCGTGCTCGCCGACACCCAGCCGCCCGCCGTGTTCGGCCGGGACGGGAAGCTGTTCGCCTCCGGCCGGCTGGACAACCTCTCCTCCGTGCACACGGGGCTGGCCGCGCTGGTCCGCGAGGCCGCTGCGGTCGAGGAGGGCGGGCACGTCGCCGTGCTCGCCGCGTTCGACCATGAGGAGATCGGCTCCCGCACCCGGTCGGGCGCGGCCGGGCCGTTCCTCGAGGACGTGCTCGTGCGGATCGACGAGGCGCTGGGCCGCACGGGGGCGGAGCACCGCCGGGCCCTGGCGGACTCGGTCTGCCTGTCCGCCGACGCCGGGCACCTGGTCCACCCCAACTACCAGGGCCACCACGACCCCGTGAACACGCCGGTGCCGGGAGCGGGGCCGCTGCTGAAGATCAATGCCGACCAGCACTACGCCACGGACGCCGTGGGCGCGGGGCTCTGGGCCGCGGCCTGCGAGCGCGCCGGGGTCGGCTACCAGGAGTTCGTCTCCAACAACCGGATCCCCTGCGGGTCCACGATCGGGCCGATCACCGCCGCCCGGCTGGGCATCCGCACGGTCGACGTCGGGATCGGGCTGCTGTCGATGCACTCGGCCCGGGAGCTGTGCCACGTGGACGACGTCGCCGCGCTGGGCGCCGTCGCCGGGGCGTTCTTCACGGGCTGACCGCGCCGCGCGCCGGAACGCCGCCGGAGACACCGAAGGGGCGCCCCCGGGCGGAACGCGGCGTTGCGTTCCGCCCGGAGGCGCCCCCTGGTGTCAGGAGCCGCAGGAGCGGCCGGGGCTCAGTTCGCGGCGACGCCGGCGGCGACCCGCTCGGCCGGGAACTGCGGCATGGCGATGTCGGCCATGCGGGCGAGCACCCGCACCACCTGGCAGGAGTAGCCGAACTCGTTGTCGTACCAGACGTAGAGCACCAGCGAGCTGCCGTTGACGATGGTCGCGAGACCATCCACGACGCCCGCGCGGCGGGAGCCCACGAAGTCGGTGGAGACCACCTCGGGGGAGTCGGTGTAGTCGATCTGCTTGCGCAGGGACGAGTTCAGCGAGACGTCGCGCAGGTACTGGTTGACGGCGTCCTTGGACTCCGGGGCCTCGTCGAGCTGGAGGTTGAGGATGGCCATGGACACGTCCGGGGTGGGGACGCGGATGGCGTTGCCGGTGAGCTTCCCGGCCATCTCGGGCAGGGCCTTGGCCACGGCCTTGGCGGCGCCGGTCTCGGTGATGACCATGTTCAGGGCGGCGGAGCGGCCGCGGCGGTCGCCCTTGTGCCAGTTGTCGATGAGGTTCTGGTCGTTGGTGTAGGAGTGCACCGTCTCGACGTGGCCCTGCCGGATGCCGTACTTGTCGTTGAGCACCTTCACGACCGGGGTGATCGCGTTGGTGGTGCAGGACGCGGCGGAGAGGATGGTGTCCTCCGGGACGATGGAGTCGTCGTTGACGCCGCACACGATGTTCTTCATGTCGCCCTTGCCCGGCGCCGTGAGCAGGACCTTCGCCACGCCCTTGGCCTGCAGGTGCTTGGACAGGCCCGCCTCGTCGCGCCACACGCCGGTGTTGTCCACGACGATGGCGTTGTCGATCCCGTAGGCGGTGTAGTCGATCTCGGAGGGGTCGTTCGCGTAGATGAACTTGATGGCCACACCGTTGGCGGTGATGACGTTGTTCTCCTCGTCGACGTGGATCGTGCCGTCGAACTTGCCGTGCACGGAGTCGCGGCGCAGCAGGGAGGCGCGCTTGACCAGGTCGTTGCCCGGCTTCTTGCGCACGACGACGGCGCGCAGGTTCAGGCCGGTGCCGTCGTTGCGGTTGACGAGGATGCGCGCCAGCAGGCGGCCGATGCGCCCGAAGCCGTAGAGGACGACGTCCTGGGCCTCGGCGAAGTTCTGCTCCTTGCGGTCCACGACCGGGGCGAGCTCCTCGCGCAGGAACGCGTCGAGGTCCTCGGAGGACTCCTGGGCGAGCTTGTTGAGCTTGGCGAGGTCGACCGCGCAGGTGCCGAGGTTCAGCCTCGTCAGCGCCTCCAGGAGGCGGGTGGTGTCCTCCAGGGGCAGCTCGACGCCGTCGATGCGGCGGGCGAAGCGGTGCGCCTTGATGATCTGCGTGACGGACTTGTGCACCAGGGACCGGCCGTAGACGGTGGGGACGACCTTGTTCTCGCGGTGCAGGCGGCCGACCAGGGGAACCATGGCCTCGGCGAGGGCCTCACGGGAGGCCCAGCTTTCAGGAGTGCTCAAGGAATGACTCTCTTCCTCGGCCGGGGGAACGTCATCGTGTCCGGCCGTGACGTGCCGCGCCTCGTCGCGCGGATTCGGAACGCGCGCGCCACTGTTGTGGCCCACGCGGGGTGCCGTCGACCATTCTAGGCGTACGGGCGGTCCCGGCGCGGGTCCTGTGACGCGCCGGGAACACGGGGCCCGGCCGGGGCCGGGTGCTACCGTGAGGGCATGCTGACGGTGATCGGTGAGGCCCTCGTCGACGTGGTCTCCAAACAGGGCCAGGAGCCCCGGGCGCACGCCGGGGGGAGCCCCATGAACGTGGCCGTGGGCCTTGCCCGTCTCGGGCACCAGGTGCAGTTCCTCGGCCGCTACGGGGAGGACGAGCACGGCGCCCGCGTCGAGGCGCACCTGCGGGACAACGGCGTCCTCCTGCCCTTCGACGCCGACACCCGCCCCACCTCGGTGGCCGAGGCCGTGATCGGCGCGGACGGCGCCGCGACCTACGACTTCCAGCTCGACTGGTCCCTCGACCTCACGGACGACCAGCTCGCCCAGCTCCTGGCCGGGACCGAGCTGCTGCACGTGGGCTCGATCGGCGCGATGCTCGAGCCCGGCGCCTCGAAGGTGCTGCAGGCGGTCGAGCAGGCCCACCGCACCGCCCTGATCTCCTACGACCCCAACTGCCGGCCGTCGATCATCCCGGACTCCTCCGCGGCCCGTGCCCGGGCCGAGCGGATCGTGGGCATGGCGGACGTCGTCAAGGCCTCCGACGAGGACCTCCTGTGGCTCTACCCGAACCGGAGCATCGAGGAGAGCGCCGCGGCGTGGCTCAAGGCCGGAGCGGGCATCGTCGTCGTCACCCGCGGGGCCCTGGGCCCCTGGGCGCGCACCCGGGCGACCGGCCCGCGCGGCGTCGAGGTCCCGGCCGCCCGCACCACGGTGGTCGACACCGTGGGCGCCGGCGACTCCTTCATGGCCGCGATGCTCGGCTGGTTCGTCGACCACGGCTACACCGGTGCGAGCGCCCGGGAGCGCGTGGACAACCTCGACGGGACCCAGGTGGGGGACCTGCTGCGCTACGCCGCCGGCGCCGCCGGGGTCACCGTGTCCCGCGCCGGCGCCGACCTGCCCCGCAAGGACGAGCTGCCCGCGGGCTGAGCCCGCGTCCCACGGAAGTCCCGCAACCCCCACGGAAGGAGAGCCCCGTGCTCGACCGCGAACCCTACGCAGACCTCCCCGACCTGCCCACCTTCGAGCTCACCTCGGAGGACATCACCGAGGGCGAGCCGCTGGGCAGGGACCAGTGCTCCGGCATCATGGGCGCCGGCGGCCTGGACGTCTCCCCGCAGCTGAGCTGGTCCGGGGCGCCCGAGGGGACCAAGAGCTACGTGGTCACGATGTTCGACCCGGACGCGCCCACCCCCAGCGGCTTCTGGCACTGGTGCCTGTCCAACATCCCCGCCGACGTCACGTCCCTCGAGCGCGGCGCCGCGTCGAACCCGCCGGCGGGGGCCGTCAAACACCGCAACGACGGCGGCACCGACGAGTTCATCGGGGCCGCCCCGCCCCCCGGCCACGGCGCGCACCGCTACATCGTGTGCGTGACCGCGGTGGGCGAGGAGACGGTCGACGTCGACGAGAGCGCGAGCCCCGCGGCCGTGAACTTCCAGCTCTTCAGCCACGGGATCGCCCGCGCCTGCCTGACCGCCACCTACGAGAGGTGATCTCCCCTCCGTGAGCACGACCCTGGGGCTCCCCGGCGACGGGGAGCCCGTCAAGCTGATCGCCAGCGACCTGGACGGCACCGTCCTGGGGCACGACTTCCGGTTCCGCCCGCGCACCGTCGACGCGATCCGCGCCGCCCAGGACCGGGGCATCCACGTGGTCTTCGTGACGGGCCGGCCCATGCGCTGGCTCGACCCGCTGCGGGACCAGCTGGGCCACGAGGGCGTGGTGATCTGCTCCAACGGGGCGGTGGTCTACGACCTCGCCGCGGACGTGGTCGTGGAGTCGAGCCTGTTCCCGGCCCGGGACGCGTTCGCGATCATGGACGAGGTGGCGGCCCGGCACCCCGGCACCCTGTTCGCCGCGGAGACCCTCGAGGGCGTCTTCGTGGACCGCGGGTGGTCGCGGACCGACCGGATGGAGGTCGGCGCCCCGCGGGTGGGGCCCCTGCGGGAGCGCCTGCCGGGACAGTCGGGGCTGGTGAAGTTCCTCGCCAAGCTCGACGCCGCCGACCCCCACGACTACTTCCGCTCCCTCACCGCCCTCGTGGCCGGGCGGCTGTCCGTCACGCACTCCGTGGCGGCCGCCCCGCTCGTGGAGATGGGCCAGAGGGGGCTCACCAAGGCCCGCACGCTCGAGCAGTACGCCGCCGAGCGCGGGATCGGCCCGCACCAGGTGTTGGCGTTCGGGGACATGCCCAACGACCTCGAGATGCTCACGTGGGCCGCGCACGGCTTCGCCATGGCGGACGGGCACCCCGCGGTGGTCGAGGCGGTCGGCCGCACGGCCCCGCCGTTCGAGGAGGACGGGGTGGCCCAGGTGATCGAGGCGCTCCTGCGCCGCGGCTGACCTGGAGCGTCACGCGGCCAGGGGATCTACCCCTGAGTAACCCGGCGGGGCACAATGAAGGCGTGACCGCCTCCGAGAACCGACCCGAGACCCCGCCCGAGCCCGAGAAGCCGGCCGAGCCCGAGCCCGAGACCGTGCCCGAGACCGTGCCCGAGACCGTGGCCGAGACCGTGGCCGAGACGCCCGTGGCCCTCGCCCACCGCGGCTTCTGCCGCGACGGCGCGGAGAACACCCTCGACGCCTTCCGCGCCGCGCGCGACCTCGGCTACGAGTGGATCGAGACGGACGTGAACACCACGCGCGACGGCGTGGTCCTCTCCTTCCACGACGGGACGCTCGACCGCGTCACCGACGCCTCGGGGTCGGTCTCCGAGCTGACCTGGTCGGAGATCTGCCACGAGCGGGTCGCCGGGGCGGGCGGGATCCCGCGGCTGGCCGACCTGCTCACGGAGTTCCCGGAGCTGAAGTTCAACATCGACGTCAAGGACGAGGCCTCCGTGGCGGCCCTCCCGGACCTGCTGCACGAGCACGCGGCCGCGCACCGGGTCCGGGTGACGTCCTTCTCCGAGAGCCGCCGCCGACGCACCCTGCGTCGGCTGCGCGAGCTCACCGGGGCGCCGGTGCCCACCTCCTGCGGGAAGGAGGGCATGCGGCTGCTGCTGGTCTGCTCGTGGCTGGGCGGGCCCAGCTGGCGGCTCGTGCGGCGGGTCGCCGGCCGGTGGATCGAGCCGTTCGACACCGTGCAGATCCCCCGGCGCTACCGCGTGCGGGGCGGTCTGGAGGTCGAGCTCGTGACCCGGCGCTTCCTCGACTTCGCGCACCGCCACGGCATCGCCGTGCACGTGTGGACCGTCAACGAGACGGAGGAGATGGCGGAGCTGCTGGAGCTAGGGGTGGACGGCATCGTCACCGACCGCGCCGACCGCCTCGCCGAGCTGCTGGCCCGCCGGGGGCAGTGGCCGCCGGGCGTGTGAGCCATGACACGGCGGCCGTCCCCGTGGCAGGGTGGGTGCCATGACGGACATCGCCACCCACCCTGCCGACACCGACCAGTACGTCCTCACCCAGGTCAGGAACGGCACCGGGCACATCGTGCTCAACCGGCCCCGGCAGCTCAACGCCCTGACCGCGCAGATGTACCACGACCTGAAGGCCGCGCTGGACGCGTGGAAGGACGACGACGCCGTCGAGCACGTCCTGGTCACGTCCGCCTCGCCCAAGGCGTGGTGCGCCGGCGGCGACATCCGTGAGGTGCGCGACGCCGTGCTCGGCGGGCGCGTGGAGGCGGCCGGCCGGGTGTTCGCGGTCGAGTACGCCCTGGACTACCTGATCTCCGCCTACCCCAAGCCCTACGTGGCCCTGATGAACGGGATCTGCATGGGCGGCGGCATGGGCATCTCCGTGCACGGCTCCCACCGGGTGGTCGGGCACTCCACGGTCATGGCGATGCCCGAGACCAGGATCGGGTTCTTCACGGACATCGGTGCCTCCTGGTTCCTGCCGCGCGTCTCCCGCCCGGACCGCCGCGGGGAGCCGAGCCTCGCCGTGGGCCGGTACCTGGCGCTGGGCGGTCAGCGCTTCAGCGGAGCCGACGCCGTGGCGCTCGGCCTGGCCGACCGGTTCGTGGCGGACGAGGACTTCGGGGCGCTCGCGGCCGCCGTGGTCGAGGAGGGACCCGAGGCCGCCCTGGCCCGCTACGCGCGCGAGCCCGAACCGTCACCGCTGGTGTCCCGGTGGGACGAGATCGAGGAGCGCTACGGGGCGTCGTCCCTGGAGGAGATCGTTGCCGCCGCGCCCGAGGACCTCGCGGGGATGAGCCCGTCCTCGCTCGTGCGCACCTTCGAGCTGCTCGAGCGCGGCGCCGCCGACGATTCCGTGCGCTCCTGCCTGGAGCGCGAGCTGCGGCTGGCCGTGGACATGATCGCCCGTCCCGACTTCGCCGAGGGCGTGCGCGCCGTGGTCGTGGACAAGGACAACTCACCGGTCTGGGAGCACGCCTCCGTCGCGGACGTCGACGTCGCCGCCGTCCGGGCCGTCCTCGACGAGAAGCTGCCGCTGCCCCTCTGAGCGGCCGGGGTGGCCGGGCCCCTGCCCGGGCCCTTCCCCGGGCCGCAGCACGAACCGGCGCCAGCCCAGGGCCAGGACCAGGAACAGCGCCACGGTGACCACCGAGAAGGTCGCCACCGTCTCCTGGGAGATCAGGCTGCGCACGATGCTGTAGAGCAGGGTGAACAGCCCGCCGAGCAGCACCCCGCCCGCGAGCACCCGGCTGCGCCGCTCCACCGCCAGGCTCGCGCCGAGCAGCAGGACGGAGCCGACGAGCGCGACCAGGCCGACGTCCCCGCTGTAGTCCTGCTGGTCGTCCTCCCACCGGTCCCACTCCCGCTGGTAGGCGTCCATCTCCTGCTTCTCGGACGGGGTGAGCGCCCGGTTCTCCTGCGCCATGGCGACACCGGGCGGCATCTGCGGCTCGGGCGGGGCCGGATGGACCGTGTCGATGCCCAGGCCCACGAACAGCGCCAGCAGCACCCCGAGGAAGAACATGTAGACGGTCCTCATGACCCTGGTCTCGACCGACTGGTGCATGCTCCGGGGCTCCGTTCCTCGTGGGTGCGCCGGGCTGGTGCGCCGCCGCCGCGCCCCGCGACCGCGCGGCCAGGAGGCTCCCGCCATTGTCGGCCCCCGCGCCGGCGGAGTCCACACGCGTCACGTCCCCGCGGGCTCTTCCGCCGTCCCCGCGCCCTGCCTACGCTGGAGGGGTCCGCCGGACGTCGGCGCGCCCGAGCCGGTGCACGGACGCGCGGGACCGCGGCGGGCGACGCACCGGATGGAGCGGCGGCTCCCCACGGGCTGCCGGAGAGGTGGTGGGGGCAATGACGGTCTTCGAGGACAGGGTCGACGCCGGACGGCAGCTCGCGCGGCGGCTGCTGTCGCTCCGCGGCCAGGACGTGGTGGTGCTGGGGCTGCCACGGGGCGGTGTGCCGGTGGCCCGCGAGGTCGCCGAGGCCCTCGACGCGCCCCTGGACGTCATCGTGGTCCGCAAGCTGGGCGTTCCGTCGCAGCCGGAGCTGGCCATGGGCGCCATCGGCGAGGAGGGCGCCCGGGTGCTCGACCAGCGCACCCTGCAGTACTTCGGGATCACGGACGAGCAGCTGGAGCGGATCGAGGAGCGCGAGCGCGCGGTGCTCGAGGCCCGCACGGCCCGCTTCCGCGAGGGACGGGAGCGGATCGACCTCACCGGCCGGATCGCCCTCATCGTCGACGACGGGATCGCGACCGGCGCCACGGCCCGGGTCGCGTGCCGCATCGCCCGCCAGCTCGGCGCCGCGCGCGTGATCCTGGCGGTGCCCGTGGCGCCTGAGGAGGCCGTGTCCCGGGTGACCGAGGCCGACGAGGTGATCTGCCTCGCGACCCCGCACTACTTCACCGCGGTCGGCTACCACTACCGGGACTTCTCCCCGACGGAGGACGACGAGGTGGTCGCCCTGCTCGAAGCCTCCCGGCGCTGGCACCAGCAGCAGCTGCCCCCTCCCGCCCATCCCCAGGACCCGCCGGCCGGGACGTTCCCGGTGGACGAGGACGTGAAGATCCCCGTCGACGGGATCCAGCTGGAGGCGCACCTGTACCTGCCGGGCCCGGACGCCGCCGTGGTGGTCTTCGCCCACGGCAGCGGCAGCAGCCGGCACAGCACGCGCAACCGCTACGTGGCCTCCGTGCTCCAGGAGGCCGGCCTGGGGACCCTGCTCCTGGACCTGCTGTCCCCGTGGGAGGAGGCGGACCGCGCCAACGTCTTCGACATCGGGCTGCTGGCCGAGCGGCTGACCGCGGCGACGGCGTGGCTCCATGGGAGGCCCGGGTCCACGGCCTCGCCGATCGGGTACTTCGGGGCCAGCACCGGGGCGGGCGCCGCGCTGTGGGCGGCGGCCGAGCCCGGGGCGCGGGTCGCGGCCGTCGTCTCCCGCGGCGGTCGCCCCGACCTGGCGGGGCACCGGCTGGGCGCCGTGCAGGCGCCGACGCTGCTGATCGTCGGCGGCGAGGACCTCGAGGTCCTGGCCCTCAACCGCCGGGCCCAGGACATGCTGCGCTGCCCGAACCGGCTCGCGGTGGTCCCGGGCGCCACGCACCTGTTCGAGGAGCGCGGCACCCTGGAGCAGGCCGCGGAGCTCGCCCGGGACTGGTTCACCCAGCACCTCTCGGCCTCCCGCGAGCGGGCGGGCGGGGCCTCGCGATGAGTCCGCTCGGCCGCCCGGCGTCCCGGCAGGCGGACGTCCTGGCGCAGATCCGCTCCCTCGCGGAGCCCCTGGACAGCGCGGCGGACCTGGACCGGCTCGTGGAGCGCAGTGCCGGCGCCCGGTTCGTGTGCGTGGGGGAAGCCTCCCACGGAACGCACGAGTACTACCACTGGCGGGCGCTGCTGAGCCGCCGCCTGATCGAGGAGCACGGCTTCACCTGGATCGGCGTCGAGGGGGACTGGCCGGACTGCTGGCGGCTCAACCGCTGGGTCCGCGGCCAGGGCGACCAGGACCTCGACGCGCACGGCGTGCTCGCCGGCTTCGAGCGGTGGCCCACCTGGATGTGGGCCAACGAGGACGTCGCGGAGTTCCTCGACTGGCTGCGCGAGGAGAACGAGGGCCGCCCCGAGCACGAGCAGGTGGGCTTCTACGGCCTGGACGTGTACTCGCTGTGGGACTCGCTGCGGGAGATCATCACGTGGCTGGAGGCAAACGCCCCGGAGGCCCTGCCCGCGGCCCTGCGGGCGTGGCAGTGCTTCGTCCCCTTCCACGAGGACCCGCACGAGTACGCGTGGAGCACCCGGATCGTCCCGCAGAACTGCGAGGCCGACGTCGTCGCCCTCCTCGCCGAGGTCCGCCGCCGCACCCTGGACCGCGGGGAGGGGGACCCGGCCGCATTCGACGCCGCCCTCAACGCCATGGTGGCGGCCGACGCCGAGCGGTACTACCGCACGATGATCCGCGGCGACCGGCAGTCCTGGAACGTGCGGGACGAGCACATGGCGGACACCGCGGAGCTGCTCTCCCGCCACCACGGCCCCGGGGCCAAGGGCCTCGTCTGGGAGCACAACTCCCACGTGGGCGACGCCCGGGCCACCGACATGTTCGACGCCGGGCTGGTCAACGTGGGCCAGCTGCTGCGCGAGCGGCACGCCCCGGAGGAGGTCGTGCTCGTCGGTTTCGCCTCCTGGACGGGCACGGTGATCGCCGCGGAGGCCTGGGGCGACCCGGAGGAGGCCATGGCCGTCCCAGAGGCCCGTCCCGGCACCCACGAGGACCTGCTGCACCAGGCCCTCGGCGGGCCGGCGGCCATGGTCTTCGAGCGCGACCGCTCGGGCCCGTGGCTCGCCGGGCGCTTCGGGCACCGCGCGATCGGGGTGGTCTACCACCCGTGGCGCGAGGCCGGCAACTACGTCCCCACCCGCATGGGCGAGCGCTACGACGCGCTCCTGTGGTTCGAGCGGACGTCCGCGCTGCGGCCCCTGCACCACGAGGAGCCGCCGGAGGAGCCGGAGTTCGAGACGGAGCCGAGCGGCTTCTAAGGCGGGTGCCGCGCGCACCGCGGCCGAGGAGGAGGGCCGCCCGGGTGCCCGGGCGGCCCGCACGAGCACAGGAGGATCCCACCATGAGCACAGCCGAGCAGGCCGTCCTCGTCGGCGTCGACGGTTCCGCGTGGTCCGCCAAGGCCCTGCGCACGGGCGCGCGGATCGCGGCGGCGGTGGGGGCGCCGCTGGAGGCGATCACCTGCTGGGACGTCGCCCCGGTGTACGCGGGGTACGGAACGTACGACGCCGAGTACTTCCACACCAGGGCACGGCAGACGCTCGACGACGCGGTGGCCGAGGCCTTCGGCGACGACCCGCCGGCCGGGCTGACGCGCAGACTGGTCCGCGGCCACCCGGCCGAGGAACTGGTGGAGGCGAGCCGGGGCGCGCAGCTGCTCGTCGTCGGCCGCCGGGGCACCGGGGGGTTCGGGGCCCTGCTGCTGGGCTCGGTGAGCTCGGCGTGCGTGGTGCACGCGCACTGCCCCGTGCTGGTCGTGCGGGAGGACGTCCCGGTGCGGATCTGAGCAGCGGACCAGAGCCGCGGGTCTGAGCCGCGGCTCTGGGGGCGGAGCCGTGCCGCGGGCCCCTCAGACCCCGGTCGTCTCGCGCGGTGCGGCGTCGGCCGGCGGACCGTGCGGGGGCTCCTCCCGGTCCTGGAAGAACCGCCGCCAGCCGATGAACAGCACCACGAGCAGTCCCACGGCGACCGCGGCGAACGTCATGCGCGTCTCCTGGGAGGCGAAGCTGCGCCCGATCGCGTAGATCAGGGTGAACAGCCCGCCCAGCATGATGCCGTTGGTCAGCACCTTGTTGCGCCTCTCCAGCGCCAGGCTCGCCGCGAGCAGCAGCACGGCGGCCGCGAGGGAGACGATGGCCACGTTCCGGTTGTAGATGTTCTGCTCGTCCCGCCACTGCTCCGACCGCTCGGCGTACTCCCGCTCCAGCTGCTGCTGCTCGGCGGTGAGCTCGTCCTGCCCGGGCTTGTACTGGAGCTCGGCCGGGTACTCGGGCATCTCCGGGCCGGGGTAGAACGTGTCGATCCCCAGGCCCACGAACAGGGCCAGCAGGGCGCCCAGGAAGAACGTGTAGACGATCTTCATGACCTGGTTGTCGTCAGCCCTCGCGAGCCTCTTCTCGGCCACGACAGCACCCCGTTCCGCGTCGTCCCGGCACGGCCCCCGCGCCGTTGCGGGGCCGTGATGATGCCCTGATTATCGCCCCGTGACGGGTGCAAAGCCAGGGCGCGCGGCGTGTTCCCGTCATGTGCCCGCGAGGTGGGCGGGGACCCTTACGCGGGCGCGCTGCGGTGCCTACCCTGGCCGTGTCGGAGCAGGAAACCTGGCTCCCCCCGGCCCGCGGACCCAGGGCCGGGGACCGGACGCGCCGGTCGGGGGACCGGCGACATGCAGAGGAGACGATCATGGCCGGACTGATGCGCCGGGACGTGTTCGAGATGCCGGAGCCCTTCCGCCGGCTGCTGGAGGGGGACGCCGAGACCTCGTGGCCGCGGGTGGAGGAGTACCGCGACGGCGACACGCTGGTGGTCCGGGCGGAGCTGCCCGGGATCGACCCCGACAAGGACGTCGAGCTCACGGTGGCGAACGACATGCTGCACCTGCGGGCCGAGCGGCGCGAGAAGACCGAGCACAAGGACAAGAGCGGCTACCGCTCGGAGTTCCGCTACGGCTCCTTCTCCCGCACCGTCCCGCTGCCGAAGGGGTGCAAGGACGAGGACATCGCCGCGGCGTACCGGGACGGGGTGCTGGAGGTCCGCGTGCCGGTCGGGGAGCCGCCCGACCAGTCCGCCAGCAGGAAGATCCCCGTGTCCCGCGGCTGAGCCGGGCGGGACGGACGCACGGGCGGGTGCGGCGGCGGAGGGACGGGGCCCCGGACCGCCGGCGCCGCCCCCGTGCGTCGTCGTACCGTGTGTTGCGGCGGGACCGTTGTGGGGGCCGGGACCGGACCCTATCGTGGAGGCAGGCGTGGTGCAGGCAGGCGGGCCGGTCCACGGTCCGCCCGGAGCGAGGGGGACCAGCATGAGCGAGGCATCGGGCGAGGACCGGACCGGGGACCGGATCATCGTGGGGATCGACGGGTCGGACGCCTCGAAGGTGGCGCTGCGGACCGCGGCCCGGCTGGCGGAGGCCCTCGGCGCGCCCCTCGAGGCGATCATGTGCTGGGACGACCCGCTCCTGTACGAGAGCGCCCGCGTGGTCGACCCCGACGAGTTCCGCGTCGCCAGCGAGCAGGAGTTCGAGCGCACGCTCACGGACGTCTTCGGGGACCGGCGTCCGTCCTGGCTGACCACCCGCCACCTGCGCGGGCAGCCGTCCGAGCGGCTCATCGAGGAGAGCGAGGGCGCGCAGATGCTCGTGGTCGGCCGCCGCGGCACGGGCGGGATGCTGGGCATGATCCTGGGCTCCGTCAGCTCCGCCGTCGTGTCCCACGCGAAGTGCTCGGTGCTCGTCGTGCGCCAGTGATCCGGCCGTCCCGCCGGGGCACGACGCGGACGGGCGCGGCCCTATGGCCGGCGGGGCCCCGGGGCTACCCTGGCAGGAGGGGCGTGCCCGCCGCGGAACGCCGGAACGAGGGGGTTCGGTCATGAGTGCACCGTCGGATCAGCGGATTCTCGTGGGGGTGGACGGCTCCGAGGCCTCGCAGGAGGCGCTGCGGCTGGGCGCCCGGCTCGCGCAGGCCCTGGGCGCCCCCCTGGAGGCGATGGCGTGCGCGGGGGATCCCACCGTGCTGGACTCCGACCTGCTCATCGACGACGAGGCGCTGCGGGCCGGCTACCGGCGGATGCTCACCGGGACGGTCGAGGCGGTCTTCGGCGACCACGTCCCGGAGAACCTGACCCTCACGGTGACGAACGGCCGCCCGGCGGGCCGGCTCATCACCGAGAGCGAGACCGCCCAGCTGCTCGTCCTCGGGCGGCGCGGCCGCTCGGGGCTGCTCGGCTCCCTGGGCTCCGTCAGCAACGCGTGCGTGGCCTACGCCCACTGCCCGGTGATCGTCGTCCGGGGCTGAGCACCGGGGTCGAGAAACGGGGCCGAGAAACGGACCTGAGGCCGGGCCCGGCGAGTCGCGGGCGGCTCAGTCCTGCTCGTGCCGGGAGCCGCGCAGGGCCCGCAGCGCGTTGAGGATGGCCAGCAGGTCTACCGCCTCCTGGCTCAGGGCCCCGAAGATCGCGGGGATCACCCCGGTCGCGGCGACCAGCATGAGCGCCACGGACAGGGCGATGCCCAGCCAGATGCTCTGCAGCGCCACCTGCACGGTGCGCCGGCCGATCCGCACGGCGGTGGCGGTGCGGGCGAGGTCCTCGGTGAGGATCACGACGTCGGCGGACTCGCTGGCGGCCGTGGCCCCGCGCGCGCCCATGGCCACCCCGACGTCGGCGGCGGCGAGCACCGGCGCGTCGTTGACGCCGTCGCCCACCATCAGCACGGGCCGGGCGGGTGCGTCGCGCACCGTGCGGACCTTGTCCTCGGGCAGGCACTCGGCCCGCACGTGCGGGATGCCCACCGCGGCGGCGACGTGCGCCACGGTCGCCCGGACGTCGCCGCTGAGGATCATCCGCTCGCGCACGCCCAGGGCCTCGAGCTGGGCCATGGTGGCCGCGGCGTCGGCGCGCACCTGGTCGCTCATCACGAGCGTGCCGGCGAAGCGCCCGTCCACGGCCACGTAGACGGCCAGCTCGCCGGGGCCCAGCGGCTGCTCGGCCACGCCCGTGGAGCACGCGGCCACGTGGGCGCGCTTGCCCACGACGACCTCGTGGCCGCCGACCCGCGCGGTCACCCCGTGGGTGGCCTCCTCGTGGGCGGCCGCGGCGGGGATCAGCTCGAGCCCCCGGGCGACGGCGGCCTCCCGCACGGAGGTCGCGAGCACGTGGGAGGAGTACTCCTCGGCGGAGGCGGCCAGGCGCAGCAGCTCGTCCCCGGTCCAGGGGGCGCGGGGGTGGACGGCCAGCAGCTCGGGCCGGCCGTAGGTGATGGTCCCGGTCTTGTCGAACGCGGCGGTGCGCACGGCGGCGAGCCGCTCGAGGGTGCCGGCGTTCTTGATGATGATGCCGTTGCGCGCCGCCCGGCTCATCCCGCCCAGGAACGCGACCGGTGCGGCGAGCAGCAGGGGGCACGGGGTGGCGACCACGAGCACCTCGGCGAAGACCACCACGTCCCCGTGGTACCACCAGGCCAGGCCGGCCACGAGGAACGCGAACACGGTGAACGGGACGGCGTAGCGGTCGGCCAGGCGCACCACCGGGGCCCGGGACTCGGCGGCCTCGCGCACCATCGCCACGATCTTGGAGTACTGGCTGTCCGCGACGGTCGCCGTGGCCCGCAGCACCACGGCCTGCTGCTCGTTGAGGGCGCCGGAGAGCACCGGATCGCCCGCGCGGCGGGTCACGGGCAGGCTCTCCCCGGTGATCGAGGACTCGTCGAAGTCGGCCTCCGCGTCCACGAGGTCCCCGTCCACGGGCACGACCTCCGCGGGGCGGACCATCAGCTGGTCGCCGGGGCGGACCTCCTCCACCGGGACGTCCTCGACCGAGCCGTCCGGGCGCAGGCGGTGGGCGAGGACGGGGGCGCGCTCGAGCAGCGCGTTGAGCTCCTTGCGCGCCCGGTTCGCGGCGTAGTCCTCCAGCGCCTGTCCCCCCGTGAGCATGAGCACGACGACGAGGGAGGCGAGGTACTCGCCCACCACCACGGTGGCCGTGACGGCGGTGACGGCCAGCAGGTCGACGCCCCAGTGCCCGGCGAGGACGTCCTGGACCATGCCCCAGGCGACCTTCGCGGCGACCGCCAGGGCCCATCCGGAGCCGAGCCACTGCGCGGCCACGGGCTGCCCCGTGAGCAGCAGCCCCACGACCCCCAGGCCCACGGCCAGGGTCACGGCGACCAGCGGGTAGCGCCGCGGGAACTCCAGCAGCCGGACGGCGCGGCGCGGGGCGAGGTGCGTGTCCGGCCGTGCGCCGAGGGAGAGGGTCATGACTCCATTGTGGTCCTGTCCGTGGTCCTGTCCGTGGTCCTGTCCGGGGTGCTGCCGGTCTCCCCGAGCCGTTGCTCCGTCTCGGCGATCCGCCGGGCCGTGCGCAGGAAGCTGTCCGGGTTCAGGGAGATGGAGTCGATCCCCTCGCGCACGAGGAACTCCGCGAAGTCGGGGTGGTCGCTGGGGCCCTGGCCGCAGATGCCGATGGGGATCCCGGCGGCGTGCGCCTTGCGGATGGCCTCGCTGATCATCCGCGTGACGGCCTCGTCCCGCTCGTCGAAGAGGGCGCGCAGGGCCTCGGCGTCCCGGTCCACGCCCAGCACGAGCTGCGTGAGGTCGTTGGAGCCGATCGAGAAGCCGTCGAACCGGGTCGCGAACTGCTCGGCGAGGACCACGTTGGAGGGGATCTCGCACATCATGTAGACCTGCAGGCCCCGGCGGCCGCGCTCGAGCCCGTGGGAGGCCATCTCCGCGAGCACCCGGTCCGCCTCCGCGGGGGTCCGGCAGAAGGGCACCATGACCACCACGTTGTCGAAGCCGATGTGCTCGCGGACCCGCCGCAGGGCCCGGCACTCCAGGGCGAAGCCCTCGCGGTAGCGGGGGTCGTAGTAGCGGGAGGCCCCGCGGAAGCCCAGCATCGGGTTCTCCTCGGGCTCCTCGAACGCGGCCCCGCCGACCAGGTGGGCGTACTCGTTGGTCTTGAAGTCGCTGAGCCGCACGATCACCGGCTTCGGGTGGTACGGCGCGGCGAGCTTGGCCAGGCCCAGCGCCAGCGTCTGCACGAAGTACTCCGGGCCGTCCGGGAACCCCTCGGTCAGCTCTGCGATCCGCCGCCGGTCCTCCTCGCCGGCCACCCGCTCCGGGTGGACGAGGGCCATGGGGTGGACCTTCACGATGTTGTTGACCACGAACTCCATCCGGGCCAGGCCCACCCCGGCGGTGGGCAACCGCCACCAGCGGAAGGCCGCGGCGGGGCTGGCCACGTTGACCATGATCCGGGTGCGGGAGGCCGGCAGCTCCCCGAGGTCCACCTCCTCGGTGGTGAACGCCAGCGTCCCCTCGTAGACGGTGCCCCGGTCGCCCTCCGCGCAGGAGACGGTCAGGGGCCGGCCCTCGGCCAGGACCCGGGACGCGTCCCCGGTGCCGACGACGGCCGGCAGCCCCAGCTCGCGGCTGACGATCGCCGCGTGGCTGGTGGCGCCGCCGTGGTCGGTGACGATCGCCGCCGCACGCTTCATCACGGGCACCCAGTCCGGGTCGGTCATCTCGGTGACCAGCACGGCGCCGTCCCGGAACGTCTCGATGTCCGCGGCGCTGCGGATGAGGCAGGCCGGGCCGGTGGCGATCCCGTCCCCGATGGCCGCGCCGGTCGCGAGCACCCGGCCCTTCTCCGTGAGGTGGTGGACGGTGAACCGGCTCTCCCCGCGGCCGGCCTGGACGGTCTCCGGGCGGGCCTGGAGCAGGAAGAGCTCGCCGCTGCTCCCGTCCTTGGCCCACTCCAGGTCCATGGGCCGGCCGTAGTGCTGCTCCACGAGCACCGCCCAGCGGGCCAGCTGCAGGACCTCGTCGTCGTCCAGGACGAAGGCCCTCCGCTCGGCGGCGAAGGTGTCCACGAGCCGGGTGCGGACGCCGCCGGAGGGCGCGTCGTCGTCGTAGACCATCTTCTGGAGCTTGGCGCCCCGGGTGCGCTCGACGACCGGGGCGGGGGCGACGTCCAGGAGGGGCTTGAAGACCAGGTACTTGTCGGGGTCCACGGTGCCCTGCACCACGGTCTCGCCGAGTCCCCACGCGGCGCTGATCACCGCGACGTCCGGGAAGCCGCTCTCGGTGTCGATCGTGAACATGACGCCGGAGCCGCCGAGGTCGGCGCGCACCATCTCCTGGACGCCCACGGACAGGGCCACCTGGAGGTGGTCGAACCCCTTGAGCTCCCGGTAGGTGATCGCCCGGTCGGTGAACAGCGACGCGTAGCACCTCCGGCACGCCTCCAGCAGCGCCTCCTCGCCGACGACGTTGAGGTAGGTCTCCTGCTGGCCGGCGAAGCTGGCGTCCGGGAGGTCCTCGGCGGTCGCGCTGCTGCGGACGGCCACGGCCGGGTCGGGGCGGCCGGCGCGCTCCCCGAGCCGGCGGTAGAAGCGCAGGATCTCCTGCGCCGTGGCCTCAGGGAACTCCCCGCGCAGGAACAGCTCCCGCGCGCCCGCCCCGGTCTGCCGCAGCGTCGCCCGGCCGGCGCGGTGGTCCTCGAGCAGCTCCGCCAGGGCGGGACCGATCCCGTTGGCGACCACGTACTCCCGGTAGGCGTCCGCGGACGTCGCGAACCCGCCGGGCACGCGCACCCCCCGGGCGCTGAGCTCGCGGACCATCTCCCCCAGCGAGGCGTTCTTCCCGCCCACCCGGGGCACGTCCGCGATGCCGAGGTGCTCGAACCACAGCACGGGAGCGCCGCCCATGTCAGGCCCTGCGCTCCAGCAGTGCGGCGCACGCCCGCTCGCACCGCTCGCAGGCCTCGGCGGCGGCCCCGCAGTGCTCGTAGGTCTCCGCGTGCCGCTCGCACGCCTCCCGGCAGGTGGCGGCCGCCGCGCGGCACGACTCCAGCAGGGGCACCAGCACGGCCCGGCCGTCGCCGGGGACCGGGAAGCTCAGGCGGGCCAGCACCGCCGCCGTGGCGGAGCAGATCGCCGCGCAGTCCTGCTCGGCGCGCACGCACTCCCGCAGCTGCGCGACCTCGTCCTCGTCGAGGCAGGCGTCGGCCGCGATCAGGCAGATCTCGGCCGTCTCCAGGCACACCTCGACGCACTCGGCCTCGGCCGACCGCTCCCCGCTGGTGACGTCCGGCGCGGCCGGGTGCGCCATGAGTGCTCGGTGGATGCTGGACATGGGCCCTCCTCCATCTCGTGGTCCGCCGTGCCTCGTGGCGACGGCGGGGACGCTCAGCCGGCGAGCCGGGACCGGGCCGGGGCCCGGCGGCGGGCGAGGGCGGCCTGCGCGGCCGGGCCCGTCCGCTCGGCGTGCCGGCGCGGGCCGGTCCAGGCGGCGAGCCGCGTCACGACGTCGTGGGCCGGCAGCTCCTCGGGGAGCACGAACTCCACCGGCGGGGTGTCCGGCACGGCGTCCTCGTGCTCGGTGGACCAGCGCATCATGTCCACGGCGGAGGCCTCCACGTGGAGGGCCGCGGTGGCGTCCACGACCACGGCGATGCCGGGGACCAGGGTGCGGGCGCGGCGCACCAGCGGGCTCAGGGCCCGGTGGTTCACCTCGGTGAGGCAACCGGTGACGACCAGTCGGACGTGCCTCCCGTCCAGGTCGACCTGGACGAGAACGGTCAGCTTGTGGTGCATGGATCCCCCATCGCGGCGAGTACAGCGCGGTCGGCTGCTCGGCCTTCCGCACCCCACGCTAGGGAAGTGAGACCTGCGTCACCAACACGGGAGCACCCGGGGGCCCCACATTTCGCCAACCGAAGAGTAGCTTCGGGGTCTCCCCGGCTCAGCCCAGGGGGGAGGGCATCCGCGTGGTGTCCGGGGCGAGGGGGTCCGAGCCCACGGTCCCGCGGCCGCGGGCCAGGAACGTCATGACGTGGTAGACGACCAGCGTGGTGGCCGTCCCCAGGGCGATGCCTGCGAACTGCAGCCCCGAGGCCTCCCACGTGTAGTCCGCGACGCCGACGATCATGGCCACGGCCGCGGTGGTGAGGTTGACGGGGTTGGAGAAGTCCACGCGGTTCTGCACCCAGATCCGCACGCCCAGCATGCCGATCATCCCGTACAGCACCGTGGCGGCCCCGCCGAGGACGCCGGCGGGCACCGTGGCGACGGCCGCGCCGAAGACCGGGAAGACGCTCAGCAGGACCGCGACGACCGCCGCGACCCAGTAGGCGGCGGTCGAGTACACCCGCGTGGCCGCCATGACGCCGATGTTCTCCGCGTAGGTGGTGGTGCCGGAGCCGCCGCCGGAGCCCGCGATCACCGTGGCCAGCCCGTCGGACATGATGGCGCGCCCGATGAAGGGGTCCAGATCGTCGCCGGTCATGAGGGCCACGGACTTCACGTGCCCGATGTTCTCGGCGACCAGGACCAGGATCACCGGGACGAACAGGCCCATGAGGGACAGGTGGAACTCGGGGGCCTGGAACTGGGGCAGACCGACGAGGCCCTGCTCCCGCCACGCGGCGTCGATGGTGGAGAAGTCCACCTCGCCGCGCAGCACGGCGGTGACGTAGCCGATGACCACCCCCATCAGGATGGACAGCCGGCCGAGCAGGCCCCGGAACAGCACCGAGATGAGGATGATGGACGCGAGCGTCACGAGCGCGGTGACGGGCGCGGCCATGAAGTTGTCCTTGGCCGAGGGCGCCAGGTTGAAGCCGATGAGCGCCACGATCGTGCCCGTGACGAGCGGCGGCATGAGCCTCTGCAGCCACGCCGTGCCGGCGAACTGCACGACCAGCCCGATGAGGAACAGCGCGGCGCCGGCCATCACCACCCCGCCCAGCGCCCCGCCGGGCCCGTACTGGTTCGTCGACGCCGAGATCGGGGCGATGAAGGCGAAGGACGAGCCGAGGTAGGAGGGCACCCGCCCGGCCGTGACCAGCAGGAACAGGATCGTGCCGACGCCGGAGAAGAACAGCGTCGTCGACGGCGGGAAGCCGGTGATCAGCGGGACGAGGAACGTGGCGCCGAACATGGCCACCACGTGCTGCGCGCCGATGGTGACGGTCCTGGGCCAGGTGAGCCGTTCGCGCGGCCTCACGACCTCCCCGGCCGTGACGGTGCGCCCGTCGCCGTGGAGGGTCCAGCCCAGTCCGAGACGGGCGGTGGTGGTGCGTCCGGGCACGGGGGAACTCATGCGGGTCTCCTCGACGGCGGGGTGGGGGCCCGGATCCGGGCCCCCCACACTGTACTCGGTGCGCCCGCCGGGCCGGCAGCCCGGGCCGGGCCTCCCGCGCGGACATGTCGGTCCCGGCCAATATGATCAGCACGGTGACGGAAACTATGATGGTGGGCGATCGCCCCACCGCCCGGACAGGAGTCGACATGCGCCAGCCACAGCCCCGAGGACCGCTCGGCGAGGACCTCCTCGCGGTGCTCCGCGAGCGCCCGGGCTCCCCGGACGCGCGGCGCCGGGCCGAGGACCTCGCGGACGCCGCCCGGGCCGCCGTGGCCCGCTCCGAAGGGATCAGCACGGACGAGGACGTCCAGCTCGCCCTCTTCGTCCTGCACGCCCTCGCCTACCAGGGCGTCGAGGGGATCGACGACCGGTGGGAGACCGACCCCGACGCCCTGCGCGTGCGGGAGATCCTCGCGGAGGCGTTCGAGGCGCAGCTGCGCGCGGAGGTCCCCGCCGACACCCCGCCGCGGACCCCGCAGGCCGTCGCGGACGCCCTCTTCGCCATGGCCGCCGACGACGACGGGCCCAGCCTCGCCCGGTTCCTCTCCGGCCGGGCGACCGCCGAGCAGGCGCGGGAGTTCCTGCAGCTGAAGTCCCTCTACCAGCTCATGGAGGCCGACCCCCACACCTGGGCGATCCCGCGGCTGGCCGGGCGGTCGAAGGCCGGGCTGATCGAGATCCAGATCGACGAGTACGGGGGAGGCAGCGCCCACCGGATGCACTCGGCCCTCTTCGCGGCGGGGATGCGCGAGGCCGGCCTCGACGACACCTGGGGCGGTGCCGTGGACCGCGTGCCCGCCGCGTGGCTGGCCGGGGTCAACGCCATCACGATGTTCGGGCTGCACCGCCGGCTGCGCGGCGCGGTGGTCGGGCACCTGGCGATGTACGAGATCACGTCCTCCGTGCCCTCCCGGTTCCTGGCGCGGGGCTTCCGGCGGCTGGAGCTGCCCGCCGCCGCCGCGTTCTACGACGAGCACGTGGAGGCCGACGCCGCCCACGAGCAGATCGCGGCCCGGGACATGGCCGGCGGTCTCGTGGTCGAGGACCCGGCCGTCGCCGAGGACGTCTTCTTCGGCGCCCGCTGCGTCCTGCACCTCGACGCCCTCGCCGCCGGGCAGGCGCTGAGCCGGTGGGAGGCCGGGGAGTCGGCGCTGCGCGCGTCCGCGGCGGAGACCGCCCGGCGCGGCCCCGCGGAGCTCGTCTCGTGAGCGCCGGACGGCCCGCCGGGGACCGGGAGCCACCAGGGGACCGGGAGGCTGCCGCGGGCTCCGGGGCCGCCGCGGGTCCCGGATCCGCCGCGGCTGCCGGGCCCGCCGCGGGCTCCGAGCCGGTGACCATCACCGTGTGCCCCGACGGGCCGCTGCTCGTGCGCGGCGGCTACGAGCTGCTGGACGGCGACGACCGCCCCATCGACCCGGGACGGGCCACCGTGGCCCTGTGCCGCTGCGGGGCCTCGGCGATCAAGCCGTTCTGCGACGGCTCGCACAAGCGCGCGCGCTTCCGGGCCCGCTGACGGCCCCGTGGCCAGGCCCGCGGCCGGTTCTGCCGCCGATCGGGCCGGCACGGCTCCGCCCCGGCGCGGCTCCGCCCCGGCGCGCGGCCGCTGCTCGGGGAGCGGCGGGCGCGGGCCGGGGCGGTGTCCGGGACGGAGGGCGGCGGCGTCAGGAGATGACGGCGTCGACCAGGGCCTTGGCCTCCTGCTGGACCTGCTTGAGGTGCTCCTCGCCCAGGAAGGACTCGGCGTAGATCTTGTAGACGTCCTCGGTGCCGGAGGGGCGGGCCGCGAACCAGGCGTTCTTCGTGGTCACCTTCAGCCCGCCGATGGCCGCGCCGTTGCCGGGCGCGTTGGTGAGCTTCGCGGTGATCTGCTCACCGGCCAGGGTGTCGGTCTCCACCTGGGCGGGGGAGAGCTTCTTCAGCGCGGCCTTCTGCTCCCGGGTCGCGGGGGCGTCGATGCGCTGGTAGACCGGCGCGCCGAACTCCTGGGTCAGCTCGGCGTAGCGCTGGGAGGGCGTCTTGCCGGTGCGGGCGGTGATCTCCGAGGCGAGCAGCGCCAGGATGATCCCGTCCTTGTCGGTGGACCACACGGTGCCGTCCATCCGCAGGAAGGACGCGCCCGCGGACTCCTCGCCGCCGAAGCCGATGGACCCGTCCATCAGACCCGGCACGAACCACTTGAAGCCCACGGGCACCTCCACGAGCTGGCGCCCGAGGGACGCCGCGACCCGGTCGATGATCGAGGAGGAGACGAGCGTCTTGCCGATCCCCGCGTCGGGGGACCACCCCGTGCGGTGGCGGAAGAGGTAGTCGATGGCCACGGCCAGGTAGTGGTTCGGGTTCATCAGCCCGGCGTCGGGGGTCACGATGCCGTGGCGGTCGGTGTCGGCGTCGTTGCCCGTCGCGATGTCGTACTTGTCGCGGTTGCCGATCAGCGAGGCCATCGCCGAGGGGGAGGAGCAGTCCATGCGGATCTTCTCGTCCCAGTCCAGGGTCATGAACGCCCACTGGGGGTCCACCTCGGGGTTCACCACGGTCATGTTGAGGCCGAAGCGCTGGGCGATCTCGCCCCAGTAGGCCACCGACGCGGAGCCCATCGGGTCGGCGCCGATGTGCAGGCCGGACTCCCGGATCACGTCGAGGTCGATGATCTCCGGCAGCGTCCGCACGTACTCCTCGAGGAAGTCGTAGGTCCCGGTGGTCTCCGCCGCCCGCGCCTGCGCGAGCGGGACCCGCCGGACCCCGGACAGCCCGTTCTCCAGGTACTGGTTGGCCCGGTCGGCGATCCACTCGGTGATGTCGGTGTCCGCGGGGCCGCCGTTGGGCGGGTTGTACTTGAACCCGCCGTCGGCGGGCGGGTTGTGGGACGGCGTGATGATGATGCCGTCCGCCACGCCCTCGCCGCGCCCGGCGTTGTGGGTCAGGATCGCGTGCGACAGCGCCGGGGTGGGCACGTAGCCGCCCCGGGCGTCCAGCAGCACCGTGACGCCGTTGGCGGCCAGCACCTCCAGCGCCGTGTCCTGCGCCGGGCCGGAGAGGGCGTGGGTGTCCCGGCCCATGAACAGGGGGCCGGTGATCCCCTCGCCGGCCCGGTGCTCCACGATCGCCTGCGTGATCGCGACGATGTGCTGCTCGTTGAACGAGCCCTTCAGGGACGAGCCCCGGTGCCCGGAGGTCCCGAACGCCACGCGCTGGCCCGGGTCCGAGGGATCCGGGGTGACGTCCGTGTAGGCGTCGAGGAGCTTGCCGAGGTCGACGAGGTCACTGGGTTGGGCGACGGTGCCCGCACGGTTGGTCATGACACCCAACCTACCGCCGGGCCGCGGGCGTGCCGAGAGGGGCGCGCGATCGCGTCGCCAGGTTTCCGCCGCGGACCCGGGACGGGGTCTGGTGGGATCGGGGCCGGTGGGCCAGGATGAAGCCACCGGAACAGGCACCACCGAGCCAGGAGGACGGCGATGAGCGACGCACCCGAGGAGAAGACCGGCGGCAAGGGCCCCGAGGGCACCATCCCCGACAACCCGCAGGGCGTGGGCCTGACCGCCGACGAGAACCCCTCCGGTTTCGAGCCCGAGGAGGATCCCGAGGCGGCCACCGACCCCGACGAGGGCGAGGCGGAGCTGGGCCACTCCTGATCCGCTCCCGGGCTGTTCCGAGGCTGTTCCTCGGCCGCCCCCGGGCTGTTACTGGACTGGATGGGCCGTCTCGAGCTGCGCGGCGACGGCGAGCAGCTGCGCCTCCGCGCTCGGGCGGCCGACGAGCTGAACGCCCATCGGGACGACCGGGCCGCCGTTCCCGGCCCGGGTCCACAGGGTCGGGACCGTGACCGCGGGCAGGCCCACGACGTTGATCAGCGACGTCCACGGCGTGTACTGGCACTGGCGCCGGTAGTCCTGGTCCGCGCCCGCCGGGTCCCCGAGGTCGTGGCCCTCCCAGTACCAGCCCAGCGGGCGCGGCGGCAGGGCGAGCGCGGGGGTCAGGACCATGTCCCAGGCGCCGTACTGCCGGACCACGTCCTGCTCGATCCGCCGCAGGACGGCGACCGCCCGCGCGAGCTCCACGGCGGAGCGGCGCAGCGCGCGCTCGCGGAAGGCGCCGGCCAGGCCCGTCAGCAGCCGGGCCTGGTCGTCGTCGAGCCGGGCCGTGCCCATGGAGGTGGTCCACGCGTCGAAGAACGCCTGCGGGTACGCGGGGTCGTAGGACAGGGCGGCGGCGTCGACCTCGTGCCCGGCCGCCCGCAGCCGCGCGATCCCCGCGTCGAGGGCAGCCCGGGCCTCCGGGGAGACCGTGATCTCGTACACGGAGTCGAAGGGGGAGGCGGTGCTGACGCCGATCCGCAGGGGCCGGTCGCCCCACGGCGGGTCGCCCCGGCGGGCCGCGCGCACGGCCTCGAGGAAGGAGGCCTGCGGCGCGGCGGTCACCGCCCGGCGCACCACGTTGCCGTGCGCCGGACCCGGGGCGGGGGAGCATAGCACGTCCAGGAGCAGGGCGGCGTCCTCCGCCGTCCGTGCCAGGGGCCCGTTGACCACGAGCTGCGCGGCGTCGGACTGGGCGTCGCCGGTGGCCACCCTGCCGCGGTTGGGCTTGAGCCCCACCAGGCCGCACACCGCGGCCGGGATGCGGATGGAGCCGCCGCCGTCGGAGCCCGGGGCCAGGGGGAGCATGCCCGACGCGACCGCCGCCGCCTGCCCGCCGGAGGAGCCGCCGGCGCCGGTCGTCGGGTCGTGCGGGTTGCGGGCCGGCGCCGCCACCAGGTTCTCCGAGTAGCAGTTGAGGCCGAACTCCGGGACCTGGGTCTTGCCGAGCAGGACCGACCCGGCAGCCTCGAGCACCGCCACGAGGTCGTCGTGCGCCTCCGCGACGGGAGCGTCCCCACCGGGGCCCGCCACCGCGGCCGAGCCGTAGGTGGTGGGCATCCCCGCGGCGTCGTGCAGGTCCTTGACCGCGAGCGGCACCCCGTGCAGCGGCCCCCGGGGCGCCGACGCGGGCAGGGCGTCGAGCGACCGGGCACGCGCCAGGGCCTGGTCCGCGGCCACGTGCACGAACGCGCCGAGGCCGGGGTTGCGCTCCTCGATCCGGGCCAGGAAGAACTCGGCCGTCTCCACGGCGCCGAGCGTTCCCCCGGCGAGGGCGTCCCGCAGCTGGACGGCGGTGAGGTCTCCGATGCCGGTCACGGCGGCTCCTGTCTCGGGCCCGGACGGCCCCGTGGCCGCCCGGAGGGATGCTGGACCCAGGCTAGCCGGGCGGTGGGACCTCGCCCCCCTGTCGCCTGCCTCTGTCGCCGCCCGTGCCGAGCCGAAGGGACGTGATCAGCCGCCGCCGGCCGCGAGGAGTCGCGAACGGCCGGAATCGGGGACCCAGAGCGGCCGGTGGCGACCCCTCACGTGGTGCGGTTGGCGGAACGAGACCTCTCGCGGCCGGCTCGTGGAGCATCACGGAGCGCTGAACCGTGCTCCACAGGACTGCGAGGGACGCTCCGCCGAGCTGAGCACGTCCACCGGTGCCCGTTCTGCTTTCCGCCGTCGCCGGGGGAGACGTCATCCTCCGTGCATGCGACACCCCGAACCGCTGCCCCACCAGCTCCAAGGAATCGGCTTCTCACGCAGGGAGGCGCTCGCACTCGGTGTGGCCGAGCACCGTCTCAGGCGATCGGACCTGACCAGTCCCGTCGGCCGGGGCGTCAGGGTCCCGGCCGAGTGCTCCGCCCCGCTGCTGGAGGCGGCGCGGGCGTTGACGGCGCGCTTCCCTGGCGTGGTGATCAGCCACCGCTCGGCGGCCCTGCTGCACCGCCTGAGGGTTCCGGAGCGCTGGGAGACCGCGCCGGAGCTGTGGCTGATGCGCACCGACAACGCCAGGGCCCTGAGGCGGCCCGGGGTGGTCTGCCGGCGGACACTGCTGACCCCGCAGGAGGTGGTCCGCGTCCACGGAGTGCCGGTCACCTCCCCGGTGCGCACGTTCCTCGACGTGTGCGGCGAGCTGTCGGTGACGGAAGCGGTCGTCGTCGCCGACGGCCTGATCAACGCGCACCGCTGGGGCATCCACCGCGGCACGGCGCCGCTGTGCCGGCCGGGGGAGATCGACGCCGCCCTGCGCGGCCAGGAGGGCAGGCGAGGCGTCCGCACGGCGCGAGCCGCCGCCGAACGGATGCGGGTGGGGTCGGACTCGCCCGGAGAGACCCGCTTGCGGCTGGTCCTCGAGGACCACGGCATCCACGACCTGGTGCTGGACCACCCCCTGCTCGGTCCGGACGGGACGCTGCTCGTCCAGCCGGACCTGGCCCTGGAGAACCACCGGCTGAGCCTGCAGTACGAGGGCGCCCACCACGACCGGGCGGAGCAACGGGTGACCGACATCCGGCGCCTTCGCGCCACGGAATCCGTGGGCTGGCGGGAGATCAGGATCTGCGCCCGCGATCTGCACCAACATGCGACGACCACGCGGGGGCGGGTCCCGGTGGCGGTTGCCCTGGTCTGGGAGGCCATGGGCGTCGCGCGTCGCCTGTGACGGTGTCGATTCCCACCGCGCGGGCCCGACGAGTCGCAATCAGCAGGGCGCTCCGCCCGAGGGGCTCGTTCGGACGGAAAGCGCCTGTCTTACCGTGCGAACGAGCCCCTTCAGCGCGGGGGTGGCGCTGAACGCGACTCCTCGGCATGGGGGTGGAACGGGTGGCGTGGGCGGAGCAGAGGGAAGGGGCCGGGCGCTACTTCGCGGCGTTCCGGATGGCCTGCGCGAAGACCTGCAGGCCGTCGCGGAGCAGGTCCTCGCCGATCACCAGCGGGGGGAGGAGGCGCACGATGTTGCCGAACGTCCCGCAGGTGAGGATGATGACGCCCTGCTCGAGGCACTCGGCGGCGATGGCCTTCGCGGCGTCCGCGTCCGGCTCCTTCCCGCCGGGCAGCACGAACTCGAGCGCCATCATGCCGCCGCGCCCGCGGATCTCGCCCACGATGCCGGTCTCCTCGACCAGGGGGGTGAGCTCCTCGCGGACGATCTCCTCGATCCGGCGGGCGCGGGCGAGGAGGTCCCACTCCTCGATGGTCTGCAGCGCGCCCAGGGCGGCGGCGCAGGCCACGGGGTTGCCGCCGTAGGTGCCGCCGAGGCCGCCGGCGTGGACGGAGTCCATGATCTCGGCGCGGCCCACGACGCCGGACAGCGGCATGCCGCCGGCCACGCCCTTCGCCACGGCGATCAGGTCGGGCACGACGCCCTCGTGGTCCACGGCGAACCACTCGCCCGTGCGGGCCACGCCGGCCTGGACCTCGTCGACCACGAACACCGCGCCGTTGGCGGTGCACCACTCGGACAGCGCGGGCAGGAAGCCCTCGGCCGGGACGATGAAACCCCCCTCGCCCTGGATGGGCTCGATGACGACGGCGGCCACGTTCTCCGCGCCGACCTGCTTCTCCACCTGGAGCAGCGCGCGGCGGGCGGCCTCGGGGCCGGTCATGCCCTCGGGGTCGCGGAACGGGTAGGACACGGGCACGCGGTAGACCTCGCCGGCGAACGGGCCGAAGCCCTGCTTGTAGGGCATGACCTTCGCGGTCATCGCGAGGGTCATGTTGGTGCGGCCGTGGTAGGCGTGGTCGAAGACCACGATGGCCTGGCGCTTCGTGTGCACCCGGGCGATCTTGACGGCGTTCTCGACGGCCTCGGAGCCGGAGTTGAACAGCGCGGCCTTCTTGGCGTGGTCGCCCGGGGTGAGCTCGGCGAGCCTCTCCGCGACGGCCACGTAGCCCTCGTAGGGCGTGATCATGAAGCAGGTGTGGGTGAAGTGCTCCACGGCCTCCTTGACCTTGGCGACGACGGCCGGGGCGGAGGCGCCCACGGTGGTCACGGCGATGCCGGAGCCGAGGTCGACGAGCTGGTTGCCGTCGACGTCGAGCACGATGCCGCCGTCGGCGTCGGCGGCGTAGGCGGGCACGGTGGAGGCGACGCCGGCCGCGACGGCCGAGGTGCGGCGCCCGGCCAGCTCCCGGGACCTGGGGCCGGGCAGAGCGCCCCCGACGCGACGGACCTGCTCGAGCCGGTACTGGATCTCGGTCACGACGAGATCTCCTTTCCTGGAGGGCGGGGAGGTGCGGTGCAGCGGGCGGGGAGTGCAAGAGCGGCCGCCGCAGGACGACTGCGACGACCGCTCTTGCACCTGTTGGCCTGCCGGGTCAGGATCTCACGCCGGGGTGCCGGCGCCCGGGACCGGAACCGAGGACCAGGGGTTCTCGATGCCGATGTACTGGGTGGTGGTGTACTCGGCCAGGCCCTCGGCCCCGCCCTCCCGGCCCAGCCCGGACTGCTTGACCCCGCCGAAGGGGGCCGCCGCGTTGGAGATCACCCCGACGTTGAGGCCCATCAGGCCGAACTCGATCCGGTCCCCGATCCGCAGACCGCGGGAGATGTTCTCGGTGAACACGTAGGAGGCCAGCCCGTACTCGGTGGAGTTGGCCAGCTGAACCGCCTCGTCCTCGTCGGAGAAGGTCACCACGGGGGCGACGGGGCCGAAGATCTCCTCCCGCACCGCCCGCGCGTCCTTGGGCACGTCGCGCAGCAGGGTGGGCT
>NZ_BMEQ01000022.1 GCF_014636775.1 Kocuria dechangensis
TCCAGGCGATGCCGTGCTCGGCCACGAACAGGATGCCCTCCAGGATGGCTCGGTCATCGACCCGTGGTCGCCCCGTTCGCCCGTTCTTGGCCGGCGGGGGTGGTGGTATCAACGGTTCCAGCAGCTCCCACAACTGGTCGCTGAGCAGTCGCCCGGACGCTGTCTGACTCGCCATGGCAGCCATGATCACCAGTCCGGCCGACCTCGCTCAACGCCTCAGCCATAACTATTGAAACCATCTCTAAGTTTCCTGCTATGGGTGCAGGGGGGAATCATCGAGTCGGTCCTTTGTAGAGCAGGGCAAGAGGGCATCACCGCTCCTGGCCTCCGGCTACCCGGGTCCGGTGAGTCTGATGCATTAAATTTGGCTTATTAAGACGTGCCGCGCCCCGCGCGTAGTTTTCGAAGCGGGACATCTGCAGGTGAAAGCGCGTGCGCAAGCGTTCAGTTCCTTGTCCCGCTGAGGTGGGACATTCCCTGGGCTCGAGGCTTCCAATGAGGGGCTCCAGGATGTAATAGGTAGGTCGGTGGTAATGGTTTATGTCCCTTGAGGCATGGTGGGAACGTCTCGGTGATGTGTCTTCTGCGAAACTCACTCCCATGGTCATCACTCCCCGCCGTCTGCTCCTTCCTGTCACCCTGATGTGCGCTCTGACGCTGAGTGGGTGTTCGAGCAACGGCCCGGCCGCTCCCGCCGCCCCCCAGGTTTCCGCCTCAGAAGAGACAAGCGTCTCCTCAGCTCCCGCGGCATCGCCTACTCCCGCAACAACACCTACTCCCACGGCATCGCCTACTGGCGATTCTCCGGAGCCGGCCGTCAGCCCCTCCACCAGCGCTCAAGAGGAACCTGCGGTGGCTCTGGACCAGACATTTACATCTCCGGATGGGTATTTGAGCTTCCGCTATCCCACCGGTTGGACTGTCTCCGTCCCCGAAGGCAGCGTCGAAGAGAGAATTAGCCGCTGGACCCTCCGCGATGCCGAGGGCGAACAAGTGCTCTCGCTCAGTGTCCGACCCGACGAGGACCCGTATAAGGTCAGCCCACCGCTGACTCCCGTGGTAATGCCCCAGGGCTCGATTCCTGGGGTGACGGATATGTTGGGAAACCACGCTCAAGCAGCTGTCGCTTCCACCCCCGGCCAGAGTCGAGGTGGAGACGCAGGTGTACTCTATGGGATGACTTCAGCCACCGGTGCGGATCCTGTCTTTGGGGATCTCCGATGGGGAGACGGATATTTGATTTCCTTCAGCGGATACCTGCGGCTTGGCCCCAACGATGTGGTGGATATGACGGCAGGAGCTGAGCAATTCGCCGCCAGTCCGCGGTTTCGCCACCAGATCTTGCCCATCATCCAATCTTTCACGGCTATGTCTCCCGGCACTGACTATCTCCCTGGCCAGGACAGCACCACGGGCGCCGGCTCACCCACCGTCGCACCCGAACGGGGTGCTGGGGCCACGTGCGTGGGCGCTAGGTACAGTTACTTGAACCTCCAAGGCGTGACGTGCCAGGAGGCGCAGGAGATCCTCCAGTTGGTGTCCGACACCGGTGAACCCATCGGTGCTCGCGGGCGGCGAACGGCTGATTACCACTGCTTTTGGTCCAGCATTGGTGAAGTGGAAGAAGGCTACGCCGATGTAATCTGCAAGCCACGAAATGGCGATGGTCTTGTCGCCTCTGAAAGCCTTTTTGATGCTTATTTTTTGAACCCCAAAACCACATACAACGGGTAATCCGTTTTGATGGGTGGATCTTTGTCAATTTAAATTCCCAAGGGAACCCTGTCCGGGCGCCAAGCAATCTATCTCACCGGTGTGCGCGGTCAAGGTCTCGAAGCCGAGGTGGGTGGTAGGGGGGGCAATCCCGTCCTCCCGCACGTAGGAGATGAAGACGAGCCGACCCTCGGGTGGCGCACATCTCAAGGGTTGTGAAGCGCTGGGGTGGCGAGACGCCGAGGGGAGCGAGGTGCTTGCTCCAGGTAGGAAACCGCTTCGGTGGTCGGGATGTCTTTCCGGTTGGTCCAGTGGTTCGGGGTGTCCGGACCTGTGTGGCGACCGCGGTTGGACGTTGGCCGGCAAGCGAACCCCACGGCTTCCCGGTGTGGGTCTGTCCGGCCTGCGCTGGGGGCTGCGGCGGTCATTGGGGGTGCCTGGGGGTGTCAGGCCGCGGTTGTTTCCTGCGTTCGAGCTCGGTGGCTCTCAGGCGGGGTAGTGCCCAGCAGGGCGAGTCCGAGGTTGGTGACCACCCCGCTGTAGGCCAGGCTCGCCCAGGCACTGCCGACAGAGGTGAGCAGCCAGAACGTGAGGAGGTACACCACCACGGCGGCGGTCAGCAGCCAGGCCGCCGATGATCGATCCCCCTGAAGCAGCATGGTGGCCCCGAGGGCGGCTGGGGCGGCGATGCCGATCCAGCCCAGGAGGTTCACCGGCACAAGCCACCACGGGGTCTGATCCTCATTCGTCAGCCACAGTGCTTCGGCGCTCGGGCCGAGCAGCGCCCACCCGGTGTCGAAGATCGTGTAGGCCGCGGTGGTGGTGATGGTGGTCCATCGCAGCACGGTCCGCGACCGCCGGCCGGCGTCGATGACCGCGGCATTGGAGACCATCACCACGATCAGTCCTGCACTCATCGCCAGGACGGCGACCCGGAAGACCCACTCCACCACCGGGGACCCTGTGGCGGTGCCGAGGGAGGGCGCCCCCGTGGTGGCCCCGATCACCGCCTCTGCCAGGATCAGCACGGAAACGGCGGCGACCAGCACGACCACGACCTTGTTCACCGGTCTCATGGGCTGCTCCTTGCCACGGCAACGACGCACGACCTCGAGCCTCAGCGTAGCCCGCAAGGACCCTGGTTGCATTGGGAAATGGGTTTATCACGCGATCGTCCCGATCGCCTTCGCAGGGCCTGCAGACCGTTCCCGTTGAGAGGTCGGCGTTTTTCAGGTCTGGGGATGGAGGACGGGGGTGGCGAGGCGGCTCCGGCGGGTGCTCAGCTGATCAGGAGGATGTCCTCGGATCGGAGGATCTCCCGGGGCAGGGCGGTGGGTCCGAGGCGGTCGAGGGGGTCGGCTGCGATGTGGGCGGGCAGCTCGAGTCCGGTCAGGGCTGCGATGCGTCGGACGGGTACTTGGAAGGTGCGGTAGGCGCCGAAGGAGAACTCTTCGGGTCCGGTGGCGAACTCCTCCAGCAGGGCTTCCTGGCTGAGCAGGTAGGCGGTGACGGTCAGCCGGTTCGTGGTGGTGACCATGGCGACGAGCTTGTAGAACTGCCTCGGGATGGCGACCCCGCGGTAGGCGGGGTCCTCGTCGTGGAGGACGGGGCCGGTGACGACGCTCACGGTGAGGTCGCGGTTGTCGGTGTTGTGGAGGATGTAGTCCTCCAGGCCTGCCCAGAGGGTCTGGTCGGCGTTGAAGTCGTGGTGCTGCGGGGTGGCGTTGGTGAAGTGGAAGGTGTCGTCGTTAGCCGCCTCAGCCACCGGGCCCCAGGCGGGGTCGAGCCGGCGCACCAGATGTCCGCGGTCCAGGGCGTTGTCCCGGTAGAGGTCATCGTTGGTCTGCTCGGCGCGGGGGATGCGGGGGTCGATGATCCAGCGGTCGGAGTCCCGTGACGGCCTGGTCGCGGTGCGCCCGTCGATGTTCACCGCGGTGTACAGGGCCAGTCGGCGGCGCCGGTGCATAACGATGCTGAAGTGGTGGTAGGTGAGCTCGGCGGAGGCCACCTCGGCCCAGGCCTGGTGTCCCGGCAGCGGCAGCCGGTGGTCCAGGAAGTCGGCGCGGTAGCCGTCACGGGTGCTGTAGTCGGGGTCGATGGAGACGGCCTCGGCAGGGAAACGCTCCGGGGGAGTGTCCCTGGCAGGGTCATCGGGGCCCGGGCTCTCGGGCGGGGTGATCATGACCATCACATCCCTTCACGCCGAGTGGGCCCCGCCGGGTGCGGAAGAGGCGGTGAGTGGGGCGGGACAGCTCTCCCGGCTGTCCCGCCCCGATTTGCGCGTCCCCGGCGTTCCCGGTCTGCTGCCCATCAACCCCCCGGAAGCGGGTGAGGCCGGTCGCTGCCACGGGAAGCGCTGAAGGTGGTTCGTTGGTGATCACCCGTGTTTTCCCTTGTCAGCCAAGGATGAGCCCACGTTGCCGGGTGGTCAATAGCGATGGGGAACATGACCTCCGGAGGACCGCACCGGCAGCGAGCACGGGGGGTGAGGCGCTCAGGATCGTCCTGCCGGCCCGCCAGGAGAACCGGCAGGGCGTAGCCACTCAGGACTGGCTGGTGGCGGTGTAGTAGGCGTCCTTGACGGACTGGTGGATCCGGCCGCGGTCGGAGACCTGGTGACCGTGCTGCTTGGCCCAGGCCCGGATCTGGGCGGTCTCCGAGGAGGAAGCAGTGGTGCCGGTGGTGCGCCGGCGGCGCCCATCGCCGGTGGGAGCTTTGCGCGAGACCGCCACGAAGGGCCGTACGGCCTCGCGCAGCTTCTCCGCGTTGGCGGTGGAAAGGTCGATCTCGTAGTCGCGCCCGTCCAGGGCGAAGGTCAGGGTCTCGTCGGCGGGGCCGCCGTCGAGGTCATCCTGGAGCTCGATGATGACGTTCTGGGCCATGGGTGGTGGTTCCTCTCGGGAGTAGGTGGTGGCGAGAAAATTGTGCCGAGTGCGTGCTCTCAGGCGTCGTCGGTGGGGTCCTCGACGGGGGCGGGAGGATCGGTGGCCTCCGCCGCCTCGGCCGGCTCCCCGGCCTGCGTGGTCTTGGTGCGGTTGCCGGTGATGACGGTGCCCACGACGCTGAGGTCCACGCAGAGCATGCCGTCCTCGGTGAAGGGCTTCCACCTCCGTGTTGCACTGGTGTCGATGCCGTAGTGCTGCGTGAAGGCGGTCGCCGAGACGATGGCCTGCCCGGGTCCGTTCTTGGAACCGCTGCGGACCGCGTAGGCGTGCGGGGCGGAGTCATCGGCCGGACGCAGCGCCACCACGTTCCGGTCGCGGTCGTAGAGCAGTTCCACGGTCTCGGCGTTGCCGATGAGTTCGTGGGCTGCTTTGTTGAGCGAGATCACCCCGCGCTTCTGGATGGTCACACTGGGCGCCTTCGCCAGTGGAGTCATTCTCTTGTCGAAGACCTCGAAAACCATTCTGCCCTCCCGCAACTCAGCCATTGATAAGTTTCAAGCACCCACAATAGTCATAGACGGGTATGAGTTCTCCAACTGGGCAGTGCTTGATCATCGTCAGCACTGTGGAACGGAATCCATGGTGGGGTCATCACAGCCAATCCATCCATTGCTCTACCAGACACTGCATGTCTCTCGATGTCCTGCATGGGAGGTCAAGCTGTTCGTAGAGCGATCTGGGTGTCTCTCAAGGCAAGGGATGCGAGACGTCTCACCGAACTTTTTTGCGGCCGCAAGATTCTGCGGTCGAGAGCGTCTCGCAGCTATGTGCTTTATCCCTGTGCCTAGAATCGGGTACTAGACATTGGTTGTGAGACACATAGGGGTTGACGTGGGAAAGCTCATCGGATATGCACGCGTGTCGACGCGGCAGCAGGATGCGGACCGTCAAGTGTCTGACCTGCTCAGTGCCGGTGTACGGCGCGATGATCTCTATGTGGATCATGGAGTGTCTGGAGCACGTGCATCGCGTCCTCAGTTCGATAAGGCCGTGGCCGCTCTCGAGGAGGGAGATACGTTGGTGATCACCACGCTGGACCGCCTGGGGCGATCGACGCAGAACATGCTGGCCTTTGCCGAGGCGCTGCGGAGCAGGGGAGCGGGGTTGCGCGTGCTGAACTTGGGCGGGGGAGACGTGGACACCCACACCCCCATGGGATCGATGGTCTTCACCGTCATGGCCGCCCTGGCCCAGATGGAACTGGAGATCAAGCGGGAGCGGATCACCGACTCCGTGGGCAAACGCCGGGCCGCCGGCAAGGACCTCGGCGGGCGCCGCCCCACCTTCACCGACTCCCAGATCCGCAACGCCCTCCGTTTGATCGAGGCGGGAGAGCCGGCCACCCAGGTCGCCCGTGATCTGGGCATGTCGCGGGCCACGCTCTATCGGCGAATCCGAGAGCTGCCCATGCTGACGACGATCTGAGCGGGTGCTGTCCCTGAAACCGGGGATGCGTATAGCGGCCATCGGATGCTGTTGATCGGTACAACTCTCACCTGCAGAGGTGGGGTTGTCGGCATGGAATCGAGCGGCGCCAGTCCTGTCCTGCCGCAGGGAAAGTGAAAAGAGTTGGCACCTGATGCCCTCAGCGCTGGAGTACGGTCGAAGGAGGGAGCCGCAGATGAGTGCGGAGTCGATCAGGATGCTCATCGACGGACAGGACTTTTCCGTGACGGCCCGCCCCGGCGAGCCCGGGGATCTATGACTTCGTCTGACTCAACCACCCGGCCGGCTACGGGTTCACCTCCGCCGGTGGTCCGCTGAGCCGAGCAGAGATGGTAGAAGCCATCAAGAACTTCCTGGCGGGCATCAATCCGGCCACCGGCTTCCTCGACTGATTGGACGAGGGTTCCCAGACCTGGATCCCGGCGCCGTGCCACAACACGTACGCGAAGCCCCTGACAGCCAGAAAGGCAAGAGTCGTGTCCCGTCCCGCAGCGCCAGGAGCAGTCCGATGACGGGGAACCGGGCGCGTCCTGCCACGCCGGAGGATCGACGGCGGCGACCCGGGGGTCTGCGTTCTCGTGGAGCACGGACCATTGTGCTGCTGGGCATCGACGGGGCAGGAAAGACCACCACGGCCGCAGCGCTGGTGGCCGCGGAGCGGGAGGCGGGGCGTCCGGCGATCGTGCTGCGTAACCGCTCCGGGCGCCGCTGGCTGGCCCGAACCTCGGCACGCTTCGGGGTGGAGTTGCCGGTGCGGTGGGTGGATCGGGTCGAGACCGTGGTGCGCACCGCCAATGTCCTGATGTCCCAGGCCCGGACCGATCACCGGGGCGGTCTGGTGATCCTGGACCGCCATCTGGTGTGCCAACTGGTGCTGCGTCGTGTCCGGGGCCTGACGCAGGGACGGGTGCTGCCGTGGTTGTCGGCCCGTTTGCTGCGCGGGGACGCCGTGGTCGTGCTCGACGTCCCGGCCGAGACCGCCCATGCACGGATCCTCGCCCGCGGTGAGGATGACGAGTCGCTGGAGTATCTGCGCGCGGCCCGGGCCACCTATCTGGAGCTCGCCCGGGCCCGGGGCTGGATCGTCGTGGACGCCGGCGGGGCACCCGAGGTAGTCATCGCCCGGATCGCGGGAGCTGCCAGCCTTTGATAAAGCTGCAGATCCAGCCCGGTCCCAGGCAGTGTCCTGTGGGTGAGCGCGACGGCAGGACACCTCCGGGCGCGAGAGAGTGCGGGCAGGGCAGTCGAGACGAAGGAGCGCGATGTGCTGCACACCGGACAACCGGGAATGTGCTGCCTTGGTCGCCGGCTTCCTCCTGCTCTTCGGTGCGGGTGCTGTAACTCCGTCCCTCTTCAGCGGGTTCATCGGGGCTTCTTCCTTGACCACTGCAAGGACGGGGCCGCCGTGTCGTATGAAATACGCCATCTTCCTCCGAGCTACATCTGCGAGTACGGGGACGGATGCAGAATCCACACGGGAGAGGCCCCGGGGCGGGGCCCGGTCGGGATGGCCTGCGGTGGCGTGGTCCTGATCATGGCCGCCCTGTCCGCCTGGCACCGCGCATCACGGATCGCCACCAAGGAGCTACAGGCCGCCGAGAACTCCCCACGGGCAGGCCTTGATCCGCAGGACACTCCCTAGACTGGCCGACATGCCTGCCACCACAGCTCCCATTGGGCGGCGCCTGTCGTGGCTGCTCAACAGTCATCCGGACCGCCCCGTGCCGATCGAGGACGCCGCCCGCAGGATCGCCGCCTTCGTCTACGGCAACATCCTCGTCCTGGCCGCCTTGATCGCCCTGCACCCGGACGATCTGGCCGGCCCCAAGGCAGCGGCCTACGTAGTGGGCACCGGCGTGTCGACGTTCGTGGCCCATCTGCTCGCCGAGTCGGTCGGCACCCGGGTGCGCACCGGCCAACGCCTCACCGGCGCGGACCTGCGCCACGAGCTGCGCGATGCTCTGCCCATTGTCTCTGCCACCACGCTTCCTGGGCTGCTGATGGGTGCGGCCCTGCTGGGCTGGCTGACCCAGCCCATGGCCCTGGCGGCGGCGATCGGGGTGACCGTGCTGCGACTGGCCGCACTGGGGCGGGTCGTAGGACGACTGCAGGGCCAGCGCGCCTCGGCGCGCACCTTCCTCTCCGGGGTGCTGCTGGCTGCAGCCGGGATCGGCGCCGCCGCCCTCAAATGGTGGCTCACGCACTGAACACACCCCGGCAACGCTCCTGTGGCACAGCATCCTCAAGTGCTGTCCGGTGCACGGACCGATCCCGCGGCGAACCATCGGCAGGCCGTTGTCAGGAGGCCTCTCTGCGGACGCCATCCACCGATCCGGAACGTGCTGGCCTTCGCCGAGGCCCTGCGGGACGGGGCGCCGAGTTGCGAATGCTGGACCTCGGCGGGGGAGGCGTGGACATCTCCACCCCGATGGGCTTGATGATGTCCGCCGTCAGGGCAGCCCTGGCCCAGATGGAACCGGAAATCCAGCGCGAACGCATCATCGACTTGGTGGCCGGCGCTTGGCCTGACGCCGCCCAGCCGCTATGAACCCCACCGTGATGGCCAGGGCCAGTACGCCGAGGAGGAGCCGACCGGCCATGAAATAGCGGATCGCCATGGACGCGACCAGCATGTAGACGGCAAGCATTCCGGGGCTATCCCGCTGATATCGGGACATTCCCTGCCTTTTATCGATCTGGTTTGCGGCAGGCACCAGTGGCCGCTTCTCTATCACGCGACCACCCTAGGCCGCTGTCCTCGAGAAAAAGGGGCGGCAGGGCGTTAAGGATCCATCAAGGAATCAACGGGCAGAGCTCGTCCCGGTGCTTCCACTGCTGCCGCGAGGTGGTGGTGATGCCGGTCGACCGGCTGGGTGATGTGCGCCCCGACGCTTCCTGTGAGCCGGCCTGCAGAACGTCGTGGACCTCGATGCACAGGACCGGGATGCCTGGAGCATCCCAGCGGCTCCAGGTGCAACAGAGCCGATGTGGGTCCTGGGCACCGGGTTCTCGTGCCAGCCGTGACGGCGTGCATCAGCAGTGCAGCAGCACTGGTGGAGGGCCTCACGATCATTGCAGCGCGGGGATGGTGTGAAGAGGACGTCAAGAATTGCACGGATCCCGTTAAGGGGGCATTAAGAACGGTGTCGGGGATCGCCGGTGGGTGTGGACTGGCTGCGGGGCCCAGCAGGGTCCGGACCGTTGGAGCCGTCAGCGGTCCCTGTCATACCGCTTCCTCCTGAGGGCTTGATCACCGTATCGAGCTCTCAGGGGCGGGGCGGGGGTCGAGGAAGCAGATCATGGAACGTGCGACGTCGTATTCGATGCCGGCCAGTGTGCCGCGCCCGGGAACGACACCGGCCTCTCGGCACCCTGTCGTGCGGTGGCTCTCGGCCCACCAGGTGCATCCGGCAGGCCCGGCCGCGGCCGAGGCCGAACATCGGGAACATTCCTGGTGGAAGGTGATGTGCCTGACCGGGGTGGACTACTTCTCCACGCTGTCCTACCTGCCCGGCATCGCCGCCCTGGCCGCCGGGGTGTTCTCCCCGCTGGCCACGCTGCTGATCGTGGCGCTGACCCTGTTCGGGATGCTGCCCATGTACCGCAAGGTCGCCCAGGAGAGCCCGCACGGGCAGGGGTCGGTGGCGATGCTCGAGCACCTGCTCCCGTTCTGGCGGGGCAAGGTGTTCGTGCTGGTGCTGCTGGGGTTCGTGGCCACCTCCTGGATCGTCACCATCACCCTGTCCGCGGCCGACGCCACCGTGCACCTGGTGGAGAACCCGCTGGCCCCCCGGTTCCTGCAGGGGCACAACGTGGCGGTGACCGTGGTGCTCCTGCTGGTCCTGGGCGCTGTCTTCCTCAAGGGCTTCACCGAGGCCGTGGCCGTGGCGATCCCTCTGGTGGTGGCGTTCATGGGCCTCAACGCCGTGATCATCGGTGCCGGCGCCTGGGAGATCGTCTCCACGCCTGGTTCCTTCCAGGGCTGGACGGAGGCCCTCACCCGCACGGGGGGAGGACCGGGGCAGATCCTGGGCCTGTCGGTGCTGGCGTTCCCGCTGCTGGTGCTGGGCCTGTCCGGGTTCGAGACCGGGGTGTCGATGATGCCCCTGGTCGCCGCCCAGGGGGCGACTCCCGCCCAGCGGCTGGCCTCACGGGTGCGCAACGCCCGGAAGCTGCTGACCACGGCGGCGCTGATCATGAGCGTCTACCTCATCGGGTCCTCCTTCGTGACCACGGTGCTGATCCCGGCCGAGGAGTTCGAGGAGGGCGGGGCCGCCTACGGCCGGGCTCTGGCCTACCTGGCCCACGAGCGCTTCGGGGAGGGCTTCGGCACCGTCTACGACCTGGCGAGCATCCTGATCCTGTGGTTCGCCGGGGCCTCGGCGATGGCCGGGCTGATCAACATCGTCCCCCGCTACCTGCCCGGCTACGGGATGGCCCCGGAGTGGGGCCGGCTGGTGCGCCCGGTGGTGTTCGTCTACACCGGGCTGAGCATCCTGATCACGATCGTCTTCCGCGCCGACGTCAACGCCCAGGCCGGGGCCTATGCCACCGGGGTGCTGGCCATGATGGTCTCCGCGGCGGTGGCCGTGACCATCTCCTGCTACCGGGGACACCGCCGGGGTGCGGCGGCCGGGTTCGCCGTGGTGGTGCTGGTGATGGGCTACGCCCTGGTGGAGAACATCATCCTGAAGCCCGACGGCCTGGTGATCTCCGCGTTCTTCGTCGCCGGGATCATCGCCGTTTCCCTCATCTCCCGGGTCACCCGGACCACCGAGCTGCGCGCCGACCGGATCGCCTTCGACGAGACGGCGCGGCAGTTCGTGCTCGAGTCCCTGGAGCACGACGGGCGGCTGAACATCATCGCCCACAAGCCGTCCGGCAACAGCGGCCGTCGCTACGCGGCCAAGGAGGCCGTCCAGCGGCTGGTCAACCCGGTCCCCGGCCAGGCCGACGTGATCTTCCTGGAGGTGCAGATCAGCGACCCGTCCTCGTTCTCCGAGGAGCTGGAGGTCCACGGGGTGGAGGTCTCCGGGCACCGGATCCTGCGGGTCTCCTCCCCGGCGGCGCCCAACGCGATCGCCGCGGTCCTGCTGGCCCTGCGCGACGGCACCGGGGTGATCCCCCACGCCTACTTCGACTGGTCCGAGGGCAACCCGATCACCCACCTGCTGCGCTACCTGCTGCTGGGCCAGGGCGACACGGCCCCCGTGGTCCGTGAGATCCTCCGCGAGCACGAGCCCGCCCCGGACCGCCGGCCCCGCATCCACGTCGGTTGATCCCCGTGCACCCGTCAATGAAGACCGGGCGGCACCTGCCCGCGGAGAATGAGGAGGCAACAGGGATCATCTCGGATCCTTGCATCGGCGAGCATCTCGCTTGTTCCTGGGCGGGGCAATGGACCGGTGCCGCCGGGGCGGCCCAGAAGGAGGTCGAGATCCCTGTGGATCCACGTAGCGAGAAGCACTCGATCGGCTCTTTTCCTGCTCGCTCCGGGCGGCGCCGTGGCGCTCCGGAGCCGGAGGACACCGTGGTCTTCGACGGCTCTGAGAACCACGGGCAACCGGTTCCCCCGGCCTTCGCCGGTGAACGCTCCCGGGCACGCCGCGCCGCGCCGCTGAGCGCCTCGCGCCGGTTGGCCGGCTGGCTGCTGGCAATGGGCGGCTCGGTGGCGCTGACGGAGGTGTTCCTGAGGGCGGGAACCGGCCCGGAGAACCTGACCCTGAACTTCCTGTGCCACCTGACCCTGGTCGTGTTCGTGGCGATCGTGGGCGGGTGGTGGCCGGCGGTGGCCGCGGCCGTGCTGGGCACGATGCTCATCAACTGGTTCTTCACCCCGCCCACCGGGCAGTGGATCATCCACGAGCCGCTGAACATCTGGGCGCTGGTGCTGTTCCTGCTGGTGGCCGCCGGGGTGGCCCGGGTGGTCGACATCGAGGCCCGCCGCACCGCCGAGGCCCGTGCGGCCCGCCACCAGGCGGCGGTGCTGTTCGACCTGGCCGGCGGAGTGATCAGCGAGGGCCTGAGCGTGCAGGCCCTGCTGGACCGGCTGCGGAGCAGCTACGCCCTCACCGGCGTCGCCCTGGCCGCACGGCCCGCCGGGCCCACGGCCCCGGACGAGCGGACCGTCCTGCTGGCCTCGGGGCGCCCGGCCACGGACCCCGCCGCCTGGGGCACCACCGTGACCGTCGACGACCGCCACCTCCTGCTGGTCGACGGCATCTCCGCAGAGGCCCCCGAACGGGGCATCCTGGAGGCCTTCGCCGGGCGGATCGGCGCCGTGCTGCAGCAGCACGCCCTGGACGAGGCGCGGTTGCAGGCCCGGGAGCTGGCGGCCGGCAACGCCATGCGCACCGCCCTGCTGGCGGCGGTCTCCCACGACCTGCGCACCCCCCTGGCCGGGATCAAGGCCTCCGTCTCCAGCCTGCGGATGCAGGACGTCGTGCTCAGCGAGCAGGACACCGCCGAGCTGCTGGCCACCATCGAGGAGTCCGCCGACCAGCTCACCGAGCGGATCGAGGACCTGCTGGACATGAGCCGCATCCAGTCCGGGAACCTGGTCGTCCACCGGGTGCCCCTGGAGGTGGAGGACCTGGTGGTCAGTGCCCTGCGCGGCGTGTTCGATCCCGACGAGCCCGCCCGGATCACGCTCGAGGTCCCCCCGGACACACCCCCCGTCCTGGGCGACCATGGCTTGCTCGTGCGGATCATCGCCAACCTCCTGGAGAACGCCCTCAAGCACGCCGCCGGCACGCCCGTGACCCTCCAGGCCTGCACGGTGGAGGAGACGGTGCAGGTGCGTGTCATCGACCACGGCCCCGGAGTCCCCGCCGCCGAGCGGGAGAGGATCTTCCAGCCCTTCCAGCGCCTGGGCGACCGGGACAACACCACCGGGATCGGCCTGGGCCTAGCCGTCGCCCGCGGGCTCGCCGAAGGCGTCGGCGGGCAGGTCCACGCCGAGGACACCCCCGGGGGCGGGCTGACCATGGTGCTGACCCTGCGGGCGGCCACCGCCCCCAGCGTGCCGGCGGCCACCGACAAGAGCGAGCAGGTGGGCCGGTGAACGCCAGTGTGCTCGTCGTCGAGGACGACCCCCACATCGCCCGGGCCCTGCTGGTCAACCTCAAGGCCCGCGGCTACCGCACCCACCACGCCGCCACCGGCCGGGCGGCCCTGGAGATCGCCGCCCACGAGCACCCCGACGTGATCCTCCTGGACCTGGGCCTGCCCGACATGGAGGGCCGCCAGGTCATCGAGGGCATCCGCGGGTGGTCCCAGGTGCCGATCATGGTGGTCTCCGCCCGGGGCGAGTCCCACAGCAAGGTCGACGCCCTGGACCGCGGGGCCGACGACTACGTGGCCAAACCCTTCGCCATGGACGAGCTGCTGGCCCGCCTGCGCGCCGCGCTGCGCCGGGCCCAGCCCGACCCGGTCCAGGCGGTGGTCACCACCTCCGACGGCCGGGTGAGCATCGACCTGGCGAGCAAGTCGGTGACGGTCGAGGGCACCCCGGTGCGGCTGACCAAGCTCGAATGGCGCCTGCTCGAGGTGCTGGCCCGCAACACCCACCGCCTGATCGGGCGCACCGAGCTGCTCACCACCGTGTGGGGCCCCGAGTACGGCGAGGAAGCCAATTATCTGCGGGTCTACATCTCCCAGCTCCGATCCAAGCTCGAGCCCGACCCCTCCCATCCCCGCTACTTCCTCACGGAGCTGGGCATGGGCTACCGGTTCACCCCCTGAGGCTGCTGCGATGTTCCCCTGGATGATCCGCCTCCACGAAGCCCGAGGCCCCGTAGACCCCGCAACGACCGAAAGCTGCCCCCCATGCCGTTAGAAGAGGCTCTGTACCGGGCCCGGGTCCGGCGCCTGACCAGGACGTCCGGGCACCGCTCCCCGCGCCAGTACACCCCCAAGCCCCCTCCGGCTTCGAGGCCCCGGCATACCACCGATCCGCAGCAGACGAGCCCGGCCCGGATCGCCCAGATCATCGTCGGAGCCTTCGGGGCGGCCCTGCTGATCGGCACCGCCCTGCTGATGTTGCCCATGGCGAAAGTCGGGGAGGGCGGGGCGAGCTTCCTCCAAGCCCTGTTCACGGCCACCTCCGCCCTGTGCGTGACCGGGCTGGTCGTGGTGGACACCCCCACCTTCTGGACCCCGTTCGGCCAAGTGGTGATCCTGGGCCTGATCCAGGTCGGCGGGTTCGGGGTGATGTCCTTCACCACCATGCTGGGCGTCCTGCTGGCGCGGAAGTTCGGGCTCGCCGCCCGGATCCTGACCTCGGCCGAGACCAAGAACACCAGCTACGGCAACATGCGCCGGGTCCTGCTGCGCATCCTGGCCACCTCCCTGGCCATCGAGGCGGCCGTGGCGGTGGCCCTGTTCCTGCGCTTCGTCACCGGCTACGGCTACCCGGCCGGTCAGGCCGCCTGGCACGCGGTGTTCCACTCCGTCTCAGCGTTCAACAACGCCGGGTTCGCCCTCTACACCCTGTCCCTGATGGACTTCGTCGGCGACCCGTGGATCATCCTGCCGATTGCCGCCGCCGTCATCCTGGGCGGACTCGGGTTCCCCGTGCTCTACGAGCTGCGCCGGGAATGGCGGATCCCGCGGAAATGGTCGATGAACACCCGCATCGTGCTGCTGGCCACCCCGGTGCTGCTGGTCCTGGGCACGGTGTTCCTCTGTGTCATCGAGTGGACCAACCCGTCCACCCTGGGCCCCCTGGCGGCGCGGGAGAAGCTGCTGGCCGGGTTCTTCCAGTCCACCGTCGCCCGCACCGCCGGGTTCAACAGCATCGACATCGCCGCCATGAACCCGGTCTCCTGGCTCGGGCTGGACATCCTCATGCTCATCGGCGGCGGACCCGCCGGCACCGCCGGCGGTCTGAAAGTCACCACCTTCGCCGTGCTGGGCTTCATCGCCTACACCGAGATCAACGGCGGGACCGCGGTGAACGTGCTGGGTAAACGCCTGTCCCGCTCCGTCCACCGCCAGGCCATCACCCTGGTGGTCCTGGCCATCGGGGCCGTTCTCTCCGCCACCATGGTGCTGATGCTCCTGCACCAGGACCTGGGCCTGGACCGGGTGCTGTTCGAAGCCGTCTCCGCCTTCGCCACCGTGGGACTGTCCACCGGCATCACCCCCACCCTCTCGGCCCCGGCCCAATATGTGCTGATCGTCCTCATGTTCCTGGGCCGGCTCGGACCCACCACGGTGGCCACCGCCATCGCCGCCCGCTCCCGGCCGGTGCTCTACGAGCTGCCCAAGGAACGCCCCCTGATCGGCTGACCTGCCCCTCATCGGGCCCGCCCCTGCACCTACTTCCCGTAAGGATTCCAAAATGTTCTCCACCCGCCGCCCCGCCCCCGCTGAGCGACCCAAAGAACGCCGCCACACCAACCCCGATGCGGTGGCGGTGATCGGGCTGGGCCGCTTCGGCTCGGCGCTGGCCCTGGAACTGATGCGCAACGGCGCGGAGGTTCTGGGCATCGACGACAGCGAGAACACCGTCCAGGAGCTCAACGGCCAGCTCACCACCGTGGCCCGGGCCGACGCGACCCGGGAGGAGGCACTCCGACAGCTCGGGGTGGACGAGTTCGACAAGGTCGTCGTCGGGATCGGCACCGACATCCAGGCCTCCATCCTGGTCGCCTCCCGGCTGCTGAAGTTCGACCGGCCCGAGATCTGGGCCAAGGCCATCACCGAACCCCACGCCGAGATCCTCGACCAGCTCGGGGTCCACCACGTCATCCGTCCCGAGCACGACATGGGCGTCCGGTCCGCCCACCTGATCCGTGGCCGGGTCCTGGACTTCGCCCAGATCGACGAAGGCTTCGCCATGGTCCGCTGTGCGGTCCCCGAACAGGTCCAGCAGCGGCCCCTGGACACCCTCGGACTGCACACCCGGTACGGGGTCTCTATCGTGGCCGTGCGCCGACCCGGTGAGGGCTGGGTCCCGACCGAGCTGTCCACCGTGCTCTACGAGGACGACCAAGTCCTGGTCACCGGCCCCACCGACAAGGCCGAGGCCTTCAGCAACCTCTCCTGACCACCCTCCCCGGCGGCCCATCGGGACCGCAGGGCCCAAAACCGAGGCCTCGTGCTTCGTTGAGACCATCCCGAACACCGGGGAGTGAGACCTATGGACAACAGAACCCGCAGTGAACGCGGCGGAGTGGTGCTGTCCCATCCCGACCGGCCCATCCCCTCCCGACGACGTCTCCTGCGGGCGACAGCGCCGGCCGACGGCTTCTTCGTGGTGGCCGCACTGTTCGCCGCCTGGTGGGCGGGGACCGGGGCCGGACGCCCATGGGTCGTGCCGGGATGGGTGGGCGCCTTCGTCCTGGCGTGGCTAGTGCTCATGCTCACCCGGGCCCGGCGCCCGGAGGTGCGCCGATTCTCCCAGCGCAAGGACGTCCACGCCGCCCGACGACAGGCTGTACGTACCGGGCGGTTGCCGGAGTCCCCCTCGGTGCGCATCGGGGCCGCGGCCCGCTCCTGCGACCACCTGGAAATCACCGTCCTGCTGTTGACCGCCGGGGTGGCCACAGGGCTGGGGATCGTGCTGTGGCCTTCCCTGCCGTGGTCGTGGATCCTTATCGGCTGGGCTGTCCTCACCGCACTGTCCCTTATCGGGGCGGCGCGGGGGTGGATCTATCTGGGCCTGTACGAAACCGGTCACCGCGGCGCTTCGATGTAGCCGGCGCATCTGCCTCTCAATCACCCGGTATCAACTCACACCTGCGGGTTCTAGGGGGCGTTGCAACACCGCAAGTTCCGAGAAGTTGTAACGCCCCTGCCGCTCTACGCGTGGCCGCTCTGATTGTCGGTGCCTGGTGGCTCTTCCGTGGCGTGGATCCGGATCAGCCCTGTGGCGCCGTCGATGGTGACCACCTGGCCCTCGGTCAGGCGGGTGGTGGCCTCGGACACGCAGATGACGGCCGGGATGCCGTACTCGCGGGCCACTGTCGGGCCGTGGGCGATCGTGGAGCCGGTCTCGGTGATGAGTCCCCCGAGGGTCAGGAACAGCGGGGTCCAGCCCGGGTCAGTGGTCGGGGCGACGAGGATGTCTCCGGGCTGCAGCCTCGCCTCGGAGGGTTGGTGGACGATCCGTACCGGCCCGGTTGCGATCCCGGTGGCTGCCGGCTGGCCGACCAGCACGTCGGGCCCGTACTCGGCCGCGGTGTCGTCGGGCAGGGCCTGGGGGTTCGTGCCGTCGGACAGCAGCAGGCCCGGGACCTGCCGCCGTCGGGCCTCGCGGTTGTGTACCCGGCGCCGCTCGGTCACCACCGCGCGCAGGTCCACCCCGTGCGAGGCGTCGAGGGCCTCCTCCAGGGTCAGGAACATGATGTCCTCCGACTGCTCCAGCAGGCCGCGCTCGGCGAGGTCGGCTCCTGCGGTGAGCAGCTGCCTGCGCACCTCGGCCAGGGGGATGAGCCAGAGGAACTTGGGCAACTCACGCAGTCCAGCCAGCTCCCGGGCCCGGCGCAGCATGGAGCCGGCGAGGCGGGCCCGCAGCGGCCGGGTGCGCTTCGCACGCTCGATGAGCTCTGCCAGAGCGGTCTCAGCTTCGACGGCGGCGCGGGCGAACCGGGCGGGCGGAGCCTGGTCTGGGTCGGTCACCTGCAGGTACCCGGTCAGGGCGGCGAACACGGGGGTGGAGTCGTCGGCCCACCGGGGGGAGCCGACGTCGATCTCGGCGCTGCCGCGGATCCCGTACTCCTCCAGGAAGGCCGTCAGCCCGAACTCGGGCAGCTCCCCGCGCGAGAAGCGCCCGGCGAGCTCGTCCGGGTCGGTGCTGGCCAACAGCTCGCGGTGAGCACCGGCGGCCTCAGCTACGGACCAGAGCTTCAGGTCCATCTGGGTGGTGACGTTGTGGGGCATGCCGCGCAGGGTCGCGTTCAGCTCGCCGGGCTGCAGGATGCCTCCCAGCAGCCAGCCGGCCACCCCCTCAGCGATGAGCGCTGCCCACAGCGGCGGCAGGCAGCGCATCATCGGCCCGGTCATCGTCGCATCCTGCAGGCCGGCGGCACCACGGATCCGGCTAGCCGTGTCCGCCGGTTCGGTCAGGGGCTGCCGGCGGACCTGCTCGAGTTCGTGGAAGGCGCGTTCGCGGGCGGCGGCGGGCCGCGCCAGGGCCCGCAGCGCCCCGAGCAGCGAAGCAGGCACGACGGCCAGCAGCAGCCGCGCCGTCGCACCGGCGGCGAACGCGCGCTGCCCGGCACCAGCGGCACGGGGCGCGTAGCGGGGGTCGTCCAGGACGTGCCGCACGCCCCGCGCCACGGCCGGACCGTAGACCTGCACCATCTCCGGGACGCGGGAGTGCAGGCGCGGGCTGCGAAGGAAGCCGGTGAGGTCGATGAACAGCCGGCCGCCGATGTCGAGGAGGAACTTGTCCACCACGGCGTCGTCGACGCCGATGGTCTGCAACCAGCGGCGGGTCGTCTCCCGCAGCACGGACACGCCCATGGGGGTGACCGGACCCCGCAGGCCCTGCATGTGGCCGACCTCCATGTAAATACGGGGGTCCTCCTGCCCCGGGTCGGTCCCGGGCGGGAGCGGGAAGAGAGTGGTGATGGCCCGGGACTGCAGCAGCCACAGCGTGCCCTGCGCATCGTAGGCGAACTCGATGTCCTGCGGACTGCCGAGGGTGCGCTGCACCCGCTGCCCGGCCTGCTGGAGCTCGCGCAGCCGGTGGGGGGAGAGGCAGCCGTGCTCCTGTGGCTCGGGGAGCGGGCCGTGCCCGGGCAGGACGTAGTGGTCGGTGTCCATGGTGCCCTCCACCACACCGGTGCCCAGCCCCGGCACCGCATCGATGACGGTCTCTGTGCGGGTACCGGTCACCGGGTTCGCTGTGAACATCACCCCGGCGGCCGTCGGGGCGATCATGCGTTGCACGATCACGGCCATCGCCAGGTCCTCGGTCTCCAGTCCCTGCACGGCCCGGTAGGCGAGGGCGCGCTCACTGCCCAGAGAGTCCCAGCACTGCCGGATCGCCTCGAGCAGAGCGTCCTCGCCCTCCACGTTGAGGACGGTGTCCTGCTGGCCGGCGAAGCTGGCGTCCGGCAGGTCCTCGGCCGTAGCACTGGAACGGACGGCGACGGGGCCGCCGCCGAGGTGTTCGTAGGCCGCCAGGACTGCCCGTTCGGGGATGGCGCCGGCGCGGTAGGCCTCGGTGGTCAGGCAGAACCCGTCCGGCACCCGCTCGTCCGAAGCAATGAGGGCCCCGAGGCCGGCGGCCTTGCCCCCGACGAGCCCGGTCATGTCCGCGGTGATGTGGGCGAGGTCGATCAGGTCCATGGGATGTCTCTCTGCTGGCCCGGGGCTGACGGGAGGCGAGGAAGGGGCAGTGCCCTGGGGCGTCCAGTACCCCGTTCGTAGCCGATGATCCAGTCCGACCGTTGGCAGGTCAACCTCCCTGTGCCCTGAGGCATCAAAGGCTCTGCGTAGCGGTACTGGTAGAAGACAAGACCGGGCTCCGTTGGCGTGCTCAGTGCATCCACGCGGTTCGTTCTGGTGGGTCCCAGGTCCACCGGGCCGGGCCGTCAGCTGAGCTGCTCGGCCAACGCAACGATGACCCCCTCTGGGCCGCGGACGTAGCAGAACCGGCAGCTGTCCTGATACTGCACCACCGGAGTACGGGCCTGCGGGTGTTGAACCTGGGTGGGGAAGACGTGGACACGTACACGCCGATGGGATCGATGGTCTTCACTGTCATGGCTGCCCTGGCCCAGATGGAGTTGGAGATCAAACGGGAACGGATCACTGACTCGGTGGCCAAGCGCCGGGCCGCCGGCAAGGACCTCGGTGGACGGCGCCAGACCTTCACCGACTCCCAGATCCGCAACGCCCTGCGGCTGATCGAGTCCGGGGAGCCGGCCACCCAGGTCGCCCGGGACCTGGGGATGTCCAGGGCCACCCTCTACCGGCGGATCCGGGAGCTCCCGCAGACGACGACCATTTGAGGCCGTCGGTGCCTGTGGGCATCGTGATGCACATAGCGTGCCTGAGCGGGCTTTTCATCGCACGGGGCAAATGGGCATGGCAACCACGTATGGTTGCGCGAGCTCCGCATGGGCGCATCCGGTATCGCTGGAGGTCCGGCTTACGTACGGCGGATCAGGTGTCGAGGAAGTCCCACTCGCTACCCAGCACCCACCGCAGCGGGCTCATCTTCCCGTTCAGCATCCCGATTTCGAAGTCCGTGTACGGCCCGAGTTGCCCGGGCTCGGTATAGGTAGCCTCGACGCTTGCACGGCCGGGGCCGGCCATGGCCTGGTTGCGCTCGAGCTCCTCTGCGTCAGCGGGGTTCAGCGCTGTGGCACCTCCGCAGGGCCTGTGGGGGAGGTGCGCGTGAACATCAGCAGGGTGGCGGTGGTGCGTTGGCGCACCTGTCCGCTGCGGGTAAGGGTGTCGTAGGCGACTGTGATGAAGCCGCGGTCGGGCTGGGAGCGGGAGACCTTGATTTCGGTGACGGTGATCTCCGCGTGCACGATGTCGCCCGGCCTGGTGGGGGTGGGCCAGGTCAATTCCACTCCAGCGCCGATGATGCCGGTGGCGAAGGGTAGTCCGCTGGTGACGATCAGGCGCATGGTGATAGCGGCGGTGTGCCAGCCGCTGGCGGCCAGGCCCTGGAAGAACGTGTCGGTCGCGGCCGTCTCGTCGAGGTGGAAGGGCTGCGGGTCGTACTGGCCGGCGAAGGCGAGGATCTCCTCCCGGGTGATCTCGTACTCCTCGGTGCGGAAGCGGTCTCCGACGTTCAGGTCTTCTAGCCACAGCGATTCCATGGGTTACCTTTCGTGGTTGTCGATCGGGCAATACTTGGTTCCTGTTGTGGTCCCTGCCGCCGCTGAGGCGTCGACGCTGGCTCGGGTGATCTCGGCCATCCTGTTCCCGGACCTGGCGGCCAGCGTGAACGCGGGATCAACCATCCCGGAACTCCTCGCGAGCATCCGCACCCAGATCGGGGCCATCCTCCCGCACTGACGCGACGACGCCCCCGGAGCGGCAGGCCGTCGGGGCGGACTCACAGGGGCGCGGCTTCGGCGGCGTCCGTGCGGATGAAGGCCACGTCCGTGTCGGGGACGATCCGGCCGGGCGGATCTACCAGAGCGGCGCGGACGCGTTCGCCTGTTTCGACGGTGAGGGGCAGCACGCGAGGGCCCTGCATCTGGGGGACATGCGCTTCGCCCCACTGCTGCATGGCGACCATGACGACCTTCAGCTCCTCACCCGCCGGGGTGAGCTGATACGCGTCGCGGGTGCGCTGGCCGGGCTCCCGGTACGGGCTCTTCTGCAGCACGCCGTGCTCGACCAGCGCTGATAGCCGGGTGCTGAGGACGTCCGAGGCGATGCCGAGCTGGTCACGGAACTGCGCAAACGTGCCTGCGCCAAGGAACGCCTCCCGGACGATCAGGAAGCTCCAGGAGTCGCTGAGCACTCCCAGACTCCGGATGATGGCGCACGGATTTTCGAGGGCACGCGCAAGGGTCGGTGACTGTCGGGGCATACCTGCCATCCTCCCTGGTGTGCCTGGTGTGCCTGGTGTGCCTGGTCGTCGAAGGCGTGGACTCGGATCGGCGCGCGGGTCACCGTATCCGTGAGTGCAGGATCAGGAGGGTGTCTGGTCGGAGTCGGGGGCGAGCTGCAGCTCGCCCCGGCCGAAGGAGAAGTTCTCCTTCGGCACCGGTATCAGTGCGACGAACACGTCGTCCCTGCCGATCCCGAGCACCGCGGTGACCTTGCTGCAAAGGGCACGGATCAGGGCGCGTTTGTCCGACAGGGGGCGCTCCGCGGTGAACGGCACCGTGATGATCACCGCGTCGCCGCGGCGCTCCATCCCCATGTACTGCGGGTCCAGGAACAGCTCGTCCGGTCCGTGACCGGTGATCGTGACGAACTGATCCTCCGCGGGGATGCCGAGCGCCTCGTGCAGCGCCTCCGGCAGAGCCTTGCCGAGGGCGCGCTTCTGCTCGGACGAGAACCTGCCCGCCGGCACGTGCACCTGGAACACAGGCATCCAGCACCACTCCTTCGCGTCCGCGCGTTCCTCGGTGCGCCTCGACCCTAGCTAGATTGCTATAACCAACCTAGCATCGGTAGGGTCCGAAGGGCCACGACTTCAGGCGGTGTCCGCTCATGACAGACAGGAACACAGGCATGCGTTGCACCACGTTCGGACGTCGCACCGGGCTGCGGGTCTCCGAGTACGCCCTGGGAACGGGGAACTTCGGCACTGGGTGGAGTGCCGGCACGGAGCGAGAGGAGGCGAAGGCGATTTTCGACCGCTTCGGGGAAGCAGGCGGGAACTGCATCGACACCGCCGACACCTACCAGGCCGGCCAGTCCGAGCAGTACGACCGGTTCGACGAGGTCAGCCGGATCGAATTGGGCATCCCGCACCAGGCGAACGCGAAGGCCCTGAATCGCCTGCGGGGCGGGCTGACCGAGTCGTTCGACGCGCCCGTGGTCCCGGTGGCGTGAGGCGATCATGACGACCCGCGAGCACGGACCCGCAGAGGAGCGGTCGCGCACCATCCACTACCAGGTGCCCGGGAAGGACAAACAGGCCCTGTTCGCCAAGTCCGGGCTCGAGCAGCTGCGCGCCGTCGCCGCAGGCGAAGCGCCGGCACCGCCGATCAGCAGTCACATCGGACTCGAGTTCGTCACGGTGACCGAGGGGGATGTGGTGATGACGGCGGTACCGGACGAGTCGCACTACAACCCGATCGGATCTGTGCACGGCGGGTTCTTCGCCACCATCCTGGACTCCGTCTGCGGGTGCGCCGTGCACTCCACCCTCCCGGCCGGGGTCGGCTACACCAGCCTGGAGATCAAGGTGTCGTTCCTGCGCCCGATCACCGCCGACACCGGCCCCGTCACCGCCCACGGGTGGGTCACTCGCAACGGTCGCAGCGTCGCGTTCGCCGACGCCGACATCCGTGACAACGACGGCCGTATCCTCGCGACCGCGTCCAGCACCTGCCTGATCATCCGTCCGGACCCCGCACCGTGACCCGGCAGGAGTCCACTGGCGCACACAGCATTGCGACGGAGCTTCCCCGCCGGCTCGGCGGGCGGGGAGCGTTCTGGGCGGCCGCATTCGTCCTCGCCCTCGCGCTGTGGTCCTCGGGTGCCCCGAGCGTTCTCTACCCGATCTACGCCGAGCAGTGGGATCTCACCCCGGTCGTGGTAACTACCGTGTTCGCGACGTATCAGCTCGCGCTGATCGTGGTGCTGCCGCTGTTCGGGAACCTGTCCGACCAGTTCGGCCGCCGCCGCATCATGATCACGGGCATCGCACTCATCGGCGCCTCCGCGCTCGTGATCGCCTTCGCACCTCACGTCGCCTACCTCTACGCCGGGCGCGTGCTACAGGGAGCCGGGGCCGGACTCGCGATGGGCGCGGCCACGGCATCTATGATCGAGAACAACACCAGCCGCGGTCCTCGGTTCGCCAGCACCATGGCCACGGTCGCGACTTCCACCGGCCTCACCATCGCCCTGCTCCTCAGCGGCCTCTTCGCCGAGTACCTGCCCCTACCGCTGCTGTGGAGCTACATCGTCCTCCTCGCCCTCGCCGGCGCCTCCATCACCACCCTGTTGCTCACGCCCGAGGACCGGCCCTCAGTGAGAACCCGGTGGCGGCCCCAGGCCCCGTTCGTGCCCTCGGGGATCCGCATCGGGTTCGTCATCGCGACCCTGTCGGTCGCCCTGGCCTACAGCGTCGGGGCGATCTTCCTCTCTCTCGGCGCGCATATGATCGACCAGTTCACCCACACCGACAACACCGCCATCGTCGGTACTCTCCTCGCCACCTCCTCCGCGTTTATCGGGATCACGGGACTCTTCCTCGCCCGCATATCCCCTCGCACCCTTATCTGGGCCGGTGCCGGACTCACCCTCGTCAGCCTCGCCCTCATGGCCGCTGCCAGCGCGTTCCAATCCCTCCCGCTGTTCCTGGCATGGTGCGTCATCGGCGGCATCGCCTACGCGCTGGCGTTCACCGGCGGCCTCGGACTCATCACCCGACTCGCGCCTGAACATCACCGCGGCGCGACCCTCTCCTTCCTCTACCTCATCGCCTACACGCTGCAAGCCGCCACCGCCATCGGCGTCGGGGCACTGGCCACGACGACCTCCCTCGGCGCCGCGGTGAAGGTCGCTGCGATCGCCCTGACCCTGCTGTCCGCAACGGTGGCGGCGCTGCTGCTCGCGGACCGAAGCACCACCGCGCACACAGAACCAGCTTCATCATAACGGGCCGGTTCAGACTCACCCGAGCAGCGCACCGGGGCAATCTCCTGTCCGCGACAACGAATCCGAGGCCCTGCAAGCGGTTCTACACGTGGCTCGAGAGGTGTTCGGGGAACTACCTGACGCCTAAGGCAAGCTCCTCGAAGTGATCAATAGAAGTTCTCGTGAGAGCGTTCTGCGCGCTGGGATCGGGTGCGGGACTGTCGCTTCAACGGTGTAAGAGGCGTTTCTATGGTTAGTGGTTCTCCGCCGCTGGCATCCGGTTGGCGAAGGTGATGGCGAAAGCGTTCAGGGCCGGCTTCCACCGCATGGCCCATCGTGTCTGCCCGGTGCCCTTCGGGTCCAGGGATCGCACGACGAGGTACAGCGTCTTCATCGCGGACTGCTCGTTGGGGAAGTGGCCCCGGGCCCGCACCGCCCGGCGGAACCGGGCGTTGAGGGACTCGATGGCGTTGGTGGAGCAGATGACCCGGCGGATCTCGAGGTCGTAGTCCAGGAAGGGCACGAACTCCGTCCACGCCGCGCGCCACAAGCGGATGATCGCGGGGTACCGGGCGCCCCACTTCTCCTCCAGGGCGTCCAGCGCCTCGGCGGCAGCATCTGCCGTGGGGGCTTGGTAGATCGGCTTGAGGTCCTTGGCGAGCTCGTCCCAGTACTTCCGCGAGGCGTAGCGGAAGGTGCCGCGGATGAGGTGGATGATGCAGGTTTGCACGATCGCGGCCGGGAACACCGCGTTCACGGAGTCGGGCAGGCCCTTGAGCCCGTCGCAGACCACGAAGAACACATCGCGCACCCCGCGGGACTTCAGGTCGGTGAGCACCGCGTACCAGAACTTCGCGCTCTCCCCGTCGCCGTCCCCGGCCCACATGCCCAGGATGTCCTTGTGCCCGGCCAGGTCCACCCCGATCGCCGCGTACACCGGCCGGTTGCGGACCTGCCCGTCACGGACCTTGACCATGATCGCGTCGATGAAGATCGCCGCGTACACGTCCTCCAGCGGACGGGCCCACCATGCCTGCATCTCGTCCACGACGCGGTCGGTGATGCGGGTGACGGTGTCCTTGGAGACCTCGGCGCCGTAGACCTCGCCCAGATGCGCGCTGATCTCCCCGGTGGTCAGGCCCTTGGCCGACAGGGAGAGCACCACCTGGTCCAGGTCTGTCAGGCGTCGCTGGCGTTTGCCCACGATGACCGGGTCGAAGGTGCTCTCACGGTCCCGGGGCACCTGGATCTCGACGGGGCCGGCATTGTCGGTGATCACCGTCTTGGCCCGTTTCCCGTTGCGCGAGTTGCCCCGGTTGCGGCCCTCGGGCTCGCCGTGCTCGTAGCCGAGGTGCTCATTCATCTCCTCGTCCAGGGCCGCCTCGACGACCATCTTGGTCAGCTGCTTCAGCAATCCACCCGGGCCGGTCAGCGCAGCCCCGCTGGCCCGTGCGGTGCGGACCAGCTCCCGGACGGTGTCCTGCTCGGCCGCGCTCAGCTGCGGACTCTCTTCCGGCTCGTCACCGGGCTTCGGTGGGCTCACGTCCACCAGTGTCTCGATGTTCTCGCTCATGTCGACCCTCCAGCCCCACTCGGGGCGATTGGGCCTCTTACACCGTTACTGCGATAGTCCCTGCAGCACGGACCCCTGCCTGCCCCAGGTTCCCGGTGCTGGCGTGACAGGCTGGGGGTGACCGGAGTGTTCACGAGCCCCGAACCATCAGCCGTCGTCGTGGTGCACGTCCCCGGCGCGACGCCTGGTGGTGCGGGGCCGATTGTCCTGTGGGACAGAGGGGTGGCACCTCGAGGTGGATGCCGTGGTGGAGGCCTTGTTCGATCTGGGCGGGTGGCCGGTGTATGCGGTGACCGCCGTGCTGGTCTTTCTGGAGTCGGCGGTGTTGGCGGGGCTGTTCCTGCCCGGGGAGACCGTTCTGCTGCTGGCCGGGCTGCTGGCCGGAACCGGCAACCTGTCGATGGCGGTGCTCCTGCCGGTGGCCGTGGCCGCGGCCTTTGCCGGGGACCAGGTGGGATATTTCATCGGCCGGTGTTTCGGTCCCCGGCTGCGCGAGAGCGCGGTGGGGCGGCTCATCGGTGCCCGGAGGTGGGAGAGGGCCCTGGAGCTGCTGGAGCGCCGCGGGGCCACCGCGGTCTTCGCCGCCCGGTGGATCACCGTGGTCCGGGCCCTGGTGCCCACTGTGGCCGGGATGATCGGGATGCCCCGACGGAGATTCTTCGCCGCCAACTGCGCCGGGGCGCTCACCTGGGCCCCGACCGTGGTGCTCATCGGCTACCTGCTGGGTGATTCCCTGACCCGGGCCGAGCAGGTGCTGGCACATCTGCCTCTGGTCGGGGTCGCCACCGTGGTGCTGATGGTCGCCGTGGTGGGGATCCGGGCCGTATGCACCCGCGGTGCCGCCACCGTCGACCCCGAGCCGGTGGCCACAACCGGGGACCCCAGATCGGACGAGCGGTAAGCGCCCGCATACCGGGGGTCAGGCTGGCCAGGGCCGCTGCGGCCCCGGGCGTCCCGATGATTGTCCGTCTCCGCTGTGCTCACCACCAGTGCCTCGGTCCTGGCGCCCTGCTCAATCCAGGGCGTCCATCCATGGCATCCGGTCGGGGCCCGCGTAGAGTGCGCCCCGTGAAGGACACCGACTACCGGACGATGAGCAAGCGGCAGGCCGCCGCCGCGCTGGAGGAGTTCCTCACCGAACGCCCCGCGGCACTGCAGCGGTTGCGCACCGAGCTCGCCGCCGACGGACTCGACCCGAACGCGATGCTCGACGGCACCCCTGCTTCCCTGACCCCGCTGTGGCGGTGGGCCGGCACCCGGATCCTGGAGGCGGAGGCACAGCGCTCACCCGCCGCACCAGCAGCGCCAGCAGCACCGGCTCCGGAGTGGCCCTCGTGGGCCCGCTGCTCCCCGGGCCTGGACCCGGCCACCCCGGTACGCATCGTCTCCCTGCTGGACGGGCTGGTCTCCTACCTCGGGCAGGTCATCACCACCGCCGCCCCGCAAGCCGTGTGGAAAGTGGGCTACCACCTGCAGAACCACCCGGTGCTCACCAGCCCGCTCACCGAGATGGAGTACTTCCCGCCGGGCCTGGTCGGCGTCGTCGCCAACCGGCTGCGGCACGGGGTGGACCCGCACAACGACGCCCGGCTGCACTCCTACGCCCAGGCGGTCATCACCATGCTCCGCAGCGAGCACGAGGACGCCCTCGCGGCACCGGAACCGCTCGTGGAGGTGGACTCCGACGATGACGACGGGGTCTTTGACGTCGGTCTGCGCGAGGACATCGCCCACGAGCACTCCCGGGCAGTGGACCGGATGGTCGCCGAACTCGCCGCCCAGTCCGGCGTGGACTCCGCGGTCCGTGAGGACCGGGAGGTGCTGCTGGTGAGCGCCCCGGACCGGGCCGCCGAGGACCTCCAGCAGTGGGTGCTGGCCTGGCTCCGGCGCCACATCCCCGCGGTGGACTGAGCCACCCACGGGCCCACGGATCGTTCCGTCACTCGGTGCGGGAACTGTCACCGGGTGCCCCGGCCTGCGCCCCGCAGCATCAGGTGCTGGGGGATCGGCTCATTGCTGAAATGGCCGACCGCGAGGGTATTCGCTCTCTGTTGTTGGACCGGTTCCGGCGCTCATCGGTGGGAGTGGGTCAGCGGCAGCGCAGGTCGAAGTCTCCCAGGATGAGCATCTTGGGCTGACCGGTGCTGGTCTCGCGGATCCACACCGCCCCGGTTCGCGCGTCGGTTTCTTCCACGGTGCCCCGGTGGTGGAGAACCCCGTCGCGGTGGGCCTCGATCACATCCCCGACCCGCAGCCACTCCAGGTTCTCGATGGGCACGTACTCCTCGGTCACGGCTTATCCCCTTCCCGCACCCCGGCCTCTGGTCGCGTTCAGTCCCCGACGGCGTCCCGGCCCCGGGCCACGATCAGCGGGTCGGGCGGATAGACCACCTCGGGGTCCTTGTCGTCGTAGTCGAACTGGTCCAGGAAGGCCCGCATGGCGTTGAGCCGGGCGCGTTTCTTGTCGTTGGACCGGATGGTGGTCCACGGGGCGTGGTCGGTGTCGGTGCGCAGGAACATCTCCTCCTTCGCCTCCGTGTAGTCCTCCCACCGGTCCAGGGAGGCCAGATCGTTGGGGGAGAGCTTCCACCGGCGCACCGGGTCGATCTGCCGGATCGCGAACCGGGTCCGCTGCTCCTGCTGGGTGACCGAGAACCAGAACTTGGTCAGGTGGATCCCCGAGTCCACCAGCATCTTCTCGAACACCGGGGCCTGCTCCATGAACGTGAGGTACTGCGCGTCGGTGCAGAAACCCATGACGCGTTCGACCACCGCCCGGTTGTACCAGGAGCGGTCGAACATCACGATCTCCCCGTTCGTGGGCAGGTGGGCGATGTAGCGCTGGAAGTACCACTGGCCGGCCTCCCGGTCCGAGGGCCGGGTCAGCGCCACCACCCGCGCCGCCCGGGGGTTGAGGTGCTCGGTGAAGCGGTGGATGGTCCCGCCCTTGCCGGCGGCGTCGCGGCCCTCGAAGACGATCACGTGGGCTAGGTCGTGGTCCTGGCCCCAGTACTGGAACTTCAGCAGCTCGATCTGCAGCTGGTACTTCTGAAGCTCATAGGCCTCCCGTGACATCAGTTCGTCGTAGGGGTAGTCCTCCCGCCAGGTCTGAACCGCCGAGCCGCCGGGGTCGATCAGCTCCGCGTCCTCGCCTTGCGGATTGCCGACGGTGTAGCCCTGCTCGGTGAGCTGGTCGATGAACTCCCGCAGGTTCTCCCGCACCGCCCACTGGTCCTCGGGCACCCACAACCTCCTGGCCTGCGACATCGGTGATCCTCCTGCTGGGTTCGTCCAGGGTTCTCTGGGGCGTCAGTGTAGGCGGCCACAGTCGAAAGCCGATGACCACGCCCCCACGGGGCCGTGCCCACGGCCGGATTCGTGTCGGTGATCAGGACAGATCGTTGCGCAGCCGGGCCAGGAGTTCGATTACGACCTCGTGGCCGTCCTGGACCCCGGTGCGCACCGCAACCAGCTCCGCCCCGTGCAACACCCCCACCGCGTAGCGGTCCTCGCCGGTGCCCTTGAAGGTCTCCGCGGTGCGGCCCAGCCATCCGGCGACCACCCCGGCGTCCATGATCTCGCCGAGGACCTGCTGGTACTGCTTGGCATCAGCAGCCGCGTGGGCCACGGTCTTCCCGGGGGTGAACCCGGAGCGTTTCAGGACCGCGTCGACGTAGCGGACCCGCTTGACGTCCTTGCGCACCTGGTGGAGGTGCTCCAGCCGATGGGCCAGATCGGCCTCGGCGCCAGAGTCCTCGGCTGCCACCCCTCGGTCCCCGACCCGCTGGACCTTGCGCAGGGCCCGGCGCAGCATCTTGTCGGCGGCCTTGCGCGCCGAGGTCCGCCGGCATTTGTCGGTCACGGGCGGGCCGGCGGCGAAGGACTGGACGTCGGCCAGCAGCACCAAGTGCTTGGGGTTGCTCAGGTGGCCGCGCACGGCGGTCACGGCCTCGGCTGCCTGCTGCTCGGCGGTGCGCTGCAGCACCTGGGCGGCCGTCTCGCTCGCCTTTCCATCGAGGGCGGCAACCCGGACCGGCAGCAGTTCGGCGGTGACCTCGGCGTCCCGGGCCCCGGACAGCGACCGGGCCAGCTCCCGCAACCGCACATCGAGCTCGGCGGCGGTGTCGCCGTCGAAGAACGGGGCGGCCGCCTTCAGGAGGCTGCGCATCGACCGGGAGGTCACCCGCATCTGGTGCACCGCATCGGGCACGTCCAGGCGCACCTTCAGGTCCCACAGCACGAGCTGCTCGGCCAGCTGCCCCAGCGCCGTGGAGAGCACATCGGCCCCGGTGGCCTTCTTCCCGCCCTTCTTGCCGGACTTCTGGTTCTTCTGGCCCGAGGTCGTCGCCGTTGGACCGGCGAGCACGGGCACATCGTCCTCGGCGCCCAGAGCCCGGGCGATCTTCGCCGCCGAGGTCGACGGCGTGCCCCCGGCGGCGAACAGGGCCTGTTCCACGGCGGTGAAGATCCGGTGCTGGTGGTCCTCGGCCACGGTCCCGTCGGCCAGTTCCACCTCCCACTCCGACCACGACCGCCGCGTGCCGTGGCGCTCGTCCACGGCGGCCACGTCGTCGATGGCGATCTCGGCCACCGGGGCCCCGGAGTCCTCGGCCACGGACAGCACCCGCCGGGTCGTGGCCAGGGTGGCGATCGGGTGTAGCGGCTGTCCGCCGGTGAGTCCTTCCACCAGGTGCCGCACTACTTCGGGCATCCGCTCCGGTGATCCCTCCAGCAGGGGGAGTTGGGCCTCGTAGCGTCCGTTCGCTTCGCGCAGCTTCACGTGCCACCCGTCATCGGCCCCGCCCGTGCGCCGGCGCAGGGCGACGTGGTGGCGGTGAAGGGCCATCTCGGCGGTGTCGTAGTAGACGGCCTCCAACCGGTGCTCGACCGCCGCGTCGGTCACCGCGTAACCTTCCAGCACGCTCCAGTCGATCCGGTCCTTCGCCCCGTCGGGGAGCTCGTACTTGCGCTCGATCTCACGCTGGGCGGTCACGGCCATGGCGTCCTCCTGGAGGCTGTGATGCGGCGGTGGCGCCCGCCGGAGTGGGGACGATGATACGCCCCTGAAGTGACCTACCTCACGGGGTGGGTGGCAGGGTGTACGGGCCCTGGATGGGGCATCGGTGCACGTCACAGCTGGGGCACGATCCCCGGTGGCACCGGGGCCATGGCGTGGAGACCTGGCATGCTTCGGGTGCATGCCATTTCACCGACGAAGGGCAGGGTCATGGCCGCAACGTCGATGCTGGGCGGGGTCGGGGCAGCCGCAGTGGCCATCGCGGTGTTCTGGTGGGCGGTCCAGCGGCTGCGTCGGTGGCGGACGGCGGTGCGGCTGCGCCGGATCCAGGCCTACCACGCGAGCCTGCGCGCGGAGGTGCGGATGAGCTACGAGCGGATCTACACCCGGTGCGCGGCCCAGCCGGCCTGGAGCTCCCAGAAGCTGGCGGACATGGAATGGGCCTTCGCCCAGATCGACCACGTCCTGGAGAAACGGCGCCTGGACGACCTGGCCGAGGTGGGCCGGACCGTGCCCCCCGTGGCCCCACCCGTGGTGCCGGTCGCGCTCGGGTTCACTGGGGTGGTGGCCTTGCTGTCCGCGGCCCTGATCGGGTCCTGACCCGTAAGCAGAGCAGATCGAGTGAGCGGCCTGATTCAGTGGCGGACCACCAGTACCGGGCACCGGGCGTGGGCCAGGCAGGCGTGGGTGACCGAGCTCAGCAGCAGGCCCAGGAGCCCGCCGACTCCGCGGGGGCCGAGTACGAGCATCTGGGCGTCGGTGCTGGCGGCAATGAGCAGATCCGCCGGCCGGCCCCGCAACAGCTGGGTGCTCAAGTGCTCCGGGCGACGCTCACCGAAGACCTCGCCCAAGACCGCCTCCAAGCGTTGTCCGGCGTTGGCCCGGAAAGCCTCGGGATCGATGACGGTGTCGTTGCCGTAAGAGCCCTCATAGAGCAACGGGTCCTCCCAGCACATGATGGCCTCCACCGGCGCCTGCAGCGCCTGGCCGAGCCGGACCGCGACCCGCAGGGCCGCCTTGGAGTGCTCGGAACCGTCGACGTTGACGACGACGCGCCCACCGTCACCATCCACTCCGGTCTCCTTTCCGGACCCAGTCCTGAGCGGGGCGAGGGCTCATCGAGAGGCGATGACGGGGCTGTCGACCTCAGCGGGCCGTGGTGGTAGCCGCAGCGGTGACGCGCGCATCGGTGCGGATCCGCTGCACCAGTTCCTGCACCCGGGCGTCGATGGCCTCGGTGATCTCCCGGGCCCGGTCCGCACTGGTGTTGTGGAACAGGCCCCCCACACTCCAGTGCTCGTGGGCGGTGCCGGGATGGAGCCGGATGCCGTCACGGGCGCCGAAGGTGACCACCCGGTCGGCGGCGCGCACCACCTCATCGGTGACCTGCTTCGGGTACAGGCGCGCCATCTGCATACCGCGCTCGGACAGCACCGTCGACACGAGGGGGTTCACCGCGTCCCCGGCCACGACCCCGGCCGAGCGGGCCACCACCGCCTCCCCGCCGTGGTGGGCCAGCAGGGCCGCGGCGATCTGGGACCGGCCCGTGTCGTCCTCGTCGACGAACAGCACCTGGTGCACCGGTGCCTCAGCTGCGCCCGGCCCGGTGGCCAGGACGCCGTTGTCGGCCCGGGTCGCGGCCAGCCCCCGCAGACGTTCTCGGGCCAGGCGCAAAGACATGGGCACCAGATACGTCTGGATCCGCGCGCCCCGGGCGAGTTCGGCGTGGGCCTGCGCCACGCAGCGCTCGACCAGTTCGGGGAAGAACACCCCGGCGTAGTGGGTGGCCAGCGGTTCCGCGGTGCGTTGCAGCACCCCCGGTGCGGAAAGATCAACGCCCTGCTCGCTCATGAGACCCTCCGGTGGATAAGGCACACGGGATCAGCGGTGACTTCGGTCGGCTCCCCGGTGCAGGGCATCCCGTCCCAGGTGCTCGGCGTCCCCCCGAGTTCCCGAGCCACCCCGATCCAGTGATGTGAGTTACATCCTGGCGTGCCCCGATGAACAACACATGGCGTGCCGGTGAACACCAGGGGTGTGCCTACGATGGAGGCCATGGTCCTGGAGGTGGAGTTCGTCCTGCTCAGCACGGTGGTCCTGCTGGGCGGGATCGGCTGGCCGCCACTGCACTCCTGGGTTTCCCGTCGTCGCCGGGCCCGCCGGCTGCGGGTAGACCCACACCACGCGTTGCCCCGCTCCGATGCCCCCGTGCTGGGCCCGGTCGTGCTGATCGCGGTGGGGTTGGGGCTGCTGGTGGTCTCCGCCGTGGTCTGAAACCCGTCCGTGCAGGGTGCGCCGCCCCTGGCGGTTCAAGGGTCGCTGAACACCCGTCCCGCTGCTTGATGCACACCGGGGCGGGCCGCCACCGGGCAATTGCACCGGCGGGCCACTGGCCCCTCCGCCGGTGGAGAACGCCGGCTACGCCACTGACCGCACCTTGGCCCCGCGCCCCGTAGGCCTTCTGTCGGGTCGGCCGCCGCCTATGCCCCCTGATCCCCGTTCCCGTCATGTACCGGCGACATGGCGGCCAGTGCGGACACCAGCCGCCGCTACGGGGCTAATTTCCACGTGCTGTCGGTACTGCCCTGGGGGACCGGGCGGGAATCTGCTTCAGTGGTACCTGCGCGGCTATCCGGCCGGCTCCCACGGACACCTCGCCCTGGACGCCGGCGCCGTCTTCTTTCTGTGGAGTGACCCGATGAGCGCTCAATCCGTCCTGGCTACCGCAGAGACCAAGCTCCTCAAGGCCAAGCGAACCTATGCCAAAAAGGTGCTCGGCGTGCTCGTGGAGCACCTGCACCACCACTATCCTCAGGCCGTGCGCGTGAGTGTCTACGCCGATCAGCGCGCGCACGAGTATTTCATCGGTGAGCTGCTGGACTCCGACGGTCAGGTGATCGGGCTCGACCCCGGCAGCGTCGTCGCGCCCCGCCAACAGATAGACGGCCCCTTCGGACAACAGATCACCGTAGGCCCCCACAGTGTGACCGAGCTGCTGCACCATGCTCTGGTGATCTATGAGGGGCCGCTGGAGAAGCGGCTGCGCACCGACCGCTACACCGGGGAGCACTACCTGGACCTGACCCGCACCCCCTGACCGGGCCCGGCAGGCCACACCCCAGGGTGATCGCCCGTGTCCTCCCGCCGCCGTACCCGAGACACCTCGTGCTCGGGGCCACGGAGGCACCCGGCATGTCCGGCAGGCGACGGCTGGGCGAACATCTGGTGCGCTGCTTGGGGCCTGGTCCCCGGGCTCCTACCGTCGAAGGAGACCCGGCACCGAGCAGGGTGTCCACCCAGGGGGGAGCTCATCGTGGGCGCATCAGCACGGCACGACCATCGGGAAGCCATCACGCAGTGGATGGCGGCCTTCAACGCCCACGACGCCGTCGGTGTCGGCGCCCGCTACGCCCAGGACGCTGTGGTGGACGACCCGGCCTACCAGCAGCCGCAGCGCGGCCGGAAACCCGTCCAGGACCACGCCCAGGCCTACATCACCGCGATGCCCGACGTGGCCGGGGAGCTGACCCGCGTGATCACCGACGAGGACAACGCGGCGGTGGAGATGACGATCTCCGGGGTGTACGCCGGGCCGCTGGTGCTGCCCACCGGAACGCTGCCGCCCACCGGGCACCGGCTGCGGTTCGCGGTGGCGTTCTTCTGCCGCTTCGGCCCCGAGGGCACGGTCGTGGAAGAGCACCGCTACTACGACGCGGTCGGCATCCTCCACCAGCTGAAGGAAGCACACCCTCAGCGAGGCTGACCCCTTCACCGGGGCGTGGAACCGCCGGCAACGCCCGACCCCGATGTGGCCGGTCCTGCCGTGGGCAGGACCGGCCACATCTTGGAAGAGAGCACCCACGCGCCAGCCGGCTAGGGCATTCTCATGTCCCGGGGCCCTCCTCCGCCTCGGACCCGTCGGTGGGGTCGCTACGTCCTGCGGATCCGCTGGTGGCCTGTCGGTGCCCGGTGTGGGCAAGAACACCCCTCCCGGCACCGCTGAGGTGCTCGTTCGGGCGCGGGGGGCAGGAGCGTCGGATCTAATATTTTCTGAGTGACTTATGACCTGCAGCTGACCCTGCTCAGCAGTCTGCTCCTGATGGCGGCCATCGCCTGGCCGATGGCCTCCGACCGCCGGCGCCGTCAGCGCTACGGGCGCACCGGGCAGGTCACGGTCCGCACGGTGCCCTACACCGGGCCGGCCGTCCTGGTCGCCGCCGGGCTGGGGCTGCTGGTGGCCGCCGGGCTGCTCTGACCCCCGCTGCATCCCCTGAGCCCCGGGTCCTCCGGGGCCGGGACCGGGCCGGGTGTGTGCTGAGTCAGTCCTGGTGGTCTGCGCGGTGGCACTGGGTCTTCTCGGAGCCCAGCAGCTCGCCCGTGCAGGGCAGGAACGGGTGGCAGCGGGGATCCAGCAGCGCGGTGGCGGTGTGCATCAGCCGGTCGCGTTCCACGGCGGGCAGGTGCAGGAGCTCGTGCAGGTACGCCTGGAGCTCCACCTCCCCGACGGCCCCGCCGTGGCCGAGGTAGTGCATCCACAGCCGGTGCGGCGTGAGGCGGGTGCCCTCCAGTGCCTGGCGCAGCAGACGGGCCTGGACCCAGTTCACAGTGATGTCGTCCATCATGGATGCCTCCGGGGCAGCGATGTCGGAGATGATCAGTGGTCGGGTGCTGCCTCGGCCCGGGGGCTCCAGGACAGTACCGGCAGTGGCGGGCTGGCCGGTGGTTCGCCGGTGGTCCTGGTACAGCACCACGCCCACCACGGCCCCGGGGACTGCGAACAGCACCAGCACCGCCACCGCGGTCGGGGTGGTGAGCACGACCAGGCGCAGCCCGGTCCTCGGGGCCGCAACCACCTCAGGATCCCGGCGCCCCGCACGGCCGGGGGGAGGCGGGGGAGGCGGTGATCTCCACCCACAGGTCCTGGACCCGGGTGTCCAGATCGTCCACCACGGCCCCCCGCCCCCGCCCTGAAGGCCTTCGACCGGCCAGTGCTGCACGGCGGTCCCCGCAGGGATCGTGCCGAGTGCTGGATCGCCCAGGGTGATGACCCAGTCCGCGGCGCGCAGCGCACCTTCGGTCACCGGTTTCGGGGTCAGCCCGGCCGGCTCGGTCCCGTGCTGGGCCAGCACCTCCACCGCGTGCGGGTCCACCGCGGTCCCCGGGTCGATCCCTGCCGAGCGGGTCACCACCGCGGTCCCGGCGTGGTGGGCCAGCAGCCCGGCAGCGACCTGGGCGGGGCCGGTGTCGTGGGCGTCGACGAACAGCACCTGACGCACCGGTGCCGAGGCCGCCCCTCTGGCCCGGGCCAGGGCTGCCAACCTCGTTCCGGCGTCGTGGACGGCCATCGGCGCCAGATAGGTCTGGATCCGCGCGGTGGCCGCCAGTCCCGCATAAGCCTGGGCCACGTAGCGGTCGACCAGTTCGGGGAAGAACACCCCGGCGAAGTGGTCGGTGAGGTGCTGCCCGGCCCGCTGCAGCAGCGCCGGGGTGCTCAGATCGGTGGTCGGCTCTCTCACGAGAGCCCCTGGCGGCCGGCGATGGTGTGCGCATGACGGTCACAGCGCAGCTCGAAGTCGTCGGTGCTGAGCATCTTCCGGGCCCCGCTGCCCCGCTCCCTGATCCACACCACGCCCAGCGCCGGGACGGTCTCCTCGACGATCCCGCGGTGGCGCACCACCCCGTCCCGGTGGGCCTCCAGCCGGTCCCCGGCCCTCAGTCGGCCCAGGTCCTCGGAAGGCACGTGCTTCTCGGTCATGGCGGATCCCCCTTCCCCCGTGCCGTCGAATCCTCGACGACACCCCCAGTGTGGCCGGAGCGGGTGAAATCCGACCCACCAACCGGTGGACAGACGGCGACACAGTGGGCAGGCTCCACTGCGGTCTCCACCGCCGGGCTGGTACAGGTTCTGGTGTTCCTTGTCCCGGCGGCCCTGGCCCCCGGTTCTTCCCGGATAGGGTGGCGATCCCTGAGGGGCGCCGGAATCCGAGGGCGGCGCGGACCATGATCTCCGAGCTCTCCGTGCTGGAACACCGGGTCCCGATGGTGTCCGGCAAGGAGCCCCACCGGCCCGCCTGCACCGTTCCTGCCGCCGGGGGCCTGGAGGGGTCAGCCCTCGCAGTCGGTGCAGTACGTCACACCTTGGGTCTGGCGGGCGAGCTGGGAGCGGTGGCGGACCAGGAAGCAGGACCCGCAGGTGAACTCATCCTCCAGCTCCGGCACGACCGCCACAGAAAGCTCCTCGTGCGACAGATCAGCCCCGGGCAGGTCGACGCCCTCGGCGGTGTCGGCGTCCTCCAGATCCATCGCCGGCGTCTGGGGGGTGGTGCCGGTCCGGGCCCGGAGCCTTTCCAGGGACTCGTTGGCCGGCTCGTCCTCGGGGCGGATGCGCGGGGCATCGTAATCAGTGGCCATGATGAGACGCGTGCTCCTTCGCCGGATGTGGGGGTGGACGCCCCGCCACAACACGGCCGGTCACCCGCCTATTCCTGGAGGCCCTGGGCCGCAGCACCTGACACGAGACCCGTTGGGAACTGGATAACCCATGGGAGTTGGCGCCTCCGCTTGGCATGAATGGCATGCGTCGTCCGACGTCAACCATGCTGACCTTCGCCGCAAAGGTCCGAGGTAAGGGTGGGGGCTGCGGGTGCTGAACCTGGAAGGGGAGATGTGAACACCCACATTCCGACGGGCTCGACGGGCCTCCCCGTCACGGCCGCCCTGGCCCAGCTGGGGCTGGCGCTGAAGATCAACCGCTTCTCGTTCTGCCATGACCTTTTAGGTCTGCACCGGCGTGAGCGGGTGGGCGTTGACGGCCACGGAGAGCTCTCCGGGCAGCTCGTCGAGGTACTGGGAGGTGGTGTTCACCGAGGAGTGGTCCAGCAGCTGGGCGACGACCTTCACGTCCCAGCCCTCGGCCAGCATCAACGTGGCGGCGGTGTGGCGCAGCCCGTGCGGGACCACAGCCCTCGCCCGGTCCGGATCAGCCGCCCGGGTGCGCTTGACCGCGCGTTCCAGCAGCCGTTCGATGTCGCGCACCGCCAGCCGCCGCCCGGTAGGGGAGAGCAGCAGCGGGGCCGGGGCGTCGGCGCCCAGCCGCCCCCGATAGGCCACGATGAGGTCCTCCAGCCAGGGTGGGACCGGCACGGTGCGCCAGGTGCGGCCCTTGCCGTAGACCTGCACCGACGCCGGGGTAATAGGTGTGGCGCGGGTGAAGTGGTCGGCGTCGGCGGCCACGATCTCCCCGGCGCGTAGGCCCAGGACCCCCATCAGTCCCAGGGCGATGGCGTCGCGGTCGTGGTGCGGGTTGGAGGCTGCGTCCCCGGGCCCGTGGGTGAGCAGGGCCTGGGCCTGGGCGAGGTCCAGGGAGGTGCGTTCCACCCGCAGCTTCCCCTGGTCCTTGGGTTCCATCTCGGAGGTGCGCATGGGGGAGACGGTGGCCCAGGACTGCTCGACGCAGTAGGCGAAGAACCGCGAGAGGCTCCGGCGCATCCGCAGGGTCGAGCCCGGGGCCTTGGCGTCGGCGTCGGTGGTGGCCATCCGCTTCCGCGGATCCTCCACCTGCTCGCCCGGGGCAGGCTTGCGCCGGTGGTCGGCGGTGTTGGCGTAGGCCAGCAGCGCCTCGTCGACGTGGGAGCCGGTGACCGACTCGGTGGTGTGCTCACCAGCTGCCGGGAGCAGTTCGAGGAAGCGGTGCAGGTCCACGGTGTAGTTGCCCACGGTGGCCGCCGACAGCCGCCGGATCATCGCCCTGCGCCGGCAGGACTCCAGGTAGCGCTCCACCGCCTCGGACAGTGGGATCTCGGTCGGGGGTGGTGGCAGGGCCATCGCTGTGCTCCTTTGTGTGGCGTGCGATCACCACGCCCGCGTCCTATTCGGCTCGATGTCAACGGCAGGCGAAAGCTGACCCCTTTTCGGCAGGCGGATTCAACGGTGGGTTCTAGCGGTCGTCGCAACATCCCTAGTAGATGGAGGGATGGAGATGGGCATCAGAGGACGCAAGCGGCGTCTGGTCCTGGAGGACGAGTACTGGGCGTTGATTCTGGCCGGAGTGGGCACGGTCGACGCGTGCCGGATCGTCGGCATCGGGCGCAAAACCGGGTACCGGTGGCGGGCCGAACTCGGCGGATTGGCTCCGGCCAGGAGAGCCGAGGCGCAGCAGTCGGAACGCTATCTGTCGTTGCTGGAACGAGAGCGGATCGCGGTGCTGCGCCGACAGGGCCTGTCGATGAGAGCGATCGCCACCCGTCTGGGCCGGGCGCCCTCGACAGTCTCTCGGGAACTGCGGCGCAACACTGCCGAGCACGATCGCGGAGCCTATGACCCGGTGCTGGCCCATGCCCGGGCCCGCACCGCCGCCAGGCGGCAGCGGCCTGGGGTGCTGGCACATGATGAGGAGCTCCATCGGATGGTTCAGGGCAGGCTCGAGCTGGACTGGTCTCCGCAGCAGATCGCCGTCTGGCTACGGATGGAGCACCCGCAGCGCCCGGAATGGCACGTGTGCCACGAGACGATCTATCAGGCGCTCTATCACGGCACCCGTCGCGGGCTGCACCGGCGGCTGACCACACAGTTGCGCACGGGCCGGTCGATGCGCGGGCGACGGCGGCGATCCGACCAGCGCGTCCCGCGCTTCGTGGCCCCGGGACTGCTCATCGATCAGCGCCCAGCCGTGGTCGAAGACCGCGTGCGGATCGGCGATTGGGAGGGCGACCTCATCGTCGGGGCGAAGGGCCGCTCGGCGATCGGCACGCTGGTGGACCGCACCAGCCGCTACGTCCGCCTGGTGCACTTGCCCCATGGCCACGCCGCGCAGGCGCTGACCGATGCTCTGGAATCTCTGGTAGAGCACCTGCCGCAGCCGGCGCGGCGGACGTTGACCTGGGATCAGGGTTCGGAGATGGCCCGCCACGACCTGGTGGCCGCCTGGTTCAGCGAGGGGGTGTACTTCGCCGCACCGGCCAGTCCGTGGATGCGGGGGTCCAACGAAAACATGAACGGGCTGCTGCGCCAGTACTTTCCGAAAGGCACGGACCTGAGCATCCACACCGCCGGGGATCTGACCAGGGTAGAGCATCTGCTCAACACCCGCCCGCGGAAGGTACTCCAATGGGCGACGCCGGCCACCGTGTTCGCTGCGAAGATGTCATGCTGAAAAACGCCGGTGTTGCGCCGAGCTGTTGAATCCGCCTGCCGCCACGGGGTCAGTTTTCACGTGCCGTCGACACGCAGCCGGGCAACCGGTGCAGTCCCATCAGGCCTCGAACGAACTCGGACAGCCTCGTTCCCCGTCCACATCGCCCCGTGCTTGACGATTTCCCGATGCATGGCCGTGAGACCGGAAACGCAGGTCACCGTTTCTCTCTTCATCAAGCCAGTCAAGTGCTTGATGGCATGGGGAGTTTTGAGTGATCAGCGCAAGCCTTTGCACCATCACTGTCGTAGCGGCACCCCTGCCGATGGCATCACTCCTTAGCTCCGCATGGGAGATTCCTATGGTTTTCTCGTTAGTGCATGGGATGTGAGCGGGCTCATACTGAGGGAAATCGGTGTTTGCCTCCGGCGGAGCAGTACATCCGCTCTGGGATACCACGGCCTACACCGCGTCCCCTCCGCACCGACCACAGGGAGCAAGACCATATGAGCACCACTGCCATCAGCGCCCTCCGCCCTCCCGTGATGCTCGATTCCGAGTACGAGGAGTTCGCCTCATGGGTCCGGGACTTCGCCGCTCCGCACGCTGAGAGCTACCTGCCCACCGCCCTCCAAGAAGAGTTTCCTTGGCATTTGGCCAAGGCCATGGCGGAGCAGGGTCTGCTGGGGATTGGTACCTCGGAGATCCACGGGGGCATGGGCCTCATCGGAGACGAGCTCACCAAGGTCCATCTTGGGATCGTGCATGAGGAGTTGGCCTACGCGAACTTCTACCTGGCCCAGTTGGCGTACACCTGCAATCTCACGGCGCCGCTGCTCGAGAAGTTCCTCGCTCCCGAGGTGGCCGCCCGATGGGTGCCCGGCATCGTCGCCGGCGAGCACATTGTGGCCCTCGGCCTCACCGAGCCCGGCAGTGGCTCGGATGCCGCCGCCATGCGGATGCGTGCCGAGCGTGTCGAGGGCGGCTGGAAGCTCAATGGTGAGAAGACCTCGATCACCTTCGCGCCGCATGCCAAGGCGATGATTACGTTCGCCCGCGTCGCGGATACCCCCGACATCAAGGGTGGGATCACCGCGTTCCTCGTCCCGTTCGATACCGAGGGCGTCACCCGTCAGAAGTTCGCTGACCCGGGGTGGAAGCCGCTGGGTCGTTCCGCGGTGTTCATGGACGACACCTTCGTCCCGGATGAGCTCGTCATCGGAGGCGTCGGCAACGGCTTCAAGCTCGTCATGAAGGAGTTCGACTACACCCGTTCCGTCATCGGATTGATGTCCTCGGGCGTGGCGCGCAAGGCGCTGGACCTGACCCAGGAGTATGTGAAGGACCGCAAGGCCTTCGGCAAGCCCATCGCAGCCAACCAGGGTGTCAGCTTCCCGATCGCTGAAGACGCTACCAAGCTCGAGGCCGCACGCTGGCTGTCTTATCGGGCCCTCTCTCTCGCCGACGCGGACCGCAGCTTCACCAAGGAGGCTGCGATGGTGAAGTGGTGGGTGACGGACGTCTCGCTCCAAACGATTCGGAACTGCATCGTCCTGCACGGCCACACGGGCTACTCCGAGGAACTGCCACTGCAGGCCATGCTGCGCGATGTGGCGGGCCTGGAGATCGGCGAGGGCACGCCGCAGATCCAGAAGCTGGTCATCGCCCGGTCCATCCTGGGCAAGGAGGCGACCGCGTGAGCCCCTCAGCGTCCGGAGCCCTATCCGGCATCCGCATCATCGACCTCACCCAAGCCCTCTCCGGCCCGTTCTGCACCTCTCTGTTCGCCGATCACGGCGCGGATGTCATCAAGATTGAGCCGCCGCGTGGGGACATGATCCGTCGCACGGGCCCTTTCGCGGAGGACGACGAGCACAAGGATTTTGGCAACGTGTTCCAGAACGCCAACCGGAACAAACGCTCACTGGTGCTGGACCTGAAGGTCCCTGAGGGCCGGCAGGCCTTCCTCGACCTTGTCCGTACCGCTGATGCCGTCGTCGAGAACTTCAGCATGGGTGTCATGGATCGGCTCGGTCTGGGCTACGAGTCCCTCGCCGAGATCAACCCCCGTCTGGTCTACACCTCCATCCGCGGCTTCGGGGACCACCGTGGTGGGCGTAGCCCGTACGCGCACTGGCCGGCTTTCGATATCGTGGCCCAGGCCATGGGCGGTCTGATGAGCATCACCGGCCCCGAGGCCGACATCAGGGTGCGCGTGGGCTCGGGCATCGGCGACAGCGTCCCGGGCCTGTTCGCGGCCTTCGGGACCATGACCGCCCTGTTCGAAGCCCAGCGCTCGGGCCGGGGGCAGTACGTCGACACCGCCATGGTCGATAGCGTCCTCGCCGTCTCGGAGGTGGCAGTCAACGTCTATGACGCGACCGGCCGATCCCCGCAGCCGATCGGCAACCAGCTCCAGGGCTTCGCCCCGTTCGACACCGTGCGCGCCAAGGACGGCGAGGTGGCCCTGGGTGCTCCGCACCGGCCCCAATGGACCCAGCTCTGCCAGATCATGGGACGCCCCGAGCTGATCGAGGACCCCCGGTTCGACACGGACAACAAGCGCTGGACCCACCGCGGGGAGGTCTACGCGATCGTCAAGGAGTGGGCCGCCCGGTACACGGTGGCCGAACTCAAGGGCCTGCTGGGCGGCAAGGTTCCATTGGGGCCGATCCTCGATGCCAAGGCGATCTTCGCCGACCCGCACTTCGCCGCCCGCCAGATGCTTCCCACCGTGGAGAACCCACGCACCGGCGGAACCACCCAGATCACCGGTCCCGTGTCGAAGCTCAGTCGGACCCCTGCGACGATCCGGAGACGCGCCCCCCTCCTGGGGGAGCACAGCGAGCAGGTGCTGCGGGAGGCCGGCTACGGGCCCGAGAAGATCCGAGCTCTTCAGACCGCGGGTGCCACCACCATTCCCGACCCCACCGACCACGTCCTGCAAGGAGTCACCCCGTGAAGATCACCGATATCGAACTCATCCCTGTCTCCACGCCGCTCAAGAAGGCGTTCCACATGCCCGGCACCGAGATCACTCACATCCACGGTGTCGTCCTGAAGATCTTCACCGACTCGGGCCACGTCGGCTTCGGCGACGGCGGCGACACCTCCACCTGGTACCGCGGCGAAACTCAGGACTCGATCATGGCGATCATCGAGCAGTACATCGCTCCCCGGTTCCTCATCGGCCATGACCCCCTCAATATCGAGAAGATCGTCGGCCAGATGGACACCTTCGTCCGTGACAACAACCAGGCCAAGGCGCTGGTGGACTTCGCCCTCCACGACCTCAAGGGCAAGGTCGCGAACATGCCCGTCTACCAGCTCTTGGGCGGCAAGACCATCGACGGCTCCCCCCAGGGCTGGGTCGCCGGCGCCGGGACTCCCGAGGAGATGGCCGCGGAGGCCCGCCGGGCACTCGATGCCGGGTTCTGCCTCGTGAAGATCAAGAGCGGCGGCGACGCCGACCAGGACGTGCGCAACGTGCGCGCTATCCGGGCGGAGATCGGCGACGACGTCCGCCTGGTCCTCGACGTCAACGGGTTCTGGCACTACGACCAGGCCCTGCACACGACCCGGCGCCTCGACGAGTTCAACATGTACTGCATCGAGCAGCCCCTTCCCCACTGGGACATCGAGGGCCTCGCGCGCCTGCGGCAACGGGTGGGCACGCCGATCTTCGCGGACGAATCCGCGCAGGAGCTGCACCACCTCAAGGAGATCATCGACCGCCGCGCCGCGGACGGGCTTTTCATCAAGATGCAGAAGGCCGGTGGCCTGGTGAAGGCCCAGCGCTGGCTGACCATGGCCCGTCTCGCGGACCTGCCGGTGATGAGCGGTTGCATGATCGGCTCCGGACTGGAGGCGAGCCCCTCCGCCCATTTGATGATCGCCAATCAGTGGGCCTCCCAGTTCACCCACGAGAACATCGGCCCGCTGATCATCAACAACCAGATGGAGAACGACCAAGAGGTCATCCGGCAGGACATCGCCCTGCAGGTCCCCATCTTCAAGGACGGCAAGCTCTACCCGAACGAGGGCCCCGGCTACGGCATCGAGCTCAACGAGGAGTTCATCGCCGCGAACATCACCCCGGGCAAGACCATCAAGACCGTCGGTGATTCCTCGAAGCGGCTGGTCCTCGTCTGATGGAGGCGCGGCGCAGCGGCCCGCTGTCGGGCATGAGGATCGTGGAACTCGGAGGCATCGGTCCTGTTCCGTTTGCTGGCATGTACTTCGCGGACCTGGGCGCCGAGGTCCTGCGGATCGACCGGCAGCAGGGCGGGTTCGACATGCCCATCGACCCGCGCTTCGACACCCTCCAGCGGGGCAAGCAGCGCATCACCGTCGATCTGAAGCACCCCGGCGGCGCCCAGGCGCTCCTGTGCCTGGTCGAGCAGAGCGACGTCCTGCTCGACTCCTACCGCCCCGGTGTCCTGGAGCGGCTCGGGGTGGGGCCGCAGGTGTGCCTCGAGCGCAATCCCCGCCTCGTCATCGGTCGCATGACGGGATGGGGGCAGGAAGGACCGCTCGCCCAGCGGGCCGGGCACGACCCCACCTATCTGGCCCACACGGGAGCTCTGCACGCCATCGGGCGCGCCGGGGGCCCGCCGCAGTTGCCACTCAGCCTCGTCGGAGACTTCGGTGGCGGGGCAATGTACCTCATCTCGGGGGTCCTGGCCGCGCTGTGGGAAGCCGGCCGGTCCGGGCAAGGACAGGTCGTGGACGCCGCCATCGTGGACGGCGTGTCGCATCTGATGGCCTCGCCCTACTCCCTGTTCAACGGCGGGGCCTGGACCGATGAGCGCGGCACCAACCTTATCGATTCGGGTGCACCCTTCGTGGACGTCTACGAGACCTCTGACAGCCGCCACATGGTCGTCGCAGCCCTGGAACCACAGTTCTACGCCCAACTCCTCGATGGCTTGGGCCTCGCCGTGGCAGACCTGCCCCGGCAGTGGGACCAGGACGGGTGGCCCCAGTTGCGGGAGACGTTCACCGCGGTGTTCGGGTCCCGCACCCGCGACGAGTGGACTGCCGTGTTCGAGGACACCGACGCCTGCGTAGCCCCGGTGCTGTCCATGGCCGAGGCGCCTCGCTCGGCCCATCTCGCGGCCCGGGGAACGTTCATCGAGCGCGACGGGCACCATGAGCCGGCCCCCGCGCCCCGTTTCAGCAGGACCACCCCGGGAGAGCCGCCCGCACCCAGCGCACCCTACGAGATCCCGGCAGCTCAGGCACTGGGGGCATGGGGAGCCGCTGACCCGGACGCCGTGCTCGCCACCGGGGCCGTCCTCGACCGGGTCCGCGTCTGACACGCCCCTCTCTCATCCGATCCGTCTTTCCAGGAGTCCTACATGTCCACCACCCCGAACCGGTCGGATGCACCGGCCATCGATCCCGTCAAGGACAAGAAGCAGATCCGCCGGGTGATCGCCTCGAGCTATCTCGGCTCCACGATCGAGTTCTACGACTTCATCCTCTATGCCACCGCGGCCTCGCTGGTCTTCGGCCCGGTGTTCTTCGCGAACCTCGACCCGATGATGGCCACTGTCGCCTCATACATGACCTTCGCCACCGGGTATCTGGCTCGGCCGATCGGCGGGGTCCTGTTCGGCCACTTCGGTGACCGCGTCGGCCGCAAGCGGATGCTGCTCATCTCCATGACCACAATGGGCGTGGTGTCCGTGCTCATCGGCTTCGTTCCGCCGATCGAGACCTGGGGCGCCGTGATGCTCCTGGTGCTGCGCGCCCTGCAGGGCATCGCCATCGGCGGTGAGTGGGGCGGCGCCGCCCTGATGTCCCTGGAGCACGCCGAGACGAAGAGCCGGGGCCTGGCGGCCTCGTTCGCCAACGCCGGGGGGCCCATGGGTGCGTTCCTCGGGACCGCCGCCCTGGCCCTGTTCGCCCTCCTGCCCGAGGACGACTTCCTGGCATGGGGTTGGCGCATCCCGTTTTTCTTCTCCGCCGTGCTGCTCGTCATCGGCCTCTACATCCGCATGAAGATCACCGAGAGCCCCGTGTTCGAGGCGGCCGTCGCGCTGCAGGACGCAGGGCGTGCGGCGAAGAAGCCCCTGCCGGTCCTCGAGGTGCTCCGCCGCCCGCGCACCCTGCTGACGGTGGGCATCGTGGGCATGGGCGCCTTCGCGATCCAGGCGCTGTTCTCCACGTTCGTCATCACCTACGCCGTGCTCAACGGGACCGACCGCTCCACCGCCCTGTGGGCCTTCGCCTTCTCCCAGCTGTTCGCCACGGTCACTATCCCCGTGTTCGCGGCCCTGTCTGACCGCTTCGGCCGGCGTCCCGTGATGCTGGCGGGCCTGCTGCTGATGCCCCTGCTCGCCTTCCCCCTCTTCTCGATGCTCGGCAGCGGACAGACCTGGTCCGTCGTCGTGGCGTTCCTTGTGGCCCTGAGCCTGTTTCAGAGCATGACCTTCGGGCCCATGGCGGCGTTCCTGGGCGAGAACTTCAGCACCACCTCCCGGTACACCGGAGCGTCGCTGGGCTACCAGATCGCAGCCCTGCTCGGCGGCGGATTCACCCCCGTCTTCGCCTCGACCATCTTCGCCGCCGGGGACGGTGACGTCACCGGCGTCATCTGGTACCTCATCGGGATCTGCATGCTCAGCGCCCTCGTCCTGATCTTCCTCGCCCGGGAGAGCAACGAGGCGGACATCGGCCCCGAGGATGCCCAGCAGCGCAGCGCCGCCGATCCGGCACCCGCTGGCACCCACTGACCCCGTCCCACCGATCCGAGGGAACACACCATGATCACCACAGACCTCATCTGGACCGAGAAGATCTTCAACGGGACCTGGCGCAAGGGCGGGGCCGGCACTCTGGAGGTTCAGGCTCCCGCCACGGGAGAGGTGCTCGCCTCGGTCGGCGCCGCCAGCACCGAGGACCTGGACCGCTCCGTCGATGCGGCCATCACCGCACAGCGGAAGTGGGCCGCCCTTCCCTACGACGCCCGCGCCCGGGTCCTGCGACGCGCCGCCCAGCTGCTCGAGGAGAACCCCGACCGTCTGCTCCCCTGGCTCGTCCGCGAGTCCGGGTCGGGCCAGGGCAAGGCTGCTTTCGAGGTGGGTCTGCTGGTCTCCGAGCTGCACGAGTGCGCCGCCTTGGCCTCTACCCCCTATGGTGAGATCCTTCGCTCCGCCAAGCCCCGGCTGTCGGTCTCGCGACGGGTGCCCCTGGGCATCGTCGGCGTCATCGCCCCCTTCAACTTCCCCGCGATCCTCGCCCTGCGCTCGGTGGCGCCCGCGTTGGCTGTGGGCAATGCCGTGGTCCTCAAACCGGACCCGCGCACCCCCATCTCGGGTGGCCTGCTGCTGGCCGAGCTCCTGGCCGAGGCCGGTCTCCCCGCAGGCGTGCTGCACGTCCTGCCTGGAGGGGTCGAAATCGGACAGGCGCTGGTGCGCCACCCCCAGGTGCCGTGCATTTCCTTCACCGGTTCCACCGCGGCTGGCCGGAAGATCGCCGAGGCAGCCGGTCCTCTGCTCAAGCGAGTGCATCTGGAACTGGGAGGTAACAACGCCCTGCTCGTCCTGCCCGACGCTGACGTCGACGCGGCCGCAACCGCTGGGGCATGGGGCAGTTTCCTGCACCAGGGACAGATCTGCATGACCGCCGGACGGCACCTCGTGCACTCCTCCATCGCCGAGGAGTACACCCGCAGGCTCGCCGAGAAGGCCCGGTCCCTGCTGGTCGGTGACCCCACCGACCCGAGCAACGCCCTGGGCCCCCTCATCGACGAGGCGCAGCGGGACCGCGTCCATCGCCTCGTGGAGGACACCGTTAGGGCCGGCGGCACCCTCGCGGCCGGTGGGACATACGACGACCTCTTCTACCGCCCCACGGTTCTCACCGACCTGAGCCCGCAGATGCCGGCCTGGCGGGAGGAAGTATTCGGCCCCGTAGCTCCCGTCATCGCTTACAAGACGCTGGACGAGGCCGTGGAGGTCATCAATTCCTCCGAGTACGGCCTCAGCGTGGGCATCCTGACCGCCGACGCGTACCGAGGGATGGAACTCGCGGACCGGATCATCACCGGCATCGTGCACGTCAACGATCAGACGGTCGACGATGAAGCCGTCATCCCCTTTGGCGGTACGAAGGCCTCAGGGGTCGGCGGTCACTTCGGTGGCGCGAAGGCGAATCTGGAGACCTTCACCGATCAGCAGTGGGTGACCGTCCAGTCCGACATCGAACGTTACCCGTTCTAGAGAGCCCGGAGAAAGACAGACCATGGAATCGACAACGCTGGAATCCGGCACCGGAACCGGGGCCTTTGCCCACGAGCTCCTGCTCGAGCTGGTGGAGATCGTCGGGACGTACCACGTGCTCACCGACCCCGAGACGATGGAGCCGTACCGGCGTGACATGCAGCCGCTGGGAGAAGTGGGTCTGCCGCTGGCGGTGGTCCGCCCCCGCACCACCGAGGAGGTCTCGGCCGTCGTGCTCGCCTGTGGCCGGGCCGGTGTCCCGATCATTCCCCGGGGTGCCGGCTCCGGGATGACGGGGGCGGCCAACGCCGTCGACGGCGCCATCACCCTGGTGCTGACCCGGATGAACGACATCAGTGTGGATGAGGAGGCGCAGGTCGCCACGGTGCAGGCCGGTGCGGTGACCCTGGAGGTGAAGACCGCAGCCCAGGAGCACGGCCTGTTCTACGCCCCGGACCCGACCTCCGCGGACTGGTGCACGATCGGGGGGAACCTGGCCAACGGCTCCGCGGGTCCCTGCGGCGCCAAGTACGGGGTGACGGGCGATGCCGTACGGGGCCTGACCGTGGTCCTCGCCTCTGGGGAGGTGCTCCGGACCGGGCGCAACACGCTCAAGGGGGTCACCGGCTACGACCTCAACCGCTTGTTCGTCGGCTCCGAGGGCACCCTCGGCATCATCACCGAGGCCCAGCTCGCCCTGAGCGTGAGCCCCCCGGCTCCTTCCACCACCCTGGCCACCTTCGACGACGTCCACCGCGCCGTCGACGCCGTGACGCGCTTCCTGGCGACCGGCCACACGCTGAGCCTGCTCGAGATCATGGACGAACGCTGCGTCTCCTCCGTGGAACGGTATCTGGAAGCCCCCCTCAACGAGGACGGACCGTCCCCGAAAGCCGTCCTGTTCGGCCAGTCCGACACTGAGAATTCGGCGGCGCTGGACGCCTTCGGCACCGCGTGCGAGGAGGCCGGAGCCACCCTGGTCTACGCCGCGGAGGACCTGGCCGAGGGACAGATGCTCATGAACTACTGGTCGTCATTGGAGTCCGCCCTCGAGCAGGAGGGCACCTGGATCCTGCACGAGACCACGGTGCCGCGCACGAAGGTCGCCGAGCTCATCGAGCGGATCGGGCAGGCATCACGGAACCGAGGCATCTACGTGGGCGTCCACGGACATGCGGCGGACGGGACGGTCCATCCCATGATCGTGATGGACTCCGATGCGGAGGGACAGCTCGACGCTGCGGCCGCCGTCTACCAGGACATCCTCGACATCGCCCTCGACCTCGGCGGCCCTGTCACCGGTGAGCACGGTGTGGGTCGGATGAAGTGCGACCGCTTCGCGCAATCGGTGGGCGAGACCGGGATGGCGGTCCACCGGGCCATTAAATTCGCGCTGGATCCCGCCGGACTGCTCAATCCGGGGTGCATGGGTCTGGCCCAGGACACCTCGACGGACAGGAGGACAGCATGAAGATTGCCGTGCTGATCAAACAGGTACCGGACACCAACCGACCCCGTGCTCTGGACCCGGAGACCGGTCTCGTAGACCGGGCGGCCACCGAGGCCGTGCTCGACGAGATCGACGAGCGCGCCCTCGCTGCCGCGTTGCGGCTGCGGGACACGGCCGATACCGATACTGAGATCGTGGTGCTCACCATGGGTCCGCCCAGCGCCGGTGAGGCTCTCCGGCGCTGCCTCGCCGTCGGCGCGGACTCCGCGGTGCATGTGCTGGATGACACCCTCGCAGGCTCCGACGCGGTGCGCACCTCAGCGGTGCTGGCAACGGCGTTGCGCACCGTTGAACCGGACCTGGTCATTGCAGGATGCGAATCCACCGACGGTAAGACAGGAGCCGTGCCCGCCATGCTCGCGCAGCGCCTGGACTACGCCCAAGCCACCTACCTGTGTTCGCTGTCCGTCTCGGAATCCGGAGTCACCGGTGAACGGACCGACGAAACAGGCGTGGTCGAGCTCTCCGCGGACTTCCCCTGCATCGTGTCGGTGACCGAACAAGCCGCTGAGCCGAAGACCCCGAACCTCAAGGGCATCATGGCCGCGAAGAAGAAGACCCTGCGGATCCTCTCCACCGCCGATCTGCCGGTCTCTACGAGCGAGGTCTCAAGGATCCGCATGCTCGAGACCGTGCCGCGTCCCCCACGCTCGAGCGGTGTGCTCGTCGAGGACAACGGCACCGCAGCGCAACAGATCGTTGATCTGCTGCGTCAGAACCAGGCGATCTGAAGGATGACTGCGATGAAAAATGTACTGGTCTACCTCGGTTCCTGGACAGGGACTCTCGACACGAACGCCCGCGGTCTGCTGGAGGCCGCCACCCGTCTCGGTGCACCCGTCGCCGTGCTCAGTTCCGCCGGTCAGGAGCGTGATGAGATCGCCGAGGACCTCGGCGCCCTCGGGGTCGAGCAAGCGTACGTGGAGCACCGCCCCGAGGACGACCTGCTCGTCGTGCGTGAGGTCGCACTGCTGCAGGCGGCCCTCCGTGCGGTCCCGGATGCGGCTGCCGTCGTGCTGCCCAGTACGACCACCGGAAGGGAAGTCGGGGGCCGTCTGGCGGTGCTCCTGGACGGGGCCTATCTGAACGACGTCGTCGAGGCGGACACGGAGGACGGCCACCTCACGACGGTCCAAGAAGTGTGGGGAGGGTCCTACACTGTCCGCGCCGCTGTGCCCACCGATGGGGCCGTCTCTGTGCTTTGCCTCCGGGAACGCGCCGGCACAGACGACAACGCCCGCGCGACCACGTGCACCGCCGAGCCGCTGAGCGTGGACCTCGCCCCTAACCGTGCTGCGAAGGTCACGACTCGACGGAGCCCGGGGGGCCCCACCCCCACCACGGGTCGTCCCGCCCTCAAGAACGCCAAGATCGTCGTCTCCGGGGGGCGCGGCGTGGGCTCCGCCGAAAAATTTGCCCTTGTGGAGAACCTTGCCGACGTACTGGGCGCCGCTGTGGGGGCGTCGCGGGCCGCCGTCGAGGCCGATTACTGCGGACGAGAGCTGCAGGTGGGACAAACCGGCGTCGTCGTCTCCCCTCAGGTGTACATCGCCCTGGGGATCTCCGGTGCACTCCAACACCGGATGGGCATGCAGACCGCCGACACCATCATCGCGGTGAACAAGGACCCCGACGCCCCAATCTTCGAGCTCGCCGACCTCGGTGTCATCGGAGACATCTCCACGGTGGTCCCGCAACTCGTCGATCTCCTGAAACACTCGTCCTGACGCATCCGTCCGGCGCAGTCCGGTACGCATGAGTCGGTAGGGGGCTCCGCCGGTGCGTCGGGTCAGGCGCTAGGTCACAGCTCCGAGCAGAAAAGACATGACACAGTGACGAGTGCGTCCTGCCTCCGGGGATGCAATTCAGGGCACGGCGGCAGGGGTGATTCACCGGGAGGATCCCAGTTGGCCCTGTTGATCGAGCCTCAGCGACATCGGCAACACACAACGCGCCACTTAGGCATCAAGGGTGAGAGGAACTGTCCATGGCGGCAGAGCGGGACCTGGACATATCTTTTGGTGTGACCATACGACAGATCCAGATCTTCGTGGTCACCGCCGAGTCGGGATCCATCACCATTGCCGCGGAGAGACTCTACCTGTCGCAGACTGCAGTGTCCCTCGCACTGAGTCAGCTGGAGAAAACCCTCGGTGCCACCTTGATGGTCCGGAGACGAGCCCACGGGATCACGCTCACCAGTACCGGCCGAAGCCTCTTGCCGATGGGCCGGAACATCCTCGCGAATGTCGCGGAGTTCCAGGAGGAGGCCCAAGACGCCACGGAAACCACTGGCACTGTCACCATAGGGTGCTTCCCGAGCCTGGGCCCTGGACTCCTGCCCGGACTCATCGAAAAGTTTCAAGAGGACCATCCATCCGCCCGCCTCAACTTCATCGAGGCCGCTCACGAAGACCTCATGACGATGGTGGAGACCGGGACGCTCGATCTGGTCATGGCCTATGACATCGGACTGCCAGCAGGACTCCAGGAAATGCTGATCGACACGTGCATCCCTGGAGTCCTGCTTTCGGCGAAACATCCTCTTGCCGTCTCCGGAAAAGCAGTTTCCATTCAAGAACTCGTGGATGAACCCTTCATCCTCCTCGACAGCCCGACCAGCGCAGAGCATGCTCGAATGATTTTCCACAACACCGGTGTACGCCCGGAAGTGAAGTTCCGGTCCCAGAACTTCGAGACCGTCCGGTCGCTGGCCGGCCGTGGTCTGGGCTGGTCCATCACCCTTCAGCGGCCACAGACCGATATATCCCACGAGGGCGCGGCCGTGCGGATCCTGGATCTCAAGGATGAGGAGATCCGACCCGTCCGGGTAGTTGCCGTGTGGTCCCCGGAACTCACGTTAGGCCGGGCCACTAAAGCCTTCTTGAAAACCCTTCAACAGGAAACAAGTTCCCGGACACATCGCGAGAATTGACTGTTCCCACTCGACCGCAAAAGGACCCTCGTGGGCCCAGGAATACCAAACGGCACACCCAATCGGGGTCACTTTAGTGGGAATTCGGAAAAGGCCTGACGCACGTCGTCATGGGATCCCAGGAGCAGATGGTTCCCAGCACTGCCACTCACCGTCCCGAGGTGAGGGGGTGGGCGTTGACCGCCACGGTCAGTTCCCCGGGCAGCTCATCGAGGTACTTCGACGTGGTGTGCACCGTGGTGTGGCCCAGCAGCTGGGCGACGACCTTCACGTCCCATCCCTCGGCCAGCATCAGGGTGGCCGCGGTGTGGCGCAGCCCGTGCGGAACCACCGCCCGCGCCCGGGCCGGGTCCGCGGCCCGGGTGCGCTTGACCGCCCGCTCGAGCAGCCGTTCGATGTCGCGCACCGCCAGCCGGCGCCCGGTGGGGGAGAGCAACAGTGCCGTCGGCGCATCGGTGCCCAGCCGTGCCCGGTAGGCCACGATGAGCTCCTCCAGCCAGGGTGGGAGCGGTACGGTGCGCCAGGTGCGGCCCTTGCCGTAGATCTGCACCGACGCCGGGGCGGTGGGGGTGGCGCGGGTGAGCTGGTCGGCGTCCAGGGCCACGATCTCTCCGGCCCGCAGGCCGAGGACCCCCATGAGCCCCAGGGCGATGGCGTCGCGGTCCTGGTGCGGGTTGGAGGTTGCGTCCCCGGGCCCGTGGGTGAGCAGGGCCTTGGCCTGGGCGAGGTCCAGGGAGGTGCGCTCCACCCGCAGCTTCCCCTCGTCCTTGGGTTCCATCTCGGAGGTGCGCATGGGGGAGACCGTGGCCCAGGACTGCTCCACGCAGTAGGCGAAGAACCGCGAGAGGCTCCGGCGCATCCGCAGGGTCGAGCCCGGGGCCTTGGCGCCGGCGTCGGTGGCGGCCATCCGCCGCCGCGGGTCCTGACCCGTCTCACTGGGGGCGAGTTTGGTGCGGTGGTCGGCAGTTTTCGCATAGGCCAGCAACGCCTCGTCGACGTGGGAGCCGGTGACCGACTCGGTGGTGTGCTCACCGGCTGCTGGGAGGAGTTCGAGGAAGCGGTGCAGGTCCACGGTGTAGTTGGTCACGGTGGCCGCCGACAGCCGCCGGATCATCGCCCTGCGCCGGCAGGACTCCAGGTAGCGGCCCACCGCCTCGTGAAGCGGGATCACGGTCGGTGTCGGCGGCAAGGCCACGTGCAGCACTCCTTCGCGCGGCGGGTGATCACCGCGCCCTCGTCTCGTCCGGCTCAATTCCAGGCCACCGATGTTCACCACCGTTCCAGAGTCACTAGGACGGCCCTTCAGGCAGCGGGAACTTGACCGCATCCTCAGTCACGATAGGGCTCAATGCAACCAGGGGAGAGGCACCTGTGCGAGCATGGCGTGTCGTTTTATTGCACTACTACGACACGACATGCACAAGCGGTCGTGGAGACCCCTCTCAAGACCCCTTGGAAGGGGTTCACCACCTCATGTGTGCGGCAGGCCGATCATCCGTAGTGCACACCGCGGCGGGATCGTGACGGTACGCCCGGAACCGAGCGTTGACAGTGCGACGTCACCTGCGGACGCTAAGCACCGGACGACAGGTCGAGGAACGGCGGTACGTCGATGTCCGAACACTTCAGGCTCGAGACCCCGGTGGGCACGCTGGCGGTCCGCACCGTTGGTGACCCCGGACTCCCGGTGGCGCTGCTGTGGCACAGCCTGTTCGTCGATGACAGCTCCTGGACGCGGGTGGAGCGGGACCTGGCCGCTGACCGCCGACTGGTGCTCGTCACGGGGCCCGGCCACGGGGCGAGCTCGGACCCCGGCCACCGGTACACCCTCGAGGACTGCGCGGCCGCGGCCGCGGCGGTGATCGACGCCCTGGAGATCCAGGAGCCGGTGGACTGGGTGGGCAACGCCTGGGGCGGCCACGTCGGGATCGTCTTCGCCGCCACCTGGCCGCAACGGTGCCGGAGCCTGATCGCCATCGGCGCACCCGTCCACGCCTACACCCTCAAGAACCGCCTGCGGGTCCGTGCCCTGCTCGACGTCTACCGGCTCGCCGGTCCCGTGACGTTCATCCGGGACGCCGTCGCCGGCGCGCTGCTCTCGGCGCAGACCCACCAGCGTGACCGGGAGGCCCAACGGCTGGTGCGCTCAGCGTTCGCCGGCGCCGACCGGCACGGGATGGCCAACGCGGTGGAGTCCATCTCGCTGCGCAGACCGGACCTGACCCCTATGCTGTCCCTGGTCTCCGTGCCGACGCTGTTCATCACCGGCTCCGAGCATCCGGACTGGTCCCCAGCCCAGGCCGAGGCGGCCAGCCGGCTGCTCCCACACGGATCCGCCGCAACGGTCGACGAGGCCGCCTACCTCGCCCCGCTGGAAGAGCCTGCCGAGGTCACCCGTCTGGTCCGGAACTTCTGGCGGGACACCGCGTGAAGCATTGACCGTGAAACATGTGGAGTCCGATCAACCGTGAAACATTGATCATGAAACGATCCCTGGCATGAGCGGCTTCGCCCCACCGTTGGGCGGTGCAGGACGCGACGTCCGGCAACAGCGGCGGCGTCTGCAGCGGCGGGCAGGCTGCAAATCTCCCAGCCGCGTCCGTGCGGCTGCGGCCCGGGCAACCACCTCGGCGTTGCCGCCATCGGGCACGGTGATGATGCGGTCGTCCTCGGACGGGATGCGGATGCTGTAGGAGCCGTCGGCGTTGACGGTCAGCAGCCTGGCCACTGCACGCCGACTGCGTTCCGGTCAGAGCTGGACGGAGCGGGCGGGATTGACCAGGTCGAACTCGAACAGCAGCCAGCCGGTCTCCCGCGGGTGCTCGGAATCCGGGGCCTTGGAATGCACCCCGAACGTCCGCAGCACAGCGTGCAGCGCGTCGTCGAGCTCGAGGAAGGGCCGGTCCTTGGTGAACTCGCGCACAGCGGAGCGGAAGTCTTCCGGGTCGATGGCGCGCAGGGCCTCCACGCTGTCGGGGCGGATCAGCCACGGCGTCGTCATGGTCTCCTCGGCCTGCCAGGACGTCTCCTCGTAGGAGATCCTGATCTCCGCTTCGTCGTCCTCCTCGTCCTTCTCGCCCTCGGGAGGCCATGTGGACTCGGCGGCGGCGTAGGGGTTCATCACCGTGTCACGGCGGAACGGGTCGAACCACTGGTCGATACGCAGGTTCGCCGCGCCGGTTTCCTCGGCGAAGCCGGGGTTTTCCTCGAAGCCGTCCATCCGCGGGTTGTAGAGCCACTGGTGGTCGAGGTCCTCGAACAGCCTCGCCTCGGCCCAGCTCTGCCAGTCGTCGTCGAGCGTCAGGCCGTAGATCTCCTGCACGGTCTCCACCCGGTCCAGCACCATCCGCAGCGCCAGCTCCTGGGCCACGCAGGTGAGGGCCCATTGGCCGGCGACGAGCTGGCGGCCAAGGTCGACGACGACGGTGATGAACTTCTTCAGGAACAGGGCGTTGTAGTGGGTGATGAAGGCCGGTGGCAGCTCATCGAAGGCGCGAAGGAAGGCGTCGGGGTCGATCTCGCCGTCCTGGCCGAGCTCGCGCAGGTCCTCGAACAGGTCGTCGATCAGCAGCTCGCACGCCACCCAGATCGCCCCGGCCAGCGCCTTGGCCTCGGGGGTTGCCTCGGCGGGGGCGGGTTCACCGTAGTCGTCGACTGTGACCCCGTCCCACTCCTCCTCATCGGTGAAAGGGGTCAGTCGCACGGCGAGTTTGTTCATGCGGGCCGCGTAGGTCTCGAACCTGTGCATGTCCACTCCGTTGCGCTCCTCGTCGTCCACGGCGGTCCTTTCGTCGACTGGTCCTGCCGTGGCCGGAACGGCCGACCGAGGCGTACGGCGGCACGGTGACCGCTTCCGGCCAGGCTACCGAGACAGCGGTCGGCAGGTCACCCCTTCGGGGAGGGGCGACAGTCTGCCCAGATCGACGCCCCGCAGCGATGATCGCGCACGGTCCGCACTCAGCGTCGGCGCCGGCGGGGCTTCCGCGTAGAGCAGGCTGTACTGCCCACCGGTGTCCTCTCTGGTGCGCACCCAGAAGAGCGTCCCTTGTACGTCGTTGCGGTACTCGGTCTGACCGGTGCGCATCGTGGCGATCCGATCCTCCGTAGACGGTGGTGTCCATCTCGCCATGATCGTCGCCTCCCGGACTCCTCGGCTCGGGCGCAGGGCGGTTGTGGTGCAATCGTGAGCCGGTGACCGACCATGACCGCTGCACACCTGAGCCGGCGGTGATGGTGCATCTGGTCCTCGTCGAGTCCTACGACGTCTCTAAGATCAGACCCGGGTGAACGAAGCACTGGCCGTTCCCGCACGGCCGACACGGAAACGGTCGGTACCCAGTGCTTACGAAGTTGTGACCGACGACGACCTGGAAGGGAGAGCCGGTGCTGCGCGTCCTGCTCCCGTACCTGTCCTGGTGGATCCGTCTGGGTTACCGCATCGGCCACGGTGCAGCGCACTGGTTCCTGCGCCTCGTCCCCATGCCGCCGCTGCTGCGGCACCAGCTGGCCGGGACCGTGGCGCTGATCCCCTACCTGTGGATGGTGTGGGGCTTCATCCTGGCTTTCGACTTCACCTGGCGTGCCGATGTGGTCGCCGGGCTGATCACCGGGTGGATGCTGCTGGCCGTGCACCGGGTGGAGGTGGCCCGTGCGCGCATCCGACGTTGAACGCTTCTACTCCCACGTCCTCAAAGGCCCCCATCCTGGCTCGTGCTGGCTGTGGCTGGGAGCGATCAGCGACGACGGGTACGGCCGGTTCTGGATCGGCACCGCCGGCGGCCAGAGAGCCGTCGCCGCCCACCGCTTCGCCCTGGCCACCGTCCACGGCGGGCTGGACGCGATCGAGGGGTTGACCGCGATGCACTGGTGCGATGTCCCGCTGTGCGTGCGCGCCTCCGTGGACCCAAGCACGCACCTCTTGCTGGGTACCAGCTCGGAGAACATGCGTGATCGGGCGATGAAGAAACGTATGCCCTCCCCCAACGCGGTGAAGTGGCGACGACTGTCCCGGGCGGAGCGCTCGGCCCGCTCCCGGAACCTGCGTGATGCGCTCAAGACCGGCGGCTGGGACGAGGACCTGGTGCGCGAACTCGTCCACGGCATCGACCCGGACCACCCCACCCTGTTCTGAGCATTCTCCGCAGGGCCGGCTACACGCTCACGGTCTCGGGCTGTGCGCCCTGCACCTCCTCGTCGGTCACGGGCTCATCGTCGGCGGTGACGCCTTCCGTGCCGGCCGGGGCCGGCGCAGACGTCTCTGTGAGGAGGGCGCGCACGTCGGTCGCAGAGAGCTCCAGCCGCTGGCCGATCTCGGTCACCCCTGCCCGCTCCCCCTTCATGGCCGCCACCACCCGAGCCTGCGCGTGCCGGGACTGAGCGGCGTCCTTCTGGGCCTGGGTGCGGATCTCGTCGATCCGCCGTTCGGCCGCCGCCAGGATCTGCTCGGCCTCACCGGCCGCGAGGAAGAACTCCTCCCCCAGCTCCAACAGACGCTGCTCCCGGGCCATCGACTCCGCCGCTGCCCGGCGGGCCCGCTCCCTGGCCTCGGTCTTGGTCGCACTCCTGCGCGGCGCCATCCCACACCCCTCCGTGTTGTGAACATGTTCATCACCATTCAAGCACTCCTCCCCCGCCGGCGGCGAGGCGACCGGCCGGGGAAGCGGACCTCGCGGTACTCGGTCTGGGACTGGTCGCGCCTGCACCCAGCACGGCACTGCTCACCTCTGCTGCGCGGCTCACCAGGGGTGTCCGTCGGCTGGGCACAGCCGCGACCGGGAAAGGACGCCCACAGGGCGACAGTGCTGTGAGCTTTCGCCCCGGCCGTGGACCGGCTCCGGGATAAATCCCGGTCCCTCCGCCGGACCCACAACCGACGCGAAACCTCGTGCCGGTTGCCCACCCGGAACCCCACGCGTGGACAAGCCGGTGCGGTGCCACCCAGTCGACCTGCCGTGTGGACAGCTGATGCTCCTTCCCCTGTCCTCGTTCCTCGGACCACTCAGCGGCATCACCTGCCCACACTTCCCAGGTCTCGTGGGCACCACCGCGTCACATCCGTGACGGACACCCCGGGTTCTCGGGCTCCTCCTTCGCCGACGCTCAGTCGCCGCCCTGCGACCCTGTGGACTGTCACACCTCTTGCATCATTGATAAATGAGGATGAACATGTTCACATTGCGTGTGTGATGACCGTCCACAAGCTCAGCGCAGGCGACGGGTATGCCTACTACACCAGTGAGGTCGCCTCCGCCGATGAGCTGCGCGCTGAGGGTCGGGAGCTGGGCGACTACTACACCGTGGAAGGGATGCCGCCGGGGCAGTGGGTCGCCCACTCCCAGGCCCTGCTGGGGGTGGCCGGTGAGGTGACCGAGGCGCAGATGGCGGCGCTGTTCGGGGAGGGCATCCACCCCGAGGCCGACCGCATCCTGGCTGAGGGCGGCACCCAGAGCGATGTGGCCTTGGGCCAGAAGTACCGCCGGTACACCACCGCTGACACGGAGCTGGTCCGCCGGCTGGGCGAGGAGATCGCCCGGCACGAACGCACCACCGGGGCGGCGCCGTCGAAGGAGCAGGCGCGGGCCATCAGGGGTCGAGTGGGCGGCCAACTCTTCCGGGAGATGCACGGCCGCGACGCGAAGAACAGCTCCGAGCTGGGCCGGTTCATCACGGCCCAGACGACCCCGAGGCAGCAGACCGTGGCCGGCTACGACCTGGTGTTCTCCCCCGCCAAGTCGGTCTCCCTGCTGTGGGCCCTGGGTGGGGAGGAGGCCCGCAAGGCCGTGGAGGCGGCGCACACCGAGGCCATCGCCGAGACCCTCTCCTTCCTCGAAAGAGAAGCCACCTTCACCCGGCGCGGGCGCAACGGGGTGCGGCAGATCGACGTGGCCGGTGGTCTGGTGGCCACCCAGTTCCGTCACTACGACTCCCGCACCGGTGACCCGCACCTGCACGACCACGTGGTGATCGCCAACAAGGTCAAAGGGGTGGACGGCAAGTGGTCGTCGCTGGACGGGCGCACCCTGTACCGCATGGGGGTGGCGGCCTCGGAGACCTACAACGCCAAGGTCGTCGAGAAGGTCTGCGCCGCCCTGGGTGTGGCGGCGGTGCCCCGGGCGGCGGGTGGGGACGAGCCGATCTTCGAGATCGCCGGGATCGATCTGGAGGCCATCCACCACGCCTCCTCCCGCCGGGCCGACATCGCCGGCACCCTGAAGCACCTGGAGGCGGAGTTCACGCAAGCCCACGGCTACGCCCCGAGTCCGAAGCAGAAGATCGCCCTGGCCCAGCAAGCCACCCTCCAGTCCCGGCCGGCCAAGAAGAGCGCCCGGCGCCTGTCCGAGCTGGTCGAGCAGTGGGGCACCGAGTACGGGCAGCAGGTGAAGATGCCGGTCGGGGACGAGCTGCTGGAGCGCGTCCGTGCGGCCGCCACGGGACTGCCTACCGGCCCGGACGCTGCGCAGATCAACGTCAGTGAGCACGCCCGGCTGGTGGTGCACGAGCTGTCCCAGAAGCGGGCCACCTGGAGTGTCAACCACGTCCACGCCCAGACCCGCCGCCACCTCAAACAAGCCATGATCGGGCGCACCGTCCCCGACGACCTCGTCGCCCGTGTGGTCAACGAGGCAACCACCACGCACAGCCTGGCGGTCACCCCACACGCCGATGTTCCCCGGTTGCCGGAGTTTGCCCGCGCCGATGGGACGAGCCAGTTCGTGCGCTCCGACGCGCACCTTTACACCTCCCGGGAGGTGCTGGCCGCCGAGCACCAGGTGCTGGCCGCCGCCCAGCGCACCGTCATCCCCGCCGTCTCCACCGAGCGGTTCGAGGAGGTCCTGGCCGCCCACACCGGCCCGCTCAGCGACGGCCAGGTGGCCCTGGCCCGGGCCTTCGCGTGTGATGAGAAGCTGCTGGCCCTGGGCATCGGTCCGGCCGGTGCCGGCAAGACCACCAGCCTGTCCCTGGCCGCCGACGCCGTGCGCGCCACCGGCGGCACCGTCGTCGGCCTGGCACCCACGGCGGCCGCGGCCGCGGTCATGGCGGGCGACATCGGGGCGCAGGCCACCACCATCGACGCCTTCCTGATCGCCCACCGCACCGGGCGCACCGGGGCCGTGCAGCTGCACGCCGGTGACGTGGTGATCGTCGACGAGGTGGGCATGGTCACCACCCCCAAACTCGCCGAACTGGTGACGGTGGCGGCCAGGCACGGGGCGGTGGTGCGCGCCATCGGTGACGACCGCCAGCTCGGGGCGATCGGCTCCGGCGGGGCCCTGCGCCTGCTCGATGCCCAGGTCGGAGCGACCCGGCTGGAGGCCGTGCACCGCTTCCGCGCGCCCGGCGAGGCCGCCGCTTCCCTGGCGCTGCGCGAGCCCCCGGCCGTTGGGGCGGACACCCCCTGGGCCTGGTACATGGAGAACAAGCGGGTTGTGGCCGGGGACACCGAGGCCATGGTCGACGCCGCCCTGCGGGCCTGGATCGCCGACACCCAGGCCGGCAAACGGTCCCTGCTGATCGCCTCGGACAACGCCACCGTCACCGAGCTCAACGCCCGGGCCCAGGCCGCCCGGGTCGCCACCGGGACCCTGGGCGCCACCGGGGAGTCCGTGGTGCTGCGCGACGGGTTGACAGCGCATGCCGGGGACGTGGTGGTGACCCGGCGCAACGACCGCACCTTGGCGCTGAACGGCGGCAAGGACTTCGTGAAGAACAACGACGTGTGGGCCGTGGAGCACGTCGGGGCGGACACGGCCACGCTGCGCCACACCGGACACGGGGGCAAGATCACCCTGGACGCCGAGTACCTGGCCGCCCACGGGCAGCTGGGTTATGCGGCCACCGTGCACCGCGCCCAGGGCGCGACCGTGGACACCGCACACGCCATCCTGGATGCGGCCACCGACCGGGCCGCCGCCTATGTGGCCGCCACCCGGGGCCGGGAGACCAACCAGCTCTACGTCGCTCTGGCCGACGGTGAAACCCGCGACGAGGCGCTGGCCACCATCGCCGGCGCCTACGACCGCAACCTCTCCGCCCACGAAACGGTGGCCGCTGAGGCCATGCGCAACGGTGACGTCGCCACCCTGGCCGGGGTCTACCGCGAGACTCACGATGCGGCCTGGACGGCCAAGACCCGCACGATGGCTGTTGAGGTTTTGGGCGCGGAGAAGGCTGCGGAGCTCACCGGGGCCGAGGCGTGGGGGGCGGTGGCCACGCACCTGCACACCGCTCAGGATCAGGGCCTGGACCCGGCCGCACTGCTGTCCCGGGCGGTGCACCAGCGCGGTTTCGGGGACGCCGCAGATCCGGCCGCGGTGCTGGCTTGGCGCCTGGAGCACCAGATCGAGACCGCCCGGGCCATCCTCGACACCACCGACCGCCGGCCCCTGGGCAACCTCACTGATGCGCACCTGGCCCGCCTGGCCGACCGCACCCGGGCACTCCAGGACCAGGTGCTCGAGGACCCCCAGTGGGCGACCCACCCCTTCGCGCTCATGTCCTCGGCCGAACTGGACGAGACCCTCCGGCTCGGCCTGGCGCAGCTGGAGGCCATGCCTCCGGAGCGGTGGACCTCCACCACCGCCGCGAAGCTGGACTGGATGACCCGCACCATGAGTGCCGAGCAGGAACGCCGGGCGGGTCTGTCCCCGGCCCAGGCGGGCCTGGAGCAGATTGCCCGGGGGGAGCGCACCCGCTCCGACTCGTCCGTGTCCATCGGTGAGGCCATCGCCGCTGAACAGCAGGTGCGCGCGGTGGCCGCCAAGACCCCTCCCCCGCGCCCAGTGGCGGACGGACGGCGGGTGAGCGAGGACCTGGCCCCCACCCCGCTGATGAACGACCCACAGGTGCCGACCGAATACCGGGAGCAGCTGGAACGACTACGGACCCGCATAGAGCAGCGCGTCATGGTGCGCGGTGCCGAGCTGGCCGAAACCCGCCCGGAGTGGACCGCGGCGCTGGGGCCGGTCCCCTCCAAGCCGGCGAAGACGGCGGAGTGGCACCAGGTTGCCGCGGAGGTCGAGGCGTACCGGACCCGCTACAACATCGGGGCCCATGAGACGGCGCTGATCCCGAAGGCGCACCGCCAGGACCCGGTGGCGGCCACGCTGATTGCTCGTGCCACCGCGCTGCACAAGCACTCGATGCTGACCACCGCCGCCCCGCAGACGCCGGCGCAGATCCGCCAGGCCGTCGACGAGGCGCATGTGGCCGAACGGGTCCGCGCTGTTCCTCCCCAAGCTCAGGAGGTCCTCGAGGCGCTGCGGGCCGCCCGTGGGCAGGCCGCCGACCCGCTGCCCCACACCCAGGCCCGGGCGGCCGCGGTCACCGAGGCAGCCAAGGCCGTCACCGCCCAGACGCCCGAGCGGCCGCTGAGCACCGATGAGCTTATTGCCCGCGCCGTGGCCCGCCACCGCGCCACGACCCAGCAGGCCGGCCCGGCCACCGGCACGTCCACCTCCCACGAGCCGGCCACTCCCGCACCGACGCCGAAGAAGGAGCCCGAGGTGTCCGAGAGCACCGAGCAGTCCCGTCAACAGGCCTCAGGACCGTCCTGGCGCGCTCAACACGCCCAGGTCGCCAAGCGCCTCAAGGCCGCTGAGCGAACTGAGCAGACGGTTAAGTGTCAGGAAGACCGGGCCGCAGCCACCCGGCGCGCGGCCGACCGCACCCGCCGCGACGACGGTCGCAGCCTCTAAGCGCCATATCGACAACAATTAGCGGTGCCCTGATAGGTCGGTTGCTGCTCCCGCCCCGACGACGAACACCTCTCTCAGCCGCCCTCGGACACCAACGAGCCGGGCCTCAGATGAGGTCGGCCAGGAGGGGCTACCGGCGGACCTCGCCCAGCTGCGGGGCAATGGGGACTATCGCAGTAACGGCTCTGTCGCACTTTCGGTGATTGGGTGGGCGTCCGTCAGCCGAGGAGGATGCGGTGGCGGAGCAGGATGAAGCCGGCTCGGCCGTACATCTGTCGTTTGAGCATTTTCGTGCGCGTGTTCACGCCCTCGGTTCTGCCGTTGTGGTGGGGTGTGGTGAGCGCGGCGATGACGGCGTCATGGTCCTGTTCGAGTCCACGGGCGAAGGAGTGCACGTGCGCCAGGTCGGCAGACTGGGCGGCGCGGATCCAGGTCTGGAGTCTGGCCGGGTTGGTCTGTTCGGGCTTCAAGAGGCCGGCGAAATCCCGGATCAGGCAGCGCAGAGCGGTCATCTGCGGGCATGAGGCGGCGAGCCGGTCACAACGCTCGCTCTGCCGATCGGTCAGGTGATCCGGTGTGGTCAGCAGGAGTCGGGCCGCACGGCGAGGCGACAGGTGCGCCTGGTCCTCATCGGCCCGGCCCTGGTTCAGGTAGCGATGCAGCAGGTTCGCACTGCCGGGATAGCCGAGCTCGCGAATCTCATCCAGTAGCTGCGTGACCGGGATTCCGGGTTCTTCGGCTCGCCGCTGCCGTAGATGAT
>NZ_BMEQ01000023.1 GCF_014636775.1 Kocuria dechangensis
CGGAGGTGGACGGGCCGCCGTCGTCGTTCAGGGGGCGACCAGGCCCCTCGGATGTCGTCCTCGGGGCCCGGACGCCACGGTCGTCAGCAGCTGATCCGGGTGTCGTTGGCGTCGGCCCGGCAGGTGTCGTTGCCGGGTCCGCCGTCGAGCCGGTCGTTGCGGCGCACGCCGTCCCTGCCGTCCAGGTCGTCGTTGCCGGCGTTGCCCTCCAGGCGGTCGTTGCCGGCTCCGCCGTCGATCCGGTCGTTGTCCGCCCCGCCGCGCAGCCGGTCGTTGCCGGGCCCGCCGTCGAGCCGGTCGTTGCCCTGCCCGCCGTCGAGGGTGTCGTTGCCCGCTCCGCCGTCGAGCCGGTCGTTGCCGAGGCCTCCGTAGACCGTGTCGTTGCCGGCGCCGGCGTCGACGACGTCCCGGCCGGTGCCGCCGCTCACCCAGTCGTTGCCCGCGCCGGCGTCCACGGTGGAGCGCAGCGCCACGTTCAGGCGCACCTCGTCGTCGCCGTTGCCGGTCCGCACGCGGACCTCGTCGACGTCGGCCGTGGTGCACCGGACGGTGTTCGGATTCACCCTGGTACAGCCCCGGCCGGCGTTCAGGGTGTCACCCGAGTCCTGGACCTGATAGCGGGTGGCGCCGCCCCGGAGGGTGATGCGGGAGACCGTGATGTCGTTGTCCTCCCCGGCGGACGCGTCGATCCGCAGGATGCCGTCGGCGACCGAGACCGCGGTCGCGGCCTGGGCCGGGGCGGCGGTGGCGAGGAGGGAGGTTCCTGCCAGCAGCCCTGCTGCCAGCGCGCCCACGACTCGACGGCCTCCGGCACCCGGCCGCGCCCCGACGTCGTCGGGCGTGGCGGACGAGCAGGATCCATTCATGCGCTTCATGGTGATCACTCCGTGGTTCTTCGATATCGCAATTCAGGTGACAACGCGATTGACATGGTGTTCTCGAACCACCTCCTGGGATTCCGTGCCGCACTCCGCGGATTTCCGTCCGCACCGTCGCCTGCGAGAAGAATCGTCCTGGGTGGAACGGAGGTGAGCATCCGGTCTGACGTGGGAGGGCGTTCCTTCCGCGGTGGGTGCGGCGCACCCGGCGCCGCTGCTGCGGAACGGCGGAACAGCGGGTGCGAATATTTCCGAAAAGAAATCTATGGGTCCTCCGCCTTTGTGCACGCGAATAGGCATGTCATTGGAGGGTTCCAGGTTAGATCGAGATCATTCTCCCGGCAGTAATGCTTTTGTCACGGGTGGGGAAAAGGCGGACCACCGCCGCGGTGCGGGCGGGGGCCGCGACGGTGGCGCTGTGTGACACCGTCTGCGGCCCGGAGAGCGGCCACGTCCTCTCGGTTCGGTGCGCGGGAGCTTCATGTTGCCGCCGGAAGGTCCGGCGACGGGCGGCGGCCCCTACACTGACGCCATGGTCGAGTCCCTGATCTTCGGCGCCGTCGCCTCCAGCGCCCTGCTCATCGGCGCGCTGGTGGGGGTGCGGTTCGAGCTGCCGAAGCGGGTCCTGGCCATCCTGCTCTCCTTCGCGGCCGGCGCCCTCATCACCGCGCTGGCCTTCGAACTCTTCGAGGACGCCTACGAGAAGGGCGGGCTCTGGCTCGCCGTGATCGGGCTGTTCGCCGGCGCCGTGGTCTTCACAGTGCTCAGCGCCTTGCTCGACCGCTGGGCCCAGCCCGGCCCCCGCTCGAAGGACGCGGAGAAGCAGCAGGGCAGCGCCAAGCTGGACACCGACGCGGCGGCGCAGGAGAAGGCGCCCACGGCCGCGTCCGCTCAGGGTGCGGCGGGGCTGGCGCTACTGGCCGCCGTCACGCTGGACGGCGTCCCGGAGAACGTGGCCCTGGGCGTCTCCCTCACGGAGGGCACCGGCGGGCTCGCCCTCCTGGCGGCGATCTTCGTCTCCAACCTCCCTGAGTCCCTGGTGGGAGCGGCGTCGATGCGCGAACAGGGAATGGCGAAGGGCAAGGCGGTCGGGCTGTGGGCGGTCTGCGCGGTCCTGCTGGTGATCGCCGTCGTCATCGGCGCCGGTCCGCTGGCCACCGCGGAGGCGGAGACGATCTCCCTGCCGCTGGCCTTCGCCGCCGGCGCCGTGATCGCGTCGCTGGCGGACACCCTCATGCCGGAGGCCTTCGAGCACGGCGGACCGGCGGTGGCGCTGAGCACCGCGGCGGGCTTCGCCCTGTCGTTCGCGCTGTCCCTGGCCTGAGGTGGCCGGAGGCGCCGTGCTCCGCGGGGCGGCGTGTCGGGGCGCACTCCGCGGGCGTCGCCGGGCGCACTCGTGAGAGATTCAGCATGTGAAGAACGACGAGAAGAACATCGCGCTGCTGATCGACGCGGACAACGCGCCGGCGTCGAAGATCGACGTGATCCTCGCCGAGGTCGCCCGGCACGGCGCCGCCAACGTGCGCCGCGCCTACGGCAACTGGAAGAGCTCCCACCTCCAGCAGTGGGAGGCCACGCTGCACACCTACGCGATCCGCCCCGTGCAGCAGTTCGCGTACACCTCCGGCAAGAACGCCTCGGACATGGCCATGGTGATCGACGCGATGGACCTGCTCTACGCCGGATCCGTCGACGCGTTCGCGCTGGTCTCGAGCGACGCCGACTTCACGCCCCTGATCATGCGGATCCTCACGGACGGCCTGAAGGTCTACGGGTTCGGGGAGCAGAAGACGCCCGCCCCCTTCGTCAACGCCTGCTCGCAGTTCACCTATGTCGAACGACTCGGCGAGTCCGCCGAGGAGGTCCCGGGCACGGCGATGAAGCCCGCGGAGGCGCAGAACCTGCGCGGCGACACGCGGCTGGTGCGCATGCTCCGCGGCGCGGTGGACGCGGCCAGTGGTGAGGACGGATGGGCGAATCTCGGCGCCGTCGGGAACCAGATCGGCAACCAGGCGTCCTTCGACCCGCGCAACCACGGCTACGGCAAGCTGAGCGAGCTGGTCGAGGCGACGGGCCTGTTCGACGTCCAGCGGCAGAACCAGCGCGTGCTCGTCCGGGACATCCGTCGGACGTGAGCCGTGCCGCTGTGCGGACGGCGGGTCCGACCGGGTTGCCCGTGACGGCGCAGCCGAGGCCGGTCCGGGCGTGGTCCTGAAACATTCCGTGCGGAAATCCTCAGAACGGTGCGGCACCCCGGTGGGCGGCGCTGAGCGCCGCGGTCGACCGGGGGCCGCCCCGTCCTCTCATCGCCCGTCTGACATGGGGCGACGACGGGTCCCCCGCCGGACCGGCTCCCCGGCGCCCGGGGACGTGACCGGGCACCGGGTGCGCCCCGCGTCGGAGGTGATGGACAGGACACCTCGCCGGGTGCTGAACTGCACCCATCAGCACCCTGGCTGGAACGAACTCGCAGGGGCTCCCTCCGGGGCGACGCAGGGTGGACCGAGGAGGACCGTCCGATGGACACCTGGATCTGGATCGTGCTGGCCGTCGTCGTGCTGGCGATCATCATCATCGCCGTGCTGGCCGGGACCCGGAAGAAGAAGGAGCGCCACGCCGAGGTGCAGCGCGAGAACCGGCAGCAGGCGGCCGACCTCCGCGCCCGCAGCGAGGAGGAGGACCTCGCGGCCCGCGAGCGCAAGGCGGACGCCGACGCGGCCCGGGCCGAGGCCGAGAAGGCCCGCATCGAGGCCGACCGCCTCGAGCGCGACGCCCGGAGACGTGCCGAGGAGGCCGACCGGGTGCGCCAGGAAGCGGACTCCCACCGGGAGGAGGCCGCGACGCTCGACCCGGACGGGGACGGCGCCGGCCACGACCGTGCCTCTCGTGCGCGCCACGAGGGCGTCGTCGGTCGGGAGGGCGACGTTCGCGACGAAGGGCGCCCGGGACCCGACGGGGATCTCGGACCAGACCACGCCCGGGGGCCGTGGGAGCGTCCCCGACCAGGGGAGCCCGAGGACGGTCCCCGCGCCTGAGCCCCCGCAGACGGGGGCCGGCGCCGGTGGTCGCGATGACGTGGCGGTCCCTCGCTCGACGATCCCGAGGCCCTCTGTGTCACGGCCGTCCGGTCGGCGAGGCGGTGGCTCCAGTTCTTCACGCCCTGGGAGGCTCAGTTCGTTGAACGACGGGCTCCGGCCGGGGTCAATCGGGACGAGCTGGTGACAACGAGTTTGATGTTCGGGAATCGGTTGGTGAAATTCCAGATGGCATTGAGACAGGAAGGGCAGATGACGAAGTCGCTGTGCACCCACACGCGGCCGGTCACCTCGGGGGACTTCACCGCTGAAGGGGTGAAATCGTTCTTCGGCATCGCCAGATGCGGACGCAGACGAAATGCGATCTCCTCCAAGAGCTTCAGCTCGGAATCGTGCCCCCGCCAATGGTCTGGGACCTGACCGAACTTCTTCTCCTCAAGTGCTCCTGGCCCGGACAGAACCTCTTGGTCCGATGCCCGGAGGGTGAGGAAGCTGATGGGCATGCCGACCTGGTGCTCGACCATGCGTGACGGCCCGACTTGTCCTGGGACGGCTTTCTCCTGGAACTCTCCGGAGAGGGCGGTGGCGGTCCCGGTCAACGTCAGCGAGCCGACGTGAACCTCGTAATGCGAGGCCGAGACACTCCTGGGACCGGACCTGCCCGTCAGTCCTGGAATCCTCGTGTCGACGTCCCGTCTGGCTCCCCCCTCCTCGATGGTTTGTCGGCCCGTGGTGGAGAGCATCAGGACGACTGCATCGGTCAACATTTTGAGCGCTGCGTTCTTACCGTCCGGTGGGGCCGCGAGCACGGCCCGCTCGGCCGCCAGCACTGCCTCCATGCGCGCCGCCAGGACGGGTCTGATCGCATCGAACTGCTTCATGTTCTTGGTCAGCCGCTGGACTTCGGCCACCAGATCTTTGGGTGTGCGGGGAGAGGACTGGATGACGACCGTTCCATCGGGACGCAGTGACGCCGTGTGCGGATTGCCGCGGAGGTCGAATGGTCGTGAACTCGCTGTGGGGGGAACACCCGCGTGGTCGGCATCTGGTCGAGCCTTGCCTGTGACCTTCCCCTTCACCCACGCCTTGCCGGCGGCGACCTTCGCCTTCACCTTGCTGCCGATGCCCTTCAGGCCACGGATGATCGGTCCCGCCAGCTTCAGACCGGTCTTGATCACGACGTCGAGCGCCTTCTTCACCGGCCTCTGCAGCGTCTCGACGATCGAGCGGATCTTCTGGCCGATGCCGCCGAGGCCGATCACGCTGGCGAGGAAGCCGATAAGGAGGGGCACCATCTGGCCGAGGACGTCCTCGATCTTGTTCACGACCGCGCCGACGTTGCCGCGCACGATGTCCGCGACCGAGTCGATGATCGTGTCCACGAACTTCGCGATCCGCTCGGCGTTGTTCACGAAGAACATCACGACGTCGTAGATCAGCTTGCAGGCCTTGATGAACGCGGCGGCGGGGTTGAGCAAGCCGATCAGCCACGTGATGCCCGCGGTGATGACCTTCGTGACGACGAAGTCCTTCACCTGCTCCAGGATCATCTCCTTGATGTCGCCCAGCTTGTCCACGAGCATCTGCCACAGCCCGGCGACGCCCTGGGTGGCGAGGAGCTGGAAAATCTCCACGCCCTTCTCGGCGGCGGTCATCGCCTTCTCGCCGATCTGCTTGACGATGCGGTTGCGGATGTTGGCCCAGGTGAGCCCGAACAGCGAGGCGAGGAGCTTGACGACTCCCTTGAGGTCGAAGGTGTCGGGCAGCTCGATCCCGCCCTCGGCGAGGGCGCCGAAGAGCCAGCTCATCAGGCCCTTGCGCAGGTGGTCGAGGATGTTGTTCTTGAACTTGAGGATGCCGCCCTTGACCCCGTCGATCAGGTGGCCGAGGAAGCCGACGGGATCCCTGACGATGTCCCCGACCACGCCGGCGGCCCGGGAGAGCACGTTGCGCAGCATCGCGGCGAGCTCGCGGATGGTGTTGATGACCGCCTTGATCGCGCCGATGGCCTTGTCCACCAGGCCCCGGTTCGCCGCCTGCAACTCCTCGATCCGCTCGTCGAGGCCCTTCCGCGCCTCCACGTACTTGGTCGCCAGGGTGTCGACGACCGACTCCTGCTTGGCGTCGACCTCGCTCTCGAGCTGCTCGAACCGGTCGCCGATCTCCTGCGTGGCTTCCGCACCGACCTTCTGCAGGTCGGCGGGCAGGCTCTTGGCGTAGGCGGCGATCTCGGTCCTGCCCTGGGCGATGCGCTGCTTGGCCCGGGTCAGGTCGTCGCCCACGATGGTGGCGACGTTCGAGATGACGACGTCCATCTCCTTGAGATAGAGCTCGCGGCCGGCCGTGTAGAACTCGTTGACCTTCGGCGGCATCCCGCGGATCTTGTCCCGCAGCCAGCGGTACCCGCCGAGCCAGCCGCTGTAGCGGTCCTTCTTGTACGCCGACATCTTGGCCTCGACGTAGTCCTCGAACGTCCGGCGCGCCCGGGCCTCGCCCTGTTCGAAGGCGGCCTCCACCTTCGGATCGATGCCGTCGAGGGTCTTCTTCACCTCGGCCTCGGTGACGGCGAAGATGGCCTGGATCCTCGCCGTGACCTCCGCCCTGCGCGCCTCGTCCTTGGACTTGGCCTTGCCCTTGTCGGCGACCAGCTTGGCCAGCGCAGCGCCCTTGGCGCCCTGCATGCCGGCGAGGCCGGACGAGGTCTGCGCGGCGGTCTCGGCCCGGTTCTGCTGGAGGACCTGTTGCTCCTGCTGCCGGAACTCCGCGGGGGCGGTGTCGGCGTGCGCGGCGGCGGCCTGTTTGTCGGCCAGGGCCTGGTGGAACTCCGGCTCGTTGGACTGGGCCAGCTGCGGCTCGGTGACGTCGGCGTCGGCCATCTCCTTGTTTGCCTGGTGCTTGCCGGCGGCCAGGTTGGTCTGCTCGGGCGGGGCCGGTTTGGGGGCGGCGCCCGCCGCGGGCACGGCCGGCAGGCCGCCGGGCTGCTCCGGGGCCAAGGGGGTGACCGGCTTGGGGACGGCCTTCGACGGGTCGGGCGCTGCCGCCGTCGCCGTGGCGATGTCCTTGGTCTGTCCCTCCTTGCCCTGGGTGACGAGCCCCTTGACCTCTCCCTTGACCTCGCCGGCCCTGCCCGACTCCTTGTACTCGTCGGCCTCCTTGAGCGTCTTCGGGGACTTCGCCTCGATGGCGGCCTTCACCGCGGCGATGAACGCCTTCTTGTCGAAGGTGCCCGGGGGCTGGGCGTCCATCGTGTCGACCTTCGCCGCCTTGGCCTGGGCGGCGGTGTCGTCGGCGGGGGCCACCGCGGCGTCCTGGGCCTCCTTGGCCTTGGCCGCGGCGGGCGGGTGGGCCTTCTTGCTGGAGGCGACGACCTTGACGTTGCGGGTGACCTGGGCAAAGGCCGGGTCCTCCTCCGGCCGGAGGGGTGTCGGCGGCACGGGCGGCTGGAGCAGCCTGTCGGCGGGCAGGGGAGCGGGGGCCGTCCTCGGCGGGGCGGGGCCTCCTGCCGGGGCCGGCGCCGGGGCCTTGCCGCCCTTCCCCGGGCCGGGGGGCTTGGGTACGACGGCGGCGGCCTTGCCGAGCGGGCTCACCGGCGGAACGGGTTTGGGCGGCGGCACCGGTTTCTTGGGAGCCACCGCTGCCGGTCCGAACCCCGTCACGGTGACCGCCAGCGCCGACGCCGGGGGCTTGGGGCCCTCCAGCTCCACGGGCACGCCCACCGACTGCGCCGCTCTGAGACCCTTCTCCACCGTGTCGACGGCGGGTTCGTCGCGGCGGACCTCCCTCAGTGCCGCGTCGATGTCGGCGACGGCCTGCTCTCCGGGAAACCGCGCCCGGGCGGTCAGGAGAGCGCCGACCGCGGAGTTGCCGGCCTGGCGCTGCAGTGCCAGGACGGCCTGCGGTCCCACGGCGGCGTGCGCCCGGTCGCCGTCGGCCCGTCGCCTTCCGGCGGCGAGGGCGTCGCCGACATCGGTCCTCGCTGTGTCGGCCGTCCGACGTTCGACGGTCATGGTTCGAGGGTGGCGCAGGGGTCGACGGCGGACCGCTCGCCTCGAGTCACACTTGTGGGCAGGACGGACTGCCCGAACGGGCAGAACCAACCGGCTGCTCCACGCCGGGACCGGCCCCTGGCCGCCGATTCCCCTTCCCCGCGGCATTCCCCCAGGTCAGCTCATGGGGAGTTGATGCCACCAAGGGGACTCGGCGGAGCGGTGGGGGACTCGGCGGTCAGAGCGCCGGCGGGCTGTCCAGGTCGCGGACGCTGAACGTGTCGCACTGGTTGATGTCACCGGTCCGGTAGCCGGCGTAGAACCAGGCCTGCCGCTGGGCTGAGGTGCCGTGGGTGAAGGCCTCGGGGCTGACCCGCCCCTGGGTGGTCTCCTGGATGCGGTCGTCGCCGATGACCTCGGCGGCGTTGAGCGCCTGGTCCAGCTCCTCCTGCGAGATGTCGCCCAGGTCCACGGCCCCGGAGGTGTCCCCGGCGGCGCCGTTGGCCCACAGCCCCGCGAGGCAGTCGGCCTGCAGCTCCACGCGCACGGCGCCGGACTCGGGCCCCTGCGGGTCCTGCTGGGCGTAGCCGAGCGTGCCGATCTGGTTCTGGATGTGGTGGCCGAACTCGTGGGCGAGCACGTACTCCTCGGCCAGGGGACCGCCCTCGGCGCCGAACTGGGTCTGCAGCTCGTCGAAGAACGCGACGTCGAGGTAGGCGGTCTGGTCGGCGGGGCAGTAGAACGGGCCCACGGCCGACGACGCGGCGCCGCACCCGGTGCCGACCTGGCCCTCGAACAGCTCCACCCCCGGCATCACGTACTCCTCGCCGGTGGTCCGCGGCAGGTACTCCTCCCAGAACTGGTCCAGGCTCTGCGCGGTCGCGATCATCCGGCAGTCCGTGTACTGGTTGGCGTCCTCGCCGGTCTGGCAGCGTTCCGCGCGCTCCTGCTCCACGGCGGTCTGCGACCCGGTGTCCTCGCCGCCGCCCCCGCCGGTGATGGCGTCGATGCCGTCCTGGCCGAAGAGCAGGCCGACGACGAGGAGGAGCAGAGCGCCGCCGAGGCCGCCGCCCACGGCGATGCCGCGCCCGCCGCGGCCGCCGCCGCCCACGCGTGAGGCGTCGAGCTGGGAACTGTTGTCGAAACTCATGCCAGAAGTGTAAGCCGTCTGACGATCCGGCGGGGGAGGGCGCTCAGTCGAAACCGCGCGCCGCCAGGGCCTCGCCGGTGCGCTGGGCGTAGGCGACCGTCGCGATCACCGCCGGGGTGACCAGCACGACGGGGTTGGGCCGCAGGCCGCGGGCCCGCACGGCGTCCCGCAGCTCGCCCACCGCGCCCACGATGAAGGGGATCGAGCGCAGCATCAGCGAGACGGCCAGGCCGATCCGCTCCGGGTCCGCGCCGATCAGCCGCACCGGCGAGCACAGCCACACCACGCCGTCGAGCAGCTCGGGCAGGGGTGTGGTGTGCATCAGGACGCGGGTGAGGACGAGGAAGACGACGATGGTCAGCACCACGTCGGCGGCCTGGGCCGCGCCGGCGGTCAGCACGTGGTAGAGGGCCAGCAGCACCAGCACGGGCAGGGCCGGTGCGAGACCGCGCCACCACTCACGGGCGCCGACCCCGGCCGCGGAGCCGGAGACCAGCAGCAGCGCGCTCAGGGCGGCGGGGACCGGCCACGACGGGGCCGCGGCCACCGCGACCGTCACGGCCAGGATGCCGAGGGCCTTCGCCCACAGCGGGGCGCGGTGCAGGAAGCTCGTGCCCGGGACGTAGCTGCCGAAGAGATCGGGCCCGCGGCTCACGGGCGGACCTCCTGCGGGAAGCCGTGCTCGCACCACCCCTGGTAGGCGGTCACGACCTGCCTGGGCGGGCCGTCGGCCACGAGCTCGCCGCCGTGCAGCACCAGCACGCGCGGCGCGGTGGCGGCCAGGCCGAGGTCGTGGGTGGAGATCAGCAGCTGCTGCGGCAGCCCCTCGAGCAGCTCCATCAGCCGTCCCCGGTTGCGCAGGTCCAGCAGGGTGGTGGGCTCGTCGAGCACCAGCACGTCCGGCTCCACGGCGAGCACCGCGGCGAACGCGGCGAGCTGGCGCTCCCCGCCGGAGAGGTCGTAGATGCTGTGCTCGGCGCGGTGGGCGATCCCCACGCGCTCGAGCACCTCGAGCGCCGCGCCCCGCCGTCGTCCCCGGGGGACGCCCGCCCCGCGCAGGGAGAGCTCGACATCCTCCACGGGCGTCGGCATGACGAGCTGGGAGAGGGGGTCGGTGAAGACGAAGCCCACGCGCCGGCGGGCCGCGCGCACGTCGCGGGCCACGTCCGTCCCGTGCACGGTCACGGTGCCCGCGGACGGGCGGACGAGCCCGTTGAACAGGCGCAGGAACGTGGACTTCCCGGACCCGTTGAGCCCGACGACGACGGCGCGCCGCTCGCTCACGGACACGTCCAGGTCACGCAGGAGGGTGAGCTCGCCCGAGCCGGAGGGCGCCGTGACGGTGACGCCGGAGCACACGAGGGCCGCAGCCCCGGGGGAGGACGGCACGGGTCAGCGCGTGCCCGCGATCCGGGGGAACGCCTTGTGCACGCCCACGGCGATGACCGCGGCGAGCACGCACTTGACCAGGTCCCCGGGCCAGAAGGCGAGGTCCGCCAGGAACGCGTCCTGGAGGGGCAGGCGGGCGTTGGCCACCAGGCCCAGGATGCCGCCGACCCGGATCACCACGAACCCGGCCAGGGCTCCGGCCACCAGCCGCACGGTGTAGGTGCCGGTGCGCTCGTAGCGGGCGTTGGTGGCGCCGCCGTCGTTGGCGCGGCGGGCCGGGATCAGCCACTGGGCGACGTAGCCGGCCGCGGCCGCGGCGAAGGGGAAGGCCAGGATGTACCCGGCCGAGGGGCCGGCCAGCACGCCGAGGCCGCCCCGGAACCCGGCGAACACCGGGACGCCCACGAGGCCGACCAGCACGTAGAGGGCGACGGCCAGGAAGCCGCGCGTGCCGCCCAGGACCAGGCCCGTGAGGAACACGGCGAGGGTCTGCAGGGTCAGCGGCACCCCGGCCCCGCCCAGGGGGATGCCGGGCAGCACCGACAGGGCGGCGGTCAGGGCCGCGAACACGGCGATGTTGGCGAGGTCCTCAGCGGTGATGGCGCGACGGCGTTCGACGTTGGTCATGGCGTCAAGCCTAGGGCTTCGCGGACGGGTCGCCGGACTCGGTGACGTCCTCCTCGGCGTCGGTGCCCCGGCCGGAGGCCACGACCTGCTGCTCGGTGGCGCCCAGCTGCCCGCCGCGTCGCGGCTGAAGGCGCATCATCTGGTACTTCCACCGCTCGGCCATGGTGGCCTTGGCCGCGACCCTGTCCTCCGGGTTGAGGGGGTCCTCGCCCAGCACTGGGTCGTGGCCGGTCTGGTAGCCGGTGGCCCAGACCTGGGCCACCGCCCAGGCCACGGCGGTGAAGGGCACGGCCAGGATCGCCCCGAAGATCCCCCCGACCAGGGTGCCCACGGTCAGGGCCAGCAGGATCAGCAGGGCGTGCAGGCTCAGGGTGCGGCCCATGATGATGGGCTGGAGGATGTTGCCCTCGATCTGGTTGACGATGATGATCCAGGCGATCACGATCAGCGCGACCACCGGGCCGTTGGTCACCAGCGCCACCAGCGCGGCGATGATCCCGGCCACGGTGGCGCCGACCACCGGGACGAAGGCGGTGATGAAGGCGATCACCGCAAGCGGGACGGCCAGGGGCACGCCCAGGATCAGCAGCGCCGCCCCGATCAGCACCGCGTCGGCCAGGGCGATCGAGGCGGTCCCGCGCACGTAGCCCCCGAGCACCTGGGCGCCCCGGTCGACGGACTCGGCGAGCTTCGCCCGGGTCTCCCCGCGGGTCCAGCGCAGGGTGAAGTTCCACATCTTCTCCCCGTCCTTGAGGAAGAAGAACAGGACCACGATCATCAGCACCGCACCGGTGACGAAGTTGGCCGCGGCGCCCAGCCCGCTCAGGGCGCTGCCGGCGAAGCTGCCGCTGGACAGGAAGTCCCCGGCCTGGCGCAGCGCGCTGTCGATCGCGGCGGTGTCGATGGGCAGGGGCCCGGAGGTGATGAAGCGCTGCAGCTCGGCCCAGCCCTCCGTGGCCTGGGTGGCGAGGGTGTCCCACTGGCTGCGGATGGAGAAGACGATGGCGGTGAGGGTGCCGCCCACCAGTGCGAGGATGCCGAGGAACGCGACCAGGGTGGCCAGCAGGTTGGACCAGCCCCTGCGCTCCAGCCACTTCACCAGCGGGGCCACGGCCGAGGCGAGGATCAGCGCCACCAGGATGGCGATGACGACCACCTTGACCCGGAGCAGGATCCACACGAGGCCCGCGACCAGGGCCGCGATCAGCAGGGTCTGGGCGGCTCGGGAGCCTGCCCGGCCCAGCGAGTCGGACCACGGGCCGATGGCCGGGGCCAGGGACTGGGCTGCGTCGCCGATGTCGGCCACGCTCTCGACGGGCGACGGCGGCGCCTGGTCCTTCTCGGACTCCAGCCGGGCGGCGAGCGCGGCGTCGGCGCGGCTGGAGCCGCGTGCGGACCCGGCTGGGGGAGGGGTGCTGGGAGGGGTGGCCATGCGGAGGCTCCTCGGGGAGGACGACGGCGGACGTCCAAACTCTAAGGCGGCTGTCGGATGGGTGTCCAACCTCGTCCGTGCGCGCGAGGGCACGGGGGCGGGGCGGTCAGCCCACGACGAACACGGCCGTGAGCACGTGGCGTCGCCGCGCCGCCACGTCGCCCATCAGGACCGGGGCCTGCTCGTACGGCAGGACGTCGGAGATCAGGTGCTCCCGGACCTCGGCCGCGTGGCCGGCGAGCAGCCGCACGGTCTCGGCCGACAGCCGGTGCCGGTCCCACTCGTGGGCCAGCCCGCGCGGCACGCGCCCGATCTGCGCGCACCGCAGGCTGAGCCCGTTGTGGTGGAACTCCTCGCCGAGCCGCACGGCGTCCGCGCCCTCGGTGTAGAAGGCGAGGTCGATCACGGAGCCCTGCGGGCGCACGGCGCGCAGGGCCGCGTGCAGCGCCTCGGGCTTGCCCCGGCACTGGAAGACGACGTCCGCGCCGTGGTCGCCCGGCCCGTGCCGCCAGCGGGTCTTGAGGGTGCGGCCGGGGTCGTCGGAGAGGTCCAGCGGGAAGAACCCGAGCCGCTCGGCCAGCGCCCGCCGGCGGGGGTCGGCGTCGGCCACGGCGACCTCCCGGGCGCCCAGGGCACGGGCGAACAGGGCGGTGACGAGCCCGACCGGCCCGGCCCCGGTGACCAGCACGAGCCGCCCCGCCACGCCGTCGCCGAGCGAGCGGACCGGCCCGGCGTCCGCGGCGGCGTGCAGCAGACCGTTGGCGCAGATGGGGCCGAAGTGGGCCACGAAGACGCCGAGCAGCGGGTCGAGGTCCTCCGGCAGCGGCACGAGGTGCTCGGTCAGCGGATCGGCCACGTGCGCGGTGGCGTGCCCGTAGGCGGTGGCCAGGACGTCCCCGGCCCCGAAGGCGGGGGTCCGCGACTCGGCGACCCGGGCGACCTCCATGTAGCCCAGCCGGCGCACCGGGTAGCCCTGCTCGGCCAGGCCCGGGTGGAAGAGGCCGAGCTCGGGGTCCAGCCGCGAGTGCAGGCCCGGGTGGTCGCCCTTGACGAACGCCAGCTCGGTGCCCGCCGAGAGCCCGGTCGCCAGCGTCTCCAGGAGCAGCCCGCCCTCGGGGACGTCCGGGAGCTCCTCGTCGACGATCTCGATCCGTCCCCGGGCCGGGACCACGAGGTTGCGGCGCGGCGTCACGGGCCGGGCTCCAGGCGCACGGGCGCCCCGGTCCGGGCGGACTCGGCGACCGCGCACGCGAGACGGTGCGTGCGCAGGGCCTCGCCGTAGGGCGCGCGGGTGCTCTCGCGCTCCCCGCGCACCGCCTCGAGGAACTCCCGGTCCACCGCGAGCCGCGGGTCCTCGGCCGGGGCGTGGTCGGTGCGCTCGGCCGCCCGGTACTGCGTGAGCCCGTCCTCGGACAGCTCCAGGTACAGCCCCCGGCTCACCGTGTGCAGGGCCGCCCGGTGCTTGGCCGCGAGCGCCGACGTCGCCGCGAGGGTGGCCACGGCGCCGGAGGCGAAGCGGACGGTGGCGGCGGTCGCGTCGTCGATGTCCCCGATCCCGTGCGCCTCCCCGCCGGGGCCGTCGGGGGCCGTGCGCATGCCCGCGGCGTAGACCTCGACGGCCTCGCCCAGCAGGAACCGCGCCGTGTCGAGCACGTGGGTCAGCTGCTCGACCACCTGGCCCCCGGAGCGGTCCGACCACCCCCACCAGGGCACGGGCGGGCGCTTGTCGAGCCAGTAGCCGCTGGCCAGCAGCGGCGGGGCCTCCGCGAGCAGCTCCTTGGCGCGCGCGGCGGTGTCCAGGCAGCGCCAGTGGTAGCCGGTGCCGGTGACGGCGCCGGTGGACTCGACCATGGCCCCGATCTGCTCGGCGACGTCCAGGCCCAGGCCCACCGGCTTCTCCACGAACAGCGCCTTGCCCCGGCTCAGGGCGGCGCGCTCGCCGGGGCCGTGGGCGAACGGGGGCACGCAGACGTAGACGGCGTCCACCTCGACCGCGTCCAGGGCGTCGTAGGGGTCCGTGAAGGAGGGGGCGTCGAGCTCGGCGGCCAGGCCGGCCGCGGCGGGCCCGTGCGTGTCCGTGACGCTGACGACGCGGGCCCCGCCGAGGCGGTGCAGGACGTCGACGTGGCGGCGGCCGACCGAGCCGGCGCCGACGAGGGCGATGCGGAGCGTCATGACGGGTTCGCCTCCAGGAGTCGTGCGTACAGGTCCAGGTACTGGCGGGCCATCCCGGCCGGGGTCCACTGCTCGGCGGCCTCCCGGCACGCCCGCGGGTCGATCCGGTCGAGCTCGGCCAGCCGGCGGACGAGCTCGTCCTCGTCGGCGGCCATGAAGCCGGTGCGGCCGTGCTCCACCAGGGAGGGCAGCACGCCCAGCGGGGTGCCGACGACGGGCACGCCCCGGGACAGGGCCTCCACGACGCCGGTGGCCCCCGGCTCGGCCCAGCGGTTCGGGGTGAGCAGCGCCCGGGCCGAGCGCAGCAGCCGCTCCTTCGCCTCGCCCGCCACGCCGCCGACCCACCGCACCGAGGTGCCGTCCACGAGGGGGCGGACCTCGTCCAGCCAGTACTGCACGTCCGGGTGGGCGCGCAGCGCCTCGTCGCCGTCGGCCAGCCGCCGCTCGAGCTCCGCGGGGTCGCCGATCCCCGCGACCGGCCCGGCCAGCACGAGCGGGATCCCCGCCCGCCGGCAGACGCGGGCGGCGAGGTCCTGCCCCTTGTCGGCGGTGATCCGGGCCAGGACGAGGGCGTGCTCGCCCGGCTCGACGTCCACCGACACGGCGGGGGGCGCCGCGAGCGGGACCACGCCCAGCGTCTGCTCCTGGAGGTTCCGGGGCGCCCGCTCCAGCTGGGAGGCGGAGACCGCGGCGAAGCGCACCCGCCCGCGCCCGTCGAAGCGGGAGTAGAACTCCGGGTGCTTGCGCAGGTCCCAGTGCAGGGTCTGCAGGGTGGGGGGCGCGGCGGTGCCCATGGCCCCCAGCACGGACGGGCCCACCACCTCGAGGTGGTCGTGCACCACGTCCCACCGGTCCTGGTCGCGCAGCGCGGCCACGACGCCCTGCATGTGGGCGTGCGCGAGGCCCGAGACCCGGTTGTACGGCATGGCGATGGAGCGGAACGCCGGCTCGTCCAGGATCCGCAGGTGGTCGTCGGCCTCCAGGGTGGACGGGCCCACCGTGGCGAGGGTGACGTGCGCCCCCGCCCGGCGCAGCTCCGGCACGAGGGTCGCCACGACCGTCTCGATCCCGCCGTAGCCCTCGGGGGGGACGGGCAGCCAGGGGCCCGCGTTCACGAGGACCCGCAGGCCCCCGCTCATGCGACCCGGCCGGCGGGCACGGCGCCGTACTCGGGGACGTGGACCATGGGCGGGCGCTCGCGGACCACGATCTCGTGGGTGTCGGCCAGGAACCGGTCGCCCTCGCGCAGGAACTGCGTCAGCTCCGCGGCGTGCCCGCCGGCCGGGGAGTCGCAGCGCAGCCGCGACTGCACGGTGAGCTGGATCTGGGCGGCCATCCGGGCCAGGGAGGCGTCGGAGGAGTTGCGGTGCGAGCGGGCGCCCAGGTCCACCTGGGCCATGGCGTCCAGCCCGACGGCCTCCAGCACGTCGATCAGCATCCCGATCTCCACGCCGTAGCCGGACACGAACGGGATCCGCTCCAGCAGGGACCGCCGCCCGGCGTACTCCCCGGCCAGGGGCTGGACGAGGCCGGAGAGCTGCGGCCAGAACAGGTTCAGGAGCGGGCGGGCGACCAGCTCGGTGACGCGGCCCCCGCCGGCGGGCAGGATCGTGGTCCCGTCGTTGAGCGGGCGGTCGTAGCAGCTCTTGACGAACTGGACGCCCGGCTCCGTCAGGAGCGGGCCCAGCAGCCCCACGGCGAAGTTGGTGTCGAACTCCTTGAGGTCGGAGTCGATGAACGCCAGGATGTCGCCGTTCGTGACGGCCAGGGACTTCCACAGGGCCTCGCCCTTGCCCGGGACGTTGCCCTGGGCGGGCAGGATCTCGTCCTGGCGGAAGACGCGGGCCCCGGCCGCGGCGGCGACCTCGGCCGTCGCGTCGGTGGAGTCCGAGTCGATGACGACCAGCTCGTCGATCAGCGGCACGGCCTCCACGAGCTGCGCCCGCAGGGCGCCGACGATCTCGCCCACGGTCTCGGCCTCGTCGCGGGCCGGCAGGACGACGCTGACCGTGCGGCCCTGCTTGCGGTCGAGCAGCTGCTCCGCGTGCCACTGGCGGCCGTGGTAGCTGCGAGTGCTGAACCACTCCTGGACGTCCTGGCGCATGGGTGCTCTCTTCCGATGTGGTGGACACTCGACGGGACACGTCCGGTCCGGCGTGACGGGCACTCGTAGGGGCACGGCTGGTGGATCCGAGTCGCAGACTACCGGCGGGTCCTCCGGCGGGGAAGGGGTCCCCCGGGCGTGACGTCCCGGCCGCGGCGCGGGGCGCCGGTGCTGGCACGCCCGGTCCGCGTCGGCCAGGATGGGACCGGCAGCGGACCCGGGCCGTGACGGAGGGCCGGGAGAGGCGACGAGAGGCGACGATGGACCAGCAGACCAGGACCGCGCGGACCGGCCGGCGACTGGTGCTGTGGCGCCACGGGCGGACCGCGTGGAACGTCCAGGACCGGGCCCAGGGCCAGGCCGACATCCCGCTCGACCACGTCGGCCGCCGCCAGGCCCGGCAGGCCGCTCCTGCGCTGGCCTCCTTCGAACCGGCCTTCATCTGGTCCAGCGACCTGGAGCGGGCCCGCGACACCGCCCGGGAGCTGGCGGTCCTGACGCACCTCGACGTGGTGCTGGACGAGCGCCTGCGCGAGTACCACGTCGGCATCCGCCAGGGCACCACGTTCGCCGAGTTCCGCCGGAGCCACCCGGACGTCTACGAGAGGTTCCTCACCGAGGAGAACTACCGCGTCCCCGGCGCCGAGCTGCCCTCGGAGGTCGACGAGCGCATGGCGGCCGTGCTGCGGGACGCCGCGGACTCCCTCGACGAGGGCCGCACCGGCGTGCTCGTGGGCCACGGGGCGGCCATGCGCAGCGGCGTCCTGGCGTTCTTCGACGCGCCGCCCCGCATGCGGGACATGTTCGCCGGCATGGCCAACTGCGCGTGGACGGTGCTCGAGGAGCACCCCCAGCGCGGCTGGCAGATCGCCGACTACAACGCCAAGACCCTGCCGGACGCCTCCTCGGCGCTCGCCGACGACATGCCCCCGCACCGCGGGGCCGACGGCTCCGCGGTGCGGGGGCGCTGAGGGCGGCGGGGGCGCCGGCGGGGAGCTGTCCAACATCACATCGAGGGCGGGAGAGACTCCGGTAGAATGGGAGGGTTGCCCACTCGGGCCCCCCGACTCCCGCACTCCCTGCCGAAAGGTCTCCTCCGTGATCACTGTCCAGAACCTCGAACTGCGTGCCGGCGCCCGGCTGCTGATGGACGAGGTCAACTTCCGGGTGGACAAGGGGGACAAGATCGGCCTCGTCGGCCGCAACGGCGCGGGCAAGACCACCATGACCAAGGTGCTCGCGGGCGAGACCCTCCCGGCCGGGGGCGCCGTGACGCGCACCGGCAGCATCGGCTACCTCCCCCAGGACCCCAAGGTCGACGACATGGAGCAGCTGGCCCGGGACCGGATCCTCTCGGCCCGCAACCTCGCCGGCGTCGTCTCCCGGCTGCGCCAGGCGGAGCACGAGATGGCCTCGGAGGACGACGCCGTGCGCAACAAGGCCATGCGCCGGTACGACCGCCTCGAGTCCGAGTTCCTCGCCGGGGGCGGCTACGCCGCCGAGTCCGAGGCGGCCACCATCACGGCGAACCTGGACCTGCCCGAGCGCATCCTCAACCAGCCGCTGCGCACCCTCTCCGGCGGCCAGCGCCGCCGCGTGGAGCTCGCCCGGATCCTGTTCGCGGACGCGGACATCATGCTCCTCGACGAGCCCACCAACCACCTGGACGTGGACTCCGTCTCGTGGCTGCGGGAGTTCCTGAAGAACTTCCAGGGCGGGCTGCTGGTGATCTCCCACGACGTGGAGCTCATGGAGATGGTCGTCAACAAGGTCCTGTACCTGGACGCCAACCGGTGCGTCATCGACCTCTACAACATGGGCTGGAAGAACTACCTCAAGCAGCGCGAGCAGGACGCCCACCGCCGCAAGCGCGAGTACGCCAACGCGGAGAAGAAGGCCACCGCGCTGATGGACCAGGCCAACAAGATGCGCGCCAAGGCCAGCAAGGCCGTCGCAGCCCAGCAGATGATCAAGCGCGCCGAGCGGCTCATGCAGGGCCTCGAGGGCGAGCGGCAGCAGGACAAGGTCGCGGCCATCCGCTTCCCGAAGCCCGCGGACTGCGGCAAGACCCCCCTCACGGCCCGGGGCCTGTCCAAGTCCTACGGCTCGCTGGAGATCTTCAACGACGTGGACCTGGCCATCGACAAGGGCTCCCGGGTGGTCATCCTCGGCTTCAACGGCGCCGGGAAGACCACCCTCCTGCGCATGCTCGCCGGGGAGGCCACCCCGGACACCGGCGAGGTCGTGCCCGGCCACGGGCTCAAGCTCGGCTACTTCGCCCAGGAGCACGACACCCTGGACCACGACCGCACGGTGCTGGAGAACATGCGCACCGCCGCCCCGGACCTGGCGGACACCGAGGTGCGCAACATCCTCGGCTCGTTCCTCTTCCAGGGCGACGACGTCTCCAAGCCCGCCGGCGTCCTCTCCGGCGGCGAGAAGACCCGCCTGGCGCTGGCGACCCTGGTGGCGTCCTCGGCCAACGTGCTCCTGCTCGACGAGCCCACCAACAACCTGGACCCCGCCTCCCGCCGCGAGATCCTCAACGCCCTGCGCACCTACGAGGGCGCGGTCGTGCTCGTCTCCCACGACGAGGGCGCCGTCGAGGCGCTGGATCCCGAGCGCGTGGTGATCCTGCCGGACGGCACCGAGGACCTGTGGAACCAGGAGTACCAGGACCTCATCTCCCTGGCCTGATCCGCGGGTCCCTGGCCCGGCACCCGCGCCGCGGGGGCCGGGCCTGCCCCTGTCCCGCGGCCGTCTCCGGCACGATCAGCCCGGCGCTCCGTCACCGCCGCGGCAGCCCGGGCTCAGTCGCGGGCGCCGGTGCCCTGCTGCTCGAGGGCGTCGAGCACGGCGTCCTCCTCGTCCTCCCAGGTGGGACGGGTGCGCCGGCGCTGCGGCTTCGGGCGCATGAGGGACTTCAGGTGCGGGGGCATGTCGTCGGCCATCTCCATCTGCCGGATGACGAGCTCCTCGTCGCCCTCGCCGATGTAGTTGCCGTCCGCGTCGTAGTACTGGGACAGGTGCCGCTCCATCTCCTCGGCGTACTGCCGGTCCCACTCGTCGTTGCGCGCCTGCTGGCGGGCCGCGTAGCCGAAGGCCACGAAGAACAGGGCCGCGAACGCGTACCACTGCAGGGAGTAGGACAGGTGCGGGCCGGAGTCGATCTCCGGGACGGGAGCAGGGGCCGGCGCGTTCGCGGGTGCCGGCTCCTCGCCGAAGACCTCGCCGAAGGCGCTGGTGCCCACCGGGTAGCCCCACCGCTCCTGGAGCTCCTGGAGGTCGATCGAGGCGATCTGGCCCTCGGGCGCCCCGCGGTCCACCGGGGGCTCCCCGGGCTGCAGGCGCGCGGAGACGGTCACGGTGCCCCCGGGCGGGGCCGGCACCTGGCCGGGCATGCCGTTGGCGGCGTCGCCGGTGGGGATCCAGCCGCGGTCCAGGACCACGACCTGCCCGGCGTCGGTGCGGAACGGCACCAGGACGTCGTAGCCCACGCGCCCGTCCTGCGGCCGGTTGCGGACCAGGACCTGGTCGTCGGGGAGGTACTCGCCCGTGAGCTGCACGGGGTGCCAGGTGAGGGAGGCGTCGTGGGCGGCGAACTGGCCGACGGCCTCGGCGCCGGACAGGGGCTCGGCGCCGTAGTTCTGCTCGATCTTGGTGTTCTCGCCGCTCAGGTGGTCGTTGCGGTCCATCTGCCAGCCGGCCAGCTGGACCGAGACCGCGGCGGCCGCGCACGCCACCAGGAACCAGCCGATCCACTTGCCGGTGAGCAGGAAGCGGTAGGCGCCCACTCAGCCCTCACCGTCCCGGGCGGTGTCCGCGGGGGCGGCGCCGTCCAGCGGGACGGTGTCCTTCCAGAAGCCGCGGGCGCGGAGGAACTCCTCCAGGTCCTCGCGGTGCTCCGGGCAGGCCAGCCAGGTCTTGCGGCGCTCCGGGGCATGGATCCGGGGGTTGTTCCAGCGGATCTGCCAGGCGGCGTCCTGGCGGCAGCCCTTCCGGGAGCACTGCGGGGTGTCCGGCCCCGCCGGGGGAGCTCCGGATCCTCGCGGTGACAGCGATCCGAGCAGGTCGAACTCCACGGCGGTCGTGCTCCTCAGGGTGTGCGGTCGGGCTCCCGGGACGGGCGGCGGCGGGCTCAGGCCGCGCCGCGGCTCCGGAAGGGGTCGTCCTCGACAGTAGCGGAGGAAGCATGGTCCCCGCTGGGAGCGGGGTCGGGAGAGCTCCGGGCGTCGTCGTCGCCGTGGCCGGTCACGAACTCGCCCTCCAGGACGAGGTCGGCGGGGAGCGGCTCGGCGTCGGGGGCGGGCTCGGGCGGCGCGGCCAGCGCCGGGGCGGCCTTGGGCTCGTAGTAGTGGCTGGTGCGGGCGGAGCGGTCCGCCCCGCTGTTGGCCAGCATCACCGCCACCCAGGGCAGCACGGCGACGCCCACGAGCGCCACGGCGCGCACCCAGAAGTTGTCCACCGCCACGAACACCAGCAGGCACACCACGCGCAGGCCCATCTGGGTGGCGTAGACCTTCATCCGGTGGCCCATGTCCTGGGTGTGCGGCTCGGCGGTGGTCGTGATGGAGTGGATCTCGTCCTGGCCGGCGGCCTCGCCGGTCGTCACATATCGGTTGCTCATGGCCCTCCCAACAGACGTTCTATTGTCGCACCGACCTCCGACATCGGGCACGGTGCCCGCGGGCTGCCGCCGGGTTCCGCGCGCGTCCCGGTACGATTGGGGGGATCTCCGCCCGGTCGGCCTCGCGGCCGCCCTCGGCGCGCCCGACGAACCCGACCGAAAGGCCCCAGACCCATGGCAGACGAGCAGCAGAGCCCCGCCCCCCGCACCGTCCTCGTGACCGGCGGCAACCGCGGCATCGGACGGGCCATCGCGCAGGCCTTCAAGGACGCCGGGGACAACGTGGCCGTCACCTACCGCTCCGGCGACGCCCCCGAGGGCTTCTTCGGCGTCCAGGCCGACGTCACCGACTCCGCGTCGGTCGACGCCGCGTACAAGGCCGTCGAGGCCGAGTTCGGGCCCGTCGAGGTCGTCGTGGCCAACGCCGGGATCACCCGCGACACGCTGCTGCTGCGGATGAAGGAGCAGGACTTCCAGGACGTCGTCGACACCAACCTCACCGGCGCCTTCCGCGTGGTGCAGCGCGCCGCCAAGGGCTTCATGCGGCTCAAGCGCGGTCGCGTGGTGCTCATCTCCTCCGTGGTCGGCCTCTACGGCTCGCCCGGGCAGGTCAACTACGCCGCGTCCAAGGCCGGGCTGGTCGGCATGGCCCGCTCGATCACCCGCGAGCTGGGCGGGCGCAACGTGACCGCCAACGTCGTCGCCCCCGGGTTCATCAACACGGAGATGACCGCCGCCCTGCCCGAGGACACCCAGAAGAACTACCTCGCCTCCATCCCGGCCGGCCGCTTCGCCGAGCCCGAGGAGGTCGCCGCCGTCGTGCGCTGGATCGCGTCCGACGAGGCCAAGTACATCTCCGGCGCCGTCATCCCCGTGGACGGCGGCCTGGGCATGGGCCACTGAGCCCGCCCCCTCCACGTCTCGACACGTCACACCGAAGGAGCACCATGAGTTCACTTGCAGGCAAGACCGCGGTCGTCACCGGGTCCTCGCGCGGGGTCGGCGCCGACACCGCGAAGCTGCTGGCCGCCGAGGGCGCCAACGTCGTCGTCAACTACCGCCAGAAGGCGCCCCGCGCCAACAAGGTCGTCAAGGAGATCGAGGCGGCGGGCGGCAGGGCCATCGCCGTGCAGGCCGACATGACCAGTCCCGAGGACGTCCGCAGCCTCTTCGCCCGGGCCGTGGAGGCCTTCGGCGGGGTGGACGTGCTCGTCCTCAACGCCTCCGGCGGCATGGAGACGGACCTGGGGGAGGACTACGCCCTCAAGCTCAACCGGGACGCCCAGGACGACACCCTCACCGCGGCCCTCGAGCACCTGCCCGAGGGCGGGCGCGTGGTCTTCGTGACCAGCCACCAGGCGCACTTCATCAACGACGTCGAGACCATGCCGGAGTACGTGGAGGTCGCGAAGTCCAAGCGCGCCGGCGAGGACACCCTCACCGCCCGCATCCCGGAGCTGACCGAGAAGGGCATCACCTTCGTGGTGGTCTCCGGCGACATGATCGAGGGCACCGTGACCGCGACCCTGCTCAACCGGGCCCGGCCCGGCGCGCTGGAGCAGCGCCGCGAGGCCGCCGGCAAGCTGTACTCGGTGCACGAGTTCGCCGAGGAGATCGCGAAGATGGTCACCGCGGACGTCCCCACCGGGCACGTCGAGCTCGTGGGCGGCGCCGACGACTTCCTGGCCCAGGCCGGGCGGAAGTAGCGCACTCCGTCCCGATTGCTTCCACGGCGGGGGCACCGAGGAGCGCCGTCCGGCCGGTCCGGACGGCGCTCCTCCCACGTCAGGGGCCCGGGAGCCCGGCGGACGCAACATTGTGCTTCCGCCGCCGGAGCCCCGGGACCCCGATAAACTTGCCGGTGGGGATGTGACGAGCGTCACACGGTGATCAGGGAGGCCGTCCATGGCCGTGCTCAAGTCCGCCGCCGCATGCGCACTGGTCGTCGGTGCCATCGGCTTCTCTGCGGTCCCCGCCGTGGGGTACGACCAGGACCCGGCGGCGACGCGCCCTCCGGTCGTCGCCGCGACCGTCGGGCCCACCGCGGACCGGGCGCCGGCCGCGCCCGCCGAGGAGGGGACGGCCCGCGCCGGCGGGGGAGGTCCCGAGGAGCACGGCAACGCCGGGGCGGCCGTCGTGGCCGCCGCCGGCGTTCTGGCGCTGGTCGGCAGCGCCGCCGTGGCCCGTCGTCGCGCCGGCAGCCAGCACGGGGATCTGCACGGGGATCTGCAGCGGGACGTCCCGGCTCCGGCCGGCCGCGGCGGTGCGGTCCGGGGCCCGTCTCACCGCCGCTGGTAGTCGGCCGGGGCGGTGCGCGGGTCGGCGAGGACACCGGGCATGTCACCGCCGCCCAGGAACGCGCGCACGGCACCGACGACGGCCTCCGGCCGCTCCCGGTAGCTGTCGTGCCCGGCGTCCGGCAGGTAGACGAGCCGGCTGTCCGGGAAGGCGTCGAGGTGCTCGACGGCGGAGGCCCAGTCGAGGTAGTCGCAGCGTCCCTTCAGCACCAGGGCGGGCACGCGGGCGTCGTCGGCGGAACGCTCCAGAGGGGGCAGGGCGGGCCGCCGCAGGGACTGCGGGACCTGGTTGGCGAAGAAGCCGTTGCCGTGCAGGCCCTGCGGGGCGTGCCCGGGGCAGTGCAGGGCCGGGGCCGTGGCGGCGTGGACCCGGTCCTGCCGGGCGTCCACCTCGGCGTCGCCGGTGAGGGCGTGGGCCGAGGCCGGGTCCACCTGCACCAGCCCGTACACCAGCAGCGCCCGGGGGGACACGAGCAGGCGCTGGACCTCCTGGCGTGCTGCGGGGTCCAGGCGGGCGAGCGGGTCCCCGCCGGTGCCGCCGGTGCTGAGGGCGCCGGGGGAGGACAGGACGAGCCGCTCGACCCGGTCCGGGTGCGCGTCGTGGTACGCGGCGGCGAGATAGGCCCCGTAGGAGTGGCCGACCAGAATCATCCGCGGGGCCCCCGTGCGCCGGCGCAGCGCCTCCAGGTCGGCCACCGCGAGCTCCGTGGTGTAGCCGCCGGGGTCGTCGAGGCGGGAGGAGCGCCCCGTGCCGCGCTGGTCGTAGGACCACACGTCGTGCCCGTCGGCGGTCAGCGGTGCGAGGGCCGCCAGCAGCCCGGCGGTGTCGGGGACGCCCGGGCCGCCGTGCAGGGCGACGACGGGGGCGGCGCGGGGCGCACCGCTGCCGGCGGGCAGGACGCCGTAGGCGATGCTGCCGCCGTCGCCGGTCGCCAGTGCTCCCGCCCCGGGCGGCAGGGGCGGCAGCCGTGCGGGGTCGCCCAGCGGGACGAGCAGGGTCGCGAACACGGCGGACACCACCAGGACGCTGAGGACGCCGCCGGCGCGCCGCCGGCGCGGTGCGAGCCCGCGCGTCAGCAGCCTCCACGCCGAGAGCCAGACCAGCAGCGCCGCGGCCGCGCCGCCGCCGAGGAACAGCACGGGCGCCGTCGTCAGCGCCGCGAGGGCGAGGGCGGCGGCCGGGCCGACCACAACGCTCAGGAGCAGGGCGCCGGCCCCGGCGAGGATCCTGGCCGCCACGGTGCCCCCTCCTCTCCGGGCCTTGGGACGCCCGGGCCCGGAGTCCCCGCCTCCGAGCATCCTCCCGGGCCGGGGAGCGGGACAAGACCCGACGGTTCCGTGACGCCGGGGACGGGGCCCGCAGGCGCACAATGGAGGCAGCACCACCCCCGTGGAGGAGCCGCCATGACCGCACGAGCCGTCCCCGACCGCAACCGCTGGGCCGGGCGCTGGTCCCCGGTGGACGGCTGCTCGTGGCCTACGGTCCCGGTCCGCGCCCGGACCGCCGGCAGACCCTGCTGGAGACCGTGCGGGCGGCGGCGGCCGCCCACGGCTTCCCCGACGCCGGAGTGCTCACCGGGGACGGCGGCACCGGCGTCCTGGCCCACCGATCGACCGAGGAGTCCCCATGACCGCGCAGCCCACCGGACGGATCGAGTCCGGCGACCGTCTCGTCCTGACCCGTCTGTTCCGCGCCCCGATCGCCGAGATCTGGGCGGCCGTCACCGATGCCGAGCGGCTCGCCCGCTGGTACGGCACCTGGTCCGGGGACCCCTCCTCCGGGCGGGTCGAGGTGCGCATGACCGCCGAGGACCAGGCCGAGCCCGAGACGCTGGTGATCCTCCGGTGCGACCCGCCGCACCACCTCGCCATGACCCTCGGCGAGAGCGCCGACGCCTGGCGCGTCGACGTGGACCTCCACGAGAACCCCCACGAGGGCGACGGAATGGTCACGCTGCGGCTGACGCACTGGCACCCCGACCCCGCCGAGCTGGCCTCGGTCGGCCCCGGCTGGGACTACTACCTCGACCGCCTGGTCGCCGCCGAGACCGGCGGGGACGTGGACGCGGTCGACTTCGGCCGCGACTACCACCCGGCCATGACCGAGCACTACCGGGCGCTCGCCGACGAGCTGCAGGTCGGGGGCTAGCGCCCGCCTCTCGCCGGCCGGCTCGCTCAGCCGGCGGGGCTGGCGATCTGGATGAGGTTGCCGCAGGTGTCGTCGAGCACCGCGGTGGTGACCGGACCCGCCGTCGTCGGCTCCTGGACGAAGCGCACGCCCTTGTGGACCAGCCGGTCGTACTCGGCCCGGACGTCCTGCACCCCGAAACTGGTGAAGGGGATGCCGTCCTCGACGAGCGCGGCCTTGAAGGGCCCCACGGCGGGGTGGTCGGAGGGCTCGAGCACCAGCTCGACGCCCTCGGGGGCCTGGGGCGAGACCAGGGTGAGCCAGCGGCCGCCCTCGACGGGGATGTCGTGCTTGACCATGAATCCGAGCTTGCCGGTGTAGAACAGCAGCGCCCTCTGCTGGTCGTCGACGAAGACGCTCGTGTGGGTGATCTTCATGGGTCTGCCCTCCTCAGGCGCCGGCCTGGGCTTTGTCGTCGGAGATGCTGATCATCCACTGCGTCCCGAACCGGTCGGTGCACATGCCGAACAGCCCGCCCCACGGAGGACGGTCCAGCGGCATGGTGACCGTCCCGCCGTCGCTGAGCTTCTCCCAGTACCCGCGCAGGACGGTCTCGTCGTCCCCGCCCACCGAGATGGAGACGTTGTCCCCGGGAGTGAGGTCCATGCTGTTCGGGGTGTCGGAGGCCATGAGGACCATGCCGGTGTCGGTGGTGAGCATCGCGTGCATCACCTTGTTCCCCTCCGCGGGGTCCTCGCTCGCGCCGTACTCGCTGAAGCGCATGACGGTCAGCTCCCCGCCGAACACCGAGCGGTAGAACTCCATCGCCTCCTCGGCCGTGTCCCGGAACGTGAGATAGGGATTGAGCAACATGGCCATGGTCGGGCCTCCGCGTCGGTAGGGGTCGATAGTGCCCATCCTGTCCCGCCCGCCGGGGCCGGGGAAGACCCGGGGCCTTCCGCGCGGGCCCGTTACGCCCCACCGCGGGCGGCACCGGCCCTGTCCGGGACCCCGGGGGAGCTGGAACGTGCACGGCGACATCGTCGGGCGCACGGGGCGTCCCCGCGCGTAGGCTTGCCCCATGACCAGGACGCAGTACTACGTGGCCGCGAGCGCCGACGGGTACATCGCCGACCGCGAGAACCACCTCGACTGGTTGCTGCAGTACGGCTTCGAGGCGTACCAGGACCACTACGACAGCTTCCTCGCGGAGGTGGGCGCGCTCGCCATGGGCGCGAGCACCTACGAGTTCGTCGTGGACCAGGGGGAGAAGTGGGCCTACGGCGACCTCCCGACCTGGGTCTTCACCCACCGGAAGCTCCCACGCGTGGAGGGCGCGAAGCTGCACTTCGTCGAGGGCCCCGTGGAGCCTCACGTCCGGGAGATGCTGCGCTCCGCGGGCGGGCGGAACCTCTGGGTGGTCGGGGGCGGGCAGCTGGCGGCGCAGTTCGCGGACGCGGACCTGCTCGACGAGCTCTGGCTGACGCTCATGCCCATCGCCCTGGGCGGCGGGCATCCCGTCCTGCCCACGACGACGGCGAAGGACATGCACCTCCAGCGGACCACCCACTTCGAGGGCGGCGCCGTGGAGCTGCGCTACTCCCTGCGCTCGGAGCGCGAGGTCTGGCCCGAGTGATTGGCCCGGCCGGTGACCTCGCGGGGCAGGCCGTACCAGGCGGCGGCGTTGCCGTGCAGCACGGCCGCCGAGGCCTCGTCCCCGAGAACGTCCGCGACCAGGTCCACGTCCTCGTCCCGGAATGGCCGGCGCGCCCGGGTGCTCGGCAGGTCCGTCCCGAACATCAGGGCCGTGGGATCCACCGCGTGCACCCGCCGCAGGGCGTCGGCCACGTCGAGGTCCACCCTGCCGAAACCGGTGGCCTTGACCCGCGCGCCGTGCCCGACGAGGTCCAGGAGCCGGGGCAGGCCCCGCGCGCTCATGCCCAGGTGGTCGACGCTCACGCGGGGCAGCCGGCGCAGCAGGGGAGCGAGGCCGCCGAGGTCGGCGGCGTCGAGGTAGAACTCGGCGTGCCAGCCCGCGAGGTCGTGCACCCGGCGGGCGAGGCGCTCGATCTCCCGCGGGTCCGAGCCGCCGCGGTAGAGGGTGAACCGGACGGCCCGGACGCCGGCGCGGTCCAGCTCCAGGACGGCGTCGTCCGCCACGTCGGCGGGCAGCTGCGCCACCCCGGCCCAGGACGGCCCCAGCTCCCGCATCGCGGCGCGCAGCCAGGCCTGGTCGTGGCCCTGGAACGACCCGCTGACCACGGCCCCGCCCACCACGCCGAGCGGCCGGACCCGGGCGAGGTAGTCGGCGGCCGTGAAGGGGCCCGGCACGAAGCCACGGTTGGGGGCGAGCGGGAAGCGCGGGTCGATCACGTGCACGTGCGAGTCGATCATCCCGTCATTGTCCTCGGGTGCCGCGGGCGTCGCTGCGGCCGTCCCGCGGTCCCGCCCTTCCGGCACGGGACGCGAGGGCGCGTCCGCACGAGGTTCCGGGCCGCCCCGGGTACGCTCGGGCCGGATCCGTCCCGCCGAGCAGGAAGAGCGCAGGAAGAGCGTGAGCACCACCAGTGAGAAGCACCGTTGAGCAGCACCGTTGAGCACCGCCGTGGAGATCGACAGGGCCGACGACGGGCGACGCCCCCGGCCCCCTCGGCGGACCCGATGAGCGCCGACACCGTGCTGGAGGCCGCGGAGGAGAAGCTGTTCCGGGCCCAGAGGTCCTTCGCGCGGCAGCTGCTGGGGCTCGTCGCCGCGGAGCTGCGCCGCCAGCACCCGGAGGCCGTGCGCCTGACGGTCTACGCCGACCGGTACGAGTACGTCGTGGGCGACCTCCTGGACGCCGACGGCTTCGTCGTCCGTCCGGACCCCGGGCGCTGCGTGGTGGCCCGGCGGACGGCCGACGACCCGCTGGGCGGGACGGTGACCGTCGCCGCCCACGACGTCGCGGCCCTCCTGCGCCGTGCCCTGACGGTCTACGAGGGGCCGCCGGAGAAGGTGCTGCGCGCCGACCCGCACACCGGCGTGCTGCACCTGGACCTGACCCGGGCCTGAGCCGGACACCGCGCCTGCTGCGACCGGACCGGCCTCGTCCGGCGGGATCGTTACCGGATGTGTCGCCCGAACGGGCGCCACGGAGCCGAGGACACGGGGAGTCGCCTCGGGTGACCGCCCGGTAGGCAGGCGGCACGGATACTGTGTCCCGGACCACACCGGATGCTCGAATGTTTGAGGAGGTCGGCGGCAATGAGGCCCAAGACCCTGTACCTGGCCTACGCGGAAGAGGACGGACTGTTCCGCGACCTGTTCACCACCCAGTGGTCCCGCGCCGGAGCGACGGCCCAGTTCGTGGATCCTCCCGGGACCACGGCGGATGCGCAGCAGTGGAAGGAGGACGTGCGTGCCCGGATCCGCCGATCCGACGGGGTGATCGCCCTGATCGGCGGCTACACCGAGACCTCCGACGTCGCCCTGTGGCCGATCCGGTGCGCGGTGGCCGAAGGCAAGCCGCTGCTGGGCCTGTGGCTGGAGGCCGATCACCGGGTGAAGCCGGCCGAGATGGGCTCGGCGCGCTGCCAGAGCTGGACGTGGGAGAACGTCGGGGAGTTCCTCGACGCCCTGTGAGCGCGGCGCCGGAGCCGCACCCTGAAGACCGCGGCCCCGCCGTCCCGGACCGGGACGGCGGGGCCGCGGTCTGTCGCGCACATGTCCGCGTGTGAAGAGCCCAGGAACGCGTCCCCGGGCCCTTCGAATGCAAACACATAGACTCCGCTGAGAGGTCTCCGATCTGCACTTCCGGACGGGAATCTGCACCCGCTCCACCGCACCCCCATCCCCCGAAGCGCATCACCGGAGTGTCCCCCCATGCACCGAACACGTCTCACTGCCGCTGCCCTGATGAGCCTGCTGGTCCTGGTGCCCCTGGCGCCGGCCGGCGCCGAGGAGCTCCCCGCTCCGCCCGGCGCCGCCTCCTCGCCGACGGCCGGCGAAGCACCGGACCCGCGGCCCACCGACCGGATCATCGTCAAGCTCGCCGACGACGCCGCGGCGCCCGGGACCACCGACTCGGCCGTGGCGGAGTCCGTCGACCAGGCCGTGACCGAGGAGGCCCCCGCGCAGGCCGGGGAGATCACCGCCGAGGTGGTCGAGACCACGGCCGACGGGGCGAAGGTCGTGGAGCTGGGGGAGGCCGTCGAGGTCGCCGACCTCGAGGCCGCCGCCGAGGAGCTGGAAGCCGACCCGGCCGTCGAGTACGCCGAGGCCGACATGGTCGTCACCGCCTCCGCCGCCGCCGACGACCCCTCCATCGCGTCGCTGTGGAACATGACCAACGTCGGCGCCCAGGCGGCGTGGGACCGGGCGACCGGTGCCGGCCAGGTCATCGCGGTCGTGGACACCGGCATCGTCGACCACCCGGACCTCAACACCGTCCCGGGCATCGACCTGATCTCCACGGCGTCCTCCGCGTCCTCCTCCGTCCACATGTCCTCCCGCGACGGCAACGGCTGGGACCGGAACCCCCGCGACGAGGGGGACTGGGGCCGTGCCGGAACCTGCGGCGCCGCGGAGAAGACCTCCTCGTGGCACGGCACCCACGTGGCGGGCACCGCCGCCGCGGAGGCCAACAACGGCATCGGGGTCACCGGTGTCGCACCGCAGGCCAGGATCATGCCCGTGCGCGTGCTGGGCACCTGCGGCTCGGGCTACATGTCCGAGGTGGCGCTGGGCATCCGCTGGGCCTCCGGTGAGGCCGTCGGCGGCTTCGCCGCCCCGGCCGAGCCCGCCGGCGTCATCAACCTGTCGCTGAACTTCCCCGGAGTCTGCACCGAGACCTTCCAGGACGCCATCACCGCGGCGCACCGGCGCGGCTCGGTCGTGGTCTCCGCCGCCGGCAACTACAACGTCCCGGCCGAGACCACCTCCCCGGCCTCCTGCCTGGACAACATCACGGTCGGTGCCGCCGGCGCCGACGAGCAGCGGGCCTCCTACTCCAACCACGGCTGGGCCGTCGACATCCTCGCTCCCGGCGGAGCCGGGTACCACGCGGTCCACTCCACGGTGGACAGGGGCTCCTACGGACCGGTCGCCGCCGCCTACGGCGGCAACCAGGGCACCTCGATGGCCGCCCCGCACGTGGCCGGCGCCGCCGCGGTGCTGCGCGAGCTCGACCCGTCGCTGAGCGTCCACCAGATCCGCAACACCCTCACCGGGGCCGCCTCCGGGGTGGCCGGAGCCAAGCACCTGGACCTGGCCGGCGCCGTCGCCGCCACGCCACGCACCCGGATCTTCGCGGACGTGGACCCCGGCAGCCAGTTCGGCCGCGAGATCCACTACACCCACCGCGCCGGACTCCTCAACGGCTGGAGCGACGGCACCTTCCGCCCGGGCCTGAGGATCGAGCGCGGGGCGATGGCCGCGGTGATGTACCGCGAGGCCGGCTCCCCGGCCTACACCGCCCCGGCCGTCTCCTCCTTCAAGGACGTGCCCCCGGGCACCCCGTTCTACAAGGAGATCCACTGGGCGAAGTCGCGAGGGCTGCTCAACGGCTGGAACGACGCCACGTTCCGTCCCCGAAACCCGATCAACCGGGACGCCACGGCCGCGCTGCTCTATCGCGCCTCCGGGTCCCCGGCCTACACCGCGCCGGCCGCCTCCTCGTTCACGGATGTGCGACGGGGCCAGCAGTTCTACAAGGAGATCCACTGGCTGGCCGGCACCGGGATCTCCACCGGCTGGAGCGACGGCAGCTTCCGCGCGGTGGCCAACACCAACCGTGACGCGATGTCGGCGTTCCTGTTCCGCTGGGACTGGGAGGTCCGCTGACCCCGGCGGGTGCGGAGTCGCCCCCGGGCTCCTCGAGGATCCTCCCCTGATCCTGCCGGGCAGGTGCGTGACCCCCGAAATGGGGTCAGACAGAGTGTCTGCTCGCATGCCACGATGCAGTGACCACGACGTCCAGCGGGGAGGATCGGCCGTGTCGAGGGACCAGGAGAACGCGCTGATCGTCGTGATCGGCGTCGTCGGAACGCTCCAGACCATCAGTGCGCTCTACGAGTGGGTGCCGGGGGAGAAGTTCAGCACCGCCATGGCCGCGGTCATGCTGGCGTGGTCGGTGTTCTTCTTCGCGTGGGTGGTGCAGCGGGCCAGGCATGCCCCGCACAGGCGCGTGCAGCTGCGCGAGCACGACGAAGACGTGGAGGTGTGAGAGGCCCATGCCTCCCACCAGGGCGACCCGATGGCTGGTGTCGGTGACAGTCCTCGGGGTGCTCGGTCCCATGGTGGTGCGGCTGGCGGGATTCGACCCGGTGGGAGCCCACCGCAGCGTCCCGAGCTTCGTGGTCACGGCGCTCTGGGTGGTGGCGCTGTGGGTGCTGATGATGCTGGCCCTCCGCGGCCGCTCTCGATCCGATGACGGCTGACCCGGGCGGACTCGCAGTGAGCGGGGAGCATCGACGGTCGCCTGACCTTCGATGACGCCTTCACTCCGGTGCCGCCGGCCATGGCGTCGAATTCACGTCGGCAACATTCCATGCCTCCGCGAGGGCTCGCGGGGGAATGTTCCACGAGGGAGAACTCCGTCCACGGTGGTCCATTCGGGTCCTCCGCGTCACAGAAGACGGGACGCCGTCACAGAGGTACATGGAAGCAATTCCTCCAGCATGCGGCCGCCGCTGTGCCGGTCATCAGAGAGCGTGCACGGCGCACTGCGCCGAGATGGAGATGTGACCATAGGCCCAGGTCAGAGCCTTGATGGCAACCATTTTCCTCCCTAAGGTGGTATCACCTGAATCTCAGGCGAGCCCTGCCCCAAAGGCCTCGGAGCAAACACCGGCATGAATGTGCGTCTCACACGCATGCCTTCTTCAAGAAGAAATACGCACGCTTCCTTTCGGGAGAGATCATGCAAGATCTGCGCAAAACCCTCGCCAGCGCTTTCATCGCCACCGCTCTGCTCGGGGGGACGCTGGCCGCTCCCGCCGTCGCGGACACCGGACCGAGCGCCACTCAGTCTGCCGTCACCCCGGCGGGTCATGGCGGCGACCATGGCAACGGCAAGGACAAGAAGTGCCATCACCACGAGGGCTACAAGCACCAGCACGGATACTGGCACAAGCACGACGACGGCAAGAAGCACTGGCACAAGGGCTACTGGCACTGGCACAAGGACTACAAGCACTGCCACAAGCACGGCGACAAGAAGCACGACCACGAGGAGCATCACCGGAGCGGCGGACACTGAGCCGGCCGACCTTGGGCTGAACAGCTCGGGTCCACCGAGCTCGAGTCCGACGATTGGGGGGCGAGCAGTCCTTATCGCGAAGAATGCATGTCATGGCCGCAGGAGCGTCGGTCCGTCGTCCGGATGACCTCGGCCGAGCGCCGACCTGGACCAGCAGGAGATCGTCACCCGGCCCGAGGGCTGGGTGACGATCTCCTCAGTGGTGGCGCTGCGTCTGGGCGTGCCACCGGTGATCCCCGAGGGGATCAGGAAGGTCTTGTCAGGGCAGGACGGTGATGTTCGCTGCCTGGGGACCCTTGGGCCCCTCCTGGGTCTCGAACTCCACGTGGTCGCCCTCGTTGAGGGAGCGGAAACCGCTGGAGGCGATGGCCGAGAAGTGCGCGAACACGTCCTTGGAGCCGTCGTCGGGGGCGATGAAGCCGAAGCCCTTGTCGGCGTTGAACCACTTGACCACACCAGTAGTCATATTCAGTACCTGTCTTCCTGCAGAAAAGCCGAGCGGTCCCCGGCTCTCGGGGGGCTCGTGCACGTTGTGCCCGTGCACCGACAGCCTGACAGAAGGTCCCGGCTCTGGACAGACCCGACCGCATTGAGACATCCGCATTGAGACATCCGCGCGACGTCGGGGGCTGGGCTATGGTTGATGAGGAAAACAAACCGATGCGACACGGTCGGCTGACCTGACCTCCGGCCGCTGTCGCTCCTCCGGTGATCATGCGGCTGCGCCGAGCAGGGCTCCGGAGCAGGACGTGTCAGGGAAGGCACGATCGACCCGCATGGAAAGGACGTGCCGCTGCCGTGAAGCGACGTGGCGATGCCGTCCCCGAGAGGTCGGCACCCGGTGACACCTCCCGGCTCTGACCCTGCGGTGCCCCGGCCGGTGTCGCGGGTGACCAGTTTCCTGACCGTGGTGGTCTGCTTCGCCGCCACCACCGCGCCCACGGTCCTGTACTCGGTGTGGCGGGCGCAGATGGGGTTCTCCGCCACCGTGCAGACGGTCGTCTTCGCCGTCTACGTGGCCGGCCTGGTGCCCGGTCTCGTCGTGGCCGGGGCGCTGCTGCACCGTCTCAGCCCCCGGTGGTTGATGACGGCCGGCACGGCCGTGTCCGTGGCCGCGGCGCTGGTGCTGGCGGTCGCCCCGGTCGCCGCGGTGCTGGTCCTCGCCCGCGTGGTCCAGGGGGTGGCACTGGGCGTGGTGATGGCCGCCAGCAGCGCGGCGCTCTACCGCGGCGCCCCGCCGCGTCCGCGGGAGTTCACCGCCCTGCTGATCACCCTCACGGCCGCCATCGGGGCTTCCGCCGGCCCGGTCGGCGCCGGGGTGCTCGCCGATGTCACCGGCCGCGGCACGACCGTCCCGATGCTGGGGTGGGCGGTCCTGCTGGCCGGGTGCCTGGTGCTACTGGGCGCCCATGGCAGCACCCCCGTCCCGGCCCGGGACACCGAGACGGGCCGGGACACCGCGGAGGACGGTGCGGGGAGACCCGGCCTGTCGCCGGGTGCCGACCGGCACCCGGTCCCGCGCGGGCTGGTGATGATCAGCCTCACCGCCGGTCTGTCCTGGGGCGTGGTCGGCATCTACCAGTCCGTGGGCCCCGGCCTCATCGGTCAGGCGCTGGGCGTGGACAGCCTGACGGTGCTGGGTGCGATCGTGGCGATCGTGCTCACCGTCGGAGGGATCGTCCAGATCGCCACCCGGCGCGTGCCCGTGCCCCGGTCCCGCCGCCTCGGCATGGGCTTCCTGCTGCTGGCCATCATGACGTTCGCCGCCATGCTTCTGACGGGCAACCTCGCCCTGGCCCTGGTGGCCGCCCTGTGCGCCGGGGTGGGACACGGGTTCACCTACCTCAGCGCCACCCACGAGATCGGGGAGCTGATCCGCCGCCACCCCCACCGGGCCGGAGCCTGGATGAGCGCCTACTTCGCCATCGCCTACCTCTGCCTGGCCGTGCTCACGGTCGCCCTCGGCGTGCTGGGGGACATCTGGGACCTGACGTCCTCGGCCCTGGCCCTCATGGGCGCCATCGCCGTCGGATGCCTCGCCATGCTGTTCTCCGGCAACCGTCCCGGCTCCCCCTGACCCAGCTACCCGATCCACCGATCCGACCTGACCCGCCGATCCTACGGGCGCTGCGCAGGCCAGGGGCGGGAACTGGTGCCATCATGGTGGTCCCGTCCGACTGCTCGACAGGAGTCAGCATGGCCATCCCCGCCACTCTCGAGGATTTTCGGCGACGCTGGGAGGAGTTCAGCGCCGGCGTGGAGCACGAGGAGATCGCCGACACCCTGGGACTGGTCCCGCACGCGGTGACGGGGGACAGCCTGTCCTTCGCGATGCCTCTGGTGGATCGGCTCCGTCAGGCCGGGGGGATGTTCTCGGCCACCGCGCTGTTCGGTGCCGCGGACATCACGGGAACCTTCCTGGCCATGCAGGTCCTCTCGGAGGAGGGCAGGTTCCCCCTGGCGGTCCAGGCCAGCACCAGTTTCCTGGCCAACACCACGGAGGGGACCGCGGTGGCCACCGCCCGGCTGCTGCGGGCCGGACGCACCGTGGCCGTGGCGCAGGTCAGCGTCACGGAGGCCGCGGGCAAGCACCTGGCCGAGGCAACCTTCACCTACGCCCTGAAGTGACGTGGGGCCGGCCGGACAGCTCGCACGTCGGGGGTGCGCCCGACGGCATTCGGCGGCTGCACACCGGGTCGGCAAGGATCTTTGTCTTCGGAACCGCTGATCCTTGACTGGCCCCGGACCGGCTACCAGACTTTGACAGGTGGTCACCAAGCTGGATCGACAGCGGCTCCTGCGTGGTACCGCCCAGCGGGTCGACCCGCCTCGGACGGCGGTACGGGATGCCGTGCACGCGCACCGTTGCGCCGGCACGGACTCGATCAGCCGTGCCGCCCGCCGCGATCTCCCCCGGCGCCGTGAACCAGGCCCTGCAGACAGCCATACGGGACCTCGAGCGGTCGCTGCCCGGCGCAGCCCCGTCTTCGACGGCGCACAACGACCACAGCTTCTCCGCCGACGACTTCTCAGTCGACTCTGTCGACGCGGCCGATGTCAACCGCCGGGGGCAGCGCCCCGAGCGCGTGAGCAGTTCCTGACCAGCACAGCCATCGTGGAAGGAAATCCCATGTCCCAGACGCCTGAGGCCCCTGCGCACGGCAGCGAGAGCGAGAACCCGGCGATCGACGCGCCCACACCCAAGGCCGGCCGGCCGCGGACGGTCCAGGACTGGTGGCCCAACCAGCTGGACCTGGGGGTCCTGCGGAAGCACTCGGCCACGACCGATCCGCTGGGCGACGACTTCGACTACGCGAGGGAGTTCGCGAAGCTCGACGTCGAAAAGCTCAAACGTGACCTCACCGAGCTGATGACCACCTCGCAGGACTGGTGGCCCGCCGACTTCGGGCACTACGGAGGGCTGTTCATCCGGATGAGCTGGCACTCGGCCGGCACCTACCGCATCGCGGACGGCCGCGGTGGTGCCGGGGAGGGCGCCCAGCGGTTCGCCCCGCTCAACAGCTGGCCCGACAACGCCAACCTGGACAAGGCCCGGCGCCTGCTGTGGCCCGTCAAGCAGAAGTACGGCCGGAAGATCTCGTGGGCCGACCTCCTGGTCCTGGCCGGGAACGTCGCGCTCGAGTCGATGGGCTTCAAGACGTTCGGCTTCGGCTTCGGCCGCGAGGACATATGGGAGCCCGAGGAGATGTTCTGGGGCCCGGAGGACACCTGGCTCGGGGATGAGCGCTACGCCGGCGACCGCGAGCTCTCGGGCCCGCTCGCGGCGGTGCAGATGGGGCTGATCTACGTCAACCCCGAGGGACCCAACGGCAACCCCGACCCGCTGGCCTCCGCCCACGACATCCGCGAGACATTCGGCCGCATGGCGATGAACGACGAGGAGACGGTCGCCCTGATCGCCGGCGGGCACTCTTTCGGCAAGACCCACGGCGCAGGGCCGGCCGACCACGTGGGCCCCGAGCCCGCGGCCTGTCCGCTCCACGCACAGGGCCTCGGCTGGAAGAGCACCTACGGCACGGGCAAGGGCCCGGACACGATCACCAGCGGCTTGGAGGTGACCTGGACCAGCACCCCGACCACGTGGGGCAACGGCTTCTTCGGCAACCTGTTCGGCCACGAGTGGGAGCTGACCGAGAGTCCCGCCGGGGCGCACCAGTGGGTCGCCAAGGACGCCGACGAGACCGTCCCGGACGCCTTCGACCCGGAGAAGAAGCACCGGCCGACGATGCTCACGACCGACCTCGCGCTCCGGGTCGACCCGGTGTACGAGAAGATCTCGCGGCGGTTCCACGAGAACCCCGACGAGTTCGCCGAGGCGTTCGCCAAGGCCTGGTACAAGCTGCTGCACCGCGACATGGGGCCGGTCTCCCGCTACCTGGGCCCGTGGATCCCGGAGCCACAGCTGTGGCAGGACCCGGTCCCTGCGGCCGACCACGAGCTGATCGGGGACGACGACGTCGCCGCCCTGAAGGCCACCCTGTTCGATTCCGGCCTGACCGTGGCGCAGCTGGCCTCCACGGCGTGGGCCTCCGCGTCCTGCTTCCGGGGCACCGACAACCGCGGCGGGGCCAACGGCGCCCGCATCCGCCTCGAGCCGCAGCGCAGCTGGGAGGTCAACGAGCCGGCCGAGCTGGCCGACGCGCTGCGCGTCCTCGAGCAGGTCCAGCAGGACTTCAACAACGCCCAGTCCGGCGGGAAGAGGGTGTCGCTGGCCGACCTGATCGTCCTCGGCGGCTGTGCCGCCGTCGAGCAGGCGGCCCGGAACGCCGGTCACGAGGTCGAGGTCCAGTTCCGGCCCGGGCGCACGGACGCCACGCAGGAGCAGACCGACGTCGAGTCCTTCTCCGTGCTGGAGCCGCAGGCCGACGGCTTCCGCAACTACCTGAAGTCCGGGGTGCAGCTCTCGCCCGAGACGCTCCTGCTCGATCGCGCCTACATGCTGAACCTCACCGCACCGGAGATGACGGTCCTGGTCGGTGGCATGCGGGTCCTGGGAACGAACTTCGGGAGGTCGGAGCACGGTGTCCTCACCGACCGCACCGAGGCCCTGACCAACGACTTCTTCGTCAACCTCCTCGCCGCCGGCGCGGAGTGGAGGGCGTCCGACTCGTCGGAGGACGTCTTCGAGATCCGTGACGGGGCCACGGACGAGCTCAAGTGGACGGCCACCGCGGCCGATCTCGTCTTCGGCTCGCACTCCCAGCTGCGGGCGATCTCGGAGGTCTACGGCAGCGACGACGCTCAGGAGAAGTTCGTGCGGGACTTCGTCACCGCGTGGGTCAAGGTCATGGAGCTCGACCGGTTCGACCTCCGCTGACGTCACGGCTGTCAGGAGGACAGAGCGAGGCGCCGTCCGGACCATTCCGGACGGCGCCTCTGCACGGCCGGACCGGTGTCACCGCAGGGTCCCCGACATCTCCGCCACGGAATGACGCCCAGTCACAACAGTGACACGATTCCGTTGGTGGTCTGACCCGTGATGGACCGTCTGACTAGTATGAATGCCGCTACGACTACGTCAGGAGCGCAGAAGTCGTCCATCAGGGCACTTGCGGGAAGCGTTCGACCTGTGCCCTGCGCCATCATGCAGTCAGCCACGACGAGGGATTTCCTCGGTCTTTGATGGGAAGAACCATCATGCTCCGTTCACAGTGTTCTCGTTTTCTCGCCGGAATGTCTTCGGTCGCACTGGTCGCCGCCGGCATCGTCTTGGGCGGTCCGGCCCGGGCTGTGTCCTCCCCCGGACAGGAGCCTCCACCGCTGGCCACAGCGGGCAACTACTCGCTGCCCGCCTACAGCGAGGCTCAGGGCTGGCGGGTGGACCGGCACCCGCGCCTGCTGGGGGACGTCAACGGCGACCGTCGGGCCGATATCGTCGGCTTCGCCAACGACGGTGTCTACGTCTCCTACGGTCAGATCAACGGTACTGTCAGCGTCCCGCTCAAGAAGGTCGACGAGTTCGGGGTCAACCAGGGGTGGCGGGTGGATCAGCACCCGCGCCTGCTGGGGGACGTCAACGGCGACGGTCGGGCGGACATCGTCGGCTTCGCCAGCGAAGGCACCTACGTCTCCTACGGCCAGGCCAACAACACCTTCACCCCTGCCGCCCGGAAGATCGACGAGTTCGGGGCCAACCAGGGCTGGCGGGTGGATCAGCACCCGCGCCTGCTGGGGGACGTCAACGGCGACGGCCAGGCGGACGTCGTCGGCTTCGCCAGCGAAGGGACCTACGTCTCCTACGGGCGGCCCAACAGCACCTTCAGCGCTGTGGCCCGGAAGGTCGACGAGTTCGGGGCCAACCAGGGGTGGCGGGTGGATCAGCACCCGCGGCTGCTGGGGGACGTCAACGGGGACCGTCGGGCCGACGTGGTGGGCTTCGCCAGTGAGGGCACCTACGTCTCCTACGGCCAGGCCAACAACACGATGACCCCTGCGGCCCGGAAGGTCGACGAGTTCGGGGTCAACCAGGGGTGGCGGGTGGATCAGCACCCGCGCCTGCTCGGTGACATCAACGGGGACCGTCGGGCCGACGTGGTGGGCTTCGCCAACATCGGCGTCTACGTCTCCTACGGTCAGGCCAACAACACCCTCGGCGCCCCCACCAAGGTGCTCAACACCTACGGGTACAACTCGGGGTGGCGGGTCCAACGGCACCTGCGCCTGATCGGTGACATCGACGGCAACAGGAGGGAAGACATCGTCGGCTTCGGCAGCAGCCGGACATACATCCACACGTTCTGATCCCGGACCGGAACGGACCGGAAGCACTCCGGGACCATGACCATGGGCCCCCTTGCCCGCAGGACGGCAGGGGGGCCCATGACTGGGGCCACGGCGGAAGGCCGTCGTGGCACCTCCCGGCAAGCGCCTTGCTGCCCTCATCACGTCGTGATGGTCCACCGCGCACGTCTGCGGCGAAGCGACCCGCCCCCCGTCACGAAGAGATCGGTTCCCCCCAGGACAGGGTTCCCACCTCCGCGCGCGGTGGTGCCTGAGCCGGTCGTGGCCGGCACACAGCGTGTTCCGAGGAAGTTGAGTCCTCGGGGGCCTTACGCTCTTGCCCTCCGCCGGGGGAGGATCTCCTCACGGCCCGTCTCCGCCCCGCGCTGGAGCCCCCGCCGGGCCCGTGCCACCGGAGGTGATCATGAACGACCCCCTGAGCATCGTCCCCGACAGTCTTGCCGCGGTGCCCAGCCCCCTCGATGCGGTGGTGAGCCCCGCGGCGCAACGACAGTTCCTGGAGGGCATGCGGTTTCCCATCTCGTGCACCGGTTCGTCGGGGACGGTGAGGAGCCCCCAGTTGCGCCGGCTCTCGGGCACCGGCGGCTACGAGGTGGTCCTGCAGTTCCTGGCCCACTACGTCGCCCTGGCGCTTCCGGACCCGGTTGCGACCGAGGGCAGCTTCTGGGCCATGGAAGCGGTCATCGACTCCCACACACCGGTGGAGGAACCACAGCAGCTGGTGCGGCTCAGCGTGCACGGCGTGGCGGTGGCGACCGTGGTGGAGGACCCCGACGGGGACGGTGAGACGCCCCTGGTGTGCCTGGCCCTGGCCCCGGCACCGGAGGTGGGCCGGGCCTACTCCCCGGAGCCGACCTACCTGGATGTCGACGGGGTCCCGGCGCCTGCTCAGCAGGCCGAGGGGACCGCCGAGGACCTGAGCCGGGCGCTGCTGGCGGACGCGGATCTGCTCTCTGCGGGGCGCCGGGCCGTGGTGGGACTGATGCGCCTGGGCCCCACCGGCAGCGTGCGGCACGAACGCGATCTCGCCGATGTCGTGTTCAGCACCCTCACCGGGATGGAGAGCCTCGCCGCCTCCGGATGACCACCATGACCACGTCGTCGTTCAACCTCCCGTCTCCCGTCATTAACCCGTCCTGACTACGGTCGGCACAGCTGAGCGGAGGCCGTCCGGGCGGTGACCGCCCGGACGGCCATGGACTGTGGAGGGGTTTCATTGGCGACCGGACACCAGGGCATGCGGAGCAGGATCCTGCGGGGGGCGACCGTGGCGGGGCTGAGCACGGCGCTGCTCCTGCCGACGGGGACGGCGGCGGCCTCCCAGGGCGGGGCGGACCGACTCGATCTGGAGGCGCAGGCCGTCGCCCAGCTGACCCGCAGCACCCAGTGGGAGCAGCAGGCGAGGATCCCCCTGGACTTCGACACCTTCCACCCCCAGGGCATGACGCTGGTGGGGGAGCACATCTTCATCAGCAGCGTGGAGATCATCGAGCCCACCCAGAAGCACCCCGCCCCGGTGGACGGGACGGACCGCACGGCAGGCAGGGGACAGGGCCACGTCTTCGTGGTCACCCGCGAGGGGGAGCTGGTCAAGGACATCGAACTCGGCGAGGGCGACGTCTACCACCCGGGCGGCATCGACTTCGACGGCGAGAGCGTGTGGGTGCCGGTGGCCGAGTACCGCCCCGACAGCCGCTCGATCGTCTACAGCATCGACCCGGAGACCTTCGAGGTCACCGAGCAGTTCCGCTACGACGACCACGTGGGCGGTGTGGTGCGCGACGAGCGGACGTGCAGGATCCACGGCGTCAGCTGGGGGTCCCGGGACCTGTTCACCTGGTCCAGGACGGGCCGGATCCAGGACGTGGTGGCCAACGAGAGCCACATGGTCGACCACCAGGACTGCGAGTACTCCGGCGGCGTTACCCAGATCTGCACCGGCGTCACCAACCTGGCCACCCCCGAGGGCGGCACCTATGAGCTCGGTGGGATCGCGCTGCTGGATCTGAAGACGGACCGTGTCCTGCACGAGCTCCCGGTCCAGGAGTTCTCCACGGCCGGCCACTCCGTCACCCGCAATCCGGTGGCCTTCGAGGCCGAGGGGGACACCCTGAGGATGTTCGCCGCTCCTGACGACGGCGAAGAGGCCAACGGCACAGAGCTGCTGGTCTACGCCGCCCGTCCTTGAGGGCCGGCTCGCCGCACGCCTGAGCGGCCGGGACGGGCAGGAGGTGCGGCGCCGGATCCGGGAGATCCGCGCCGCGCTACGGAACGGCTGCCCTCGGCACCCCGCCGCTGGTGCCACCCTCCGGCCGAGGACCTGGAGGAGGGAGAACGCGGCCGGTGGGCCGCGGCGGCCGTGCGCGCCGTGAGCGGCTACCGGCGCACGACCAGGACCGGGCAGTGCGCGTGGGCGACCAGCGCGGAGCTGACCGAGCCCATGATCATCCCGAGGACCCCGCCGACGCCGCGGGGTCCGACCACCAGCATCCGGGCGTTCCTGCTCTCCTCGATCAGGAGATCGGCGGGGCGTCCCCGCAGCAGCCTGGTGCTCAGGGCCGCCGGCCGGTGCGGGCCGAAGACCTCCTCGAGGGTGCTCTCGAGCATCCGTTCGCTGTCGGCGCGGAACGCGTCGGGATCGATCTCCGGGATGTACCCGTAGGAGGCCACATGCATCGTGGGGTCCTCCCAGCAGGAGACGGCCTCCAGTGGAGCGCCCAGTGCCTGCGCCAGGCGGGCTCCTTCCCGCAGCGCCTCCTTCGAGTCGTCGGAGCCGTCCACGCCCACGATGATGCGGCCGCTGCTGTCCGGGAAGTCGCTCATGCTGGTTCCTCCGGTCGGGGGCCGGCAGCCGCGCGGCTGCCGGCCCGTGTGCTGGGACGGGACGGGTGTGCCGGGCCCGGACGGGCCGATGTCCCGCCTACGCGGAACCGCTGGTCTCGGAGCGGGTGACCGGGATCTTCCGCGTGGCCTGCTGCGGGGCCTGCTCGCGGATGGGCGCGCGCACCTCGAGGACCCCGTCGGTGTACGTGGCGCTGATGTCCTCGTCCTTGCAGCCTTCCGGCAGGGGCAGGGTGCGGGCGAAGGAGCCGTAGTGGAACTCGGAGCGGTAGCTGTCCTTGTCCTTGTGCTCGCTCCTCTGCTGCCGGGTGGCCCGCAGGTGCAGGGTGTCGTTGACCACGGTGAGGTCCACGTCCTTGTCCGGGTCGATGCCGGGCAGCTCCGCCCGGATCACCATGGTGTTGCCGTCCTGGAACTCCTCCACCCGCGGCCACGCCGTCTGGAGGTCTCCCTCCATCAGACGGCGGAAGGGTTCGAGCATGTCGAAACTGTCTCGGCGCATCAATCCGGCCATGACCTGACTCCTCGTTCTGAGCTCGTCGGCACCGGCCGCCTCCGGCCAGTGCGCCTGCCGTCCGCGGGCTGCGGCATCGGCGTCGGAGCTGCGCGGTGCGGCCGGGCACTTCCACGATAGGCACCCACTGACGGAGGGGTAAGGCCCCGGCCTGACAAGTCCCGATGATGACGCCGACCGCGAGCGGGCCGGGACCTGTCGGTGCCGTGGCGATGGGGCAGAGACCGGGCGGCGGGGGAGTCAGTGCCCGCCGCGCGCAGCTCCGCCCGCGGCTCCGGAGAGCACGACGGCGGCCCCGCCGGCGCCCACCAGGCGCCGGAACAGGCAGCGGGTGGGCGCGGTCATCGCAGGCCTCCTGCGGCTCGGACCACGCGCTGGGTCCCGGCGGGGACCCGCCACGAGGTGGCCAGGCGGGCGGCGGCGGTCCGGTCGGTGCGGTCCGAGAGCACGTGGTAGCCCATCTGCACCCCCGCGGGGGTGACCTCCAGGACGCTGTATCCGTGGGAGTCGAGGTCCAGATGCTTCACGTGCGGGTTCGCCGCCCGGAACGCCGTCTCCACGGACAGGGAGGCCGTGCGCGGGGGCACCGCGAGAAGGTCGTCGAGGTTGTCACTGGTGACCGACGTGCACACCAGTTCCGTGGCCACCGAGTCACCGGTGAGCGGATAGGTCAGCGGGTGGGCGGGCAGGTCGCAGGCCCAGGCGGAGTGGATGTCGCCGGTGAGGAACACCGTGTCCCTGATCCCGTGGTCGCGCAGGTGGTCCAGGACCCGGGAGCGGTCGGCGGTGTAGCCGTCCCACTGGTCGACGTTGTAGGGCACGCCGTCGATCGGGTGGCCCCCATCAGCTCCTGGAGGGCGCCGATCTCGCCGGTGCTGAGGGTGGAGGGGAAGCGGACGGGGGCGATCATCACCGGGTTGCCGACCAGCTTCCACTGCGCCTCCGCGGTGGTCAGCCCCTCGAGCAGCCAGGACATCTGCTCGTCCCCGGTGAGCGTGCGGTCCGGGTCGTCGATCTGCGCCGAGACGGGGCCGGTGGCCTGCGCGCTGCGGTAGGAGCGCAGGTCCAGCATCGACAGGCTGGCCAGGGACCCGAAGGCCAACCGGCGGTACAGGGCGCCTCCGGGCTCCCAGCGCACGGGCATCCATTCCGCGTAGGCCTGCTGGGCCGCGGCCCGCCGCGCGGTCCAACTGCCCTCGGCGCCCTCGGTGTGGTTGCCCGCCCCACCGGCCCAGGCATCGTCGGCGGACTCGTGGTCGTCCCACGTCACGACGAACGTGACAGCCGCGTGCAGGGTCTGCAGGTCCGGGTCGGTCTTGTACTGGGCGTGCCGGCGGCGGTAGTGGTCCAGGACCGTCAGCTCCACCGGAGGGTCGTGCGGGCGGACCACGACGTCGCGGGCCTGGTACTCGCCCGGGGCGTACTCGTAGAGGTAGTCGCCCAGGTGGAGCACCAGATCCAGGTCCTCCCGCTGGGCCAGGTGGCGGTAGGAGGAGAACCAGCCGGCCTGCCAGTTCGCGCACGAGACCACCCCGATCCGCAGCCGGTCCACGGCCGCCCCGGGGGGCGGGCGTGGTGCGCGCCCGCCCGACCGGGGAGATCTCCCGGCCCCACCGGAAGCGGTACCAGTGGTCGGTGGCCGGCTGCAGCCCTCGGGGCTCGGCCTTCACCGTGTGGTCACGAGCAGGGCCGGTGCCCACGACACCGCGGGCCACGATCCGTCCGAAGTCGGGGTCCGTGGCCACCTCCCACGTCACCGTCACCTCCGGCCCGGCCCCCGAGCCGGGCAGCGATTCCGGGGTGGGGGAGACACGGGTCCAGAGCAGGACGCCGTCCGGCAGCGGGTCCCCGGAGGCCACCCCGTGACGGAAGGCGGTGGTGGAGGCGGTGGCGGCTCGGGCGGCGGCAGGGACGGCGGCGCCGAGGGCGGCGCCGGTCACGGCGGCGACCCCGGCTGTGCGCAGGAGCCTGCGGCGAGTGAAAGAGGACATGCCCTGATTACACCCCGGGCGCTCCGTCCGGGAGCGCTGGTGGGCGGCGGGTCCGGAGAATGTTCACCGGATCGTCCGGGCCTGCACCGCACGTCCCGGTCTGCCCGCCGGCGGTGGCCGGGGCGGCCGGAGTCAGGAGGATGCCCTGGCCGGACAGGTGGCGAACGGCCAGGGCATCCCGCGGGGATCCCTGGGGGGTGGATCCGCACCGCGGCGTCAGAGGTCGGGGGCCCTGCTGACCCCCGAACGGTATGCAGGGCCGGTGGCCGTCCGGCAAACCCCGGGTGAACATCGGGTCGGGCCGCGCCGCTCCGTGCTGGATCCTGGGACGGGTCGTGGGCGGGAGCGTCTCCACGAGTACATGGTCCAGGCCCACGCAGCGGGGTGCCGGACGCGGTCCAGCAGCGCGATCCGGTGCCGCCACGCCAGTAGCGGCCGGGTTCGGAACCGGCTCATTTCCCGTCCTCGACCGAGCCGTCGGGGACGTGCGGAGTCGACCCTGTGACGGGCGGCGGGGGAGTCAGAACGGAGGCGTAGGCGTGCTCGGTGGAGTACCGGAGGAACGACAGGTGAGCTTCGTAGCGGTCGAGGACGTCGTTGATGAGCTGCTGCTGGGTCAGGCCCATGAGGTCGTAGCCTTCGCTGCCCGTCTGCGTGAAGACCTCGAGCCTGTAGTAGACGTCGGTCTCCTTGGACATGCTCCGGGCCCCGATCATCGGCACCGGAGCCTTGACCGCCGCCACCTGGTAGTGGAAGTCGCGGTGGTCGTCCATGGGGACGAGCAATGTGTGCTCGTCGATGCCCGTTTCGGGGTTCCGGGTCCTGGAGAGCTCTGCCCTGTAGCCGAGCGTCTGGAACTCCTCGGCGACATCCCGCAGGGCCGGATCCACGACGCGGTCGACGAAGTGGGCGACCGCCTTCTGCGAGGGATAGGACCGCAGCCGTGCCAGACGCTGCTTCCACGTCTTCTCCGGGACCTGACCGCCGTCGGCCGCGGCGAAGCGCCGGCGCAGGGTCCGGCCCTCGCGTTCGGCCCGCTCCATCCTCAGCACCTTCGAGAACGAGGCCATGACGAGGTACGCGATGATCGTCACCGGCAGCGCGAAGATGAGCGTGGCGTACTCCATGGTGGTGACACCGCCGGCCATGAGCATGGCGATGGTGAGGATCGCCGTCAGCAGCGCCCAGAAGATGCGCAGCCACTTCGCCCCGTCCTGGGCCGGGTCGGGAATGAAGGAGGAGAAGTTCGACATCACCATGGCCCCGGAGTTGGCGCTCGTCAGGTAGAACAGGAGCCCGGACAGGGTCGCCAGCCCGATGAGGAACGCCGCCCCGGGGAACATCTCGAGGAGCGAGTACCAGCCCTGTTCTGGGCTCTCCATGGACAGCCGCGCGAACTCGGTGTTGCCGTTGAGCACCTCGTGCATCGCGGAGTTGCCGAAGATGGTGACGATGAAGAAGTCGCACAGCACCGGTGCGGTGATGGCCGCGATGACGAACTCCCGCAGCGTCCTGCCCCGTGAGATCCGGGCGAGGAACAGGCCGACGAAGGGCCCCCAGGCCAGCCAGAAGGCCCAGAAGAACAGGGTCCAGCCCGCCATCCAGTCGGAGCCGCCGTCGACGTAGGCGAAGGTCTGCAGCGTCCGCTCGGGAAGCGTGAGGACGAAACGCCCGATGTTCTCCACCATGGCGTTCAGCAGAAAGGCGGTCTCGCCGGTGACCAGGATGTACAGCATCATCGCGCCCGCGCTCCAGAGGTTGAGCTCGGAGATCAGCCGGATGCCCTTGTCCACGCCCGAGGTGCAGGCGGCCACCGTCATGACCACGGCCATCAGCACGAGGGCGACCTGCAGCGCCAGTCCTTCCGTGAACCCGAAGAGCCAGGCGAATCCCACGTTCAGGAGCACCACGCCGATGCCCATCGAGGTCGCCACGCCGAACACCGTGCCCACGAGGGCGAAGATGTCGATGACATCGCCGGTGGCACCGCGCACGCGCTTGCCGAGCAGCGGATACAGGGCGGCCCGGATCGAGAGCGGCATTCCCCAGCGGTAGGCGAAGTAGCCCATGGCCATGCCGAGCAGGGCGTACATCGACCAGCCCGCCACGCCGTAGTGGAACATCGTCCAGACGACGGCGTCCTGGGCGGCCTCGGCCGACCGCGGATCGACCGACGGCGGAGAGACGTACTGCGTGACCGGTCCGGTCACGGAGTAGAACAGCATGTCGATGCCCACGCCGGCGGCGAAGAGCATCGCGACCCAGGTGAAGAGCTTGTACTGGGGGCGGGAATGGTCGGGGCCGAGCCGGACGCTGCCCTCCTTGGAGAAGGCCACCCACAGGACGAAGAGGATCACCAGGGTCACCGTGAGGACGTAGAACCAGCCCAGGTTGATCGCAATCCAGCGGACGGTCTCGTGCATGACGGACGCGGCGTTCGCCGGGGCCATCATCGCCCACAGGGAGAAGGCGAGGATGACCACGGAGGAGATGACGAAGACACGCCAGTTGACACGGGACCCGCGGTCCTCGGCGAGCTCCGCCGGTCCCTTGCTCAGCTCGGTGCTGGAGATCGGTGGCAGCTCGTCCTCGGGGACGTGCGATCTGCGGCGTACGGCCGCTCCGAACCGCTCGCGCTCGAGCATCGCCCTGAGCGGTTCGCTCTCCGGCCGTTGCGTGTCTTCTGCGTCCGCCATTCACTTCACCCTTCGTCCGGGAACAGGATCGGGGCCGCGCGGAACGGTACACCGCGTCTGCCTCGGATCCGAGGGAAGGGGAGAGAAATATTCACCTGCACAGGGCGTGTCGTCGCGCAACCATCCTGGACATGGTATGCCGCCGGGGGCAAGACCCTTAATTTGCATCCCGTGTCAAACAAATGTCCGGGGTCGTCCCGCTCGCCGCAGGGCGCGCGCGGACCCATGCGGACCACGGGGAGAAGCCTTCGGATCGAGAGGGCGTCCGTTCCCTGCCGGGCCTCTACCGGGCGTCGCCCGAGGTGCCGTCGAGGCCCACGGTGATGTCGTGGCCGACGGCGCTGCCGTGCTCCACCGTCCGCGAGACCGTGCAGTACTTGTCGTGGGACAGGGCGACGAGGCGCTCGACCATGCCGGCGGCCTTGCGACCGCCGGCGTCGTCGGGGAACGAGAGGTGGAAGGAGAGGTGCAGGTCCTCCAAGCGGTTCGCGCCGTTCTCCTCGACGATCTTGCGCCCGGTGGCCTCGACCCGGAACTCCGAGGGCTCCGTGCTGCGAGAGGTCGCGGTGTCCACGTCGATGGCGGAGCACCCGGCAATCGCGGCCAGCAGGAGCTCCACGGGGGACAGCAGGCCCTCACCCTGGCCGAAGGCGAGCTCGGCGCCCGCCGCGTTGCGGGCGATGTAGTGGCCGGTGGCGGTGCGGGACAGCTCGACGGACCGCAGCACGGGGTCTTGGACTTCACTCATGAGCCCATGATGCCAAGTCCACCCGCAGCGCTGCCGAGGACCTTCGCCCGGAGGCGACCGACGGTCCCTTCGCGTCCGGCTCCGGTGCCCTGGTGCGGGGGACGACGCCGGCGCTGACCATGGCGATGGCCGGCCGCGGCACGTACTGCGACGACCTCATCGGGGCCGGGGTCCCCACGATGAGAGCTCGCTGCCCGGCCGGCTGAGGCCCGACCCGCGAGCGCCGGCAGGGTGCGACGACCCGTCCGGAGTGTTGCGGCGGAGGGTCACGATTCGGCGGCTGGTGGGCGGCAGCTCTTGAAGCGGCTGCCGGCCGGCGCGTGAACTGGAGTCGTCAGCCCGTGAGCGGGCAGGGCGTCGTCGAGGGGAACGTCATGAGCGCCACCGTCCGTCCGTCGCAGCAGTCCCGGCGCCCCACCGGCACCAGGGCGGGGATCATCCTGGGGGTCCTCGTCGCGGTCTCGGCGTTCCTGGTCAGCCCCTGGGTGTTCGAGCCGGCCCCCGAGGCCCCGACCCCGACGGGGGTGCAGCTGCCGCTGTTCGTCCTCCTGGCGGCCATCGACGCCGTGGTGTTCGGCGCGGGGGTCTTCGTCGCGATCGCGGGACGAGCCCTGATCGCGCCCGTGTTCAGCACTCCGGGCCGCGCGACCGCGACCCATCTGGCGCTGACGTGGCTGCTCATCTCCTGGTGGCTGCACGACGGACTGCACCTGGTGGTCGGCCTGCACCTGGATCAGCTGCTCGTCATCGAGTACACCTTCCACGTCACCCTCATGGCCGCGGCCGCGGTGGTGGTGTGGACCCTCGCCCGGCAGGCCAGGGATCGCAGGCCCAGCCGGCCAGCAGCTTGATCGCGTCCTCGGAGGGGGTTCCGGGCTCGGGGCTGTAGACGTACAGGGACAGCCCGGTGTCGGCGGAGATCTCCATGGCCTCGAACAGGAGGTGGAGCTCCCCGACGACGGGGTGGTGGAAGTGCTTGGTCCCGGTGGAGTGGGCGCGCACGTCGTGGGCCGCCCACAGGGCACGAAATTCCTGGCTGCGGGTGGACAGCTCTCCGACCAGGTCCGTGAGCGCCCGGTCGTAGGGGTCGCGGCCGGCGGCGGCGTGCAGGATCGCCACGGTGTCCTCGGCCGCCCGCTCCCAGTCGTGGTGGAAGGTGCGGGAGCGGTCGTCGAGGAAGACGAAGCGGGCATGGTTGACCGGCCGGACCGGCGTCTCGTACAGCGGCACGAACAGGGCGCGGCCCAGGGCGTTGGCCGCGAGGATGTCCAGGCGCCCGTTGCCCACGTACGCCGGAGCGCCCGTGATCGCGTCCAGCGCCAGCTGCACGCCGGGGCGCACCAGCTGTTTGGGCGCCGGACGCCGGCGGGGCCGGCTGCCCTGCCCTGCGGCGCGGGCCAGGTCGAGCAGGTGGGCCCGTTCGGCCTCGTCCAGGCGCAGGGCCCGGGCGATCGCTTCGAGCACCTCCTCCGACGCCCCGGCGAGGTTGCCGCGCTCCAGGCGGGTGTAGTACTCGATGCTGACCCCGGCCATGGTCGCGACCTCCCCGCGGCGCAGCCCCGGCACCCAGCGGGTGCCCGCGTAGGCCGGCAGCCCGGCCTGTTCCGGGGTGATCCTGGCCCACCGGCCGTTCCGGACAGGGGCACCACCACGAATGACTTTCCCCGAACGAAGGATCTGATCCTCATGACCGAGCAGAACACGACGCAGACCGCGCAGCAGCAGATGTGGTTCATCACCGGTGCCGGCCGTGGCATGGGCACCGACATCGCCCGGGCCGCCCTGGCCGACGGCCACTCCGTCGTCGGAACCGCCCGCGACGCCGCCAGGGTCACCGCGGCGCTCGGCGAGCACGAGAACCTCCTCGCCCTGTCGCTGGACATCACCGACCCCGCCGCCGCCCAGGCCGCCGTGGAGTCCGCCGTGGATCGGTTCGGGCGCCTCGACGTGCTGGTGAACAACGCCGGGAACTTCTACGCCGGGTTCTTCGAGGAGATCTCCCCGGCCGATGTCCGGGCCGATGAACATCACGCGCGCGGTGCTTCCCGTCATGCGCGCCCAGCGCTCCGGGCTGGTGGTCGCTATCTCCTCGACCGCCGGGATCGTCGGGCAGGAGTTCTGCACTGCGTACGCGGCCTCGAAGTTCGGGGTCGAGGGGTGGATCGAGTCCCTGGCCCCGGAGGTCGCACCCTTCGGCATCACCACGATGCTGGTGGAGCCCGGCTTCTTCCGCACCGACCTGCTCACCCTGGAGTCGACCACCTACGCCGAGCCCTCCACTGCCGACTACGCCGATCGCACCCGCCGGACCGTCACGGCCTGGACCTCGATGAACGGCCGGCAGGGCGGAGACCCGGCCAAGCTCGCCGCCGCCCTGGCCGGCTCACCGGACTCGAGCAGCCCCCGGCACGCTGGGTGGCCGGGGCCAACGCCGTCGAGGCCGTCGAGCAGAAGGCCAGGGACCTGCTGGCCCAGGTCGACGCCCACCGCGAGCTCTCCTCCTCGCTGGCCGTCGACCGGTCCTGAGCGAGATGGGCCACGCGGCCTCTCCAGGGCCGCTGTCCTGCCCGGTCGAACGGGGGTGAGGTCGGGAGCAGGCGGCTATGCGGAACCGTAGTTGGACAGGTCGTCCTCGATCTCCTCCAGAGCCATGTCTTCGTAGTCGAAACGGCCGGTGTGCTCCTCGTTGAGCATCGCCTGTCCTCTCTGAGCGGGGGGTGGACGCAGGAGCCACTCTGGCTGACGGACGGAGAAAGCGGAAGGCCCCGGGTGCATGTGACGCACCGAGCGGTCGGGCCCTGCCGGTCACCCAGGAGTGCGGACCGTGCCCCGGTCGCACGGGGCAGCCCGGCTGCCCCGTGCTACTCGGCCTGGATGACCAGCAGCATCGTGTTCTCCGGGTCCTGCACGTAGGCCACGGTCTCGCCCCAGGGCATGTCCTGCGGGCGCACCGGCACTGCGGCGCCCGCCCGGCGTGCTGCGTCGACCACCCTCTCCAGGTCGTCCACGTAGACGCAGATGTCCACGGCGTGGCCGGTCGCGGGCAGGGGCGTGCTCCCGTACAGAGCCGGTGCGGTGCCGGTGCCCAGGGCGAGCTGGCAGTCCCCGACCTGGAGCACGAGGTACACGGGCTCGCCGGTCTCGGGGAACCGATAGGTCACGGTGGCACCGAACACGGACTCGTAGAAGACGCGCGTGCCGGAGAGGTCGCCGCAATTGATGATCGGGAACAGCTCGTGCCTGGCCATGGCCCGACCGTAGCCGTATCGGCGGCAGCAGCCCACCCCGGCGTCGCGGGGTGGCGGACGTCGGGCCGGCCCGCGCCACCGCCGGCACGGCGGCCCCGCCGTGACGAGCCCGTGGCGGGGCCGCTGTGCCGGCTGCCGGGCGTGCCGGCATCCAGGAAACGTGTCGGCTCGTGCGGCCTACATGTTCTCGGTCGGGGTCATGACCGTGAAGATCTCCCCGTCGGGGCCGGTGGCCACGGCCATCCGCCCGTACTCGAAGTCCGAGGGCTCCCAGGTGACAGCACCGCCGGCCCCGCGGATGCGCTCGGCGGCGGCGTCGACGTCGTCGACCTGGAACGCGACCGACCACATCGGCGGGACCTCGGGGTGGTCGGGGTCGAGCCCGCCGATCCCTCCGGCGGGCATGTCCTGGCCGGGGACGGTGAACAGGGCGTAGGGCATCTTCTCGTTGCCGATGTCCTGGTAGGTGTAGCCGAAGACCCGGGCGTAGAAGTCCCGGGCGGCGGCCGGGTCGGCGGCCATGAGGTCGCACCACACCGGGGCGCCGGGCTCGCCGAAGAGCTGGAAACCGGTGTGCTCCTTGGCCTGCCACATCCCGAACAGCGCCCCGCCCGGGTCGGTCCACATGCCCATGTGCCCGAAGGGCCCGACCTCCATGGGCTCGAACACCGCAGTGGCCCCGGCCCCGGTGGCCTTGGCAGCGTCGGCGGTGACATCCTCGGTGGCCAGGTACACGCACCACGTGTGCGGGGCCTCCTCCATGCCCTCCATGGTGGGCGAGAGTCCTGCGACGGCGCGTCCGCCGACCAGGGCGTTGGAGTACCCGCCGTACTGGGGGTCGGAGTCGGTGTAGTCCCAGCCCAGCACAGCGGTGTAGAAGGCGCGGGTGCGCTCCAGATCGGAGGCCATCAGATCCACCCAGCACGGAGTGCCGGCGGGCCAGGGGTCGTTGCGCGTGGTCATGAGAGGGGTCCTTCCGCGAGATCGTGTGGAACCGTCCTGACGGAGATCAGCGGCGCGACGCGGTGCCCACGGGGAAGAACGTCCTGCGGTGACCTCCGACACGACCCAGACTACGGATGCCCTCGGACGGCACAAGGCGCCGGTGCGGCGCCCCGGCGCCGGCCCCTGGCGGCGGGTCGGGGTGGGGGTGGGGGTCAGCCCTGCTGGGCGTGGAGGAGCTCCAGGAAGTAGGCGCGCATCCGGGCGCGGTCCGGTTCCATCCCGGTGATCAGCGCGAACGCGTCGGCGGCCTGGCCCACGGCCATGTGCCCGCCGTCGAGGACCCGGCACCCGGCGGCGCGGGCGGCGGTGATGAGCTCGGTGTCCACCGGCAGGTAGATGACATCGGCCACCCACTGCCTCGCCGACAGCAAGGAGGTGTCGATCGGGGTGCCGGGGTGGTGGTGCATGCCCACCGGGGTGGCATTGACCACCCCGTCGGCGGCGGCGATCAGCCCGGGCAGTTCCTCGGTGCCGGCGGCGGCGACGGACTGGTGGGGGAACATCTGCCCCAGAGCCTGGGCTCGTTCGGCGGCCCGCGTCGGGTCGACGTCGAACAAATGCAGGGCCTGCACCCCCTGGCTCAGCAGGGCGGCGGCCACCGCGGAGCCGGCCCCGCCGGTGCCGATCTGCACGACGCTCTCCTTGGGGGCCTCGGGCAGCTCGGCGGCGAGCCCGGCGGCGAAGCCGGTCTGGTCGGTGTTGTGGCCGATGAAGCGCCCGTCACGGATCAGGACGGTGTTGACGGCCTTCAGGGCCGCGGCGGCGGGGGTGGTCTCGTGGAGGTGGTCCAGGACCAGCTGCTTGCAGGGGTGGGTGATGTTGAAGGCGTTGAAGCCCAGGTCCCGCCCGGCCCGCAGGAGCTCCCCGACGTCGGTGCCGGGGCGGCCGATGGCCTCCAGGTCGACGGGGCGGTAGAGGTAGTGCAGGCCGTGGTGGGCGGCCTCGGCCTCGTGCATCGGCGGGGTGAGGCTGGCGGTGATGCCGGCCCCGATCAGGCCCACCAGGTAGGACTCGGACGTGGTGCTCATGCGGTCTCCTTCAGAGGTGACGGGTTGTGGTCTGACGGTGCTGCGCCCCAGAAAGCAGGGGGCATCGGGTGGGCCGGTCAAGTGCGGATGGGCAGTTCCAGCGCCAGGGTGGCCGCGGCTCGGCGCAGCTCCGGCAGATGGTGCTGGAGTCCTTCCAGATCGGTCCGGAAGAGCGGGGCGGCCAGGGAGACGGCGGCGATCAGCCGGTGCGAGGCCGACAGGACCGGCACGGCGACGGCGGCCATGCCGACGTCGTTCTCCTCGGACTGGCCGGCCCAGCCCTGCTGCCGGACCTCGTCGATCTGGCGTCGGAGCTCGTCCCGGTCGGTGATCGAGTGCTCGGTGCGTGGGACGAGGTCGATGCTGGCCAGCAGGTGCTCGCGGGTGGCGGGCTCGGCGTAGGCGAGCAGGACCTTGCCCAGGGAGGAGGTGTGCAGCGGCCCGCGGTCCCCGGGGTCGGTGGTGATGCGGAACTGCGGCCCGTCGACCTTGTGCACCGTCAGGAACTGGTCGTCGTCCAGCACGGCCAGGATGGAGCTCTCCCCGGTGCTCTCGGTCAGGTGCTGGAGGGCCGGCCGCGCCGCGCCCTCGAATCCGCGGTGGTGGGCGACCTTCTGCCCCAGCTGGTAGATCCGCAGGCCGAGCCGGTAGTGCTTCTCCTGCGGGTCGTAGGCGGCGAAGCCGGTCTTCACCAGGGTGTTCAGCAAACGGTAGGCCGTGCTGAACGGGTACCCCGCGGCCTCCGCGATCTGCCCCGCCGTCGCCCCCTGGGGGTACTCCCCGAGCATCGTGAGCAGCCCCAGGGCCTTGCCCACCGTGCCTGACTTCTCCGTCACCGTTCCACCCTCCTTGACGTCCATTGTGATTTGGATCATCCTAGAAATCCAGCATACAGCAATCGTTGCCAATATGTGGAAACAAAGTTGGCGGCGCACCGGGCGGGAACGACTCCGTGCTCTCACGGCGCCCCTGTCGCCTCGATCCTCGGGTCGCTCCCCGGTACCACGTCCAGAACGTCAGTGAACTCAGCGAAGGACTTGTCATGAACCACGCTCCTCCATCGGCCGCCGCGGCCGCGGCCCACGGCAGGACCCCCAAGAAGGCGGCCCTGGCCAGCTGGATCGGCTCCGCCCTCGAGTACTACGACTTCGCCGTGTACGGCACCGCCGCGGCCCTGGTGCTCAACCACCTCTTCTTCCCCGCCGAGACCTCCCCGGGCGTCGCCATCCTGCTGTCGATGGGCACCGTGGGTGTGGCCTACGTCGTCCGCCCGCTCGGCGCGCTCATCATGGGTCCGCTCGGAGACCGGTTCGGGCGCAAGTTCGTCCTCATGCTGACCCTCTTCATGATGGGCGCCGGCACGTTCGCCGTCGGCTGCCTGCCCACCTACGACCAGGCGGGCCTCCTGGCGCCGGCTCTGCTCGTGCTGTGCCGCGTGATCCAGGGGCTCTCGGCCTCCGGTGAGCAGGCCAGCGCGATCTCGGTCTCGCTGGAGCACGCCAACGAGCACCAGCGGGCCTTCACCACGAGCTGGACGCTGCAGGGCACCCAGTTCGGCACGCTGCTGGCCACCGCCGTGTTCATCCCCTTCACCCTGGTGCTGACCGAGGAGCAGCTGTTCAGCTGGGGCTGGCGCGTGCCGTTCTGGCTCTCCGCCGTCGTGGTGGTCGTCGCGTACATGATCCGCCGCCACCTGGAGGAGCCCCCTGCATTCGAGCAGGCCCGGGCCGAGCTGCCCGGCGAGAAGCCGGCCACCCCGCTGGCGCTGATGTTCAAGTACCACAAGACCGCCGTGGCCCGCGTGGCCGCCGCCGCCATGATCAACACGGTCAACGTGGTCTTCCTGGTGTGGTCGCTGTCCTTCGCCACCTCCGTGGTGGGCCTGGACCGTTCCACCATGCTGTGGGTCTCCGTCACCGCCAACGCTGTGGCTCTGCTGATGATCCCCGTGGCCGCCATGGTTGCCGACCGGATCGGGCGCAAGCCTGTCTTCATCGCCGGGGCGCTCGGCGCCGCCGTGATGATGTACCCCTACCTGGCAGCCGTGCACGCCGGGAACTGGATGCTGATCTTCGTCCTGGGCGCCATCATGTCCGGGTTCTTCTACTCGATGGCCAACGGCATCTGGCCCTCGTTCTACGCCGAGATGTTCCCGACCCGCGTCCGGGTGACCGGCCTGGCGCTGGGCACCCAGATCGGCTTCGCCGTCTCGGGCGGCTTCGCCCCCGTCCTGGCCAGCTCCCTGGCCGGCGCCGAGGGCGACAACTGGCTGGGCGTGGCCGGCTTCGTCACCGCGGCCTGCCTGATCTCCGTGGTCGCGGCCCTGACCGCCAAGGAGACCAAGGACAAGACCCTGGGCGACATCGACGATCTGCACACCACCCGCACCGAGGCCATCGCCCTGGCCAGGCTGGACCAGTCCGCCAAGGCCTCCAGCGTCTGACCCGGCCCTGCCCGGCCGGAGAACTCGGTCGGGCAGGGTGATGACCGTCCACCCGATGGTGTCCGCAGCTCCACCGAGAGTTCCACTGACCGGTGTCCTGACCGCCCTCGTGGTCAGGGCACCGGTCTTCGCCGTCCATGCCGCAGACGGGCGAGCCGGGTCCAGCGGGAACTCGATGCGCCCGACGCCGGGCTCGTGACCGCGAGTGGCAATTCAAGATCCATCGTGTCCCCGACAGTGGGTCTGTCATTACAAAAGCGAATAGATCACGCTGGGGAGAGGGGACCACGGTCGGCGGGGGCCGGCCCGTGACAGGGGGACGGCATGACTGGACGGCGCACGATGCTCAGCGGGCTCACGGGGGCGACTTTGACGACCACGCTGATGGCGGGGATGGGTCCGGCCACTGCTGCGGAAGCGGCGCCGGAACCGATCACCGGGATCGAAGCTGTGGAGACCGCAGAGCAGGCCGCTGCTGACCTCGCCGTCCAATGGGAGGCCGACGCGGACGCTCCGGTGACCGCCGAGGCCCAGGCCGCGGCGGGGATGCTCTTCTTCCTGGATGCCCGTCGCAATCAGCACGTCCATGCGATCCATTGGGCGTTCCAAGCCGGCATCACCACGGGCTGGCCCGTGGAGGGGAGCGACTATCCGCGCTACCGCCCGTCTGCACCGGTGGCCCGCGACGCGATGGCTGCGTTCCTCTACCGTCTGGCAGGGTCTCCGGAGTACACGCCTCCGGCGGTCTCCCCGTTCCGGGACGTGTCGACCTCCACGATGTTCTACAAGGAGATCGCCTGGCTGACGGAGCAGGGCATCGCCCGCGGTTGGGCCGACGGGACCTACCGTCCGTGGGAACCGGTAAACCGCGACGCGATGGCGGCCTTCCTCTACCGGGCGGCCGGTACCCCGCACTATGTCCCGCCCACCGACTCGACGTTCCGCGACGTCACCCCGGGTCAGGAGCACTACAAGGAGATCGCGTGGCTGGCGGCCAAGGGCATCAGCACCGGGTGGGCCGACGGCACCTACCGGCCGGTGGAGCCGGTCCAGCGAGACGCGATGGCCGCCTTCCTCTACCGCTACGCCGTCCCGGAATGGCGCACGCCCACGCCCACCGCGCTGGAGAAGGTGCCGGTCGCGCACAACGGTGGCTTCACGTTCCGCTCCGCACGGTTGGACGGCTACGACCTGGGCTCCTCGGCGGTTCGAGAGTTCTCCGCTCAGGAGCAGACCGTGCTCGACCTGGACACCGCAGGGGCCGGCTACGAGAAGATCGAGACGGTCTTCGCCGTCGAGGACGGCCACGAGGACCCGGAGGCCCTCTACCGGGTGCAGGTCTACTACGAGGACAGGATCCGGGAGATCGCGGACGTCCGTCCCGGGCATCCGGTGGTCTACGACGACGCGGCCGCCGACCAGGACCGGATCCGGTTCGAGGTCACGAAGCTGGCCGGTACCGGGACCTCGACCTTCGTGCTCGGCGGGGCTCGAATGCTCTCCGACGTCACCCCGGATCTCCTGCACCCGGACCGCTACGCGCCACATCAGCGCGTCTACTTCCTCAGCCATACCGAGGAGCAGCCGGACGAGTCCTTCGTCCGCCGCCCGGAGGCGATTGCCGGGGAGTACTTCCCCAACTCCCTGTCCTACACCGGGATCGGGCAGACTCCACAGCTGCTCGAGCACCCCTTGCAGGGCGAGCGCGGGTTCACCGCGGAGATCGGTCTGAGCGATCGCAGCGCCGACCCCTCCACCCAGTACCAGGTGCGGGTTCTCTCCGCCGACGGGGTGGAGCAGGAGAGCTACACGATCGCCGCCGGCGCCCCGCGATGGGCCACGGTCGGAGCGGGGGAGCGTGTCGAGGTCACCCGCGTCACCGGCACGGGCGAATCACCACTGGTGCTCGGCGACGCCCGGTTCTGGGTCAGCGGGTGGCCGCTCCAGACCGCGCCCTGATCCCTGGCCGGAGCGCGCAAGGCGCCTGCGCAGTGGGGAAGGGGCCGCGGCGGCCCGTCGAACGTGGTGGGTCTCCGTCGGGCCGGTGTGGGCAGCCGCGCGAGGTCGGGAGCGATCATGATCCCCACGGGGGCGGCCCCGCGCCGAGGCTGCTCAGGGAGCCAACGGGTCCAGGGCCTCGATGCAGGTCATCCCCAAGCAGAGCACGGCGGCCTTCAGGGCGGCGACCTGCCGGGCTATCGCCGTCGGGTCGGCCGCGTCCCGGCTGACGATCCGGTACCCGATGGGGCGCTCCGGTGACACGGTCCCGGGCACGTGGGCGCGCACCGGACGGGGCTCGATGCCCACGACCGTGTGCTCGGGCGCCAGGTACAGGGCGATCTGGTCGAGGTGGTGCAGGGCGTCCTCGAACGCCTCGAAGACCAGGGTGGAGCAGACGGTGGCCAGGTGGCCGTCCGGACCCGTGCCCGGCAGTGGCCGGACGAAGAAGCCTGGGTCCAGCAGCAGCGGGGTGCTCATGCCCGGGAGTCTATGCCGCCCGCGCGCGGTCGCTGACATCGGTGACACCGGATTTCAGTTCGTGGATGTGGGGTGTGGTCAGGCGTCCTCGGCGCGGCGCAGCAGGGACGGCAGATCGGTGGGGAGAGGCATGGGGGCTCCTGGGCTCATCGGTCTCAGCCCCTGAGTGCGGAGCGCCGCCGGCGAGCAGTCGGTGGGAACTACTCGGCCTCGGGCCCCTTGCCAGCGGTGGTGTTCGGGCCGGTCTCCGGTTCCGCCATCTCCGCGGGGAGGACCGCCAGATGATCCTGCTCGATGAGATCGTCGCCGTGCTTGCCGCAGGGGTAGACGACGGACACACCGGCCTCTGCCTCGCGCAGCTCGTAGCGGTACTCCGTGCCGCCGTTCTCCAGGCGCGTGAGCTTGTACCCGGTGCGGCCCCGGTTCTTGTCCTGCTGGGGGCGGTGGTGGAGCACCGCATCCAGCTTCACGTAGAGCAGCTCGTCGTGCGGGTCCGCAGAGGCGGTGACATCAGCTTCCTCCAGGTAGCCGGAGTACCCCTCGGGCATGTGCCTGACCCGGTAGGTGCGCTGCACCGGCTGGGACTGGCCCGGGGTGGCGGGGTCCACCGGGGCGCCCATCTGGCGACGCCGGGTGTGCAGGACGAACGGCTCCAGGTCCCCGTCCTCGGCAGCCCCGGGGCGCCAGTCCGTGCGGCTGTACCAGTACAGCCCTTGACGGTAGGCGTCGCGTGCTTCCGAGCCGCCCACCGAGCCGTCGGGCTGGTTCTGCTCGGTCATGAGGATCGCCTCTCAGGCACCGGAGGGAGGTTGTGGCTCGGTGGAGATCTCGGTGTTCTCCCCGGCCGGCTGTTCGGACAGCGGGCCCGCGGGACCGTCGGCGGGGCGGGCGTTGAGCTCCTCGGTGCTGTCGGCCAGCCAGTTCTTCTCACGGATGCGACGGTCGTCCTCGCGCTCTTCGGGCTGATGGGTCATCATCTGTGCTCCCTCTCCGGCGGCGGTGGTGCCCCGATCCTAATGGGACTGCACCGTCTGTTCCGTTGTAGAGCAGACTGGATGCCCGAGTCGGCGG
>NZ_BMEQ01000024.1 GCF_014636775.1 Kocuria dechangensis
CGTCCCCGGGGCCGAGGACTGCCCGGCGGTCCAGGCCCCGGAAGCGCGCACCGACTGCCCGCCGGCGGCTCCTGACCTGCCGGAGCCGAGCGGGAGCTCCTTCTCACCTCCTGCCGAACCTCCTGCCGAACCTCCTGCCGAACCTCCTGCCGACGGTGAGGTCGCGCCGCCGCTTGGGCCGGGAGATCGGCCTTCTGCCCGAAGGCCTCCTCGGGACCTGCCCGTCGGGGCACCGGCGTCTTCCCCCAGGACGGTCCGGACTCCGTCGCCGCCGGGTGCCTCGCGGTCCACAGTCGAGACCATGGTGAGGAGGGCAGAGCCGTGATCGCCCAGGTGGACGACGCGCTGCGCACCCTGGTCCGCACGCAGGCGCTCGAGGGTGCCGAGGTGGAGGTGCTCTTCGACGCCCCCACGAAGGACTGGGCAGCCCGCCGCAACGCCCCCACCGTGAACCTGTACCTCTACGACATCCGGGAGGACCTCCGGCGTCGCGAGCGCGGACTGTCCGAGGAGCGCGACGACGACGGGACGGTCCGGCGTCGCCGCCCGGCGCCCCGGCACTTCAAGCTCTCCTACCTGGTGACCGCCTGGACCCATCGCCCCGAGGACGAGCACCTGCTGCTGGACCAGCTGCTGCGGTGCTTCCTGCGCTACGAGGCGCTGCCCCAGAACCTGGTGACCGGCCGGCTCGCGGAGCCGGGCATGCCCGTGCCGATCACCGTGGGGCTGCCTCCACCGGAGGACCGGGCGTTCGCGGACGTGTGGTCCGCCCTCGGCGGGGAGCTCAAGCCGTCCCTGGACATCGTGGTCATCGCCCCGGTCGAGACGGGGATCGTCTACGAGGTCGCCCCGCCCGCCTCCGCGGGGACCGTGGTGGACATGGCGGACCGGACCGGGAGGGCTGGGGACACGGGTCGCCGCGTCCACCGGCCACCGGCCGAGGAGCCCCGCCCCGCACCGCGGCGGAGGACCCGGTGACCGGCTCCGCGAGCCTGTCCCACCTGCTCGGCCGGATCGGGGTGGTGGAGGAGCACATCCGCCGGCTCGTCGCCGAGCGCCGCGCGGAGGATCCGCAGCCGGACGACCCGTTCCGGGGCCTGTACCTCAGCGAGGAGGCGGTGGACCGGATCCTGGCCGCCGCCCCGGAACGCCCCGGCGTGCCCGTCGCCTCGCCCCGGCTCAAGGCGTGCGAACGGGCGGCCGACCGCGCCGAGCGGGACGGGCAGCGGCTGCGGCTGCGGGAGCTGGCCGCCGTCGTCGGGCTCTCGGACCTCGACGTGGACCTGCTGCTCGTCGCCCTCGCGGCCGACCTCGACCCGCGCTTCGAGCAGCTGTTCGGCTACCTCAACGACGACGTCACCCGCCGCCGGCCCTCGGCGGCCGTCGCGCTCGCCCTGTGCGGGGCCGCCCTGTCCGCCGCCGGAGCCCGCGCCCGCCTGCTGTCGGGGCCGCTGGTCACCGGTTGCCTCCTGGCCCTGGAGGACTCGGACCGGCCCCTGCCCGGCCGCGCGCTGCGGGTGCCGGACCGCGTGGTCGGCCACCTGCTCGGCGACGACACCCCCGACCCGGCGCTGACGGCCGTCCTCGTCGATCCTCCGGACGTGCTGTGGGGCGACCCCGCGCCGCTGGGCCGGGCGCTGCGCTCCGGAGTGCTCCTCGCCTACCTGCGGGAGCCCGCGACGGGCTCGGCGCGGATCCTGGCCGGGGAAGCTCTCCGGGCCGCGGGGCACGACGTCGTGGGCCTCGACCTCGACCGGCTGGCCGGAGAGCGCGACGCCCCGGGCCTGGTGGCGATCGCGGTCCGGGAGGCGAGGCTGCGCCGGGCCGGGATCGTGGCCGGGCCGGTGACGGCCGTGGCCGACCGCCCCGCTCTGCTGCGCGAGCTGCGCGCCGATCCCCAGCCCGTCCTGTTGTTCGGGGACACCGCCTGGGACCCCGTGTGGACGGAGCGACCGCCCGTCGTCGTCGACGTCCCTGCGAGCACCGCCGCCGAACGGTCCGGGCTCTGGCAGGACGCCCTGGAGGGAGCCCTGCCCGGTGCCGAGATCCGGCAGGCGACGGCCCAGTTCCGGCTGAGCCCGGAGCAGGTCGCCCGGGCGGCGCGGGCCGCCCGGGCGCAGGCGGCGCTCGGCCCCGACCGGCGGCTGACCGGTGCCCATCTGCAGTCGGGCGCCCGGGCCGAGAACGGCTCCGCCCTGGACCGGCTCGCCCGCCGGGTCGATCCCGCCGTCGGCTGGGCGGACCTGGTGCTGCCGGACCCGGTCCTGCTGTCCCTCCAGGAGCTGGCGATGCGGGCCCGGCACCGCGAGCGGGTGCTCGGCGACTGGGCCATGCGGCCGGGAGCCGGGCGCGGCCACGGCGTGGCGGCGCTGTTCGCCGGGGACTCCGGGACGGGAAAGACGATGTCGGCGGAGGTGGTGGCCAAGGAGCTGGGCCTGGACCTGTACGTCGTCGACCTCGCCACCGTCGTGGACAAGTACGTCGGGGAGACGGAGAAGAACCTGGAGCGCATCTTCACCGCCGCCTCCGGGGTCAACGGGGTGCTCCTCTTCGACGAGGCCGACGCCGTCTTCGGCCGCCGCTCCGAGGTGAAGGACGCGCACGACCGCTACGCGAACATCGAGAGCGCCTACCTGCTCCAGCGGATGGAGACCTTCGACGGGCTGGTGGTGCTGGCCACGAACCTGCGGGCCAACATCGACGAGGCCTTCACGCGCCGGCTCGACGTGATCGTCGACTTCCCCCTGCCCGACCCGGAGCACCGTGCACTGCTGTGGGACCGGTGCCTGGGCCGGCTGATGGAGCGGGCCCCGGACCTGGACCTGGACTTCCTGGGCCGGGCCTTCGAGCTCGCCGGCGGCGGCATCCGCTCCGCCGCGGTGACCGCCGCCTACCTGGCCGCGGAGGACGGCACCCCGGTGACCATGACGCACCTGGTCACCGCGGTGCAGCGGGAGTACCGCAAGCTCGGCCGGCTCACCCTCGAGAGCGAGTTCGGTCCCTACTGGAGCACGCTGACGGCTGCCCGGCACGCGCCGTCGCACGGTCCCTGACCGGAGCGGACGATGGAGGCCACCCGCAGCAGCAGCACCCACCGCAGGGACGCCCGGCGCCCCCTCCGGCGTCCCGCACCGGGGCGACGGGCCGAGGAGCCGCCCCTCGCCACGGGTCTGCTCCCATGGCTGCGCGGGGCCGACGGCGGGACGCGCGCCCGGGTGATGGCCCAGGTGCAGCGGCAGGTGGGAAACCGCGCCGCCCAGCTGGTGGTCCAGCGCCAGGCCCTGACGGACGCCCAGCAGTGGGCCCAGGACTGGGCCGCCCACCCGGCCCAGCAACGGCACTTCCGGGCCACCGGCCGCCCTCCCGGGACGCCCCGCCGGCGCTACGACGTCCTCGCCCCCTTGTACAAGGCCCACGGCATCCTCCGGCCGATGCCGTACCTGGCCACGTCCATCACCACCGCCACGTTCTACGGCTTCTCCACCCCCGCGCACCGGGACCTGGCCGCGGCCCTGCGCACCGCCGAGGCCACGCTCCGGGCCAGGGGCATCAGCACGGCGCCGGTGACGAAGGTGTGGGCCCTCAACGCCCGCACCACGAGCGCCGGCGGGTGGAGCAACCACGCCGACGGCCGCGCGGTCGACCTCGACCCCGGCGGCAACCCCCACCTGACCAGCAAGGCCCAGCGGCGCGTCATCAGCCTGGTCAGCGGCACGGACCTGGAGGCCGGGGGCCAGGGGTACGCCGCCATGAGACGGGCCAGCGACGCCTTCCGGGCCTTCTACAACCCGGCCGGCCTGCGCCTGCGGATCCTCCAGCTGCTGGCCGTCGAGGCGCTGCGGAGGACGGCGGTGGACGCGGCGAAGGCCGAGCGGGACCGGCTGCGCGGTGACCGGGCGGCGGCCGCCACCGCGCGCTCCGCGCTGCGCCAGGAGCTGAGGGGCCTCCCCCGCGGCCACCGGGCGTCGTCCGTCGACACCGCCCGGGCCGCCGAGCTCACCGCCGCCATCGGGGAACGTGACGCGGAGCTCCGACGCCTCGACGCGCAGCTGAAGCAGCACGGCACGGTGCTGAAGAGACGCACCGCCGAGGCGACCGCGTCGTCGAAGGACCGTGCCGTGCTGGAGGCGCACCTGGCGAAGTACGAGGCCACCGACAGCGCCGTCGCCGGGCTGGAGGCCCGGACGACGGCCCTGCCGGCGGCGGTCGCCGCCCTGGAGGCGCAGATCGCGCGCTCGCAGCGCAGCGAGCAGGAGAGCCGGGTTCTGGGGGACGACCGCGGCGCCCGCGCGGAGCGCCGCCTGCGGTCCGGCCTGCAGAAGGAGCTGACGCGGAGGAGGACCGAGCTCGCCCGGAAGACGGCGGCCCTCGAGAAGAAGCGGAGGGCGCGCGACGCCGAGCCCCTCCGCACGTACGGCGCCGGGGGGATCCTCAACCTCCCGCAGGAGGTCGTGGAGGCCCTGACCGGCGCAGGGCTGCGGTGGGGCGGCAACTGGAAGGGTGCCAAGGACTTCATGCACTTCGACCTGTGAACCATGGCTGCCCTTCGGGGCAGTCTCCGCTGCCCCTGCGGCGGCCGGGCAACCGCTTGCAGGGCCTCCGGCCCGGGCGCATGGTGGCCGCAAGGCCCGAGAGGAAGGGACTCGTCATGCACATCCACGACCATGACCACGACGACGGCGAGAGCCTGCGGCCGCGGGCGGACCGCGTCGAGGAGAACGCCCAGCCGCAGCTGTGGCGGGCCGCGGCGGCCGGGCGCACCGACGTCGTCGGCCCCGCCGGCATGCTCGCCATGCAACGGGCGGTCGGCAACACCGGCGTGCAGCGGCTGGCGGAGGAGGAGCGCTCCCCGGTGCTGGACGTCGTCTCCTCCGGCGGGCGACCGCTGGAGGAGCCCGTCCGCACGGACATGGAGGCGCGGCTGGGCCACGACTTCTCGGACGTGCGGGTGCACACCGACGACTCCGCGAGCCGGTCCGCGGCGTCCGTGAACGCCCACGCCTACACGGTGGGCTCCGATGTCGTCTTCCAGCGGGACAAGTACGACCCGGACTCGGCCGCCGGGCGCACGATGCTCGCCCACGAGCTCACCCACGTGGTCCAGCAGCGCTCCGGCCCGGTGGACGGCACCCCGACGGGCTCGGGCATCCGCGTCAGCGATCCCTCGGACCGCTTCGAGCGGGAGGCCGCCGCCAACGCGGAGCGGGTCATGTCCGGCCCGGCCCCCGTGACGCCGGCGCCTGCCGCCGTGCAACGGGCGGCGGCCGACGATGCCGCGCTGCCCGTCCAGCGGGCCGAGGGCGAGGAGGAGGAAGAGGAGACCGCCCAGGGGTCCTTCACGGAGGGCGCCACGGCCCAGCGCGACGTCGTCCAGCGGGCCGAGGGCGACGAGGAGGAAGAGCAGGCCTGAAGCCCGGGCCGGCCGCTCCCATGTCCCTCACCCACGAGAACGAGCCCCGGGCAGGACCCGCTGCTGGGCGACCGGAACCGTCCCGCAACCCCGCGCCGGAGTTCCTCCGCCAGGCTTCACGCCCTGCAGCGCAGCGCCGGCAACGCCGCAGTGGTCCAGCACCTGGCCCAGGTACAGCCGCGAAAGCTGCAGCCCCCGGGGCTGGTTCCCCTCCAGCGTTGTGGGCCGACCTCGTGCGACGGCTCGGGCCCGGAACCGGCCGACCACGCAGTGCATGACGGGAAGAACCTGGCCGCACCGGTCACGGACGAGTCGTTCACCATGCAACGATCAGCCGACGAAGATCTGGCGGCCTACATCGCCAAGGACCTCGCCGCATACGCCGCTGGCCACGCGTCCCCCTACGCGCACATCCGCAGCATCTTCGCCCGGGTGGACTCCGACATCCAGGACAACGTCGCCGCTGACTTCACCCAGTTGCAGAACACCAACCAGCTGGAGGAGTACGCCGCGACACCGGCAGGGCGGGCCATGCTCGACCTCCTCACCGAGGCGATGCTCACCGGCCACGTGACCTCCTTCGAAACGCTGCAGGCCAACCGGATCCTCAGCGCCAAGGGCAGGACGATCACCCCGGAGCAACAGGCGAAGGAAACGACCCGGATCGCCAAGCTCCGGCACCGAGCCGAGGACTCGGTCACCGAGCTGGCGGTGGACCAGCAGGCGATGAAGCTGGCGCACTCCATGAGCGATCTGATAGCGGTTCAGCGATATGACGCGATCACCAAGAAGATCCAGGACGCCCCCGCCAACGTCGAGGACAACATCGCGGCGCATCTGATCGAGCTGCTCACCACGCCGCAGCTCGAGGCAGCAGCCCGGGCAGCAGCGGGCCGCACCATGCTCGACGTCTGCTACGACGCCATCATCACCGGTTCCGTCACCGCCTTCGAACGCCTGCAGGGAGACCGCATCCTGGCGGCGCGGATCAGCAGCAGCGGCCACGGCGGCGCGGGCGAGGCCCTGGAAAACCCGACGATCTTCCCCCTCGCCACCGGGTGGGGTTCCACGGCCACGATCGTCGCCCACCTGCAATCCGACGGCACCGTCATGGTCTACTACGACACGAAGACGGGTGCCCGGCAGCCCCGGTTCAAGCAGGCGCTCAACACCCTCGGCCGGCGATTCGGCGACGACAAAGTCTTCACCGGGATGATCCTCCAGCCCGACGAAGTAGTGATGGTCCAGCTTTTCGACCAGGACGGAGTCATCCTCCCCATCCCCGCCATCAAGCTGATCGACTTCTTCAACCAGCAGCAAGTGGACTTCATCGGCAAGGTGACGACGATCACCTTCCTGGGCGCCACGGCCGGACTGGGTGGGGTCGGTGGGGCCGGGATCCTCGGCTGGGCCGACACCGTGGCGTTCGCGATCAGTGCGGGATCGATATTCGTCAACACCTACCGCAAGGACATCGCCAGGACGAGCGGTGGACGGAGCTTCCTCGCAGCGTGGGACATGGCCGAGGGCATTGCCGGCCTCTACGGCTGGGGGCGGCTCGGGGTGGACGGGCTCCGTGCGGTGCAGGCCAAAGTGGCCCCGGCTCTCCGCCGCTGGCGAGCGGAAGCTCCTACCGGGCTCTCCGCGGCCGAGCGCAACACGATCGCGCAGGCGCAGCAGAAGACCGAGGCGTGGCTGGACGGGGTCAAACAGGCCGAAACCGCTGAGATCGCCAAGGCGGAGGCGGGTGCGGCGAAGAAGGCGGCGACCGGTGAACCCACCCGACACCCGGCCGATGTCGAGCCGGCGCAATCCGCGAAGGCCCATGCCCCGCCCGCTGGACCGCCGAAGGCCCCGGAGGCGTCGAAGGTCGTCGCCGGCGGCCACAGCGAAGTCCACGTCACCGGCGATCGGATCGTGGTCTGTCAGCTGTGCCCGGATCTGAAGGACGCGGTGGGTGAAGCGATCACCCACCCAGGAGTAGCCGCCGAGGTCGCCGAGGCCGAACGGGTGGCCGCACGGGGCAAGCCCGCCGGGGCTGCCGCCAAGGCGGAGGTGGCGGTGCTGGAGGCCGAGAAGGTCAATGCCGAGACCCTGAGGCGACAGAACGTCCGCTACGAGCGCGAGTTCATCGCCGACCCGGCGCTGGCTCAGGAGTGGAGTCGCATCAGAGGAATGAAGCGCGGCCCGAGCAAAGCCGCCGCTGTGCACGACCTCGAACTGCGGGCTGCACGGCTGAAGGCGGCGAACGATCGACGGGTCGAGGGCGTCCGCCAGCAGGCGGAGCAGCTGCGCGCCGGCGCCATGAAGAACGCCGCATCCGCGCACGAGCTCAGGGAGCTCTACCGGGACCAGCCGAAATGGGTGCTCGATGACTTGAAGCGGCTGGAGGACCAGGCCGTCGAGACGATGAAGAAGGCCAGGAAGAAGCCGCTGGAGCGCCGGCACCGTCGCGATCCGTTGCTCAGCGAGGAGATCAGGCGCAAACACCTGCTGGCCGAGGACGTCAAGTGGATGGAGCGCGATTACCGCATGCCCCACGAGGCAGAGGTCTGGGTGAACGGCAAGGCCGGCAAACGCCTGCGGAGTGACCGCTTCACCAGCGGCGGAGTCAAAGACCTCGACGTCGCCGAACACGGCTTCAACGAAGCCAACACCCGCAGCCATACAGAAGCCAAGGCGCTGCGCGAGCTGGGCATCCACCCGGGCGAGACGATGTACATCAACGGCAGATACGCCCCCTGCCGCTTCTGCCTGGCACGGATGCAGAAGGCGGTCGACACGTTCGGCGGGACGGTTGTCTACCTCTGGCCCGGCGGCCCCAAGGGCGGGGCGCGCTTCTTCAGAGGAAGCGGCACGGCCACCCAGCTACGCGGGCAAGGCGCTGTCTGACGAGCCACGGCCCCCGCTGGGTGGGGAGGTCGAACATGTCAGACGTCAGATCCGGACCTCTGAGTGTCCGGCTGCCTTCAGCCCCCGGGTTCCTTGCGTGACAGGGAGCTGCAGGGCAGCAGGGCGGGGCTGCGGGTGAACGATTGCAGACCCCGCAGTGCCCCTTCGTGCACTCTCTCCTACCCCAACACGCGGCCCCGAAGCCTCTCGGCATCCGCTCCCCCGGTCCGACCCTTGAACCACGATCCGGACCCTTCCGAGGAGAGACACGATGCCTACCTATCTTTCGCCCGGCGTCTACGTCCAGGAGGTCGAGGCGGGCACGCGCCCGATCGAGGGCGTCGGCACAGCGGTCGCCGCGTTCGTGGGCCTGGCCGCCAGAGGCCCCGTCAACGAGCCCACCCTGGTGTCCAACTGGACCCAGTTCGCCGAGACCTTCGGCGACTTCGTGCCCGGTTCCTACCTGGCCCACTCGGTGTACGGCTACTTCCTCAACGGCGGCGGCAACTGCTACATCGTCCGGATCGGGGCCGACGGCGCCGACGGGGACGGACACCGCTCGAAGGCCAGGCAGCCCAAGGCCGTGGCCGGCCCTCCCATGGCCGAGGTGGGCGGCTACCGCATCATCGCGAAGTCCACGGCGGCCAACCCCAAGCCCGTGACGGTCGAGTTCGACGCCCCCGGCGGGGAGAACCCCTCCGAGGACCAGTTCAAGATCACCATCACCGTCGAAGGCCGCCAGCCCGAGGTCTTCGACAACGTGACCACCAAGAAGGGTCCCAACAACGTGGCCACGAAGGTGAGCGCGGAGTCGAAGCTCGTGACCATCGAGGAGACCACGACCGGCAGCGCCCTGGCCAAGCCCGACAAGGGCACCGTGCAGCTGCAGGCCCAGGAGCCCGAGCCGGAGCCGCCCTCGACCGACACCCTCAGCGCGGACGCCTACGTGGGCGACGCCGCGGACCGGACCGGCTTCAGCGGCCTCGAGGCCGTGGACGAGGTCACCATGGTCGCCGTCCCGGACCTGATCGCCGCGTACGAGCAGGGCGCGATCGACGGGGAGACCCTCAAGGCCGTGCAGCTGGCGCTGATCGCCCACTGCGAGCTGATGGGCGACCGGATGGCCATCATCGACCCGCCGCCCGACCTGAACGCGCAGCAGATCAAGGAGTGGCGCGTCGACGACGCCGGCTACGACTCGAAGTACGCGGCCCTCTACTGGCCGCGCCTGAAGGTCCTCGACCCGTCCGAGGGGGTCCACCGCTTCGTCCCGCCGTCGGGGCACATCGCGGGCGTCTGGGCCCGCAACGACGACACGCGCGGCGTGCACAAGGCACCGGCGAACGAGGTGATCCGCGGGGTGACGAGCCTGGAGACGAACATCACGAGCGCGGAGCAGGAGCTGCTCAACCCCATCGGGGTGAACTGCGTCCGCTCGTTCCCCGGCCGCGGGATCCGGGTCTGGGGCGCCCGCACGCTCTCGAGCGACGCCGCGTGGCGCTACGTGAACGTCCGGCGGCTGTTCAACTACCTGGAGGAGTCCATCCTCCAGGGCACCCAGTGGGCGGTCTTCGAGCCCAACGACCCGGCGCTGTGGGCGCGCATCCGCCGCACCGTCAGCGCCTTCCTGACGAACGAGTGGCGCAAGGGCGCCCTGTTCGGCGCCACCCCCGGAGAGGCGTTCTTCGTGAAGTGCGACGCCGAGACCAATCCCGCGGAGGGCATCGACGCGGGGCAGGTGGTCTGCCAGGTCGGGGTGGCCCCGGTGAAGCCCGCCGAGTTCGTCGTCTTCCAGCTGTCGCAGTTCTCCGGCGGCACCAGCCTCGTGAACGAATGATCGTCCGGAAAGGACCAGGACCATGGCACTCGAAGAGTTCGACAACGCCCCCGCCAACGGCTTCACGGTCACCATCGACGGCATCGAGGTGCCGCGCGTGATCGAGGTGAGCGGCCTCAAGCACGAGGTGGACAAGATCGAGCTGAAGCAGCAGACGAAGGACGGCAAGTACATCGTCCGCCAGCTCATCGGCCGCCCCAAGGCCGGGGAGATCACCGTCACCCGGGGCCTGACCGAGAGCAAGACCGTGACGGACTGGCTCAAGACCGTCATGGAGGGGGACGTGGCCGGTGCCCGCAAGACCGCCGCCGTCGCTCTCCTCGACTACAAGGGCGAGACCGTCAAGACCTACAACTTCGTCAACTGCTGGGTGCGCAGCGTGGAGGTCAACTCCTTGAAGGCCGGCGCCACGGAGCAGACCACGGAGAAGTTCGTGATCTGCTACGACGAGTCGACGGTCGAGTGATGCAGCGCAACCACGGAGGCCCGGCCGTGGTGCCGGTGCCCGAGCACGCCGGTGCCCCCGCCGGCGAGCGGTCGGCGGCACGGCAGCAGGCGGAGCAGCCCGCCCTGCGGACCGAGTTCGCCTTCGACCTGCCGCGCGGCTACGTGGATCCGGACGGGACGGTCCACCGCGCCGGGGTCATGCGCCTGGCCACCGCCCGCGACGAGCTGCTCCCGCTCTACGACGCCCGGGTGCAGGAGAACCCCGCCTTCACCACGGTGGTCCTGCTCAGCCGGGTCATCACCGCCCTGGGGACGCTGGGATCGATCACGTCCAACGTCGTGGAGAACATGTTCGCCTCGGACGTGGCGTTCCTGCAGGACTTCTACCGGCGGATCAACGCGGAGGGCCACACCCGGATTGCGGTGACCTGCCCGGAGTGCTCGCACCGCTTCACGGCCGACCTCGCCGGTGGGCGCCTGGGGGAATCATGACGTACGCGGCCGATCGGATCTACGAGGAGGTCGCGTACGTGGCGTACCACTTCCACTGGGGGCTCGACGACATCCTGGACCTCGAGCACGGCCAGCGCCTGCGCTACGTGCGGGAGATCGCCGGCATCAACCGCCGGCTGAGCGAGGAGCGCTGAGCCGTGCGCTGGCCGTGGCAGCGGAAGGCGCCGGATCCCGCGCCCGGGACGCCCGCCGGGGTGCGTGCTGGGACGACCTCCGCGACGCCCGCCGTGACGCCACCGCGTGCGCAGGCCGGACCACCCCCCTCCCCGGCCGGCTGGGCGTTCCTGCCTCCCCTCCAGCGGACCCTGGGGGAGCTCGAGACCACGACGGCGCCCCACCGTTTCACGGACCGGCTCCCCACCCGGACCAACCCGTCGTTCACCGGGACGATGTCCCACCTGGTCAGCGCGGACGCTCCGAAGGGCGTCATCGACCTCGACGGTCCGGACGCCGATCCGCTTCCCGGGCACACGGGAGCGGCGAGCGCGCCCGGGGAGATGACGCTGCTCCGTGCTCCGACCCCTGGGGGCGCCCGGAGTGCCCGGGGCGGTGCGGCCGCACCGGTGCAGCGCCTCACCGCCGGCGCCCCGGCGGAGGGAGGATCCCTGACCACCGTCCCCGAGGGCGGCTTCGGAGTGCTGGAGCTCCCTGCGCTCCCCGACGCGGACGACAGCCCCGATGCGTCGCCGGACGGCCAGGACGACGTCCCCGCCGATCCCGCACCCGGGACGTCAGCGCCCGAGAGACCGGCCCCCGGGATCGGCACGTCCGACGGCACGGCCTCCCCGGCAGCCGCTGGCGGCGGTGCGTCCGCCGCGTCGGGACCTGCCGTTCCCCCTCCTTCCGCGCCGCTGCAGCGGCAGACGGCGGATCGGCCCGGGAGCGGCGCGGGCAGCGCCTTCGACGGCTCGGCCACGTCCGTTCCGCTGCCCGTCCGGCCGGCCGGCCGGCGCAGCACGCCGGCCACGGACACCGGGACCCCGCCGAGGACTCCCCCACCCGCGCCGCTCCCCTCGTCCTCGCGGAAGCTGGGGCTGGGGCGCCCGTGGCCGGAGGCCGCTCGCCCGTCGGCCGTCCCCGGAACCGGCGCGGCGCCCACCACGGCGCTTCAGCGGGCCCGGGAGCTCCCCGGTCCGCCGGAGGAGCACGGGCGGCAGCCTGCTGCCGCGCGGTCCGCCCGCGCAGCCGAGGGGACGACGTCGCGGGCACCGGGCCCCTCGTCGCCCGCCGCGCCTGCGCCGTCCTCACCGGCGGCTCCCCGGGCCGGGATCGCGGTCTCCCCCGGCTCCGTGGTGTCGCGGTCGGCGGAGCCGGACCGGGCCACGCCGACAGCGGCGTCGCAGGCCGCGGCGTCGCAGGCCGTGCCACACCTCCCCGCCCACACCCGGTTCCCCGATCCTCCCCGCTCCGCGGGCAGGCAGTCCCCCGACCGCGGCCCCGCAGAGTCCCTCCCCGTGGTTGCCCGCTCGGGGGTCACGAGCGATGCCTCCCCGCAGCGGACCGCAACAGGGCGGACCGCAGCGGACGGAGCAGCGCCGGGGCCGGCGGCGCGGACCTCCACGGCGGTCGGAGCCGAGCAGCGCGCACCGGAGAGCGACACGACCGGGTCCCGCCCGCAGCCCGTCGCCGAGGACGACCGGTCCGTGGCTCCGGACCATCCGGCCGGCGGGCCGGAACCGGCGTCGTCGCCGGGCAGTCCGGTGACGGACCGTTCCCCGGCAGCCCCCCACCCCGCAGACCTGCCGGTGGTCTCCCGGGCGACCGCATCACCGGGAGTCGCGGCCACCACGGGGGGCGACGGCGGTTCCGCGGGCGGAGGACCCGCCCGCCGCCCGACCCCGACGGGGTCCGAGGCGGCCGGCGCGGGTCCGGAGCCGGCCGGCGCGGGTCCGGAGGGTGCCGGCTCCCAGCACGGGGTTCCGGGCCCGGTCCAGCGGATGCCGGCCACCCGTCCCGTCCCTCCGCCCGGGTTGCGCCCTCCGACGGAGCTGCCCGTGGTCTCCCGCTCGACCGATGGGGGTGCCCTGGCGCCGGCCGCCGGGGTGCGTCCGGCCTCGGGGCCATCGGCCCGCCCTGTCCCCGCCCCGGACACGCCCACGGATCCCGTACCGGGATCCGCCGGCCCGCCGTCGGCGCCGGCGCCGGTGCTCTCGTCGTTCGCTGCGCAGCGGGAGAGCGTGCAGCGGGAGAGCGCGCAGGAGGGCGGCGGCCCGGAGGCAGCCGACGCGTCCTGGGAACCGGGAGCCCGGACCACCACGACCGAACTGCCCCGCCGGAGCGGCCCAGCCGCCGTCCTCGACGCGGAGGGCCGAGCCGATGCCGGCCTCCGCCCCGGACAGGGCGGAGCGGCGCAGAGAACCGTCCCGACCGCAGCGGCGGTTCCGGCAGCGGTCCCGGCCGCGATTCCGGTCACGATTCCGGCGGGAGGGGCCGGCCGGGCGTCGCTCCGGTCCGGACATCTCCCTCCACCGCTCGGCACTTCGCCGGCCGGGCCTTCGTCCATCAGCGTGGTCCAGCGTGCCACCGGGACCTCGGCACCGAACGGCCCCCCGGCGGCACAGGATGCTGTGCCGCGCCTGCGGACGACGCCGCCCGGCGCCGTCGTCCCCCGGGGCGGGCCGCACCACGATGCGGGGGCGCCGTCCCTCGCGCGGGACCGGACCTCGCCGGTGGGCGGGGAGCCTGTGACCATGCGCCTCGCCCTTCCGGCCCGGGAACCGTCCGGGACGGTCCCCTCCCCTGCTTCCTCCCCCGGCTTGTGGGAGTCCATGCAGGAGTCCGCGCAGGAGTCCGTGCAGCGGCAGGAGACCGCGATCAGCGCGACGACCGCCCCCGGATCCGTCCCTCCGGACGGCAGCACGACGGCCGTCCAGCGCGAGGCCGCCGTCGCCGCCCAGGACAGCCGTTCGACGACCGTTCCGGCCGGACCCGGCGCCGTGCCCGGGCCCCCGGGCGGCACGGGGATGAGCCCGGAACAGATCGACGAGCTCGCCCAGCGGCTCGTCGCGCCGATCGTGCGGCGGATCAAGGCCGACATGCTCCTGGACCGCGAGCGCCGCGGTCTGCGGACCGACGTGAGCTGAGGAGACGGAGATGGACAAGGTCCTGGAAGCCGTGGACACCGCGGTCAACGTGCAGTACGTGGTCACGCTCGACGAACAGAGCCTGGGATCCTTCAGCACCTGCGAAGGCCTCGGGTGCGAGGTCGTGATGGAGACCCGCGAGGAGGGCGGCAACAACGACTTCGTCTGGCAGCTCCCGAGCAGGCTCAAGTACCCCAACATCACCCTCACCCGGCCCCTGGGACCCGATACGGCGAAGATCGCGTCCTGGTTCGCGGCGCTGGCGACCGGATACGACCGGTGCACCGGCCTCATCGAGGCGAGGAACGCCAAAGGGGTGACGATCGCGTCGTGGCAGCTCCACGACGTCGTGCCCGTGCGGTGGAAAGGCCCCTCCTTCAACCCGGATCAGCCCAAGGTCCTCGTGGAGACCCTGGAGATCGCCCACCACGGCTTCGCGGCCGGCCCGACGGGCCAGAACTGACGACCAGCTTCCCAAGGAGGCGAACAGCATGTCTTCCTCGCCCGAGGCGATGAGCGCCACGGCCACGCCGTCCGCCGGCAAGGGGCGCCGCGACGCGTTCGCCCCGAAACTGGAGCACGCCTACCTGCAGCTCTTCGAGCCGTCCAAGGACGGGTCCCTCGACAAGCCCGGGCCGTCGATGGGCAAGATCGAGTTCCAGTTCAACCCCAAGGAGCTGACGCTGGCGAAGTCGGCCTCCTGGCAGCCGGACACCGGCAAGGGCAAGAAGAACAGCACCCCGCAGTACAAGGGACCCCAGCCCTCGAAGCTCACGCTGGAGATGTTCTTCGACGCGTCCGCGACCCGCAACGACAGCGTGGTCAAGCGGGTGGAGCAGCTGTTCACCTGCTGCGTGCCGACCACGGACTCCCACCAGCGGAAGAAGAGCTCTCCCCCCTGGGTGCTGTTCCGCTGGGGCAGCCTGACCGGGTTCGTGGCGTACATCAGCAGCGTGCAGGCCAAGTACACCCTGTTCACGGCCGCCGGGCTCCCGATCCGGGCCACGTGCACCGTCACCCTCGAGGAGATCAAGGGGGAGCCCCCGGGGCAGAACCCCACCTCGGGCGGACTCGTGCCCCGCAAGGCCCACACGGTCGTCGACGGCGACACCCTCGCCGCCATCGCCTACGCCGAGTACGGCAACCCCGCCCTGTGGCGCGCGGTGGCCGAGCTGAACCGGCTCGACGACCCCATGCGCCTGCGGCCGGGAAGCACCGTGCTGCTGCCCACCACGGACGAGGTGCTCCGCCCCCCCGGGGGCCGGCGCACCGCGGAGGGGGGCGGAGGATGACCTTCGGTGAGGAGTACAGCAGCACGCTGCTGGTCGAGATCAAGGGCAAGGCGCTGCCGCCCGATCTCGCGGCGCTGTTCCTGGCCGGTTACGTGGACGACAGCGCCAACGTCCCGGACCTGTTCGTGCTGCGCTACAGCGACGCGAACGCCACGTTCCTCGAGAAGACCTCCGTCCGGATCGGCGACCCCGTGAGGCTCTCCGTCCAGACGAGCGGCCCCTCCGGCCCCACGCCCCTGCTCTCGGGCGAGGTGACCGCCCTCGAGACCGAGCTCGGCAGCGACGGCGCCTACACGGTGGTGCGCGGCCTGGACCACTCGCACCGGCTCTTCCGCGGCCGACGGGTGGAGGCCTACCTGCAGAGCACCGCGGCGGACATCGCGCGGAAGGTCGCCACCCGGGCCGGGCTGAGAGCGGGCAGGATCGACGCCCGGGGCCCCGTCCTCGAGCACGTGGCCCAGGACGCGGTCAACGACTGGGACTTCCTCCGGCGTCTGGCCCAGGACGCGGGGGCGCTGCTCAACGTCTCCGACGGCGCCCTGCACTTCACGGCCGCCACCGACTCCTCGACCGCGCCGAGCGGGGAGAGCGGTGCGCGGCAGGACCCCTTGGTCGTCGAGAAGGGCGTCAACCTCCTGGTGCTGCGCGGCACGGTGACCTCCGCGGACCAGGTGCCCGACGTCGAGGTGCGGGGCTGGGACGTGGACGGCAAGCGCGAGATCGTGGCCGTCGCCCCCGCCGAGACCACCAGCGCGGTGCTCCCCGACGTCCGGCCCGCGGACCTGGCCAAGCAGTTCGGCAGTCCCCGCTACGTCGCCCCGGCCACGGTCTTCGACCAGCCGGCCCAGTGCGAGAGCGCGGCCGCCGCCCTGGCGAGCCACGTGGCCGGTGGCTTCGCCGAGCTCGACGGCGTGGCGCGGGGCAACCCCCGGCTGCGCTCCGGGGCGGCCGTCTCCCTGGTGGGCGTCGGCAAGCCGTTCGAGGGCCGCTACACCCTCAGCTCCTCGCGCCACGAGTTCAGCCCCGAGGGCGGCTATCAGACGTCCTTCACCGTCAGCCACGCCTCGGAGCGCTCCTTCTACGGCGTCGCCGCCGGGGCCGCCACGGGCTCAGCCCGCGCCGCCGGGTTCCCCGGGGTGCTCAACGCGGTGGTGACCGCGGCGCAGGACCCCGAGAACCAGGGACGGGTCAAGCTCAAGTTCCCCCTGCTCTCCGACACCTACGAGAGCGGATGGGTGCGGACCGTGCAGCTCGGGGCCGGACCCGCCCGCGGCGCGGTGGTCCTGCCCGAGGTCGGCGACGAGGTGCTCGTCGCCTTCGGCCAGGGCAGCTTCCAGCAGCCCTTCGTCCTCGGGGGGCTCTACAACGGCCAGGACACCCCCGACCAGCCGTGGTCCGCGCACGTCGGCTCCACCGACGGGGCGATCGAGCGGCGCGCCTTCGTCTCCCGCACCGGGATGCTCGTCGAGTTCGTGGAGACCCCCGGGGAGGAGCGGCTGACGCTGAGCACCCACGGCGGCAGACAGAAGATCTCCCTCGTCCAGAAGGGGGAGGCCGGCGTCGAGATCCTCTCGGAGGGCCCGGTGACCGTGACGGCCAAGGACAGGGTCGACGTCACCACGACCACCGGGGACATCACCGTCAAGGGCAGGAACGTGACGGTCGAGGCCGCCTCCGCGCTCGCGCTCAAGGGCGCCACGGTGTCCGTGGAGGGCCGGACCACGGCCGAGCTGAAGGGCGCGAGCGTGAAGGTGGACGCCACCGCCACGGCCGAGCTCTCGGGCTCCGCCACCACCACCATCAGGGGCGGGCTGGTCCGCATCAACTAGGTGCGGCCGGAGGGGCCGCACCACGGGAAGGAGGCAGGACGGTGGGACAGGAGTTCATCGGCTCCGGGTGGGCCTTCCCGGTGCGCACGGACCGCACGGGCGGCGTCGCCCTGGTGCGGGAGATCCGGGAGATCGAGGAGAGCATCTACCTCATCCTGGCCACCTCCCCCGGCGAGCGGCCGATGCGCCCCGAGTTCGGCTGCGCCGTGCACGACTACGTGTTCGCCCCGGCGGACGCGGCCACCGCCGGGGACATCGCCTTCGCCGTGCGCGTGGCTCTCGACCGGTGGGAGCCGAGGATCGGTCTGGAGGACGTCCTGGTGCACCTGGACACCGCCACGGACGGGGTCCTGCTCATCGAGGTGCAGTACACCGTGCGGGGCACCAACGACCCGCGCAACCTGGTCTTCCCCTTCTACACGATCCCCCGCCACGACCAGGAGACGTGATCCGATGCTCCCCTCACCGAACCTCGACGACCGGCGCTTCCAGGACCTGGTGGACGACGCCAAGCGGATGATCGCCCAGCGCTGCCCCGAGTGGACCGACCACAACGTCTCCGATCCGGGGGTGACGCTGATCGAGGCGTTCGCGTTCATGACGGACGAGCTCTTCTACCGCCTCAACCGCGTCCCGGACCGCCTGTACATCGCGTTCCTCGAGCTCCTCGGTGTGAGCCTGCACCCGCCGACGGCCGCCACCGTGGAGCTGCTGCTGTGGCTCTCGGCACCCCAGCCCAACGCCGTGGTCGTGCCCCGCGGCACCGAGGCCGCCACGCGGCGCACCGACGAGGACGAGGCCGTCTCCTTCACGACCGCCCGCGAGCTGGTGATCCCGCCCCGGAGACTGGCCCACCTCCGCACGAGCACCCGAGGGGGCGAGCCCGTGCCGCGCCCCCTCCGGCCCCGGGGGGACGAGGACTTCCCCGCCTTCGGGGAACCCCCCACCCCCGACGACGCGCTGCTGCTGGGCCTCGACGACAGCGCCCCCTCCTGCGCCCTGGCCCTCCGGTTCGACTGCGAGGTCCGCGGCGTCGGGGTGGACCCCCGCTACCCGCCCCTGGTCTGGGAGGCCTGGACCGGCTCCGGGTGGACCCGCTGCGACGTGGACAAGGACGAGACGGGAGGCCTCAACCGGTCCGGGGACGTGGTCGTCCACCTGCCCCACACCCACACGGCGTCCGTGGTCGGCGGCGCCCGCGCGGGCTGGATCCGCTGCCGTGTGGTCCACCCGCTGGAGGGATATCCGCCCTACAGCGCCTCGCCGCGGATCCGATCGGTCAGCGCCTTCACCATCGGAGGCTCCGTTCCCGCGGTGCACGCGGAGACCGTCCACGGCGAGGTCCTCGGCACGTCCGAGGGCGTGCCCGGCCAGGCCTTCCCCCTGGCCCGCCGTCCCGTGGTGCCGGGAGGTAGCCCCTTCACCGTGGAGGTCACCGACGGCTCCGGGTGGCAGACCTGGCGGGAGGTGGACTCCTTCGCCAACAGCGGCCCGGAGGACCGGGTGGTCGAGCTGGACCGCGCCGAGGGCGTCGTCCGGTTCCCGCCCGCCGTGCGGGAGGCGGACGGCTCCCTGCGCTCCTACGGCGCGGTCCCGCCCGTCGGCGGCACGCTGCGGGTCCCGGAGTACCGGACCGGCGGGGGCCCGCGCGGCAACGTCGTCGCGCACGAGGTGTCCGTGCTGCGCTCCACGATCCCGTTCGTGGTCCGGGTCGAGAACCGCCGGGCCGCCCAGGGCGGGGTGGCCTTGGAGACCGTCGACCAGGCACGGGAGCGCGGCCCGCTCGCCCTGCGGACCCGCGACCGGGCGGTCACCGCCGAGGACTACGAGCAGCTGTCCCGCCGGGCCGCCCCGGGGATCGCCCGCGTGCGCTGCATCCCCGCGACCACCGCCGCCGAGGCCGGCGGGGTGCGCGTGCTCGTGGTCCCCACCGCCGTGCCCGACGACGACGACCGGCTCCGATTCGGGGACCTCGTCCCCGACGAGGGGACCCTCGCCACGGTGGCGGAGTACCTGGACGAGCGGCGCCCGGTCGGCGTCCGCGTCGCCGTGGAGCCGCCCCGCTACCGCGGCGTGACCGTCGTGGCACGCCTCACGGCGCGCCGCCGGGCGGCCACCGACGGGCTCAAGCGGGAGGCGCTGCGGGCTCTCTACCGGTACTTCGACCCCATCCGCGGCGGCCCCGACGGGGACGGCTGGCCGTTCGGCCGGCCGGTGCAGGCCGGCGAGGTGCACGCGGTGCTGCAGCGGCTGTCCGGCACGGAGATCGTGGACGACGTGCTGATCTTCGCCGCCGACCCCCGCACCGGCGAGCGGGGGGACCCCGTCCAGCGGATCGACCTGGGCAAGCACGACCTGGTGTTCTCCTTCGGGCACCAGGTGCGCGTCACGGAAGGAGAATGAGATGCGCGGGCGGATCCCCGGGCTCCCCAGCCCCGTCCCCGTGGTCTCCCGGCTGCCGGCCGTCCTGCAGGAGGACGAGTTCCTGCAGAGGTTCCTGGCGAGCTTCGACGAGTCTCTCGCCCCGGTCTTCCTCACCCTCGACGGGCTGGCGTCGTACGTCGATCCCCGGCTCGCCCCCGAGGACTTCCTCGCCTGGCTGGCCGAGTGGGTGGGAGTGCGCGTCGACGAGCACTGGCCCGTGGCCCAGCGCCGCGAAGTGGTGGCCCACGGCGCCCTCATCCACCGGCGGCGGGGCACCGCGGCAGGCATCGCCGACGCCGTGCGGCTGACCGGGTCGGGAGTCGTCGACGTCGACGTCGAGGACTCCGGGGGCACGGTGTGGTCCTCGTCGCCGGGCTCCGAGCTCCCCGGCAGCCCGCGCGCAGCCCTCCACGTCCGGGTCCACGCCCGGTCCCAGGACGACGTGGACGTGCGGAGGCTGGACGCCGTGGTGCGTGCCGTGAAGCCCGCCCACGTCCCCCACACGCTCGAGGTGGTCCTGGTGGCGGGGAACGGGTCCTGAGGAGGACGTCATGCTGATCTGTCCGGAGTGCGGCACCCGCAACGCGGCGGGCACCCGGTTCTGCACCAACTGCGGCGCCTACCTGGAGTGGGAGGCCGCCCCGTCCCCCGCCCCGGTCCCCCCACCGCGTCCTGCACCGGGCCCGTCCCCGGAGCCCGAGCTCCAGCGGTCCCAGCACAACCGGGACCGGAGCGGCCAGGACGACGGAACGGACCGGAGACGGATACCGCACAATCCGGACAAGGTCCGCAAGCTCCCCCCGGACGCCCTCCCCGATCGCCCCGAGGGCCCCGGGAAGGACGACCGGACGACCGTGCTGCCGCGGGTGCCCGATCAGGAGTCCCACCCCCGTGCCCCTCACCGTCCGGGCGACCCGCCCCCCGTCCCTCCCGAGGAGAGCCGCCCCCGGCCTCCCCGACCGCCCGACGAAGAACCCGAGACGCCTCCTGCACCGGGGGAGATCGTCTGCCCCCGCTGCGGGGCGGGGAACCCACCCGACCGGCACTTCTGCCGCCGCTGCGCCCTGGACCTCAGCCGCGCCCTCGCTCCGCCCCCGCCCCAGCCCGTGGGACAGTCACGCCCGCACCGGAAGGGTCTGTCGCCGCTGCTGTGGGGGCTGATCGTCCTCGTCGTCCTCGTGGCCGTGTACCTGCTGTACGCCGGGTTCGCGGCCTCGGCGGCGGAAGGCCCGCTCGGCCACGACGATCCGGCCGGCCGGACGTGGCACCAGTCCTCAACGCCGCCGGGGGTCGGTCCCGGCATCGATGCCCAGTGACGCCAGCATGTCGCAGTAGCGCCGGCGCGTGCGCTCGGCCTCGGCGACCTCACCGGAGTCACGCAGCAGCGCGATGAGCAACCGCCAGGACTCGTCGCTCCAGGGGTTGATCTCCACGCTGCGGGCCGCCGCCCCGACCGCCTGCTTCTCCTGCCCGAGGGACAGCCTCGTCCGGGCCAGCGCCCCGGCGGTCCCGGCCGCCCGCAGACGGTAGCGGTCCCGGGCCCCCACCACCCACTCGGCGGGCCCCTCCTCCGGGAGGAGGTCACCGGTGTAGAGGTCGAGCGCGCCCTGGAGTGCGACCGCGGCCCGTGCCGGGTCTCCCCGCCGGTGGGCGCGGTCCGCCTCGTGCAGGAGCCGGTCGAACTCGGCGAGATCGGACCACGAGCTGGGACCGAGGACGAGCACGTAGGAGTCGTCCTGGCGCAGGACCGCCCTGCGACCGCCCCCCGCCCCCCGCGGGTCCAGGACGTGGCGCAGGGCGGAGATGCTCACCTGCAGGTTGTGCAGGGCCCGGGCCTCGTCCAGGTCGGCCCACAGGGTGGTGGCGAGCCACTCCCGGTGCACCGGCCGCCCGGCGTTCAGGGCCAGCAGCCGCAGCACCGTCCGGGCCCGGGGGCGCACCTCGGCCAGGTCCACCGGCTCCCCGCCCAGGTGCACCGCCAGACCCCCGAAGCACGTCACGGCGAGCGAGGGGGCGCCGGTCCCCGCCGGCAGCTCCCCCGTCAGGCAGCGGGCTGCGCCCTTGTCGTCCGTGCCGTCGGAGCCCGGACCGCGCAGAGCGGGCCGGGGCCCGGCGAGAGGCCCCTCGGGGAACCCGGCCGCGGAGGGAACGGCGTCCGGCCCGTACGGAGGCGCGGCCCGGGACATCGCCCACGCCGCCAGGACGTCCGCGCCCAGGGCGCGGAACTCCCCGGCGAGGGCCGTGTAGCCCTGCCGCGACGAGGCGCCGCCGGAGCCACCGGCGAGCAGGGCGGCCGCGTGCAGCAGAGCCGCGCCCCAGGCGTCACCGCGTCGTTCGCAGTCGCGGGACACGGCCTCGGCGAGTTCGTCCCCCGCTGTGCTGCCGGACAGGACCGCCAGCATCCCGTCCGTCAGCCGGGCCAGCCAGGAGAGCCCGCCGCACCGTGCGTGGCGGTGGACGGCCTCGATCTCCGCGGCGGACGCGTCGGGAACGGCGCCCGCCTCGTCGGACTCGAAGAGTGCCAGGACCAGCTGCGCCGCGAGCGCGGCGAGCCGGTCCCGGTCGAGGCGCTCGGCACACCGGCGGAGCACCGGCAGCGCCGTCCGCCGGTCGCCCGCCAGCAGGGAGGCGATGCCGGACGCCAGCAGGTCCTCTTCCCGGGGGTCCGCCCCCAGGGAGCGGGCCACGGCCGCGGGACTGCCCCTGATGGCCGCGCGCAGCGGAGGCTCCCCGCCCGGTCCCCCCTCCGGCAGCTCCTCGCTGGCCGCGTCCCAGGCCGCCGACCGGGCCCGGAGCTCCGTGGCGATCACCGCGCACCCGGTGCCGCCGGCGAGCGTCAGCGCCCGGCACGCCGCCGCACGGGCCCCCGCCAGCCGCCCGTCGTCGAACAGCCGCCGCGCCTCGGCGAGGGCGAACCAGGGGTCCGTGCCGGTCAGCTCGGGGGGCACCAGCTCGGCCCACGCGCAGGACCCCGGGGCGAACGCCCCGGCACCGGAGCGCACCAGCAGCCGGCGCGCCTCCGGCCACCGGCCGTCCGCCGCGAGGAGAGCGAGGGCGTTGCCCAGGGCACCGTCCCGCTCCAGCAGCTCCACCGCCCGGCCGCGCAGGGCCGCGTAGGTGTCCCGTTCCGTGCTCTCCCGCAGCTCGTCGGCGAAGTAGCGGCGCACCACCTCCGGCATCCGCAGGCACGGCGCGGTGTCGTCGTCCACGAGGAGGGACCGCCGGCCGAGTTCGTGCAGGGCGGTCGCCGCGGCGCCGGAGGTGCCGAGCAGCGCATCGCAGCGCCGGGGGGTGACGAGGTCGAGCATGGACGCGACCCGCAGCAGCTCCGCCTCGTCCTCGGCCAGGTCGGCGAGCACGTGGCGTCTGAGATGGTCCCACGCGTAGTGGGCCCCGGTGTCGCACGCCGCCCGGTGCCGCTCCACGGGGCTGCGCTTCATCGTGTGGAGGCGGAAGAGGTGCAGCGCCGCAGCCCATCCGTCCGTGGCGTGCACCAGGTCGAGCACCCGGACCGGATCGATGCGCAGACCGTCGACGTCGCGGAAGAGGGCGTGGGCCTCGTCGGCCCGGAAGCGCAGGTCCTCCCCGTCCACGAGCACCACCGCTGAGAACTCGGGGCGGGCGAGGCTGAACGACGGCGCCTGCCGGCCGGCCACCACGAGATGGACGTTGGGCGGGCAGAGGAGGAGCAGTCGTTCCAGTTCGGCCTCGGCCGGGGTGCCGATGATCAGGTGGACGTCGTCCAGCACGATGCACAGGGGCCGGCCGGCGTCCGCCGCCAGGAGGGAGGCCAGGCCCGCCGTGGAGCTCGGCTCGGGAACGTGCACGAGAGCCGCCACGTCCCTGGCCAGGCCGGCGAGCAGCCGTTCCGGTTGCGCGTCCGCCGGGTCCGCCCGGTGCCAGACCAGATGCTCCGGCCGCCGCGCCGCCCAGTGGGCCAGGAGCGTGGTCTTGCCGGTCCCGTGCGGGGCTGCGACCACGCCCAGCCGCGCCGAGAGCACCGGGTCGAGCCTGCGGATCAGGCGCTCGCGGACGAGTCCGCCGGCTCGGGGCGGAGCGAGGCGGACAGGACCGTCGTCCGTACCCGTCATGGCGTCCACCCCCGGAAGGTCTCGGTGTCGGTGCGTGCCCGTGTGCGTGTCGGTGTTCGTGGCGCGAGGGACGCGTCGTGGGACGTCCCTCGGCGCGCGGGCCCCGGACGGAGGCGCCGTGGGGGACCCGGGCCCGCCTTCATCGTAGGAGGGATCGCCCCTGGTCAGACCCGGATGCCACGGATTACAGGCATAACGATGGAGTCACGGCAGCAACCGGCGAGTAGATCCGGGACACAGGACTCCCGTCCGGTCCGGGGCGTGATCGTCCCCCGGGCCGACCGATGGGTAGTGTCGTCCCCGTCACACCACGGACGGGACGGACGACGAAGAGGGGCCATGGCCGGAGCACCGGGACACCTGGGCGCGGGCGGGGAGGACTTCCCCGACGCCTACTTCGTGCGGCTGGACGGGACCCGGTTCCGCTCCACGCTGCACTCGCAGGGCGCGTGGAACGACGCCGAGCAGCACATGGCGGCCGCCTCCGGCCTGCTGGCCCACGTGGTGGAGCTCGACCATCCCCGCCCGGACGTGGTGCCGGCGCGCTTCTCCTACGACATCCTGGGCTTCATCCCCGGCGGGGAGGTCGAGGTGACCACCCGCATGCTCCGGCCGGGCCGCACGATCGAGCTGGTCGAGGCCACGATGAGCCACGCGGGCCGCGCCTGCATCCGGCTGAGCGTGTGGCGGCTGGTGCGGGGCGAGACCGCGGGGACCGCCGGCACGCACCGGGAGGCCATCGCCCCCGTGGCCGACGCCGTCCCCACCGGCATGACCGACCGGTGGAGCGGCGGGTACATCGCCTCGCTGCAGAGCCGGGCCGTGCGCGAGCACCGGCCCGGCAGCGCCGCCATGTGGCTGCGGGCGCCGCACCCCCTCGTCGCCGGCGAGGAGGCCTCGACCACCGCGCAGTTCCTCGCGGCCGTGGACGCCGCCAACGGGATCGCCGTGCGCGTCGCCCCCGACGAGCTGGCCTTCCCCAACGTGGACCTCGGCGTGCACCTGGTCCGGGAGCCGGTCTCCTCCTGGGTGGGCCTCGACACCCACGTGACCTTCGGCCCCACCGGGGTGGGCCTCACGGAGTCCCAGCTGCACGACGAGGCGGGCTACCTCGGCCAGGTGGCGCAGTCCCTCACGATCCGACCCCTCCCCTCCGCCGGCTGAGCGCGCCCGTCCGGCCGGACTCCCGCGCGACCGTACAATGGGGCGGGATTTCCGACGTCGAGACCAGGGGCGAGCACGTCCCGAGGAGGCCACCCCATGAGCAGCATCACCGTCACCGTGATCGACCGCGAGGGCACCCGCACCGAGGGTGTGGACTGGAAGGACTACGAGAGCCTGATGGAGGCCCTCACCCGCCACAAGTACCCCATCCTCGCGACGTGCGGCGGCAACGCCTCCTGCTCCACCTGCCACGCCTACCTGGACCCGGAGGCCTTCCGGAAGTCCGGCGGGACCAACGAGGAGGAGGAGGACCTGCTCGAGATGCTCGACGACACCCGTCACGAGACCTCCCGGCTCAGCTGCCAGGTCGAGTGGTCCGAGGACCTCGACGGCGCCGAGGTCACCATCGCCCCCGAGTGGTGAGCCGCCGGACCGGCGGCGCCGGCCACCAGCACTGACCAGCAGCATCAGACGGACCGGCGAGACCGCCGCGCAGGAAGTGGACCCATGACCGACATCCGAGACGACCTCACCACCCGCGCCGCCTACGTCTCCGACGCGTCCATCTACCGGCGGCTGCCCGAGGCCGTCGCGGAGCCGCGCGGCGTCGAGGAGGTCCGCGAGCTGCTGGCCCTGGCCCGGGAGCGCGGCTGGTCGGTGGTCTCCCGCGGCGGCGGCACGTCGGTGGCCGGCAACGCGATCGGCGACGGCCTGGTCATCGACACCTCCCGGCACTTCAACCGGATCCTGTCCATCGACCCGGAGGCCATGACCGCCACGATCGAGCCGGGCGTGATCTGCGACCAGCTGCGGGCCGCGGCCTCCGAGTTCGGCCTCACCTACGGCCCCGACCCCTCGACGCACGCCCGCTGCACGATCGGCGGGATGGTGGCCAACAACGCGTGCGGCTCCCACTCCGTGGCGTGGGGCACCTCCGCGGACAACCTGGTCTCGCTGACGGTCATGCTCGCGGACGGCCGCGAGGTCGAGCTGCACGAGGGCGGCACGTCCGACCCCGCGATCGACCGGGCGCTGACCGCGATCCGGGACCGGCACCTGGCGATGCTGCGCACCGAGCTCGGCCAGTTCCCGCGCCAGGTCTCCGGCTACGGGCTGCACTACCTCCTGGGCGAGAAGGGCTTCGACACCGCCAAGGCCTTCGCAGGCTCCGAGGGCACGTGCGGGATCATCACGCAGCTCACGGTGCGCCTGGTCCGCAAGCCCGCCCACACCGCCCTGGCCGTGCTGGGCTTCGAGGACGCCTTCGAGGCCGCGACGGCCGCCCCGAAGCTGCGCGTGCCCGGCGTCTACACGATCGAGGGCATGGGCTCCGACCTGGTCGAGGCCCTGCAGACCCGCCCGGGCCGGGAGGAGTCCGGCTCCGAGCTGCCCCGCGGCGGCGGCTGGCTGTACTGCGAGGTCGGTGCCGACACCCTCGAGGAGGCCGAGGCGCGGGCCCGCGAGCTGCCGGGCCTGGTGCCCGAGAACGTCGTCGACTCGATCATCGTGGCCGAGGCGCCGCTGGCCCGGGCCCTGTGGGGGATCCGCGAGGCCGGCGCGGGCATCGTGACCCGCCTGCCCGACGGAGGGGAGGCCTGGCCGGGCTGGGAGGACTCCGCGGTGCCCCCCGCCCGTCTGGGCGAGTACCTGCGGGACCTCTACGACCTGCTGCACGAGCTGGGCCTCACCGGCATCCCCTTCGGACACTTCGGCGAGGGCTGCGTGCACATCCGGATCTCCTTCGACTTCGGCACCGACGCGGGGGTCGCGACCTACCGGACGTTCATCGAGCGCGCCGCCGAGCTCGTGCACCGCTACGGCGGGTCCGTCTCGGGCGAGCACGGCGACGGCCGGGCCCGCTCCGAGCTGCTGGCCACCATCTACTCCCCCGAGGCCCTGGCCTCCTTCGCCGAGTTCAAGGCCGTCTTCGACCCCGAGGGCGTGTTCAACCCGGGCGTGCTCGTGGACCCCGAGCCCATCGACCAGGGGATCCGCCCCGGCCCCGGCGCCCGCACGTTCGACCTCAGGCCCGTGCACGCGTTCTCCCGCGACGGCGGCTCCTTCTCCAGCGCCGTCAACCGGTGCGTGGGCGTGGGGCAGTGCCGCTCCGACGTGGGCGCGATGTGCCCGTCCTTCCAGGCCACCCGCGACGAGGTGCACTCCACCCGCGGCCGCGCCCGGTCCCTGGCCGAGATGCTGCGCGGCGAGACGATCACCGACGGCTGGAAGTCGAAGGAGACCCTCGAGGCCCTCGACCTGTGCCTGTCCTGCAAGGCCTGCGCCACCGAGTGCCCCGTCAACGTGGACATGGCCACCTACAAGGCCGAGTTCCTGCACCACCACTACCGGCACGGCCTGCTCTCCTTCCTGGGCCGCGACCGCCGCCCGATGGCCCAGTTCACGATGGGCTGGATGCCGCTGCTGATGCGGATCGTGGAGAAGGTGCCGTTCGCGTTCCGGGCCGTCAACCTCCTCGAGTCCTTCCGTCCCGTCGAGGAGCTGACCAAGCGGCTCGGCGGGATCGAGCCGAGGCGGCGGATGATCTCCTTCGCGCCGCAGCCGCTCACCCGGTGGTTCCGCCGGCGGCAGGCGGAGGGGCACCGGCCGGGCGACGACGCGGCCGGGCGGGAGACCGTGGTGCTGTGGCCGGACACGTTCACGAACTTCTCGGCGGACGCCCCCGGCAGGGCCGCCGTGGAGGTCCTGGAGGCCATGGGCTACCGGGTGCTGCTGCCCATGGACAACGTGTGCTGCGGGCTGACCTGGCACTCCACCGGCCAGCTCGACATGACGCAGAAGATCCTGCGCGACACCCTCGACGTCATGGAGCCGCTGATCGAGGCCGGCTACCCGATCATCGGCCTGGAGCCCTCCTGCACCGTGATGCTCCAGGACGAGATCACGGAGCTGCTCCCCGAGGACCCGCGCGCGAAGCGCGTGGCCGAGCTGACGACGACACTGGGCGCCTTCGCGGCCCGCCACCTGGCCGCGGGCGGGCCCTGGCCCTTCCAGGAGCTGGCCACCGAGGCGGGACCGGCGCAGGCCGTGTGCCAGGTGCACTGCCACCAGAAGTCGATGAGCGGCTACGGCCCCGAGCTCGAGGTGCTGGCGAAGCTGGGCGTGGACACCGCCGTCGTGGGCGGCGGCTGCTGCGGGCTGGCGGGCAACTGGGGCTTCGAGCCGGGCCACTACGAGGTCTCCCAGCGGCTCGGGGAGCGGGAGCTGTTCCCCGCGATCCGGGCGGCCGCGGACGGCACGATCGTGCTGGCCGACGGCTTCTCCTGCCGCACCCAGATCGCCCAGGGCACCGGCGCTGAGGGCGTGCACCTGGCCCAGGTGATGCAGGCGGCCCTCCCGGCCGGCGGCGGGGCCTGACGGCCCGCCGGGCGCCGGCAGCAGGCGCGCAGGACCGCGGCGGGTCCGTGCGCCGGTCCCGCCGCGGTGTCGGGGCCCACCCCTAGACTGGGGATCCCGGAGGCACCGCAGCCCTCCCGGGCGTGGCCTGCCACGACGTCCGCTCGAGGAGGATCTCCCCCCAATGCTCCCCACCTCACCCGCCGCCCGTTCCCGGCTGGCCGCCCTCGCCCTCGCCTCGGCCCTCGCCCTGTCCGCCTGCTCCGGCGACGACCGGATCGGCACGGCCTCGGCCCCCACCGCGGACGCCTCCGCCACGCCCTCCCCGTCCGGATCCCCCGCCACCGCGACCCCCACGACCTCCGCCACCCCCGGCCGGACCGCCGGCGCGACCCCCACGCCCTCCGCCACCGAGCCCGCGGCGGAGCCCTCCTCGGCGGCGCCCTCCTCGGCGGCACCCGCGGAGGCCCCCGCCGACACGCCGGCGGCGGAGAGCACCCCCGCCATCGGCGGCTCCCCCGCATCCGAGCCCGCACCTGAGCCCGCAGCCGAGGCCCCCGCTCCCGGGGCCCCGGCCGGGGAGGACCAGCGGCGCGGCGGCGCCGCCGTGATCCACCCGCCGGAGGCGGGCCCGGAGGCCCACGGCCTGTGCTACCTCCCCTACCTCAGCCTCGAGGCGGCGCCCACCCAGGGCGCCGCGGGGTCGGTGATCGCCACCGTCACCCTCACCAACGACGGGGACGCGCCCTGCACCCTCGACGGCTACCCCGGGGTGTCCTTCGTCGACGGTGCCGGCGCGATGATCGGCGTCCCCGCCGAACGGACGCCGGGCGCGGGCGGGGAGGCCCTGGTCCTCGTGCCCGGCCAGAGCGCCACCGCGAGCCTGCGCATCTCGCAGGCCGACAACCACAGCCAGTGCGACCCGCGGCCCGCCGCGGGCCTGCGGATCTACCCGCCCGAGAACACGGAGTCCGTCGTGGTCCCCTTCACCACCCAGGCGTGCGCCAACCCCGCCGTCCAGCAGCTCGAGATCCAGGGCTTTGGCGCCTGACCCAGCCCTCGACCTCTTCACCGAGGCCACCCGCACCTGGTTCGCGGGTGCGTTCGCGGCGCCCACCTCCGCCCAGGACGGGGCGTGGCGGGCGATCGCCGCGGGCCGCCACGCCCTCATCGTGGCGCCCACGGGCTCGGGCAAGACCCTCGCCGCGTTCCTGTGGGCCCTGGACCGCTTCGTCGCCGACGCCGCCCCCGCGCCGGCCCCCGGACCGGGCCCCGGCACGGGGGCCGGGGCCGGGTCCAGGACCGGGGCCGGCCCGGGCGGGAGCGCTCGCGGGGGCACCGACCTCCGTGCCAAGGCCAGCGCCGCGAGCGCCCGCGGCGAGCGGCGCGGGACGCGGGTGCTCTACATCTCCCCGCTCAAGGCCCTGGGCGTGGACGTGGAGCGCAACCTGCGGGCCCCGCTGATCGGCATCTCGCAGACCGCCCGGCACCAGGGGGTCGAGCCCCCCGAGATCAGCGTGGGCGTGCGCTCCGGGGACACCCCGCAGGCGATCCGCCGGGCGCTGCTGACCAACCCCCCGGACATCCTCATCACCACGCCCGAGTCGCTGTACCTCATGCTCACGTCCAAGGCCCGGGAGACCCTCACGGACGTGGAGACCGTCATCGTGGACGAGGTGCACGCCGTGGCCGGCACGAAGCGCGGCGCCCACCTGGCCGTCACCCTGGAACGGCTGGACGCCCTGCTGGAGAAGCCGGTGCAGCGGATCGGGCTGTCCGCGACCGTGGAGCCGGTCGAGACGGTCGCGCGGTTCCTGGGCGGGCGGGAGCCGGTCACCGTCGTCGCCCCGCGGATCGAGAAGAAGTGGGACCTCACCGTCTCCGTGCCCATCCCGGACATGACCGTGCTGGGCGGGCCCGGCGCGTCGCCGTCCCTCGCCGGCTCCGCCTTCGGCGACGACGACCTCGACGCCCTCGCCCCCCAGGCCACCGCCTCGATCTGGCCGCACGTCGAGGAGCGGGTCGTGGACCTCGTGCTCGAGAACCGCTCCACGATCGTGTTCGCCAACTCCCGCGGCCTGGCCGAGAAGCTCACCGCACGGCTCAACGAGATCTACGCGTTCCGCCTGGAGCACGGCGCGGACGGCGGAGCGCCCGCGGGGTCTCCCGTCCCCTGGGAAGACAGCTGGGACGACAGCTGGGACGACAGCCGTCCCAGCTGTCGTCCCAGCCCCGCCTCCGCCGAGGCCGCCGGTGCCGCGCCGCAGCAGGTGGGGGACGTCCTGCGCCGCGCCCTGGCCGGGACCGAGGACCCCGCAGCGGGGGCCCCGGCGCCCGCCGGACCCGCCCGCCAGCACGGCCGCTTCGAGGGCGCCCCGCCGGTGCTCGCGCGCGCCCACCACGGGTCGGTGTCGAAGGACCAGCGGGCGCTCATCGAGGACGACCTCAAGACCGGGAGGCTGCGCTGCGTCGTCGCCACGTCCTCCCTGGAACTGGGCATCGACATGGGCGCCGTGGACCTCGTGGTGCAGATCGAGGCCCCGCCCTCGGCGGCGTCCGGCCTGCAGCGCGTGGGCCGCGCCGGCCACCAGGTGGGCGAGGTCTCCCGCGGCTGGCTCTACCCCAAGCACCGGGGGGACCTCCTGGACGCCGCGGTGACGGTCGAGCGGATGCTGCAGGGGCGGATCGAGCCCCTGGCCGTGCCCGCCAATCCCCTGGACGTCCTGGCCCAGCAGACCGTCGCCGCCACCGCCCTGGGGCCGGTCGACGTCGAGGACTGGTTCGACACCGTCCGCCGGTCCGCGCCCTTCCTGGCGCTGCCGCGCTCCGCCTTCGACGCCACCCTGGACCTGCTCTCGGGCCGCTACCCCTCCGACGAGTTCGCCGAGCTGCGCCCCCGCATCGTCTGGGACCGCGAGACGGGCAGCATCGAGGGCCGCCCGGGGGCCCAGCGGCTGGCCGTGACCTCGGGCGGGACCATCCCCGACCGCGGGCTGTTCGCCGTCTACCTGGTGGGCGAGCAGGACGGGAAGAACTCGAAGCGGGTGGGCGAGCTCGACGAGGAGATGGTCTACGAGTCCCGCGTGGGCGACATCATCGCGCTGGGCGCCTCCAGCTGGCGGATCGAGGAGATCACCCACGACCGGGTCATCGTCTCCCCCGCCCCGGGCGTCCCGGGCAAGCTGCCGTTCTGGCACGGCGACGGCCAGGGCCGGCCCGTGGAGCTGGGCCGGGCCGTGGGCCGGTTCAACCGGGAGATCGCCGGGGCCTCCGAGAAGGAGGCCCGTGCCCGCCTGGCCGCGGCCGGGCTCGACGAGTGGGCCGCCGACAACCTGCTCGCCTACGTGGGCGAGCAGAAGGAGGCCGTGGGCCAGGTCCCCTCCGACACCCTCTTCGTCGTCGAGCGCTTCCACGACGAGCTCGGCGACTGGCGGGTGGTGCTGCACTCGCCCTTCGGGATGCCCGTGCACGCCCCGTGGGCCCTGGCCGTGGGCGCCCGGCTGCAGGAGCGGTACGGCCTGGACGGCTCCGCGCAGGCCGCCGACGACGGCATCGTGCTGCGCGTGCCCGCCATGGAGGACGAGCCCCCGGGCGCGGAGCTGTTCCTCTTCGACCCGGACGAGCTCGAGCAGATCGTCACGGAGCAGGTGGGCGGCTCGGCGCTGTTCGCGTCCCGGTTCCGGGAGTGCGCCGCCCGCGCCCTGCTGCTGCCCCGCCGCGACCCGGGCCGGCGCACGCCCCTGTGGCAGCAGCGCCAGCGCTCGGCCCAGCTGCTGGACGTGGCCCGGAAGTACCCGCAGTTCCCGATCATCCTGGAGACCGTGCGCGAGTGCCTGCAGGACGTCTACGACCTGCCCGCGCTCAAGGCCCTGCACCAGGCCGTGGAGCGCCGGGCGATCCGCGTGGTGGAGACCACCACGGAGCAGCCCTCCCCGTTCGCCCGCACCCTGCTGTTCGGCTACGTGTCCCAGTTCCTCTACGAGGGCGACTCCCCGCTGGCCGAGCGCAAGGCCGCCGTCCTGTCCCTGGACGCCGCGCTGCTCAACGAGCTGCTGGGCCGCGCGGAGCTGCGCGAGCTGCTGGACCCGGACGTGATCGCCCGGACGGAGGCGGAGCTGCAGCGTCTCGCCCCGGACCGCCGGCTGCGCGGGCTGGAGGGCGCCGCCGACCTGCTGCGCCTGCTCGGCCCGCTCACGGTGGCCGAGGCGGCCCGGCGTCTGCATGACCCCGAGGACCCCGAGCGGGCCTGCCCCGAGGACGCCGCCGCCGGGTGGCTCGACCGGCTCGTGGCGGCCAACCGGGCACTGCGGGTCCACCTGCGCGGGGTGGAGCACTGGGCCGCGATCGAGGACGCCGCCCGGCTGCGGGACGCCCTGGGGGTGCCCCTGCCCATGGGGGTCCCGCTCGCCTTCGTCGAGCCGGTCGAGGACCCCCTGGCCGACCTCGTCTCCCGCTTCGCCCGCACCCACGGCCCCTTCACCGTCGACGAGGCCGCGACCGGCCTCGGCCTGGGCGTCGCGGTCGTGCGCACCACCCTGGAGCGGCTCGGCGCGGACCGGCGGGTCGTGCAGGGCGAGTTCCGCCCACCCGAGCTGCTGGCCGGGACCGGCGTCCCCGCCGGGTCCGAGTGGTGCGAGACCGAGGTGCTGCGCCGAATCCGGCGCCGCTCCCTGGCCGCGCTGCGCCGCGACGTCGAGCCCGTCCCGGGGGAGGTCTACGCCCGGTTCCTCCCGGCGTGGCAGCACGCGGGCCGGGGCCACCAGCTGCGCGGCGAGGACGGCGTCCTGACCGTGGTGGACCAGCTCGCGGGCGTCGCGATCCCCGCCTCGGCGTGGGAGCCGCTGGTCCTCGCCGCGCGGGTGGCCGACTACCGGCCGGAGCTGCTCGACGAGCTCACCGCCTCCGGGGAGCTGCTCTGGTCCGGGGCGGGCTCGCTGGCCGGCGACGACGGGTGGGTGTCCCTGCACCTGAGCGAGGCCGCGCAGCTCACCCTGCCGCCCGCCGAGACCCTCGGCGCGCGGGCCGCGGCCCTGGACTCCGCGCTGGAGCGGCGCGTGCTCGACGTCCTCGGCTCCGGCGGCGCGTACTTCTTCCCCCAGCTGCTGGGCCTGCTCGACGCCGGCGGGGAGCCCGTCCGGGCCCCGGAGCTCACCACCGCCCTGTGGGACCTCGTGTGGGCGGGACTGATCACCAACGACACCTTCCTCCCGGTGCGGGCGATGCTCTCCGGGGGCCAGGCCGCCCACCGGCACAAGCCCCGGGCCCCGCGCGGGCGCTCGACCGTGCGCCGCGGCGCGGCCCGGCTCAGCCCGGGCGGGGCCGCTCCCCGGGCCGGCGGGGCCCTGCGCACGGGCGCGGCCACCATGGAGCGCCACGACTCCCCGATCGTGGCCGGTCGCTGGTCGATGCTGCGCCCCGAGCCCCTCGACCCCACCCTGCGGGCCTCGGCCACCGCGGAGCTGCTCATGGACCGCTACGGCGTGGTGACCAAGGGCCCGGTGGCCGTGGAGGAGATCCCCGGGGGCTTCGCCACGGTCTACAAGGTGCTCTCCACGCTCGAGGACACCGGCCGGGCCCGGCGCGGCTACTTCATCGAGGGCCTGGGCGCCGCCCAGTTCGCCCAGGCCGCCACCGTGGACCACCTGCGCACCTTCAGCACCGACGACCAGGTGCGCACCGAGGAGCCCGTGGCGCTCGCCCTGGCCGCCACCGACCCCGCCAACCCGTACGGGGCCGCCCTGGAGTGGCCGGACCCGGTCGCCGCGCCCGCCCCGGACGCCGGCACCGGTCCCGCGGGCCGGCACCGGCCCGGGCGCAAGGCGGGAGCCGTCGTCGTGCTCGTGGACGGCGCCCTGGCCCTGTACGTCGAGCGCGGGGGCCGCACGGTCCTCGCGTTCACGGACGACCCGGACGCCCTGGCGGCCGCCGGACCCGCGGTCGCCGAGACCGTCCGGCGCGGTGCGGTGGACAGGCTCACCGTGGAGAAGGTCAACGGCGCCGAGGTCCTCGGCTCCGGCCCCCTCGAGACCGCGGTGCGGAAGTCCCTCCTGGCCGGCGGGTTCTACTCGACGCCGCGCGGGCTGAGGATGCGCCGGTGAGCGCCGCGGCGGACCGGGGAGGTGCCCGTGCCCGAGGGTGACACCGTCTACCGCCAGGCCGCGCTGCTGCGCCGCGCCCTGGCCGGGAAGGTGCTCGAGCGCAGCGACCTGCGGTTCCCCTCGATCGCGACCGCGGACCTGTCCGGGCGCACCGTGACCGAGGTGGTCCCCCGCGGCAAGCACCTGCTGATCCGCGTCGACGGCGGACCCGACGGGCTCGTCCCGCTGACCCTGCACTCCCACCTGCTCATGGAGGGCATGTGGCACGTCTACCCCCGCGGCGCGCGGTGGCGGCGGCCCGGCCACCAGGCTCGGGCTGTGCTGGAGACCGCCGCCGCGCAGGCGGTGGGCTTCGACCTGGGGATGCTCGACCTCGTGCCCACGGCGGACGAGGACGACGTCGTGGGCCACCTGGGCCCCGACCTGCTCGGCCCCGACTGGGACCGGGCCGAGGCCCTGGCCCGGCTGGCCCGGCACCCGCGCCGGCACGTCGCGGCGGCGATCATGGACCAGCGCAACCTCGCCGGGATCGGCAACGTCTATCGCAACGAGGTCCTGTTCCTGCGGCGTCTGCACCCGTTCACCCCGGTCGGGGAGGTACCGGACCTCGGGGCGCTGGTTGACCTCTCCCACCGGTTGCTGCACGCCAACCGGGACCGCTCCCAGCGCTCCACCGTGGGCGGGCCCGCGCGGCGGGGCGAGCAGTTCTGGGTCTACGGCCGCGGGCGGCAGCCCTGCCGCCGCTGCGGCACCCGGATCGAGGAGGCCCGGATCGACGACGCCGAGCTCGTCCCGGGCGAACCCTCCCCCGGTCCGCCGCGCGACCGGGCGCTATGGTTCTGCCCCCGCTGCCAGCCCCTCTCCTGATCCCCGGCGCCGGGTCCTATCATGGGACCAGCATCTGAGACCGCTGAGGAGACCCCCATCGACACCACTCTGCTCGACCCCGCCTACTTCCCCGCGCCCGAGAACAGGGCGGACGGCGACGAGTTCCGCGCCGCCTCCCGCGCCGCCGCCGCGACCCTCGACCAGCGCCCCGACGTGGTCCGCTACAAGGACCGCTTCGCGCTGCGGATCACCGACCGGACGCCCTACGAGGTCATGGTGGAGAACCTGCTGTTCGTGCGGACCGTCCTGGACCGCGCCGGGGTCGACTACCTGCTGGTGCGCGGCAACGACGAGCGGCCCGTGATCGCCGTGGACCGGAGGGACCGCGCCCGGCTGCGGGAGGCCCTCGTCGAGGCGGCCGAGGGCGAGCCGTACTACGTCAAGCCCATGGACACGAAGAAGAAGACGTCCCAGCTGCTGGCGGACGGGGACCTCTCCGCCCGCCGCAACTCCCGCGTCCTGCGCCTGTACCGGCCGCACTACTCGAAGGAGTCCAAGCTCTACTACGGCGCCGCGACCGGCGTGCAGATCGAGCTGTGGGAGTTCGGGGAGCGGGAGATCCGGCTGCCCGTGGAGAACTCCCTGACCCGCCGGACCGTCCTGCGCGCCGACGCCGTGCGCGGCACCGTGGAGCGCTTCGGCCTGGAGTGGCCGACGATCGAGAACATGTTCGCCGACCACGCGAGCGACATCGACTTCCCGGTGGACCTCGTCTTCTCCTGGGTGGACGGCTCCGACCCGGAGTACCGCCGGATCCGGGCCTCCTACATGGAGAACGCCGTGGTGGGCGAGGGCGACGCCCACGAGGCCCGCTTCCGCCAGGTCGACGAGCTGAAGTACGCGCTGCGCTCGGTGCACATGTTCGCGCCGTGGGTGCGCAGGATCTACATCGTCACCGACTCCAAGACCCCCGCGTGGCTGGCCGAGCACCCCCGGGTGCGGGTCGTGCGCAACGAGGAGTTCTTCCCGGACACCTCGGTGCTGCCCGTGTACAACTCCCAGGCGGTCGAGGCGCAGCTGCACCACATCGAGGGGCTCTCCGAGCACTTCCTGTACTCGAACGACGACATGTTCTTCGGCCGCCAGATCGGTCCCTCCCTGTTCTTCTCCCCCGGCGGGGTCACCAAGTTCGTGGAGGCCAGCACCCGCATCGGCCTCGGCGAGGACCACCCCGAGCGCTCCGGGTTCGAGAACGCGGCGCGCGTCAACCGCCGGCTGCTGTGGGAGCGCTTCGGGCGCGTCACCACCCGGCACCTCGAGCACTGCGCCGCCCCGCTGCGCCGCAGCGTGATCGCGGAGCTGGAGCGGGAGTTCCCGCGGGAGTTCGAACGCACGGCCGCCAGCCGCTTCCGCGCCGCGGACAACATCTCGGTGACCAACTCGCTGTACCACTACTACGCGCTGCTGACCGGCCGGGCCGTGACCCAGGAGACGGCGCGCACGGAGTACGTGGACACCACCACCCGCGCGGGCCTCCAGCAGATGGAGAAGCTGCTCTCCCGCCGCAGCCAGGACATGTTCTGCCTCAACGACGGCAGCTTCCCGGAGGTGCCCGCCGCGGAGCGTGCCGAACGGATGATCGGTTTCCTGGAGCGCTACTTCCCCGTCAAGGCGCCCTGGGAGAACTGACCGCTGCGGCCGGCCCCCGCACGGGGACCCCGGCCGTCCCGGGCAGCACCGGGCCGTCGCCGGGGAAGCTCAGGTCCGCCGCGGCGAGCTTGACCGCCGCCTCCTCCGGCCCCAGGACCGCCCCCACCGAGGGCCACGGCCCGAGGGGCACCGGCGAGTGCAGGACCGTGTCCTCGTAGACGTGGACGAGGTGCAGTCCCTGCCCGCCGTCCTGGGCGCGCTGCCCGCCCACGGGCACCAGGAGGTCCTGCGTGTAGCAGGTCCCGCCGGACACGGAGACCGGGATGCCGGCGAACGTGCCGAAGCCCGAGTGGTGCAGGTGCCCGCCGAGGATCGCCCGGACGTCGGTGCCGCGCAGCACCGCGGCCAGCGCCCGCTGCCCGCGCAGCTCGACGCGCACCGCGAGGTCCTGGACGCACGGCAGCGGGGCGTGGTGCATCGCCAGCACCGTCCCCTCCGGCGCCGGCTCCGCCAGCTGCGCCGCGAGCCACGCCAGCTGCCCCTCCGTCAGCCCGCCGTGGTGGGCCCCCGGGACGGTGGTGTCCAGGGCGAGCACCCGCAGGCCCCCGATCCGGTGCACCCGGTCCACGGGGCCGGGTGCCGGCGGGTCCTCCCCCAGGAGGATCTCGCCGAACGCGGCGCGGTCGTCGTGGTTGCCGATCCCCCACACGACCTCGGCGCCCAGACGGGCCGCGAGCGGGTCGACGAGCTCCCGCAGCAGCCGGTACGCGGCCGGCTCCCCGTCGTGGGCGAGGTCCCCCGTGAGCACCAGGGCGTCCGGTCGCAGCCCGGAGCCCTCGAGGGCCGCCAGGGCCTCCCGCAGGCGGGCCGCCGGGTCCACCGCGCCCGCCAGGAGGCCGGAGGCCAGCAGGTGGAGATCGGTGAGGTGGACCAGCAGTCGGCGCGGCCGGGGGTGTTCCGCTTCCATGCCCCGCATCCTAGTGGGGCCGCACCGGCTGTCCGGCGAGCCGCGCCAGGGGCGGCCGCGGCCCGGCTCGATAGACTCGGGAACGAGGCGCGCGCCGTCGCTCCGCCTCGTTCCCGGCATCGCCGGTGCGGTGGTGCCGCCGTCGTCCGAAAGGCTGGAGCCCCATGAAGGCATGGCAGTTCACCACCACCCACGAGCCCCTGGTCCTGACCGAGGTCCCCGAGCCCAGGGCGCGGCCCGGCGAGGTCGTCGTGGACGTCCGCGCCGCCGGCCTGTGCCACACCGACGTCGGGGTCCTGGAGGACGAGGGCTGGCTCTCCACCCTCGTGCGCACCCCGATCACGATGGGCCACGAGGTGGCCGGCGTGGTCTCCGCGGTCGGCGAGGGCGTCACGGAGTTCTCCACGGGCGACCGCGTCGGCATCTGCCCCACCACGCCCCTCGGCGCACCGGGGTTCAACTACGACGGCGGCTTCGGCGAGCAGGTCGTCGTCGGCACGGACGCCCTGGTGCGGATCCCCGCCAACGTCTCCTTCGCCCTCGGCGCGGCGGGCACCGACGCCGGCATGACCAGCCACCACGCGGTGATCGCCAACGGCCAGGTCACGGCCGGCACCCGGGTCGGGATCATCGGCCTGGGCGGCCTCGGGCAGATCGGCGCCCGCGTGGCCGTCCTCGCCGGGGCCGAGGTCTACGCCGCGGAAGTCAACGAGAAGGTCTGGCCGCTCGCGCGGGAGATCGGGGCGAAGGACGTGAAGCCCTCGATCGCCGCCTTCAAGGACGTGGGGCTCGACGTCGTCGTGGACTTCGCCGGCTTCGGCACCACCACGGCGGAGGCGATCGAGACGGTCCGCACGGGCGGTCGCGTGGTGCAGGTCGGCATGGGCCGGCTCGAGGCGACCATCAGCACCAAGGCCCTGATCCTGAGTCAGGTCACGCTCATCGGCTCCAACGGCGGGACCAAGGAGGACGTCCAGGGGGTCTACGACCACTTCGCGAGCGGGCAGCTCGCCCCGGCCGTCACGGAGATCGGCTTCGACGAGATCCCCGAGGGCCTGGAGCGGCTCGCGCGCGGCGAGGTGGTCGGGCGCCTCGTGGCCGTCCTGGGCGAGTAGCGGAGGGTGCCGCCGGCCCCGTCCGGCGCCCCGGTGGGCGGGGACCCCCGTCCCCGGGGCGGGACCCGGGCGCCGCCCCCCCTCCCGCGGAGGGCCGGGATTTGCGACAATAAACGTCCAGTGCCCGACTCCGAGAGGACCCCTCATGCGCGTCAGCTTCGCCGGCCCCCTGATCACCATCGCCCTGGGCCTGATCCTCTGGCTGGCACTGCCCTCCGTGGTGGGACCCGTCAACCTCCGGCTGGTCGGCCAGATCGTCTTCTGGGTCGGCGTGGCCTACCTGGCCCTGGTCCTGCTCTCGGCCGCCGTGCCGTCCCGGCGCCGCTCCACCCGCCGGACCGTGGCGGACCCGGTGACCGGCGAACGGATCGAGCGCTCCGAGACCGACCTGAGCTGATCCGGCCCGGCGGGACGGGCAGGGCTCAGACCGGCTGGGGGACCTTCCGCAGCGCCTCCTGCAGCGCCCCGAGCACGAGGGCCACCGAGCCCGGGTTCGCGTTCGGGCCCATCAGCCCGATCCGCCACACCGTGCTCGCGTGCTCCTTCACGCCGGCCCCGATCTCGAGGGAGAAGTGCTCCAGCAGGTAGCCGCGCACGGCGGCGGAGTCCACGCCCTCGGGCACCTTCACCGTGGTGAGCTCGGGCAGCCGGTGGCCCTCGGCCGCGAACAGCTCCAGGCCCATCTCCTCGAGGCCCTCCTGCAGGGCGTCCCCGGCGGCCTGGTGCCGCGCCCAGACGTTGTCCAGGCCCTCGTCCGAGATCCGCCGCAGACCGGCGTCCAGGGACGCGATCATCGCCGTGGGCGCGGTGTGGTGGTAGGTGCGGGCACGGCCCTGGGCCTCGCCCGCGTAGCCGCCCAGCATCCCCAGGTCGAGGTACCAGGAGCGCGGGCGCTCGACGCGGCGCTCGAACGCGGCGTCCGAGATCGTGAAGGGCGCCAGGCCGGGGGCCACCCCCAGGCACTTCTGGGTGCCCGCGTAGCCGATGTCCACGCCCCAGTCGTCCGCGCGCAGCTCGATGCCGCCGATCGACGTCACGGCGTCGACGAGCAGCAGGGCGTCGCCCTTGAGCTCGCCCAGGGCCGCGATGTCGGAGCGGACCCCGGTGGAGGTCTCCGCGTGCACGGCGGCGATGATCTTCGGGGCGGGGTGGGCCTCGGCCACCCGCTGCGGGTCGATCGGCTGCCCGTACGGGAAGTCCACCCGCACCACCTCGGCCCCGCAGCGGGCCGCGACGTCGCACATGCGCTCGCCGAAGAGCCCGTTGACGGCGACGACGACGACGTCGCCCTCCTCCACGGTGTTGACGAAGGCCGCCTCCATCCCGGCCGAGCCCGTGGCGCTCAGCGGCAGCGTCCGCCGGTTCCCGGTGCCCCAGACCGCCCGCAGGCCGTCGCAGGCGCTGTCCATGACCTCGAGGAACGCCGGGTCCAGGTGGCCCAGCAGCGGGTGCGTGAGCGCCGCGGTGGCCTCGGGGTAGGGGTTGGACGGGCCGGGACCGAACAGGTGGCGCTGGATCATGGGCACGGGCATGCGGCTCTCCTCGAGGGGTCGCGGTGGCAGGTCTTCTCCGCCGCCCAGCCTAGCCACCGCGCTCGCCCGCGCCGGGATGCCGCGCGACCGGCCGCCGGTGTGGTAGCCGGTGTGGCAGCCGGTGTGGCGACCGGTGCAGCGGTCGTTGTGGCACCGGCACCTGCTGGGTAGTCTCGGAGAGGCCAACGGCGGGTCCCCCACGGACCATCTACCAGGCAGATCTGCACCAGCCGGCACGCAGCGGTCGCCGTCGGCATGCCTCCCGTCTCGAGACGGAAGCCCCACGGCGGCGCCTGCCCGACCCCCGGAGGTCCGCATGGACGCACCGCACCCCACCGACAGCGCCGACACCCCCGACAGCACCGAGTCCACCGTCCGGAAGCGGCTGCTGGAGGCCATCGACCTGGCCGTGAGCAACGCCTCCGGCGACGGAGGACCCTTCGGCGCCCTGGTGGTCACCGCGGACGGGCGCCGCTTTCCCGGCGTCAACCGCGTCACGGCCGACAACGACCCCACGGCGCACGCTGAGGTCATGGCCATCCGCACCGCCTCCCGGGAGCTCGGGACCTTCGACCTGAGCGGCTCCACCCTCTACACGAGCTGCGAGCCGTGCCCGCTGTGCCTGTCCGCGGCCCTCTGGGCCCGCCTGGACGCCGTGTACTTCGCGGCGGACCGGTACGACGCCGCGGCCGGCGGGTTCGACGACGCCGAGTTCCACGAGTTCTTCACGAAGCCGGCCGACGAGCGGTCCCTGCCGGTGCGCTCCGTGGACCTCGAGGAGCGCACGGCGCCCTTCGAGGCGTGGGCCGCGAACACCGCCCGCACCGAGTACTGAGGCCGGGCCGGCACCGCCGGCGGGGAAGACGGAACGGCACGGAACTCACCGGGGCGCTGCACCTGCCCGCGTTCCTCGGGGCCGGGCAGAAGCAGCCGAGCGGGCCCGGACTGCGGCGTCGGTGTCCTCGGCGAGGAGGTCCGCGTTGATGGCGGCGGCGGCCACGACCCCGGATCCCGCGGCGACGGACACCATCGCTGCGGGATCGGCGGTGTTCCCCGCGGCCCAGACGCCGGGGAGGTCCGTGCGGCCCACGGCGTCGGTGGCGACGCAGGTCCCGAGGGGGTGCTCGGCAGGCGTTCCGCCGAGCTGTTCGTACAGCTCGGTCCGGGCCGTGAACCGCGGTGCGACGACCAGGGCGTCGAGGGGGATCTCCTGCCCGTCCTCGAGGACGAGCGCCTGCAGGACCCCGTCCGTGCCGCGCAGCCTCTCCGCCGCGGCATCCACGACGCGGATGCCCACGGCGGCCAGCTGCTCCCACGCCGCCTCGCCCGGATCGGGCATGCTGTGGCGCACGAGCGTGACGTGCTCGCTGAGCCGGCGGAACAGCAGAGCCTGATGGATGCTCGCAGGACCGGCGCCGAGCACCCCGATGCGCTGCCCGCGGACCTCCCATCCGTGGCAGTAGGGGCAGTGCAGCACGCTGGTGCCCCAGAACCGGCGGATGCCGGGGATCTCGGGCAGTTCGTCGACCAGCCCCGTGGCCAGCAGCAGCCGTCGCGCCCGGACGGTCCCGCCGTCGGCGAGCTCGACGTCGAAGCCGCCGTCGACCCGGCGTGCGGCGAGGGCACGGGTCCGCCGCAGGTGCGCGCCGTAGCGCTGGGCCTCCTCCCGGCCGGTCGCCAGCAGCTCCAGCGGTGGGACGCCTTCTCTGGCCAGGAGGTTGTGGGCGCCGCCGGCCGGGGCGTTGCGGGGTTCGCCGGCGTCGACGACGACCACCGAGCGGAGCGAGCGTGCCAGCGCGACGGCTGCGCTCAGTCCGGCCGCGCCGCCTCCGAGGACCGCGACATCATGGGTGGGGGTGGTGTTCATGGGAGAGCTCCTCGATCTGTCGGGTTGGTCCGGACGCACCGGCGCGGGTCAGGGGCGCCGTGCAGCCCAGGCGGTGCGGCTACCGCGGATGCTCAGGTCCCGGCGGTTGAGCAGGGCCTCGGGGTGATCCTGAGCCAGCAGGCGGTCCAGGACGGCACGGTCCTCGGGGGCCAGCCGGCCCTGGAGAGCCGTCCGCATGCGGGAGAACCAGGCATGGGCGAACCGACCGGTGGCCGGCTGCGCCGGGTGCGCTTCTGTGCTGACGGTCCGCGGGCCGAGGACCTCGAACCCGGCTCGCTCCAGGTGGGGCCGCCAGTCCGGGTGCGCGTTCCAGCCCGCTCGGGCCAGGGCCTGGTGGCACCGGGACTCCAGCCCCGGGAGGCCGGTCCCCGTGTCGCCGGGCAGGAAACGGGGCAGGGCGTCCATCTCGACGACCACCAGCAGCCCGCCGGGCCGCAGTGCGGCACGGATGCCCCCCAGCACTGCGCCGGGGTCGGCGACCTCGTGCAGGAACGACGAGGCCCACACCAGGTCCACCCCTGACGCGACCGCGGGCCACGCCACGTCCAGGTCGGCGTGCACGACGTGCACCCGGCCGTCCAGCCCCTGGCCGCGGGCCGCGGCCCGCACGCGCTCGAGCATCACGGTCGACCGGTCGACCGCCAGCACCTCCGCGGCGGGGAAGCGCCGGGCCAGGGCCAGGCCGCCGGCGCCCGTTCCGGCGCCCAGGTCGACGACCCGGTGCGGGCCGGCCACCACGAGCTGCGCGGCCCACGCGGTCAGGTCCTCCAGAACGGAGCCGGAGACCTCGGCGTCCAGATCCAGCAGCTGCGCCAGGCCCTCCTCGTGCCCGTGGTCGGCGTCGTGGCCGGTGGGGAGCTGCGGGTGAGAGTGCTTCGTCATGCCCCGAGGGTAGGCGGGTCATGCCTCCAACGCATACACTCTTGCTCATGACGCAAGAATCTGACGTGGACACCGTGATCCGCCGGCGCATCCGCGGCCTGCGCCTCGCCCGCGGCTGGTCGCTGGACGCCCTGGCCGGCCGGTGCCACCTCAGCCCCTCCACCCTCAGCCGCATCGAGACGGGGCACCGCCGGATCGCCCTGGACCAGCTGGTGCCCATCGCCAAGGCCCTGGGCACCACGCTGGACGAGCTCGTGGAATCCCCTGGCGACGAGGACGTGGTGATCCGCCCCGAACCCGGGCACGCTCCCGGAGTGACCACATGGTTGCTGTCCAGGGAGGATGCGCTGCACGGGATGACGGTCGCCAAGATGCGCATCAGCCCGGCCCGGCCCGCGGACGCGGAGCAGCTGGCCGTGCATCCGGGCCGGGAGTGGTTCACGGTGCTCTCCGGCACCGCACGCCTGCGCCTGGGTGAACGGACCGTGCTCGTCGAGGCAGGCCACGCGGCCCAGTTCTCGACCATGGTCCCCCACGCCATCGAGGCCCACCACGGACCCGTGGAGATCCTCACCGTCTTCGACCACGACGGGCAGCGCGCCCATCTCCACGGCGCCGACGACGCCGCCCCGCCTCACGGTCGCCGGTCGACCGCTGATCCGGGTGACCGCTGATCCGGGTGACCGCGACCCGCGGTGAGGGCGACGGAGTCCGCTCCCGGAAGGAGCCCGAGACGGTGCACGGCGAGCGCCCGGGTCCTACGATGACGCCATGGCACGAACGGACGCAGCCTCACAGGTGGTCCCGGCCCCACCCGACCGCGTCTACGCCGCGCTGGTCGACCCGGACGCGCTCACGGCCTGGCTGCCGCCGGAGGGGATGACCGGTCGCATCGAACGGTTCGACCCCCGGCCGGGCGGGTCCTACCGGATGGTCCTCACCTACACCGACGCCTCAGCCGCGCCGGGCAAGGCCGCCGCCGACACCGACGTCGTGGACGCACGCTTCGTGGACGTCGTGCCCGGCGTGCGCATCGTGCAGGCCGTGGACTTCGTCTCCGACGACCCGGCCTACGCCGGCACCATGACCATGACGTGGGAGCTCACCGAGGTCGACGGCGGCACTCTCGTGGAGATCCGCGCCGACAACGTTCCTCCCGGCATCTCCGCAGAGGACCACGCGGCCGGACTCGCCTCGTCCCTCGCCAACCTGGCCGGCTATCTGCGACACTGAGCCGGGCACCGGAGCGCCCGCGGGACCTCTGCGCCGAGCGGCCGATCCTGCAGCCACCCGGGGGCTCAGCAGCCCCTCACCCCGTGGGGATACACTCTTGTCTCTCCCGTGCAGGACTCTCCTGCACGGCGACTCCCTCTTCCCCCTTGTCCAGGAGGACCCACCACAGCATGGCCACCACCGATTACGACGCCCCGCGCACCCGGCCCGAGGACGAGCCGGCCAACGAGTCCCTGGAAGCCATCCAGGCCCAGCGCAGCGCCACCGTCCAGACCGCCGTCATCGACGCCGAGGACTTCGACACCGCCGAGGGCATCGACCTGCCCGGCGCCGACCTCTCCCACGAGGAGCTCACCGTGGCGGTGATCCCCGAACAGCTCGACGAGTTCACCTGCGCCTCCTGCTTCCTGGTCCGCCACCGCTCCCAGCTCGCCCGCCAGAAGAACGGCACCAGCTACTGCACCGACTGCGAGGGCTGAACCCTCCCCGCCCCCGGCGGCCACCACGACCCCAGGCCCCCGGCGCACGATGCGCCAGGGGCCTGAGCCGTTCCTGCATTCTCCCGCTCCCGGGGACGACCGGCGGAGACCTTCGGCACGTACCCCTACCGGGAGGCCTTCGCCTTGACCGTGTAGATCGCGCCGGTCGACACGTCCTCCTCGAGTGCCTCGAGCGTCCGCCCACGGGTCTCGGGGACCTGGGTGGCGACGAAGAGCAGTGCCAGCACACCGACGGCGGCGAAGAGGAAGAAGGTCCCGGTGATCCCGACCGCGGCGACCAGGGAGGGGAAGTAGAGCGAGAGGAAGCCGTTGGCGACCCACAGCATGAAGATGGACACCCCGATCCCGAAGCCGCGCATGTGCAGCGGGAACACCTCGGAGAGGTACACCCACACGGCGACGTTGAGGAAGGTCTGCATGGAGCCGACGAAGGCCACCACCAGCGCCAGGATCACGTAGGGCCGCAGCGGGTTGCCCTCCTCCATCACCATCGAGGAGAACCCGATCAGCAGGTGGCAGATGGTCGTGAGGGTCAGGCCGATCATGAAGGTCTTCCGCCGGTCGAGCCGGTCCATCAGGTACAGCGCGATGAAGCCGCCGACCACGGCGATCACCCCGGGGGCGATGTTGGCGACCAGGGCCGCGTTCGCGCTGAAGCCCGATTCGATCAGCACGATCTGCCCGTAGTACATGATCGAGTTGATGCCGGTGAGCTGCTGGGCCACGCCGAGGCCGATGCCGACGAGCATGATGCGGACCAGGTGCTTGTTGCTCAGGATCGCGCGCAGTCCGATCTGCTGCGCGGCCCTCTCCTCCTCGGTGACGTGCTCGACCTCGCCGAGCTCGGCGATCGCCCGGTCCTCGGAGCGCACGCTCTTGAGCACCTCGAGGGCCTCCTGGTGCCGGCCCTTCTCGACGAGCCACCGCGGGGACTCCGGCATCCGGAGCATCCCGATGAACAGCGCCACGGCCGGCAGCGCGGAGACCGCGAACATGACGCGCCAGACGCTCGGGGACTCGCTGAAGACGTTGCCGATGATCGCGTTGATCACGAACGCCGAGAGCTGACCGATCACGATGGCCACCTCGTTGCGTCCCGCGATCGATCCGCGGATCTCGTAGGGGGCCAGCTCCGCGAGGAAGACGGGCACCACCGCCGAGGCGCCGCCGACGGCCAGGCCCAGGCAGATGCGCCCGACCACCAGGATCTCGTAGCTGGGAGTGAACACGACGATCGCCGTGCCGATGAAGAACAGGACGGCGAGCAGCAGGATGGTCTTCCGGCGCCCCCAGGCGTCCGAGAGACGCCCGCCGGAGAGCGCACCGATCGCGGCCGCGAACACCAGCGAGCTGGTGACCACGCCCTCGGTGAACGGGGTGAGGCCCAGCTCCTCCGACATCGGGCGCAGCGCCCCGTTGATCACCCCGGTGTCGTAGCCGAAGAGCAGACCGCCGAAGCAGGCGACGACGGAGATGAGACCGAGGCGCATGCGATGCGGACCGGGGGTCAGTGGAGGCAGCGAAGCAGCTTTTTCATGGGGCGAGGAGGTGGTGGCCACGGGAGATTCCTTTGTTCACGCGCAGGATCGCGCTCTTCACGCCGGCGATCGGTCGGTCCGACACCGCACCCGCAGAAGTGACACAGACCTCATTTCTACGGATGTAAAGATGTTAGGACAAAGATGCTGGGCACGGAACCCCCTCGTTCCCGCGGCCGCCGAGGGAGGACGGCCCCGCGACCTGCGCGCCCGTCGACGGTCGAAGGCCTCCGGTCCGATGCGGTTCGTCGTTCCGCATCGGACCGGAGGCCTTCTGGTCCTGGGTGGTGGCGTGCCGGTCACAGCTTGGTCGGGGTGACCTCACCGTCAGGAGTCTCACGGCTCGGAGCCTGCCTTGTTCCGACGATCGGCTCCTTCTCGATGCGCGGTTCGGTGCGTTCACCGCGAAGTCTCCGCCGGCGCCCGTCCCCGTTGCCGTTCTCGGACGGGTAGATGGGCTGTCCGGCCGCCGTGGCGTCCACGGCCTGGAACTGGGCGGTGAGCGGTTCGGTGCTCTCCCGGGTGACGAAGGTGAACTTCTGGTGGCCGTACTCGTCCACGGCGGTGCGGATCGCCCGGCGCATCACGGAGTCGGAGAGGCGCTGGCGCAGCCACATGGGATCGCGCTGCAGGTCGCGGGTCAGCGCGAGGCAGAGCACGAACATCACCAGCACGAACGGCAGCGCCGCCACGATGGTCAGCCGTTGCAGCCCGCCCAGGGCCTCGGCGGGGGTGTCCCCGCCGGCCAGGAGCATGACGGCGGCGACTCCGCCCATGAGCACGCCCCAGAAGATCACGACGGGCCGGGACGGCTCCAGGCTGCCGCGGGAGCTCAGCGAGCCCATGACGATGGAGGCGGAGTCCGCGCCGGTGACGAAGAAGATGCCGGTGAGGACCATCGCCAGCACCGCCAGCCCCACGGTGAGGGCCTGCGAGGTGCCGAGGGCGTTGAACATGTCGTAGATCGCCCCGTCGAAGGAGATCGTGGGCACGCCGTCCACGACCGTGGCGATCCCGTCGGACGGGTCCGGGGTGGCGTCGGCGGTGTGCTGGATGTGGACGGCGGTGCCGCCGAAGACGGCGAACCACAGCAGGGACACCAGTGAGGGGACCAGCAGCACGCCGGTGACGAACTGGCGGATCGTGCGCCCGCGGGAGATCCGGGCGATGAACATGCCCACGAACGGGGTCCAGGAGATCCACCAGGCCCAGTAGAAGACCGTCCACCCGGACAGCCACTCGCGCATCGACTCGTCGCCCACCGCCTCCGTCCGGGCCGCCATCTCCGGCAACTGCTGGAAGTAGGAGCCGATCGCGTTGGGGATGAGGTTAAGGATGAACAGGGTGGGGCCCACGGCGAAGACCACCACGGCCATCAGGACGGCCAGCACCATGTTCGAGTTGGCCAGGAACTGGATGCCGCGCTCGATCCCCGACACCGCCGAGGCCACGAAGCAGAACGTCAGGACCGCGATGATCAGCACGAGCAGCGGGGTGGCGACCTGGCCCACGACACCGTTGAACTGCAGACCGCTGCCGATCTGAAGCGCTCCCAGGCCCAGCGAGGCCGCCGACCCGAAGAGGGTGGCGAAGATGGCCAGGATGTTGATGACCTTCCCGCCGACGCCGTCGACCGCCCGCCGCCCGAACAGGGAGACGAACGCCTCGGAGAGCAGGTTCTTGCGGCCCATGCGGAACGTGCCGTAGGCGATGGCGATGCCCACCACCGCATACATGGCCCACGGGTGCAGGGTCCAGTGGAACAGCGACGTGGCCATCGCCGTCTCGATCGCCTCGGCCGTCTGCCCGTCCACCGTGGCCGGGGGCGGGGAGATGTAGTGGTACAGGGGCTCGGCCACGCCGTAGAACATCAGGCCGATGCCCATCCCGCAGGCGAACATCATCGAGATCCACGACACCGTGTGGAACTCCGGCCGCTCGCCGTCCTTCCCCAGGGGGATGGCGCCGAAACGGCCCAGCGCCAGCCACAGCACGTAGACGACGAACAGGGAGGAGAACAGGACGAAGATCCAACCCGTGTTCTCCAGCACCCAGCCCAGCGCCGCCGTCGAGACGCTGGACAGGTTCTCGGTGGCGACGAAGCCCCACACCACGAAGGCCACGACCAGCGCGCCCGTCACCCCGAGGATGACCTTGTCGAGACCCTCGAAGCCCTCCCGCAGCGAGCCGCGCCGTTCCTGCACGCCCTCCTTGAGCTCGCCGAGGATCTTCGCCTCCTCGGCTTCGGCATGGTGCAGATCCGTCGGATCGTCCACCGGACAGGCCGGCGCTCCGGGGTCCGGCCCCGGCCCTGCATTCAGATTTTCATTGCTCATCATGGTCCCTTTCCGGGAATATATGAGGCCGGAACATCGTGCTGCCGAAGCGGTACAGCTTCGCCCGACTCTTCGAATCACGTGGTTCAGCATGCGAACAGGTGCCGGTGGCCGAGCGCCCCGGCCACCGGCACCGCTCCCTCCATCTCCTGGGACCACCGTCCTTCATACGAGAGATGACCGCACCGGGGTCGGCGGCGTGCGCGCCTCGACGTCCGCCTAGCGGTGGGCCGCCTCGACGACGTCGCCGACCTTGTCCATGACCCAGTCGTGGAAGGCGCCGATGTGGTGCTCGCTGGGCACCAGCACCCCGCCCTTGGCGTAGACCTTGGACCCCATGGCGGGCTGGCAGCGCTCGCAGGCGTCGAAGTCCTGCTGGTTGACCCGGTGGAACAGCTCCACCGAGGCGGAGACGTCCTTGCCGGACTCCACGACCGAGGGCAGGTACAGCCAGTCGCACTCGACGATCGTGCGGTCGGCCGCCATCGGGAACATCCGGTGGATGATCACGTGGTCGGGGACGAGGTTGACGAACACCGTCGGCTTGATGGTGATCGCGTAGTAGCGCCGGTCGTGGTCCTCGTCGACGCCGGGGATCTTCTCCAGGCCCTCGGAGCCGTCGACGGTGAAGCCCATGACGTCCTCGCCGAACTCCGCGCCGTGGCCCACGAAGTACTGGGCGGCCAGCCCGTCGGCGAACTCGGGCAGCACCTCGGTGAGCTCCGGGTGGATGGTGGCGCAGTGGTAGCACTCCATGAAGTTCTCGATGATGAGCTTCCAGTTCGCCTTCACGTCGTAGGTGATCCTCCGCCCCAGAGCCAGGTTCGCGACGTCGTAGCCCTCGATGGCCTGGGTGTCGCCCAGGCGCTCCTCGATGTCGCCCATGACGTCCTCCTCGAACGAGGGGGGCTCATCGGCCAGGCACACCCACACATACCCAAGGTACTCCCGCACGGGGACCGTGACGAGGCCGTACTCCTGCCGGTCGATGTCGGGCATCTTGGTGAGGTTGGGGGCGGCGACGAGCTTGCCGTCGAAGTCGTAGGTCCATGCGTGGTAGGGGCACTGGAAGGAGCGGCCCGCCTCGCCCTTCTCCTCCATGCACAGCTTCACCCCGCGGTGCCGGCAGACGTTGTAGAACGCCCGGATGCCGTGCTTGCGGTTGCGGGTGATGATGATGCTCTCCCGGCCGATCTGGACGGTGCGGAACGCACCGGGCTTGTCCAGGTCCGCGGCGCGGACGGCGCAGAACCACATCTGCTCGAAGATGCGCTCCTGCTCGGCCCGGAAGACGGCCTCGTCGGTGTAGGTGTTGCCGGGCAGGGTGGCGATGAGGCTCTCGGAGATGATGTTGGTCGACACAGGGGGTCCTCCTTGTAGATCTGTTTCACGGGGCGGAAACGGGGAACGGGTGCGGAATCCGCCCTTCAGGCGGTGAGAGTGTGGGCTGGCACGGGCGTGGCCGTCTTGGCCAGGGACTTGCGCCAGCGGCAGAAGAGCCGCGACTGGTTCCAGCCCAGCGCGGCCACCGGCTCATCGGCGGCGTAGTAGACGGCCAGGAAGCTGTCCTCTCCGGGTCCGCCGTGCTCGTAGACGACGCGGTCGGCGCGGGTGATGTCGCCCACGAACTGCAGTCGCGCCCCGTACTGGTTGGACCAGAAGTAGGGCTGCTCCACCGGCAGGGACGCGTCCGCGTGGCCGAGCAGGGCGCCCACAGCGATCGCGGGGCGATCCAGGGCGCCGGTCCAGTGCTCGACGCGCCGATGCTGCCCGGTGCGGGGGTCCAGCCACGCGGCGCAGTCGCCGACGGCCACGACCCCGGGCACGCTGGTGCGCCCAGTGGCGTCGCAGACCACGCCGTTGCCGATCTCGATCCCGGAGCCCTCGAGCCAGGCGACGTTGGGCTGGGCTCCGATGCCGACCACGACGATGTCAGCGGGGAGCACCCGCCCATCGTCGAGGCGGACGTGCGTGACGGCGTCTCCGTCCGTGGTGAAGCCTTCGATGCCGACACCGCAGAGCAGCTCGACGCCGGCCCGGTCGTGCAGACGCGCCACCACGGAGCCCATCTCGGCACCCAGCGGCCCGCACAGGGGAGTGGACGACTTCTCCAGCACGGTCACGTGCAGGCCCAGGGAGTGGGCGGTCGAGGCGACCTCCGCGCCGATGAACCCGGCGCCGACGACCACCAGCCGCCCGCCGCGCTGCACCAGCGCCCGCAGCTTCCGTGCGTCCTCGAGCGTCCGCAGCGTCAGCACGTTCTCGAGGCCGGCGAGGTCCGGCAGCTGGCGCGCCGAGGCGCCGGTGGCGACGACCAGGAGGTCGGCGTGCACGACGCGCCCGTCCTCGAGCCGCACCTCACGGGTGAGGGTGTCGAAGGAGACGGCGCGCACCCCGAGCAGCCACTCCGCGTCGAGCTGCTCCCCCTCGGCCTCCAGGGCGAGGTCCTCGGCCTGGCACTGCCCGCTGAGGAACTCCTTCGACAGCGGAGGACGGTCGTAGGGGCGCTCCGGATCATCACCGATGATCACGAGACGACCGACAAAGCCTTGACGGCGGGCGGCTCGCGCGGCGGACAGGCCGGCGAGCGAAGCTCCGACGATGACGAGGGACTCCATGAACGACCCCTTTCGGGTATCAGGATGCAAAGACAGGCGAACGGCAACGGGAGTCGGAGACCCCCATCTTCGATGGGATGCGTATTACGCAACCCGATTCGTAATGTGAGAACCAGCGTGAGGTGCGTCACCAATGCCTGTCAAGGGTCACGGCCGTTTTTCACGCACCTGTTACCTCGCACCCCCGATCGACACCCTGCGCCCGCCCCTCCGACGGCCCACGCCTCTTGACACCCCTCCTCCGGCTCTCGGAGAATGTTGCGTATTACGGCAGAGGTTGCGCATACCGAGATGGTTTTTCAGATCTCCGTGGCGCTCCTCCTCAGGACCCAGCGAAAGAACCACTCCCATGCACAAGGCCTGCGCTCTGACCGATCTCGCCCCCGGCGACGCCATTCGGCTCGAGACCTCTCCCCCGATCGCGGTGTTCCACACGGAGGACGGACAGCTGTTCGCCCTTGACGACACCTGCACCCACCAGGACGCCTCCCTGGCCGACGGCTGGGTCGAGGGCTGCGAGGTGGAATGCCCTCTGCACGCCTCGAAATTCGATCTCCGGACGGGGGCGGTCGATTCACCCCCGGCCAAGCTGCCGGTGCGGACGCACAGGGTCGAGGTCGTCGACGGCTACATCATGGTCGAGGAATCGCGGGAAGCCCCCAACCTTCCTCCTGGCCTCACCACCACCGGGCACGAGTCCCAGGACCCCCAAGCCAGTTGACCGACCGGTGCTCCTCGGCCCCGGTTGCGGGCAGCAGACATGCGCTCGGTGCCGAGCGGCACGGAAATCCCAGGAGTTCTGTGTCCGTATGGGACGCAGTCGGGCGGAACTTTCCGTGACGTCGTTTGCGCGATGCGAGCAACGACAGAGAAGGGAAGTGCGCCATGACACGTCAGAACCCCCGGGTGCGTGAGGTCGACGAGAACGACCTCGAGGTCCACCCCCCCAAGGAGTGGGCCGCCGGCCTGCCGGCCGTCTACTACTCGATGGAGCCCGCGCTGGACCACATGGGTCCGGTGCGGGCCGGCCGGATCCTGCTGAGCATGAACCAGAAGGGCGGCTTCGACTGCATGAGCTGCGCCTGGCCGGATCCCGGGCACCGCAGCACCTTCGAGTACTGCGAGAACGGCGCCAAGGCCGTCACCTGGGAGGCCACCCCGGTGACGATCGCCCCGGAGTTCTGGTCGGAGCACTCGATCTGCGAACTGCGCGAGCGCTCCGAGTACTGGCTGGGCATGCAGGGCCGGCTCACCGAACCGGTGTACAAGGCGCCGGGCGAGGAGCACTACCGGCCCATCGGCTGGGACGAGGCGATCTCCCTCGTGGCCGACAAGCTCAAGAGCCTGGACTCCCCGGACCAGGCGGCATTCTACACCAGCGGCCGCGCCTCCAACGAGGCGGCCTTCCTCTACCAGCTGTTCGTGCGGGGCTTCGGCACCAACAACCTGCCCGACTGCTCGAACATGTGCCACGAGTCCTCCGGGTGGGGAATGGGCCAGACCATCGGCGTCGGCAAGGCCACCGTCAGCTACGACGACTACGTCAGCACGGATCTGATGATCATCATCGGGCAGAACCCGGGCACCAACCACCCGCGCATGCTCACCGCCCTGGAACGGCTGAAGGAGAACGGCGGCCGGATCGTCGCCGTGAACCCGCTCCCGGAGGCAGGGCTGCGCCGGTTCAAGAACCCGCAGAAGGCCAAGGGCGTGGTGGGCAGGGGCACCCAGCTCGCGGACCAGTTCCTGCAGATCCGCAGCGGCGGGGACATGGCCCTGCTGCAGGCCGTGTCCAAGCGGGTGCTGGAGGCGGAGGCAGCCGCTCCCGGCACGGTGCTGGACCACGAGTTCCTCGCGGAGCACTGCGAAGGGCTCGAAGAGCTCACAGCGCACCTCGCCGAGCTGGACGAGCAGACGGTGCTCGAAGCCACCGGTCTCACCTCCGCGGAGATCGACGAGCTCGCGCAGCGCTACCTGCAGGCCGAGAAGGTCATCATCACCTGGGCCATGGGCGTCACCCAGCAGAAGAACGGCGTGGCGACCATCAAGGAGATCATCAACCTCCTCCTGCTGCGCGGCAACATCGGCAAGCCCGGTGCCGGGGCATCGCCCATTCGCGGGCATTCCAACGTGCAGGGCGACCGCACCATGGGCATCTGGGAGCAGATGCCGCCGGCGTTCCTCGACGCCCTGGGCCAGGAGTTCTCCTTCGCCCCGCCCCGCGACCACGGGGTCGACGCCGTGGACGCCGTCCGCAGGATGCGCGACGGCCGGATGAAGTTCTTCCTCGCCCTGGGCGGGAACTTCGTGGCGGCCATGTCGGACACCGTCGCGACCGAGGCCGCGATGGACAAGCTGGACATGAACGTGCAGATCTCCACCAAGCTCAACCGGTCCCACACGGTGACCGGCGCGGAGGCGCTGATCCTGCCCACCCTGGGCCGGACCGAGGTCGACATCCAGGCCACCGGCCCCCAGTTCGTCTCCGTGGAGGACACCGTGAGCGCGGTGCACCCCTCCTGGGGCAAGGTCGAGCCCGTCGCGCCGAACCTCCTCTCCGAGGTCGCCATCGTCAGCCGACTGGCACGAGCCACGCTCGGAGAGAGGCTCGACGCGGACTGGGAGGGCTTCGAAGCCGACTACGACCGCATCCGCGACCACATCGCGAACGTCGTCGTCGGCTGCGAGAACTACAACGAGCGGATCCGGCAGGAGGGCGGGTTCGTGATGGCCAACGGGCCTCGCGACTCCCGCACCTTCAACACCCCCACGGGCAAGGCTCAGCTCACCGTCAACGCCCTGTATCCGCTCGAGTGCCCGCCGGGCCGGCTCATCCTGCAGACCATGCGCTCGCACGACCAGTTCAACACCACGATCTACGGCTACAACGACCGCTACCGCGGCATCAAGAAGGGCCGGCACGTGGTGTTCGTGAACCCCGAGGACATCGCCGAGCTCGGCCTGGAGGACGGCCAGCTCGTGGACGTCCACGGCGAGTACGTGGACGGCAAGGACCGGGTGCTGCGGAGGTTCCGGATCGTCTCCTACCCGACCGCCCGCGGGTGCGCGGCGGCCTACTACCCGGAGGCCAACGTCCTGGTGCCCCTCGACGACACGGTCACGGGCAGCAACACCCCCGTGTCCAAGGGCGTGATCGTGCGCCTGGAGCCGACGGCCGAGGGCCCCTCCGGCGGCAGCAGCCAGGAGAACGCGGTGGCCGGCGTGCCCGCCACCGCCTGATCCTCCCGGTCATCGGACAAGAGCGGCGCGGCCGCCGTCCCCTCGAGGGGGCGGCGGCCGCGCCGCGTCGCGCAGGGCGCGGGCGACGCCGTGCGCCGCCCGGACCCTGCGCCTACTGGCCGGTGGCGGCCCAGCCAACGCTGTCCGGGCCGCCGTTGACGCCCTGATCGGCCAGGCGAGCGGCCGTGGCGGCGGCGTCCCGCACCGCCTGGTCCGGGGTCCTGCTGGACCGGTTCCCCGCGGCGTCCAGCGCGGCGGCGTAGCCCACGTAGAAGGTGGTGAGCGCCCCGGCCTCGGGGGAGACGGACCCGGAGGCCTGCCGGGCGAGCTGTAGGATCTCCTGGGTGTCCACCTTCAGGTCCAGGATCTGCAGAGCCTGGGTGAGCCGCCGGCTCCACTGGTCCAGGTCGGGGGCGCTGTCGTCGTGCACGGTCATGTCGTTTCCTTGAGGTCGGGAATGGAACGAGGTTTCGGCGGTGAGCTGGTCCATCCGCTCGACGGAACCGCAAGAGTTCACCCGCCGGAGAAGGGTGGGAGGACGTCGAGGGTCGCTCCGGCCGGGACCTCGGCGCCGGGGTCGGGGCAGGCCACCCCGTCGA
>NZ_BMEQ01000025.1 GCF_014636775.1 Kocuria dechangensis
TGAGCACCGACTCCCCCGTCCGGCGCAGGAACAGCTCCGGGGAGAGGCTGGCCACCGCCCCGCCGGGTACCCGCAGGAACGCGGCGAAGCGCGGGGCCAGCGCCTGGACCCCGGCGCAGAACAGGTCCAGCGGGTCGCCCTCGAAGCCGGCCCCGAGGCTGCGGCAGATGTTGGCCTGGAAGACGTCGCCGTCGCGGATGTGGCCCAGGGTCCTGGCGACGGCGGCGGCGTGCTCGTCCCGGGAGGCGTCGGCCGTGAAGGGCCCGCACCGGTAGGGCACGGGGTCGTGCGGAGCGGCGAGCGCCTCCCGGACGACCTCCTCCGCGGCCGCCACCCGGGCCGGATCCGTGCCGGGCAGCCACTCGAGCACCCAGTCGCCCGCCGCGGCACGGCGGCGCAGCACGTGGTCGTAGTAGGCCAGGTGGTGGTCCGGCAGGCGGGCCGGCCGCGGCGGGGCCGGGGGCAGGACCTCCAGGCCCCGGGCCAGCTGGTAGCCCAGGTATCCGATCCAGCCACCGCCGAACGCGCCGCCGGGCTCCTCGCCCGGCTCCTCACCGGGCCCCTGCGGGGCGGGGCGCCCCCGTGAGCCCAGGGCGGTGAAGGGATCCTCGTCCGGGCCGAGCCGGCGGAGGGGGTCGAACCCGATGAGGGCGTCCCCGTGGTGCCAGTCGCCGACCAGGGCCACCAGCCCGGGCTCGGCGCGCAGCGCGCGCAGCATCTGCACCGGGGTCACGGTGTGCGGGAGGACCACCTGGGGCATCTGCACGAGCTCCTCGGTCGGGGCGGGGACGGGGGCGGGAGGTCCCGGACCGGGCCCGTCCCGCAGGTGAGTGTATCGCCGCCGGCCGGGAGGAGCCCCCGGGTCCTGCGGGCACGGCCGGGACGAGGCCGTCCCGGCCGCCCCGACACGACATGACATCCGGAACCGCACCGCGTAGCGTTTGCTTTCATACACTGGGGCCGGTCCTGGGGGCCGGCCCACGACGAGCAGAAGCGGGCGCGCATGCGGAGTTCACCTGGGGGAAGGCCTGCCGCGGGCTCCGGGGGCCGGAGGGGCGGCGGGGCCGCCTGGCCGCCCGGACCGACGCCGGCGCGGGCCCGGCACAGGGCGCGGACGACCCGCGCGGACGTCCGCCACTGGCGCGGCCCCCGGTCGCGGAGCCTGACGTGGCGCGCCTCGCCGGCCTTCGCCGTCGTGCTCGTGCTCGCCCTGTCCTTCACCCCCACGGTCGTCGACCGCCTCGTCCTGCCGGTCGCCGGGCCCTACCTCCCCCACGCCTCGACGCCCCCGCGCGGGGTGGGGGCCGCCGAGAAGCCGATCGGCACTCCCCCGACGGCCCCCTCGTCGACCAGCTACCGGCTCAACGAGTCCCCGGACCCCGGGCAGGAGATGGTCGCGTACGACCCGTGCCGGCCGGTGCACTGGGTGGTGCGCCCCGACAACGCCCCGCCGGGCGCGCAGCAACTCGTGGAGCAGGCCCTGGCGGAGGTGTCCGTCGCGACAGGACTGCAGTTCGTCCACGACGGGACCACCACCGAGGCCCCCAGCGGCAGCCGTGACAACTACCAGCCCGAGCGGTACGGCAAGCGCTGGGCCCCCCTCCTCATCACCTGGTCCGATCCCGGCGAGACCCCGGGCCTGGCCGGACGCGTCGTCGGGCTGGGCGGCAGCTCCTACGCGCAGAGCCCCGGCAGGCCCCTCGTCTACGTCGCGGGCTCGGTGACGCTGGACGCCCCCGACCTCACGGCGGTGCTGGAGCGGCCCCACGGCCGGGCGCAGGTCCGCGCCGTCATCATGCACGAGCTGGGTCACGTGGTCGGGCTGGACCACGTCGACGACCCCGGGCAGCTGATGCACGCCGAGAACAGCGGCCTCACCGGATTCGCCGCCGGGGACCTGGCGGGCCTCGCCCGGCTCGGCACCGGCGAGTGCGTGCCGCAGCTCTGAGCCCCGGGCCCGGAGGATCGCCGAGCGGGACCGCCGGCACCGCGTCATGAACGGTCCAGGAGCCCGGCGCGGATAGGCTTCGTCGTGCGACGCCCCCACGTCCCCGGAAGGTCCATCCCCCCATGGAACCGCTCATTTCTCTCGTCATCCCTCTCGCCGTTCCTCTCGCGGCCGTCCCCGTGCTCGTGCTGGTGCTCCTCCGCCGCCGTGGAGGACGCCGGACCACCCGTGCGGAGGCAGCGCTGGCCGAGGTCGAGTCCGCCTCACCGGCGGTCATCGCCGACTGGCCGTGCGGCCACCGCGAGGACCTGTCCCGGCTGCTGGCCGCCGACCGGGCGGCCCGCAGCGCCGAGTTCCGCCAGGGCCTGCACACCGCCGCCTCCCGCGAGAAGGACTGGTCACGGCTCGAGCGGGTGGCCGCGGCGGAGAGACGGCTGGAGCAGGCCCGAGCCCTCGACGGCAGCGCCTGCCCCCGCACCCGCCGCCCCGCCTGATCGGGCACGGAGCCGCCGCCCGGCCCGACACGAACCCGGACACCGCCGCAACGTCCCCGCAACCCGTTGCGGGGTGATCCCCGTCACGGGACAATACGACGGGGACGTCGCACGGGTACGGCAGCGGATCCAGCAGTGGGTCCTGCAGCAGGTCGGCAGGGGTTTCGGACACGGTCGGGGTGGGGGCTATGAGTGCATGGAACGAGGACACCGCAGCGGGGTCGATGGTCCTGGACGCGGTCACCGTCGTGGAGGGCTCCTCCTTCTGCATCTCGACGCAGAGCGGGGACGTGGTGCCCGGCCAGGCCCAGGGCGCCTTCTACCAGGACACGCGGATCCTCTCCCGCTGGCTGCTCACCGTGAACGACATGCCGCTGGAGCCCCTCACGGGCCGCACCCTGGAACCGTACCGGGCCGTGTTCGTGGGCCGGCCGAGGAGGCCCGACGGCGTCGCGGACAGCCCCCTGGTGGTGCGGCAGGAGCGCCACGTCGGCCCCGGCCTGCGCGAGGACATCACGGTGCACAACTACTCCCAGCAGCCCTCGGCGTGCCGGATCGAGATCGGCGTGGACGCGGACCTGGCCGACCTCTTCGACGTGAAGGGCGGCAGGACCGTCTCCTTCACGGACCGGAACCGGCACGTCCACCAGGAGGAGCTGCGCCTCGAGGCCGTGCGCGACGGGTACCGCCGCGGCGTGGTGATCAGCGCCCGCGGGGCGGCGGCGACCGAGAACTCCCTGGTCTTCGAGGTCGAGGTCCCCCCGCGGGACACCTGGTCCACCTGCGTCATCGTCACCCCCCTGGTCGAAGGAGCGGCCCCGGAGAACCCGTTCACCGAGACGTCCACCACCCTGCACCACGAGGCGGCGCGCCGGTACGCCGCCTGGGAGGAGGACGTGCCGCGCCTGTCCGTCGCCGACCGCGCCGTCGAGGCGGTGCTGACCCGCAGCCAGTCGGACCTGGGCTCCCTGAGGATCTTCGACGCCGAGCACCCCGAGCGGGTGGCCGTGGCGGCCGGCGCCCCCTGGTTCATGGCCCTGTTCGGCCGGGACTCGCTCCTGTCCTCCTACATGGCCCTTCCCGTGGACCCCAGCCTGGCCACGGGCACCCTGCAGACCCTGGCCTCGCTCCAGGGGCAGAAGGTGGACCCGGGCACCGAGGAGGAACCGGGCAGGATCCTGCACGAGGTCCGGCTGGGGGCCACCGCGGGCCTGGCCATGGGCGGCGGCAAGGCCTACTACGGGACCGCCGACGCCACCCCGCTGTTCGTGACCCTGCTGGCCGAGCTGAGCCGGTGGGGGCTGGCCGGTGATGTGCTGGACGCGCTCCTGCCGCACGCGGATCGCGCCCTGGAGTGGGTGCAGAAGTACGGGGACCGCGACGGCGACGGCTTCGTGGAGTACCACCGGGCCAGCGAGCACGGGCTGCTGAACCAGGGCTGGAAGGACTCCTGGGACGGCATCAACTTCGCCGACGGCCGCCTGGCGGAGGCCCCCATCGCCCTGTGCGAGGTGCAGGCGTACGTCTACAGCGCCTACCTCGGCCGGGCGCTGCTGGCGGGACAGCTGGGCGACGAGGCGGGAGTGACCGCGTGGGCCCGCCGCGCCGCGGACCTGAAGGCGGAGTTCAACGAGAGGTTCTGGCTCCCGGACAGGGGCTACTTCGCCGTGGCCCTGGACAAGGACAAGCGCCCGGTCGACGCGTGCGCCTCCAACATGGGCCACTGCCTGTGGCTGGGCATCGTCGACGCCGACAAGGCGCCGCTGGTCGTCGAACGGCTCATGTCGCCGGAGATGTTCACCGGCTGGGGCATCCGGACCCTGGCCTCGGACATGGGGGCCTACAACCCGGTGAGCTACCACAACGGCTCCGTCTGGCCCCACGACACGACCCTGACCGCGACGGGGCTGATGCGGTACGGCTTCGCCGAGGAGGCCCGACGGGTCGCCGACGGGCTCTTCACCGCGGCCGAGCGCTTCGACGGGCGGCTGCCCGAGCTCTTCTGCGGCTTCTCCCGGGACGAGTACCCCGATCCCGTGCCCTATCCCACCTCCTGCTCCCCGCAGGCGTGGGCGGCGGCCTCCCCCGTGCAGCTCATGCGCATGCTCCTGCGCTTCGACCCGCTCCTGCCCCAGGGCGAGGTCCGCCTGGCCCCGATCCTCCCGCCGGACTTCGGCGCCTTCCACGCGGACAACCTCCGCCTCGACACCTCCCGGATCTCGATCCACGTCGACGGGGCCTCCGCCACCGTCGAGGGCCTCCCCCCGGAGATCAAGCTGCGACGGGCGCCCCGGCCACCCCTCGAGGAGACGCTCAGCACCGGAGAGCACCACGGCGACCGGACGGCCCCCTAGGACGCCAGGGATCATGCACGACGCTCCTCCGAGGCCCTTCGTCCCGACCCCGGTGGACCGCTGGAGAGGGGTACGAGGATGCACATCGGACTGATCGTCGCGCCGTGGTTCCCGATCCCCCCGGTCGCGTACGGCGGGATCGAGCTGGTGGTGGACGCCCTGGCACGGGGGCTCACGGCGGCCGGCCACGAGGTGGTGCTGGCCGCCGCCGCGGACAGCACGTGTCCGGTCGCCCGCCTTCCCGGCACGGACCCGTCGGACCCCGTGGCGCTGGGCGCCAGCTGGTCCGAGCTCAGCCACGTCGCCCGGGCCTACGCGGGGCTGGCCGGGATGGACGTGATCCACGACCACACCCTCGCCGGGCCGCTCTACCGGCACCGCCCACCCGCCGTGCCCGTCGTGACGACCATCCACGGGCCGCTGACCTCCCACCTCGAGGAGATCTACCGCGCCGCGGGGCGGGACACGGCGGTCGTCGCCATCTCCCACGACCAGATCAGCCGATCGCCGGGCCTGCCCGTGGCCGCCGTCATCCCGCACGGCGTGGACCTCTCCGCGGTCCCCGTCGGCCGGGGACGGGGCGGCTACGCCCTCTTCCTGGGCCGGATGACGCCGGACAAGGGGATCGCCGAGGCCATCGTCATCGCGCGCGCCGCAGGCGTGCCGCTGCGGATCGCCGCGAAGATGCGCGAGCCCGCCGAGCTGCGCTACTTCCACGACGTCATCGAGCCGATCCTGGGCCCCGACGAGGAGTTCCTCGGCGAGGTCGGCGGCAGGCAGAAGTACGAGCTGCTGGGGAACGCGGTGGCCCTGCTCAATCCCATCCAGTGGCCGGAGCCGTTCGGGCTGGTCATGATCGAGGCCCTGGCCACCGGCACACCGGTGGTCGCCACGCCCCTGGGGGCGGCCCCGGAGATCGTCGAGCCCGGCGTCACCGGATACCTCGCCGAGACCCCCGCCCAGCTCGCGGCCGTGCTGGGCCGCGCCGCCGCACTGGACCGGCGTGCCGTCCGGGCCTCGGCGGAGAGACGCTTCAGCGCCGAGCGCATGGTCGAGGACCACCTGGCCCTCTACACGAAGCTGGTGGCCGATCCGGCGGTCCGGGTGGCCTGAACGGGTCGCGGGCCGGGGGCGGCGGGCGGATAAGCTCGGACGGTGCACTCTTCTCCCGCGCCGAGAGCGCGTCCCCTCCGCACGCTGGCCGTCCGCTCGCTCGCGGGCCTCGCCGGGGTGCAGGCCGCCGTGGTGGCCACCCTGGTGGCCACGGACGCCATCCAGCGCAGGAGCCGGAAGCGACGCTCCGGGTTCCCCCGCCCCGGCACCTACGAGGGCACCGTGGCCGACACCCGCACCACGGCGTACACCTACGGGGAGGACCTCTACCGGGACATGCTCGCCGCGATCCGCGGCGCCCGGCACCGCGTCCTGCTGGAGACCTACATCTGGAAGGGCGACGAGGTCGGCCGGGAGTTCCGCGACGCCCTCAACGACGCCGCCGCGCGCGGGGTCGAGGTGTACGTCATGTACGACGGCTTCGGCAACCTGGTCGTGCCCGCCTCGTTCTTCCGGTTCCACCCGGACGTGCACGTCTTCCGCTTCCCCGTCCTGCGCCCCCGCCTGCTGCTCAGCCCCCTGCAGGCCACCGGGCTGACGCACCGCAAGATCCTGGTCGTCGACGACGAGATCGGGTTCGTGGGCGGCTACAACATCGGGTCGCTCTACGCCACGGAGTGGCGCGACACCCACGTGCGGCTCGTCGGCCCCGCCGCGTTCGAGCTCAGCCACTCGTTCGCGGCCGTGTGGAACCACCCCTCCACCGCCCGGCCCCGCCGGCTGCCGCACCTGAACCCGGGGGCGTGGGACTCCCGGGTGCGGGCGATCAACAACATCCCCGCCAGCCTGGTCTACCCGATCCGCAGCGTCTACCTGGACGCGATCCACCGGGCCAGGCACCACATCAACCTCACCACCGCCTACTTCATCCCCGACCAGCAGATCCTCGACGCGCTGGTCGAGGCCGCCCGGCGGGGGGTGGACGTGCGGGTGATCCTGCCGGAGAACTCCAACCACGTGCTGGCCGACTGGCTCTCCCACGGCTTCTACTCCTCGCTGCTGGCCGAGGGCATCACCGTGCTGCTGTACCGCAACGCCATGATCCACGCGAAGACCGCGACCATCGACGGGCAGTGGTCGATCGTGGGCACCGCCAACATCGACCGGCTGAGCCTGGGCTTCAACTACGAGACGACTCTGGAGATCCACGACGAGGACTTCGCCGCGGACATGGAGCGGATCTTCGCCGCGGACAGCGCCAACTGCCGTCAGCTCACCGCCGAGGAGTGGCACGAGCGGCACCCCGCCGCCTGGTTCGCCGAGACCGTCCTGGTCCCGCTGCGCCCCTTCCTCTGACGCCGGATCCCTCCGGCCCCGGACGGGGCGGGCACCGCGGGCCTCCGCCCCCGCGGCCCGGCGGACCCTAAGCTGGTGCCATGCCCTCCCCCGAGCCGTCCGGCGGCAACCGCACCCTGGAGCGGATCGCCGCGATCCTCGACGCCGTGGGCCAGTCCTCGGCCTCGGCCAGCGAGCTGGCCCGCCGGACGGGGCTGTCGGTCTCCACCGCCCACCGCCTGGCCCTCTCGATGGCCGAGCACGGGTTCCTGCGCCGCGGCGAGGGCGGGGACTTCCGGCTGGGCCAGCGCTTCGTCCAGTCCGCCCTCGAGAAGGTCTCGCTGCCCGCGCTGACCGGGCTGCGGGACAGCACCGGGGAGTCGGCGCAGCTGTGGACCCGGCGCGCGGACGAGCGCGTCTGCCTCATGAGCGTGGACAGCCACCAGGAGCTGCGGGCCACCCTGCCGCCGGGCTCCCGATTGCCGCTGCCCGCGGGGTCGAGCGGCCGGCTCCTGGCCGGCGAGCCGGCCGCCCTGGAGGAGCTGGCGGAGCACGGCTGGGTGGAGTCCGTCGGCATGCGCACCCCCGGGCTGGGCTCGGTCAGCGCACCCGTGCGGCTGCGCGAGCAGACCATCGCGGCCGTGTGCCTGGCCATGCCCCTGGCCCGCGTGGCCGTCTCGCCCGGCGCGGACTTCGGCGACGACGTCGTGGCCGCCGCCCGGCGCATCGGCCAGGACCTCGAGCGCTCCGCACCCTAGCCCCCGCATCGCCCTGAACGCCCACCCCCTCGGAATTCTCGCCGAGGGGGTTGTGTGTGTCCTGGATCACTTGCTACCGTCTTCCCGCCAAACGACAGTGATCTCCCACAGAGTGGGAAACAGGAGAGATCACGGAGCACGTACCCAGGGAAGCAGGCACCATGACCGAGAATCTGCACGTCGAGGGCAACACCCTCCCGCTGGAGGGGATCCGCGTGCTGGAGCTGGGCAGCTTCATCGCCGCCCCCTTCGCCGCCCGGCTCTTCGGCGACTTCGGCGCCGAGGTCGTCAAGGTCGAACGCCCCGACGGCGGCGACGAGCTGCGCGACTGGCGCAAGACCCGCGGTGCCACGTCCATGCTCTTCCGCACCCTGGGCCGGAACAAGAAGTCCGTGGCCCTGGACCTGCGCTCGGAGACGGGCCGGGAGGCCGTGAAGAAGATCGCCGCCCAGTGCGACGTCGTGATCGAGAACTTCCGCCCCGGCACCCTCGAGAAGTGGGGCCTGGGCCCGGAGGTGCTCACCGAGCTCAACCCGGACGTGGTGATGGTCCGGATCTCCGGCTACGGCCAGACCGGGCCCTACCGCAACCGCGCCGGCTTCGGCAGCTCGGCCGAGTCCTTCGCCGGCCTGCGCTACATCACCGGCGAGCCCGACCGCCCGGCCGGCCGGGCGGCGGCGTCCATGGGCGACACCGTCGCCGGGCTCTACGGGGTCATCGGCGCCCTGATGCTCATGCTGCAGAAGGCCCGCGGCGCCCGCTCCGAGGGCCCCCAGGTCGTCGACGTCGCCCTCTACGAGGGCGTGTTCAGCCTGCTGGAGTCCCTGGTCCCCGACTACGACGCGTACGGGATGGTGCGCAGGCGCACCGGCGGCGCCCTGCCCGGGGTCGTGCCCACCGGCTCCTACCCCTGCGCCGACGACCTCGAGGTCGTCATCGGCGGCAACTCCAACTCCGTCTTCCGCCGGCTGATGACGGCCATCGGCCGCGACGACCTGGCCGCCGACGAGTCCCTGCTGACCACCGAGGCCCGCGGCGCCCGGGAGGCGGAGCTCAACGGCGCCATCGCCGCCTGGACCTCCAGCCACCCCCTGGCCGAGGTGCTCGAGCTGCTCGACGCGGCCGGGGTGCCCGCCGGCCCGGTCTACGACGCCCCGTCCATCGCCGCCGACGAGCACTACCTGGCCCGCGACATGATCCAGACCCACGAGGTCGTGGTCGAGGACGAGCCCGAGCTCATCCGCTTCCCCGGCGTCGTCCCCAAGATCCCCGGCCACCTGGGCCGGGTCCAGTGGGTGGGGCCCGAGCTGGGCCAGCACACCGAGGAGGTCCTGCGCGACCTCGCCGGCCTCACCGCGGAGGAGATCGCCGACCTCACGCTGCAGGGGGTGCGCTGAGATGCGGGTGCAGATCACCGACGTGTTCCTGCGCGACGGCCTCCAGGACGAGGACGTCGTCGTCGCCACCGCCGACAAGATCGCCGTCGCCGAGGCCCTGGTGGCCGCCGGGCTCACCCGCCTGGAGGTGGCCTCCTTCGTCAACCCGAGGAAGGTCCCGCAGATGGGCGACGCCGCCGAGGTGCTGGCCGGGGTCCCCGCCGCGCCGGGGGTGACCTGGACGTCGCTGGCGCTCAACGGCCGCGGCATCGCCCGGGCCGCCGACGCCGGAGCCACCGACGTCCAGGTCGTCACCTCCGCCAGCCAGGCCCACAGCCGCGCCAACGCCGGGCAGGCCATCGAGGACGCCCTGGCGGACCTCGCCGGGGAGCTCGCCCACTACCCGACGGTCCACTTCTTCGCCGGGATCTCCACCGCCTTCACCTGCCCCTTCGAGGGCGAGATCGACCCGGACCACCTGCTGCGGGTGGTCCGGGCCTTCAAGAGCACGGGGATCACCGACATCGGCCTGGCCGACACCCTCGGTACCTCGCCCACCGCCCAGGTCATGGCCTCGCTGGACCACGTGCGCGCGGCCGAGCCGGAGCTGACCTTCTCCCTGCACCTGCACAACGCCCACGGCCAGGCCCTGGACACCGTCGGCGCCGCGGTGGCGGCCGGGATCATCCGCTTCGACAGCGCACTGGGCGGCTACGGCGGCTGCCCGTTCGCCCCCGGTGCCCACGGCAACATCGCCACCGAGCAGCTCGTGGCCCACCTGCACGCCACCGGCCACGACACCGGGATCGACGAGGACCGCCTGGCCGAGGCGGTCCGCCTGGCCCGCGAGGTCGTCACCCGCTCCCCCGCGGTTCCGGCCGCGGAGCCCGCCACCCGCTAGCCCCACCGACCATCTTCATTCCACGAGCGGCCCCGCCGGGGCCGCCGCACCCACATCACCTGGGGGACACCGATGTCGACGACGCCACCCACCACCCTGACCACCGAGCCCGTGGACGAGACGCCGGACCGGCCGCCCGCAGACCCGGGCACGGGGATGCACCGCCGGGTCGCCCCCACCGCGGGCCCGCGCCGCGGCACGCACTACCCCGGCCGCCAGGGGTTCCGCATCGCGAGCATGCCCGCACCCGTGTACCTCGTGCTCGCCGCCGTGGTCCTGACCGCCGCGGTCACCGGCAACCTGCCCGAGTCCATGCTCTCGGGCTTCGCCGTCACCATCCTCCTGGGCGGGCTGCTCATCTGGATCGGCAACCTGTTCCCGGTCGTCCGCGACTACGGGCTGCCGACCATCCTGTGCACCTTCGTCCCGGCCCTCCTGATCTTCGCCGGCGTGATGCCCGAGAACGCCGTGACGGTCGTGCAGGGCTTCGTCGACACCTACGGCTTCCTGGACTTCTTCGTGATGGCCCTGATCGCCGGGTCCATCCTGGGCATGCCCCGCGCCCTGCTGCTCAAGGCCGGACCCCGCTTCGCCGTCCCCCTGATCGGCTGCCTCATCGCCACCTTCGTCCTGATCGGGGCGCTCGGGGCGGTCACCGGCTTCGGCTTCATCGAGGGCGTCCTCTTCATCGCCGCCCCGATCATGGCCGGCGGCCTGGGCCTGGGCGCGGTGCCGATGTCGGAGATGTACGCCGCACGCACCGGCGGGGAGGCCGCCACGTTCATGGGCGACCTGATGTCGGCCGTGGTGATGGCCAACATCGTGTGCATCCTCATCGCCGGGATCTTCAACGGGCTGGGCAAGCGCAACAAGCAGCTCTTCGTCGGCTTCAACGGCCACGGCCAGCTGCTGCGCGTCGAGGGCCGGGCCGACGAGATGGCCGTGCCGGAGAAGAAGGAGATCTCCTCCTTCATCTCCCTGGGCAAGGGCCTGCTCATCGCCGCGGTCCTGTTCGTGGCCGGCAACCTGGTCGCCGCCTGGCTGCCGGTGCTGCACCCCTACGCCTGGACCATCCTCTTCGCCGCGGCCGTCAAGATCTTCGGCCTGCTCCCCAAGGACCTCGAGGACGCCAGCTCCGAGTGGGGCGACATGATCGGCGCCATCCTGGTCCCGGCCCTGCTCGTCGGGGTGAGCATGACCTACATCGACATCCAGGAGGTCCTCGCCTCCCTGAGCAACCCGATGTTCATCGTCCTCACCGTGGCCACCGTGATCATCGCGACCGTGAGCTCCGGCTTCCTGGGCTGGCTGGTGAAGTTCCACTTCGTGGAGGCCGCCATCACCCCGGGCCTGGTCATGGCCGACACCGGCGGCAGCGGGGACGTCTCCGTGCTCAGCGCGGCCAACCGCATGCACCTGATGCCCTTCGCCGGCCTGACCAACCGCCTCGGCGGGGCCCTGGTGCTGTTCGTGACCTCCCTGCTCGTCCCGCTCCTGGCGGCCGCGGCCGGCTGAGCCCCGGAACCGCCCACCCTCCCCGGCCGCCGGGGCGCTCCCCCGAAGCCGTGCGGGACGCCCCGGCGCCGTCCTGCACAGCTGCACGGCCGGTGTCGTTGACCTCCTGATCCCCTCCGAGGCACGCTGGAGGCACGGGGGATGCGGGAGAAGGACGGGGGACGTGGCATGAGACCTCTTCATCTGGGAGGGCGGCGCGGTTCGGCGGCCCGGCACGTCGTGGCGGTGCTGTCCGTCCTCGCGCTCGGGCTCGTCGGCCTGCCGTCCGCGGAGGCGGGGCCCGCGGACCTCCGCACGTCAGCGGCACGGCACGTCTCCTACGACACCGTCGTGAGGGCCGACAGGCCCGCTGCCTACTGGGGCATGAGCACCCCCGGTGCCGGCACCGAGAAGGACCTCGCGAACAAGGGGAACGAGGGCCGCTACGTCGGGGCGCCCGCCCGGACGAGGCTGCCCAACGGCGACATCGCCGCGGACTTCGACGGCGCCACGCAGTACCTGCAGGCGCCCGACGCCGCGGGGCTCAGCCCCGCCACGCGCGGCGTCCTCACCGTCGAGGCCTGGATGCGTCCGGACACGCTCCAGTTCCGGCACGCGGAGGGCAGCGGATACGTGCACTGGATGGGCAAGGGGCAGACGGGAGAGCACGAGTACGTGGCGAGGATGTACTCCCTCCGCAACGACGAGAACCGCCCCAACCGCATCTCCGGCTATCTCTTCGACGCCTCGGGCGGAAAGGGCGCGGGGTCCTACTTCCAGGGCGGCGTCCAGAAGGGCGAGTGGATCCACTACGTGCTGGTGATCAACACCAGGGCGAAGAGCGAGAAGTATCCGAACGGCTACACGAAGATCTACCGGGACGGCGTCCTGAAGGCCCAGAACGATCTGAACTACCGCGGCACGGCCATCACGCCCACGCGGGGCGGCGCACCGTTCCGTGTGGGCACCCGGGATCTCAGCTCCTTCTTCGAGGGGGCCGTCGGCAAGGTCGCGATCTACGACAAGGAGCTGCCGGCCGAGCGCGTCGCGGCGCACCACCGCAGGATGATGACCGGCAGATGATCCGTGCGGCCGCCGGTCCCGGGCCCCCTCAACGACCGTGCCGGCGAGGGGGCCGGGGCCCTACTTGAGCAGGCGGACGGCGTGCTCCTCGACGTACTCCGCCATGCCCGCCTCGCCGAACTCGCGGCCGATGCCGGACTGCTTGATGCCGCCGAAGGGCATGCGCAGGTCCAGCGACTCGAAGGAGTGGGTGTTGACGAACGTGCTGCCGGCCTCGATGCGGCTCGCCACCGCCAGCCCGCGCGCGGGGTCCGCGGTCCACACCGAGGAGCCGAGCCCGTACTCGCTGTCGTTGGCCCAGCCGATCACCTGCTCCTCGTCGTCGTATGCGATCACCGGGATGATCGGGCCGAACTGCTCGCAGGAGCAGATCTCCGCGCCGTGCTGGGCGTCGCGCACCACGTGCGGGAGCACGTAGTAGCCGTCCCCCGCGTCGAGGCCCTCGGCCAGGCGCCCGAGCTCGACCACGTCCGCCCCGGAGGCCCTGGTGGTCCCGATGAGCCGGCGCACCTTCTCGTACTGGTCCTGCGTGGCCAGCGGCCCGAAGCTCACGCCCTCGGAGAGTCCGTGCCCGACGACGTACTCCCCGACCCTGGCGCACAGGGCGTCGACGAACGCGTCGTGCATCGACCGGGGCACGTAGATCCGCTTGACGGCGAAGCAGATCTGGCCGGAGCGGGTGAAGACCCCGGCGAGCATCCGGTCCAGGGTCGCCTCGATGTCGGCGTCGTCGAGCACGATCGCCGGGTCGTTGCCGCCCAGCTCCAGCGTGATGTTCTTGATCGACCCGGCGGCCGCGGCCATCACGTGGCGGGCGGTCCCGGTGCCGCCGGTGAAGCCGATCTTGCGCACCAGCGGGTGGGTGGTCAGCGCCTCGCCGACGTCGCCCTCGCCGTGGACGACGTTGATCACCCCGGCGGGCAGGACCTCGGCCATCCGCCGCAGGGCGGTGGTGAGCGCGGCGGAGGCGAACGGGGAGGGCTTCAGCACCAGCGTGTTGCCGGTGGCCAGCGCCGGGGCGAGCTTCATCATGGTCAGCACGATCGGCATGTTCCACGGCACGATCGCCGCCACCACCCCGCGGGGCACCTTCTCGACCCGGATGAAGCTCTGCTCGTCGTCGTGCTCGACCGGGGTGAAGAACTGCTCGGTCAGGCTCGCGGTGTGCTGGAGGACCCCGGCGCCCAGCGCGAAGTCGGTCCGGGCCTCCCACAGCACCCCGCCGTGCTCGCGCGCCAGCAGCGGGGCCAGCTCCTCCGCGCTGCCCGCCAGCACCTCGGCGGCCTCGAGCAGCCGGCTCGCCCGCTCCGCCGGCGCCACGGCACGCCAGGACAGATAGGCCTCGTGCGCGGCCTGCACGGCGCGGTCCACGTCGGCGGGCGTGCCCACGGCGATCCGGGCCACGACCTCGGACAGCCGCCCCGGGTCGCGGTGGTCCCGGAACGTGCCGCCGGTGGTCGTCCGTCCTGCGATCAGGTGGCCGATCTCCGGCGTGGTGGCGGAAGTGGTGTCAGCAGCGGTGGCGGTGGTGGTGGTGGGTGTCATGGGTGAGCTCCTGGGTCGGGTGGTCGCACGGCGTGCGGACGCCGTGGTGGGTGTCGCGGTGGACGCCGCAGCGGGTGCCGCGCCTGCTGGTCCGCGGGTCAGAAGAGGACGACCGGCTTCAGGGTGTCGCCGTTCTCGCTGTCCTCGAGGGCCTGGTTGATGTCGGCGAGCGGGTAGGTCCTCACGAGCTTGTCGAAGGGGAAGAGGCCGGCCCGGTAGAGGTGGATCAGCCGGGGGATGAACAGCTGCGGGTTCGAATCGCCCTCGATGACCATGCTGATGGTCTGCCCGGACAGGAGCTGGGTGCCGATGTCGATGGTCGACTCCGTGCCCAGCGCGCTGGCCCCCACCAGGGCGGCGCGGCCCCGGATGCCCATGCAGTCGGTCATGGTGCGGAACACGGGAGCGACCCCGGTGGTGTCCAGGGCGTACTGGGCGCCGCCTCCGGTGATCCTCCTGATCTGCTCCACCTGGTCGGCGGCCCGCCCGTCGACGGTGTGCGTGGCCCCGAGCTCCCGCGCCAGCTCGAGGCGGGAGGGGACGACGTCGACGGCGACGATGGTCGTGGCGTGGGCGACGACGGCGGCCATCACGGCGGAGAGTCCCACGGCGCCCGCGCCGAACACCACGATGTTCGACCCCGCCTCCGGGTCCAGGACGTTGAGCACAGCGCCGGCCCCGGTCTGGATGCCGCAGCCCAGCGGGCCCAGCAGCTCGAGCGGGGCGTCGTCGTCGACCTTCACGACGCTGCGCCGCGCCACGTTCGACACGGCGGCGAACGCCGACTGGCCGAAGAAGTGCGAGGAGACGGGCTCGCCGCCGTCCTGCGTGAAGGCGGTGCCGCCGTCCGGGCGGCGGCCGGCGAAGTTGTGCGCGTAGAAGTTCTCGCAGTACGCGGGGTGGCCGGAGAGGCAGGGCCGGCAGGCCCCGCAGCTGTTGAAGCTCAGCACGACCTTGTCGCCGGGGGCCAGATCGGTGACCCCGGCCCCCACGGACTCCACGACGCCGGCTCCCTCGTGGCCGAGGACGGCCGGCAGGGGCGTGGGATACCACTGGTCGCGCACGATGGCGTCCGTGTGGCACACCCCGCAGGCGGTCAGGCGGACCTGGACCTCACCGGGACGCGGCTCGTCCAGCTCCAGCTCCACGAGCTCGAAGGGGGCCTTCGGGGCGGTGGCGATGGCTGCGGCGACCTTCATGATGGGTGGCTCCTCGGATCGTGGGAGTGGTGGGCGGACATGCCGGGCGGGGCGGGCCGCCGTGACGCGGGCCCGGCCCCTGCCGGGGCACTTCCTATACTGTGATCCGCAGCACGCAGGGCGGGGTTGTCGGACCGCGACATCGGAGTTGTCCGTGGACGCCATCCCTGCCGGACACGAGGAGGTGCCGCCCATGACGGTGGGTCCCATCACCGACGCCTGGTACCACGGCATGGAGTCGACCTTCGGCGGGCTCCGGGTCACGCCCTCGGCCGCGTCCACCGGGCGGGCCACGGGAGCGTTCACCGCCACCGACCTCGGCGGCGTCCGGGTCTTCGGCATCTCGGGGACGCCGCAGCACCTCACCCTGTCGGCCGGTGCGGTGCGCCGCTCCGCGACGGAGTCGGTCAAGGTCTGCGCGGTGCACCGCGGGCAGTGCGTCATCGAGCAGGCGGGACGCGAGGTCGTGGTCAGGCCCGGCCAGTTCGCCGTGTACGACACCTCGGTGCCGTACCGGCTCTCGTGGCAGGGCGCCTGGGAGTGCGACGTGATGACGGCGCCCCCGTCGGCGCTCGGCGTGGCTCCGGCGGCGCTCAGCGAGGCAGGGGCGAGAGCGTGGCCCACCGCCACGGGGGCCGGCGCCATGCTGCTCCAGTTCATGGGCACGTGCCTGTCCATGCCGCAGCCCGGCGCCGCGGTCCGGGACCACCTGGCCTCCGCAGCCGCGTCGCTGCTCGCGGGGGCGGTCCTGAACGACGTCGGACCCGTGGCCGACGACGCGGAGGACCTCTTCCGCCGGCAGGTCGAGGCGTACGTCGGCCGTTCCCTGCAGCAGCCGGAGCTCGGTCCCGCGGAGGTCGCCGCCGCGCACCACGTGTCCGTCCGCACGATCCAGCGGCTGTTCGCCGGGACGGGCAAGGGCCTCAGCGGCCTCATCAGGCAGCGCCGTCTCGAGGCGGTGCGCCGGGACCTGGCCGAACCCCGGCTCGCGCATCTCACGATCGCGGAGGTGGCGGCCAGATGGTGCCTCCACGACGCGCAGTGGCTCGCCAAGGCCTTCAAGGCCGAGTTCGACGTCTCGCCCTCGGAGTTCCGCCGGTCCGCCGGTCGGCTATCGTGACCGCATGGTCGAACAGGAACCGGCCCGGGGGCTCACCGCCGGCCTGGTCGGATACGGCATGGCCGGACGCGACTTCCACGCGCCCCTGCTGCGGCAGGCCGGGTGCCGGGTCACCGACGTCGTCACCACCCGTCCCGCCCGGGTCGCCGGGGCGGCGGCCGACTGGCCCGACGCCCGGATCCACCGCGACCTGGCCGGGCTGCTCAGCGGCGACCGGCCCGACGTGCTGGTCGTCGCCTCGCCCACGGGCCGCCACGTCGAGCACGCGCTGGCCGCCCTGGAGGCGGGGGTGCCCGTGGTCGTGGACAAGCCGCTCGCGCTCGACCACGACGGCGCGGCGACCGTGGCGCGACGCGCCCAGGAGACCGGGACGCCGCTGACCGTCTTCCAGAACAGGCGGTGGGACAGCGAGCAGCTGACGCTGCGCCGTCTGCTCGCCGAGGAGCGGCTCGGCACGGTGCACCGGTTCGAGCGCCGGTGGGAGCGCTGGCGCCCGGTGCCGAAGGCCCGGTGGCGGGAGAACGCCGTCGGGGAGGGCGGCGGGCTGCTGCTCGACCTCGGTTCGCACCTCGTGGACGCCGCGATGCAGCTCTTCGGGCCCGTGGCCGCGGTGCGCGCCGAGCTGCGCGCGCTGACGACGCCCGCCGAGGACGACGTCTTCCTGGCGCTGGAGCACTCCTCGGGCACCATCAGCCACCTGTGGGCGGGCAGCCTGGTCGGCGCACCGGGCCCGCGCACCCGGGTCCTCGGCTCCGCCGGGGCCTTCCTGGTCACCGGCCACGACGACGCCCCCGGCCCCTTCGACGCCCTGGCCCCCGGAGAGGGCATGGCGGGGTGGCTGGTCCGCGGCTCCGAGGCCGCTCCCGTGGCGACCGCGCCCGGCGAGCACGCCGACTTCTACCGGGCGGTCGCCCGGTGGCTCCGCGAGGGCGGGGACGTTCCGGTGGACCCCTGGGACGCCGTGGCCACCGCGGCCGTGCTGGACGCGGCCCGGCGCAGCGCGCGCACGGGCGCATCCGAGGCACCGCACGAGGTGGCCTGACCCGTTCGTCCCCGGGCACCGGTCGGGCGGGTCGCCGCGCCCGGCCCCGGCCGCGCCCGGGGCGGTGCCGCTGCCGGGCCGAGCGTGCGGCGGAGCGGCGCCTCAGGTCCCGCAGTAGGTCCGGTAGGCGCCGAAGCCCTCGGGGGCGGGGGCGGCGTAGCGCTCCAGGCCCGGGCGCTGCTCGTACGGGGCGGTCACCGCGCCCAGCAGCCGTGCGAGCGGTTCGAGGTCCCCCTCGCCGGCGGCGGCGAGCGCTTCCTCGACGAGGTGGTTGCGGGGGATGTACACGGGGTTGACCCGGTCCATCGCCTCGGGGTCCGGGCCCAGGGCGCGCCAGCGCTCCGTCCAGGCGTCGAACGCCGGCAGGTCGAGGACCAGGGACCGTACGGCCCTGGCGTCGCCGTGGGCGGCCGCGCCGAGGCGGCGGAAGAAGGAGGTGTGGTCGACGCGGTCCGCCCGCAGGAGGGTGAGCAGCTCGTCGACCAGCGGCGCGGTGACGTCGTCGCCGAGGTCCTCGGGCAGGCCGAGCTTGGCCCGCATGCCGGCCGACCAGGCGGCGCTGTACTGCCCGGGGAACGCGTCGAGCGCCTCCTCCGCGAGCGCGAGCGCCCGGTCCTGGTCGTCGTGGAGGAGGGGCAGGAGGGCCTCGGCGAGCCGGGCGAGGTTCCACTGCGCCGCGACCGGCTGGTTGCCGTAGGCGTAGCGCCCGGCATGGTCGATGGAGCTGTAGACCGTGGCCGGGTCGAAGGCGTCCATGAAGGCGCACGGCCCGTAGTCGATGGTCTCGCCCGAGATCGTCATGTTGTCGGTGTTCATCACCCCGTGGACGAAGCCCACGAGCATCCACCGCGCCACCAGGCCCGCCTGGGCGGCGACCACCGCCTCGAACAGCGCGAGGTGCGGGTGCTCGGCGTCGGCGGCGCGGGGGTGGTGGCGGCTGATCGCGTGGTCGGCGAGTCGGCGCAGGAGGTCGGCGTCGCCCGTGGCCCGGGCGTACTGGAAGCTGCCCACGCGCAGGTGGCTGCTCGCGACCCGGGTGAGCACTGCTCCCGGCAGCAGGGTCTCGCGGCGCACGCTCCGCCCCGTGGCCACCACGGCGAGGGACCGCGTCGAGGGGATGCCCAGGGCGTGCATCGCCTCGCTCACGACGTACTCGCGCAGCATGGGCCCGACCACGGCCAGGCCGTCGCCGCCGCGTGCGAACGGGGTGCGCCCCGAGCCCTTGAGATGGACGTCCCGGAGCCGGCCCTCGGCGTCGACGACCTCCCCCAGCAGGAGGGCGCGGCCGTCGCCGAGGCGCGGGCTGTAGGCGCCGAACTGGTGGCCGGCGTAGGCCTGCGCCACCGGGGTGGCGCCCTCGGGGACCAGGTTGCCGACCAGCAGGCGCAGGCCGTCCGGGCTCCGCAGCGCCGCGGGGTCCAGGCCCAGCTCGGCGGCCAGCGGCTCGTTGAGCGCCAGCAGCCGCGGGTCCGGGACCTCCCCGGCCTGCCACGGCAGGGCCATCTCGGCGAGCTCCCGGGCGAAGCGGCCGTCGAGGGTGACGCGCGATGGGGGTGTGAGGCTCACGCCGTCCACGATACAGGGGGTGTCCTGGCCGGTGGGAGGCAGATCGTTCCTCCGTGCCCGTGCGGGCCGCCCCGGACTACGCTGGCAGGAGCAGGCGGAGGTGTCGGATGGACGATCGGACGATTGCCAGGACACAGGCCCGGTTGATGCGCACCGCGATGTCCAAGGCGGGTCTGGGAACGCACGAGCTGTGGCTGAGGTACGCGCACCTGGGCGGGGAGATCGGCGAGCTGGAGCTCGACGCCTACCTGCACCATGCCCTCTACCTCTCGCCCCGGCACCGGGACTGCCTCGCGCGGGCGGCCAACCAGCTGGCGCCGGGCAGCGGAGTCCCCTGCAGCCGTGACCTGCGCCCGGAGGAGTTCCCGCCCGACGGGTAGCCGCCCGGGCAGCGGCCGCCCTACAGCGACCGGGCGGCGTCGAGGAGGATCCCGCGCATCCAGGTCCTGAACCGGTCGTCGGCCAACCACGGGTTCCAGACCATGTCGATGCCCAGTCCCGGGATCGGGAAGGGGAAGTCCTCGAGGCGCAGGCCGAGGACGTCCTTCAGGGCGGTGGCGACCCGGTGCCGGTGGAGCCCCACCCCGCCCGATCCGGCCACCAGGTGCGGGACCAGCAGGTTGTCGTCCACCCGGTCGCGCACCGTGTACTGCACGCCCCGCTCGTCGAGAACGTCATAGGGGCGCAGCAGCCGCGGGGAGCCGTCGAAGACGACGTGCGGCAGCGTGGTCAGCAGCTCCTCGGCCGGGGTACCGGCAGGGGCACCGGCGGCGGTGATGACGACCCACCGGTCCTCGTAGAGCCGCTCGCGCGGGAAGGCCGAGGGGAAGCCCTCGGGGAGCAGGACCACGTCGATCCCCCCCTCGGTGAACACCGTGCTGGAGGCCATGCTCGCTGTCATGTCGGTGGTGCGCAGCCGCAGCACCGCGTTCGGCGCGTGCCGGGCCACCAGCCGTGCGATCGCGCCGCCGATGACGAAGGCGGTGCTGGTGGTCATCGCCACGGTGATCACCCGGCGGTCGACGGCAGGGTCGAAGGCGGTGGGCTGCACGAGGCGTGCGGTCTGCTGCAGTGTGGCCCGCAGCGGGGCGACGAGCTCCACGGCCCGCGGGGTGAGGGCCATGCCGCTGCCCTGGCGCACGATGAGCTCGTCCCCCAGCAGGCGCCGCATCCGGCGCAGCGCGTGGCTCATGGCCGGCTGGGACAGGCCGACCCGGGCCGCGGCCCGCGTCACCGACCGCTCCTCGAGGAGCGCCAGGAGCGGCACAAGCAGGTTGAGGTTGACCGAGGCCAGCTGGTTCAGTTCACCGTCCGTCGCGGTTCCGTCGTGCTCGTCAGCCATGGCGGGACGGGCTCCTGCCGTGCCCGGAGCCCAGGGCTCTCCCGCCGCGTGCCGGGGAGAGCCGCACCGGTGCCGCGGGGGTCGCCGTGCCGCCCACCAGATCGTGCGTCGAGTGAATCCATGTCACAGGCGGCATTCTACAGATGCATGCCCCCCGCCCTCGTGCCGGAATGCACTGCGTGCATTTCCTCGATGTGAATTATTCATTGGAAATACGCTCTGTGAGCTGTGACACTTCTGAGGACAGGGGTCGGCGAGGCCGTCCCCGCCCCGAACACACCGGAAGTCAGCGGAGGAAGACATGAAGATCACCCTGGACCGCCCGCGCTGCGAGGGCCACGGCCTGTGCGAGGAGGCCGCGCCGCAGCTGATGCACCTGGACGACGAGGGCGAGCTGGTCCTGGACGTCGAGGTCGTCGACGACGAGCTCGACGCCGCGAAGGCCGCCGTGCGCGTGTGCCCGGTCGCCGCGCTGCGGATCGCGTGAGGATACGACGGATGCAGCGCATCGTCGTCGTCGGCAACGGCATCGCCGGGCTGACCGCCTGCGACTCCCTGCGGGCCGCTGGGTTCGACGGGGAACTGACCGTGGTCGGCGAGGAGCACCATGCGCCCTACAGCCGCCCCGCCCTGTCCAAGGCGGCGCTGCTCGAGGGCGGGACCATGACCGCCCACCAGCTGCCCGCCCCCGAGCACGCCGCGACCGAGATCCTCGGCGTGGGCGCCACCGGACTGGACCCCGCACGCAAGCTCGTGCAGCTGGACGACGGCACGGAGGTGCCCTACGACGGTCTCGTCATCGCCACCGGCTCCCGGCCCAGGCGCCTGAGCACCGGCGAGCCCGCGGAGCTGACGCTGCGCACCCTGGAGGACGCGGCGGAGCTGCGCCGCCGGCTCGCCACCCGGCCGACGGTGATCGTCGTCGGCGGCGGTGCGCTGGGGATGGAGATCGCCTCCGGATGCCTGGACTCCGGGTGCGAGGTCACCCTCGTGGCCCCCGAGGCCCCGATGATCCACCAGCTGGGCCCGCACCTCTCCGAGGTGTTCACCACTGCCGCCCGGCGCGCCGGCCTGACCATCGTGCCCGCGCAGGCGGTGGGTGCATGGGAGGACGGCGGGCACTCACAGGTGGCCCTGGCCGACGGGTTCGTCCTCGACGCCGAACTGGTGATCAGCGCCGTGGGCGACGTCCCGAACGTCGAGTGGCTGGCCGGCAGCGGGCTGCTCACCAACGGCAGGCTCGAGGTCGACCACCGCGGGCGGCTCCGGCCCGACATCGTCGCCGCAGGCGACGTCGCGGCACTGCCGACCAGCCGCGGCATCCGCCGGATCCCGCTGTGGACCAGCGCCATCGAGCAGAGCAAGGTCGCCGCGGCCGCCCTCCTCCGGGGGGACGACGCCCCGGAGCTCGAGCTGGTGCCCTACTTCTGGACCGAACAGTTCGGCCTGACCCTCAAGGCCAGCGGGCACCTGCCCCTGGACGGGGCCCCCGAGGTCCTCGACGGCGATCCCCTCGACGGCTCGGCGCTGCTGCGGTGGGCCCCCGAGGACGGCTCGGGCACGGCGGTGGCGCTCAACCACCGGATCCCCGTGCCGCGGCTGCGGCGCCTGAGCACCCCGGCCCCCGCGGCCGCCTGACCTCCCGCACCCCCGGGTGCCTCCCGGACCGGCCCGGGGACCGCCTCCAGCGCTCCCCGGGCCGGTCCACGTCCACGCCGCCGGCACCGCGGCACAGAGGACGATCTCCGACGAAGGACGAGCACCGGACAGATGGCGACAGTTACTGCAGGCTCCTCCGGGTGGATCAACGATCCGAGAAGCCGGATTCCCGGGCCGGTGCTGGGAGCGGTGGGGTTCCTGTCGCTCTTCGACCGCTTCGGCACCGCGCCCATGCTGCTGCTGCTCGCCGACCGCACTCCCCTGTCGTTGAGCCAGTCCGTGGAGCTCATTTGCGGCCTACGCGCTGCTCTACGCCCTGGGACAGCCCGTCTGGGGCCTTCTCAGCGACCGATTCGGTCGCCTGACGGTGCTGCGCGTGGCTCTGGCCGGCGGGATGGTCGGCGGGGTGGCCAGCACCCTGTTCAGCACCTATCTGCCGCTGCTGCTGGCCCGGTCGTTCACCGGTCTGATGATCGGCGCGCTCTATCCCACCCTGCTGACCCTGCTGGGAGACTCCCGCACCGGGGTCGATCGGGCCCGGTCGCTGTCCGCGCTGCAGATCTACGCCTCCCTGGGCACCACCACCGCCACCCTGAGCGCCGGCACCATCGCCGCCCTGCTGGACTGGCGGCTGGTCTTCGGGCTCACCGCGCTGGGCTGTCTCGCCCTGCTGTGCGCCCTGCGCGGGGCCACCGCCGATGCTGCCGAGCAGCCCACCGCCGTGCTCCGCCAGGCGCTTTCGGCCTCCGCCCTGGGGGTCTACGCCCTGGCGGTGCTGATGGGAGCCGTGCTGATGGGCGTGCTGGCCTATATCGCTCCCGCCCTGCAGCACACCGGTGTCGGGGTGGGGGTCGCGGGGGTGCTGGCGGCCGGCTACGGGGTGGGCGTGATCTCCGGAGCCCACCTGATGCGGCGGCTGGTCCGCCGGTTCTTCCGCACCGGGCTCATCGCCACCGGCGGGACGGTCCTCGCCTGCGCCTGCGCCGTGTCCGCTCTCACCCTGACACCGCCGGTACTGGCGGTGACGGCGCTGCTGATCGGGGTCTCCAGCGCCGTCCTGAACGTGTCCGTGCAGGGCTGGGCCACCGAGGTGGCGCCCCGGGCGCGGGCCACCAGCGTGTCCCTGTTCGCGTGCTCGCTGTTCCTGGGCAGCTCGCTGAGCACCTTTCTCACCGCCGGCCTCGCCCAGCAGGGCCGCTACGGGCTGATCTTCTCGCTGGCTCTCCTCGCCAGCACTGCGTTGACCGTCGTGGCGGCACTGGGGCACGCGAGCTGGATGCGGCGGCCGGGCGCCGGAGGGCGGGGTCCCGGGGCCGCATGACGGCCCGCACCCGCTGCGGGGAGGCGTCGGCCCGGCGCCGGGCAGCACCACGACGGAGCCCGCCCCGAGGACTCGGGGCGGGCTCCTGGCACGCCGTGCGCTTCCGGACCGGCCGGCGGGGTCAGGCCGGGTCGACCTCCACCACGGGCAGCTTGTCGAGGCTGCGGGTCATGTTGTTGATCACGCGCTCGGGCTGCCCGACCTCGTACCGGCGCACCCGGCGGGCCAGGGCGCCGATCACGGCGAACGCCTCCAGCCGGGCGAGGCCCTGGCCCGCGCAGCCGTGCACCCCGTAGCCGAACGACAGGTGGTCGGCCGGGTTCCGCCGCACCTGGAAGGCGTCGGGGTTCTCGTAGTGGCGCGGGTCCCGGTTGCCGGAGCCCAGGAGCACGGCGACCCGGGAGCCGGCGGGGATCAGGGTCCCGTCCACCTCGACGTCCTCCTTCACGAGCCGGCCCCAGGTGTTCACGGGGGGCTCGTAGCGCAGCACCTCGTTGAACGCCGCGGAGATCAGCGACGGGTCCTGGCGCACGAGGTCGAACTGCTCGGGGTGGGCCGCGAACTGGGCGATGGCGTTGCCGATCGAGGCGATCGTGGTGTCCATGCCGGCTGCGACGTACTGGTGGATGATCATCCCGCAGGTCTCGTGCGGGATCTCGCCACGGTCGGCGGCGTCGAAGATCGCCCGGCCCATGCTGCCCTCGGTCAGGTCCTCGGCCCGCACCCCGTGCGCCCACCCGAACAGCTCCCCGGCGACCGGGAAGTTCTCCGCCGTGCGCGGGTTCATCGGGCCCAGCACGTTGAACGCCGCCTCGCCCCAGCGCAGGATGTTCTCCCGGGGCTCGCCCTGCACGCCGATGAGGTCGGCGACGACCTGCAGGGGCAGCGCGCGGGCGAGGTCGTCCATCGCGTCGAAGGACCCCTTCTCCACGAGGGCCGCCACCTTGGCGTCGGCCTTGGCGTCGATCTCGCCCTTGAGCCTGCGCAGCGCCCGCGGCGAGAGGTTCTCCGAGAGCACGGCGCGCATCTTCTGATGGTCCGGCGGGTCGGTCGTCAGGGTGGTCCCGACCAGCACCTCGTTCATCCGGTCGTTGAAGGCGATCTTGTTGGAGGAGAAGACTGCCCAGTTCGCCATGGCGTCGCGGATGGTGTCGTAGCGCGTGAGCGCCCAGATTCCGTTCGCGTCCATCCGCACCACCGAGGACTTCTCGCGCAGTTCGGCGAAGTGGGGATAGGGGTCCAGCAGGACCTCGTCGGAGAAGAGATCGAGATCGGAAGAGACCAGCGTGTCCACGCTCATCGGGCACCTCATGTCATAGCTCGGGATTCACCAGGGCGGGGAGGCCCGCGCCTTGACCGGTGGGCGCCGTGGGCCCGCCACGAGCAGGCGGAGAGGATCCCCTCCGCCGGCCGTCGAGTCCGTCACGGCACCGGTGGTCCCATTCAAGGTGATCCAGCACACATACGACAAGTGAATACTTTGCATGCTGAGCATGCAGCTCACACATACTGTGGCTGGTCTGCGGTCACCGGCGGGCACACCCCCCGCTGGCGCGTTCAGTCCCGGACCCGGGGCCGGGTGAAGGCCGGCCAGACGGCGGGCACCAGGTCGGGGCCGGCGGGAGCGGGCCCCGGGTCCGCGACCTGCTCGTTGAGCCGCCCGTCGTAGGCCGCCAGCAGCAGGTGGGCCAGGTCGGAGGCCTCTACGGTGAGGACCAGCTCGTGGTGGCCGGCCACCCGCTCGAGAGCCTCCGTGACCGCGGCGGTCAGGGCGGCGCGCTGCTCGAGCACCACGGACCGCACGCGGGGCGCGCGACGGGCGGCCAGCAGCAGCTCGAGGCGCACGGAGTGCCAGGTGGTGTCGGAGGTGAAGTCCGCCATGCCCTCGACGACGCGCCCCACCACCGTGGCGGCGGGCTCATCGGCCGCCAGCCAGTTCTCGAGCTGCTCGTCGAGCCGGGCGGTCAGCTGCCGGACGTGGTCCTCGTACATCGCCAGGGCCAGCTCCGTCTTGGACGCGAAGTTGCTGTAGAAGGCACCCCGGCTGAAGCCGGCCGCGGCGCACAGCTCCTCGACGCTGGCGCCGTCGATGCCCTTCTCGGCGAGGACGGCCGCGGAGGTGTCCAGGAGCCTGGCCCGGGTGGAGGCCCGCGAGCGCTTGGTGCGCCGCGCGTCGGCCGCGGGGACGTCCATGGTGAGCCTCATCTCGTGCCTCGGTGCAGTCACCTTCCATGCACCAGTGTATCGTCACCCCCAGACGTCGATACACGCGTGTATCCACATGGTTCCCCGGAAGGCTTCCCCGTGTCCGCACCCGCTCCCCTGCCTCCTCACCGCCCGGCCCATGCGGGGCGCCCCTCCCCCTACCGGGCGGTGGGGTTCTGGCTGCTGCCCGCCCTCGTGGTGCTGCTGCTGGCCGCCGCCGGCACCGGGCTGTACATGGGCGGCCTGGCCGACCCGACGGCGCACCTGAAGGACTTCCCCGTCGCGGTCGTCAACCAGGACGCCGGTGCCCGGGTGCCGGACAGGAACGGGAGCGCCGAGGTGCAGAACCTGGGCGGGCAGATCGTCGACGGCTTCGTCGAGGAGGCCGCCGAGGGCGAGGAGCTGGACCTGCGGGTGCTCTCCTGGGAGCAGGCCCGGCAGCAGCTCGAGACCGGGCAGGTCTACGCCGCCGTGGTCGTCCCGGAGACCTTCTCCGCCGACGCCGCCGGCCTGGTGGCCGGAGCCCTGACCCAGGAGGACACCGCGCGCCCGGCGGTGACCGTCTACACCGACCCGAAGGCCGGGGCCCTGGCCACCCGCCTCGCCACCGGGGCGGTCGAGCCGGGGCTCGCCCGGGCCGGCGCCGCCCTCGGCGAGCAGCTCACCGCTGCCGCCCGGGACGCCGAGGACCGGGCCCGCGCGCAGGTCGAACAGCAGCTGGCCGCCGACCAGGCCGAGCAGTCCCGCCGGACGCAGCAGGCCGCCGACCGGGCCGGGCCCGCCACCGCCGCCTTCGCCCGGCAGCTGGCCGGCCGAAAGCAGGACACCCCCGCCCAGCTGGCCGAGCAGCTCGCGCCCCGGGTCAGCGCGGCCTCCGCCGTGCTGCTGGCCGACCCGGTCCAGGTGACCACCACGGCCCACCAGGAGCTGGAGGAGGGCACGGCCCTGGGCATGGGCGCCTTCTACTACGCGATCCTGCTGCTCGTGCTCGGCCTGACCGGGTCCATCGGCGTCAGCGTGCTGGTCGACGGCCGCCTGGGCATCGCCCCGCTGGAGATCGGCGCGCGCTTCCGGCTGGAGGCCCCCACCACGCCGTCGCGCCCGGTGACGTTCCTGCTCAAGTGGGGCCTGTTCGTCGCCGCCGCCGCCCCCGCGGCCGGTGTGGTGATGTGGGTCGCCCACGCCGCAGGCGTGCCCCTGCCCCACGGGCAGGTGCTGTTCCTGACCAGCTGGCTGGCCATGGCCGCGGTCTCGGCGGCGGTCTTCGCCCTGCTCACCGTCTTCGGCAGCGCCGGCATGCTGCTGGCCATGCTCTACCTGGTCCTGATGGGCCTGCCGTCGGCCGGAGCGGTCGTGCCCCTGGAGGCCCTGCCCGGTTTCTTCCGCGCCATCGCCCCCGCCGAGCCGCTGCACCACGTCGCCGTGGCCGTCCGCTCCGTGCTCTACTTCGACGCCCGGCCCGACGCCGGACTGCGCACCGGCGCCGTCGCGCTGGCCGGGATCCTCGTGGCCTCCGTGCTCACCGCCCTGGTCGTCGGGGTCGTCTACGACCGGAGGTCGGGCCGCCGCGGCGAGGGCGCGCCGCCGGCGCCGGTGCCCGCGCCGGCCGCCGCCGGGTGACCTGCCCGGGCGTCAGCCGGCCGGGGGCGGCCCTGCCGGAGCGCCCCCGCCGGTGGGCGCCGTGGTGGTGTCCACCCCCGCGGTCAGCGTGACGGTGTAGCCGTCGGAGACGCTGCCGGTGACGGTGCCCAGCTGGCCGGCGCCGCTGTCCTCGCCGAAGACGTTGTCGCCGGCCAGGGTGACCTGGGCGAGGGTGGCGACCGAGGACTCGTAGCCGCTGGTGGCGTAGACGGCCTCGCAGACGTGCCGGGGCAGGGCGACCTGTGAGGTCGCGATCGCACTGGTGGAGTCGGTGATGGCGGCCTCGTCCGGGTAGACCTCGAAGTGGATGTGCGGCCACCGCCCGGTGTAGCAGGCCGGGAAGATGCTGGTGAAGCGCACCTTCCCGTCGCTGTCGGCGATCTGCACCCCGCGCAGGTAGTTCTGGTCGGTGATCCCCTGCGAGTACATGGAGTAGCCGCCCTCCCGGTCGCAGTGCCAGACGTAGACGGCCACCCCCTCGAAGGGCACCCCGCCGCCGGCCAGGTCGAAGACGTTGAGCTCCAGCGTCATGGGCACGCCCCCGGCGGTCCCGGTGGCCTCCCCGAAGCTGGAGCGGATGTCGCCGCGCACGATCCCGCTCTGCTCCAGCACGTCCGGCCCGTTGGACCCGTCCCCCGGGTAGGGTCCGGCGGTCTCGTCGGGGATCTCCTCCACCGCGGCCGCCACGGCCGACGCCGTCGGGGAGGCCGAGGCGGACGGGGAGGCCGACGACGCGCCGGCGCTCGCACCGGTGGAGGCGCCCGGACCGCCGGCGCCGCAGGCGGCCAGACCGACCGTCGTGGCGCCGAGGCCGAAGACCGCCAGCATCCGCCGCCGGTTCATCAGGGTCCCGATGTCGAACCCCAGCCCCTGGTCGACCACCTCCTCCTGGGGACGGGGCAGGGGACGGCCCTCGTAGCTCAGGACCTGGTCGTGCTGGGCGTCGTGCTTCATCTGTTCTCCACCTCGGTGCTCCTGGTTGTCCGCCCCCTGAGACTAGGGACGGCTCTTTGAGAGGAGGCTGAAGCACGGCCCGGACCCGACGGCGCCACCGCGGCCGCCCCGGGCGGGGTGGTGGCGGCGGCGCCGTCGGTCAGCGGGCGGCCGTCAGGCCACGCTGAAGCCCTCGTACTGCCGTGCGGCGACCTCGTCGCACTTGTCCCGGTAGGCGCCCACCCCGCCGACGTAGGGCATGAACACCCGGGGCTTGCCGGGCACGTTGGCGCCCAGGTACCAGGAGTTCGCCTGCGGGAAGAGCGTCGTGTCCGCGGCGTCGTTGACGTGCTGGACCCAGGCGTCCTCCGCCTCGGGCGAGGCCTCGCTGCACGAGTGCCCGCGCTCCTCGAGGTAGCGGATGTGGTCGGTGATCCAGTCGACGTGCTGCTCGATGGAGGTGACCATGTTGCTCAGCACCGACGGGCTGCCGGGCCCGGTGACCATGAACAGGTTCGGGAAGCCCGCGGTGGCCACCCCCAGGTAGGTGCGGGGGCCGGCGGACCACTTCTCGGCCAGCGTCGTCCCGCCCGTCCCGGTGATCTGCATCTTCAGCAGCGCACCGGTCATCGCGTCGAAGCCTGTGGCGAAGACGATGGCGTCGAACGCGTAGTCGGCGGCGGTCGTGCTGAGGCCGGCCTCGGTGAGCCGGGCGATGGGCGCGCTGCGGACGTCGACCAGGGTGACGTTGTCCCGGTTGAAGGTCGCGTAGTAGTCGGTGTCCACGCAGATCCGCTTCGTCCCGACCGGGTGGTCGTAGGGCTTGAGCAGCTCCGCCACCGCGGGATCCTCGACGATCTCGTCGATGCGCTCCCTGATGTACTGGGCCACGACGTCGTTGGCCTCCCTGCTCACGGCCAGGTCGGAGAAGCACTGCCCGAGCCGGAAGCCTCCCAGCGTCCAGTGCTCCTCGAGCACCTGCCGCTGCTCCTCCGGCGCGGTCTCCAGCGCGGAGGCCGTGCTCGGCGGGAACGGCAGCCCGGTCGGGGTGCGCCGGGCCAGCTCCCGCAGCCGTGGGTAGTCGGCCTTGATCCGCCGCCACTCCTCCGGGTCCAGGGGCTGGTTGCGGGCCGGGACGCTGAAGTTGGGCGTGCGCTGGAAGACCGTCAGGTGCTCGGCCTGCCCGGCGATGACGGGGATCGACTGGATGCCCGAGGACCCCGTGCCGATCACCGCGACCCGCTTGCCGGTGAAGTCCACGCCCTCGTGGGGCCATGAGCCCGTGTGGTAGACCTCGCCCGCGAAGGCGTCCAGGCCCTCGAAGTCGGGGACCCTGCCCGCGGAGAGGCAGCCGGTGGCCATGACGCAGTACTTGGCCCGCACACTGCGCTGCGTCCCGTCGGCGGTCGAGCGCACGATGACGTCCCACCGGTGGCGGGCCTCGTCGTAGGCGGCGGAGACCACCTCGGTGTCCAGCTCGATGTCCCGCCGCAGGTCGAACCGGTCCGCCACGTGGTTGAGGTAGCGCAGGATCTCGGGCTGGGCGGGATAGCGCTCGGTCCACTCCCACTCCTGCTCGAGCTCGGGCGAGAACGAGTAGGAGTAGTACGGGCTCTCCACGTCGCAGCGCGCGCCCGGGTAGCGGTTCCAGTACCACGTGCCGCCCACTCCGTCCCCGCGCTCGAAGACGGCGCAGGACATGCCCTGCCCGCGGAGCCTGTGGAGCAGGTAGAGCCCGGAGAACCCGGCTCCGACGACGACGACGTCGACGTCGATCTCCGCGCGTGCCTGTGCCTGTGCCGTCATCACCGGGTCACCTGCTCCAGGTCGGCGCTGATGGCCTCGACCACGAAGTCCAGCGCCTCGGCGCTGGCGGGCAGGACGTTGACCATGGAGAAGAAGCCGTGCATCTGCCCGTCCCAGCGGCGGTGGTGGACCTCCACCCCGGCCTCCTCGAGCTGGGCGGCGTAGGCCTCGCCCTCGTCGCGCAGGACGTCGTGGGCGGCGGTGATGATCAGGGCCGGCGGGAGCCCGGAGAGGTCGTCGGCGTGCAGCGGGGACGCCTCCGGGTGGGTGCGCTGCTCGGGGTCGGGGACGTACTGGTCCCAGAACCAGGCCATGAACTCGGTGGTCAGCAGCGTCTGGTTCTCGGCCTCCAGGTAGGAGGGGCGGGTGAGGTCCGCGTCCGTGACGGGGTAGACGAGGACCTGCCGGGCGATCGACGGGCCACCGTTCTCCCGCGCCCGCAGGGCCATGACGGCGGAGAGGTTCCCGCCGGCGCTGTCGCCGCCGACGATCAGCGGCACCTGCGCGCCGGCGATCTCCCCCAGGTGCTCGGCCGTCCAGGTCAGGGCGGTCCAGGAGTCCTCCACGGCGGCGGGGAAGGGGTGCTCCGGGGCCTTGCGGTAGTTGACCAGCACCACTGCGCACCCGGACTTCTCGGCGAGCTGGCGGCCGAGGGTGTCGTAGCCGTCGATGTCCTGGACCACCCAGCCCCCGCCGTGGAGGTAGACGAAGACGCCCACCGGGGACTGCCGGGGCACGTGCACCCGGACCTCGAAGCTGCCGCCGTCGAAGGCCGTGAGCGTGTGGTCCTCGGTGCGGGCCATCTCGGGACCCGTGCCGAACAGGTCCTTCATGGCGGCGGCGGTGGCACGGGCCTCCGGCGGGCTCATCTCCCACATGGGTCTTGCGTCGGGGCCTGCGGCCTCGGCGGAGGCGGCAAGGAAGGCGATGGTGGCTTGGTCCAGGGACATGTCGGGTCTCCTCGTCGAGGTGCTGACTTCCACACCTGCACCGTCGAGTGATGCAGGTCACATGACCGTAAACTGCAGAATGCATTTTTACGAGAGGGGAGCGGAACATTTCTTCCTCCCCCTCGCTACGCTGGAGCAGGCGTCCCGGGACCACCGGGGCGCACGACCCTGCCGGGCGGAGGCGCCGCTCGCGCCCGGGACCGGGCGGAGAGGAGTGGCGTGGTGGAGTTCGAGGCCCCGATGACCCGGCGGGAAGCCGTGGCGCGGCACCTGCGCGAGGAGATCCTCTCGGGCGCCCTCGCCCCGGGCGCGCCGATCCGGGACGCGGAGATCGCGGCGCGGCTGCAGGTCAGCATCACCCCCGTCCGCGAGGCCATCACCGAGCTGCTCGGGGAGGGGCTGGTCTCCGGCGCCGCGAACAAGCGCCGGCACGTGGCCGTCCTGACACAGCGCCAGGCGATCGACCTCATGGACGTCCTCGGGATCGTCACCGTGGCCGCGCTCGAACGAGCCGTCCCGCACCTCGACGGCGGACGGCTGGACGAGCTCTCGGCCGCGATCACCCGGTTCACCCAGGAGGCGGGCAGGCACCGCCTCGACGAGGCGCGCGCCGGGCTGATCGGGTCCATCCGGGTGCTCCTGGAGGCCGCGGGCAACGAGGAGCTGAGCACCATGACGGAGCAGGTCATGCTGCGCTCCCTGCGGCGGATCACGCTCTACCCCTCCGCGCACCTGATCCCTCTGTGGGTCGCCGCCTGGCAGGACGCGCTGCGGCTCCTGCGAGCGGGTGAGGGCGACGCGGCCGTGGTCCGGCTGCGGACGTTCTTCGCGGAGCTGGTCGCGCGCATGCACCAGGACCGTCCCCCCGAGGCCGTGGTGGCCCCGAAGCGCCCGGCCTGACCGCCCCGGCGTGATCCGGAGTCCTGCGGGGGCGGCGTGATCGTCCAGCACGTTCCGCCTCCTGCCGTGGGACCCGGCATATCCTCGTCGTGGACATCCCGACCGCGCCGAGGCCAGGAGAGACTGCTGTGACCGCTCAGCACACCGCCACACCGCCCCTCCCCCGCACCGGGTACGCCCCGGTCAGCGGCCTGCGGATGTACTACGAGATCCACGGGTCCGGCGGGACGCCGCTGCTGCTGCTGCACGGCGGGCTGTTCAACATCGACCTGCAGTTCGTCGCCCTGCTCCCCGGCCTGGCCGCAGACCGCCAGGTCATCGCCGCGGACTTCCAGGGCCACGGGCGCACCCAGGACATCGAGCGGCCGCTGACCAGCGCGCACCTGGCCTCCGACGTCGTGGGCCTGCTGCACCACCTGGGCGTGGGACAGGTGGACGTCTTCGGCTTCAGCGTCGGCGGTGCCGTCGCGCTGCACCTGGCGATCCACCAGCCCCGTCTGGTCCGGAAGCTGATCGTCTCCTCCGCCTCCTTCCACCCCGACGGGGACCGCACGGAGAACGCCGAGGCCGTGGAAGACATGACCGTCGACATGATCGCCGGCACCCCCATGGAGCAGGACTATCGGGCCAAGTCCCCGCACCCGGAGCGGCTGCAGGAGCTGCTCGACAAGCTCGGGTCCTTCGACCGCGGCTTCACGGGCTGGTCCGAGGACCAGGTCCGGGGGATCGCCGCTCCGACCCTGATCACCGTGGGCGACTGCGACGCCGTCCGCCTGGACCACGCCGTGCGGTTCCTCCAGCTGCGCGGCGGGGACGTGAACGGCGACTTCGTCGGGGTGCCCGAGTCGCAGCTGGCGGTGCTCCCCGGCACCACCCACTTCTTCGGGCTCGCCCGCACCGATCTGGTCCTGCCCGTCGTCCTGGCCTTCCTGGGCGCGGCGGACGCGTGATCCCGGGGGATCTGACCCGGGCGTGCTCCTGCTGCCCGCGGTGGTGACGGGTCCGTCTCGAGGCCTGGGGCTGCGCGTTCAGCCGAGCTCCAGGCGCATCAGCACCCGGGGCGTGCCGGCGGAGACCGCGGCGGTGTCGGCGGCCTTGGTGAAGCCGGCCTTCTCGAACATCGAGCGGGTGCCGACGTAGGCCATGATCGCGTCGATGCGCCGGCCCTGGTTGTCGACCGGGTAGCCCTCGATCGCCGGTGCGCCGTGGGCCCGGGCGAAGTCCACCGCCCCGTGCAGCAGGGCCTGGGCGGTGCCCTGCCTGCGATGTCCCGCCCGGACGCGGAAGCACCAGACGCTCCACACCGGGCGGTCGTCCAGTAGGGGGATCCGCGCGCCGGTGGCGAAGGCGTGCAGCTGTGAGCGCGGGGCCACCCCCGCCCAGCCGGCGACCTCCCCGTCCCGGTAGGCCAGGACGCCCGGCGGGATCGGCTGGGCGCACAGCCGCCTGACGTACTCGGGCCGCTCGTGGGCCCCGAGCTGCCGGTTCTCCCGGGAGCTCAGCCGGTAGGTCAGGCACCAGCAGGCCACCGTGTCGGGGTTCTTCGGGGCCAGGATCGTGGCCAGGTCCTCGAAGCGGTCGGCGGTGGCGGGATGAACCTCGACGGTCATGGCAGGAACGCTAGCAGCACCGGCGAAGGACAGGCCGGGAACAGGTGCCCGCTGAGCCGGACGGCGGCCACCACCGGGCGCGACCCGATGCCCCGGACGTCCGTGCCGGCCTGCTCGTCATGATGGCCGCCGCGGTGGAGCGGGCCGTGCGGCCCGTGCTGGAATGGGACCCACCAGCCGTCGACGAGCAGGCCCTTGCGGTCGTCGTCGTCGTCCGACGCTCCGGAAGAGGCGAGGGGCCCGTCATGAAGTCCACGGCACGTCGACGCACACGCCCCTCCCCCGGGGTGCCGCCACCGGCATCCCGGCGGGCCGGGGTGTGGGCCGGCCGGGCGGTGGGGCTCTACTTCACCGGCGCCGCGGTCCTCAACGCGGTGCACACGGTGCGCGTCGCCCACCGGACCATGGCCTGGTTCCGCGACAGCGCGTGGCTGCCGCCCTACCGGCCCGTGCTGGGTGCGCTGGAGCGGATCGCTCCGGCCGTCGTGCTGGGGACGGCCGCGTTCGAGGCCGTGGTGGGCTACCACCTGCTGCGGGGCCGCAGGGTGGCAGGGGCGCTGCGCTGGGCCCAGGCGTGGGCGCTGGGCCTGTGCCCGGCGCTGCCCTGGCCCTACTGGGTGCCCAACGCGGTGTCCGCGGCGGTCTTCGAAGCCGTCCGGCGCGACGTCACCAGGCACCGGCCGGCCTGATGCCGGCGTTCCTGCCGCCCCTGTGCCACCCTGGAACGGTGGGAGGACAGCAGGTGCCCGTGGACGGATCGAGGCTGCAGGAGATCGCCATGCGCACCGCGGCCGGTCTGCCGGCCGCGGCCCGCAGCTACCCCTTCGGGCCCGAGCACGACGTGTTCAAGGTGGCCGGCAAGATCTTCCTGATGGCCACCGAAGCACCCGGGGAGCAGATCGTGACGCTCAAGTGCGAGCCCCCGCACGGGCTGGCGCTGCGCCAGGAGTTCCCCACCATCACCCCCGGCTACCACATGAACAAGCAGCACTGGATCTCCGTCGCCGCCGGACCCGGCATCACCGGGCAGCTCGTGGAGGAACTGGTGCTCAACGCCTACGAGCTCGTCGTCGACGCCCTGCCCGAGCACCACCGCCCCCTCCTCCGCCCCGCGAGGCCTCCGCGCGGATGAGGCCGGTCGCCGACGAGCCAGGATGTCGGGACCGTCCCGCCCCGACGGCGGCCGGGGCCCACGGGGCTGCGCGTTCGTCGCCGGGCGGTCAGGAGACGAGGTTGGTGGCGGCTTCGTCCATGTGGGAGAGCATGTAGTCCGCGGCCGCGGCGGCGTCTCCGGCCGCGATGACGTCGACGATGGCGGTGTGCCGGTCCACGCGCATGTTCCCCACGGCCCGCTCCATGCCGGCCCACATGAAGGACATGCGGATCGACCCCTCGAGGGCCTTCCACGAGTGCAGGAGCATGGCGTTGCCGGTGAGCTGGCACAGGGTGCGGTGGAAGTTCAGGTCGGCCTCGATGCGCTCCTCGAGCGTGTCGTCGACGGCCTCGTCCATGGCCCGCACCGCCTTCCGCAGGGTGGCCACGGCCGCGTCACGGTCCTCCGCCTGGCTCAGGGTCCGGACCGCCAGGGACTCCAGCGCGGCCCGCACGGCGAAGATGTCGAGGATCTCCTTGGCGTCCAGGCTGCGCACGGACAGCCGGCCGCGGGCGCCCGCGGAGATGAGCCCCTCCTGCTGGAGCTGACGCATGGCCTCGCGCAGGGTCCCGCGGCTGATCTGCAGCTGCTCGGACAGCTCCGTCTCCACCAGGTGGGTGCCGGGCGGCAGCTCGCCGGTGGTGATGGCACGCCGCAGGGCCGACAGTGCCTGCTGGCGCAGGTTCACCTTGGCGAGGCCTGCCAGGGCTGCTGGCTGAGTGGTCATCGGCGTCGTCCTTCGAAGTGGGAGGCATGGGCATCTGCGGCAGTGTCCCGATCATACGCGCCGGTTAACCGTCGACGAAGGACCGTCAGCGTATCCGGCTCCTCGACCCCCGCCACCCGGCTCCTGCGGCGCACCCGCCGGGCAGCAGGCACGGGCGTGGCCCGGTCCCGTGCGGGGACCGGGCCACGCCCGCTCGTGCCCGTCGCCGGCCCCGGGGTCGGAGCCGGCGACCGCACGCCGCTCACGCACCGACGGGCATCGGCTCCTTCTCGGCGGCCTCGTCCGCGAGGCGTCGCTCCCTCGGCCCCCAGGTCTCGCGGGTGAGCAGGGCCGCGATCAGGCCGATCACCGCGTAGGCGGAGAACAGCAGGGCCGGGCCCGTCCAGCCCAGCTGGATGAAGAGCAGGGTGGTGATGAAGGGGGTGAACCCGGAGACCATGGCCGAGATCTGGTAGGCCAGCGAGGCCCCGGAGGAGCGGGTGTTCGCCTGGAAGAGCTCGGGGAACCAGGCCCCCTGGGCCCCGGCCAGGGAGTTCTGGCACACCGCGTAGGCGATGACGATGGTGGCGACCACGGCCAGGAACACCCCGGTGTTGGCCAGCAGGAACATCGGGATGCCGAAGGCGGCCGCGAAGGCGCAGGAGGCGATGTAGAGCGGTCGGCGGCCGATCCGGTCGGTCAGCCGCGCCCAGGCCATGGTGGCGAAGATCCCGATCGCCGAGGCCACGCACAGCGCGGTGAGCGTCTCGGTCTTGGTGGCCAGCTCGGCGGTGTGCAGGTAGGAGATCATGTAGGTCACCGACACGGCGTAGCCGGCCGTCTCCGCCACCCGCAGGCAGATGCCGCGCACAATGTTGCGCCAGTCGTCCCTGATCACCTGCACGATCGGGTTCTTCACGATGTCGCCGTGGTCCTTGACGTCGTCGAAGACCGGGGACTCCGGGACCTTGGAGCGGATGATCAGGCCCACGACCACCAGCACGATGGAGGCCAGGAACGGGATGCGCCAGGCCAGGCTCCCCTCCAGGTTCGCGCTGGCCAGGAAGACGAGGTTGGCCAGCAGCAGCCCGACGGGGAAGCCGGCCTGGACGATGCCCGTGAACCTGCCCTTGGCCTTCCAGGGGGCGTGCTCGTAGCTCATCAGGATCGCCCCGCCCCACTCGGCGCCGAAGGCCAGACCCTGGACCACGCGCACCACGACCAGCAGGATCGGGGCCACGATGCCGACCTGGGCGTAGGTGGGCAGCAGGCCGATGAGGAAGGTGGCCAGGCCCATGACGATCAGCGAGGTCACCAGGACCGGCTTGCGCCCGACCTTGTCGCCGAGATGCCCGCCGATCACCCCGCCCAGGGGGCGGGCGGCGAAGCCCACGCCCAGAGTGGCGAAGGAGGCCAGCGTGGCGGTCACCGGATCGGCTCCCGGGAAGAACGCCGGGCCGAAGTAGAGGGCGGCGGCGGTGCCGAAACCGATGAAGTCGTAGGTCTCGATGACCGCGCCCACACCGGAGCCGACGGCCACGCGCTTGGCGTCCTTGGTTCCGTGCACGTGGCCGCGCATCTGGAGAGCTTCAGTGCTCATGATCAACCCTTCGGATGTTGACTGTTAACAACGAATACCCCCAGTGTGAGTCGCGCCACACGCACTGTCAACAGTCAGCAGTCAGGTGTTCCACTGCTCCCATCGTCCTCTTCTCGCAGGCACCGGGGCACCCTCTTGCCAGCAGCCGAGGTGACCTGCTTCACTGTTGACTGTCAACCTTGAGGAGTCCGGTTCGCCGGACCTCCTCCCGCCGCGGGCCCCGCCCGTGACACGCCCCCGGATCGGCGCGAGCCGGCCGGGCAGGAAGGCACTCGTGCGTCTCGACCGGCACGACGACCGCGCAATCCCCGCACGGCCCCCCTGCCCCTCGGGGCCCGCGTCCCGACCCACATCACTCGAGGTGAAGCTCATGCCAACAACCACCGAACCGGCTCCCGTCCAGACCGAGCGCCTGCAGCGGATCAAGGAGGCGGCCTTCCGCATCCGCACCAATGCCCTGATCCAGGCCGAGGTGCAGGGGCAGGGCTACATCGGCCAGGCCCTGGACATCGCCGACGTGCTGGCGGTGCTCTACGCCGACCAGCTCAACCTGCGCCCGGAGGAGCCGGAGTGGGAGGGCCGGGACCGCTGCCTGCTCTCCATCGGCCACTACGCCCTGGCCCTGTACGCGGCCCTGGCCGAGGCGAAGTTCCTCCCGCTGGAGGAGCTGGAGACCTACGCCACCGACGACTCCCGCCTGCCGATGTCGGCGATGGCCTCCTACACCCCGGGGGTGGAGATCTCCGGCGGCTCCCTGGGCCACGGCCTGGTGATCGCCAACGGGGTCGCCCTGGGGCTCAAGCGCAAGCACAACCCCGCCTTCGTCTACAACATCCTCTCCGACGGGGAGCTCAACGAGGGCTCCACCTGGGAGGCCGCCTCCGTGGCCGCCCACCACGAGCTCGACAACCTCATCGCGATCGTGGACTTCAACGACCAGCAGGCCGACGGGAAGTCGACCGCGATGCTGGGCATGGAGCCGATCGAGGGGAAGTTCGAGGCCTTCGGCTGGATCACCCGCCGGGTCGACGGCAACGACGTCGCCGCAGTGCTCACCGCGCTGGAGGAGCTGCGGGCCCTGGAGGCCGCCCAGCCGCGCTGCCTGGTCGTGAACACCAAGCTCGGCAAGGGCGTCGACTTCCTGGAGGACCGGGAGAAGCTGCACTTCATGACCGTCGCCGCCGACGAGTGGCAGACGGCCCACGACCGACTGAAGGAGTCGTCCCAGGCATGAACACCACCCAGAGCACGAGCACCGTCCAGAAGAAGCGGCTGACCTCCGACGCCATGAGCGCCTCCATCGCCAAGGAGGGCCAGCGCACCACCGCCGCTCCCCTGGGCCACGCCCTGGTGGAGCTGGCGCAGCGCGACGAGCGGGTCGTGGGCCTGTCCGCGGACCTGGCCAAGTACACCGACCTGCACATCCTGCGCGACGCGATGCCGGACCGGTTCTACCAGATCGGCATGGCCGAGCAGGCTCTGCTGGGTGCGGCCGCCGGCCTGGCGATGGAGGGCTTCGTCCCCTTCGCCTCCACCTACTCGGTCTTCGCCACCCGCCGGGCCTACGACTTCCTGTGCCTGGACATCGCCGAGGCCAACCTCAACGTCAACATGGTCTGCGCCCTGCCGGGGCTGACCACCGGCTACGGGCCCTCGCACCAGGCCACCGAGGACATCGCGATCCTGCGGGGCATGCCGAACCTGACCATCGTCGACCCGTGCGACGCGGTGGACATCGAGCAGGCCGTCGGCCAGCTGGCCGCCCACGACGGGCCCACCTACATGCGCATCCTGCGCGGGAAGGTCCCGCGGGTCCTCGACGAGTACGACTACACCTTCGAGCTCGGCAGGGCCAAGCTGATCCGAGACGGGGCCGAGGTGCTGCTGATCTCCACCGGGCTGATGACCGAACGCGCCCTGGAGGCCGCCAGGGCCCTGGAGGCCGACAAGGTCGATGTGGCGGTACTGCACGTGCCCACACTCAAGCCCCTGGACGAGGCCACCGTCCTGCGCGAGCTCGGCAAGGACCGGCTGGTGCTCACCTGTGAGAACCACACCGTCATCGGCGGTCTCTTCGACGCCGTGGCCCACGCGGCCGTGCGCGACGGCATATTCCGGCAGATCACCCCGATCGGGCTGCCCGACGAGTTCCTCGACGCCGGCGCCCTGCCCACCCTCAACGACCGCTACGGGGTGTCCACCGCCAAGATCGTCGAGCGGATCAAGACACTGCTCCACCCGCGCCACACCGAACGCACCGACTGAGCACGGCGGGCACACCGCACGGGTGCGGGCCGGACGGAGACCTCTCCGTCCGGCCCGCACCTCTGTCCGGTCGCTGCCCCGCCGGTGGAGGACGCCGGTGGAGGACGGAGGCCCGCCGGTGGAGGACGCCGGTGGAGGCCCGCCGCAGCGCGGACCGGAGCCCTGCGCCGTGCCGGTGGGGCCTCCCCCGTGTGCACGACGGCGCCCGGACCCTCGGAGGGCCCGGGCGCCGTCGTGCCTGGGGCGGGCGTCAGTGCATGTGGCTGCCGCCGTTGATGTCCAGCGTCACGCCGGTGAGGTAGGAGGAGTCCTCGGAGGACAGGAAGGTGATCGCCGCCGCGACCTCCTCGGTCGTGGCCGTGCGCCCCACGGGGATGTCGCGGGCGATGGCCGCCTCCTGCTCCGGCGTGCTGCCGACCCGGATGTTGGTGTCCACCGCCCCGGGGGTGACCGCGTTGACGGTCACCCCCGTGCCGCCCAGCTCCCTGGCGAGCGCCTTGGTGAAGCCGAGGATCGCGGCCTTGGCCGCGGAGTAGGGCACCTTCCCGAAGACCCCGCCGCCGCGCTGGGCGGAGACGGAGGACATGTTCACGATCCGGCCCCAGCCGTTCTCGATCAGCTGCGGGAGGAAGGCCCTGGTCACCAGGTAGGTGCCGGTGGCGTTGACGTCCATGACCCTGTGCCACAGCTCCAGGGTGGTGTCCAGGAAGCTCACCGGAGAGGTGATCCCGGCGATGTTGACCACCGCTCCCACCGGCGGCAGGTCGCCCGCGGCGACTTCGGCGGCCACGGCCTCGTGGGCTGCAGCGACCGAGGCCTCGTCGGCCACGTCGATCGCATGGCCGAAGGCCGGCACGCCGCACTCCTCCCCGATGCGCCGGGCGACCTGCGCGGACTTCTCCCCGTCGAGATCCAGGATCACGACCCCCCAGCCCTCCCGGGCGAAGCGGCAGGCGGTGGTGACACCGATGCCGCTCTCGGAGGTGGCGCCGGTGATGACTGCGGTGCGTTGAATGCTCGACATGATGCTCCTCGGATGGGTCAGGAATGAACGGGTCACAGGCTGCGACACGGCCGGACGGCCCCGTCGTGGGGCTGCGCGGAAGGGCGCCTCCCGCCCGCCGGGGCGGCGCCGTCGGCATGGACGGCCGTCCGCCGCTTCGGACTGTGTGCCACATCACGGTACTTCAGTTGACTGTTGACAGTCAACGTTTACTCCAGGAGGATCGTTCCGAGGTGGTGATCCAGCCCACAGACGAGGAGTCCAGATGGAGGAGCAGTCGAACGCCGCGGCGGCCAGGACGGGCCGGGCGGCCCTGACCACCATGGTGGACCTGCATCGCGCCACCGGTCGCGCCGTCCACCTGAGCGTGCTGGAGGGACGTGACGTCCTGGTCGTCGAGTCCCTGACCGGGCGCACGACGCCCCCGGCGCCGCCGCAGACCGGCGAGCGCCTTCCCGCCCACGCCACCGCGGCGGGCAAGGCGATGCTGGCCCACTACCCCGCCGAGTGGCTGGCCCTCTACCTCGAGCGCCCGCTGGAACGAGTGGGACCGCAGACCATCGCCTCCATCGCCGACATGCACCGCGACCTCGAGGACGTCCGGGCCCACGGCACTGCCTGGGACCACCAGGAGTCCGGCGCCGGAGCCTGCGCCGTCGCCGCCGCCATCCGCCGGGCCGACGGCCTGCCCCTGGGGGCGCTCAGCATCAGCGGGTTCTTCGGCGCCCTCGCCGGCACACGATCGGCGTCCGCGCTCAGGGACGCGGCCGAGTGCTTGAACGGTCGGATCCGCGCCGATCCCCGGTTGATCCATCTGTGAGGAACGGCCACCGGCCGGTCCCCGGACGAGCCGGCAACGGCCCACGCTCCGGTCGTGCGAACTGCTGCTGAGGGCCCACGAGCATGCGGCCGGGACCGCCGTGCTGAGGGCTCGCGGTGCTCCTCAGCCTTCCGGTGGGAAACTCCGCGACTGTTCGCCCTGTAGGGTGACTCGGGACACAAGGGCTCCGGTGTGGATCAACTCCGGTGTGGATCAGTGCTGTCCGCTCGACGCATTCGACCCGTTCGACCGGCTCCGGTCCCTCGGGGACCTGGGTTCCCCGGCCCCGAACAGCGACCTCCCGGATCAGCCGTCCTGCGCCGACCCCTGCCAGGAGCCGTGGCATCCACACGACCGATCTCACAAGGAAATAGATGAGCCACCAGAACGAAACAGATTTCGCGGCCCACGAAGCCCGCGCGGACGACGACGGCGGTGCTCCCGCCAAGTGGAAGATCGTGGGACCCGGCCTGGTGGTCGCGGCCACCGGAGTGGGCGCCGCCGACATGGTCGCCACGCTGGTGGCCGGTTCCCGGTACGGGTACGGCCTGCTGTGGGCGGTGGTGCTCGGGGTGATCCTCAAGATCATCCTCGTGGAGGGCGCCGGACGCTTCACCCTGGCCACGGGGCGGACCATCTTCGAGGGCTGGCGGTCCCTGGGCCGGTGGACCACCTGGTACTTCGGTCCGTACATCATGATCTGGGGCTTCGTCTACGGAGCCACGGCGATGTCCTCCGCGGCCCTGCCCCTCGCGGCGGTCTTCCCCGTCCTCCCGCTCTGGGCCTGGGCCATCATCATGGGCCTCCTGGGCTTCGTCATGGTGTGGTTCGGGAAGTACGCCACCTTCGAGAAGATCACCGCCGCACTGGTCGGCCTGATGTTCGTCACCGTCGTGGGACTGGCCGTCATCGCGACCCCCAACATCCCCGAGATGCTCACGGGCCTCGTGCCGATCATCCCGGAGGGCGGCGTGCTCTACACCCTGGCCCTGGCCGGCGGCGTGGGCGGCACCATCACCCTGGCCGCCTACGGCTACTGGCTGCGGGAGAAGGGCTGGTACACCCCCAAGTGGATGCGCGTCATGCGGATCGACAACTCCATGGCCTACGTCGTCACGGGCGTCTTCGTCATCGCCATGCTGATCGTCGGCGCCGAGGTGGTCCGTTCCGCCGGCCTGGCGCTCAGCTCCGGCGACGAGGGCCTGCTCGACCTCTACGCCGTGCTCCGGGCGGAGTACGGCGACGTGGTCGGCACCGGGTTCCTCATCGGCTTCTGGGCCGCGTCCTTCTCCTCGATCATCGGTGTCTGGAACGGCGTCTCCCTCATGTTCGCCGACTTCTGGGGCAACATCCGCGGCAAGGAGTCCGGCCACCCCGACACCCGCGTGGGCGGGAAGTACTTCCGCTTCTACGTGCTGTGGCTGACGTTCCCGCCCATGATCCTCTTCGCCCTGGGCCAGCCCATCGGCCTGATCCTGGTCTACGGCATGCTCGGCTCACTGTTCATGCCCTTCCTCGCCCTCACCCTGCTGGGACTGCTCAACGGCAGGCGGATCCCGAAGAAGTGGGCCAACAAGCTGCACACCAACATCGCCCTGGGCATCACGGCCCTGCTGTTCGCCGTCCTGGGCGCGCAGCAGCTGGTCAAGACGCTCGCGCCGGTCCTCGGCGGCTGAGGCGCAGGATGTGGATCCGCCCTGCCGGGCGGTCGTGCCGCACCGCGCGGCCCCGCCCCGGCAGCCCACCCCGGATCCGCGCCGACAGGAACGACCCCCGTGGCGGTGCAGGAGAACATGCACCGCCACGGGCGTGCAACCCCTCGGCACCCGGGCGCCGCGACCTCCTGCCGCGATCAGCACGGAGAACACCCGCCGGGCGCGGGGAGGACCTCATCCGGCGGCGTGCCTGTCGGAGCGGATGAGCAGGGTGGGGATGGCGGCCACGGTCACGATGACGGCCCCGAGCACCAGGGCCGGGGCGTAGCCGCGGCCCAGCAGGGGCGCGGCGGCCAGCGGGCCGAGGATCTGCCCGATGCTGAAGGCGATGGTGAGGATCGCGGCCGACCGCGGGACGCCCATGCGGGCCCCGGTGCCCATGCCCAGGGAGACGATGCCCAGGAAGGTCCCCCCGAAGACGACTCCGGCGAGCAGCGCCACCCCGCTGCCCGAGAACACCGCGGGTAGCAGCATGCCGGCGGCCTGGACCAGCAGCGCGGTGCGCAGCACCGTGGCCGGCGGGAAGGAGGAGGCTAGGCGGGCGTAGAGCGCCGAGGAGGGCAGGGCCGCCAGGCCCACGACCACCCAGGCGCTGCTGCCGATCCACCCCGGGGAGGTGGCGCGGATCGCGGCCACCAGGAAGGTCCCGGCGATGATGTAGCCGGCGCCCTCCAGGAAGTAGCTGACCACCAGCGCCACGAAGGAGCGCCGGACACCCGGACGCGACCCGACCGGGGCGCCGGCCCCCGGCGCCGGGGCCGCGGCCGGGACGGGAGCCGGTGAGCGGCCCACCGGCAGGATCCAGGCCGCCGCGCACAGCACCGCGGCGGTCCCCGCGCAGGCCCACCAGGCCGTGCTCCAGGTCCCGGCGCCCTCCAGGGCCAGCACGAGCACCCCGGACAGCACGATCCCACCGCCGATGCCGCCGTAGACCCACCCCCCGCTGCGCGCTCCGCCCTGGGACACGTGGGCGGCCACGACCCCGGCCACGGCGATGAACACCACGGCGCTGGCCACACCGGAGCACACCCGGGCCACCGCCCAGGCCGGCACGGAGGCAGTCGTGGCCATGGCGGCCAGGCTGGCGACCTGGACGACCAGCCCGGCCCGGAACGCCGGGACCGACGAGGTCACAGCCGGCCGCACCAGCGCCAGCACGGCCCCCAGCAGATACCCCAGGTAGTTGGCGGTGGCCAGCTGCGCCCCCTGCTCCGGGGCCAGGCCGGCCTGGTCCTGCATCAGCGGCAGGATCGGGGTGAAGCCGAACCGGCCCACCCCCATGGCCAGCGCCATCGCGGCGGCCCCGGGGACGACGACGGCCCACACGCTCGGTGTCTTCTGCAGCATGGGCGGGAGTCCTCTCATGGTGACGCCGAGTCGGCTCGGCCTGCTCCGGAGCCGCGATCACCGCCCGATCAGCAGCGGCTCCGACCGGTCATCGCAGCACCGACGGTCCTCAGCATGACACTGCCACGGTGAACACCGCCTGCACAGCGGCAGAGCCGGTCAGGGGTTGAGCGCGTACCGGGTGAACGGCACCATGCACAGCAGCTGGATCGAGCTCGAGTAGTACTCGGAGTTGGTCGTGCGGGCGGCCAGGTAGCTCCACAGGGAGTTCAGCCACGCCTGGTCCCCGCCCCAGCGCGCCCCCACGGTCATGGGCGCGATGAAGCACAGGTCCTGGTAGGCCCCGCCGGTCATGGTGGCCCCGGCCAGGGTGTAGCCGGTGGGCAGCTTCGCCGGGTTGCCACCGGCCTTGCCCCGGGCCCAGGTGGAGATGCGCCCGGCGGCGGTCCGGGCGTCGGGGTGCGCGGCGGCTCCGAGCCGCCACGGGGTCCGGCAGGCGTTGTAGTAGTAGCGCCCGTCGTGGGCGGACTCCAGGGTGTGGGCCGGGGCGGGCTTGATCGTCGCCGGGGCCCCGACGGTGAAGTCGGGCAGCAGGCCGGTGGCCGGCGAGTAGACCGTGTGCAGCCTCTTGATCGCCGCGACGTGGCGGTTCCACACCGTCGTCCAGCTGGTGTCGCCGGTGGCCCGGTAGAAGGCGCCCAGGTGCCCGATCATCCAGTCCGAGGGACGGGAGACGTTGTCCCAGGAGCCCGAGGACCAGTCGCCCAGGCGGAGCAGGCCGGTGGTGGGCGAGATGAGCCGGCGCTTGATCGCCGCGATCCGGTTCTTGGCCAGGGCCAGGTAGTTGTGCGTCCCGGACGAGCCCCACCGCCGGTGGCCCATGAGCCAGCCCATGGCGATGTCGAGGTCTCCGTCGGTGGCGCTGTCGCACCCGTTGTGGGAGACCATGTTCCCGTCCTGCTCCGCGGCGTGCAGACCGGGGTCGAGCCGGGAGGGGTGGTCCAGGACGTAGCGGGTGATCCCGTCGAAGTAGGTGCGGGCCATGGGGTCGGCCGGCGCCATCTGGGCGCAGAGCATCAGCCCGTAGCCCTGTCCCTCGGCGACGTAGGCGTTGGCGCCGTCCTGCGCGTCGGCTCGCACCGCCCACCAGCCCCGGGCCGCGTTCTGCCGGAGCAGCTTCTTCCACGTGCTCCACAGGGCCCGGGCGGAGGCATCGCGCTGGAGCTGGGTGGTGTTGGTGGGGGTCAGCACGGTGCCGGCATGGGCTGCGCCGGCCGGGCGGACGAGGGGGACGGTGGCCAGGGCGGCGCCCAGTCCGAGAAGGGCACGTCGTTCCATGGGGGGATGAATCCTTGGGGTCGGGGATCCTCGGGCGCGGGGGGCGCCCTCGAGGCGCGGGGGGACGCCTCAGAGGTGTGCGGAGGGCGGGGGAACCGACCGCTGACAAGCAGGCCGTAGCAGGAACAGGGAGAACGAGACGCAGGGGGCGGAAGAAAGGGACCCGGACCGATGGATCCGTCGAGTCCGTTACCGGGGTGTCCCGACAGGACGATAGCCCCAATAACATGTAAATGCTATGGCAAACGGAGGTCTCCTCACCGGAGCTCCGACTCATGTGACGCGCGGTCGGTGACGCGCCGGCCCGCTGGGGGTCGTGGAGAGCGGCAGAGGCCCCGGAACGGCGTCGTGGATCGTGCCATCCGTCATGCCGTGCCTTCCTCCCCAGTGGCTGCGCCGGAGGAGACGCCCTGGTTCAGCGCTGGGGGACGGCGGGGTGCTGGTCGGCGCTCCAGGAGACCAGCAGCCGGAGCCGCTCGGCCGAGGGCGAGCCGGGTTCGGCGGTGTAGATCATGAAGACCTGTCCGGGTTCGGCGGTGACCGCCAGCTCCTCGTAGGCCAGGGTCAGCTCCCCGACCAGCGGGTGGTGGAAGCGCTTGGTGCCGCTGCCGTGGGTGCGCACGTCGTGGGCGCCCCACAGGGCACGGAAGGTCTCGCTGCGGGTGGACAGCTCTCCGACGAGGTCCTGCAGGGCCCGGTCGTGCGGGTCGCGGCCGGCCTCGGCGCGCATGATGGCCACGCACATCGCCGCGAAGGCCTCCCAGTCGGGGTAGAAGTCCCGTGAGGCGGGATCGAGGAACTGGAAGCGGGCGAGGTTGGGGGTGCGCCCGCCGTCGCCGATCAGCGGGGAGTAGAAGGCGCGCCCGAGCGCGTTGGTGGCCAGCAGGTCCTGGTGCTGGTCCCGCACGAAGGCGACCCCGCCGGTGATCGACTCGAGCGCCCACTGCAGGCTCGGCCGCGCCGTCGCCGGTCTGGTGCCCCGGCGATCGCCCCGCGCTCGAGCTTGGCGTAGTACTCCACGCTCACCCCCGCCAGGGCCGCGACCTCGGTGCGCCGCAGCCCCGGCACCCGCCGGTTCCCGACGGCAGGGAGGCCGGCCTCCTCCGGGGTGAGCTTGGCCCGGCGCGACATGAGGAAATCGCGGACCTCGGTGCGGTTGTCCATCCCGCCAGAATAGGTCGCCGCCGGTGCGTGAGGGATGCCCTGCCGGTACACCCCTCGACAGGGACTCCCTCACCGCCGACGAGGAGGGTTGGCTGGGGAGCCTGTCACCTCCGCCGTCCGGTCCCCCCGGGCCTCGGCCCTGAACCGGCCGCCGGACCAGACGGTGCAGCACCACCACTCCCTCACCACCACAAGGAGCACCCCATGCGTGGAGTCATCATGCACGCCCCCGGCGACGTCCGGGTCGAGGACCGCGAGACCCCGACCCTCGTCGAGACGACCGACGCGATCCTGCGCGTCGCCGCCGCCTGTGTCTGCAAGTCCGACCTGTGGCCCTACCGCGGCATCGAGGCCGTAGACGGCCCCGCCCCGATGGGCCACGAGTACGTCGGCGTCGTGGAGCAGGTCGGCGAGGACGTGGAGAACATCGAGGTCGGCGACTTCGTCCTCGGCTCCTTCTTCGCCTCCGACAACACCTGCGAGATCTGCCGGGCCGGGTACCAGACCCACTGCGTCCACCGGCAGCCCGGTGCCGCGACCGGCGCCCAGTCCCAGTACGTGCGGGTGCCGCTGGCCGACGGCACCCTGGTGGCCACCCCCGGCATGCCCGACGACGACCTGATCCCGTCCCTGCTGGCCGCCTCCGACGTCCTCGGCACCGGCTGGTTCGCCGCCGTCGCCGCCGAGGCCGGCCCGGGCAAGACGGTCGCGGTCGTCGGCGACGGCGCGGTCGGCCTGCTCGGCGTCCTGGCCGCGAAGCAGCTGGGCGCCGAGCGGATCATCACCATGTCCCGCCACGCGGACCGGCAGGCCCTGGCCCGCGAGTTCGGCGCCACCGACATCGTCACCGAGCGCGGCGACGAGGGCGTGGCGAGGGTCAAGGAGCTCACCGGAGGCCTCGGCGCGCACTCGGTCATCGAGGCCGTGGGCACCCAGGAGTCGATGATGCAGGCCATCCGCTCCACCCGACCCGGCGGCCACGTCGGCTACGTCGGCGTGGCCCACGACGTCGCGCTGCCCGGCGAGGAGCTGTTCTTCTCCGGGGTGCACCTGCACGGCGGCCCCGCCCCGGTGCGCCGGTTCCTGCCGGAGCTGATCGAGCTGATCTGGGACCGGACGATCGACCCCGGCAGGGTCTTCGACCTCACCCTGCCGCTCGAGCAGGCCGCCGAGGGCTACCGGGCAATGGACGAACGCCGCGCCATCAAGGTCCTGCTCGCCCCCTGACGACGCAGGAGGACGAACGATGGAGGTCCTCCCCTGCCGCCCAGCGTGAAGGGCCCGGAGCAGACGTTCACCGGGGACGTGTGGTTCGACCGGCGCTGACCGCTCCCGGCCCGAGGCCTGCCGCGGGGGCGCAGGCACGGCAACGGCCCACCAGCAGTGCGGGTTCTAGCGGTCGTTGCCGTGCCCCCGGCCGCGCTCGGCCCGGTGGGAGGCCCGGGGTCAGGCCAGGGTGGCGGCGTCGATGACGAAGCGGTACCGGACGTCGGAGGCCAGCACGCGCCGGTAGGCGTCGTTGATCTGGTCGGCGCCGATCAGCTCGGTCGCGGGGACGATGCCGTGCTCGGCGCAGAAGTCGAGCATCTCCTGGGTCTCGGCGATGCCGCCGATCATCGACCCGGCGTAGGAGCGCCGGGCGCCGATGAGCGAGAAGACGTTGAGGCTCAGCGACTCCGCCGGGGCACCGACGTTGACGAGCGTGCCGTCCACCGCCAGCAGGGACAGGTAGGCGTCGACGTCGATGCTCGCGCTGACCGTGTTGAGGATCAGGTCGAAGGTGCCGGCCAGCTGCTCGAAGGTGGCCGGGTCGCCGGTGGCGAAGTAGTGGTCAGCGCCCAGCCGCAGCCCGTCCTCCTGCTTCTTCAGCGACTGGGAGAGCACCGTCACCTCCGCGCCCAGGGCGTGGGCGATCTTCACCGCCATGTGCCCCAGCCCGCCCAGGCCCACGACGGCGACCTTCCGGCCCGGACCCGCGCCCCAGCGGCGCAGCGGGGAGTAGGTGGTGATGCCCGCGCACAGCAGCGGCGCGGCCGCGGCGACGTCGAGGGACTCGGGCACGCGCAGGACGAAGCCGGCGTCGACCACCACATGGGTGGAGTAGCCGCCCTGGGTGATGGTGCCGTCGCGGTCGCCGCCCCCGTAGGTGGGCACCATGCCCTCGAGGCAGTACTGCTCATCATTGCTGCGGCAGTTGGTGCACTGCCCGCAGGAGTTGACCATGCACCCGACCCCGACCCGGTCCCCGACGCGGTGGCCGGTGACCTCGGGCCCGACCTCGGCGACGGTGCCCACGATCTCGTGGCCGGGCACCAGCGGGTAGGGCTGGGGCCCCCAGTCGCCGTTGACGGTGTGGATGTCGGAGTGGCAGATGCCGGCGTAGGCGATCTCGATCAGCACGTCGTGGGGGCCGACGTCGCGGCGGGTGATGGTCACCGGCTCCAGCGGTGCGGTCGAGGACGGAGCGGCATAGGCGTTGACGGTGCGCAAAGGGTTCTCCTGGTGTGATGGGGGTGGGGAATCGGTTGGACGGACGGTATGAGGGACGGCTCCGGACCGGGCCGGTCGAGGACCTCGACGGCGACGGGCCCGGCCTTCACGTCTGCGAGGCGCTCGACCCCGGACTCGACGGTGCCCTCCGGGGACAGGGCCTGGTCACGGGCGGGCTGGGGCAGCGGCGCGGTGGCCGGGCCCCGAAGCAGGGTGCGGTGCGTGATCACGGCCAGGGCCACGGACACAGCGGTGACCACCCCCAGCGGCAGGATCGCGTCGGCGCCGGCGACGCCCACCAGTGGAGCGGCCAGCCCGCCGAGGGCGAACCGGGCCAGCCCCAGCAGGGAGGAGGCGGTGCCGGCCAGCTGCGGATAGTCCTGCAGAGCCAGGGAGGTGGTCGGCGGGGTGGTGACGGCCACGCCGCTGACCAGCGACAGCAAGGACACCACGATGGCGATCAGGGGCAGGTCGAGCAGTCCGGTGGCCAGCAGTCCGGCCGCACCGGCCGCGCACATGGCGATCCCGATCACCAGCGTCCCCCGCTGGGACCACCGTTCCGCGAGACGGCCGGCCACGTGGCCGAAGACCATGAACCCCAGCGAGTTCAGCCCGAAGGCCAGGGCGTAGCCCTGCGGGGAGAGCCCGTAGTGGCCCTGCAGGACATAGGTGGCCCCGCTGAGGTAGGCGAAGAGGGCGGCGTTGAGGAACCCTGTGATCAGCACCGCGCCGAGGAAGAGCGGGTCGGCGACCAGCCGCCGGTAGTCCCGGCCGGTCTGGCGCACACCGCCGCCGGTGCGCCGGTGCACGGGCAGGGTCTCGCGGAGGACGACCAGCGCGGCGAGCAGCAGGACCGCCCCGGCACCGGCCAGGAACAGGAACAGCCCCCGCCAGTCGGTCACCCGGGCCAGCTGCCCGCCGGCGAGCGGGCCCAGGATCGCGGCCAGCCCGGCGAGCACCGTGAGGCGGCCGTAGTAGCGGATGAGCGCCGCACCCGAGTAGACGTCCCCCCGGCGGCCTGGGAGATGACGATCCCGACGCCACCGGCCAGGCCCTGGACGAAGCGGGCGAGGATCAGCAGCTCCACCGTCGGGCTGATCGCGCACAGGACGGAGGTGACCACGTAGGCCACCACCCCGATCAGCAACGGGGTGCGGCGCCCGAAGCGGTCCGACGCCGGTCCTGCGACGACCTGTCCCAGGGCCAGGCCGATCAGGCAGGCCGTGATGGTGAGCTGGGCCATCGACGTGGCCGTCTCCAGCTCCAGGGTCAGCGCCGGCAGCAGCGGAAGGTAGAGGTCCATGGAAAGGGGTCCGAAGATCGTCAGCAGCGCCAGCAGCACCGCCAGGGGCCGGCCCACGACGCGCTGCGCTGCACGGGCCCCAGCTGTGGATGTCGTCACTTCACGTCCTCCGTCGAGATCTTCCGGAGCGCCCACGATGGGTCTCCGGGGCGCCGCCGCCACAGCGCGCCGGCAGGTGGCCGACGGTGGGGCAGCACCACCACTTCACCAGGGCGGGAGGATCTGAGGGAGTCCCTGGTGAGGGGTGTACTGGGAGAGCACCCCAGCGCTACGGGCAGCCTCCGGATGCGGCGGTGAAGGGTGGTCCTCGACCTGCCCGGGTCCCGGGCGGGCCGGGTCACCGGTTCCATGGGACCGGTATCCCCCGTGCCGGGTACGGCTACGCGGTGATGGCCAGGTACATGGCGTAGATGTCGCGGCGGGCGCGCTGGGCGGTGTCCACGATCTCGGCCAGGTGCCGGCCGTCGGCGTGCTGGGCGGCCGTCGAGGCCGCCGTGGCGGCCTGGGCCAGTTGCTGGGCCGTGGCGGTGGCCGCCTCCAGTCGCCCGGCGCGGTGGCGCAGCCAGGGAGTTGCGTCCTCGGCGGCACCGGCGCTGCGGGCCCTTTCGCGCAGCTGCTCGAGGCGGCGGGTGGTCTCCTGGGCGGCCTGGGCGGCCTCAGCGGCCTGAGCGGCTTCGGTCGTGGCGCGGCGGTTGACGGTCACAGGCGTGAGAGCAGTGGTCATGGTGTCCTTCTCCAGCGGAAGCGGGCGGAACGGGGTTCCCCGGCACCAGGGCCTGACGGGGAGGGCCGTGCACGAGATCTGGTCGAGCCGGCGCGGGGACTTCCGCCCTGCCCACCTCGGACATGACGCCCGGGCGCCGGCTTCCGGCCCCGGCAGAAAGGGTGCTGCCCGGCAGGTGCCACGGAGGCACCTGCCGGGCAGCACCCGGGGTGCTCAGGCGCTGTGGTGCT
>NZ_BMEQ01000026.1 GCF_014636775.1 Kocuria dechangensis
TCCAGGCGATGCCGTGCTCGGCCACGAACAGGATGCCCTCCAGGATGGCTCGGTCATCGACCCGTGGCCGCCCCGTTCGCCCGTTATTGGCCGGCGGGGGTGGTGGTATCAACGGTTCCAGCAACTCCCATAACTGGTCGCTGAGCAGTCGCCCGGACGCTGTCTGACTCGCCATGGCAGCCATGATCACCAGTCAGGCCGACCTCGCTCAACGCCTCAGCCATAACTATTGAAACCATCTCTTAGCCAACCGGGCTTCAACCTGGGACGTCTTGTGAGTGGAGCACTCGTGCAACACCAGGTGCAACCGCGGATGCGCGTAGGCCCGGGCGGGCTGTCCGAGGAACGCCTTGGCCCCGTGCGTGCGGCCGTTCGATCCTCGCCTGCATGCGATCCGTTTGCGGCTACGTCCCGGTACGACTTGCCCTTGGCGCGTCCACCTTTCATGGAATGATTGATGCAGATGCATCCTGCTTCGTGTCCGCGCCGATGTCGACTTGTGAGGTATACGTGAACCCCTCTGACTGGACCAGCGACGACAGTTCCCTTGCCGAGTTCGTCAGGGCGGAGACCGCCAAGAACATCGCAGCGTTCAAGGCGCAGCCACGCCTACTCCGGGAACAGTCGAACATTGAACAAACCGTGGTCGAAGGCGGCTACAACAAGAAACAGATCAATGAGCTGATCCAGAACGCGGCGGATGCCCTCGACGACCCGGAGGGTCGCATTGAGGTCGTTCTCACGGACTCCTACCTGTATTGCGCGAATGAGGGTATGCCATTCCAGACAAACGGCGTCGCCTCACTCCTCATGTCCCACTCCTCCGAAAAAACGGGCAATGAGATCGGCCGGTTCGGTTTGGGGTTCAAGTCCGTACTGGCGGTGACCGAGACTCCTGAGATTTTCAGCCGCTCGGTCTCATTCCGTTGGGACCAGGACCACCTGCGACAGCGTCTCGCGGAGGACGGCGTACGTGCGGAGAGTTTGCCCACCCTCCGCGCAGCAGTTCCTGTCGATCCGATCGGTGCCGCCGAGACGGACCCTGTACTCGACGAACTCATGGGCTGGGCGAGCACGATCGTCAGGCTTCCGCTCCTGCCCCATGCCGCATGGCTGTGGTCGGAAATGGAGGCTTTTCCTGGCGAGTTCCTGCTCTTCTCCGAGAAGATCGGCACGTTGATTCTTTCGGATCGTCGATCCGGTGATCGGCTCGCGTGGACGGCGACCCGCGACGCAAAAAGTGGCATCGTCAACCTGGCCTGCAACGGAGAGACGACGGAGTGGCAGGTGTTCTCGCTGCGTCACGAACCGTCGGAGTCCGCGAAGATCGAGGCCGGCCACCTGTCGGCACGCAACGACATGACGGTCTCCTGGGCCGTACCCCGTAAGCGACGAAATCGCCGCGGCCAGCTCTGGACCTTTTTCCCGACAACCTCGGAAACCTCCCTGACGGGAATCGTCAACGCCCCGTTCAAGATGAACGAGGATCGGCACAACGTCCTGGCCGGCCTGTACAACAAGGAAATTCTGACCCGCACCCTGCCCCGCGTAGTGGCGGGCGCACTGCCCTCGCTCCTGGATCCGAGCGACCCGGGTAGTGTCCTGGACATGCTGCCCGCCCGCGGACGGGAAACCCACAGCTGGGCCGACGAGACACTCAACCAAGCAGTGATGGACGCCGTAGCCGTGAGTCGGTCCCTCCCCGACATGGCAGGCCGGGCTCAGCTGCTCGACGATCTCCACGTGCCCGAGGTCGCCGCGCACGGGGAAGACCAACCCCTCGTAGAGGAGTGGTACACCCTCGCAACCACACAGGGCACTACGAACTGGATCCACCAGAGCTGCATCGACCACAAGGACCGCAACGCCACCCTGACCCGTCTCCTCGGCATCCGGAACCTCGCACGGAAGAACGTGCAGGTCTGGCTCGAAACGCTCGCCGATCCCGAAAACCTTAATACCCTCGAAGCAGTCCTTGGACTCGCGGTGAAGATCCAAAAAAGCTATCCGGATCGCCTTGTCGCGATGCGCCAAAGTCGCATCATTCTGGACGCTTCAGGCCAGCTCCGTCGGCCCATCGTCACAGAAATGTCGTTGCCACTAGGGACTGCTGCCCAGGAGAAGGGGAACACAGCGGTCATCCATCCTGACTTCGTAGCCCACGGACGGTCCCGTCGGCTACTGATGGAGCTGGGATTCAACAACATGGACGCCGCGGGTCAACTGAAGCGTCAGCTCCTCATCGCGGCCAGGGCCGCCGACGACGCCGCAGCGATGGAGTCCGCCTGGCGTATTTCCCGCAACGTGCGCGAACGAGGGCATGTAGCCGCTATGTTCACCGACACCCTGCCCCGGGACTCCATTCTGGTGCGCTGCTCGGACGGGCAGTGGCGAGAAATCGACCGAGTGTGGGCTCGGGGCGGGATATTCCCTACCGGCCACGTCCACGACGCCGAGATGCTGGTGGACGAACAGTTCCACCGTCACGACATGGACGTCATCCGACGCCTGGACGTCAACCAGCATCTGCCGTCGGAAATTCGCACCGGTAGCACCAAGCACCCCACCTATGCCACCTGGGCCGATGCCGTCGCCCAAAGACTGATAGCAGAACTGCGAGAGGAGGGCGTTCCGGTCGGCAGGCACCATATCTCCTTCGGCCAGGTCAACCTGACTCCGGGCCTTGAGCGCTTGAAGGATGCAAGTCTGCCCATCCGCGCTCGGGTCACCGAGGAGCTCCTGGGACGCCCGCACTACCCCACATCTCCCAGCATTGGCGGCAACTACGTCGCGACCGTCGATGATGTCGACCAGCCGGACAGGTGGTGGATCTGCCAGTACGGTGCGCTGAAGACCCCGTACGGGCTGACCCCGACCGCGTACTCGGTCGCTCCGGTGGACGGTTTTCCCGCCGAAATGCTCCCTTCGCCGACCGACCAGCGCGCACACAAGCTCCTCACACTGCCCACGACCGTCGAACGTATCAATTGGACGCAGGTCTTCGATTCCGCAGCCCGTGCTCTTCCTGTTGAGCTGCTCCACGATCTCTATGCCAGAGCTGCGCAGCTGGGGGTGCCTGCTCCTTCCGAGATAGCCGTGGAACACCAGGGGCGCAGATCTCCCGTGGACCGCGCCAGTTGCTGGGTGACCAGCTCACCGCGTACATACGAGCATCGGCGACACGCACCGACCAACCCCCACGGTGTCTTGGTGGACTCCACCGAGAAGGCGGCTGCACTGTCGGAGAACTGGGGGCTGGCCCTGTGCCAGATCTCCTTCAGCGCATCGGTGGATTTCACCCCAGCAGCGCCCCGGGAACCCATCACTGAGGAGCTGCCTCACCTGCCCAAAATCGTCAAAGGGACGTCACGACTCCTCGTGCAGTGGTGCGACGAGCTCGCCGTCGTGGAGTCCAACGACTTCGACGACGTCCAGGTGCGGACCGACAAGAAGGAACTCCTGCAGGACAAGGTGCTCTATGTCCGAGGCCGGCGAAACGTGGACCGGCTTCTTGCCGCACTGATCAAGGCAAACGGGCTCCGGCTGACAGTGAACGAGATCAAGCTGAAGCACGCTCAATTCGAGCAGGAAGAAGGGATTAACAACAAGCCCTTGGACGAACTCCTGGCGGACCTTCTGGGGAGGAGCGCTCTGGAGAGCCTCGTTTCGCCTGCCGTCCTGACAATGGTCGAAAGCACGAGGAAGGATCCCTTGTCGCCGGGCGAGTTGTTCGACGTGGCCAGGTCGATCCACGGTGTCGACCTGCTCAAAGAAATCAAGAAACACTTCGCAGGCCTCACGGCCAGGGACCCGGATTTGATTCCACCGGGCTCGGAGGTTTGGGGGTTCCTGAAGAACCTGCTTGAACCCGGGTCGACACACAAATCCCCTCCCGCGCTGCCGCGGGAAGAAGTTCTCGGTCCGGTGGTGCTCAAACCGTTACACGATTACCAGGAGGACGTCGGCCGGCAGATTCGGTCGCTCCTACAGGGAAAGACCGAACACTGGCGTGGTTTGCTGATGCTGCCTACCGGTGCCGGCAAGACCCGGGCCATGACCGAGTCTCTCGTCGGGCACGTGAGCGCAACCGAAGGCAATTTCGTCATCGTCTGGGTGGCTCAGTCCATCGAGTTGTGCGAGCAGGCCATAGATTCGTGGAAGTACGTCTGGCAGGCCGTCGGCGCGACCGGCCAGCGCATGGCGATCAGCCGGTTCTGGGGCGGCATGGCGGATGCCACTGAACCCGAAGATGTGAAGCTGCATCTAGTGGTGGGCACCCCCGACACCACGGTTCGCATCGCGGATTCACCGTCGAAGAGCAAAGATTATGATTGGCTTTTCAAGGCCGATGTGCTGGTTTTCGATGAGGCGCACGGCACCACCGGGCCTTCTTATACAAGGATTTTGGAGGCTTTCGGTCGGAATCCGCGTCAGCGTTCGAAGCCACTCCTGGGCATGTCCGCCACGCCTTTTAAGGGCACCAATGAGGAGAAAACCAAGCAATTGGTCAATCGGTTCGGAGGCAACCTGATCCAGCCGTCGCAGTTCACCTCGAAGACCGCTCACCAGTACCTGCAGGAACTGGGTGTATTGTCCCGGGTTCACCACGAAGTGATCGATGGGATGGAATTACGGCCCCTCCCCGCACCCCGGGACCAGTCACCATTGGATGAGCCCGTGGCGATGAAGGAACTGCAACTGGACCTGAAGGCCGTGGCGGCCAATGAAGAGCGCAACAGGGTCCTCATCGAGGACATCCTCCAGCGCGGACCCGACAGATCTTCTATTGTCTTCGCGGCCTCGGTCGACCACGCGCACGCTTTGGCCGCCACCTTGACCTACATGGGCCTGAAGTCGGCCTCCATCTCGGGAGAGACCTCTGGCGCCGCCCGCCGTGCAGCAATTGAGGACTTCAGAAGAGGGGAGATCCGCGTTCTGACGAACTACAACGTCCTGTCGGAGGGCTTCGATGCGCCGGGGGTCGACACCGTGTATGTGGGACGCCCGACGTTCTCTCCCAACCGATACCTGCAGATGATTGGGCGCGGCCTGCGGGGTCCAAAAAACGGGGGCAGCGAGTGGACCACTATCGTCAACGTACGAGACAACGTGGAGCAGTTCGGAACCGGTCTTGCTTTCGGTCACTTCGAGTACCTGTGGGACTCCGGCTACGCCGATGTTTGAAGAGCTCTCGACAGAGCCGAGCCGGCCGCCGGCATAGGCATGAGCATTTTTCCCGAGCTTCTGCCTGAGACCACGAGTGGGCACTCAACCGCCGCTCTGGGAGGACAGCGATTCAGGTCGATCGACGTCTGTGCCGGCGCAGGCGGACTAGCCCTTGGCCTCGAACAAGCCGGGTTCGACCCGGCACTTCTTATCGATATCCGAGAACAGCCGTGTGAGACACTGCGTCTCAATAGGCCCTCGTGGAATGTCCGTTGTTTGGATCTTCTCGACTTCGACCCCCGAGATCATCACGGGCTGGAGGATATCGATCTGCTCTCCGCCGGATTGCCCCGTGTGCAAGCCTCCGCTGCCTCGAACCGTTCTCGGGGCAGCAGCCACGAGCTGGAACTTCTCATGGCCACCGTCAAGCTCGCCCAGAGCCTACGGCCGCGCGCCTTGCTGATTGACAACGTCGCGGAACTGGCGGTCGCCGGCGCGTATGGGGGCATCCGCGAACAGATACACGACAAATTGGCGCAATTGGGCTACCGCTACAAGTGGTTCGTTCTGAACGCCGTCGACTTCCAGGTGCCCCAGGACCGTAAACACGGGTTTCTCGTCGCGCTCCAGGGCGACCTCATCGATGGCTTCCAGGTGCCATCGCCCTCGCGCCAGTCACCGCCCACGACCGGCGAGGCCTTGTTGGCCTCCATGGCATCGCGCGGCTGGGCCCACGCCGCCGAGTGGGCCCGCCTGGCGGACAAGGTCGCACCCACCGTGGTCGGGGGCTCCTGGGAACGCGGGGGAGCCGATCTGGGACCCACCGGGTCCAAGAGGGCGTGGGCACGGATCGGAGTGGACGGCGGCACGGTCGCCGATGAGGTACCAGGTCCGGATTTCTCCTGGGACCCGTCCCTGGGACGTTCAGGCATGATGGCCTTGACCACTGCCCAAGTGGCGCGTCTTCAGGGTTTCCCTGCCGAGTGGCTCGTGGCCGGCCGCAAGACCGCTCGTTACCGCCAAGTGGCCAATGCTTCGCCGCCTCCTCTGGCTCAGGCTGTGGGAGAAGCCATCGTCACTGCCTTGGCTTCTACCTGAATACGCCCGAACGCATGCCCCCCGAACTGCAGATAGCATCAAACATTATGACCCTCGCGCAATCCTCAGCCTCCCCACCACAGCCAGTTCGCATGGTTGATCTGTTCGCCGGTCCAGGCGGCCTCGACGTCGCCGCCCACTGGTTGGGGATCCCGGTGATAGGCATCGAGTGGGACGCGAACGCCTGCGCTACTCGCCTGGAGGCCCGTCTGAGGACCGAACAGGGTGACGTACGCAATTGGTCACCGGCCCATTTCCACACCGCGTCGATCCTGGCAGGCGGTCCTCCTTGCCAGACCTATACGGTAGCCGGCACCGGCAGCGGCCGACGGGCATTGGACCAGGTGTTGCAGTTCGTCGAGCGGATGGCCGACGGTGACGACGTCAGCACCGACCTCACTTCCCTGGAGGATGATCGGACCGGGTTGGTGCTGGAGCCCCTTCGCTGGGCTCTTGAAGCCCATCGAGGCGGACACCCCTACTCAACCATCGTCCTGGAACAGGTACCGGCAGTTCTGCCTGTCTGGAACGCTGTAGCTGACGTTCTCCAAACCATCGGGTACAACACTGCGACCGGCATCCTTCACGCCGAAGAGTTCGGTGTACCACAAACTCGTCGACGAGCTATCCTGCTCGCTCACAAACATCGACAGGTGGAACTACCCCGGCCGACACATCGTCGATACCGAAAAGGCGTTGAACAAAGCACGGGGGACCCGTCTCTCCTGCCGTGGAAGTCCATGGCAGAGACTCTCACCGATCGGGAGCCCTTCGAGGTCATCTCGAACTATGGCACGGGAGGCAACCCGAAGCTCCGAGGGAAGCGACAGAGCAACGAACCTGCCGCGACTGTGACGGGGAAAATTTCCCGCAACCGCCTGCGTCTGACTTCAAAAACAAAACCCGAATTCGATCGATTCAGCCTGCCCGAGGCAGGATTGCTGCAGACGTTCCCTCTCGAATATCCCTGGTCAGGTAAGGATGTGGCGCAGCAGATCGGCAACGCCATTCCCCCACGTTTAGCGGCCCATGTTCTCGCATCAGCCCTCGGGGGCGAACTCGACGAAACGCTATTGGATGAAGCCGTCGGCGGGAGATGGTCCGTCACGAAGGATAGTGCCCCCTTGGCGCCATGCCTTCGACGGACCTGCGACAACAGCCCCTCCAACAAGATCAACCCTGAACAACAAAAGGAACTCGCCACAATCTCATGATGGTCGCAGCTACGCTGGTGACCTGCAGCGCGTTTTCACGATGACGCCTTGTCGATGGCCGGAAACATCTACTACCACAGCATTTGACCCGATCCTGCGGTCCTGCTGGTGGCCGCCACATCAGGTTCACGTCAGACCGCGGTCCTTCGCCTGTAAAGACAGGGGCTCTCCGGCCACATTGACTGCTGGGACAGCACATAGACCGAACCCTTCGGCAGAGCATGGTTACGGATTAACAGTTTTTCGACGACCCTCAAGCCAGGGAGAGCAGCCGAGGCATGATCTGCGCGGAACGGCCACGGCGAGGTTCGCGGTGTTCCCTGGCATGTGGAGCATCGAAGTTGATCCGTCGTTGGCGTCGTGACCGAGAACCCTGGCGCATCACAATGGCCGCAGCCGGCTGTTTTGAGGAATTCGCGCGATGGTAGAGGACGCCCCTGCCAAGAGCCGAGACGTGATCACCCGGTGCGACGATTCCGTCCGGATCGGTCTCTGTCGGGCGGTGTGGAAAGGTTGGCTCTGTTGCACTGGCGAGGTGACCGTATGAAGATCTGCGGCGTACTGCTGGATCAGCCGCAGGAGGTACTGCTGTGCTGAGGAATGGCGGCGGCAGATTCCGCCCTCCCGCCAGCACTCCACCGTTCCACTCCCACCGCCCTGGGAGACACTGCAACGTTACGCGCATTGGGATGTTGGACCGGCCACTTCAGCCACGAGCGCTCGTGTGGCGAGGTCCCATGCAATATCCACGCCTTTACCCACGGTCCCTGCCCACCCTTTGGTGATCCTCGTGGCCGCGGAAGCGGGTAGGGGCCCTATTGTTCCTGACGTCTCCCAGACACCGACGTGTGGACCGGGCGGTGTGGGGCGATCCCTAACTCGCTCCTGTCGATGTCGAGTCGACAAGGCCTGCTTTTTCTTTTCCACCTCGTCGGGGCCCGCCAGGAATTCGGGGTATTACCGCGCTGAGACCCGAAGCGCTCCAACGTGCCGGTCACCATCGGCCCAGAGGCTCCGGAAACAGGCACATTCCTTCGAGTGGACGCACTACATCAGCCGAAATACCGTCCAACGTCTTTTCAACTTTTCCAAACTATGTCGTAAGTTCGGTCAGTCGGTAAGACTGGCTGTCTTTCATCCGGCGGAACGGTGTCGTGCGGGGCCCCTGTGGGTGTGATCACCCTTTTGCTCAAAGCACTATCAAAAAGGATGACCTGCTGCACGCGGCAGAGATTCCCCCGGGAATCAGGGAATAGTGGCCCACCGTCTTTGCGCTGGCATCGTGGTGTCTTCCCGGCAGCGTTCTTCTCACCACAGCTCCCGCGGAAGCTATGGAGTCGAGGCACACGGAAGGCGTTTGTCGCCGTATGCGTCATACGCTGTGCGCGCAGGCGCATCCAAGGCGTGGCATCTGATCCATCGCCCTCCGTCCGGTCGTTGATCACCCCGGACGCATGCTGATGGCCTTCACCGCTCTGTCGTCGCCAATCCACCTTTCAGGTCGCCCTCCACGTCGTCGATCCTGCCGATGACTGCCACGCGATCCAAGTAGATGTTGCGGTGTTCGCAGCTGGTCTCCGGCAGAAGCAGGCATGCGTGGCAGGCGGCGAGGTTCAGTCCGTCGGTACCGGAGGGACCGGACTCGCAGCACACAGGATCGTTCGAGCACCACCCCGAGCGAGAAATCGATGCGAGGAGAATTTTCCCGAATCGGTCCTCCTCGGCGAGACGGGCAAGTCCTCCGAGGCTGCCTGCGGCATCCGACGATGCGGTATAGATGAGGATTCCCGCCTGGCCCGGCTCGGCGTAGATGCGCTCTCGCATCGAGCCGATCGGGTAGCCGGCATCAAGGCTCAGTTCCTGCAGAAGTGCATGCGCGAGGGAGTGGATGGCGACGAAGCGCGGCGTTGGAGCCTCCACCAGCGGAGCGCCTGACTCGGTTGCCCTGCGTACCAGTGACTCGGTGAGCATCCCATGACGCTCATCTGCCAGCGCGCTCTTCTCCCACTCGGACACCACGTCTTCACGGAGCCGGACGAAGATGCCCTCGCCGAGGACCTCGGTCCCGGGCAGCCAGTTCCGGTGCGCATCGTTCAGCTTCGCCAGTTGCGGGTTGATGGTGTCGGTGGCCATCGGACTCACCCGTGAGAACCCGTGCAGGGCGCGGACTTCACGCAGTCGCGTAGCCTTGGAGATCTGCTGCACGAGGAACTCGACCGACGGTGCGACGTCGACCTCAACACATTGGAAGGTGTCGAGTGGCTCTCCTTGGTTGCCGTCGATCAGGGCACGGTATTCTTCCTGGCGCAGGTCCTGGTCGGTGGGTTGGGCTGTGGCCTGCAGTCCTCGGCGTTGACGGATGACGTCGATGATCCCGTCGACCGACAGACCCATGTGAGGGGACGAGGCGGTCATCCCGATGAGGGCGCCACTAAGGGCCGTTTCGGGAATGTGTTCGAGAACCGTCCAATGTTTGGTCACGAACTGCGCGTTGGGACTCGACCAGGGAGGGATCGAGATGCTCGAGCGGACAGCGCTGAACCACACGTTCGAGGATCCACGCTGTAGAGCGCGGAGCGGCTTCTCACACTCCTGGTCAGGTGATTGGGGCAGCCACGGGCGTTTGCCGCCGCATCGCTTGATTTCGACCAGCGCGTGGCGGGAGAAGGCTCCGTCGAGGGAGTACGGTTTCACACCGCACGAGCATTTGACGACGATGTCCGCCAGCGATGATGAGGCCCCGCGTGACTCCAGCGTGAGGCGGTGCTCCTCGCCCATGCCGGTGCCCGTTCCCCGGTGCACCCATTGGAAGTACGGGAAGTCCTCGATGTGCCCGTTCTCGCAGCAGGCGACGAAACGTGACGGGGTCAGGTCGCGGAGGCAGTCCGTGCACTGCATCTTCTTGGCGTCGAACTTCCAGAACCGGTCGAGGCGTCGGCATTTCGGGCAGTAGTGGTAGGTGGGAAACCGGACGACCGGCACATCGCCCCTCCGCCGACCGGTCGACGGCGCCCGGAATGTGTGCACACCCAGCGACCGTGCCAGCCGCGGTTCCTCGACGGGAGCGCACCACTTCTCCTCCCATTCGTCGATTCCGCAGATCATGTAGCTCTGCTCGCCGGAGGGGAACAGGGACCCGACGCCGTAGGTGGTGACGAGCTGACTCTGTCGGGCTCGGGGCAGATCACTGGTTGCCATCGCCGGCCACCGCCTTCGTCTTCTTCGGGGAAATGATCTGAAGTGTGCTCTCGCGGTCGACGTTGCGCAGACTCATCAGGGTCGGCCACGGTGGGTCGAGCGGCGGGAAGATCTCCGCCAGCGCCTCGCCCGTTGTGTCGTCCATGCCGGTGGCACCGGCCGGGCTGATCAGGCCGCGGGCGTCATTCTTTTTCCGATCCCACCGGGGATATTGAACGATCGCTTGGTTGTCGACCGCGTTGCGCCAGGCCTCGATGAGTTCGTCGAGCGCCTTGCGCACCTCCTCGCCGAGCGCTTTACGAGCCTCCTCGCCAGCGCTTGATTCGACCTTTTCCGCGCGGGCGACGATCACCTCGACCACACGCTGCAGTTCGTCGGACTCGATCGGGACCGCGACGGACTTGTCCTCGGCGGACCCGGTGATGGTGTGGCGCGCGAGGATCACCAGGAGTCCGTGCAGGCCACGGTCGAGGGCGCGGGGGGCGAACGGTGTCACTCCGGTCGCTTCGACCTGCTTGTAGAGAGCGCGGTGGTAGGAGGTGAACGCCTCGTAGTGGGAGAGATCGCGCGACCGTGAAGCGTTGTAGAGCGTGAACACCAGACCCGGGTACCGACGTCCGACACGGCTGGTGGCCTGGATGTACTCCGAGGTGGCCTGGGGTTGGCCCATGACAGCCATGAGCCCCAGACGGTCCACGTCGACACCTACGGAGATCATGTTCGTCGCGAGCACGATGTCTGGGCTGTTCGGGTTGGGGTGGGCCGTCTGGAGAGCTTTCAGCTCGAGGGGAATTTCGCTCGACTTCTTGCGCGACGTCATCTCGCGCGGGTCACGGGTCTCACGCGCCTCGGATCCAAGGCGCTGGGCGACGACCTTGATGCGGTCACGGACGTCATCGATCGATTGGATGTAGGCCGCGCCCAGGACCCGAAGGCTGTTGAAGTACCCCAGAAGCGTCCAATAGGCATCCCGTACCTCCGGCTTTGCCTCGAGATCTTTCGCGCCCTGCAGCAGCGCGGCGTAGGTGCGCACCAGCAGCGTCGCATGACTGGTGCTCGGGGCCATCAGACCGACATAGCGGCGAGTGCCCTTCGTTTCGGGCACAGCGTCGACGGCGAAGAAGGAGTCGGCGGCGTCGATCCCCGGTGGCGGGAACTGCCGGGCGTCCCGGGCGAACACGGCGTGCACCTGCTCGGCCGCACGGCGGATGGTCGCCGTCGAGGCCACCACTTTCGGACGGGCACCCGATGTGCTGTCCGTGGCGAGGTGGTCGATCGCCGTCTCGTAGAGACCGACGAGCGTGCCCAGCGGGCCGCTGATCAGATGGAGTTCGTCCTGCACGATGAGGTCCGGTGGCGCGTCCTCCCCGGAGCCGAAGAGTCGACCGCTCTTGGACTGCCAGGCCAGCATCGCGAACTTGTCGACGGTCCCGATGATCAGAGACGGCCGCACGCGGTAGACGTCGGAATCCACGAGGTGGACGGGAAGCCCGGTGTGGAACGCGCAGTCCACGTTCGAGCACCGGACCGTCACCTCGTCCATGCGCACGTCGGCACGGTAGTCCCTGGGGCCGAGGTCGGTGCCGCACCACGGGCAATGCAGCAGCTGCACCGGGTCGCCGTCACCGCCGGGATCCTCATCGTTAAGACGCTTTTTCAGCGCCGTGGCCGCGTCTTTCACATTGTTGGGGGTGGCTCCCTGGCCAACCCACAAGCCGATGGAGAAAGGCTCCTTGCCGGCCATGTCGTGCGCTTCGCGCCGCCAATCCTCCAGCGCACAGATCAGCCCCGCGGCGCGCTCGAACTGCTGGAGGGTGAGCAGCCGCAGCGTGTAGCGCATGAGGACACCGACGCCGGCGCCTGTCCCGTCCTCACCGGCACCGCGCAGTCGACGGTGTACCAATGTGAACGCGATCAGTCCCAGGTACGCCTCGGTCTTGCCACCACCGGTCGGGAACCAGAGCAGGTCGGCGAGATCGCGGTCCTGGCTGGTCGGTTCGACGAGGCCTTCGAGGTTGAGCAGGATGAATGCGATCTGGAAGGGACGCCACTCACCCTCGAGGTCGGGCGGGGTCGTCGCCCCGCTGCGGATCATCTCCTGCCGCACGCGCTGCTGCTGCATCACGGTGTTCATGACGCGGAAGGCCCGATCGGCGTCCTCGTCTTTGGTGAGGAGATCGATGCCGCGCCGCATACGGTCCACGGCTTCGCGAGCCTCGTCGATGTGCCGCGCTGCCGTCGCGGTGTGTTGCTCCGCCGACTCCGAAGGATCCGGGAAGAGCACGGGGAGCCTGTCCTCCTGGTCCTGGATCCACGCCTCATAGGTGTCGACGAGCCGGTCGAGCGGCTCCCACACGCCCGGTTCGGCAAGTGTCTTCATACCCAGTTCGGTCACGTCATCGCGCTCTGCCTGGGCGAGCTGCAGGTCGTGGCGTGGGAAGAACGTCGTCTCCACCTGCGTGACCTTCGGACCCTCGTCCCAGGTGACGGCCACACCGTGCCCGACGGCCAGGTGCCGCTGGTCACGGTAGAGCAGCTCACCGCTGCGCTCGTCGTTGTCCATGTGGGTGAGCAGGTGCTTCGGCCGACGGTCTGCGAGCTCTCCCTCGACGGCGCGCACCCGGATCACGGGCCGGAACCAGCACCACATGTCCGACCGGCCTTTCTCCGGCTTGGGGAACGTGTTCACCAGAACAAGCGTCACGTTCACGATGCCATCGCGAGCGGGGCGCACGACGACGCGCAGTTCCAGCCCGTCGATGAGATCAAGGGTGTTGGATACACCGGCTGCGAGATCGACCGTTCGTGTGTGGGGACCAAACGGCACACGCTGCCACTGACGGATGCGTTTGCCGTGTCCGCGGCTGGCAACCTCTGCGCCTTCAGGGGCTCCGTCATGGTCATCGGTGCCGGTTGCCGGCGTATAGCGATCGGCCTCGACCTCGACCGTGATTTGTCTGGTCGCTTCCGTCAAGCCGAAGGTGAGCCCGAGGGTTGAGGGGTAGCGCAGGTTGGCGAAGGAGACGCCCGGGTCGTAGTCCGCGTCGACTGCCGTACCGGCCTCGTCGTCGGGTGTTTCATCGGCGACCTCGACCGGCTCCTGAGTGCCGTTGGCGGCACGGGGGTGGAGGATGCCGATGATGTACCGCTCGAGCGGTTCCTCCTGCAGGAGCGCATCGTCGGCCGAGCCGTAGAGGTCGGCGAGGACGGCGTCGACCATGTGGTCCCGTGCCTTGTACCAGGGTCGAAGTCGGGAATCAGGCTTCATCGTCTTTGCTCCAGTCGAGTGCGAGGATGCCGGTAATGACCGGCGCGAGCCACAGCCCGTGACGTCCGACAGGTCCTTGTTGGGGGTCCCCGGCCACGGTCGCGACGCTCTCCACGCGGGCGCCGTCCATGCGGGGCCACGGCGTCGTCGTCTTGTCGCGTGCGCCGACCCGTGCGGCGAGGTCCTCCCCGAAGGCCACGGAGGTGCGGGCGACGACAACATCGTCGTGGATCACGTCGTAGATGGGGCGGGAGGGCGTCGACCGGTGCGGGTCGAGCACGAGGCGAAGGGAGTCGCCCGGTTCCACCCGGGCTGCAAGGTGCTCCTGGGCAAGCTGCGGATCTGCCCCGCAGGGCTCTTCTCGGCAGACGTCATCGACCCGGATCTCGTACCCGAACGTGTGACACTTCTTCGGCCCACCGCGGTACCAGCGCTTGGCATGGAGGGAAGGTCTCGAGAACTGGTGCAACCGCCGGTCGTCCGGGCCCTCCGCCCGCAAGATCTGGCACCGTGCCCGGGTCAAGGCCACGAAACGGGTACGGGCGCTTTCCGAGAGGTTCACGTCGTTCTTCAGCCATGGCTTGTCCGGGAAGTCGACCAGGACGACGTTGTCGAACTCCAGTCCCTTGGCTCGATGGATGGTGGAGACGACGAAGGGGGAGGACGGTTGGTCCAGGAGGTCCGGGGGCAGAGCACGGGGGGCGCGCAGACGCTTGGCGAGTTGCGGGATGTCGACCTCGCTGCCCTTGCTTCCGGCGGTGCTTCGGAGCACGCGCCAGGTGACCATGGGGTCGAGAGCGAGCGCCTTCTTGGTGATGAACGCCTCGATTTCGGTTTGGGTCACGGTTCTGGTGGGCGCATCCGCCAGCAGGCGGGCGATCCAGCTGGCGAGTACCCGTTGCCGGGCTGTACGCCGCACCTCGACCGGAAAGCCGGCATGGGAGATCTCCTGCGCCACGAGCATTGCCTGCCCGTTGGTCTGGGTGAGGAAGGCCGTGGTGCCGTCCCAACGGGAGGCGAGTTCCATGACATGTCCGATGGAACCCATGGTGATGACACCGGCCTCGAAGTCTTCGAAATCGCCGAGCTGGGCCTCGTCGAGGACGGCCGTGCGCAGTGCTGCGGCCTCGCGTGCATCATCGCTGGTGGCTCGGTACTGCCCCGTCAGATGCTTTGTCGTGACACCTGCGGACCGGCAGACGCGGTGGAGCAGCTCCTGCGACGTCGTCGTGGAGAAGGGTTTCCCCCCTTTGCCGTGGGAGCGCAGCTGGAAGTCGTAGATGCCCTGCGCCGGGTCGCCCAGGAGGCTCACACCGGCGTCCTCGGGCAGCGAGTCGATGATCGCCAACAAGAAGTCCGCGCGGATGCCCACGACATCTTGTACCTCGTCCACGACCAGATGCTCGACGTCGGCGAACCGTTCGGTGGCGTCGTCGTCCTCACGCAGCAGACGCACGGCACGGTCGATGCGCATATCGAAGGTGAGTCCTGTGAGATCCGCGTCGTCTGCTGCAGCCAGGATCTCGCCGGCAAGGGAATCCATCGTCTGCACGGTCACCGGGGGGATACCGCGATCGCGCAATCGGGCGTCGACGGTGTGCACGGCTGCGTTGGAGAAACTGATGACCAGCACGCCGTCCATCGGATCGACATCCTTCTCGACGACAAGATGTTCGACGAGAGCCGAGACCACCTCTGTCTTGCCGGAGCCTGGTCCGGCGATCACGATCTGTCGTTCATCGGGCTCGATGTCGACGGCTGCACGCTGACTTGCGTCCAGTTCGACGGTGTTCCTCGACGAAGGATTCTGCTGGATCATTGCCATGGCTTACCGACCACCCCTGGCGTTGATCGTGAGGAGCCGGGTTGGCACCGCGACCAGGAACCACGGGATATCGAGCGAGGCTCGGTGCTGGGACACGGGAACTCTTTCGGACGTGACGACGATGTCGGCGCAGGAGCACCTGCAGGAGCGGTACACGTGCGGGTGCTGCACCAGCGGCCATTGGCATGCAGACGCATTCATTGACTATAGCTAAATGGCTAGTGTTACCGTCCGGGGCTCACCTCGGGGGCTGTCCACCCTGTAGTTCAGGCGTCGCCCGCACGGGCGAACGCCCAATTGTTACTCCCATGTAGAAAAGTTGCTCCGCACTGGCTTGCCCCTGTCCCGCCGTCGCAGGACAACCGTCCGGGACAGCGTTCCAGAAGCCGCAGTGCTGGCCATGCTCCCGCCTGTCCGCGCATCGCCCACGAACACGCTTCACACCCCACCGCTGAGCTCACCACGCACCCGTGGAAACCGCGACGCTACCACTTGGCATGTGAGGCGCACCGCTCCGCTCGACGTGTCGATACCGACCGTTGAGGGACCAGAATGTGCGTTTCCCGCAACTCACCCGGCGCCACTGCTCGGGCCTTTCCACACGCCTGATTGCCCCCGTGCGCCAACATCGCCCAGTGCTGCATACACCCGAGCCCTGACACCAGCACGAACTTGCCCGTGGTCTCCGGGCAATAGCATGAACCGGGCGCGCCCGGGCGCGGAAGTGGTAAGCACCCAAAACCGCGTGCTTACCTACTCGACCCGTCGTGGAGAGTGCACGGCCTCGCCAGTGTCTCGACGGCATCGGCAGCAAGTGTCATGTCCTCGTGTTCCCAGAAGCGCAGCACCGTCCACCCCAGTTGCTTCAACCGCTGATCGGTATCTCGGTCCCGGGCCACATTGCCCTCCAGCTTGGTCCGCCACCAGGCGCTGTTGGTCTGGGGGCTCGTGGCGTGCAGAGGGCAGGCGTGCCAGAAACACCCGTCAACGAAAACCGCTACCTTACGGCGAGGAAACAGGACATCGGCACGTCGCCTCGGCATACCCGGGAGCTTGGCGTCCACCCGATACCGGAGCCCCCGTCGGTGCAGTTCCTTCCGCAGGAGCATTTCGGGTTCGGTGTCACGTCGGCGCTGGCGGGACATACGATCCGAGGCTTTTGTGGGCATCGACCGTGCGTGGGAGGTGTCCTTTCGGTTGAGCACCTCATATGCGTTATCAGGTCCGGCGGGCGGGTTAGACCACGATGATGTGTCCACCCCCGCATTGTCTCTCGTAGACGCTCCCCTCCGCCGTTTCGGCCCCTTCCCGGGGGACAAGGCCGTGGTCCCGTAGCCGGCATAAATAACGCATGCTCGGCAACAGCCGAACACCGCCCTGAGGACGCGATGCTCAAAACTCGGTAATTTGCGGCACCGGCCGCCCCGTGCCCAGCACGCCCATCGCCTCGTTGATCTGCTCCCGTGTGAGGTGGGAGGGATCAGCTTCTCCAGCGGCAGCAGGCCTTTACACCGCATCCGCTCGTACTTGGAGATCTCCAGCGCCGGCACGGCCGAGGCGCGGGAGCTGCCGATAATGTACTGGGCCTTGGCGGTGATCTTCAGCGGCTCGATCTGGAACATGGCGCCCAGGGTGGGCAGGCCCACGGTAACGGTCACGCCACCGGCAGTGGTTAGGTTGAACACGGCCTCGATGGCGCGGTCCGAGGTGGTGCCCATACCCGCCCTGAACTCCGCGCGTACGGCGCCCGCCTCGCAGTGGGTGGAGCCGGTGCCGGGTCCCCGTAGGAACACCGCATGGGCATGAGCCTCGGCGCGGCCGATGCGGCATCGTACCGGTCTAGTGACCCGTCTTTGAAGTGGTTGGGCGGTTGGCTTTTCTGAGGATTTCGGTGCTGGTCTTGGTCCGGACGAACGGGTGGCAGCGGTCGTTCCAGCCGGTGACGAAGGCGCGGATCTTGGCGTTGAGCTCCTGGACCGAAGCGACCTCGGCCCGGTGCAGGGCCTGACGTTCGACGATGGAAAACCACACCTCCACCAGGTTCAGCCAGGAGGCCGAGGTCGGAGTGAAGTGCACACGAAACCGGGCGTTCTCGGCCAGCCAGGCCTTCACTTCAGGGGTTTTGTGGGTGGCGTAGTTGTCCATCACCAGGTGCAACTGCTGGTCCGGATAGGTCCGGGCGATCTGCTTGAGGAACGCAAGGAACTCCTGGCGGCGGTGCCGCGGCTTGCAGGCGGCGGTGACATGACCCGTTGCGATCTCCAGAGCGGCGAACAGCGTCGAGGTCCCGTGCCGGATGTAGTCGTGGGTGCGGGCCGCCGGCTTCCCAGGTTGCATCGGCAGGGATGGTGAGGTGCGCTCGAGGGCCTGGATCTGGGACTTCTCATCCACGCAGAGCACCACCGCGTTCTCGGGCGGTGCCAGATACAGCCCGACGACGTCGACGACCTTGGCCACCAACTGCGGGTCGGTGGAGAACTTGAAGGTCCCCTCCCGCCACGGGGCGACCCCGTACTCCCGCCAGGCCTGGGCCACCGTAGTGTGATCGATCCCCAGCCTGGAGCCCAGCAACCGGGAGGACCAGTGGGTGACCCCGAGCTTCTTCGGCGGGGGCCGCAACGAGGCGGCCACGATCGCCCGGTGATCGATCTGCCGGGGCCGGCCGGACCGGTCGGCATCAGCCAACCCCTTGATCCCGGCCTCGGTGTAGCGGGCGCGCCAGGCGATCACGGTGTTGCGAGTCGTGCCCACCTTCTCGGCGATCTCGGTGTTGGAAATGCCCTCGGCGGCCAGCAGCACGATCCGCGCCCGCTGCGCCAATCCAGCCCGCACCGCGGTGGAACGCACGAGGCTCTGCAGTTTCTCCCGGTCACCCTGGCGCAACAGCAGCGGGGCCGCAGGATGGTTTGCCATAACCCATGGTCCCACCTCATCAACCGCTGGGGAACTTCAACCCCGGGGCACTAGCGCCTATAGAAGCGGGTGAATTCGGTGATGGTGCAGAGATTGACGGTGGTCGATGGCCCCTGGCCCGACCGAACGATCCGGTCGTCATGGCGCCGGCACTTCCGATCCAAGGCAATGATCAACTGGGCCCCGCTGGTCCGGGTGGACAGGAACCGACCAAACCGGACCGACCTTCCATGACCGGTTACATCTGCTGTCTGTTGGCGGCTGGGTGGACACCGAGGGTGTTCATCGTCGTCATCACGATGGTCACCAGGGGAGCCCTGCTGACACCGTTCTCGTCGACGACCTCGACCTCGCCGGCCATGTCCAGCCAGTCGACGGCATCGGTGCCGTGGCCGCCCATCCAGGCGAGCAGTCCCAGCAGAACGAACACGTGGGAACGGTCCGAAACGGGCGTGCATCCTGCCACAGCGTGCAAACCGTCGCGCACAGCGCGTCCTCGAGTCCAGTCGACATCCACCACTCCCCCGGGCACGTCCGTCACGCCCAGCGTCCGCAGCCAGGTCAGCTCGAAGTCGGCGCTTCCCGGACGTGCCGTCACCGCACAGAGGGCGAAGCGCGCTGCGGACGGATACACCAGGGTGGCGGCGAGGCGCTCCGCCGCTTCTCCGCGGTCCCCGGCGATCAGCTGCTCCCACAACTGGGTCAGTTCCCTCCCGGCCGGATGCCGTTGCTCCCACAGTTCTTCCCCGTGCACATCGGCGAGGAAGCCGTAGTCGGCGCGGTACTTGGCAACGCGGGTGGCTGCGGCCTCATCGGCAAGATAGGCAGGCGGCTCGACAGGTGCCCTACGCGTTGCCGAGACGATCCGCTCGTCACTGGCCCAGGCGATGAGGTCGACGGATTGGGTAACCTGCTCAGCACTTCCCTTCGAGTTGGCGTGGACCAGGGATTCCCAGATAGCGGAGGTCACTCGTACCACGTCGGAAACGTCGACGCCCGTGACGGAGGAGACGCCGCCCCCGATCAACCCGACCCCCAGATGGTGGGCCTGTTCCCGGTCCAGGTCATCGCTGAAGATATAGATGTAGACGCCCGGGGCATCCGGCCGTTGGCCGTGGAACAGCTGCTCCATGGAGGTCGCGAACTCGACCATCTGGTCCGGCGTGGGAGCATCGAAGCGGTGGACGGGGCCGGGCCGTCGGCCCCCGTAGAAGAAGAGCACGATCGAGTCCTGCGGCATATGACCGAGGGTCCCGGCGACAGTGGCGATCATGTCAGGGTGACTGCTGACGACGATCTTGGGGCCGACCATAATTCCTCCCGCGGTGAAGCAACCAGTGCAGTTGGTATGCATTGCTATGTCTAGCAGCAGCGCGGGCACCTCACCTTCAACCTCGAGCTGGCGAAACAGGACCCGGCCTCGCTGGAATACAGGGTGGTTCACGAGATGACGCACTTGCACGAACACGGCCACGGCCACGGCCACGGCGAACGACTCATCATGCTGCTGGACGTCTATCTGCCGACGTGGAGAACCCGCCGCGATGCGCTCAACACCACCCCGCTGCGCGACGAAAATTGGCAGAATCAGCTCGACAGCCGCCTTGCATGATCACGACGAAGCCTTTCGCTTCCCTACCTTCCGCGCCCCTTTGGGCGGGCAGCTACGCGAACCCTGCTGCAGCGGGGCAGGTCAAGGAAACCAGGGACAGTCCCCGTTCTCCCCACTCACCGGTTGAACTGACGGAAATTCGAGGCCGGGCATCATCCACCGCGTATGGTCCTGAGCATGCGCGCCGAGCTCGAGGAGATCCTGGAACTCCAGAAACAGTGGACCGACAGGAACACCGAACCCATGCAACGCCGCGGCGTCCTTGTCCGGCGTGAACTCACGGCATGGCTGAACAGCGCCCTCCCCGAGGCAAGAAGCACGCACCGAGTACTGACCGATCTCAACGTAGTAGCCAGCGACGGCTCCGGGCGCAAGGCCGCCATACCCTGGTGCCGCATCCACTCGCTCACCCACTCCCCCTCCGCGACGGAGGGGTGGTACCTCGTCTACCTGTTCAGTGCCGAGGGTGAACGGGCATACCTTTCCCTCAACCAGGGGACCAACCGTCGGGAGAACAGAAGGAATCGTCCCCGTTCTCCCGAGGAGCTGGAACATCGGGTCGACTGGGCGCGACAGGTCCTGCAGATCACCGGAGGACCGGGCCTGGTGGCCGACATCGACCTGGAAACACCCAGAACGCCTCTGGGTCGCCAGTACGAACTCGGCAACGTTGCAGCTTTCAGGTACCTGAACGGGTCGGTGCCGGACGAGTCGACGCTGGGCGATCACCTCACGGAAATGCTGACGTGGCTGGCGAAACTCCACGAGGCAGAGGAGGCAACACGGTCTGGCGTCCACGAACCGGATTCACACCCTGCCGATGCTGGGACGCCCCCAATGCAGACACCGGATCCCTCGCCGTGGCCCCGGTCGGGCCTGCACTCCGACACGGCCCGCGCCGACGACACCCTGAACCGTGACTACGTCTCCAGGTGGAGCGGCGAGGAGACGGATGCCCAGGCCCCGGCCACGATCCGCCGCGAGCAGAGGGAGCTGCGTCGGTCTCTCCTGAAGGATCGCCCGACAGCGCCGTGCGCCCTCTGCGGGGAAGTGCTGCCGGCACGGTTGCTCATCGCAGGTCACATCAAACCGCGGAGCATGTGCACCGAGGAAGAGCGCATGGACTTCACGTCGGCGGCGATGCTGGTCTGCGCCCTCGGCTGCGATGCCCTCTTCGAATGTGGCTACATCGTCGTGGACGCAAACGGTCAGGTGTGCCGTGGCCGTGCCGCAGAGACGAAGGGTCTCGAACGGGCCGTGGACCGGCTCATCGGGAGGACGTGCACCGCCCACGATGTCTCCACCGTCGCCAACTTCGAGGTTCACCGTTGCCTGGTACAGCGGGCGTCCTAGCGATCTCCCTGCGGGGATGACACGTACCCGGAGTCCACAGGGCAGCGGTCACGGGTCGTTCCCGGGGGACCGGGCTGGACGGTCCCGATGGGTTCAGCGCGACTGTCGGTAGTGGTCCTTGACTGCCCGGGTGAGGCGCTTGAGCTCGACGGATTTCTGCCGCGGTGTCAGACCCTCGGGCACCGCCCCCAGTTCTTCGGCCAGGGTCCAGAAGCCCTTGCCCACCGATGTACCACCGCTCTGCCGGACCAGGGCGCTGAGCATGATGCCGTGGTCCTCGTAGGACCACACCGAGATCTCACCCAACAGCCTGCCCATAGCCGCCCGATCGGCCTCCCGGTCGAAGCGGAACGCAGGCAGCCGTTCGCGGTCGATCCGGTGGTTGACGGCGGTGTAGTCGGTCTCGCAATTGCCCGCCGCACACTCGGCCAGGTAGGCCTCGGTGACCCTGAGCATCGCCGCCCAATCCCTCTTGGCGCGCCCGTAGTACAGCTCCTCATTCCCCTGGCCGGCTCGTGCCGTCATACCCCTGTCCCCCCGCAATCCCGATGGTAGTGTGCGCGAAAGCAAATCTACTGTTCGGTAGGGGCACAGGGCACCCATGTGCGCGCACATGACGCCGGAGGACACGGCCCTGCTGCCGCCCGCCCACGGTGCGCACCGCGCCGCGGCCCCCAGAGCCCTGTACCGCACCGCTGGACATCCACCACGATCCTGGGAGGACCCCTGTGAGCCCTCGCCGCTCCCCCTACACCTCCTCGTGGTTGCCGGAGCACGACCTCGGCGCCGAGGTGCCGTCCCAGAACCCGGCCACCTCGGCGATCGAGCAGCGGGTGAAGCAGAGACTGCTGGAGGCCGGGCTGCCGGTGCGCCAGGGATTGGCGATCCAGTGCAGCTACGACATCTTCGGCAACAGGTTCCCGGTCCTCACCCCGGACTTCGTGCTGCTGGAGTCGAAGGTCTGCGTGGAGGTGGACCCGCTCTACACCCACGGTGCGCGGGAGTTCCAGGACACGATGCGCAACGCGCTGCTCTCCCACGCCGGGTGGACCGTGGTGCGCCTGCGTCTGGGGGGCCAGCAGCCCATCGGCGCCCATGACGTCGTCGCCGAGGGCCAGACCATCACCGACCCGGTGATCGAGGCGCTGGTCGCGGCAGTCACCGACGCCGTTGACGGGCGCCCCGGGCAGGTGCGGCGGGTCGCCCGCCCGACCCCGAGGATGCACGGGCGGCTGAGCCGGGCCACCACCCGCTCGGCCTACGAGCACGCCTACTTCTTCGCCTGGATGCTCGACTCCGGTGACCCCGTGCGCCTGGCCATCGTGGACTCCGGGCGCTGTCTGGGCCTGGACCGGGGCAGGAGCGGGGTGTGGTTCCTCCGGCTGCTTGACCTCCACCGCCTCCCTCGGAAGCAGTGGAAGGCGGAGCTCACCGCGGTGCTGGAGCAGATGGGCGAGGCCGACTTCGAGCCGACCTCCGCCTTCCCGTGGGGCGAGCGGTTCTTCACCGGGCCCAGCGGGCCCAACGTGCTTCTGCCGGCTTCCTTCAACCTCGGCGGGCCGACCTGTGAGCTGACGGTCACCGTCAAAGGCACCACCACCTGGGAGCCCCTGGAGCTGCGCACCGACGGGACTCCCCAGCTGCAGGTCCACCCCGAAGCCGCAGCCGCCGGCTGGCGCATCGCTCAGGTCGTCGCGGCGAACCCGTTCCTGCCCCGTGTCGTGACCATCTCCCTGGCCCGCACCGGGAAACGCACCGGCCACTGGGCCTGAACGCGCGCTACGCACCATGCACGGCGCTACGCACGGGCCTCCTGCACCGGGCGTGCCCGCTGTGTTCTCTCAGGAGATCCAGGCGTGCTGGGTCGGGGACCAGAACACGACCCCGACGCTGTGGCCGTCCAGCTGCTCCCGGACCTGCTCGTCGGTCAGGGCGGAGGACCCGATCAGCGCCTGGAACTCCTGGCGTTGTACCGCGGCCCAGGAGACGGCGTAGTACCGGTCCGAGGAGTGGGCGAGCATCGCGGTGAGCTCGGCCTCGCCCAGCAGGGCCGTGGCCACCAGCTCCCGGTCGTAGTCCACCTCGTAGAGCTGCCCGCCGATGGTCTCCCGGTAGACCAGTCCGGCACCGGTGAAGTCGGCGATCCACGCCTCCAGGACCTCCTCCCGCACCCGGCGCTCCTGCTCGGTGGCGCCGAGGACCCGCAGCTGGGCCGGGTCCCCGTCGCCTTCGGTGGCCACCGCGACCACGGTGCCCTCGAGCAGCAGCTCCACTGACTGGGCAGGGTCCGCCCCGGGGTAGGCCTCCTCGGTGGCGCTGTAGGCACCCAGGACGTAGTCGGCGGTGGCCGGCACGGGCCGCAGGGTGGCCGGCAGCAGGCGGGTGGGAACCGTGGTGTCAGGGTCGGTGGGGGTCATCTGTTCTCCTGGGGCGGCAGGCGGGTGGCGGACACCCCCAGTCTCCGCCACCGCAGGGGTGATCCGGGCAGCGGCAGGGCCTCCGGACCCGGCACATCACCCCCCTCCCCCAAGTGCAGGCGCGATCAGCACCCGATGACCACGCCCGCCGGCAAGCACGGGGTGTGGGCGCAGCCCACGCGCCGCGGCCGGTCCCGCGGGGTACGGTCACGATGCTGCGGGCACCTGGCCCCGGTGTCCCGGCCGTGTCATCTCCGCGCCCCGCCGGACCCGGTCCCCGGACCCGGGGTGGGGTGTGTGAGAGTCTGGCTCGGTCCCCGTCCCCTCCCCATGGAGTCCCCCCTTGAGCGCTGCCGTCCCTGTCGCCACACCCGCCCCGGCCCCGGCCGAGGTCCCGGTGGTGGACTCCTTCGCCGTGGCCGCCCAGCTGCGCATGACCACCGCCGGCACCACCGCCCGCCTGATGGTGGGCCTGCCCGCCGAGGTGACGGTCACACCTGCTGTGCTGGTGCCGGCGCTGCTGAGCCTGGGCCGGCAGGTGCTGGACGACTACCGGCTCACCGGACACGAGCTGCCCGCAGTGGAAGTCACCGCGGTGGAGCGGGTGCAGACCGTGCCCGCGGCCGCACGGGCGACCGGCTTCACCGTGGGGGTCACCAACGACCTGACCGCGCGACGGTCGACCGTCGTGGTGGACTCGGACCTGCTGCTGGGCACCGACGAGGGGGTGGCCCTGATTGCCGCCACCCTGTCCGCCGGCGCCGAGCACCTGATGGAGACCACCGACCGCTCCACCCACCGGTCCGCCCCGTCCAAGCGCCGCTCCCACCGCCGGCGGAACTCCCGACGGCGCCGCTGACCCCATGCCCGGAGGACCCGTGGGCCGGCCCATGCCCCGGCACCGGCCGTGCACCCAGCAGCCCGCCCGGCACCACGGCCCCTGCCCCGGCGAGACGAGAACAGGCCACTGTGGCCGCGCGTCGGGCCTGTCCGGGGGCGGGGCTTTCTGCCAGGCTGGCAGAGCACGAACACCGTGCACGAGCACCCCGCACTCTGCGGGGTGCCCGGTGGTTCGCACAACGAAGTAGGTACTGGTTATGACTACAGGTGTGGTCAAGTGGTTCAACGCCGAGAAGGGCTTCGGCTTCATCAGCCCCGAGGACGGCTCCGCCGACGTGTTCGCCCACTACTCCGCCATCAACTCCGGAGGCTTCCGCTCCCTGGAGGAGAACCAACGGGTGGAATTCGAGATCCAACAAGGCCCCAAGGGCCCCCAGGCCGCGAACATCACCGTCCTGTCCTGACAACGACACTGGGATCTTGCCTGCAGATCCCGCGTAGCCCGAGCAGACGCTGCGGCACCGCCGAAGCCATCGCCACCCAGGCCTCGAGCTGGGTGGCGATGGCTTTGCCGCGGTCGATCAGTCTCCCCGCATCTTCACTATCCCTACGCTTCATCCACCGCGGATCATAAGCCGACAAGCTGCGACTTATTGAATAGATCGACTGCAGTGACATCATCAACTGGACGCACGGCATGCGCTGGTGACACCAGTTTCACTGCTCAGCGGGTGGGTTTGTTGGGCAGCCGTCTCGGCGCGACCGGCAGGCTACCGCCATTGCGCTGCCTAGCCTCCTCGATGGCGATGCGCAGGGCTTCGGCGGCCAACTGGCTCACCGACTGCATCCGTCCGGCCCGCCGGTCGATGCCGGTGGTCTCCTCCATCGTCGCAATGGTGTCCACCGGCAGGATGAAGGCACGGTTGACCCCGCGCTTGCCTTCCTCCGGATCCGGGTGCGCCTGCGCCAGCTTGGCCCGGTCGGCAGGAGTGCGCCCAGCGTGGGCATCCAAGGCGGCGGCGATCCAGCGGGCGAAGCTGGTGGGCGGATCGGCGAGGGCGTCCAGGTCGGCCACGTAGGCGGACTTGGCCCCCTCCAGGGTGGCCTGGCGCAGGTACAGACCCAGGCGCGCAGTCCCCGCCGGCAAGGCCTGCGGTCGGCGCGCAACGCCGCCCGGCTCGGTGATGCCGGCCGGCTCCTCGACCGCCGTCGGGGTGACAGACTGCGGGGCCCCCCGCTCCCCCGCTGTCGGCACCTCTGCCACAGGTGCCGCGGTGGATTGCTGTGGCACCTCGACGGTGGGTTCGTCGACAGGCTCGACGGTGGGCACCTCGACGGGTCTGGTGATGGCGGCCTTGTTCCGGTCTTTGAGGGACCTCCGGGCGGGCATCAGACTCGGACTCCTGTGCTGGCGGCGATGATCGGGGACACGGCCGCCTGGTAATCGGCGGCCACCTTGGAAGACGGGTCGTAGACGGACACCGGCATCCCAGCCGTGTAGGCATCGCGCACGGACACCGCCTCTCGCACCGGGGCGGTGACCTTGCCCGGGTGCATCTGCTCGAGCATCTCCACCACCTCCTTGTCCAGAGTCCGGCGCCCGTCATAGCGGGTGGGCACCACCCAGGACACCGCCAGCCCGGGACGAACCCGGCGGGCCAGCCGGGCCTCGATGACATCGGAGAGCCGGGTGAGCTGGTCCAAGGCCTCCACCTCGCAAGCCACCGCCGCCACCACGACATCGGCTGCGGCCAACCCGGACAGGGTCAGTCCGGACAGTGCCGGCGGGGTGTCGATGACCACGTCGTCGAAGCGCTCCGCCACCGTGGGCAGGTGATCGCGCAGGGCAGTCACCAGATCCGGCACCTGATGGGTGTCCATGTCCGCCAAGTCATGGGTGCCAGCCAGCACGTGCACCCCGGCAACGGTCGGGCTCGGAACAGCGGCTTCGGCAGCAGTAGCCTCCCCGGTGAGCACCTCAGCGGCCACGGCGGGGACCTCGCTGTCATCAGTCAGCCCGAGTCGAGTGGTGAGATTTCCCTGCTGATCGAGGTCGATGGCCAGCACCCGGCGTCCAGCCGCGGCCAGGGCGGCTGCGATTTCAGCAGCCGTAGTGGTCTTGGTGGAGCCGCCTTTGGACAAGGCGACGGTGTAGACGGTCATACGTGGGTGCCCCTTTCGGTGGTACCAGCAGCCCGGAGGTGTCCAAACTGTTGCATGTATTCAATCTATCGCAACTGATTGCTATGGGGCGTCACTGTCGACTCACTCGTCGGGCGCTTATAGGCCGTTGATGCCACCCCGCCAATCCCCTCCATCCCGTCCTTCAGGCACGAGCACGCTGACGCAGTTGGAGCGTAATGGCCACCCTGAGGCCCGAGTGGCTACGAGTGCGCCCGAACCAGACCGGTCAGACACCCCTCCACCCCCGCCCTCCGTCGCGCCGGAGAGGGCTCTGCATAGGGGTAGGGGTGGCAGGAAACCCCTGTGGGAGAGCCAGATGCAGCAGACTGTTCCACTTATACAATTTGTTGCGTCTATTCAACTCAGTGAATCGAGTGAATCGAGTGAATCGAGTCAATATCTCCGATACGACACCGCCACACTGAGGCGGCCAATGCGGATGGGGCAATGAGGATTTCACCCTCCACCCGAGCCCGCCCCCATACAGCGCAAAGACCCCCGCCCCGCATTGCGGGTTCGGGGGTCTTCCATGGTTGCGGGGGCAAGATTTGAACTTGCGACCTCTGGGTTATGAGCCCAGCGAGCTACCGAGCTGCTCCACCCCGCGGCGACCATACGACTATATGCCCCTTCGGACAGACGCGCACATCCGGCTCGACCAGCCAGCAGAGGGGGAAGGCGCAGCGACGCATTTCCCAGGGGAAGTCTTCTATGGAGCCGCCGAAGCCGGCATGCCTTACCTGCCTTACCTGCCTTACATCCAGTACATCCAGTACATCCAGTACATCCAGTACATCCAGTACATCCAGTACATCCAGTACATCCAGTACATCCAGTACATCCAGTACATTTACTGAATTTAGTGTGTCTATTCAATATATTTACTTTTGGCATAAATTGAATATATGCGTCAAAGCCATCAAAGAAACGATAGATATGGCGCCCCCGCCCTGTCCGGTGAATCGCCGTGAGGTCGTCCCCGAAGGCCGACACAGGTACCACGCCGAGTGGAGGAAGAGGTCCCAGCACATACGGCGAGAAGCCCTCTGCAGGAAGTGACCCGTGAGCGATGACACCCCTGCCTTGATCTCCTGCTGTTCGGCGTCACATTGCTCTCCACGGCAGATGTGCTGATGACCCGTATGGCAGCCGAGGGGAACTTGGCTCACAACAGCGCGGCCGGTCCATCCGCACCCGACACACCAAAGCCTCCACAATGCAGCCTGGGTGGCCGGCCAGACCGCAGCCTTGCCAAGAGCGTCGGCGACGGTCCCAATTACGGCGGGCACCGTGGTCGCGGCGGGAACTGCCGCCCTGATGGGTGGGGGCGGCGGGGCCGATGGCGTGGGGATGGTCGGATTCCTCGTAGAGACAGCTGTGCTGATCTCTGCCACCGGTCCAGCCCACACCGCGGCCCGGCACGCTATCGCCGCTTCCACCAAAAATCCCGCGCACGGTCCCGGTGCACAAGACCGGTCCTAGGTGAGCCCCGGAAGCGGGGGACACTCAGGCACCGAAACGGGGCCCCTTGCCCCGACGACATTGCCTAGCACTGGGGGATAGACATCGCATCCAGTGTCTATCGCAAGTTAACCGCGTATATTCATTATATTTATTAAGGTGTCTCTGCTGCGTCTAATGCGCTTCTGCCATCGGAGGGTCGAGTGACCTAAAGCGGTGGGGTCCGCCCTTCGGGTCAGCCCTAAGCGACATCACGCATGCGTCATGCTTTTCTGTCGCGTCGGAGCGGGAGGCAATAGGATCAGCTTTTGCCCACTACGACTGACTACTAGATTGAATATACGCCACATAGGAACATCCCGCGCATCCCTGGTGGGACAAGGGGTTTGAGTAAGGCGACAGCTGAAGCGCCCCACCTACGGTGTTGTCTGAGCCTCCGCAGAGGTGCACCGCGGTTCTTTTGGGCAGGCGCTCTGGAGTCTCTCTAGGGCCGAGGAAATGCGCGGGAGCCGCTGCTGTGTCCTTGTCAGCTAACGGTGCGCAGCTCGTCCCAGTCGGTGGTGTACCTGGGGGAGAGGTCGGCCTGGCGGGTGGCCCAGGGGGCGGGGGAGTGGGTGCCGGACCGGCCCAGGGCCAGGGTGCGGTGGCCGAAGCGGGCGTTCACCGCATCGATCAGCTCCCCGATCGGGGCCGGCTGCTCGATCACTCCGGGCAGGATCGGCACCGCCCCCTCCGGTGCCAGGTCCAGGCAGAGGATCCCGGCGCGCATGTACGGCATCCCAGGCAGCAGCTTGGGCACCAGAGAAGCCCGGGCGGCGGCGGCCAGGGGACCGGGCTGGTGGGTGGGCACGGCCAAGCGCACGTGGGCCGAGACGTGGTGGGTGGGTCCGGGCCGATGGGGTGAGGTGGTGGCGAACACCGTCAGGCGCCCGGCGACCTCGCCCTCCTTCCGGAGGCGCCGGGAGGCGCGCTGGGCGAACTCGGCCACCGCCGCCCCCACGACCTCCGGGTCATAGATCCGGTCCGGGAAGGAGCGGGAGACGAGGATCTGCTGCTTGGTGGCCACCTCGTCCTCGAGGGGGATGGCCGGGAAGCCGTTGAGCTCGAGCACGGTGCGCATCTGCACCACCGAGAACCGGTCCCGGATCGCCACCGGATCCGCATTACGCAGCTGCGCGACGGTGGCGATGCCCATCGCCTCCAGGCGCTTGGCCAGCCGCCCGGCGATGCCCCAGACCTCGGTGACCGGCAGGGCTTCCATGAGTCGCTCCCAGTACCCTTCGGGGGTCTGGTCCCAGTGGACGACCCCGCCGGTGGCCGGCAGCTTCTTCGCGGCCTCGGTGGCGATCTTGGCCCTCGTCTTCGAGCCGGCGATCCCGATGCTCACCGGCAACCCCACGTTGCGGGCCACGGTGGCTTTCAGCCGGCGTGCCCACCGCACCTGCTCGGCCGGGGTGCCATCGGGTGGGAGCAGGAAGCACTCGTCGATGGAGTACACCTCCTGCCCGAGGCTGTGACGGGCCAGCAGCAGCATCACCCGCTCGGACAGGTCGGCGTAGAGTTGGTAGTTGGAGGACCGCTTGACCAGTCCCCAGCGTTGGGCGTCGGCACGTAGCTGGAACCAGGGGTCGCCCATGTTGATCCCCAGCGCCTTGGCCTCGGGGGAGCGGGCGACCACACAGCCATCGTTGTTGGAGAGCACCACCAACGGCTTGCCCGCCAGGGAGGGTTCGAAGAGCACCTCGGCCGAGGCGTAGAAGTTGTTCACGTCCACCAGGGCGATCACCGCACATCACCGCCCTGGTCAGTGTGTTGGCATATCGCGATGTTCGTTCCTGCGGTGTTCCCTGTATCTGGAGATCTGATACCTGCTCATGAGAGCAGGTATAGCCGCTGGAGACGACATCATTGCCGGGCCCTCACGGCCGGACATGGGGGATGGGGCGGGATGTGCCCGGGCAACGGCCCCACCGGGCAACTCGTGGCTCCTGCTCGAGGGGTAGGCAGGAGCCCACGAGTTGCCCGGTGGCGGGCTGTGGTCAGCCGATGGCGATGGCGTCGAAGTCCTCGCTGATCACCAGTTCTCCGGAGAAGTTCGCCCCGGCCTTCTCCCACTTCTCGACCGGCCAGTTGCCCGGGACGAGGTGGTTGAGCACCAGCTTCTTCACCCCGGCGCGTTCGGCGATGCCCCCCACGTCCTCGATCGTGGTGTGCGCCCCGATCAGGTGCTGGTACTCGGCCTCGGCGGCCGCGTCGCGCGGTTCCGGGTGGCGCTGGGCCACCCACTCGGCGGCGATGGCCTCGTGCACCAGGACGTCGGAGCCCTTGGCCAGTTCCACGAGGTTCTCGCTGGGGCCGGTGTCCCCGGAGAAGGTCACGGACCCGGTGTCGGTGTCGAAGCGGAACGCGAAGGCCGGGAAGACCGGGGCGTGCTGGACCAGGGTGGCGGTGACCTTCACCCGGTCGTCCTCGAAGACCTCGACGGGGCTCATCGACGGGTGCGGGTCGCCGTTGGGGTCATCAACCAGCTCGGCGGGCAGGACGATGTCACGGCCGGTGAAGAAGTCCCGGGGCGGCGGGTAGCCGGAGTCGATGATGCGGTCGTTGAAGTCCGTGGCGAAGGTCTTGACCATCGCCTCGATCGTCTCCCGGGTTCCCGGAGTGGGGTTGGCCGGGTTGACCACCTGGTCGGCCGGGATCTTCGCCCCCTTGTAGTTCACCGGCAGAGCCCCGCGGTTGCCGGGCCCGTAGATCTCCAGGACCCGGTCGGGGATGGCCACCCCGTTCTGCAGGCCGGTGCCGAGGATGTTGTAGAGGTCGGAGATGTGGTCCGAATGCAGGTGGGTGAGGAAGACGGCCACCAGGGCGTCGAGCGGACCGCGCATGTCCTTGTCCCAGGCACCGAGCTTGGCCTTCTTGATCTGCTTGCCGACCCCGTCCCCGGCATCCACCAGGTAGTACTTGTCCCCGACCACCACCGCGGAGGAGACCCCTTCGCGGTGGGAGTCGTTCCACCAGGGCGGGCCGCCGCTGGTGCCCAGCAGCACGATCCGGTTCTTCGCGTCGGTGGTCAGCGGGGCCCGGCCCACCGCCCGCCCCGGTGCGCCCGAGGCGGCCGAGGCGGCCGAGACACCCGAGGCGGTGGCAGAAGCGGCTCCACCGGCCGAGGACGCCTGGCTGGCCGGTGCGCAGGCCGTGGCCGCCAGCGGCGTCAGCCCCAGTGCGGAGGCCAGGCCGAGCGCACGCCGGCGGGACATCCCCTTCGACGGGACGGCATTGTGATCGGAACCAGGGCCGGGCATGAAAGATCCCCCAAAGAAGTGACTTGTATCATGGACAAAGATCCAGTATGGAACATCACCGCTGGCCAGAACCCGCTTTTGGGCACCTCAACAATACATAATCACAGGTTATTCATACGCATGCGCACTGGATGGGGTGGCCGTAACCAGCCGCTCGCCCTGCGCTAACGGAACTTCCGCGGGTAGACGTGACGGATTCCGTAGACCACCACACCCCAAATGTGCAGGGTCGACAGGGACGGAACCTCCACATCCGGATAGGCCGGGTTCTCCGGATGCAGCACGACCTTCTCGGGATAGACGTGGAGGGTCTTGATGGTGAAGTCACCGTCGAGCACGGCGATCACCACGCTGCCGTGCTTGGGCGTCAGGGAGCGGTCCACGAGGACTTCGTCGCCGTGGTAGATCCCGATGCCTTCCATCGAGTCCCCGGTGACGCGGAAGAGGTAGGTGGAGGTGACGTCTCTGATCAACACCTCGTTGAGGTCGATCCGGCCGTCGTCGAAGCTGTCCTGGGCAGGGGAGGGGAAGCCAGCCGGGACTCGGACCAGGACCGCAGAGACCCACACGGGGTCATCAATGGTGAGCGGTACTGGGTGTCTCATGCCGCCAGGATAGAACAATTATTCGATATTTAAGTATTGCACCGCTCTTTTATAGAACTGATTTTCGGTAGGGCCAACGCTGATCCACTGGTGCTTCGGGTGCGTCCTGGGGCAGGCATGCCCCCTGCCCCGCCGCCCAGTACAACCGCCCCCAGGGGAAGCTCACCGGATGACGGGTGGGACACGCAGCACCGCCTGGTGCAACGAGGGCGAACGGAAGACCACCAACCGCTCTTATCAGGGCAGAGCAAAGACGGGGACGGGAATGGCATTCATCGGTGCACCCTCCGGCACAGGCGCCCGGGACGGGACGCCCGGTGGCTTGCAGGGAGGACGGTCGGCCGGTCCTGTGCTCGGTACACCGGGCAGGAGCTCGACCCGGGCCCGGAGTGCCGGCTTCGACGGTGAGGTGGTTGCCGCAGCGAGCACCACGCCACTCCTGTCGGCACGAGCCAGGCGCCTGGAAGGTGCCCGTTCAGGCGGCGTGACACAGGACCCCAGAACCCAGAATCGCGCGGCGCAGGGTGGCAGCGGACGGGACGTGGGCGGCGAGTTCGTGCAGGTACCCCCGGGCCTCCAGCAGCTGCAGGGCGTCCTGGAGCTGCTCACCGGTGAGCTGGGTCTGCGCGGCCACCACCTGCAGATCCAGGGGGCGGACCTGCTCGAGGAGGTGGTCGGCCACCGCGTCGAGGACCACCACCGCCTCCACGCTCACCTGGTCGTCGTGGAGAGCCTGGGCCAGCAGCCGCTCGACGGCATAGGCGGAGGCGTCGAGGAACCGGACAGCAGAGGTGGTGTGCATGGGGCAGACGCTATTCCTGGCCCCCTGAGGGTGGGCTGATACGGGCTGAGCGGGACCTGAAGCCCTGCTGCCACTTCAAGGGATCGCATGCGGCAGGCCCGGCCCGGGCGCCAGCGGGACAGAGCCAGGGATGTCGGCGAGGAGCCGGCGGACGGACACGGTGCCGGGGTGACCGCCGGGGGCAGGGCTCAGGTGTCGCGGTTCAGCGGTTGGGGTTCAGGACGCAGTTGGCGACGATGACCGCCGTCCCCCCGCCCAAGGTTGCGGCGAGGAAGATCGCCAGCGGGATCCCCCACGGACCGGTGGCGGTACCGATGATGAGCAACGCACCGAAGGCCGCGAAGACGGCCAGGGCGGCCCAGTACCCGATCTTCGAGACCACACAGTCCCACACCGTGCGGTTGTGCCCGATGCCCTGCACCGCGATCTCCTGGATCGCCGCCGCGTCAGCGTCCAGCAGCTTGGGCGGGAAGTCCGGGAAGTGACCGGCGATGATGCGCCGGGCGTCCTTCCCGGAGGTGGCCGGGGACAGGCCCAGCCCCCGCAGCTCCTGGAAGGACATCGGCGCGATGGGCACCTCGCCCCGGGTGGTCAGCTCCCGCCACGTGACCCTCCGTCCGGTGCCCCGGGTGCGCTGACGCAGATGTTTCTCCACACCCTTCCGGGCCTGACCGCGCACGTGGTCGGGGAAGACCTCCGGATCGCGCAGCAGCCGTGCTGCCACCTCGGCGTCCACGAACAGTTCACCCTCGTGCTCGAACACCAGCTCGTCGAGCTCACGCATCAGCTTGCGCAGTCGCCGGTGCACCTCCTTGTCCTGGAACTCCCGCGGGAGGAGATCCAACAGATCCCCCGCCTGGCCCCGCGCGTCCTTGCCGTCCATGACCCCTCCCGGTGTCGCCGCACGCCCCTTGAGAAACGTGTATTTGCATACGTTAATGGTAGGGCGTGGGTCAGAGGGCAACAAGCACGGGAGCTGAGGTGGAGCCGCTGACTGCTCGATCGTTATAGACCACTACCTGGCGGCCGGGCCTCGACGCTGCCCCCCACCCCTGGCGGCCGCCGTGCGAGCTGGTCTCACACCCCGATACCTCACCGCCTGCCGGCGTCCGGGCGGCTCATGGCGCCGGGGAGTGACGGTGCCGATGCGGTCGTGGGCGGCCGATGACCGCCACGGAGAGCTGCTCGCTTGTGGAATTGCGCCCCGGGTGTCTCAGCGGTGGTCGACGGCGGGGGGCTCCCCGGGCGTGGGGGAGGAGCCGGGCAGGAGGCGTTCCATCACGACGTCGTCCTCCTGGCGGCCCCCGATGGTGAAGCGGCGCCGCCCCACGACGGTGAACCCGTGCTTGGTGTAGAAGGTGATGGCCCGGGTGTTGTCCTGGTGGGTGCCCAGCCACATCGAGTGCGCCCCGCGGCCGCCGGCGACATCCAGGCACGCGGTGATCAGGGACCCGGCGAGGCCGGTGCCGTGATGGTCGGCCACGACGTAGCACTTGCTCAGCTGTGCCGTCGGGCGACCGGTGACCGCCCCGGCCACCTCCGGATCCGCCGGGTCCCCGAGCACGACCATGGCATAGCCGCCCAGCACCCCGCCGCTCTCTTCCACCAGCACCACCCGCTGGGGATCCTGGAGGTAGCCGCTGAAGCAGGCGACGGACAGGGACTCGGCGATGAACCCCGCAATGGCCTCCCTGCTCAGGTGGGGCGGGCACGCCAGGGGAAAGGTCGCGGCGGCGAGATCGGCCAGGGCAGGCACGTCCTCGGGCAGAGCAGGGCGCACGGGCACGAAACGTCCTTTCGATCAGGGAGGCGGCAGGGACCGGATGCCAGGTGACAAGACCTATCAGATGGCGCCGTGGGCAGCGACCAGGTGCTGAGGCCTCAGAGGCAACCCCTTCCCCCTGAGGCACTCCCTATGCCACGGTCACCCGGTCCACCGCTGCTGCCCCGGCCCCGGACTGAACCCAGCCCATGGAGGTCACCCAGCTGTCCCCGGCGTGCCCGCAGGTGGACTCACCCTTCCTCACCGCCGTCCTCGGCGACGCCCTGGCCTGGCTGGCCCGCGACAAGCACTGCCAACGGCTGTCAGCGACCATGCCCGGCGACCTGACACTGGAGGAGAACCTGCCAGTGACGGTCTAGATCCACGGCGGCGGTCTACACCCGAACCATCGGCCGTTTCGCTACCCGGCACACCCAAGCCGGCAGGGCGGCCCACACCTATGCGCTCTCCTGGGCTGCCCCGGGTAACGACTATGGTGCGGCCCACCCGATCGATCTGTCGCTGCTGTGCGGCCCCGAAGACACCTGGGCGAACACTGGGCTGGTAGCCGGTGCGATCTGGGCGGAGAGGGAGGCCTGCAGGAGGTAGCTGCGCCGACTGTGGGCCAATTTCGCCCGTGGCGAGGACCTGGGCGAGGCCGGGAACATCCCGGGGCCTTGCCCTAACGCCGCACCCGCGCCTGAGCTCATCTGAGACCCTGAGCCAACCGGGGCAGGGCCGGCCGAGGCCGTGGACGCGGTGTCCGGCCGGCAGGGGAGTGGATCCATCACCTGCCCCGGCCGTGTTCGGCGAGCACGGCCGCGTGGCCGGCTGCGATCTGCGCAGCCCACCGCTCCCTAAACGACCGCCGATCCACCGGCCCAGACCCCTGCGACCTAACGGTCACATCATCCCCACCCGCCGCTTGAACATCGGCCGGGACCTTCGTGTCGATCTTGGGTGCGGCGGCCTGGCGGGCTGCTTCGCGGCGTGCGTGGCGGGCGGCGGCGGTGATGGCCTCGGCCCGGCGTTGTTCAGCCTCTGCCGCGGCCCTCTGGTCGGGGGAGCGCATGGGGGTGCCGTCTTGGTGGGTCCAGGCTCTGAGGCGGGCGGCGAACCAGGCGCCGGGGTTCTCGATGCCGGCGACCGAGTCGTGGGGGTAGCGCTGACCGTTAGGTGTCCAGTTGAGGGTGTGGAGGATGTCGGCGATGCTCCAGCCGGCCTCAAAATGGGGCTTCGCCACGGAGACGACGTAGGCGGTGGTGATGCGGCGCAGGACCAGGGCGTGGTGTTGGAGTTCGAGCCCCGCACAACGGTAAGTGTGCTTCCAATCTCGACGGGTCGCCCCCACACTCTGCGGCTTCACCGTCGCGTGAGCTGGCCACAGTGGAGCTGAACGCTGTGAGAGGGCGGCTTGGACTTCCCGCCGCTGTGCGGCGGCTTTGGCGGTGGGTCGCGGCGTAGCCGCGTCCTTCGGGGAAAGTTCTTCGCGCGCGTGCGGGGGGGACAAGACCCCCTTCGGGGGGACCGGGCCGACATTTATTTCCACAGGCATTGACTCCTCTTCCGCGTGGGTGGGGGTTTCGGTTGCGGTCTCCGGCGGTGTTGCCGGGGTGGGCGGGGACGGGGTGGTGAGGGCGTAGACGGGGGCCTCGCCCTGCTTCTTGCCGGTGGCCCGGGGGGTGTAGGCGGCCGAGCGGCCGGTGGCCACCACGGCCAGCAGTCCCCAGTCCTTGAGCCGGCGGATCATCCGCCCCACCGAGTCCTCATGGACACCGAGGCGTTCGGCGACCCAGGCCCAGGTGGTGCGCCAGGTGCGCGAGGCCGGGTCCTGCTGCACCGCGATGACCTCGATCAGGGCGGCCATGTTCGCCCGCCCGTCGGCGCGCATCAGCTCCAGGGCAGGGTGCTCCAAAGCGGCGCGCTTCCACGCCACCACGTGACGGGCCAGCCGGCACCCCTTGGGCACCGCACGCAGGACCACGGCCTTGGAGCGTTCATAGGCCACACGCACCCGACGACGCCGCGAGGGCAACTCCGCATCGAGCGCTGAGCAGCCGTCAAAAGACGGCTCAGAGGGAAAATTGGCGGCGTTAAGCCGCGAGGGGTCCCCTTGCGGGAACGCCTCAGGTACACTAGGAGACACAACAGTCCCCTGGTATTGGGTTCATGACAGGTTCCGATTCAGTTAGCTGTTGAAACGGCTGTCGCAGTTTGGCGACGGAGACAGCCGAATGACTTAGACGGCCCGCCCGGCAAGGCGGGCCGTCAGTCGTTTAAGCGGAGTTAGCCAGCGGCAAGCGCGGTTCCTCTCTGCTATCGAGCTTGTTGGATTTTCCTCGATCGCGGTCGATCAGAGCACCGATGTACTCAGCCATGCTGAGGCCCGCGTTGCGGGAGGCTTCAATAGCCGCACGGTGCTGGTCTGGAGAGACCCGCGCCATCAGGGCCACTTTGTGGCCCTGCAACTTTGGCTGCTGGTAATCGGTCATGGGCAGATCATCGCACATGGAGACCGATACCGATAGCGGTATCGGGCGTGTCTTCATGACTTTTGACGTGGTCGTTGCTGCAGGGTGGGGAGCTGGCTGGCCTTCATCGCTCCACGTCTGAAAGCGTGCGTGCTGGGAGACATGGCTTCACGATACCCCAAATTGAACATGTTCAACATAAACATGTTCAACCTGGGGGTAGCCTGAAGGGCATGTCGTGGCTTGGAGGAGTGATAGCGCGATCCGGCTCTGATCCGCTGGCTGACCTGCCCTTATCTCTCACACGGGAGCAGCTCCATCGAGAGGTCGAACGGCGGCACGGCAAGCCCATCGCGATTCAGCCGGCCCCTGCGGGGCTCGGTAAGGACGTCACGGGCTTGTGGCTTGAGACGGATGAACGGTCGTGGATTTTTCACGCTGCGGGTGAGAGCGAGCTTCTGCGTCGGCACGTGATTCTGCACGAGTACGGGCACATCCTCCTTATGCACAGCGGGTGCGAACTGACGCTGGGGACCGCCTTCTCGCACATCGGGGGCTCCCGGCGGATCAAGACTCTTCTCGGCCGGTCCACAGCGTGGACTGTCCAGGAAATTGCGGCGGAGGACGCCGCCACGCAACTGGCGGCTCGCCTGGCGCATCGTGCGGATCCTTTGCTCGAGGCGTTCTGATGAGCCTGGGCGCCTTCCTGAGCCTCTTCAAGGCCGCGGCGTGCATCTTCGCCGCCGTGGCGGCCGGGGCTCGACTGCCCCAGGTGGTGCGGCGCCGTCGGCTGGACCTTGTGTGGGTAGGCACAGTCCTGGCCGCCCTGGCCTTCTCCGCCAACGCGGTCATGGTCGCCGAGCACACCGTGGATGCGCTGCTGGGCGGGACCAATGTGTTCCATCTGGTGCGCAATCTGCTCGCGCTCAGTGCCGTGTGGTGCTTGCGCGCCGCTCTCGTGCAGTCCCTGCAGCGAAAGGCTTGGAGCCGGTCGCGGACATTGAGAGAGGCCACGGTCGGTGCTGCTCTTCTGCTGGCGCTCACCGTCGCTTTCTTTGCCATCGACCGGGGCCCCACCTCGGTGGCGTTCATCCCGGACCATCTTCACCAGGGGGCGACCGTGGTCTACACGGTGCTCATAATGGCGATGGGCGGATGGAACGCCGCCAACGTTGCCCAAGTCGCCTTGCGGGAACTCACCCTCCGCCAGGATGGGCGCAACCGCCTGTTGCGGCCGGCCCTATTGGGCCTGGTGGCGGGTGGTTTTCTGCTCATGCTCGGGTCCGCGCTGGAAGCCGCCTATGCGATCCTCGGGCATCTGGGCGCCTTGGATGCCGTCGCTGTGGTGTTGAGGTCCTTCTTCGGGCCCGTATTCCTTCCCGGGGCGGCTCTGGTGTGTTTGGCCGTGGCATGGCTGGGTCTCTGCGCCCTCGGCCAGCGTCTGCAAGTGGGCCTGCGGATGGACATCCTGAGGATCGCTCCGGTGTGGGAGCAGGTCAGAGCCGATCGGTGGAGCCCTGGGGGGTACCCTCCGGGCTGGCGCAGTGCTCTGTCCTCCGATCCGCAGAAGGTCCTCTACAGTTCCGTTATTGCCATCGAAGACGCTCTGCGGGCGGACAAGGTGAGCTTGTCCCATAAACGACGGCGTACCTTGGCGGTCGCCGAGAGGAGATTCGAACTCACACCATGACAGTGCAGATCGGCATCCCCCGCTGGGAAAGAACAGCCACCGAGGCATTCCAGCCTCCGGTGCTGCTGGCCGCACTTCTCGTCGCCCTGCCGTGGGGCGCGAACCCTTCCGCTGCTTCTCTGTGGTGGGGGATCAGCGCAGCCCTTATCGTGTGCGGCATTCCACTGGCCGTGGTCCTCATGCTGGTGCGCCGCGGGGTGCTCACCGACCATCACGTGAGCGTGAAGGAGCACCGGCGGCCAGTGATGGCCGGCGTGCTGGTCCTGGTCCTCGCCTATCTTGCAGCGGCGATCCTGATGCAAGGTCCGATCGAGATCGTGGCACTGCTGGTCGCAACGTTCTTGGCCGGCCTCGTCATCGCTGTCGTGAGCCCGTGGTGGAAGATCTCCGGTCACGGCATGATGATGGGCGGCACTATTGTTGCCCTGACAACAACTTGGGGCCCTGTCGGCCTGCTGTTCGTTCCGGTAGGCATCGCAGTCTGCTGGAGCCGCATCCGGCTTCAGGACCACACCGGGCCGCAGGTGATCTCAGGCTTCATCTACGGGCTGGCCTTCCTGGGAAGCATTTACGCCTGGATCGTGACATGAGGAGAAAAGACGTGGGGGACGCCAACAGGGAGCGGTCAGCCCAGATCTTGGCCGACAAGATCAACCTGTTACTGGACACCCTGCGCACCGAAGCCGGAGAGCCCTTCGACTTCGCCACCATCCAGCAAGGCCTCAAAGACCGCGGAGTGGCCATCTCCCGAACCAAATGGCACTACCTGAAGACCGCAGACCCCCGGGTGCGCCCCGACGAGAAGCTCCTCCGGGCACTGGGAGAGGTTTTCGGGGTGGACCCCGAGTACCTTGTACAAGAGGATGGTCCGCTCCCTCAGCAGGTCGAGCAGGAACTCCACACCGTACGGGCCCTCCGACGGGCCGAAGTTCGCAACTTCGCCGCCCGAGCCCTCGGACAGATCGACCCCGAAGGGCTCCAGGCAATCCTCGAGGTCATCGAGAAGAACGAGAACAAACACCGGGACAATTTTCAGGAGTAGCAGTCCAGCCCATGAGGTCGGCCCCCGCCACACTGGCGGGGGCCAACCTCATTGAGGGGGCGTGCATCTCAGTAAGACCTGGTCTCAATACTTGATCCGTCGTTGGCGGCTCTTCTGCCGGTGGTTCAGTGTGCCTGCACAGCCTCGACTGCGCGGGCGCGCTATCACCGGGGAGAGGTGGGTACCGTCAGGGCGAGCTCGCGCCCGTGCCGGGCCGGGCTGCCCGGGCTCGACTGCCGAGGCTTCGATGCCTACGATGGGCGCCATGCGAGGCAGCCGTGGTGCTGAGGAAGTCGCCAGCGAACCTCCACCGCTGCGCGCCGCCGTGACCCTCAGTGGCGCCCTGATGCTGGTCGGCCTCGTCGTGAACGCAGTCCAGCGCGGGATCTTCCACCCCAGCGGAGAAGAGGACCACCACGAGGCGATCTTCGCCGAGTACGCGGCGAGTCAGGGATGGGTCGCCACTCATTTCGCCGAGTTCATCCTCGTGCTCGTAGCGCTGGCCGGATTGCTCGTGCTCTGCAATGCGCTGCGCCCCGGCACGCCCTGCCTGGCCTTGCTGGCGACCGGGGCCGTCATTGCGACCGGCGCTGTGTGGGCTGTTCTGCAAGCGGTGGACGGCGTCACGCTCAAGCAGGCCGTGGATGCCTGGGCCACCGCGTCGGGACCCGACAAGGCAGCCCTGTTTGCCGATGCCGAAGCCATCCGCTGGGCAGAGTGGGGCCTGCAGAGTTACTTCCGGCTCCTCCTCGGAATGGCCTTCCTGCTCCTAGGTGTTGCGACCGTCGTCAGCCGCGTGATCCCCCGCTGGCTGGGCGTGCTCCTGCTGCTCGGCGGTTTGCTCTCACTGTTAGTGGGGTTCTCCGTCGGCTACGAGGGCCTGGAGAGCACCGTCCAGGACGCTCTGGTCATCGCCTTCCAGCTCGTCGTCCTCGCCTTCGCCGTCGGCCTGCTCGCCGTCGGCCTTCGAATGCGCCCACCGAGCTCCCGCGAGGCCGGCCCTTAGTCGACGGCCAGGCCCTCAGCAGCGCCTGTCGTCATAGCGCTCGACAGGACACGCTGTCATCGCCTGGTCCCCACAGCGCGGCGGAGACGCCGATTCCGCCGGCGGAGAGCGCACCTTGATCACAAGCCTCGGCAGGCCCGGTGTGACGACTGCGTCCTCGTCGTCATGCAGGGCCTGCGGACCATGCACAGGCGAAGGGACAACGACAGGGCGGGTTTTGAGACCACGTCTCAAGCGCCCATAGGGGTTATTGACGGGGAGGCTATCGCGGGTATGCACCACTCACTCCAGTTGAGGTGCTGAGGGACTATCCGTATGATCCTAATTGAACATGTTCAACGCTCTTCGAAACAGGGGAGTGGACCACGGGAAGGAAGTCCTCAGTGAGACTCGCCGCGAGCCCCTATATCAGACACACCCTCCAGTACGTACTGAGAGAGGGCGGATAGCAGCTCCTCAAGCCTGGACTGGTTTGCGTAGTACAGCATGGGACGGCCCCGACTGTGCTGGGCCTCAGCCTTCACGACCCCCAGGGCTTCCAGCTCGGCCAGCTGGGCACCGAGGGTCTTGGCTGGGAGGCCGGTCTGCGCCACCAGATCCGCGCGCAGCGCCGGCCCGTGCTTGAGGACGTTGATGATCGACAGCCGGACGGTGTTTCCGAACACTTTGGCGGCTTGGGCGACCAGGTCGGGCTGACCTGCGGGATGGACGACGGACGGCACGGGATTCATTGTGTCGCACCCGCCTCCTCCAGCTGACATCAGACCCGCACCCAGCAGTTGGGGATCCGTCGGGTCGCATCTGTTTCGACTGCATTAGACAGTCAGAATGTGCTACACCTCTTACAGCTGTCTAAGACAGCCATAAGGCACTGCTTCGGGAAGGGAGGTGGCTCGTGGAAGAGGAGGAGTCCCACGGCTCGTCGGCTCTGGTGGTCGCCGCCCTGGCGGTGGTCGGGGTGGTGGCGGTGGGTGTGCCCGTCGCCGGTGTGGCCGGCCTGGCCCTGGTGGCCGATCTGCAGGCCTCGGCCGGTGGGTGCACCTCTTCCACGGTCGTCTCCGGTGAGGGGTCCGGGGAGGGGGTGGTCAACGTGCCTCACGGGTGGGGTCCGCTGGTGGAGGAGGCGGCCGGGACGGCCGGGCTGCCGGTGAGTGTGGTGGCCGCCCAGCTGGAGGCCGAGTCGGACTGGAACCCAGATGCGGGCAGTCCTGCCGGGGCGGCCGGGATCGCCCAGTTCATGCCCGCCACCTGGGCCGCCTACGGGGACGGCGGGGACGTGACCGATCCTGCAGCTGCGATCCCGGCCTATGGCCGCTACATGGCAGCGTTGCGGGATCAGGTGAAGGAGGTGGCCGGCGACGACCCGGAGAAGCTGGTGCGTCTGACCCTGGCCGCCTACAACGCCGGGCCCGGGGCGGTGGTCCAGCACCAGGGGGTGCCGCCGTTCGCAGAGACCCAGCGGTACGTGGAGACGATCCTCGAGAAGGCTCAGGTCGAGTTCTCCCCGGGCTGTGAGGCCCCTCCCGGGGGCAGAGGGTGGGACGGGGACCTGGGGGAGGGGGAGTGGACCACGCCCCTGCCCGGGGGCACGGTCACCTCCGGCTACGGCGGACGCGCCCTGACTGGTGTGCCCGGTTGGGCCAACCAGCACGTCGGTGTGGACATCGCCACCCCCGGCGCCGGTAGCGGGCCGGGTGGGGTCGTGGTCGCCCCGACCGATCTGCGCATCACCGGGTTCAACGAGCCGGACGGGTGCGTGATCGCCAAGGAGAACGGTGACGACCCTGATTTCGGATTCGCCTTCTGCCACCTGGACTCCCACCGGGTGCAGACGGGCCAGCAGCTCTCCCGCGGGGAGGTCATCGGCACCGAGGGCAATCGGGGGCGCTTCGGCATGGCCACGCACCTGCACCTGGAGGTCTACGCCCCCGGTGCCCCCGAGGTCGTCTTCCCCTATGAGGGCTTCAATCTCGATCCCGCCCCGATCCTGCGGGAGAAAGGAGCATGGCCGGCATGATCCGCCACCGCCCCCAAGTGATCACGGCCCTGGCCGTGTGCGTCCTGCCGCTGGCCGCGTGCTCCTGGCAGGAGGCCCAGGAGACCTCCCACTCCTCCAGTGCTGCCCCGGCCGCCGAGGTCGGCCCGTCCAGTGCGCCCACTCCTCAGGTGCCCGGCGACGGGACGTTCCCGCGGGTTCAGGACGTGGATCGCACCGATGTGGAGTCCACCGCCCGGACGGCGGCGGTCCTGTTGCACTCGTGGGACACGGCCCTCGACCGCACCGAGACCGCGGCCGCGATCCGCGCCACCGCGCTCATGTCGGATAAGTGGGCCGAAGCCCAGGTGGAGCCGGCCCGCAACTCCGCCCAGGGGGACTGGCTGGGCCCGGCCGCGCACCGGGCCTACAGCCGGGCCCAGGCCGTGCCGGCGATCGGCGACGTCTCCCAGGAGGTGGGGTCCGACAAGGCGGTCCGTGCCTATGAGGTGAGCTGGCGGTGGGCCAGCCGGGATGGGGAACCTGCTTCAGGGACGGGTAAGCGTCAGGTGACGATCTATCTGGAGAAGCGCTCCGGGGCCTGGGAAGTCGTGGGCCACCAGTCCCAGGAGATGGCGGCGGGGGAGGCGGGCTCGTGAGCGCGGCCGTGCACCCCTGGCCGGTGATCACCCTGACCTTCGGGGGACAGCAGATCCTCGCCGAGGCCAACGGGGAGGTCCTGACCTACCCGGTCATGGACCCAGCCGCCGCCCATGAGGTTGCGGCGGACGCGGCCGCCGAAGCGTGCCGGCGGCTGGGGCTGGCGGTGTGCCGGGTGCAGGGCCACACCGAGGACGGGTCCGTGTTCGAGATGGTCGTCGACGCCGACCTGGGCACCCTCGAGGAGCACCAGCCCCCGGAGTCACCCGGGGCTGCGCCGAAGCGACGGGGCCCCCGCATCGGCGGCGGCAGGATCCGCGCCGGGAGTTCCCGTGCCGCCGCACCGAAGGGGACGCGGAGCCGCACCGCGGTGGTCTGGGGCAGCGTGGGCGTGCTCGTGCTCGCCGTCGGCACCTCCACCGTCGTCGGGGCCCAGGGTGGGGGAGGGGAACCCACCGCGGTGGTGCACACCCCGCCGCCGGCGCAGCTGCCGGTGCCGGCCCCGGCGGGGTGGGACACCTACGCCGCCTGGTCCACCCCGATGGGTGGGTCCGAGGTGAGGGCGGTCCTGGACGGGGCGGGCCGCCCGGTGAGCGTGGACGGCCACCGGCTCACCGGCCACGACCCGGCCACCGGGGTCGCGCAGTGGAACCGCACGGCGCCGTTCACCGTGACCCAGATGGCCATGGTCACCGTCGAGGGGCAGAGCCGTCTGGCGGCGGCGACGGGCAAGGAGCTGGTGCTCTTCGATCAGTCCTCTCCGGAGCCGGTGCGGGTCGAGGTGCCCCAGGAGGCGACCGTGGTCGTCGACGGGGGCACCGTGCCGCGGCTGGATCTGCCCACCCAGAAATCCCTACTGGTCACCGCCGACGGGGGCACCGTCTCCCGGGTGGTCCCGGCAGCCGCCGAGTCCCTGGAGGCCCAGGGGAAGGACCTGATCGCCGCCGACGCCAAGGCGGGGAAGGTGTGGCGGGTCGGGACCGACTCCGCCGCCCTTCCGACCCCGGCCACCCTGCCCGCCCCGTCGAAGGGGGCGGAGCTCACCTGCGTCCTCGGCAGCGTGGAGGGCCGGGTGGTGGCCGCGTGGAAGGACGGCAAGCAGACGGTGGTCGGCTTCTACGACGTGGCCCCGGACCTGGAGGCCACCACGGTGCAGCAGGTCGCGGTGCGTGAGCTCGAGGGGGAGCAGCTGACGGCCTCCACCGTCCAGGTGGACCGGGTCCACGGGCTGTTGCTGGCCTCGACGGTGCTGGTCGATGTGGAGGCCACCACGGTCCACCGCCTTGAGGGACAGGGCACGCTGTCGGCCGGCTACGCCTGGGTCACCGCAGGCGGTGAGCAGACCCGGATCAACCGCCACGGGCGCACCGAGGCCACCACCTCGGCGGAGCAGGCGGCGGTGCCCGACGTCATCACTGAAACCGGGATGGCCATCACGCGGGCGGACGGTGCCGCGGGCGGATCCCTCTACGCCCTCCTCGTGTCCGGTCCCACCCCCACTGCCGGCCCCTCACCGACTGCCAGCCCCTCGCCGACTGCCAGCCCTTCGCCGACTGCGATTTCTGAGGAGAGTTCCCGATGAAGATGACCGCGACGATCGACGCCGCCGGCACCACAAACCTGGACCTGGACGGGGATCTGAGTCGACAGACCTACCCCTCGGTCGCGCAGGCCCGCCGGGCGGTGCTGGCCACGGCCACCACCCTGGCGGAGCAGACCCGCGAGGACACCCGACTGCGCCTCGAGGACCCTTCCGGGGCCCGGACGCTCCTGGTAGCCGCCGACGGCACCACCGCTCAGCAAGAAGCCGTAGCGCCTGCGGTGGAGCGGGGATGCGTCGAAGCGACGGCACAGCCGACCGCCCAGAATCCGGGCGAGGTGGCTGCCAGCCGGAGCCGACGCGCGTCAGGGCCAGTGAGCGTGGAAGCCCCTCGCAACCCCTTCGTCGCCGCGCCTGCGGTGGTCGTGGAGGAGGACCCGATCGACGAGGACCCGATCCTCGGCGCCCGGGAAGCCATCCGGGGGCCGCAGAACCTCCAGCAGACCCTGGCCCAGAAACCGACCCCGGACGAGGAGACGGCTGCCCCGGTAGACGTCACCCAGGCCACCTTGTGGCTGGTCGGGGCCTCCGGCGGGGTGGGCACCTCCACGCTAGCCGGACTGTGCTCCGAGGCCGTTGCGGACGCTGCGGTGCAGGAACCGGGGTGGGCGTGTCGGGCGCTGCTGGTGTGCTCCACCAGCGCGGGATCCCTGGAGGCGGCCTCCCGACAAGCCCGGGCCTCGGCCACCGGCCGGCTGGCCTATGAGCTGGCCGGGCTGGTGATCGTCCACGACCGCCCCAAAAACCGGATCACCAAACCCACCCTGGCCTATGCCCGCAGTGTGGCGCGCATGTTCCCGGTGGCCATGACCGTGCCCTACGAACCGGCCTGGCGCGAGGTCGGCGTCACCCCCACCCCCTCGGGCACACGGCTGAGAACCGTGCTGCGCCGCATCGAAAAAATCGCCCGGACCGGGCACTGAGAAAGGAAACCCCCGATGATCACCACCACCTGGATGACCACCTCGCTCACCGCACTGAATGCCGTGAAGATCCCCGCCATCAACGCCACACCGACCCAGCCCCCGGGGATGGAGAACGTGACCATGATCCTGGGCTGGATCCTCTGGGGTGCGGGCCTGGTGCTGTTCGTCTACTTCATCTTCGGGCTCGTCACCGCCGGGCGGAACCGCCGCCGCGGTGATGAGGTCGAGGCCCCGGTGTGGCCGCTGGTCGCCGCCGCCCTGCTCGGGGCCGCCGGGGCGATCTGGAACATGATCACCGGCGGCTGACCCCGACCCCGATCGCTACGCAATCAAGGAGAGGGAGAGCCCCATGATGGATACGCACGACAACGACGACGCGACCCGCACTCGCCCCCGCTGGTTCGGCCCGGCGCTGATCGCCCTGGTGCTGCTGCTGGTCGCGGTGACCGGGTGGACCATCCGCAATCTGACCTCCACCGACGACATCGCGGCTCAGACCCCGGCCGCACCCACCGCGACAGCCTCCACGCAGGAGGCCTCAGAGGAAGCCATTCCGCAGCGGAGGGAGGACTTCGCCTGGGACTGCCAAGCAGACCTGAACACCGACACCGGCTCCGTGGCCAAGAAGGCCCCGGAGGTGCAGGACTGGGTGGCCGCCGGTTACACCGTGGTGCCCTCCTCCCCGGAGTTCGGCGGCTGTGAGCGACGGGATTCCGGGCTGCGGGTGGGTTTCGCCCACTCCGAGGCCGGGGCGCTGATGGCCGCGGCCACCTACGCGATGGCCCTGGACCCCTCCGTGAGCGAAGAGGCGGGCAAGAACATCGAGGTGGGCATTGCTGAGGGACCCAACCGGGACCGGTTGGAGGAGAAGGCCCAGCGCATCCGTGACGGCGTGGAGGAAGGCGACGACGGGTCCGCATCCGCGTCCACGACGCTGATCGGCTACTCCCAGGACCACTACACCGACCAGTCCGCCTCCTACCAGCTGATCTATGACCTGCCCTCGGACAACGGACTGACGACCAAGGTGGCTGTGCAGGCCGATGTGGTGTGGGAGGACGGGGACTGGAAGCTGGACCCGGCCTCGGGCACTGAGCTGATGACCTCGGACCAGTACCAGGGCCAGCCCTACGTTCAGTGGGGGCCCAAGAGCTGATGGATGTCATCAAGGACGTCGCCGGCGACATTGCCGGGGACACGGTGGAGCAGCTGATCCTATTCATGGCGGGGTGGCTGGTGGAGGTGTTCTCCACGCTGCTGGACTTCGTGGGCACCTGGTGGCTGAACATCGGCGCCCCCGACATGGGCGCAGGCTCTGCCACCGAGCGGGTGCAGGACGCGACGACGACCTTCGTCGGGGTCGCGGGCATCATCGGCACCGCCTTCGCCGTGCTGCGGATCGGACGGGACCACAACCGGGAGTCGGCTGAGAACCTGGTGATGGGCCTGATCCGCACCGTGGTCGTCTCCGGGCTGGCGGTGTCCATGGTGGCACTGTCGCTGGCGGTCACCGATGAGGTGGCCCCGTGGCTGGTGAACACCATCGCCGGCAACGCCGCCGACGACGGGCTGGGCCAGGCGATGGGCCTGAACACCCTGGTGGGCACTGGGATGGCGTTGACCACCGCCGGGATCCTGCTGGTCCTGGCACCGTTCGCGCTGCTGGGGGCGGTCCTCAACGCCGCGCTGGTGATCTTCTCCTACGGGGTGGCCGGGGCCCTGTGCGGGATCCTGCCGATCTTCGCCGCGGCCTCCACCACCCCGAAGGGACAGAAGGCCTTCGACAAGGCGGTGGGCTGGCTGGTGGCCGTGATCCTGTTCAAGCCGGCCGCGGCCGTGCTCTACGGCTTCGGCCTGGCGCTGATGAACGGCATCGACGGCACCGGGGATGAGGTGGGCAACAAGATCATCACCTTGCTCACCGGCACCGTCGTGATCTTCTCGGCCTGCCTGGCCATGCCCGCCCTGGCCCGGGTCATGGTCCCGGCCGTCAGCGCCGGCCCCCGCGGCATGGGTGCTGGCGGGCTGGCCCTGCTCGGCGGCGCGGTCGCCGTCGGCGCCCTGACCGCCGGTGTGGGCACCGCGGCCACCGGTGCTGCCGCGGCAGGGGCCGGTGGCGCTGCGGGAGCGGGTGCTGGTGGTGCTGCCGGAGCTGGCTCGGCTGGTGCCGTCGGCGCGGGGACCACTGGTGCCAGCGGTGCGGCGGGAGCCGCAAGTGGCGGGGCCGGTGCTTCCGGGGGTGCTGCTCCTGGCGGTGGTGCTGGAGCAGGCGGTGCGGGCATGGCCGGCTCCAGTGCGCAGAGCGCGACCGGGGCCCAGGCCTCCAGTGCCGGTGGGGGAGCCGGTGGGGGCTGGCCCACGGCCGGTGGCCCGGGTGGTGCGCAGAACGTGGAGACCACCTCGACCGGGGCTGAGTCCACTTCCGTGCCGGGGACCACCACCGGTGGGGCCTCGGGTGCGCAGATCGTGCAGCCCACCGCGACCGGGGCCGCTCCGGTCAGCACCCCGGGGTCCACCTCCGCGGGTGCCTCCGGTGCGGAGAACGTGCAGCCCACCTCGACCGGGGCCGCGTCGACCAGTGCCGCAGCCACGACCACGGGCGGGCCTTCGGGGGCCGAGAAGGTGCAGGGCCCCAGCGGCGGGGGCGTGGTCGGGCCGACCGGCGCAGAGCCGGTCCAGGGGACGAGCTCGAGCTCGTCCTCCGTACCTGCCGGTGGGGCATCCGAGGCGTCCGGGCCGGCGGGTGCGGAGCCGGTGGCTCCAACGACCGGTGCGGGGCCTGCCGGTCATCCGGCCGGTGAGGGTTCCTCGGCCGCGGGGGCGAAGAAATCGTTCATCGACGGCCAGCGGCTCGAATACGGGCTGCGCGAAGTCGTTCGGGACAGCGAGCAATCTATTGAGAGTGGTGAGGATCTGTGAGCAACGATGCGCAGGTGATGGTGCGCCAGTACGGCAACATCGCCGAGGACAAGACGGCCGGGCTGTTGGGCTTCTCGATGGCCTCCACCGTGGTGCTCGGGATCGGGGCGGTGGGGGTGTTCCTGTTCATCATGGCTTCCCGGATCGGGGTGGCCGCCGCCATCGCGGTGGCCGCGTTCGGGGCCGCCACGGTGCTGGGCTCCAAGGACCGCAACGGGCGCTCCATCCCGGAGCGGTGGCTGGCCAAGCACCTGTTCAGCCGGGCCGAGAAGAAGAACCGCACCACGTACAGGGCCGGGCCGGCCTCGCAGCTCCCCGACGGGTCCTTCCGCGCCCCCGGTGTGCTGGCCGGCACCGTTCCGGTGGCCTTCACCGACCTGTTCGGGCATGAGGGGGTGATGCTGTGGCACCGGCAGCTGAAGACCGGCACCGTGTTCGTCATCGCCAACTCCTCCGGGCTGGGGCTGCTGGACCAGGAGAGGGTGGACCGGATGGTGGGCACCTGGGCGGCCTTCCAGCGCGACGCGGGGTCGAACACGGAGCTGGTGCAGGTCTCGGTCACCACCCAGTCCACCACCGACCCCCGGGAGCGGCTGCCCGATGCGGTGGCGGTGGGCCGGTCCCAGGCCGGGGACCGCCAGGTGCCGGGCTTCGCGAGGGCGACGATGGATGCGGTGGTGGCTGATCTGAACCAGGACGTGCCGAAGCTTCAGCAGTGGATCGCGCTGACCTTCAGCGCCCGGGCCAACGCGGCCGAAGGCGTGCCCGAGCGCACCGCGGGCGAGCTGACCACGGACGTGTCCTCGCTGCTGAGCGGGTTCCTGGAACAGCTCGAACAAGCCGGGGCCGGGTCGGTGTCACTGATGAAAGAAACGGAGCTGATCGACCAGACGTATGTGGCCTACAACCCGCTGGCGGCCGCCGCGGTCGAGCGGGCCCGGCTCTCGGGGGCCGGCACCGGGCTGCGGTGGGAGGAGGTCGGCCCCGCCGCCGCGAGGGTGATCGGCTCCCCGGGGCGCTACGAGCACGGCGGGGTGGTCTCGAAGTCCTGGCAGATGTGGCGGCCCCCCGCCGGCACGTTCCGGGAGAACGCCCTGGTGGCCCTGCTGGCCCCCACCGCGGAGATGCTGCAGAAGCGGGTCACGGTGTTCTACCGCCCCCAGTCCCCGGACAGCTCGGCCACCCAGGTGCAGCAGGCGCTGACCAACGCCCAGTTCGCGGCGAACCAGAAGAACCGCCGCCCGACCAGCTCCCAGATCATCGCCCTGGAGAAGGCCCGGAAGGCCGAACGCGAGCAGGCCGAAGGGGCGTCCCTGGTGCGGTTCTCCATCGT
>NZ_BMEQ01000027.1 GCF_014636775.1 Kocuria dechangensis
ACCGCCTGCCCGCCCGCTCCTTCCCCCGCCTGCGCGCCATGGCCCCGGTGCTGGCCGACTACGACGGCGCCGCCGAGCTCGAGGCGGGCATCACCATCCTGTTGGGCGGACTCGCCGCCCAGCTGCACCCCGCCAACCCCGGCAAACCCGAGGGTCAGCCGGGACTCTCCAACCAGTACGATGCCTGACCCTTTGCCTCCAGGAGTTGTCATGACCACCACCGCCTTTGACCACACCGCGCCTCATGAGCACCCCGTTCCCCTGCGGACACCGGGCAGCCGTCTGGGCCCTGGCGAGGACTTCCCCGAGGACCTGACCAGGCTGGGCATGGCGGAGCTGCAGGTGCTGCACTCCCGGATCACCCGCCAGCTCGACCACGACTACCTCACGGACCCCGCCGGCCCGCATGCGGCCACCATGGACCGGTGCCAGGACCTGCAGGACGAACTCAACACCCGCGACACCGCATGACCCGCTGCGGGTCATCACAGACAGGCACACCATGAACGCCACAGACCCCACCGACACCGCGGACCCCACTGCCCGTAGGTTCGACTCCATCTGCGTGATCTTCAACCCGAACAGCACCGGGGATGCCCCCGAGGTGGCTCACCGGTTGCGCGAGCAGCTGGTGGAGAAGCTGCCCTACATCGTGGATATCCGCCTGCTGCCCACCGCCCACGCCGGGCACGCGGTGGACCTGGCGAAGGAGGCGGCCGCCACTCCGAACACCCTGGTGGTCTCGGTCAGCGGCGACGGGGGCTACCACGAGGTCGTCAACGGCGTCATGGCCGCCGGGGACACCAACACGGTGTGCGCGGTGGCCGCGGCCGGCAACGCCAACGACCACCAGCGCACCACCGCCCGGGCGCCGCTTCCCGAGGCCGTCGCCGCCGGGCGGGTGCGGGACATGGACCTGCTGCACCTCACCGTCGGGGCCGGCCCTGAGGCGCAGGCCGTCTACGCCCATTCCTACATCGGCTTCGGGCTGACCCCGGTGGTGGCCATCGACATGGAGAAGGGCAACAAGGGCGCGCTCAAGGAGATGGTCTCGGTGGTGCGGACCTTCGCGAAGTACCGCCCCTTCCGCATCGAACACACCGACGGAACCCGGGCCAAGATCGACAGCCTGGTCTTCGCCAACATCCCGCAGATGGCCAAGTACGCCACCTTGAGCGAGGCCGAGGACCGCCCGGCCGACGGGAAGTTCGAGGTCATCCTCTTCCCCCACACCGCCAAGTGGAAGGTCCTGCTCAAAGCAGCCCGCGCCACCACCACCGGGCTGGGCGACCAGCCCAGTATGGCCCGCTACGAGTTCACCACCCTCAAGCCCATCCCCTACCAGCTCGACGGGGAGGTCCGCTCCGCCCCGGCCCGCACCCGCATCCGGGTCGAGTCCGCCCCCTCGGCCCTGACCGTGATCGGCTGATCGCTGCCGGCTTGTCGGGCGGACTTGAACCGGGCCTGTGGATCGTGGGGGTCCTCACCGTAGATCTCGCGCAGCTGGTTGATCCGGTGGCCGGCGGCCTGTTCGTGGAGGCCCTGTCGCCATGACGTCGGGTCCCGCAGGCGCCTCGTCCCTGGTGGGCGCCCACGGTATCGGCCCCGGCAGCTGAAGGGAACAATGGTGGTATCGGCAGGCGGCAGGCCTGCCCACAGGGCAGGCCGCTCCAGGGGCTTGTCGGAGGAGAAGCCATGGAACCGGATCCGGCGGTGGCCGGGCTCAGTGCTGCCGTGGCCCGTGTCCACGAGGTGGTGCTGCATGCGCAGACGGCCGCCGAGGCGGTGAGCCAGCTGGTGGAGGTGGCACAGCAGCTGATCCCGCTGGCGGCCGGGGCCGGGATCTCCCTGGTGGACGAGGACGGGGTGTGCACCACCGTGGCGGCCACGGACCCGGTCGTGGCCGAGGCCGACGCGCTGCAGTACGAGCTCGGGGAGGGCCCGTGCCTGCGGGCCTGGGACACCGTGAGCATCCAGTACGTCCCCGACACCACCACCGACCTGCGATGGCCGACCTGGTCCCAGACCGTGGCGGCAGCCGGGATCCGCTCCGCGCTCAGCGTCCCGCTGGTCGTTCAGGGCCAGGAGATCGGGGCGTTGCAGGTCTATGCCACCGAGCCCCACGCCTTCACCGGCCACGAGGAGCACCTGCTGAGCCTGCTCGCCGGCCCGGCCGCCGCCCTGCTGGGTGCTGCCCGCACCCGGCGCCAGACCCGTCGCCTCGATGACACCCTGCAGGAGGCCGTGGCGGACCGGGACCGGATCGAACGCGCCGTGGGCGTGCTGATGGAACGCGGCCACCTGGCCGAGTCCACCGCCCGCACCCGGCTGCTGAACACCGCCCGCGCCCAGGGGAAGACCCTCGCCCAGGCCGCCGACCACCTCCTGGACGACACCGACCCCCCGGCCTGAACGACCACCGTGAGCAAGCGCCCCGGTGGCAGAACAACGACCAGGGCAGCGGCACCTGGTGGAAGTGCCTCAGTCCTCGGCGGCGTTGTCGCCGTCGACGAGGTCCGAGACGTAGGGGGCCCGGGGCCGGGGGATCCGGGCGATCAGCTCGTTGGCCGCATGGGCCAGCAGGTCCCGCTGGAACGGGGGCAGGGCGAAGGACTGGTGCAGGTAGGCGTCGACCTCGATCTCCCCGGCCTCCCCACCGAGACTGAAGTAGTGCAGCCACAGCTGGTCCCGGGCGATCCCGGCACGGTGGATGGCCTGGCGCAGCAGGCGGGCCTGTTCTCGGGCCACGGCGTCATCACCCACCAACACTAGAATTCCGCGTCGGGGGAACCGGCCAGCACCGACCGGGCGATCTCCAGCAGGGGACGGCCCTGGGCCCGGGAGGCCTCCAACAGCGCCACCCGGGCGTGGTGCTGCTCCAGACCGCGGCGTTCCATCACGATCCCGGTGGCCACATCCACCGCCTGACGATCGGTCAGCGCGGTGCGCAGGGCCTGGCTGAGCTGGTGCGGGGCCTCGGAGGTCTGCGCGGCACCGAGCAGGGTCGCGGCCGCCGCGGCCAGCAGGCTCAGCCGCCGCTCGTCGGCGGCGGTGAACCCGTCGGCGGTGGTGGTGTAGACCTTCAGCGCCCCGATGCAGTGGCCCTTGTACAGCATCGGCGCGCTCATCGCCGAGCGGACCCCCAACGGGAGCACCCCCGCGCACCAGGCCGGCCACCGGGTCTCGGTGGCGGTGTCGTCCACCCGCTGCAAGGACTCGGTGGCCCACGCGCTCAGGCACGGGCCCTCGCCCAGCTCGTACTGCAAGGTGTCGCCGGCTTCGGCGACCGCGTCGGTGGTGCCGGTGGACATCGTGTACCCCTGGTCGTTGATCAGCGACGCCCCGGCACCGATCGCGGAGTCCACCACGTCCTGGGCGACCTCGGCCAGCTGCTCCACCGCCGAGGTCGCGCTCTCCCGGCTGAGCAGCATCCCGTGGATGCGGGCGAAGACCGTGGTCAGCTCCGTGCCCGAGAACTCGCTTTCCATGGTGGCCTCCCGCAGCCCTGGAGGTCCTCCCGATTCCCTGCAGCCCGGTGGCACAAGGAGTGATCCGGTCGATGATTGGCCTCGCACCCCAGAATACTCCGATGCTCTCGGCGCTCAGGTGCCCGGCCTCGCGCGGCTCAGCCCCTTCACTGCTGTTCCATTCCCCCCGAGCCTGCCGCACCGTCGGTGCCGTCACCGTCGGTGCCCGGGGCCATCCCCCCGTGGTCACCGGCGCTGTCGCCCCGGTCACCGGCGACCACCTCGGAGGAGTAGGGGGCGTGACGGCCGGGCCGGTGGTCGATGAGCTCATTGGCCGCATGAGCCAACAGGTCGCGCTCGAAACGCGGCAATCCCAGAGCCTGGTGGAGATAGGCATCGACCTCCACCTCTCCCACCTCCCCACCCAGGCGAAAGGAGTGCAACCACAACGCCCCGACCCCGATCCCGCCCACCGCGAGAGCCAGGCGCAGGCCGCGGGCCTGCTCCGAGCCCACCTCGGCGTCGTCCACGACGAATCCCTTAGCCTTCCCGGCCCGCCAGGCGGGCCAGGATCTGGCGGACGACCTGAGCCAGGGGCCGCTCCTGGAGCACAGCCTCGTCCAACAGTGCTGCCCGGGCCTCCTGAACGTCGGTGCCGTGACGCTCCATGAGCACCCCGACCGCGACCCCCACCTCCTGCCGGTCTGCCAAGGCCGCCTGCAAGGAGGCGCTGAGCCGGTGCGGGGCATCGGCGGGCTGGGCGCAGCCCAGCAGCACCGCCACCGCAGCCGCCAGCAGACCCAGAGTGCCCTCATCCTCCACGGTGAACGCGCCCGGGTCACCGGCGTAGACCTTCATCGCCCCCACCCGCCGGCCGCCGAGCACCAGAGGGGTGCTCAGCACCGAGCGGATGTCCTGAGCGTGGGCGGCCGCATACCAGTCCGGCCAGCGGCTCTCGGGGGCGGTGTCGTCGATGCGCACCACTGCTGCGGTGGCCCAGGCGCTGAGACACGGGCCCTCTCCGAGCTCGTACTGCAGGGCATCGGCGGCAGCGGTGAGGACGTCGGTGGCCCCGGTCGATCCCGCCCGGCCGGTGTCATCGAACAGCGAAGCCCCGGCACCCACGGCAGGACCGATCACGGCGCGAGCCACCCGGGCGAGCTGATCCACCGCCGTGGTCGCGTTCGCCTGGCTCAAGAGCATGCCCTGGATGCGGGCGAAGGCCACCCTCAACCCGGACACAGAAGGATCAGGGTCCATGGGGTCTCCACCCGTCGTGACGACGACCGGAGTTCACGTCCTGGCCTCGGAAACCGCCCCGCACAGCGTGGCGCGTCTCCGCAGTTCGCCCTGGTCCTGACCTTTCAGCATACGCCGCATCCCAACAGGCACCACCGCTACCGGCCGCCATGGCCCACCGTTCGTGGCAACACCATCCCCGAGCCCTGCGGCAATGCACCTGCAGGGGAACCCCATGTGCCACGCCGCAGTCCTTATAGTCACTTGAAGCTGCAGCAGTCCCTACTGCCTCAGCACGGACACTGACCCCGCCGTGACTTCGAGCATCAAACCACCGAGGGCGGGATCGATCACTACGGTTGTAGCGTGACGCGTTGTCGGCAGTTGTCGGTATGTGTCCGGCCCGGGCCCACGACCCACAGTTTGCCGGGTGGACCCTGTCCACCCATGAAGCCGGCTGAGCCGACAAAGCACTCCTCATCCGGGTTTGAGAGACCGCACGGCGACACGCTTCACAGCCGTGTCGTAGTAGTCTAATAAAACGACACGCCATGCTCGCGCAGATATCCCTCCCCTGGTCGCCTTAAGCCCTATCGTGACCGAGGACGCGGTGGAGCTCTCCGCTGTGTGCAGGGTCGTCCGGGCGGCCCGGCAACCGCGGCGCTCACCCGCGGCCTGATCTTGAGCTGACCAAGGCGTGGTGATCGCCCGCCGCGCGAAGGAGTGCTGCACGTGGCCTTGCCGCCGACACCAACCGTGATCCCGCTTCACGAGGCGGTGGGCCGCTACCTGGAGTCCTGTCGGCGCAGGGCGGCGATCCGCCGGCTGTCGGCGGCCACCGTGGCCAACTACACCGTGGACCTGCACCGCTTCCTCGAACTCCTCCCTCAGGCCGGTGAGCACACCACCGAGTCGGTCACCGGCGCCCACGTCGACGAGGCGCTGCTGACCTACGCCAACACCGCCGACCACCGCCGCAGGGTTGTCCCTAGCGAGGTGGTGGAGGACCCGGGGAAGCGGGTGGCCGCCACCGATGCCGGCGCCAAGGCCCCGGGCTCGACCCTGCGGATGCGCCGGACCCTCTCGCGGTTCTTTGCCTACTGCGTGGAGCAGTCCTGGGCCACCGTCTCCCCGATGCGCACCTCCGAGATGGAGCCCAAGGACGAGGGGAAGCTGCGGGTGGAGCGCACCTCCCTGGACCTCGAGCAGGCCCAGGCCCTGCTCACCCATGGGCCCGGCAACGCCCAGAACAACCCGCACCACGACCGCGACGCCATCGCCCTGGGACTGCTGGGGGTCCTCGGCCTGCGGGCCGGGGAGATCGTCGCCCTGGACGCCGACCACCTCACCCGCGCCACCCCCAACAACCCGGGGTCGGTGCAGATCTACGGCAAGGGCCGCACCTGGCGCACCGTACCCCTCCCATCCTGGCTGGAGGAGTTGATCGTGGCCTACCGCACCCGTCTGGGCACCGGAGCCCCGGCCCCGCTGCTGCTCTCCCCCACGGGTAAGCGGCTGGCGGTGCGCGACATCGAACGGCTACTGGAGAGGGCCGTGAAGCGCACCAGGGCGGCCGATCCGGCCCGTGCGCGGGCGGTGGTCCCGCACGGGCTGCGCCACACCGCCGCGACCCTGATGCTGGCCGAGGGCTGGGACGTGAAAGTCGTCGCCCAACTGCTGGGCCACACCACGGTGCACACCACCTCCAAGTACCTCGACGAGCTCCCCGGAGAGCTGTCCGTGGCCGTCAACGCCCACCCGCTCACCCCGACCCAGGCCTGACAGGTCTTTTCAGAACGATGTGCTCTCGATCTCCGTCGCCAGCTGCAGCTGGGTCAGGGCGGCCATGACGGTGAAGACGATCGCCCCCCCTCAAGCCCCCAGCGGACGCCTCGCTGAGCTACTAACGACAACGCTCTGGACATGCATGTGCCTCCCGAGCCAAGGCTCGGGAGGCACATGATGCTTCGGGAAGGAAGCGAGCTACTTGGTCTGGCCCTCCGTGGCGAGGAGGTCGTCTACGACTACGTCCTCGCCAAGGAGGGTGAGCACAAGTAGGCCCTGTTCCCCGGGCCGCTGAGAAGCAGGCCCGGTTGAGAACGCGGTGCCCCCTGAGCAGAGGCTCTGGGGGCACCGTCGTACAAGGACGCCTCACGGCTGTTCTTGTCGGAAGCCATGCCTGCCACACTCCCTACTGGTGACGGGTGCATCGATCAACAGACACCGGCGGGCGCGATACGCCCCACCGGATTCCGGAATATCGCCTGCTCAGACGCTCGGCACGGGCAGCTCCCGGATCCGCCGGTACAGGGTCGCCCGGGACATCCCGAGGTCGCGGGCAACCTGGGTGGCCGGCTCCCCGTCCTCGATGAGGCGGAGGGCGTTGCGGATCTGGGAGTCGGTAAAGGTCGGTCGCCGCCCGCCGAGGTCCTCGCCGGGGGCCCTCTGCTTGGCCACCGAGTCGGTGATCCGCTCCCGTTTGATCTCCAGCTCCATCTGCGCCAGGACGGCCATGACGGTGAAGACCATCGAACCCATCGGGGTGCGGGTGTCCACGTCTCCCCCTGGAGGTCCAGACACCTCGCCCCCCCCCTACCTGGGCCGGAGGGCATGTCGCCAAGGCGCCGGGACGAATGCCGTACGGATCCGTGAAGCCATCACCCCGAACCTGCTCAGCCAGATCGTCGCCGGGCTCTCCATCCTGATCCTCCGCGCGGTCTTCGTCATGGACGTGTTCTTCTTTCACCCCCGCGAGCTCTATAAGTTCACGCTCATCGAGCCCGAGGACGTGGGTGCGGTGCGGACCTCGGCCATCAACGTCGGCTTCTACAACCCCACCTACGCCCTGGGCCTGATCACCGGTCTCATCCTGCTGCGCACCGTTTGGGTCGAGGCCGGCCAGGCCCTGGTGCTGTTCTGCTGCGCGGCCCATGTCATCCTGGGGATCGTTCTCTACGTCTCCGAGCGACGTCTGTGGGCCGGCGCCCTGCTGCAGTCCGTCCCTCCGGCGATCGTGCTGGTGACCTACGGGACCCGGGAATGACCGCCACCCCGCACCGACCACACGACGAGAACCCCCTTGTGAAGCGGACAGGAATCGTGGTCGTACACCTATCGCGGAAGCTTGCCGATGAGTCCACTTGCCAGTCCCTGCGGCAGCTCCCGCGGTCATCAGCCCACCCTGATGACAGCCATGACGGCGGCCGGCGCCCCGGCCGCTTGACGTCATCCAGGTGATGCGGGGATCCCGACGCCCCCGGCGGCGGAGGCCGAACGCTCAGCTTGACGCTCCAGGCCCATCACCGCTCCCAGCGGACCGAGGGCCTGAGCCGCTCATCGGCGCGGGTGCACCGGCCGTGCGCCAGTGCCCGTCAGGCTTGCGCGAGCACGATCGGCTGGTAGTAGCCGCTCACCTCAGGCATCAGCCATTCGACTGCCGTGAACCCGGTCGACACCAGCAGACTCTCGAGCCTCGCCCGTGGCAGGGCCCGGTAGCGCGTCGTCCCCGAGCGCGCCCGCCATGATCCCGCCGTGTCCTCGGTGAAGGTGAACAGCTCGATGTCCACGTACTCCGCGTCCGCCGACCACCGCCATACCTGACCCGACCCGTGTCGCGACCCGACCTCCCCGTGGACCGAGATCGGCACCCCGTCAGGTCGAGTGCGTCTCAACGCGTCAAAGTCGCGCAGGGAGACGAGCAACAGCCCACCCGGTCGCAGGCACGCACGGACACTGCGCAGGGCACGGTGCAGGTGCTCGTCGGTGAGCAGGTGCGGCAGTGCGTTGTCGCAGGAGATCACCACGTCGAAGGCCCCTTCAACGTGGTCGCGGAGGTCGCGGACGTCGCAGACCCTGAAATCAACCTCGATCCCTCTCTCGGCCCCCTCCACCCGGGCCCGGTCAACTGCCGCCTGGCTCACGTCGGTGGCTGTCACCCCGTATCCCAGCCTCGCCAGCGGCAGGGCCTGGGTTCCGATGCCGCACGTGCAGTCCAGCAGGCGCCCCTCGGTGATCCCGCGCTGCGCGAGGATGCCGGCGATGACCTGCCCATGCCACTGAGCCGCTGACCACCAGTGACCGAAGAGCAGGTGATACTCGGAGGCGAGGGCGTCATAGAACTGTGCCGGGGTTGCCATACCTGTAAGACCTTGCCTTCTCGGCCTGCCCGACCCAATTCCACAGCGTCTCCGGGTTCAACCCCTGCTGCTGGGCGACCCGGGCCAGTGCCCCGGGCTTGGTGGCCGGATCACGGCGGGCCTCCACCGACATGCGGGTCGCGCGCTCACGCACCTCGCCCGGGTACTTTTCCGGCGCTGACATGACTCTCATCCTCCCGTGGAATGAACGCCTCAACCAGACAGTGAAGATAGTCCTGGGCGGCTCGGCCAGTCTGACCTGCTACTAAACTGACGCGCCCTGTGGGGTGCTGTCCTGGACGGGACTGGTCGGCTTGGCCGGGTCCGCTCGTTCTGCCGGGCATGGCCGGACCGGGCGGGGATGTGACTTCATAGGACCCTGCCTCAGAGACCACGGTGCCTCATCACTGTTGTGTCCGCCCGGCCCGGTTCGGTCATCCAACTCAAGGAGACTGTTCCAGGATGACTGCTCAACTCCCGACGCGGCAACCGGTCATCGGTGGCGTCGATGCACACAAGGACACTCACCACGCCGTGGTCCTCGATGACCGCGGCGTCCGGCTCAGCGACCAGGCGTTTCCCGCCACTACAGCCGGCTACCGCTGTCTGCTGGAGTGGATGAAAGATCTCGGGGACCTCCATCGAGTCGGGATCGAATCGACCGGCTCCTACGCCGCTGGCCTCACTCGGTTCCTGCAGGAATCCGGTGTAGAGGTCATCGAGGTAAATCAGCCACACCCACACACCCGAGCCCGCAAGGGCAAGGACGACGCGATCGACGCCGAAGCCGCTGCCCGCAAAGTGCTCTCCGATGAGGCCTCAGGCACCCCCAAGACCACGACAGGGGTCATCGAGTCGGTTCGACTGCTGCGGGTCGCCCGTGAATCCGAGAGGCACGCCCGCACGGTGGCACTGCTGCAGCTCCAGGACGTGCTCGTCACCGCCCCGGCCCCGTTGCGCGAGCAGATCACCGCCACCTCGGGGCGGGCAAGGGCCACCCAATGTGCCAAGCTCCGCCCCGATGTCTCGCGGCTGACCGAGCCGACCCAGGCCGCGAAGATGACACTGCGCACCCTGGCGCGGCGGGTCGAGGAGCTCCAGTCTGAGATCACCGGCATCGACGCCCACCTCAGTGCCATGGTCCGAGCAGCAGCTCCCCGACTGACCAGCAGAGTCGGAATCGGCACCGTCCACGCCTCGCAGCTTCTCGTCACCGCAGGGCAGAACATTGACCGGGTCACCTCCGAGGCTGCCTTCGCTCGTCTGTGCGGGGTCGCCCCGATTCCCGTTTCCTCGGGGAAGACGCAACGGATGCGCCTGCACCGCGGAGGAGATCGTCAGGCCAACCGAGCTCTGCATCTCATCGCTGTCTGCCGGTTGCGCCACGATCAGCGGACCCGCGACTACGCACCACGTCGACTGGCCGAGGGCCTGTCCAAGAGAGACGTCCTGCGATGCCTCAAACCCTTCATCGCCCGAGAAGTCTTCAACGATCTTCGCCACGACCTCGCAGCCCTTGACGGCCTATAGGACCGTCCCGTCACGGGACAGGGAGCCGATCGGGCGGATGTCGCCGGCCACCGTGCACAGACCAGGACGCCCGCTACGCCGCCGCCGAGGCCGACCAGCTGTGGGACTCCGGCGACCGGCGCGCCCGCCTCGCGGCGCGACTCAGCACCCTGCTCGGGGCCGGCTCCGAAGGGCGGGAAGCTGCTAGAGGCGATCCTGCTCAACGACCGGTGTTGATCCGCCCAGCGCGGTGCCCGATCCCGGGGCCTCACCTCACGGATCGGCAGGCGGGCTCGCTCGTGTAGGTGGGGATCACTTCGTCGTCTTCGGGGCGTTCCCGCACGGAACGGTGGATGACGGTAGCCAGCACCGCGGTGATGACCGCTTCGTCGTCTTCGGGGCGTTCCCGCACGGGACTCCACCGGCTGAGGGAACTCCCGAGGTTGCCGACCGGTGAGGTGTTGTGTCGGGGCTGTTCCAGGGGCGGGGCCGGCACCCCTCGATCGGTGCCCTCGATCTCCCGGAACGCCGGCTGTGCAAGCGGTGTGGTGCTGGGGGGAATGCTGGTTGGCGTGGTCATCGCGTTTCCCTACGTCGTTGTAGTGGTGTGCTGGGCCGGTGTCCGCCCAGGCAGGGCGTGAGGGCCCCGGTGAAGGGACCCGCTTCTCGGACCCCGTGGTCCGTCGTGGGGCCTGGGGGTCTTGGGGCACACCCCGCTGGTGAGCACGTCCACCAGCGCCTCCCCAGGCCCCGGACTGGGTACCAGGATGGTGTCGACGGTGGCGGAGGCGTTCTTCGCCGTCACGGCGGCTTTGAGCTCGTGCACACGGTGACTGTTTTTCAGGATGGACTTCGTCTCCACCCGGGGCCGAGTCCCGGTGTGGTCAGGCGATGGGTGGTCGAGGTGGTGAGGACGTGGCGGCGCTGTCAGTCGGTGACGTCGAGCTGGAGGCCCTCCAGGGGAGGGCGTGGAGTCGCCCCGAGGTTCCGTAGGGATGCGAGGTGACGGTGACAGCACTGTAGGCGGCCGAAGTAGGCGTTGAGACGGACCAGTCGTTGAGAATGCCCATAAGAAGGCGGCGCACAGAATTCATGGTGGACCTCCTGGCGTGGTGATCTTTAAGGTCGTGCGGACAAGGACCGACGTCGCCCCTGCACGGCCGAAGGTGGGCAAACCCAGAGCCGAGTGGTAGGTGAGGAGCGGCCGGCGATCAGACGTGGACTGACATCAGCCGGGGGGACAAGAGCGCGAACACGGCATCTGCACATAACGCAACATTACGCGTAATGCGCAACGCGACGGCATGGGGAAAGTTTCCGCGGGAGCTCAAGCCTCTGTCAAGAGATTCCCGAGAACATCCCCTGGAGTCACGTCACGCCCTGTCCGCAGGAACCTCCCCCGGAACCCGACATCCGGCCTCGACAGGACGACCAGCATGATCGCCCGAGAAAATTCCTCGTCGCGCCCGCCCTTCGTTCCTGAGAATCAGACAGTCAGGGACGGGGTGACGCCCGGCAGCGTCCAGTCCGTTGATCGAGCCATCAACATCCTGGAGTTAATGAGTCACTCGGGTAGCGCCAGAGAATCGTTCCTTGGAAGTGGTTTCAATAGTTCGGATGCGGGGTAGCGAGGCCCGGGGCTGGTCGATCGTGGTCGCCATGACGAGGCTCATGGTGGTGAATGATCCCTGTGGGCATTGCGGTTTGGGGCAGGTGTCAAGGTGCTTGTGCCAGGGCAAGCCCGCCAGGGCCCGGCAACAGGGCAGGCACCCCCGCACCGGGTGCGCATCGCGCCGCGTCAGAACCCTTCGGCCCGCCTCTGGGTTTCGGCACCTAGTCCAGCGCCGGGGATCGCGATCCCGCATCGCAGTTCCGTGAAGATCCCATCCGCCGACCCCTCTGTCGACATCTGATATATAAGCCTTACACTGGATCGGAATCCGTCGGAGGATCGATCACGAACTTGATGAGGAGTAGAACCGCATGCGGCCACTTGCGCACCGGCTCGAACGGCTGGGCACCGAAACCGCCTTCAGCGTCGCCCAGGCCGCGGCCGCCTGGAAGGCGAAGGGGAACCGCGTGTACCCCTTCCACCTCGGCGACATCAACATCCCCACGGCCCCCCACATCGTCGAGGCGATGGACCGGGCCATCGCCGACGGCTACACGGGCTACTGTCCCGGTCCCGGCATCCCGCAGCTGCGGGAGGCCCTCGCCGAGGACATCGGCTCCCGTCGTGGCATCGGCCTCACCCCCGACAACGTCGTCGTGATGACGGGCGGCAAGCCCGTCATCACGAAGTTCCTGCAGGCGGTGATGAACCCCGGCGAGGAGGTGCTCTACCCGAACCCCGGCTTCCCGATCTACGAGTCGCAGATCGAGTACCTCGGCGGCACGGCCGTGCCCTACCGCTACCTCCCCACGAAGGAGGGCTTCGCGATCGACCTCGACCAGGTGCGCGCCTCGATCACCCCGAACACGGTCGCCATCATCTACAACGACCTGCAGAACCCCATCTCGGCCGAGTCGACGGCGGCCGAGCGCGAGGCCGTTGCGCAGCTCGCCCAGGAGCACAATCTCTGGGTGCTGTCCGACGAGGCCTACTTCGAGACCCGCTACGAAGGGGTCTCCAGCTCGATCGCCTCACTTCCCGGCATGGCCGAGCGCACCGTCATCCTCTACACGTTCAGCAAGAAGTTCGCCATGACCGGCTCCCGGCTCGGCTGCGCCGTCGCGCCGCTGGAGATCGCCAAGGTGCTCAGCACGCTCAACACCAACGACGAGTCGTGCACCACGCACTACGTGCAGTGGGCCGGCATCGAAGCACTGCGTGGTCCCCAAGAACCCGTGCAACAGATGCTCGACACCCTGCGTGAGCGCCGGGACGCCGCCTGTGAGCTGCTGAACGCCATCCCCGGCATGCACGTGGCCGTACCACAGTCGACGTTCTACCTGTTCCCCGACGTCACCGACGCGATGGAGCGCATGGGCTGCACGGCAGTCGGCGACTTCGCCACGGCGGCCCTGCACCAGACCGGGGTCTCCTTCTGCACGCGTGAGCACTTCGGCCGGCGCCAGCCCGGGGAGCAGCGGCAGTACATCCGGCTCGCCTACTCGGGCATCGACGTCGCCGACATCCGCCAGGGCCTGGGCCGTCTGCGCGAGTGGATCGAGACGGCATGAGCCGGGTCGTCGTCACGGGACGTGTGCCCGACGCCGCGATCGAGAAGCTCCGCGCCGAGCACGAGGTCGATGCCTGGCCGGGTCCGGAGTCGGTTGGCCGCGAGGAGCTCCTGCGCCGAGTAGCCGGCGCCGATGCCGTGGTGAGCCTGCTCACCGAACGCATCGACGCCGAGCTGCTCGACGCCGCCGGCCCGCAGCTCCAGGTGGTCGCGAACGTCGCCGTCGGCTACGACAACATCGACGTGCCCGCCTGCACCGAACGGGGCATCGTGGCCACCAACACACCCGGGGTGCTCACGGACGCCACAGCCGACATCGCACTGAGCCTCATCCTCATGGCGACCCGTCGGCTCGGCGAGGGAGAACGGCTCATCCGCTCCGGCCAGGCCTGGAAGTGGGGCATGTTCTTCCTGCTCGGCACCAGCCTGCAGGGCAAGACCCTCGGCGTCGTCGGCATGGGCGGCATCGGCCAGGCGACCGCGCGCCGGGCCAAGGCCTTCGGCATGGAGATCGTCTACCAGTCGCGCAGTGGGATCGACCCCAAGACCGCCGCCGAGCTGGGCGCCCGGCGCGTCGATCTCAACGAGTTGCTGGCCGTCTCCGATGTCGTGTCGCTGCACTGCCCCTACGGGCCCGCCACGCATCATCTGATCGGCGCCGAGCAGCTGACGGCGATGAAGAGCTCGGCGTACCTCGTCAACACCGCGCGCGGACCGATCGTCGACGAAGCGGCGCTGGCGTGCGCGCTGCGCGAGGGCCGGATCGCCGGTGCCGGACTGGACGTCTATGAGCACGAGCCCCGGGTGCATCCCCAGCTGCTGGAGCTCGACAACGTGGTGCTGCTGCCGCATCTGGGCTCCGCCACAGTGGAGACGCGCACCGCGATGGCGATGCTCGCCGCCGACAACGTGCTCGCCGTGCTCGGCGGGCAACGACCGCCTGCACCTATCGGCTAGTACTGCAACGACAGGGCCCAGCCCCGGCCGGGGTGACGATCCTGTGCCTCGACCAGCTCGGCCCGGTGATCCCACGGACGTTCCCACCGGCGCCGGACTGGCCGGTGGACGGGCACAGGACCAAGAACGCACTGGACGACGGCCGGGCCGGAAAAGATCTGGGTCTACGGCGCGCTCCACCAGCGCCGGCGCCCGGCCCTCACCACCGGCCCCACCAGATGCCACCCCGGGGGCCGGCAATGGACTGCTGCCGGATTCACCGGACCGATATGACCTCACCAGCCCCTTGCACCGCGACACCCGCCCAGCAAAACCTGCCCCTCAAGACACCCCTGTCCAGTTCACCACTCCGGAGGTACCTCATGCCCAACACCGTCATGCAGTGGACAAGGGTGCATGACCTCACGCACCTGCGCCCAGGAGACGTCGTGCAGGTCCGCCTACAAAGCACCCTGCTGGTCTATCAAGGCGAGGTCGAGACCGTCGTTCCCCCACAAGGTGTTCTGTGGATTCGCCACGGTGCGCTCCACGAGCGAAAACTCATCACAGCCAGCGAGTACGACCTTTTCACCAGCCCCTGCTCGTAGCTGGGCGGTATGACAACCGACAGCGCGCTGACCCGTCGAGTGCCAGGAGCCGAAACCCAGTCCTCGGCGCTGGGCGCTCCACGTGCTCTGCCCCGGCCACCGCCTCAGGCCACCGCAAAGGGAGGAGCACCCCGGGGAAGAGCCGCCGGCAATGGGAATCGTCTCCCCATCGCCTGCAGGTCCGACCTCCCACCGCCCGGTCGCGTCCCTCGCGATCACCCCCGGGCGGCGCCTTCCCCACCGGTGTGGTCGGTTTCACACTTCGCCCAGGAGCTGGCCACACCACCCACACCTCACCCGGGAGAGGCAGGGAACACGCCACCCCGAAGCACCCCCTCAAGCAGCAAACGGGGGAAGCTCCCGGATCCGCCGGTAGAGGGTAGCCCTGGACATCTCGAGGTCGCAGGCAACCTGGGTGGCCGGCTCCCCCGTCACGATCAGCCGCAGCCCGTTGCGGATTGGGGAGCCGGTGAAGGTCCGGCGTCGCCGGCCGAGGTCCTTGCCGGCGCCCCTCCGTGTGGCCACCGAGCCGGTGATTCGCTCCCGTGCGATCTCCATCTCCATCTGGGCCAAGGCAGCCATCACGGTGAAGACCATCGAGTCCATCGGGGTGTGGGTGTCCGCGTCTCCCCCACCGAGGTTCAGCACCCGCAGATTCGCGCGCCAGCTCCGCAGCCCTTCGGCAAAGGCCAGCATGTTCTGCGTCGACCGACCCAAACGGTCCGGCGCGGCGACGACCTGCACAAACACACAGGAAGCAACGTGGAACGAGTACAGCGGGTGCGAGAACTCCCGTGGGTTGTCCGCCGGCAACTGGCCATATGTAAAGTTGCTGCGCCCACCCAGCCCCTCGTGTTCTGGCGGTGTCCGCCGGGACAGAGCCCTACGCCGCAAGTGGCAGGACCTGTCCTGGCGGCCCATCTACCGCACGCACTACAACAGATAGGGCTCGCCCGTCTCGGCAGCCGACGCGTCGATGCCGTACTTCTGGAGCGTTTCGGCGATGAAGCCCTCCTCGCGGAGCTTGCCGATCTGATCGTTCAACGCCTCGCTGAGCTCAGGGTTCTGCTTGTTCGTAGGCCAGTTCACCTGCCCTGGGCGGGCGGTGTCGGGAATCCGGGGATGAGCCTTCAGCGGCACGATCTGCGCACCCTCGACCGGCGCGGACTCCAACCGGTATGTGGCGGCCGCGACAGTGTCGATGACCGCATCGATGCGCCCGCTGGCCAGATCCTGGAAGGCGGCCTCGGGATCCTGATAGATGGAGAAATTGTCGCCGAAAACCTTCCGGAAGTCGTCGTTCCAGAGGCTGCCGGCCGGGGCCCCGGTCTTCTTGCCTTCCAACTCGTCGATGCTCTGGTAACCGGCGGTGGAGACGAGAGCGCCCTGGTCGAGGTAGATCGGGTCGCTCAGGGTCACGATTTTCGTCCGGGCCTCGGTACGGTACCAGTCGGCGGCCGCCAGGTCGGACCTGCCCGACTGCACCGTCAGAACGGCCGCAGAGGCACCGCCGGCGGAGTCGACGGTCAGCGTTAGGCACTCACGCTCGGCGATCTCGGTCAGAAGGTCGCCCTCCACGCCGCTGAGGCCATCGCCGGTGAGCATGGTGTGCGGAGGGTACTCGTAGGTGGAGACCGTCAGGTGACCCTCGGTGACCGTGCTGAACTCGTGTTCGGGAGTGCAGTCCTCCGCCACGGTGCTTTCGGGGGAGCCCCCGCAGGCCGCCATCGACAGGGCCAGGGCCACAAAGGCCCACACGGCAGTGCTGCGGGTGAGGCCTCTGCGGGTGACCTGCACGGACAAAGCGCTCTCGTTCATGGTTTTACCAGGGTTCGCAGCTGTCGGGGCTCTGAGATGGTGGGGGGATGATCCCGGTGGGCCATCGTGTGTGCTCGTCGTAGCAGACTCGAGCATCCGCCCCCATCGTGAGCTGGGCACCGGTCAGGTCTGCCCCGTAGAGCTTCACCCAGTAAAAGCGGGTGTTCTCCAGGTGGGTATAGGTGAGATTGGCATCGGTGAAATCGGTGCGTCGGAGCTGAGCCGTGCCGAGCGAGGCGCCCGTCAGGTCTGCTTCGGTGAAGTTGACATCGCTGAGATTGGCGTAGGGCAAGGTTGCGCCCCGGAGGGTGGCACCGCTGAAGTCCGCCTTCGCCAGGTGTGCGGATTCGAGGGAGGCATTGTCCAGATTCGCCCCACTGAGGTTTGCACGGCTCAAGTCGGCGCGGGACAGTACGGCCCAACTCAGGTCGGCGCCGGACAGGTTGGCGGCAGTCAACGTCACGTCTTTGAGATCCAGTTGGGAGAGGTTCTGTTCCGCGAGATCCACCCCGCGCAGCGGGGCCGCTTGAAGGGTTCCATTGGCGGCCTGTTCCCGTATATAGCGCAGATTCTCCCGTCGATGCGCCTCGTCCTCGCGCCGGTCGTCAATCCACCACTGGGCTGCAATGGTCACGACGGCGAGGATGGAGCCTGAGACAACACCGTTGATCAATGCGGACACCACAGCGTGTCGAGTGAGCCACCTTCGACGTGGCTGTGGTCCGCCCCTCCTGCTACCGCTACGCTCCGGCGGCGCCCCGTCGCCCATGTACCCACAGTAGGACTCGGTCACCCCCCTGTCTGCAGCCCGGGCGGCGGCCGAGCACGGCGTGAGGAACCTGGGCAGAAATCCGAAGCTGGAGCGATCCGGGCACTACCTGTCGTTGTGGGAAGAAGAACGCATTGCCATAGTGCGCCGGCAAGGCCGATTGGAGATCACTCCACCAAGAGCACAAGCCACGGCAGCCTTGGACGGTCAGTTGCGACAGGTCCCGAAGGTGCCGGTAGAACGTGGCCCGGGACATCCCGAGGCCGCAGGCGACCTGGCTGGCCGCCCCCCGTCGATCACCCGACCACAGTCGGCAGGTCACCTAAAGCGCGACCGTGACACTTCCGTTCCCGCCGACTGGCGCGGACTTCCGACGCGCGCAGCCGCCACACTGGCAGCAGGTCCCTACTTCTGTGTCAGCTCCTCGCGGTGTCCCACAGACAGATCCCTAGGGTGGGACGGCTGTCAACCGTCCCCCGCCAGGGCTCTGTCTTTTCTGTGCGCAGCCGTCCTTCCACGGCTCAACAGGTTTTTCTGATTTCCAGGGGGTGACGGAGATTGCTCCCCGGGGGTCAGAAGGTGTTGATGTGCACTCCGTCGTCGGCGAAGCCCACGACGTCATCGCGCCCGTCACCGTTGATGTCGCCCAGCAACCGGGGATGATGCTGCACCTGCCAGCCCCCGGCCAGGCGACCGAAGTCGTTGAGCAGCCGGCTCGGGGCTCCCAGGGTGTTGTTGGCCCGGCCCAGGGACGCCCACACCCCGTCGTCAGCGAAGCCCACGACGTCATCGCGACCGTCCCCGTTCACATCTGCGAGCATCCGCGGGTGCAGACTCACCTGCCACCCATTGGACAGCCGACCGAACCCGGTGGTCTTGCGCGCCGGGGCCGAGAGCGAGTTGTTGCGCTGCCCGTAGGAGACCCACACCCCGTCGTCGGCGAAGCCCACGACGTCATCACGGCCGTCCCCGTTCACATCCCCGAGCATCCGCGGGTGCAGGTCCACCTGCCACCCGTTGGAGAGCCGACCGAAGCCGGTGGTCTCACGCTCCGGTGCCGACACGGTGCCATTGGCGCGCCCGTAGGCCACCCACACCCCGTCATCGGCGAACCCGACGATGTCCTGGCGACGGTCCCCATTCAGGTCCCCGAGCATCCGCGGGTGCAGATTCACCTGCCACCCGCCGGCCAGCCTGCCGAAGGCCGGTAAGAACGAAGATCCCGCCGTGCTGATCACAGAAGGATCCGGGTCCGGAGCGGCCTGGGCGGGGCCCCCCAGCGCCACTCCGGTGATGGTCAATGCGACCACCGATATGCCTGCGTGCACGCGCGCTAACCATGTCGTCTTCATGACACGTTCCTTCGGATTGGTCATCCTCGGCTGCCGGCGGCCGTGGAACAGGTCACCGCAGCTGTGAACCCTGCATGCCCATGCCCCACAAGGAACCGGTGGAGCGGCTCCTGGTCGAGGCACAGGACACGAGCACCATCACCCTCAGGCCGTGACGGTGGCGTGATTACTCATGCGTTTGCCGCGAAAACGATATGGCAGGGGCGTAACCAGAGATTCGTTCTCACGAACCGTCTGGGTGTGGTCCGCCGCCTCTGTCCTGCCGGAGGTCAGCACCTGTGATCCGGTGCCCCTGCCCTGGAGCTTGTCAGCGATGGCCAGCGTGTTCCGCACCGATCGACGAGCTCGGCGCAGCTCCCACTCATCGCTCGTACGGCCAGGAGCGTTCCCCTACATCGCAACCGGCCAGGACCGCACAGCTACGGGAACAGCTCACCGGAAACTGTGTAAGCCCACAGGGCGCCCCACGGGCCTGTGCGGTCGGTGAGGAAAGGGCCAGTGTGTCCACCTCTGCCACACCGGGTGCCAGCGCCTACACCCCTGCTTCCCCGTCCTGCAACCACCCGGCGAAGGCCGACATGTCCTGCATCGACCGCTGCGGACGGTCCAGGGGCGTAATGACCAAGGTGTCGCCTACCTGGAGGGCGGCCACCACGGTGCCGAGGGCACCACAGAGGGTCGGACCGCTCCACAGAGGCTCCCGGCACCGGGACTGTGCCAGGGTGGGGAACTGGCAGCACCGGGTGCTGTCCCACCGCAGAGACTGAGGAGAACCCCCATGCCGCACCGTCGACGCAGGATCACCCCCGCCGCACTGCCCGCCGAGGTCGCCGACACCAACGCCTACTCCTACGGCGTGCTCGACGGGGAGACCCTGCACGTCTCCGGCATGGTCGCCTTCGCCCCCGACGGCTCCTACGTCGGCGTGGGCGACATCGGCGCCCAGGCCGTCCAGGTCTTCGAGAACCTCACCGCCGTCGTCGAGGCCGCCGGCGGCACCCTCGACGACGTCGTGTCGACCACCACCTACCTGGCCGCCCCCGAGCACGCCGCCGCCGTGGGCCAGGTGCGCACCAGTTACTTCACCGGCCCGGTTCCCCCGACCTCCACCGTGGTCGTCGCCCCCATGGCCCGGCCCCAGTTCCTCGTGGAGGTCTCCGCCATCGCCCACATCCCCGAATGACCCTGCGATGAAGCCTCGGGGGCTCGATCATGTCGTGGTCCGGCTGACTCTCATGCCGGTTCCTCCACCAATGCGGACGTCCGCGCCAGGGTGGTGAACTCCTCGGTGGTCATGACGTCGGCGGTGGAGAAGGCAAGGATCTTCAGCGTGGCGGCATGGACTTCGGCGGCGGACATCGCCCCGTGTCCGACGTCGGGGTAGTCGAAGGTGCCGGTGGCGTCGGAGAGGAAGACTACGAAGTAGTCCCGGAACATCGCGTCCCGGGCGGTGGCGTGGCAGCAGTTCTCGGTGGTGGTGCCGATCACCACCACGGTCTCGATTCCGCTGCCGCGCAGGATGATGTCCAGATCGGTCCCGAAGAACGCGCTGTACCGGTGCTTCTTCACCACCACCTCCCCCGGCGCCGGGGCCAGGTCCGGGTAGATCTCCACACCCTCCGTCCCGTCGACCAGGCCCGCGCCGGTGGCGATGGGCGGGTAGAGATCAGCAAACCGACCGGCGTCGCAGCCGTCCGCACGGTGGGCGTGGGTCGTGTAGATGACCTTCATCCCGGTCTCGCGTGCGCAGGCCAGCGTCCTCTGCATGTTCGGAACAGCGTCCCGGGCCTGCACGGACTCTAGCGGGGCGCCCTCGGCGACGAAGTCGTTCTCCATGTCCACCACGATCACCGCGGTCCGGGACGGGTCGATCTCAGAAACCTTGTATCCCATGGGTGAGTACTCCTTCTCGGTTCACGCGGACTCTTCGATGTGCACAGGCCGAACTCAGGTACCGCTTTTCAGGTGTTCGGTGATGTCCGGGCGAAGGATCCCCTGCTGAGCTCGCCGCCCTTCATGAGGAGCAGCGCGCCGTCTGTCGCAGACGGGCCTGCCCGTCCCCCGAGGCCAAAGACCCCCACCTGCCGCTCTATGTGACCTGTGCCACGAAACTAACATGTGTCACACATACGCTCCATCGTGTGTCTCTTGTTACAGATCATGGTGAGCAGGCTCAGCCGCCTGCAGGCAGCGGACTGAGCATCAGGGGTAGGCAGGCACGGTCGCCTGCAGGCATCCCGGCCGATGAGGCGCCCTCCAACCGTTTCCGCGCCACGGTTCCGGGCCTACCCTGAGTGCACCTGTCCACCCTCTGGCGAGGAGTTCCTGTGGGACTTGCAGACAAGATCAACAACGCCGCGGACACCGCCGCCGGGGCCACCAAGAAGAAGGTGGGCGAGGCCACGAACAACCGTGATCTGCAGGCCGAAGGTCAGGCGCAGGAAAGCGCCGGCCATCTGAAGCAGGCCGGCCAGAAGGTCAAAGACGCCGCCCAGGACCTCACCGAGGGCCTGAAGTAACCGCGCTGCACCGGCTGGCCTGCAGGACGCCGCTCAGGGATCTCACCCACCCCAGGGTGGGTGGAGCCCCTTCGCCACGGGACGGGGAACCGCGGTTCAGGCCTTGGTGACGGTGATCGCCACGTTGGGGCAGGCATCGGCGTAGCGGATCAGTGCGGCACGTTCGGTGCTGTCGACCTTCAGCGACCACCGGTGCTTCACCGCCACCCACCACTGGATGTAGGTGCACCGGTTGGCCGGGGGCATCCACGCCTCGGGTCCGCGGGCCTGCTTGGCGGAGTTCAGCGCGGCGGTCTGGGCGTTGAGCGACCGCCCGTCGCCGAGGTCGTTGTAGAAGGCCACCCGCCTGGCCTGGGTCCAGGACCGGGCCCCGGAGCCCCAGGCCTCGTGCACCGGGACGGTGTGGTCGATCTCCACGGCCGAGGCGGTGGTGTGGGTGCGGTTGTCCCAGTTGGTCACCCACGTGCCGGTGCGCACGGTGCACCGCGAGGAGCTCGTGAACGTCACCGCGGCCCGCGTTTCGCTCTGCAGGACCTCGGCGCGGGTGTTCTGGCAGTCGCGGTTGGCGTCGTTCCAGGACCCGAAGTAGCGGGTGCGGTCGTAGCCGGTGTTGTTCTCCACCGCCACCGGCAGGGCCCGGGCAGCGGTGCGCAGCGGCGCCTGGTAGACCGTGGCCGACTCGGCCGGAACCGTCAGGCCGGTGACCAGGAACCCTGCCACCAGGGCGGAGGCCGCCACGGCCCGGGTCGGCAGCAGGGACCGCAGAGCCGGGAAGCGAGAGCGCGAGGGGGTGGGGGCATCGTGGTGGGCGCCGAGCGGCATGGGGTCCTCCGAGCAGAATCCTGGGACGGGGCGCCCCTGCTGGACGCCCGCTCATCGTGGCATCCCATGCACATGAATTCAGAACATTACGACCCGGTAGGGCAGCTCGGGCGGGCTCTGCTGTCCGACACCTTCTCTCGAGCACGGGCGCGTGCCGGTTCGCTGGTGACCAGCGCGATGCCGCTGAACACCAGGGCCCCGCCACCGGCCTGGGCCCAGGACAGGGACTCACCCAGCACCAGGCTGAAGACCACGACGAACACGGTGATGAGGTTCAGGAACACCCCGGCCCGGCCCGCCGGGACTCTGCGCACCGCCATGTTCCACAGCAAATACGACCCCACCGAGGGGAAGAGCCCGATGAACACCAACGACGCGCTGGCCGCCGTCCCCTGCGGCCACCGGACACCGGCCCAGAGCGCCACCGGCGTCAGCAGCACCACAGCCAAGCCCGCTTGCACGGCGGTGGAGGCGATCGGCGGGGAGCCGCTCAGCCGCCTGCCCAGCAGGGTGTAGAGGCTCCAGACCGCCACCGCCCCCAGCATCAGCGCGTTGCCCAGGTTGACCTTCACCCCCAGCACCGCGCCGAGCCGGCCTCCGGTGAGCACCGTCACCACCCCGGACAGACCCACCACGATGCCCAGGCCCGTGCGCGGCCCGATCCGGTCCCGGAACAGCAGCAGGGCGCACACGGCGATCACCGCAGGGGTGGCCGCGTTGATCAGCGAGGCGTCGATGGCGCTGGTGTGCCGCAGCGCCTCGTAGAGGAACACCGTGTAGGCGATCATCCCGCTCACCGACAGCCCCAGGTGCACCGGCCAGTCCCGCCACACCGCACCCCAGTCCGGGCGCTCCACCACCTGGGCGATCACCAGCAACGGCACCGCCGCGATCACCCACCGCCAGTAGGTCACCGCCACCGGGCTCATCGACTCCACCGCGAGGGCGCCCACGACATAGTTCCCGGCCCAGAACAGGGTCGCCGCCACCAGCGCCAGCACCGTCCTTGCGGGCACCGCCCGCCCCCGGCTCATGCCCACCGGCTGATCCGGTGCCCGGCCACGCCCCAGGACCAGGACACCGCCTTGGAACCCTCAGCACCAGAGGCGCCGCGTGCAGGTCCAGTGATACCGTCCCGCTGCTCTCCCACTCGTCCCTCCCAGCTCCCACACCGCCGTGCACCGTCCACCGACCCATCCTGCCCCGAGTCGAAACCAAGACCCCCCGACGGGGCAAGGCATCGCGGCCCCTGCGCCCGCTGCCCCCTCCCAGGACCGCTATTGGACCGGCAACGTCAGGGGCTGAGCAGCCTGCCTGAGCGACGCCGCCTACCCTCTGGAGGTGCCCCGCCCGCGGCAATGACGAAGGCCAAGGGCCTCTGCCGAGAGAGGGGATGGCGCGCATGTCCCGGGCCTTTCCCACGGGCTTCCGCGCCGGCCTCTCCCCTGGGACGTCGCGGTGATCCTGTGCGGCTGAGCCCCAGCCGACCCATCGGCACACCGCGTGCCGATGGGGCGCCGGCCGCCGGTGAGGCTTTCGGTGTTCTCATCCAGGGGGTGGAGATCGTGTGAGAGCCCCGGACTGTCGGTGTTCCGGGGATTCCGTCACTTCCGAGCCCGGTCCAGGGCCGCCTTCGCCTGGGCGATCAGCTCCCGGGCCTGGCTGGCCGCTTTGGCCTGTTTCTCGCTGGGCCCGGTGCCGGAGGCCCAATCGGAGCGCAGCTCGTCCTCGGCTTGGTCAAGCAGGCGGAACGCCCGGTGTCGCATCTCCTCGAAACTGGGCAGAGCCATCGCTTCCTCCTGACGTCACGGTACAGGTCTGGCTCCGATGCTAGGCCAACCCCGACCCCAGGGGCACGCGATGCCGGGCCCCGATGGTTCCTCTTCCGGCCGGGGCGGACACCTGGAGGTCGAGTCTTTCGGAGGGCGGGCCCCGGAGGGGTGGGTGTCCCGCAGTGGGGGTGGGGCGTAGCGTTGCTGGGCATGGGCGAGAAGGTGCAGCGGTCGGTGTTCACCACCGGCGACCGAGCCGAGGCCATGGCCGTGCTGGAGGAGGTCTACGCCGTGCGCGGGGCGCGCCGGGCCCCGCACGAGAAGTTCTCCATGAGGGTGTCCACCGCCGGGGTGGGACCGGTGAGCCTGGAACGGGTGCGGTGGCAGGGCGCCCCGGCGGGCGGGATCGGGGAACACCCCGGGGTGCTGCGCGTCGGACGGGTCCTGGGGGGTGCGGTGGTGGTCACCAGCGCCCGGGACACCCTGGGGAGCCGGGGCCCGTTCCTGTTGCCCCAAAGGCCCTATACCAGCCGGTGGGAGGGCCTCGACATCCTGAGCCTGTCCCTGGACGCGGCGGTGGTCCAGGACCAGGCCCGGGCCCGGGCAGGCTATGAGACCTTGCGCCTGGAGTTCACCGGGGCCCGCCCGGTGAGCCCGGCACTGGGCCGCTACTGGGCCGAGCTCACCGCCCACGTGGGCCGGGACCTGCTGCCGCGCGATGAGGTGATGAGCAGCCCGGTGCTGCAGGCGCAGATGACCCGGGCTCTGGTCACCGCCCTGCTGCACACCTTCCCGAACTCCTTCCTCGAGCGCCTCCAGACCCCTGACCGAGAACCCCTGCCGGGCTCCGGCGGTGTGCGGCGGGCGGTGGCGTTCATCGAGGAGCACCTCGACGCCGACATCGGGGTGGCCGAGATCGCCGCGGCCGCGAGGATGAGCCCGCGGGGTCTGCAGGCGGCCTTCCGCCGCCAGAAGGACACCACCCCCACCGCCTACCTGCGTGCGGCCCGGTTGGAGGGCGCCCACCGGGACCTGCTGGCCGGTGAACCCGCGGTGGGGGTGAGCGTGGAAGCCGTCGCTGCCCGGTGGGGTTTCACCCACCGGGGCCGTTTCGCCGCTGCCTACCGGGACCGCTACGGGCAGTCCCCGGCCACCACCCTGCGCAGCTGATTCTCCCCGGGCACGAGCACCGGTGTCACCGGCGGCCAGGGTCTGGGCGGGGCCGGTGCTGCTGGCTAGCCTGGAGACCATGTCCTCCGTCATCAAGAGCCGATCCGGCCGGGGGCAGAGCCCGCCGACTGCTGACCGGCTGCCCGCTGCCCCGGGGTACGGGCCGTGAACCGGCCGGCGCCGGTCCGGCTGCACTTTGCCACCACCGACCCGGAGGTGGGCAACGAGGCGCTGCAGCAGGTCTACGCCCGGGCCCGCATGGGCCGAGTGGCCGACCCGGCCGCCTTCCGCTACCGCCAGGACGTCCACGGGGATGCGGACCTGTCCCTGGGCCGGATGCACTTCCACGGCACCGTCGCCGGGCACCTGCTCCAACAGCAGGCCTACTCCGTGATCGCCCCGACCGCCGGCTCCCTGCGCTGGGAGATCAACGACCGCCCCGGCACGAGCCCGACCCCGTTCCTGCTCCAGCCCGGGCAGCACTACTACGGGGAATCCGAGGGCCTGAGCGTGAACTCGGCCAACCTCGGCGCCGACGCCCTGGGACAGATCGCCCGCACCGTCTACGGCGACGAGCGGCTCACGCTCGGCTTCGGTGCACCCCACCCGGTCTCGGCACAGATGGCCGACTACTGGCAGGCCACCTACCGGTTCGTCCACGACACCCTCACCGACCCGGCCACCGCCGGGATCGCCCTGCTGCGGGCCGATGTGCTGCGCCGGCTGGCGGTGGCCACCCTGGAGGCCTTCCCCCTGACCGGGGACGCCCCCGCCCGCCGGGAGACGGTCGCGGCCCGGCAGGGCGCCTACACGGCGGCGGTGGAGTTTATCCACGCCGCGGTGTCCCTGCCGATCACCCTCGAGGACGTCGCCCGCCACGCCGGGGTGTCCACCATCGAACTCGTCCGAGTCTTCCGCGCCCACGCCGGCATCACCCCAGGCGCCTACCTGCGCGGGGTGCGCATGGCCGCCGCCCACCAGGACCTGGTCGCCGCCGACCCCACCGCCGGGGACACGGTCGGGGCCATCGCCGCCCGCTGGGGCTTTCCCCACCCCGGGGACTTCGCCCGCCGCCACCGGGCCGCCTACGGCGTTCCCCCCTCCCACACCCTGCGCCACTGAACCGCCCCGGCCGCACACTGCCCCACCGACCCACCCTCTTCGGCGTGCCGCCAGGACACAGGATCTCGGACCGCTCCCACCGGCGCATCCACAGCCGGAGAGGAACCCCTCGAGCGACAGCCCCGCATGCATGGCCCGATGCCCTGCAGCCGCAGCAGACAGGCCGGCAGGCCAGGGGTGGGGGATCACCGAGCTACGGAGCGCCATCTCCCGAAAATTCCCTGTGCAAACTGCCTGTGCACGGGACGGACCGCCCGCTCAATGAGCGGGGAGTGCTTTGCCGATCTGCGGGCCATGACCGCGGCCGAGCCATCGGGCAACGGGAATGAGTACGATCAGGGCCAGGAAGCCGGCCAGTACCACTGTCGGGACGGCCAGGGAGTCCTCGAAGTTGGCGACCACTACCACGGTGGCAGCGCCCATGTTCCGCTGGGACGCCGAGATGCCCAATACGGCCCCGCCCCCTGTTTTCCAGGCGCCCAGGGCCCATCCGAGACCGAAGGTCAAGGCGATGAATGTCAGGATCGCAGCGATGGTTCCGGTGCCGACCAGCCCGGCCAGCTCGCGGTGGTCGGCGAGGAACTGGTTGGCCAGCATCACGACCATGGCCATGAGGCTCAACCGCCCGATGGGTCTTTGGGCCATGCTTGCCGCCGTGGGGGTGAATTGGCGCAGCAGCACCGCTCCGACCAGGGGCACGAACATGGTCAGCAGCAGCACGGAGGCGATGGCTCCGGGGGCGACCTCGACACCGGGGAGCAGCACCGGCAGCGCGGCAGGCATGTAGCCGATGGTGGCCAGCAGCATGACCGCCAGCAGGGAGGAGGACACGGCCATGTCCGTACGCGCGAGCTTCGAGAGTTTGAGCACGAACGGTGCCCCCGCCGCACAGGCCAGGACCATCAGCCCGATGCGGGCCTCCTGCGGGATGCCGAAAACGGCGATGACGGTAAAGGCCACGGCCGGGGCGACGATGAAGTTGGCCGCCAGTCCTGCCAGCACAAGACGCACATCTTTGAGGGGTGCGAGGAACTGGCTGACCGTGTGGCCCAGACCCACGGCGATCATGCTGGTGACTGCGAAGAGTGGGACCGCTACGGCAGCGACGGCGTCGGTGACGGTCTGCAGGTCCATACGGCTCATTGTGGGCAGGAACCGCAGTAGACTAACCTCAGATTTCCACCCAGTGGAAGAGGAAAGCATGGCCGGCAACGCGACCACCCCGGGGCGTTCCGTCACCTCTCGCGTTCTGGACGTCCTGGGATCCTTCGATCCCACGCACACCAGACAGTCCCTGTCCCAGATCTCCCGGCGCAGCGGGATCCCGGTGGCCACCTGTCACCGCCTCCTGAAGGAGCTGTCGGGGTGGGGGGCGGTGAGCCGTCAATCGGACGGCACGTACACGGTGGGTCCGCGCCTGGCCAAGCTGGGGATGCTGGCCCCGATCCAACGCGGTCTTCGTCAGGTGGCTGCTCCTTATATGCAGGACGTTCTCTTCGCCACGCGCCAGGTCGTCAACCTCTTCGTACTGGACGGGACGGAGGCGCTGCTGCTGGACCGGATCGCCGGCACTCATGTCGGTGCCCCGATCGCCCGCCCCGGGGACAAGCTGCCGTTGCACACCAGCGCCGGGGGGAAGGTGCTGTTGGCCTACGGGCCCGCCGAGCTGTGGGAGGCGTGCACCCAGTCGCTCGTGCGGGAGACCTCGCGCAGCATCGTGGAGATCCCTCGGCTGGAGCAGGAGATGGCCTCGGTGCGTGGCCGCGGGTATGCGACGACCGAGGGGGAGCACTCCCCCGGTGCGCACGGACTGGCGGTGCCGATCCGGGACGCCGAGGGGACGGTGATCGCCGCTCTGGGCATCGTGACCCTGGCGAAGATCAAGGACGCGCAGCGCATCGTTCCCGCGCTGCAGGTGGCCTCCGCGGCGATCACCCGATCGCTGGGAGTCCCCGCCTGATCCCCGGCTCGCCGCCTCAGGCGGGACTGGTGGCGGGGGCTTCGGCGGGCACAACGGTGTAGACCTCACCCGGACGTGCCACGCTCACGGGCCCGGCGTATTCGGTGGCAACACCGGCGGTCCACTCCGCGTCGGTGGCGACACCGGCCAGGTGGGACAGCACCACCCGGGCCGCACCGGCCCGAGTGGCCACTCGCCCGACCCCGGCGGGGGTGGTGTGTGAGATCTCCTGGTGGTTGAGGAACTCCGGTGCGAAGTCCCGGGCCCGGTAGAAGTCGAGGTTGACGGCCTCGTGCACCAGCAGGTCTGCGCCCTCGGCCAGGGTGGAGGTATTCAGGCTTTCCGTGGTGTCCCCGGAGACCACCACGGACCCGTAGGCGGTGTCGAAGCGGAAGGCGAAGGCCGGGAAGATCGGCGGGTGCTCCACCAGAATGGCGCTCACCCGCACGAACTCGTCCTGGTAGACCATGAAGGGATCCATCTGCGGGGTGTGCTCCCCGTCGGCCCCCGCCGCCGAGGCCGGCAGCTCGATCTCCTCGACCTGCACGAGCTCGTACAGGGAAGGACGCCCCTCATCGACCATGCGGACGTCGATGTCGTAGGAGTAGGCCTGCAGCACGTGCTCCACTAGACCCGCGGTCCCGACCGTCCCGGAGGAGGGGTCGGCCGGGCCGGGGCCGAGGATCTGCACCGGTTCGGTGAAGCCCTGCACCGGCCGGCCCCAGTTCCACAGGAGGTAGGCGGGGATCTCGGCCACGTGGTCCGAGTGCAGGTGGGTCACGAAGCATGCCTTGAGATTCTCCCCGCGCAGGCCCGCCGTGTGGGCGGCCCGGGTGACTCCGAGACCGAAGTCCACGAGGTAGAACCGGCCGTCCACGACGATGGCGGTCGCGATGCCGGGACACTCGGAGCGGATCGCGGGGCCGGCGGCGGTTCCGAGCGTGACCACGTGCAGCCCGCGGGCCTGGTCGAGAGGAGCGTCGGGGGCAACGCGGTCAGTCATGGGAGGGCCTTCCGATCGGGGTCCATCCTGCACAGACGGGCAGGTGAAGTGGTTTCACTGTGCCCGAGCCTCCAGGTCGGGAGAACGCGTGATTTTCACTGGCCGGAAAACCTCCTATGTGCTCCAGTTCACAGGCTCCTAGATTCGCTGAAACACTTCACCACAGCCCGCACTCTCTGCGGGTGCACGACGGGAGATCACCGCCATGACCACCACCGCCGCACCTCAATCCGCCCAGCCTGCTCCTCCGGGAGCGGGCATCGACCCCAAGGACCCGCGCCATTGGAGCAGCACGAAGCGTTCCCGCTACGCCTGGATGCTGACGTTCCTGCTGCTGTTCCTCATGATGCTCAGCTGGGCGGACAAGGCGGTCCTGGGTCTGGCCGCGGTGCCGCTGATGAAGGAGCTGAACATCACCCCCGAGCAGTTCGGACTGGTCGCCAGCGCCATGTTCCTCACCTTCGGACTGGCCCAGCTGGTAGCGGCCCCGCTGGCCAACAAGTTCCGGGCGAAGACCATCCTGCTGGTGCTGTGCCTGATCTGGTCGCTGTCGGTGATGCCGGTCGTGGCCTTCGCCACCCTGCCGGCCCTGTGGGTGTCCCGGCTGGCGCTGGGCGCCGGTGAGGGACCGCTCGCCCCGGTGCTCATGCACGCGGTCTACAAGTGGTTCCCCTCGAAGAAGGGCGCAACCCCGGCAGCGGTGGCCTCCTCCGGGGTGACGCTGGGCATCGTGGCGTTCGCTCCGGTGCTCGCCTGGGTCATCGCTCAGCACGGGTGGCGCACGGCGTTCGTCGCTCTGGCCGTGGTGGGCGTGCTGTGGTGCGCGGCGTGGATGATCCTCGGCAAGGAAGGGCCCTACACCTCCCTGGCGGCCGAGCGAGAGATCGAGGGCACCGAGATCGCGGTCTCCGCCCCCGGGGCCTCCCGGATCAACGAGGAGAAGGTCCCCTTCTTCCGCAGCATCCTGAACCCGACGTGGATCTTCGCCGTCATGGCATCGTTCTTCGCCTACTGGACCTTCACCCTGGCCATGTCCTGGGGCCCGGCCTACTTCCAGAACGTCATGGGCTTCAGCGGGCAGCAGGCCGGCTCCCTCATCGCCCTGCCGGCCGCGTGGGGCGTCGTCGCCACGATCGGGTTGAGCATCCTGATCCAGCGGATGGACCAGCGCGGGGTGCCCAGCCGCCGTTCGCGCGGATGGACCCTGGGCCTGGCCGGGGCCGGGGCCGGCGCCGCCCTGCTGGCCTCCACGTTCGTCTCCTCCCCGGTCCTCGGGGTGGCACTGATGAGCATCGGGTTCGGCACCGCCCCGGCCATGTTCGCCATCACCTACCTCATCGTGGGCGAGCTGACCACGATCTCCCAGCGCGGTGGGCACCTCAACGTAGCCAACGCCGTGCTCACCACCGGCGGCGTGTTCGCCCCGGCCGTCGGCGGGTTCCTGATCGGTGGGGCTGCCACCCCGGCCGACGGGTACCGGCTGGCCTTCCAGGTCACCGCCATCCTGCTGGCGACCTTCGGGGTGCTCGCCCTGGCGTTCGTCAACCAGCAGAAGCAGCGCCTCCGGCTGGGCATCGAGGCCTGACACAGCGCCTGGCACGGACCGCGAAGGGGCCCCGCACCGAATGGTGCGGGGCCCCTTCGTCGTCCGTGCCGCCGACGTCAGCCGGCGCGCGGGCGTTGATGGTGCGGGGCTCCAGGTACTCCTCCAGCCCCCACCGGCCGCGCTCACGTCCCAGTCCGGAGCCTTTCCACCCGCCGAGCGGGGCGTCCAGTTCCACGACGGTGTGCTGGTTGATCCACGCCGCCCCGACCTCCAGCTGGGAGACCCATCTCGTGGGCTCGTTCCAGGTCCGGGGACCACACCCAGGCGTCCAGACCGAACTCCTGGGCGTTGAGTGCGGCCACGGAAGCAGCGCCTCCGGCTGGGCATCGAGGCCTGAAGGGCCCTGTCCCGCCCGACAAAGGGACCCCGCACCATTCGGTGCGGGGCCCCTGCGCGGTCCGTGTTGCCGACGTCAGCCGGCGTGCGGGCGGGCGTTGACGGTGCGCGGTTCCAGGTACTCCTCCAAACCCCACCGGCCGCGCTCACGGCCCAGTCCGGAGCCCTTCCACCCGCCGAACGGGGCGTCCAGTTCCACGACGGTGTGCTGGTTGATCCACGCCGTGCCGACCTCCAGCTGGGAGGCCACCTCATGGGCGCGCTCCAGGTCCGGGGACCACACCGAGGCGCCCAGACCGAACTCCTGGGCGTTGAGCTCGGCCACGGTGGCGTCCAGGTCGTCGTAGGCCACAACCGGCAGTGCCGCACCGAACTGCTCGCAGGCCACCAGTTCCGTGTGGTGCGGGGCGTCGGCGACGATGGTCGGCTCCAGGAAGTATCCCGGCAGGTCCGTCCCGTGCTCCCCACCGTGGGCGATGCGCCCGCCCTCGGCCACGGCGCGGGCCACGTAGTCCTTCACCAGCTGCTGCTGGCCGCTGGTGTGCATCGGGCCCATGGTGGTGCCTTCGGCCACACCGTGGCCGATCCGCAGCGCGGAGACCGCCTCCACGAGGGCCTCGGTCAGTGCGGCTGACTGGGCGCGCGGGACGTAGACCCGCTTGACGGCCATGCACACCTGCCCGGCGTTGCGGAAGGCCGATCCGGCGATCCGGGCGGCGGTGAACTCGAGGTCCGCATCGTCCAGCACGATCGCCGGGTCGTTGCCGCCCAGCTCCAGGGTCACCTTTTTCACGGTCGGTGCGGCCTGGGCCATGATGGCGGCCCCGATCTCGGTGGAACCGGTGAAGGAGATCTTTCGCACCCCCGGCATCTCGGACAGCGCCTTGGAGAGGACACCGCGGCCGGTGACGACCTGCAGCACGTGCTCGGGCAGGAACCGGTTGAGCACCTCGGCCAGGGCCCGGGTGGACATCGGGGTGGAGGGGGAGGGCTTGGCGATCACGGTGCACCCGGCCACCAGCGCCGGGGCCAGCTTCACCGCCAGCAGGGAGATCGGGAAGTTCCAGGGCGTGATCGCACCCACCAGCCCGACCGGGGCGTACTGGACCTGGACGGAGCGGTCGCCGCGGGAGGGCAACGTCTCGACCAGATCCCACTCGAGGTCGGCGTAGTGACGCAGCAACCCGGCCGCGACCGTGAACTCCTGGGTGGCCTCGGCCCAGACCTTGCCCTGCTCCAGCGACAGGATCCGGCCGAGGTCCTCGGCCTCGGCCAGCACCGCCTCGGAGGCCTGGCGCAGCGCCGTCCGGCGGGCTTCACGGTCTGCGGCCCAGGTGCGGGCGACCGTAGCGGCGGCGGTGATCGCCGCCTCGACGTCCTCGGGCTGGTGCAGCGGCACCTCGCCGAGAGGGTCCAGCGTGGCCGGGTCGATGACTTCGTAGGTGGCAGGCACCGGATCTCCTTCTCACTCATGTTCTGGAAGTGCCCACCGGTCGGTGGACGGACTTCCCCTGTTTCTAGCTTCGAGCTCCCCTGTGACCGGACACACGCCATCTTCCACCCAGTGAAAAGAAGAGATGAACCGGGAGTGCGCCAGAGCACATAGTGGGGTGGAACCAGCCGAACCGCACGCGACGGATCCCTCGAGCGTGCGGGGGCAACTCTTCTGGAAGGACCACGTCCATGACCCTCCACGGGCAGACTTTCGTCGTCACCGGCGCCGCTTCCGGTATCGGTGCCGCCACCGCAGCTCTTCTGCGCGATGCCGGTGCGGAGGTGATCGGTGTGGACCGCAACACGGCCGCGGACTTCCCCGGGGCCTTCGTCCAGGCGGACCTTTCCACGGCCGAGGGGGTGGCCGCGGCCGCCGGGCAGATCCCGGAGGGCATCACCGGGTTGCTCAACATCGCCGGTGTTCCCGGCACCGCCCCGTGGCGCCTGGTGCTGTCCGTCAACGTCTTCGGGGTCCGTGATCTGACCCGGGCCCTGCTGCCCAAGCTCGTCCAGGGCGGCGTGGTCGTCAACCTGGCCTCAAACGTGGCCAACGGCTGGGCCGAGCGCCGCGAGCAGATTATTGCATTCACCACCGCCGCGGACCGGGAGGCGGCCCTCGAGGCGGCCGGGGCGGATCCGGAGGTCACCGGCAGCTCATACCGGTTCTCCAAGGAGTGCGTCCGCTGGCTGAGCCTGGAGGCCGCCGCCTCCTCCCTCGGGAAGGTGCGCGTGGTCTCGGTCAGTCCCGGCCCGGTCCAGACGCCGATCCTGGAGGACTTCAAGAAGGACCACGGCCGCGACAAGGTCGAGGGTGCTGTGGCCCTGCTGGGCCGTGCCGGGCAGCCGGGCGACATCGCGCGCACCATCGGCTTCCTGGTCAGCCCGGAGGCCGCCTGGATCAACGGCACCGACGTCTGCGTCGACGGCGGCCTGAGCGCCCACCGTGCGGTGTCCGCCGCCCTGTCCGTGACCGCCTGAGTGGAGGGACCATGACCACCGTGAACACCGATGCCGCCCCCGTCATCGGAGGGCAGTCCCCGGACCGCTACCGGCACGAGGTCGAAGAAGTCCTCGTCGAGAAGCTCGAGACCGTGGCCGAGGGCGTCCGCCGGGTGACGCTGCGCCTGCCCGACGGTTCCGAGTTCCCGCAGTGGGAGCCGGGCTCGCACATCGATCTGATCCTGCCCCACCACATGCGCCAGTACTCCCTGTGCTCGCCGCTGGCCGACCGCAGCCGGCTCCAAGTGTCGGTGCTGCGCACCCGGGACTCCCGCGGCGGATCCGCCTACGTGCACGAGAGCCTGGCCGAGGGCGACACCGTCCACATCAACGGCCCCCGCAACAACTTCCCCTTCGTCGATTCCCGGAAGTACCTGTTCGTGGCCGGCGGCATCGGCATCACCCCGATCCTGCCCATGATCGAGGCCGCCGAAGCCGCCGGCCGGGAGTGGCGGCTGGCCTACGGCGGGCGAAGCCGCGCGTCGATGGCCTTCGCCGACGAGCTCGTGGCCGCCTACGGGGACCGCGTGCTGCTCTACCCGGAGGACGAGGTCGGGCGGATCGACCTGGAGGGGTTGCTGGCCCTGCCCCGGGCGAAGATGCTGGTCTACGCGTGCGGGCCCGAGCCGTTGCTGCGCGTGATCGAGGACTACTGCATGGGCTGGCCCCCCGGGGCCCTGCACCTGGAGCGCTTCGTCGCGGCCAACCTCGACGCCGGGGCCAGCACCGAGCCCTTCGAGGTGGAACTGACCGACACGGGCACAACCGTCACTGTGCCCCCCGACCGCACCATCCTGGAGGTGGTGGAGGAACACGGGGTGCGTGTGCTCTCCTCCTGCCGCGCCGGGGTGTGCGGCACCTGCGAGACCCGTGTGGTGGAAGGGGAGATCGAGCACAGGGACGCCATCCTCAACGAGGAGGAGAAGCATCTGGGGGACTCCATGATGATCTGCGTCTCCCGCGCCGCGGCCGGATGCCGCAAGCTCACCCTGGACCTCTGACCCACCGACCCACCACAGGAGCCACCATGACTGTCACCGCCACCAGGCACGAAGCCCTGTCCCTGCCCGATGACCCTTTCTCCGTCGAGAACATCTCCAACCCCTACCCGTTGCACGAGAAGCTGCGGGAGGCCGGGCCGGTGGTGTGGCTGGAGAAGTACGGCTGCTACGCCGTGACCCGCTACGAGTGGGTCTATGAGATCCTCACCGACTTCGAGTCCTACTGCTCCAGCGGGGGCCTGGGGCCCAAGGACATCCGCAAGGAACCCGAGTGGCGCCCGCCCTCGATCCTGGAGTCCGACCCGCCCACACACACCGTGATGCGCCGGGGCCTGGCCGGGGTCATCTCCCCGTCCACCATGCGCCGGCTGCGGGAACAGTTCACCCCCTTCGCCGAAGAGCTGGCCGAGCGGGTGGTGGCCCAGGGTGACGTCGACGGGATCAAGGACATCGCCGAGCCCTACCCCCTGAAGGTGTTCCCCGACGCGGTGGGTCTGCGCCCGGGAGGCCGGGAGAACCTGCTGCCCTACGGTGCGATGGCCTTCAACGCCTTCGGCGCGGACAACGAGATCCGGGCCGAGGCCTTCACCGAGGGCGAGAAGGTCGCCGCCTGGATCATGGACAGCTGCGCCCGGGAGAATCTGTCGATCACCGGTCTGGGCGCCGACATCTGGAAAGTCGCCGAGGAAGGCCGCATCGCCCCGGAGCAGGCCACCCTGCTGGTGCGTGCCCTGCTCTCCGCGGGGGTGGACACAACGATCTTCGGCATCGGGAACACGCTCTACAGCCTTGCTCGGCACCCCGAGCAGTGGGAGAAGCTCAAGGCCAACCCGAAGCTGGCCAAGTTCGCCGTCGACGAAGCATTGCGCGTCGAGTCCCCGTTCCAGATGTTCCACCGCACCTCCACGATCGACACCGAGATCGGCGGTGTCCGGATCCCCGCGGACTCGAAGATCTTGCTCTTCATGGGCGCAGCCAACCGCGACCCCCGCAAATGGGGCGAGAAGGCCGACGTCTTCGACCTCGACCGCAGCGCCTCCGGCCACGTGGCCTTCGGCATGGGCCTGCACCAGTGCGTGGGTCAGCCCATCGCCCGGATCGAGATCGAACTCGTCCTGCAGGCCCTGGCCAAGCGCGTGGACCGGATCCAACTCACCGGTGAGCCCTCTCCGTGGATCCACAACGTGCTGCGCGGCTTCGCCCGCATGCCCCTGCGCCTGACTCCACTGGCCCGAACGACCTGATGTCCCGGAGCGTTTCCCCGCCCCCCGGCGGCGGACGTCGCGTGCATCGAAGCGCCCCATGAGCAGCTACAGAGGTATCCCATGGAAGAGTCCATGTCCGCACAGGAGCGCAGCCGGTTCTCCACCCGGGTGCTGGGCGGGGGCACCGAACCCGATCCCCGCTTCACCCTGGCCAACGAGCGCACGTTCCTGGCGTGGATCCGCACCTCCCTGGCGTTCTTGGCCGGCGGCATCGCGGTGGAGGCCTTCACCGAGGACCTCTTCCCCGCACCCGTGCGCACCGTCCTGGCCGTGGTCCTGCTCCTGCTGGGGGTGCTCATCAGCGCCGGCGCCGCCTGGCGCTGGGTGGGCGTGGAACGTGCCCTGCGGCGCAAGGCACCGCTGCCGCTGCCGCTGATCACCCCTCTGCTGGGCATCGGCGGGGCCGTCGCCTCCGGGGCCCTGACCGTGTTCGTCCTGCAGAACTGAGAGGGATTGGTCCATGAGCGGCTCCTCCCAAGACCTCCGTACGACGTTGCCGCCCCCTCCGCCGCACAATGACCCCGGCCTGCAGCCCGAACGCACCACCCTGGCCTGGGGCCGCACGATCCTCGCCTTCATCACCGCCGCCGCCATCTGCCTGCGCTGGGTCTCCCACCACGGGGTGTTCGTCCTGGCGCTCTTCGCCCTCGCCGTCATCACCGGCACGGCGATCTACCTGACCCAGCGCGCCCGCTACGCCCGCAGCTCCTCCGGGATCGCCACCGAACGGATCGCCGCCGACGTCCTCGGAGTGCTCGGACTGTCCTTGGCCACAGTGGTCCTGGGGACGTTGGGAATCTACACAGTGCTCGTGCTCTCCTGATCGCACCGGTCAGGCACGACGCAGACCGGCCGACGACTCAGAGACTCGGCACGGACAGGTCGCGGATGCGGCGGTAGAAGATGGCTCTCGACATGCCCAGGTCACGGGCCACCTGGGTGGCCGGCTCCTCCGCCTTGATGAGCCGCAGCGCGTTGCGGATCTGGAAGTCGGTGAAGGTCGGACGCCGCCCACCGAGGTCCTTGCCGGCCGCTCGGCGTTTGGCCACCGAGTCAGTAATGCGTTCCCGCTTGATCTCCAGCTCCATCTGGGCCAGGGCAGCCATCACGGTGAAGACCCTCGACCCCATCAGGGTATGGATGTCCACGTCTCCCCCCTGAGGTTCAGCACCCGCAACGCGGCACCCCTGCCACGGATCTGCTCGGCGGAGGCCAGAAGGTTCTGCGCCGACCGGCCCAGTGGTCTACGTCCTGCTGCGGCGTCGACTCCTGAGGCTCGTCAGCCGCTAACCAGCCTCGTCCCACCCCATGGTGGGCTTAGCTTGTTACTTAACCTGTGGGGGTCATTCCGACGGGTTGCACGGTCGCTTTGATGCGGTTGCGGCGTCCCTTCGGGCGTCCTGGTCCGGGACGAGCGTGTTTCGGCTCTCTGGCGGGGCGGGCTGCTGTGGCGCAGATCCGGCGGTAGCCCGCCCGAACCCGCGATGGGGTCAGCGTGGCCGGGGAAAGCGGTCTTTGCCAGGGCAGGCGGTGGTCAGCGGCCAGTGGCCTGGCCAGGCGCAGCTGGGTGTGGGCGGCGATGACCAGCCAGGTCCACCGGTCGGCCGCTGCCGGGCCACGCAGCCGGGCCCTGGTCCAGCCCAGCGCCTGCTTCAGGAACTTCGAAGGTGTGCTCCAGGTCGAAGCGCCGGAGAAACATCGACCACCAGTGATCGACTTCCGCCCCGTTGCCCGGGACGGGCTTCGACACCCACAGCCACACCGGCCTCGGGTCGCGGTTCCCCGGCAGATGCTCCACATGCAGACCCACGACGGTGCCCTCGATGATCGGCAGGGCCCCTGCGTGATCGGCCCATCCGCCCCGGGACTCGAGCTTGGGGTGCATCCGCTCGAACGCGATGGCTCGGGCATGCCCGTACCGGGCGGTGCCGTTGTCGGTGGCCGCCGCCGGAACCGGGTGCGTGGCCGGCTCGGCCAGCACCAGTCTCGCCCCGTGCCGGGGCCCTCGCCCCTTCGTCGGGCCTTGTCGTGCACCGGCCGGGGCGTAGAACACTCGGTCCGATCGGACCCTGCCGATCACCGTGACCGGCAGGTCCTGCAAGAGCCACCCCAGACGGACCACCTCACTAGCCGGCGTCGAGGACGATCAGCGCCTCGGGGTCACCGGCCCGGTGGTGTCCGGCCCGGGTGAGGCCATCGATCACCGCCCGCAGCTGGGCCGCGGTGATCGCGGTGGCATCATCGCCCGGGCCGATCCGCTCGACATCCAGCAGCGCTGTCCACGACGATGCCCCGCTCTCCAGGGCGGCAACGAAGGAGTACGGCCAGCCCGGGATCATCTGCGCCTGCCCGCGGCCGCGGGCGTAGGTGTGGCAGAACGACCGCTCCGGGCTGGTGGCCGCATCAGGTCGCAACCAGTTCGAGACGTCCACGGCCAGCACGATCCGCTCCCGCCCGTCCGGGCCCAGCACCTTCGGCAACGGTCCGGCACAAACCAGTGAGCGCAGCCGGCCGGTGTCGACCGCCCCGCAGTTGAGCCCGTCGTAGAGAGCCCCGTGACCGCGGTGGTGCTCGATCTCCAGGGAGAGCCGGGCCAGATCTGTCACCGGTGCACCGGCGCATCCGAGGGCGTCGGTGAGCTCGAACAGCGCATCCGCCCGTGCGTTCAGGCAGTCGTAGAAGCCGCGGCGAAAGCTCGACAACACGCTCAAAGACCTATTGAAGGGCTCGACAGTGCCCGCGTCCTGGGACATACTCGCCTCGCGGCCTTGGGGTTGATTACCTGCGTCTCGACAACGCTGATGATCGCCTCAAGGCCGTTCCGCTGTCTACTGCCGCGACACTGACACGCCCTCCAGAGCTACCGCGGGTTAAACAACAAGCTAAGCCCCGAGGACCCGCAGATGATCCCGATGGCCGATTCCCAGCTGGGTCACAACGCCTCCGGAGAGGCCTTCTTCACCGACGGTCGTGCCGCTGTCATCGTCCTGGAGGCAACGGCCCGCTGAGGGGTCCCTGTTCTGGGGTGGGAGACGCCGTTCCGGCGGTGGTGAGCGCCATGACTCCCGTGACGGCCAGGGCCCCGGTAAGGAGGAAACCCATGAAGGCCGCCGGTGGTGCGGTGGCGGCTTCCCCGAGCACGGTGATCGCCAGGGTCACCGCGATCAGAGGATCCACTACGGTCAGCCCGGCCACGACCAGCTCGGGGCGCCCGGCGGTGTGGGCGTGCTGGACCAGCCATGCGCCCACCGCGGTGGCCAGCAGCAACCCCGCCAAGGCCGTGAGGGACAGCCACCCGAACTGGCCTTGGACGACCCTCCCCAAAACGGTCTTGGCTAAGGTCGCCACGAACCCGTAGAGTACCCCAGCTCCGACGGTGTATGCGATCGCGTTCAGGTGCTGGCGGGCCCAGCGGAAGGCGGCAGCCACGGCCACCAGCACCAGAGCCAGCAGTAGCAGGACGGTGCGCAGATACTCGTCGGTGATGGGCACATCGACCACCCATAGGGCTGCGATCACCACAAAGGCCGCGATCCCGCCAACGCACAGCACCACCGCCACCACCCTTCGGGCACCGGGCCGGCGCCCAGAGACGGCCAGGTGGATCACCTCGGTGACTACCAGAGCCACCGCCCCGATAGGCTGGACGACCATCAACGGGGAGAACCGCAAAGCGGCCAGCTGCAACATAATCGCCACCCCCAGCATTGCGGTGCCGGCTGCCCACACCGGCCGTCGAATCAACACGCCTAGGTGCTGCCCGTTCAGGGAACCTGAGCCGGCCACGGCAGCCACCACACCGCGGGACTGGAACCACGTGCCCAGTGACAGCATCACGGCCCCGGCCACAGCGATCGGGATCCCCACCCAGTGCCCTTCCGCCAACACGGGGACACCGGAGGCCATGATCATGCGCCCGAGCCTACTGAGAACCCGGCATCTGCGGGGCCGTGTTGATCGGTGACAGTGTTCCGTGACGGGACACCGTGGGGCGGACGCCTGGGGCTGTCCTGACCGTACCGGCCAGTCACAAACTTGCGGTGTCTTGCCAGGCCACGGGCTCTTCTGCCTACCGCCGGGGGGCGCCTACCGTGGACAGCGGGTGAGCCGGACGCCCACGGATCGCACGCGACGAAGGGTGTTGCCATGGACCACAAGATTTCTGTGCTCCTCCAGATCGATCTCCACGGGGCCTATCTGCGCCTGGTGATCACCGGGTGCCTGACCGAGGCGAACCAGCACGTGCTCCCCCCGCTCGTCACCTGGGCCCGGGCGCTGATCCCGCAGGCGACCCTCACCGTGGACCTCACCTGCGCGGACCACCTGGAAGCCTCGGGGATCGATCTGTTGCGCTGGGCCCTGGACCACGACACCGCCTCAGGCCGCACCGGCCCAGTAGAGATCATCCGGCCCGCCGCACTGCCCGAACACCCTCAGGCCATGCCCGTGCCGGGAAGGAATTCCGTCCCGTCGGCTCGCATAACCGCAGAACCGCTGACGAGGCCGAAAAACCGGTAAAACCCCCGGCACCGTCTTCCGGTCGACGCGATGCTCGTTCCAGGCCCAGGGCATGAGGGCTCGCCGCGATGTGCCTGGTGGTGAGGCCTGTCCCCCTTTTCCGTGCCCGTGGCAACGTCCTGCTCGGTGGGGACGGGCGGTCTGAGCGCTCATCACGATGCGGGTCACCAGCGGCGCTCAGCCGACCAGAGCCTCAGACCGTTCGTCGATGACCCGGCGGGTGCGGGTGAGCAGGGTGTGGATCAGCAGGGCTGCGGACACCGCCGCGCACACCAGGGCCCCGATGGCGAAGGTGGTGCTGATCCCGGCCCCGCTGGGGTGGAGGGACGGTGTGGTGTGCGCTGCGAGTACCGCCCCCCCCAGACCGCGGTGCCGAAGAAGCTGCCGACGGTGCGCAGGACCTGGTTGAAGCTCACGGAGCTGCCCAGTTCAGCGGCGGCCGGCTCACCTAGAGAGCCGGTCCTTGGGACAGGACCTTCACCGAGGTGCCGGTGAGGCGCAGCTCCGTCCAGGTGGAGTTGTTCTTCTCGTTGGTCTCGGCGAACCAGTTCTCGGCGTCGGCGGTGGCGTTCAGCCGGTACTTCCCCGGTTTCAGCCCGGTCACGTCGAGGTACTGGTCCGGGAGCGTGGCGTGGTAGACGTCCGCCCAGCCCACGGACAGGCCCATCGTGACCGTCAGGTCCGTGGATTTCCCGCAGTGGGTGTACCGGGCTGTGGCTGGAGCGCCTTTCAGGGACAGCTGGTGGCCGCGGAAGTCGTAGAAGCAGAAGCCGTGCTTCGCCCCGGTCTGGAGGACCTTCCCGCCCCGGGCACCCGTGATGGTGTAGGACTCCAGGTCGCGTACGTGCCAGTGGGCGTGGCCGTCCCCGGCGAAGTACATCGACGCCCGGGTGGGCACATCACGGTGCCCGCCGGCGGAGTTGTAGATGCGCTGGGCGACGGTCATCGTCGCGGTGCCGGGATTGGGACGCCGGCCTTGCAGCTGGAAGGGCCCGGCCCCGACATTGACGATGACCGTCTCGAAGCGCAGCAGCCGCCTGCCCGGGACCGAGGTGGTGTCCAGGGAGAAGTGGGTCAGCGGGGCCATGCCCAGATCCGGCAGGCGGTCGGTGGGAGCCGGGGCCACCGGCTGCACGGCCTGCACGGCTGCAGCAACCGGTGGTACCGCGCCGGTCACCGCCATGGCCCCGATGGCGATCGCCGCGACCCGCAGACGCCAGGTGATGCCGGACATCGCTCCTCCTTCGACGGGGCTCCCAGAACGACCGGACACCGAAGAAGTGGCCGCCCGCAGCCGCGGTGGTGCTTTCCCCCCGGGGCCGACCCGGAGAACTCCTCACCGGACGGCCTCTGCTTCACCACAGTGATCGCCTCCCGCCCCGGGTGGCAACGCGTTGCGCAGCGCAAACGCCGATCGTGATCGGCCAGCAACGCGACCGCAACCCCACCGTGATTCTCGCCGCTGCGGTGCCGGTGGTGCCGGAGGCCGCCGGCCACGTCACCTCGGTGCGCGAGACCTTCAACTCCTGGCGCGAGGGCTCGGTGATCAAGTCCTGGCTGCTGGACCTGGCGGTGAACGCGCTGAACGAGGACGAGCACCTCGACCGCCTCGCCGGCTACGCCGAGGACTCCGGGGAGGGCCGGTGGACCGTCGAGTCCGCCCTCGACCTGGCGGTCCCGGTGCCGGCCATCGCCAGCGCCCTCTTCGCCCGTTTCGCCTCCCGCCAGGACGAGGCCCCGGCGATGAAGATGATCGCCGCGATGCGCAACCAGTTCGGCGGACACGCGGTCAAGGACGTGGCTGCCGGACCCGAGCACGTCGAGGCCGGCCCCGGGGAGGAACCGGCCCACCCGGCAGAGCAGTAGGACCACCGCCCCGCGGGCCGGCGCGGGCGCAGGAACTGGGGGTTACCTGCCCCGGGTGGCGATGGCGGCGTCGTCGACCGGGGACTGCTGCGGGGACTCCGCGGCCAGCTCCGGGTGGTGGAGGTCCAGCGCCGGGCGCTCGGACCGGATCCGCGGCAGGGAGGTGAAGTTGTGCCGCGGGGGCGGGCAGGACGTGGCCCACTCCAGGGAACCGCCGAAGCCCCAGGGGTCGTCGACCTCCACCTTCTTGGCGTTCTTGTGCGTGGTGTAGACGTTCCAGAACCACGGGATCATGGACACCCCCAGCAGCATGGAGCCGACGGTGGAGACCTGGTTCATCCAGGTGAACCCGTCCTCGGGCATGTAGTCCGCGTAGCGGCGCGGCATGCCGTCCACGCCCAGCCAGTGCTGGATGAGGAAGGTCATGTGGAAGCCCAGGAACAGCAACCAGAAGTGGATCTTGCCGATCCGCTCGTTGAGCATCTTGCCGGTGAACTTCGGCCACCAGAAGTAGAACCCGGCGAACATGGAGAACACCACGGTGCCGAACACCACGTAGTGGAAGTGGGCGACCACGAAGTAGGTGTCCGAGACGTGGAAGTCCAGCGGCGGGGTCGCCAGGATCACCCCGGTCAGACCGCCGAACAGGAACGTGAACATGAAGCCCAGCACCCACAGCATCGGCGTCTCGAAGGTGATCGAGCCCTGCCACATGGTGCCGATCCAGTTGAAGAACTTCACACCGGTGGGCACCGCGATCATCATCGTCATGAACGCGAAGAAGCTCAGCATCACCGCCCCGGTGACGTACATGTGGTGGGCCCACACGGTCACCGACAGCGCCGCGATGGCGATGGTCGCGAACACGAGACCCTTGTAGCCGAAGATCGGTTTCCGCGAGAAGACCGGGATGATCTCCGAGACGATGCCGAAGAACGGCAGCGCGAGCACGTACACCTCGGGGTGGCCGAAGAACCAGAACAGGTGCTGCCACAGGATCGCCCCGCCGTTGGCGGGGTCGAAGATGTGCCCGCCCAGGGTCCGGTCCATGCCCAGGGCGAAGAGCGCGGCCGCCAGCGGCGGGAAGACCATCACGATCAGCAGCGAGGTGATCAGCGTGGTCCAGGTGAACAGGCCCATCCGCCACACCGTCATGCCCGGGGCGCGCATGCAGATGATCGTGGTGATGAAGTTGACCCCGCCCATGATCGTGCCGAAGCCCTGCAGGGCCAGCCCGAACACCCACAGGTCACCGCCCACACCGGGTGAGAACGAAGCGTTGGACAGCGGGGTGTAGGCGAACCAGCCGAAGGACGCCGCGCCCTGCGGGGTGATGAACCCGGCTATCGCCACCAGCGACCCGAAGAGGAAGAACCAGAACGCCAGGGCGTTCAGCCGCGGGAACGCCACGTCCGGGGCGCCGATCTGCAGCGGCACAATCACGTTGGCGAAGCCGACGAACAGCGGGGTGCCGAACATCAGCAGCATCATCGTCCCGTGCATTGTGAACAGCTGGTTGTACTGCTCCTTGGTCTCCAGGATCTGCATCCCCGGGGCGAAGAGCTCCGCACGGATCAGCAGCGCCATCACCCCCGCCATCAGGAAGAAGACGAAGGAGGAGATCAGGTACATGTACCCGATCGTCTTGTGGTCCGTGGTGGTCAGCCAGTCGACGACGATCCGCCCCTTGGACCGGGGCACCACCCGGGGCGCAGCCGCAGGCCGGCGTTCCTCGGCGGTGTACTCGTAGATCGCCACGGCGACCTCCTCAAGCGATCGTGTCGTTCCCGCCGGCTGCACCGGCGCTGGAGCGGCTCAGGGATTCGTTGCCGTCATGCTAGGCGCCGCCGCACCCCCCAGATCCTTATCAGGTGCCCGAAGGCGGTTCTGTTAGCCGACCGTGATGCTGGCCCATCCGGGACGGGCCTGCTCGGATGCTTCTGTCCGGAACCCGCTGTCTTCTGCACGAAGCGGTGGTCGGTCGGGAGCTCAGTCGGTGGAGGCCCAGTGCTCGGGGCCGGTGGACCCTGCCGGGTATTCCTCCAGGGGCACCTTTCCTGTCTGCCAGGCGGCGCGGATCTGGTCGATGATGCGCCAGGCCTGCTCCGCCGCCTCGCCCCGGATGGACAGGGAGG
>NZ_BMEQ01000028.1 GCF_014636775.1 Kocuria dechangensis
AGGACCATCCCGCACCTCGAACACCCACCCCGCCTACCAGCAGCTGCTTGACATAGGAGCAACCATGGCCCCTGACAGCACCGACGTGGTCCGCAGGCTCCTCGCCGCCTACCTCGCCCAGGACGAGGCGGCGGCGCGCGAGCTCGTCGACGACGACCTCCGCTTCACGTCGCCCCAGGACGACGCCATCGACAAGGCCGCCTGGTTCGAGCGGTGCTTTCCCACCGCGCAGCGGGTGGCGTGGCAGGAGCCCCGCCAGGTCGTCGAGGCGGAGCCCGGCCTGATCTTCCTCCGCTACGAGTACGAGCTCAGATCCGGCGGGCGGTTCCAGAACATGGAGGCGATCACGGTGCGCAACGGACGCGTCGTGGACGTCCAGGTCTATTTCGGAGGCCCGCCCCGCCCCTAGACTCCGAAGCAACACCCGCCCCGCCAGGAAGGCCCGCCCACCATGAAGCACTACCTTCTCAGCATCGAACAGCCCGACGGCGGTCCCGCCGCCCCCGCGATCCTGGAGCCGGTGATGCGGGACGTGGCCGCGTTCAACGAGGAGCTGCGGGCCGCCGGCGCCTGGGTCTTCGCGGGCGGGCTGGACCGGGCCGAGGCGTCGGTGGTGGTGCGCTTCCACGGGGAGGACCTGGTCACGACCGACGGCCCGTACGAGCGGGAGGACGAGCACGCGGGCGGGATCTGCATCGTGGCCGCTGAGGACTACGACGCCGCCATCGAGTGGGGCCGGAAGCTGGCCCTGGCGACCACGCTGCCGGTGGAGGTGCGCGAGTTCCAGGGCGAGCCGGAGGAGCACCTGGCGTAGGTCGCGGCCTCGACCGGAACCTCGAGGAGAGACCTGTGAGCCTGAGAATGAGCCTGACCTCCTCCGTGGTGCGGGCGCGCGGCCGGCTGTCCCCCCGGACGCCCGTCGAGCAGCTGCACGGCCGCCCCTACCCGGAGCCGGCCGCCGTCCCCGCGGACCTGCGGCGCTCGCACCGCGTGGAGCGGACCGAGGTGTCCGGGCGGCCGGTGCTGCGGCTGACTCCGCGCGCCGGGGCGGACGGCACCCACCTGATCTATCTGCACGGCGGAGCGTTCGTGATGCCGCTGCTGACCGCGCACTGGTGGATCGTGCGGGAGCTGGTCAAGGGCACGGGCACCACGGTCACGGTGCCGCTGTACCGGCTGGCGCCGGAGGGGGACGCCAACGAGGGCTACGACTTCCTGCGGGCGGCGTGGGCGTCGCTGGTGTCCCAGCCCTCCGTGGAGCGGGTCGTGGTGGCCGGGGACTCCGCCGGAGGCTGCCTGGCGATCGGGCTCGCCATGATCCTGCGCGACGCCGGGGAGCGGATGCCCGACCACGTGGTGGGGTTCTCGCCGGCCGTCGACGTCAGCGCGACCCACCCGGCGGTGCGGGAGCTCGACCCGCACGACCCGATGCTCAGCACCGACGTGGTGATGCCCATGGCCGCGGCGTGGGCGCGGGACCGCTCCCTGCAGGACCCGCTGGTCAGCCCGCTGTACGGGTACCCCGCGGGGCTGCCGCCGGTGCACGTGGTGCAGGGCGGGCGGGACATCCTGGCCCCGGACGCGCTGACGTTCGCGGGGAACCTGCGGCGTGCGGGCAACGAGGGGCGGCTGATCTACGAGCCCGGGGCGTTCCACGTGTATGTCGGCGCCTGGTGGACGCCGGAGGCGAGGCGGGCGTTCCGGCACGTCCGGAGCCTGCTCCGCGGTCCCGGAAGCGTGGAGTCCGGAAGCGTGGACTCCGGCAGCGTGGGCTCCCACAGTGTGGGCTCCGGCAGTGCGGGATCCAACAGCGTGGGCTCGGGCGGAGCGGGCGCCGACGGCGCTCGCCGCCGGCGGGGACGCCCCGGCCGGGCATCCGATCCGCTCGCGGGAGCGGCAGACCGAACAGAGAGCCGAGCAGAAGGAGGACGCATGAGCGTCGAGATCGACGAGCAGGGGATCGTGACCGCCAACGGGCGTGCCGTGGACTACGCGACGGCGTACCGCTGGTGCGTCGACTCGCCGGAGACGATCACCGAGCTGGTGCAGGACACGAAGGCGTTCGCCGTGGTGATCGCCGCGGCCGAGCACTCCGGCCCGGCGGAGCAGGCCGCGGCCGTCCGCCAGGCGTTCGTGGCGGGAGTGCCACGGCAGCCCGGCGCCACCTGGGCCGGTGCGGTGCCGCAGGGCCCGGGTCCCAACACCCCGGGGGAGCCGTCCGAGGGCGGGGTGGACCTCCCCGGTGAGGAGCCCGCGCCGGTCCCGGGCGCGCCGGCGTCGGGGAGCCCGACGGGAGCCGCCGCCCAGCCGTAGGAGGGCACGACAGCACGAGCACGACAGCACGGGCACGACAGCACGGGCACGGATCCGGGGCCGGCGAGGCCCCTCGCCGCGGGCGGTGTGCCGGAGACGACCGAGGCGGGTGCCCCGCGTGGGGGCACCCGCCTCGGCAGGGGACGTGCTCGTCGGGGAGGATCAGAAGGCTCCGAACAGGCTTCCCAGGAGCACGACGACGATCAGCGCGGCGACCGGGATGGCGACCGAGACCATGCCGACGTCCTTGTAGGACTGCCGGTGCGTCATGCCGCAGATCACCAGGAGGGTGATGACGGCGCCGTTGTGGGGCAGGGAGTCGAAGCCGCCCGAGGCGATGGACGCCACGCGGTGCATGAGCTCGAGGCTGACGCCCTGGTCCTCGGCCATCTGCCGGAACTGGTCGCCGAAGGTCTGCAGCGCGATGCTCAGGCCGCCCGAGGCCGATCCGGTGATGCCGGCGATGACGTTCACCGCCGCGGCCATGGAGATGATGGGGTTCCCGCTCAGCCCCAGCACCGCGTTGCGCACGATGGTGAACGCGGGCACCGAGGCGATCACGGCGCCGACCCCGACCTCGCTGGCGGTGTTGAGGATCGGCAGCATCGACGTCAGGGCGCCCTGGTTGAGGGAGTCCTTGGCGTCCTTCAGGCGCCGCCTGTTGAGCAGCAGGATGGTGACGATCGCGGCGGCCAGCGCCAGGACGATGGCCCAGATGCCGCTCACCTTGTCGATCGAGGTGCTGCCGTAGGCCTCCTGCTCCAGGTAGTCGAAGCTCATGCTCGGGAAGACCCACGTGACGAGCGCGTAGTTGAGGAAGACCACGAGGAAGATGGGGGCGAAGGCGACGAGGGCCGGGGGGAGGTCGCGGGCCGGCTCCGCGGCGGGGGGCTGCTCCTGGTCGTCCAGCGCCACCGGGGACCGCTCGGCGACGGGAGCGGTGGTCCCGCGGTCGGCCTCCTTCGCGCCGGGGCCGCGGCGGCGTGCCCGGCGCTCCGACGGGATCGAGGCGGCCGAGGCCGACATCGCGTACCCCTCGCCGGCGCGGGCCGCGCGGCGGGCCTGGCGCGTCAGCCAGGCCATGCCGCCGGTGAACATGATGGCGCCGGCGATGATGCCCAGGACGGGAGCGGCGAAGGCGTCGGTGCCGAAGAACGGGGCGGGGATGGCGTTCTGGATGGACGGGGTGCCGGGCAGCGCCGTCAGGGTGAAGGTGAAGCCACCCAGGGCGATCGCCCCGGGCATCAGCCGCTTCGGGACGTCGGCGGCCCGGAACAGCTCGATCCCGATGGGCAGGATCGCGAACGCCACCACGAAGGCGGTGACGCCTCCGTAGGTGAGCACCGCGCAGGCCAGCACGGTCGCGAGGATGGCCCGCTGCGCCCCGACCCGGTCGACGATCCAGCGGGCGATGCTGCTCGCGGAGCCGGAGTCGTTCATCAGCTTGCCGAAGATCGCGCCGAGCAGGAACAGCGGGAAGTAGGTGACCACGTACTTCCCGAGCGCCGGCATGAACACCTGCGTGTAGGTGGCGATCAGGGGCGCCCCCGCGAACAGCGCTGCCAGCAGCGCCATCAGCGGGGCCAGGATCAGGACGTTGACGCCTCGATAGGCGAAGATGATCAACAAGGCCAGCGCCAGCACGACGCCGATGAGTCCGATCATGGTTCGACTCCTTGGAAGTGGGCTCTCCGACTGGGGAGAGACAGGGAAGAAGAGAGTGAAGAAGGGGCAGCGCCGGGAGCAGGCTGCTCGCAGTGGTGTGGATGTCTGCCGTGCGGCAGCAGGGGAGTGCCCTCGAGCGGAAGAGGCGTGTCGAACGCTCGTCAGCGGCCGCGCCGGGCGGCAGCGGCGGAGGATGTCCCCGGTCCGTGGCGGGGATGTGATCTGCGTCTCCCTCAACGATGGCGGGCGGGCGCAGGGGGATCCAGCCCACTTCCGATCAGCGGAAGGGTATTCTTCTCCGGACCCTAAGGGCGGGTGGATCCGGCGGACCGGTTCTCCGCTCCCAGCGCCCGGGAGATGCCGTGGGCGGCGGTCAGCAGGGCCGGAACGGTGAGGGGCACGTTGGCCTCCTCCCGCCGGACGGTGGCGTTCAGCGCCGCGGCGACGGCGCCTCCGGCGCCGAAGACCGGAACTGCGATGCCGGTCCACTCGAGGACCCCGATGCCCGGCAGCGCCGCATAGCCTCGGCGGCGGATCTCCGCGAGGTGCTTGCGGATCGTCGGCGGATCCGTGATGGTCTCCTCGGTCACCTTCTCCAGCGGCCCGGCGAGGACCTCCTCCTGGAGCCATGCCGGGGAGTAGGCCAGCAGGACCAGCCCGGAGGACGTGGCGTGGATGGGCATCCGCTGGGCGACGTGCGCCGCGTCCAGGGCCGCGTCCGGGGCGGAGAGGCGCTCCACGTAGAGCACCGTCCCGCTGTTCAGCACCGCCAGAGTGGTGAGCTGGTGCACCGCGGCCTGGACGTCCTCCATGAACGGCAGCGCGATCTCGCGCAGGGTGAGGGCCCGGGAGCCGCGCGCCGCCAGTTCCCACAGGCGCAGGCCCATCCGCAGCTCCCCGTCGGAGGCCCGCTCGATCAGCCCGTGCCTGACCAGCTCCTCCACCAGGCGGTGGGCGGTGGTCAGGGGGAGGGATGCGCGGCGGGCGAGCTCGGACAGCGACATCGAGGGCACCTGCCGGTCGAAGGCGTCCATGAGCCGCACGACGCGGCTGATCACGGACTCGCCGGCCGGGGAATTCGCCATGGCTGGATCTTCCCACGCGCAGCCGCCGCAGGACATGGGGGCCGGCCCCATCGGGGTCCAGTGGACGCAGACCATTCCTGCTGGAGCATCGGTCGAGACCAGAATAAGTATTGGACGCGGGGTAATCGCCCCTGTCATCGTGAAGGGAACCGCCAGACGAAAGAGGACCGATGACACTGCAGAGCGACCACCGGGAAGTGCGCCCCGGCACGGCCGGCCACGACCCGGCAGAGGACAGGACCGCCCACCAGGACGGCTTCAGCAGGAACGCCACGGGCCCGCTGGCCGGCATCGTCGTCGCGGACTTCAGCCGCGTGCTCGCAGGCCCCTACTGCACCATGCTGCTCGCCGACATGGGAGCGACGGTGATCAAGGTCGAGGGCCCGGGCGGCGACGAGACGCGTGCCTGGAAGCCGCCGGTCCGCGACGGCGAGTCGACCTACTACATGTCGATCAACCGCAACAAGCGGGCCATCGCCCTGGACTTCGCCGACCCGCAGGACCTGGCGACCGCGCGGCGGCTGGCCGGTGAGGCCGACGTGCTCGTCGAGAACTTCAAGCCCGGCGGCCTCGCCCGGTTCGGTCTCGACTACGAGTCGGTCGCGGCGGACAACCCCGCGGTCGTCTACGCCTCGATCACCGGCTTCGGCACCGAGGGCGGGGCGTCCCTGCCGGGCTACGACCTGCTGGTGCAGGCCATGTCCGGTCTGATGAGCCTCACCGGCTCTCCCGAGACGCCGGCGTTCCGCTCCGGCGTGGCGGTCTTCGACGTCATCACCGGCCTGCACGCGGCCATCGGCGTCCTGGCCGCGCTCCAGGAGCGCGGGCGCAGCGGCCGGGGCCAGCTCGTCGAGGTCAACCTGATGACCTCGGCCCTGTCCGGGATGGTCAACCAGACCGCCGGCTACCTGCTCAGCGGCAAGGTCCCGACCCGCATGGGCAACGAGCACCCGAGCATCTACCCCTACGAGCCGCTGCCCACCCGGGACGGGGAGATCGTCCTCGCGATCGGCAACGACCGCCAGTTCCGGACCCTGTGCGGGGTCCTCGAGGCCCCGGCCCTGGCCGACGACCCCCGGTTCGCCACGGCCCCGGACCGCAGCCACCACCGCACGGAGCTGCGCCCGCTCCTCCAGGAGCTCCTGTCCGCCCGGAGCGCCGCGGAGTGGTTCGACATCCTGACCGAGGCCCGCATCCCGTGCGCACCGATCAACGACGTCCGAGGAGGGGTCGAGCTCGCCGACCGCCTCGGGCTGGAGCCGGTGGTCAGCGTGGGCGAGGGCGGGACGGAGCTGCCCGGCATCCGGAACCCCATCGGCTTCTCCGCGACCCCGGCCAGCTACGACCTCGTCCCGCCGGGCCTCGACGCCGACCGCGACGCGGTCCTCGCCTGGCTCGACGCCCGCCCCGAGCACGCCTGACCAGCGCCGGCCGGCGATCCTTCTTCGACGAACCGACACAGAAAGAACTGCCATGACCACGACAGCAGCCAAGTCCGCCATCACCTCCGACTACTTCCGGCTCGACGACGAGCTCACCGCGGAGGAGATCGCGATTCGCGACAAGGTCCGCGCCTTCGCCGAGGGCCAGGTGCTCCCCGTCATCAACGAGTACTGGGAGAAGGCGGAGTTCCCCTGGGAGCTGCTGCCCGGTCTGGCCGAGCTGGGCATCATCGGCACCACCATCCAGGGCTACGGATGCCCGGGCATGAGCCGCAAGGCCGCCGGGATGGTGGCCCGGGAGATGGCCCGGGTGGACGGCAGCATCAACACGTTCCTGGGCGTGCACGCCAACCTGTGCATGGGCGCGCTGAACATGCTCGGCAGCGAGGAGCAGAAGCAGCGGTGGCTGCCGGCGATGGCGCGGCTGGAGAAGACCGGCGCGTTCGCCCTGACCGAGCCCGAGCACGGCTCGGACTCCGTGGCCCTGGAGACCAGCGCCCGCCGCGAGGGCGACGAGTGGGTCATCAACGGGCACAAGCGCTGGATCGGCAACGGCCACGCCGCCGACGTCATCGTGCTGTTCGCCCGCAACGTCGAGGACGGCAAGGTCAACGCCTTCGTGGTGGAGAAGGACGCCGAGGGCAACCACCCGGCCGGCTACGACCCGACGGTGATCACCGGCAAGGTCGGCAAGCGCGCGATCCAGCAGGCCGACATCGTCATCGAGGACATGCGCATCCCCGCGGAGAACCGGCTGGTCGAGTGCCGCTCCTTCGCCGACGTCTCCCGCGTCCTGCAGGCCACCCGCGGCGGGGCCTCGTGGGAGGCCGTGGGCCACGCCATGGCGGCCTTCGAGATCGCCGCCGACTACGCCGCCAAGCGGGTGCAGTTCGGCAACCCCATCGCCGGCTATCAGCTGGTCCAGGCCCGCCTGGCGAACATGCTCAGCGAGCTCACCACCATGCAGCTGATGTGCAACCGGATGGCGGAGCTGGCCGACAAGGGCGAGCTGACCAACGCCATGGCCTCGATGGTCAAGATGTCCACCTCCCAGAAGGGCAAGTGGATCTGCAACGAGGCGCGCGAGCTGCTCGCGGGCAACGGGCTGCTGCTCGAGAACCACGTCGCCCGGCACATGACCGACATGGAGGTCGTCTCCACCTACGAGGGCACCGACTCCATCCAGGCCCTCCTCGTGGGCCGCGACATCACCGGCATCTCGGCCTTCCGCTGATCGTCCCCGGGCGCCCCGGAGTTCCCGGGGCGCCCGCCCGTACGACAGCACCGACGACAGCACTCACGACAGCACTCACGACAGCATTGACGACACAGGAGTCTTTCCATGCCTGAAGCATTCCTCATCGGCGGGGCACGCACCCCCGTCGGGCGCTATGGCGGCGCCCTGAGCTCCGTCCGGCCGGACGACCTGGCCGCCCTCAGCGTCAGGGCCGCCGTCGAGCGGGCCGGCATCGACCCGGCCGACGTCGACGAGGTGATCCTCGGCAACGCCAACGGCGCCGGCGAGGAGAACCGCAACGTGGCCCGCATGGCGTGGCTGCTGGCCGGCTTCCCGGACACGGTCCCGGGCATCACCGTCAACCGGCTGTGCGCGTCGGGGCTGTCGGCGATCATCATGGCCTCCCACATGGTCAAGGCCGGGGCGGCGGACCTCGTCGTCGCCGGCGGCGTGGAGTCGATGTCCCGCGCCCCCTGGGTGATGGAGAAGCCGGCCAAGGCGTTCGCGAAGCCCGGGGACGTCTTCGACACCTCGATCGGCTGGCGCTTCCCTAACCCCGCTTTCCTCTCCGGGGAGCTCTCCCGGGACGGCAAGGCCACCTACTCCATGCCCGAGACCGCCGAGGAGGTGGCCCGTGTCTTCGGCACCTCCCGTGAGGACTGCGACGCCTTCGCGGTCCGCTCCCACGAGAGGGCGATCGCCGCGATCGACGCCGGCCGTTTCGCCGACGAGATCGTCCCCGTGACCGTCAAGGGCCGCAAGGGCGCCGAGACCGTCGTGGACACCGACGAGGGCCCCCGCCCCGGAACCTCCATGGACGCCCTCGCCGGTCTGCGCCCGGTCGTCAGGGGCGGCAGCGTGGTCACGGCCGGCAACGCCTCGACGCTCAACGACGGCGCCTCGGCGATCATCGTCGCGTCCGAGGCTGCGGTCGAGAAGTACGGACTCCAGGCCCGCGCCCGCATCCTCGACGGCGCCTCCGCCGGCGTCGCGCAGGAGATCATGGGCATCGGCCCGGTCCCGGCCACCCGCAAGGTCCTCGAGCGGACGGGCGTCACGGTCGACGACCTCGCCTCCGTGGAGCTCAACGAGGCCTTCGCCTCCCAGTCCCTGGCGTGCATGCGCGAGCTGGAGCTCGACCCCGACATCGTGAACAACGACGGCGGAGCGATCGCCCTCGGCCACCCGCTCGGCTCCTCCGGCTCCCGCCTGGTGGTCACGCTGCTCGGACGCCTCGAGCGCGAGGCCGCTCAGGGCCGCAGGCTCGGCCTGGCCACCATGTGCGTGGGCGTGGGCCAGGGCACCGCGCTGCTCGTGGAGGGGGTCCGATGACGGAGCTCCGGAACGACACCGGCACGCACCTGGACGCCTCCGGTTTCGCCACGCTGCTGGTCGAGGAGCGCGAGGACCGTCTGGCGGTCCGGCTGCACCGACCCGAGGTGCGGAACGCGATCGACCAGGCCATGGTCGACGAGCTGCACGTGGTGTGCGCGCACCTCGAGCGCACCCCGAAGATCCTGCTCCTCTCCGGCACGCCCGGCGACCCGGAGGCCGGGACGAAGGCCGTCTTCGCCTCCGGGGCGGACATCGCGCAGCTGCGCGAGCGGCGTCGCGACGACGCGCTGGCCGGCATCAACTCGGGGATCTTCGACCGGATCGCCAAGCTGCCGATGCCCGTGATCGCCGCGCTGGACGGCTTCACCCTCGGCGGCGGCGCGGAGCTGGCCTACGCGGCCGACTTCCGCATCGGCACCCCGGCCCTGCGCATGGGCAACCCCGAGACGAGCCTCGGCATCATGGCCGCGGCCGGGGCGACCTGGCGGCTGAAGGAGCTCGTCGGCGAGCCGGCCGCCAAGCAGATCCTGCTGACCGGCAAGGTCCTCACGGGCGAGGACTGCCTGCGGATCGGCCTGGTCACCGAGCTCGTGGAGCCCGGGACGCTGATGGACGCGGCGCACGCGCTGGCGGACACCATCGCGGCGCAGGACCCGCTGGCGGTCCGGATCTCCAAGGCCGTGTTCCACGCCCCGCGGGAGGCCCATCCCGTGATCGACACCCTCGCCCAGGGCATGCTGTTCGAGTCCCAGGCCAAGTTCGACCGCATGCAGGCGTTCCTCGACAGGAAGAAGAAGTGATGAGCAACTCCGTACTGCCCGCAGGACTCCCCGCGAAGGTCGGCGTCCTCGGCGGAGGCCGGATGGGCGCGGGCATCGCCCACGCGTTCCTGGTCAACGGGTCGGACGTCGTGGTCGTCGAGCGCGACGACGCCTCCGCCCAGGCGGCCCGCGAGCGGGTCGAGTCCTCCGCCGCGAAGTCGCTCGAGCGCGGTGCGGCGGACGGCAACCTCGACGAGATGGTCTCCCGCCTGACCGTGTCGGTGGACCACGCGGACTTCGGCGACCGCCAGCTGGTGGTGGAGGCCGTGCCGGAGGACTGGGACCTGAAGGTCGCCTCCCTGCGCGGGGTCGAGGAGCGCCTCGCGCCCGGCGCGGTGCTGGCCTCGAACACGTCCTCGCTGTCCGTGTCCGGGCTGGCCGACGAGCTGGCGCGGCCGGAGGACTTCCTCGGACTGCACTTCTTCAACCCGGTCCCGGCCTCGACCCTGATCGAGGTCGTCATCGGCCGGCAGACCCGCCCCGAGCTCGTCGAGCAGAGCAGGGCCTGGGTCCAGGGCCTGGGCAAGACCGCCGTCGTGGTGAACGACGCCCCGGGCTTCGCCAGCTCCCGGCTGGGCGTGGGCATCGCGCTCGAGGCCATGCGCATGGTCGAGGAGGGCGTCGCGAGCGCCGAGGACATCGACAACGCCATGGTCCTCGGCTACAAGCACCCCACCGGCCCGCTGCGGACCACCGACATCGTGGGCCTGGACGTGCGCCTCGGCATCGCCGAGTACCTGCACGAGACCTTGGGCGAGCGCTTCGCGCCGCCGCAGATCCTGCGCGACAAGGTCGCCCGCGGCGAGCTCGGCCGCAAGACCGGCAAGGGCTTCTTCGACTGGAGCTGACGGACCCGGGACACGGAGAGGCCGGACGACGCAGAGAGGCCGGATGGGGATTCTCCCCATCCGGCCTCTCTGCGTCAGATCCGGTGCCGCTACTCGGCCTGCGGCTTCTGGCCCATGGAGTCGAACAGCTGGGTGGAGGACAGGGCGTTGAAGGGCATGGCGACGTTGTGCTCGAGGCCCTTGAGGTGGGCGGCTTTCAGGTCCTTGAGCAGCACCGCCAGGGCGGTGTCCGCGGTCCACTGCGAGACGGAGTCCCAGTTCCGGGCCACCCAGCTGTCACCGGTGCTGACCCGGAACAGGTTCAGCAGCTCCTCTTCGGGCAGGTCGTACTGCGCGCCGAACTTGAGCCCCTCGGCGACAGCATTCATGGTGATGCCCAGGATGAGGTTGTTGACCAGCTTCGCTGCCTGGCTGTTGCCCGGCTCGCTGCCGTAGTAGAAGACGTGGGAACCGACGGCGTCGAAGTACGGACGGGCGGCCCGCACGCGGTCCTCGTGGCCCGAGGTCATGATCGACAGCGTGCCGGCCTGGGCCCCGGTGGCCCCGCCGGACACGGCGGCGGCGATGAGCCTCACGTCGCCGGCCTCCTCGACCCGCTGACCCAGCTCGTTCATCGTGTCGGGGTCCAGGGTGCTCATGACGATGACGGTCAGGCCCTGGGGACCGGCGGACAGGAGCCCGTCCTCTCCCAGGATGACGTCGACGTTCTGGGCGTAGTCGCGCACCATGGACACGACCGCGTCGTCGGCCCGTTCGGCGACCTCTTTCAGGGTCTCGGCGATCGTGATGCCCGCCGCCTTCGCCTTCTCGCGGCTTCCCTCGAAGGCGTCGTAGCCGATCACCTCGAACCCGGCCTTGTTCAGGTTGACCGCCATGGGCAGTCCCATGGTTCCGAGTCCTACGAAACCGATTTTCTTGCTCATGATCAGATCCTTTCGGGGTGCTGGTCGATCTCGGTCGTGGCGCGAGCGCACCTTCTGTCCCGACCTTGGCGGAGCGGCGGGGACGTTCACCGAGCAGGCCTCAGTCGTCGGCGGGCTCCAGCTCCATGCCGCGCTCGGCCATGACCTCCTTGAGCAGGGTCAGGGCGTTGAGGACGCGCGGGAAGCCGACGTAGGGGATGCAGTGGATCAGGGCGCCCACGATCTTCTCCTTGGTCAGCCCCACGTTGAACCCGACGTTCATGTGCAGCTTCAGCTGCGGCTCGGTGCCCAGGCCCACCAGGGTGGAGATGGTCACCATGGTCTGCTCCTGCTGGGTCAGGCTCTTGCGGGAGTAGATGTCGCCGAAGGCGAAGGAGACGATGTAGTCCGAGAGCTCCGAGTCCAGGGACTTGTAGGACTCCACGAGCTTGACGTGGTCGAAGGTGCCGGAGTGCTCGGTGGAGACCAGCTCCATCATGCGGTCCAGACCCCGCTGGAAACGATCTTCGGACATGGCGTGCTCCTCGGGAACTCGGCGGAAAAGTCGGTGGTCGCAACTTTGCAAAACGCTACGTTGCGTAGCAATAATATCACTCGAAACGTGCTATGGAGAGGTGTGATCGACGTGAATTCCTCAGTTGCGAGCGACGGCGGAACCTCAGCGAGCGACGGCTCCGGGCACGACAGGCGGCGGGCCCGGACGGAACGAGCCATCCTCGACGCCACACGGGAGCTGCTGGCCGAGGCGGGGTTCGGGTCCCTGACGGTCGAGGGCGTGGCGGGCCGGGCGGGCGTGGCAAAGACGACGATCTACCGCCGGTACCGGTCCAAGAACGACCTCGCGCTGGGGGTGCTGCTCGACATGGTGGGTGACGTGAGCACCCGGCCGTACGCCAGGGACACGCGCACCGAGCTGGTGACGCTGGTCGACCGGACCGTCGGCCTCCTGACCACGAGCCTGCTGGGGCGGGTCATGCAGGGCCTGGTGTCCGAGGTCGCCGCGGATCCCGAGCTCGCACGCGTGTACCGGGAACGGGTGGTGAGCCGCCGGCTGGCGGACGTGAGGGCCCTGGTGGAGCGCGGCATCTCCAGGGGAGAGCTGCGGCCCGGCGTCGACCCCGAGACGGTCACCGATCTCCTGCTGGGACCCGTCTACTACCGGTTCTTCCTGAGCGGCTCGCCCCTGGACGAGGGGTTCGGAGAGCGGCTGGTCGCCACCCTGTACCCCTGTTTCGCCGCCCCGGGGAGGAGCGGCCCGGAGTGACCGGAGCGCACCACGCCCCGGTGGGACCCACCGGGACGTGGCGCGCGGGTCGCGGCGTGCAGGGTCTACCGGCCGACGTGACCGCCGGCGGCGACGGCCCTGCCCTCGGCGCGCCGGGTCGCCGTCGCGTGCGGGTTGCGCACGAGCTTCTTGTTGGCGAACTCGTTGAAGCCGAACCGGGCCAGCTCCCGGCCGAAGCCGGAGCGCTTGACGCCGCCGAAGGGCAGGTCCGGGGCGCTCTTGCTGGTGCTGTTGATCCACACCATGCCGGTCTCCAGGGACTCCGCGATGTGCTGGGCCTTCTCGTCGTCGCCGGTGAACACGCTGGAGGACAGCCCGTAGGGGGAGTCGTTGGCCAGCTCGATCGCCTCCTCGACGGTCTCGAAGCGGTACACGACGCCGGCCGGACCGAAGAGCTCCTCGCTGTAGAGGCGCATCTCGGGCGTGACGCCGCCCAGGAGGGTGGGTCGGTAGAACGCGCCGGGCTCGTCCGTCCTGCCGCCGTCGAGCAGCACCTCGGCGCCCTGGGCGACGGCTTCCTCCACGAGCTCCTCCAGCTCCTCCACCGCGGACTCCGAGGACAGCGGCCCGATCTTGGTGTCGGCGCTCGTGGGGTCGCCCGGCGTCCAGCAGGCCGCCTGGCCCACGAACCTGCGGACGAACTCGTCGTAGACGCCCGCCTGCACCAGGAAGCGCTTGGACGCGGTGCAGGCCTGGCCGGCGTTGCCGAGCCTGCCGGTGGCGGCGGCGGCCGCCGCCTCGTCGAGGTCGGCGTCGTCCAGGACGATGAACGGATCCGAGCCGCCCAGCTCCAGGACGCACTTGGTCAGGTTCCGGCCGGCCACCTCGGCGACGGCGGCGCCGGCCTTCTCCGAGCCGGTCAGGGAGACGCCCTGGACCCGCGGGTCGGCGATGGCGTCGGCCACCTGGGAGGAGGAGACGAACGCGTTGAGGTACACCCCGTCCGGCAGCCCGGCCTCGGTCAGCACCTGCTCGATGGCCAGGGCCGACTGGGGGCAGTTGCGGGCGTGCTTGAGGATGATGGTGTTGCCCAGGGCGATGTTCGGGGCCGCGAAGCGGGCCACCTGGTAGTAGGGGTAGTTCCACGGCATGACGCCCACGAGCGGGCCGATCGGCTCGGTCCGGACCACGGCGGTGCCCGGCCCGGAGATCTCGAGGGGCTCGTCGGCCATGAACTTCTCGACGTTGTCGGCGTAGTACTGGTAGATCGAGGCGACGAGGGCGACCTCGCTCCGGGCCTGGGCGGCCGGCTTGCCCATCTCCAGGGTCAGCAGCGCGGCGAGCTCCTCGGCACGCTCCCGGTGGATCTCGGCGGCCCGGATCAGGACGGCCCGGCGCTCGTCGAGCGAGGTGGTCCGCCAGGAGCGGTAGGCCGCGTGGCTGCGCGTGATCAGCTCCTGCAGCTCCGCGTCCGAGATCTCCGGGAACGTCTTGACCGCTTCCCCGGTGGCCGGGTTGGTGGTGGTGTACACGCCCATGGGGGTGTCTCTCCTTCGGTGGGGGTGAGGGGGCGCCATCGTCGTGATGGCGCCCCCTCGGCGTCAGGGTGTCGGTGCGTCAGACCGTGGCCGGCTGCGCGGCCTTCGTCAGTTCGAAGCCACGGTAGCCGTGCTCGGCGACGTCGGCCAGGACGGAGCGGTAGTTGGCCAGACCGCCCAGGTAGAAGAGGACGGAGGGCTTCTTGCCCGGGATGTTCGCGCCGAAGATCCACGAGTCGATCTTGGTGAACAGGGTCATGTTCGCGATCTCCGTGCAGGTCTCGGTCCACTCGGACACGGTCTGCTCGGCGGGCTCGATCGCCTTCAGGCCGTTGTCCTCGGAGTACTTGACCAGCTCGGTGATCCACTCCACCTGGGTCTCGATGCTCGGCGGCAGGTTGGTGAAGGGGCCGTTGGGGCCCAGCACCATGAACCAGTTGGGGAACTTGGCGGTGGCCACGCCCAGGTAGCTGTTCGGCTGCCCGCCCCAGTGGTCGTTGAGGTGCAGGCCGTCGCGGCCGCGGATCTCCATGCGGCGGTAGTTGCCGTCCACGGCGTCGAAGCCGGTGGCGAAGATCAGCGCGTCCAGCTCGTGCAGCTGGTCGTCCTCGGTCACCACGCCCGTCTCGGTGATCACGCGGATCGGGGTCTCCTTGAGCGCGACGACGTCCACGTTCGGCTGGTTGAAGGCGTCGTAGAAGCCGTTGTCGCACAGCGGGCGGCGGGCGTAGAGACCCGACGGCATCAGCTTGCGGGCCTTCTCCGGGTCCTGGATGATCTGGCCGATCTTGGAGCGGATGAAGGCGGCGGCGGTCTCGTTGGCCTCCTCGTCCGTGGCGATGTCCCCGAAGGTGCCGAACATGAAGCGGAAGCCGCCGCCCTTCTGCCAGGCCTCCTCGTAGACGCGGTTGCGCTCCTCCTCGGAGACGCTCATGGCCGGGACGGTGCTCTCCTCGAAGCCGAAGGCCACGCCGGAGTTCTTGACCTGCTTCCAGGTCTCGTCGTAGTTGGCCTTGATCTCGTCGATCTCCGCCTCGGTCACCTCGCGCTTGCCCACCGGCACCGAGTACTGCGGGGTGCGGACGAAGACGGTCATGTGCTCGACCTTCGGCGCCAGCTCGGTGACGACCTGCTCACCGGTGGAGCCGGTGCCGATGACGCCGACGCGCTTGCCGGTCATGTCCTTGCCCTCGGGCCAGGCGCCGGTGTGGAGGACCTCGCCCTTGAAGGTGTGCAGGCCGGGCAGCTTCGGGAAGTTGATGGCCGAGAGCAGGCCCACCGCGTTGACCACGTACTTGGCGCGGAACACGTCGCCGGCCTCGGTGGTGACCTCCCAGAGGCCCTCCTTCTCGAGGTAGACGGCCGAGGTGATCTCGTTGTCGGCGCCGAAGCGGAAGTGGCGGCGCAGGTCGAAGCGGTCGACGACGCCCTCGAGGTACTCGAGGATCTCCGGCTGGGTGACGTAGGTGTACTTCCAGGAGCCGTCCTGCAGCAGGTCCTTGTCGAACGAGTACCGGTACAGGTGGCTCTCCGTGTCGGAGAGGGCGCCGGGGTAGCGGTTCCAGTACCAGGTGCCGCCGGGGCCGTCGGCCTTGTCGAAGCCGATCACGGACAGGCCGAGCTCGTTGGCGACCTTGTGGACGGCGTAGATGCCGCCGAAGCCGGCGCCGATCACGATGGCGTCCACGGTCTGCGGATGCATCTGGCTCTCGGGGTGGGTCTGTGCGGTCATGGCGAACTCCTTGGTCGTGCTGGTGAGAGGAAAGAGCGGTGAAGGATGAGGACGGTGGGTGCTGCGGGAGCGTCAGGCGCGGTGCCAGGCGGCGAGCTTCGCGAACTCCTCGTCGACCAGGGCGGAGCGCCCGGCCAGGAACGGGTAGACGTGCTGCTGGCCCTCGCCGATGGACAGGGTGACGTCGACACCGGCCGCCGCGGCGCGCTCCTCCAGGCGGGTGGCGTTGTCGAGGAGCGACTCGACGCTGCCGGCCGTGATGTACAGCTTCGGGAACCCGGTGAAGTCGGCGTACAGCGGGTTCGCCAGGGGGGTGGTGGGGTCGACGGTGCTGCCGAGGACGCCGGCGATCATGCCTTCGAGCAGCTCCGGGGTGATCAGGGCGTCGGTGTCGTTGTTGGTGACGAGGGTCCTGCCCTTGTTCTCCATGTCGAGCCACGGGGAGAAGGCGATGACGTGACCGGGGCCCTGCTTGCCCTGCTCCTTGAGCGAGAGGGCGATGGCGATGGCCAGGTTGCCGCCGGCGGAGTCGCCGATGGTGGTGATGTCCTGGGGCTTGATGCCGGAGTCCACGAGCGCGTCGAAGGCGGCCACGCCGTCCTCGACCTGGGCGGGGTGCTGGAACTCGGGGGCGCGGCGGTAGTCCAGCACGAAGCTCACGGTGCCGAGGGCCTTGGCGACGTGGGCGGCGAGCTTGCGGTGGCTGGCGGCCGAGCCGACGGCGAACCCGCCGCCGTGGGTGTACAGGAGCACCTGGGACTCGTCCGCACCCTGGGGCAGGCACCAGATGCCCGGGACGCCGCCGACGGTGTCCTCGCGGTAGAGCACGCCCTCCGGCTCGACGGTCGGCTGGTGCCACTCGTCGAAGATGGAGCGGAACAGGCGCATGGTCAGGTCCGGCGTCGTCTCCATGATCTGGCACCAGTCGGCGTAGAGATCGCGGAGCAGGTCCTCGCCCTCGGTGCCGGCGGCGGCGGTGCTGGACGTTGCGGAGGCGTTGGTGGTCATGGCGTCATCCTTCGGTGGGTTCGGGAACGGCTCCGGACGGGGTCGGTGGGCGCCGCGTCCGCGTTCTGTGTGCTTCTCGCCGCAACCGCTGTGTGTGATTGCCGTCACGACGTCTGATTCCAAAGTAGGGATGTGTTCCATGCCACAGCTGTTCCAATGTGGAACACTCTGTGCATTCGCACACTGATGCAGCAAGACTCCCCAATCGGCATCAGATTTGGTATTGGAGGCTTCTCAAAGAGTTGGTCATCATGAAGGGATACGCCGATGTCCTCCCACTGAACGAGGTGCTCTTCCGATGCATGCCTACGCAGTCCTCCCCGAGGACCCCACCATCCACGACCTGGAGATCCCGACCCCGAGCCCCGAGGGCCGGCAGGTCCTCCTGCGGGTCGTCCGGGCCGGTGTCTGCCACACCGACACCCACCTCCGTGAGGGCGGGTACGACCTGGGCAGCCGCGGGATGATGAGCATGAAGGACCGCGGCATCGAGTACCCGATGGTCCTCGGCCACGAGGTGGTCGGCGTCGTCGAGCAGGTGGGCGGCGACGTCGAGTCGGTCCGTCCGGGCGACGTGCGGCTGATCTACCCGTGGATCGGCTGCGGCCGGTGCCGCCAGTGCCGTGCGGGCTACGACAACCGCTGTGCCGCAGGGGAGAACCTGGGCGTGGCCCGCCACGGCGGCTACGCCGAGTCCATCCTCGTGCCGGACGAGAAGTACCTCGTGGACATCGACGGCGTCGACCCCAGCTGGGCCGCCACCCTCGCCTGCTCCGGCCTCACCGCCTACAGCGCCGTGGACCAGGTCCTTCCCCTCGAGCCGGACGAGCCCGTCGTCGTCTTCGGTGCGGGAGGGCTCGGCCTCACCGCCATCGCGATCCTCCGTTCGCGGGGCCACCGCAACATCTGCGCCGTCGACGTCGCCGAGCGGAACCTCTCCCTGGCCCGGGACATGGGCGCCTCGAGCACGGTCCTCTCCGGGGCCGGCGTGGTCGGCGACATCCAGCAGGCGGCCGGCGGCCCGGCCAGTGCGGTCATCGACTTCGTCAACAACGGCGTGACGGCCTCGGCGGCCTTCGACGTGCTGGCCAAGGCGGGACAGATGGTCCAGGTCGGCCTCTTCGGCGGCGAGGTCACCATCCCGACCGCGCTGCTGGCCCTGCGCATGATCCGCGTCGAGGGCAGCTTCGTCGGGACCCTGGGGCAGCTGCAGGAGCTGGTGCGGATCGCGCAGCGCGGGGAGCTGCCCGACATCCCCGTCGTCGAGCGGCCGCTGTCGGCGGCCTCGGTGTCCCAGGCGCTGGACGACCTGACCGCCGGCGGCATTGCTGGACGCATCGTCCTGACGGCTTGATAATGGGACGATGCCGGTGTATGAGCCACGTCGCGAGGACGAGGTGCGGATCGCCCGCGAACGGCTGATCGCGGAGGGCCTGTTCCGGGCCTCCGTTCCTCCGGCCCTCGTCGCGGAGGAGATCGAGCAGAGCTGGCGCCGCTCGGTCTCGCACCGCGTGAATCCCGGGGCCGAACCCCACATCCTGGGGGAGATCGACCCCGACAGCGCCATGCTGCGCGCCGCGGGGCGGATCCTCGACCAGTGGCAGACCAATCTCACGGACTCGCGGATGGCCCTGTTCCTGGCCGACGAGGGCGGCCGCATCGTCTCCCGCCGCATCGTCGACCCCCAGGACGGGCGGGCCCTGGACCGGGCCAACGCGGCGGAGGGGTTCGACTTCTCCGAGCGTGCCCTGGGCACGAACGGGCTCGGCACCCCCATCGAGGCGCGCGGCGTCGTGTTCGTGCGCGGCAACGAGCACTTCAACGACGCCCTGGCCCACCTCGCCTGCGCGGGCGTTCCCATCAAGCACCCCATCACGGGCCGGATCGTGGGGTCGCTCTCGATCGCCTCCCAGGTCGACGTCGCCAGTTCTCTGATGGTCGCCATGGTGCGGCAGGGCGGGCAGCAGATCGCCGAGGCGCTCGAGCACATGGCCGACTCCCGTGACCTGGAGCTGGCGCGCACCTACCGCCGCTTCCGCTCCTCCCGGCGCCCGGTCCTGGTCATGAACTCGGAGACCGTCATGACGGACCTCCCCTCCCTCGCCCACCTCGACGCGGAGTCCCACGCGATCCTGTGGGAGAAGCTGCGCCTCCACCACTGGGACGAGGACACGCTGCGGCTCGAGCTGCCCGTGCTCGGCACCGAGGCCATGGTGCGGCGCTTCAACCGCGGGGGCCAGGACGCCATCTTCGCGCTGGAGTTCCTGGAGCCGGCCGGGACCCTCGCCTCCGGGCAGGGCTCCGTCATCGGCGCGCCGGAGAGCGCGACCGCGCCCGACCTCAGCGGTGTGCTCGACGCCGTGGCGAATCCCCGTGCCCAGGTGTCCCCCTACGAGGCCGTCCAGCGGCAGCTCACCGCGTCCGCCGCCGTGCCCGGGCTCATCCGGGTGGTCGGGGACCCCGGGGTCGGCAAGCGGCACCAGGCCGCACGGTGGTTGCAGCAGCGCACGGGGCAGGCGCCCAAGATCGTCACCGCCCGCGACCTCGTCACGAACGGGGCGGTCTGGACCCGCGGGGAGGCCCAGCTGCAGGCAGGGCGTGGGATCGTCGTCGTCGGGGGCGACAGCCTCTCCGAGGGGCTGCGCAGGCGCCTCGGGGACTTCGCGCGGCTGCCGCGCCCCGGCCTCCATCCTGGTGCCCGGGTCGTCCTGACCGAGCACACCGGCCGCGTCGGCAGTCCCGCGGCCGGGGCCGACGCGGGCCCGGCAGCCGTGCACGTCCCCTCCCTCGCCGATCTCCACGGTGCGCTGCCGGCCGTCGTGCGGGAGGTCGCCGCCACGCTCTTCCCCGGCGCGCCGGCACCGCGGTTCTCCCCCGCCGCGCTCCAGTCCCTGCTGGCCTGGCCCTGGCCGGGCAACGTGGCCGAACTGACCGAGGTCCTCGCCGCCCTGCCGCAGGTGGCCCAGGGCGGCCTGATCCAGACCAAGGACCTGCCGGCCCTGATGCGCCAGGGGCCGGGGTCCTCGTTGAGCCGCTACGAGCGGGCGGAGCGCGACGCGATCGCGGACGCCCTGCGGGAGGCCGAGGGGAACAAGTCCCGCGCCGCGGAGATCCTGGGGATCGGCCGCACCACGCTCTACCGCAAGATGCGGACCCTGAAGATCGACGCCGGCGAGCGCATGACCGCTCCCGGCCAGTAGTCCCGGACGGTTCCGCCGGTCACCGCCGGAGGCTCCGGCCGCCGCTCACGGACCTCAGGAGCCGGTGTCCTCGGCGCCGAGCGACCACACGTCCTCGGCCACGGCGAACACACGGCCCAGCACCGGGTTGGGGTTGCCCGGCAGCCAGGCCATGCTCAGGTGCACGGGCAGCGTCCGGTCCCGCAGCGGGAGGAAGCGCACGTGGGGGTCGGTGACGTTCTGCTGCACCGAGGAGAGCGTCAGCGTGGACCCGACTCCCGCCCCGACGAGCGCCAGCGCCGTCCAGGTGTCGGGCGCCACCTGGGCGATCAGGGGCTCGAAGCGGGCCCCGTGGGCCAGGCGGTGGAGGCGGTCGCGCAGCACCGACCCCGCGTGGGCCGGCAGCGTGACGAACGGCTCCTCGCTGAACTGCGCCATGTCGACCGAGTCCTCCCCGGCCAGCGCATGGGTCGCGGGGACGGCGAGGACGAGCTCCTCGCGCTGGACCACCCGGCTCTCGACGCCTGCGGGCAGGAAGTCCCAGCGGCCCAGGCCGATGTCCATCTCGCCGCTCAGCACGCGCTCCAGGGCGGGCTGGGCGAAGTTCTGGCTGTGCAGCCCCGGGGTGATGCCCGGGTGGCGGCGCCGCAGTTCGCGGGCCAGTTCGCCGACCAGCCCGTACGTGGAGGCGCCGGCGAAGGCGATCTCCACCCGGCCCCGGTCGCCGGCCTCCGCGGAGACGACCACGTCGCGCGCGTGGTCGGCCGCCGCGAGGATCTCGCGCGCGGACTCCACCAGGGCGGAGCCGGCGGCGGTGAGCCGCACGTTGCGGGTGTTGCGGTCGAAGAGGCGGACGCCGAGCTCCTTCTCCAGGTTCCCCACGTTCCGGCTGACCGGCGGCTGCGCCATGTGCAGCCGCTCCGCCGCCCGCCCGAAGTGCAGCTCCTCCGCCACCGCGAGGAAGATCCGCAGCTGCTGCAATTCCATCGGAGCTCCTCGGATTCATGCGTCGTGGACGGCTATTTTCGCACAGACACATGCGACGGGGGCACTAATGCGGCGGCGACTGCCGTGCGGGCTCGACGCAGCCCGGGTGGGCCGCCGCGGATAGCCGGTCGGACCGCACTGCCCTGCTCCACCCGCCCGGATCACCGATCGGAACGCTAGGGCTGATCCGCCGGCGGCGGCGCCGTCTCCTCGGCCGCGGGCACCGCGGTCGGCAGCGCCTGCTCGGGGCAGCCGGCCAGCACCTGCGCCATGGCCTCCTTCTCGCCGGCGGTGACGAAGAGCTGGTACTTCGCCTTGACCGCGATCTGCCGGGCCACGTACTCGCAGCGGTACCCCTCGGCCGGGGGCAGCCACGCGGCGGCGTCCGAGGCGGACTTGTCCCCGTTGGTGGGCCCGTCCACGGCCTGCAGGTTCAGCGGGTCGTTGGCCAGGGCCACCCGCTGGTCCCGGGTGAGCCGGTCGGCCCCGGTGATCCAGGCGTTCTTCAGCGCGACCACGTGGTCGATCTGGACGTCGGCGGACGTGGCCGGTCCGCGCACGAAGTCGATGGTGGCCCCGGTGTAGGGGTCGTGCAGGACCCCGGAGAGGACCCTGCACCCGGCGTCGTCGACGACGACGCCGGTCAGGTCGCGGGCCAGGACGTCGTTGCGGGCGTCGCATCCGTTGCCGTCGGGATCGGCCCAGTCCCCGAACTGCTCGAGGCGGTCGTAGTCCTCGCCGGAGGCCGCCCGGTCGACCGGCAGCTCCTCCAGGACCTGCGCGGCGGAGGACGAGGTGGTGGTGGTCCGGGAGTCGTCGGTGCACCCGGCCAGGAGGCCGAGGGCGACCACCAGGGGAACGGCGGCGGCCCATCGGGTCGCGAGGGCGGCGCGGCGGGCGCCGGTCCGGGCAGCCCCCGGCAGCCGGGGGTGGCGCACAGTGTCCATGGTCGTCCTGAGCTCCTCCTGGCGAGGTGACGAACCCCGGGGCGGGAGTCCTGGACCTCATCCTCTCAGGTCAGGGCCGCACGAGGAGGGCCGGAGCACGGCCGTCCCGTCAGCTGCTGGTCCGCACCACCAGCTCTGGGGCCAGCTGGACGCTCTCGACGTCCTTGCCGTCCAGGACCTCCATCAGCAGCTCGAAGCCCCGGCGCCCGATCCGGTGCATGGGGGAGCGCACGGTCGTGAGCCCGATGCTCCCGGCCAGGGGCGTGTCGTTGAACCCGACGAGGGCCGTGTCCTCGGGCACCCTGATCCCCTCGCGCGTGAACACCCCGAGCGCGCCGATGGCCGCGAAGTCGTTGACCGCGAAGACGGCCTCGGGGAGCGGCCCCCCGCCGAGGATCTTCGCCGCGGCCACGCCGCCCGCCGGGGCGTCGAAGCCGCCGGGCACGACCAGGGCGGGGTCGACCCCGATGCCGTGCTCGGCGAGCGCGTCGAGGAAGCCGGCGCTGCGGTCCCGCGACGTCGAGGCCCGCGGGTCGCCGGCGATGAGCCCGAAGCTCCTGCGGCCGGTGGCCACGAGGTGCTCGGCCACCATCCGGCCCCCCGCGTAGTCGTCGCAGGTCACCGACCGGTGCGGCGGGGAGCGGCGGCTCACGAGGACGAAGGGCACGCCGCGCCGGGCCAGCTCGTCGAGGTAGGGGTCCTTGAGGGTCGCGTCGCCGAAGATCAGGCCGTCGGCACGGCGGTCCAGCAGCTTCTCGGCCTTGGCACGGTGGGCCGCGGGCTCGTCGAGGGAGTTCGAGACCACGGTGAAGTACCCGTGCTCGGACGCCGCCTCGTCGATGCCCTCGTAGATCGTGGCCAGGACGTAGTCCTGCAGCCGGGGCACGATGACGCCGATCATGTGGGACTTCGCCGTGCGCAGGGAGGCCGCGTAGGGGTTCTTCCGGTAGCCGCGCTCAGCGGCCAGGGCGAGGATCCGCTCCGTGGTCTCCGGCGACGCCCACCTGGAGTCCAGGCCCTTGGGGTCGTTGAGCACCCGGGATACCGTGGAGGCGTTCAGGCCGAGCTCCTCGGCCAGTGCCTTCAGCGTGACGGCCGTTCGTGCGCCCATGCTCGTCCTCCCTCCGCTGCTCCAGCCTCTGTCCCAGCTTCTGTTCCAGCACTGTAACGGACGTTAAATCCTCGTAAATGTGTTGCGCATCACTCTAGGCGTCCCCTAGTCTCAGGGTCATCACATTACGCAATCGATTGCGGCATTCGTTTGCATAGACGGCTCGTTCCCCCGGGAGCGGGTCGACCCCACGGAAAGGAAGCGGCGCGTGACGCACATCCAGCTTCTCGGCACGGGAGGGACCATCGCCTCGCGCGACAGCGGGGGGACGGGGTCCGTGGCCACCGACGCGGCGACCGACCTGGCCCGCGCGGAGTACGGGGAGCTGAGGGTCACGGCCCGGGACGTCCTCACGACCAACAGCTACCGGCTCACCCTGGGGGACCTGCGGCTGATCGCCGAGGCGACCCAGGAGGCCCTGGTGGACCGGGGCAACGACGGCGTGGTGGTCACCCACGGCACCGACACCCTGGAGGAGACGGCGTTCCTCCTGGACCTGGTGCACCGCTCGCCCAAGACCGTGGTGCTCACCGGCTCCCAGCAGCCCGCCGACAGCCCCGCCCCGGACGGTCCCCGCAACGTCGAGGAGGCGGTGCTGGCCGCGGCGTCACCGGGACTGCACAACAGCGGCGTGCTCATCTCCTTCAACGGGACGGTCCGCTCGGCCCGGGGCGCCCGGAAGGCCCACACCACCGCGAGCAGTCCCTTCCAGGGCGGCGCCGAGGTCGCGCACATGGCGGGGGACGAGCTCGTCGTCACGGCGACCCCGCAGCGCCACCACCCGCCGCTGCCCCTGCCGTCGGCCGCGTTCGACACCACCCGCGTGGAGATCGTCACCGCCTATCCCGGGGCCACGCCCGACCTCCTGGACTTCGCCGTGCAGTTCGGCGCCCAGGCGGTCGTGCTGGCCGGGACCGGCGTCGGCAACGCCGGTCCCGGCTTCGCGGAGAACGTCGCCCAGGCCGTCGAGAGCGGGTGCGCGGTGGTCCTCAGCACGCGGGCGCCGTGGGGGCCCGTGGTCCCGCTCTACGGCAACGGCGGGGGCACCGACCTCGTCGCGGCCGGAGCCATCCCCTCCGGTGACCTCAACCCCTTCCAGGCACGCATCCTCGCCGCCCTCCTGCTCTCCCACGGCACCCCGGCCGCCGAGCTGCCCTGGGCGTTCCGGGCCCACCTGTAGACCGTCCGTCCCATCCACCCTCGGATCCCACCCACCACCAGAGGAGACAACATGTCCAAGAAGATCTACGTGTCCGTCGGGATCGACGTCGACGCCGTCGGCGGCTGGCTCGGCTCCTACGGCGGGGAGGACTCCCCGGGCGACATCTCCCGCGGTCTCTTCGCCGGCGAGGTCGGCGTGCCGCGGCTGCTCCAGCTCGCCCAGCGGCGGGAGATGCCCGTGACCTGGTTCTGGCCCGGCCACTCGATCGAGACGTTCCCGAAGGAGTTCGACGCGGTCGTCGCCGCCGGTCACGAGATCGGCGTCCACGGCTACAGCCACGAGAACCCCATCGCGATGACCCGCGCGCAGGAGACCGAGATCCTCGACTACTGCACCGACCTCATCGAGCGGCGCGCCGGCAAGAAGCCGGTCGGCTACGTGGCGCCGTGGTGGGAGTTCTCCGGGGTGACCAACGAGATCCTGCTCGAGCGCGGCTTCCTCTACGACCACTCGCTCATGCACGACGACCACACCCCGTACTACGTGCGGGTCGGCGACACCTGGACCAAGATCGACTACGACGCGGCCTCCGCCCGTGAGTGGATGAAGCCGCTGGTGCGCGGCGAGGAGACCGACCTCATCGAGATCCCCGCCTCGTGGTACCTCGACGACCTCCCGCCGATGATGTTCATCAAGTCCAGCCCGAACAGCCACGGCTTCGTCAGCCCGCGCGACATCGAGCAGCTGTGGAAGGACCAGTTCGACTGGGTCTACCGCGAGATGGACTACGGCGTCTTCCCGATCACCATCCACCCCGACGTCTCGGGCCGGCCGCAGAACCTGCTCATGCTCGAGCGCCTCTTCGACCACATCCAGGGCCACGACGGCGTCGAGTTCGCCTTCATGGAGGACGTCGCCCGCGACTTCGCCGCCCGCAATCCCCGCACCTCCGCCTGATCCGACCGGCACGAAGGAACACAGCCATGTCCTCTCTGCGCTCGAACCCGACGCCCTCCGGCGTCGAGCCCTGGAACGTCAAGATCACCCCGAAGACGATCCGGCAGGTCTCCGTCGTCTGCTTCATCGCCTGGGTGGCCTCCGTCTACGACTTCACCCTGTTCGGCACCCTGCTCCCGGTCATCGCCGAGGACTTCGGCTGGTCGGTGGCCGAGTCCACCGCGATCAACACCTACGCCACGATCGGCGTGTTCATCGTGGCCCTGGCCGTGGGCACGATCATCGACAAGATGGGCCGCAAGAAGGCCCTCATCGTGCTCATGCTCGGCGGCGCGGTGGCCTCCGGGCTCACCGGTGCCGCGCTCGGCGCCGTCAGCCTGATCATCATCCGCTCGTTCTCCGGGTTCTCCATGTCCGAGGAGGTCGTCAACGCGGTCTACCTCAACGAGATGTACAAGGAGGCCAAGAGCCGCGGCCTCATGTACTCCCTCGTGCAGGGCGGCTGGCCCGTGGGCGCGCTGGTCTCCGCGGGCCTCTCGGCGCTGACGCTGCCGATCATCGGCTGGCGCTGGAGCTTCGTCGTGGCCGCGGTCCTGTCGATCATCGTCGTCATCCTGGCCCTGCGCCTGCCGGAGTCCCCGACGTTCGCCGCCATGCGGGAGGTCAGGCGGCGCCGGGCCGCCGGTGACGTGGCGGGCGCCCACGCGCTCGCCGCCGAGCACGACCTCGAGGAGGCGGCCCACCACGCCACCGGCGTGAAGGACGTCTTCACCCCGGAGCTGCGCCGGCACACCACATGCCTGTCCCTCGCCTGGTTCTTCAACTGGTTCGGCATCCAGGTCTTCTCCGTCCTGGGCACCACCATCCTGGTCGAGGCCAAGGGCGTGTCCTTCGACAACGCCCTGATCATCCTGGTGCTCTCCAACGCGGTGGGCTTCGTGGGCTACGTCTTCCACGGCTGGCTGGGCGACAAGATCGGCCGCAAGCCGACCGTGGTCCTCGGCTGGATCGCCGGCGCCGTCTTCAGCTTCGCGATGCTGATCGGCCCGGGCACCTCCGGCTACATCATCCCGCTGTACGCCATGACGCTGTTCTTCCTCACCGGTCCCTACGCGGCCCTGCTGTTCTACATGGGCGAGTCCTTCCCGCCCCAGGTCCGCGGCATGGGCGCCAACGTGGCCCACGTGATGGCCCCGCTCGGCGGCATCGCCGGCTCCGGCCTGCTCACCGTCCTGCTCACCGCGGGGGTGGACACCGGCTGGGCCGCGATCATCACCGGCACCGGCGGCCTGCTCGCCTCGGCGCTGTGCATGGCCGGGACCCGCAGCATCAAGGACGCCCACCTGAAGACGACGGTGATCGCATGAACCGCGACGACGGACTCGAGGGAAAGGTCGCCGTCATCTCCGGCGGCGGCAGCGGGATCGGCCGGGCCCTGGCGGTCGCCTACGCCAGGGCCGGGGCCCACACCGTGATCGGCTACCTGCCGTCGGACCCCCACGACGCGACGGACACCGTCCGCGCCGTGGAGGCCGCGGGCGGGCGCTGCACAGCCGTCCCCATGGACGTGCGCAGCTTCGAGGACACCGAGAAGCTCGCCCAGACCGCGCTCGACGAGTTCGACCGGCTGGACATCTCGGTGGCCGCGGCCGGGATCCTGCGCCGTGCCGCGCTGGCGGACATGACCGACCAGGCGTGGGACGACATGATGGCCGTCGACCTCTCCGGGGTGATGCGCGTCTTCCGCTCCTGCAGCACGCGGATGACCCGGGGCGGGGCGATGGTCGCGACGTCGTCGATCGCCGGCGGTATCTACGGGTGGGAGGAGCACAGCCACTACGCGGCGGCGAAGTCCGGGCTCATCGGCCTGTGCCGCTCGCTGGCCGTGGAGCTGGCACCCCGGAAGATCCGGGTCAACGCCGTCATCCCGGGGCTGATCGAGAGCCCCCAGTCCCTGGACCCGGTGAACTCGCTGGGCCGCGAGGGCCTCGACGCCGCCGGCTCGATCATCCCGTGGGGGAGGGTCGGCAACGTCGACGAGGCCGCCCGCACCATCCGCTTCCTCACCAGCGACGACTCGGCCTACGTCACGGGGCAGCAGCTCGTCGTCGACGGCGGGCTCACCGTCCGCTGGCCGAGCTGAGCCCCCAGGAAAGGCAGACATGGAACAGCAACTGACCGGCAAGGTCGCCGTCGTCACCGGTGGCGGCAGCGGCATCGGGGCGGCGATCGCCATGCTCTTCGCCCGGGAGGGCGCGGACGTCGCGGTGCTGGACCGCGACGAGCAGCACGCGACGGCCGTCGCGGAGGAGAGCGGCAGCTTCGGCGGGCGCACCACGGCGCTCGCCGTGGACGTCACCGACGGCGAGGCGGTGCGGAGGGCGATGGAGAAGGTCGTCGAGGAGCTCGGCGGGATCGACATCCTCGTCAGCGCCGCGGGCATCCTCGACGAGACGCCCCTGCTGGAGATGACCGAGGCGACGTTCGACAAGGTCCTGGCCGTGGACCTCAAGGGCGTGTTCCTGGCCGCGCGCTGGGCCGCGCCCCACATGGTGGAGCGCGGCGGCGGGCGGATCATCAACATCGCCTCGCAGCTCGGGATCAAGGGCGGCACCGGCCTGACGCACTACGTCGCGGCCAAGGCGGGGGTGATCGGCATGACGAAGGCCATGGCGCTGGAGCTGGCCGAGCACGGCATCCTGGTCAACGCCATCGCGCCGGGGCCCATCGTCACGCCGCTGATCGAGGGGCTGTCCGAGGAGTGGAAGGCCGCCAAGCAGGCCGAGCTGCCCATCGGCCGCTTCGGTCAGGCCCACGAGGTGGCGCCCACGGCGCTCCTCCTGGCCTCCTCGCCCGGCGGCGACCTCTACACCGGTCAGACGCTGGGCCCCAACAGCGGCGACGTGATGCCGTAGCCCAGGAGGTTCCCCATGTGCGCAGGATGCCCGGGTGGACGCGCGGTCTCGAAGGCCACGGCCTGGCTGAACCTCCACGGGATGAAGCCCGCCGTCCTGAAGGAGTTGCAGCGGCGCACGGGACGCCGCGCGAAGCTCTCCGTGTTCGGCGACCGGTGGGTGCTGACGTCCCGGACCGGCAGGCGGGAGGTGTTCGACGACGTCGAGGCGCTCGCCGGTGCCCTGCTCGGACAGGGGCTCGTGGACCGGGATGCGTCCGCCGGCACCCCGGCGGACGCGACCCTCGAGCAGCTCCTCGAGGTCGGGGGCGGCGCCGGTCGCCCGCGGCCCGACCCCGGGGAACTGGTGACGGCGCTGCTCGCCGGCGCCGGGCGACCGGAATAGCCCCCTGCCGGCAGTCGTTCGTCCAAGCACGGGGCCCGTCCACCGCGGTGGACGGGCCCCGTGCCCGGAGAGATCGCGTCCGGGGCGATCGTGCCCCGGAAGAACGTTCCCTGAAGTCAACGTGAAGGAGATCGTCGTGCCGGATTTCGCCCCGCTCTGGTCGCCCGTCCAGATCGGTTCCACCCAGCTCCCCAACCGCGTAGCGCTGGCCCCCATGACCCGCATCAGCGCCACCGAGGACGGACTCGTCACCGAGAAGATGGTGTCCTACTACGAGGCCTTCGCCCGCGGAGGGTTCGGGCTGCTGATCACCGAGGGGATCTACACCGACACCGCCCACAGCCAGGGCTACCTGTTCCAGCCCGGCATCGCCACCGAGGAGCAGGCGCGCTCCTGGGCCGGCGTCGTCGACGCCGTCCACGCGGCCGGCGCGAAGATCTTCGCCCAGCTCATGCACGCCGGGTCCCAGGCCCAGGGCAGCCGGTTCGTGGACTCCACGATCGCCCCGTCGGCGGTCGCCCCCAGGGGCGAGCAGCTGGGGTTCTACCGCGGGGAGGGCCCGTACCGGGTCCCCTCGGAGATTACCGCGGCCCAGATGGAGGAGGTCCGCGAGGGCTTCGTGGCCGCCGCGCTGCGCGCCCGGGACGCCGGCTTCGACGGCGTGGAGATCCACGGCGCGAACGGGTACCTGCTGGACCAGTTCCTCACCGACTACCTGAACCGGCGCACCGACGAGTACGGCGGGTCCCCCGAGAACCGGGTGCGGTTCGCCGCGGAGATCTGCCGCGCCGTCCGCGAGGCCGTGGGCCCGGACCTGACGGTGGGCATCCGCGTCTCCCAGGCCAAGGTCAGCGACCACGACCACCGGTGGAGCGGCGGCGCCGAGGAGGCGGCGGCGATCTTCTCCACCCTGGGCGCCACCGGGATCGACTTCCTCCACACCACGGAGTACCGGGCCACCGCGCCGGCGTTCGGCGACGAGGGCGACTCCCTGGCCGCCCTCGCCAAGAAGCACTCTGGGCTCCCGGTGATCGCCAACGGCCACCTGGACGACCCGGAGACGGCCGTCTCCATGCTGCGCGACGGCGCCGCCGACGTCGTCGCCCTGGGCAAGGCGGCCCTGGCCAACCGGGACTGGCCCCAGCGCGTGCGGAGCGGTCAGCCCCTCGAGGAGCTCGACGCGAGCCTGTTCGACCCGGTGGCGGACGTCAAGGACTGGGAGCTGGAGCTGCTCTCGTAGGCCCGCCCCGCGTCGTCGCCCTTCCCCGGCGACGGCGGTCCGGGTGCCCCGGGCGCCGGCCCGCCTGTAGCCTGGCCGGATGGTCGAGCAGAGCGCGTGGATGGACAAGGTGCAGGCGGATCCGGGGCACTCCGCCTGGTACATCGAGCGGTTCCGGGACCTGGCCGCCGCCGGCCACGACATCGTCGGGGAAGCACGCGCGATCGACGCCATGGTCCCCCGCCGGGCGCGGGTTCTCGACGCCGGCTGCGGGGCCGGGCGCAACAGCGGCCACCTGCACCGGGTGGGGCACACCGTCGTGGGAGTCGACGTCGACCCCGCCCTGATCGCCGCGGCCGGTCAGGACCACCCCGGCCCGCAGTGGCTCGTGGAGGACCTGGCCGAGCTGGACCTGCCGGCACACGGCATCCCCGAGCCGTTCGACGTCATTCTGTGCGCGGGCAACGTCATGACCTTCCTCGCACCGAGCACCCGCACCGAGGTGCTGCGGCGGTTCCACCGGCACCTGGCACCGGGCGGGCGGGCGGTCGTCGGGTTCGGCGCCGGGCGCGGCTACCCGTTCGACCGGTTCCTCGCCGACGCCGGGGACGCCGGGCTGGTGCCCGACCTGCTCCTGTCGACGTGGGACCTGCGACCGTTCCGTCAGGACAGCGACTTCCTCGTCGCCGTGCTGAGCGCGGTCACCTCCGCACCGTCCTGAGGGGCTCGCCGAAACCCTCTTGAGGGGCTCGTCGAGCCGCCTTCCGCACCCCGAAGCCCTCGACTGCCGCCGTCCGGGCGGATCGCGAGGATCGCGCCCGAGCGGCGGGCGTCGTCACCGACCGGCGCCCGCCGCCCGGGTCCTGTACTGCGCCGGGGACACCCCGAACTCCTGCTTGAAGATCCGGGAGAAGTGCGCGGCGTCGGGGAAGCCCCAGGCCGCCCCGATCCGCGAGACCGGGCGGTGGGCGTGGGCGGGGTCCAGCAGCGCCTGGCGGCACCGCTCCAGGCGGCGGTGCCGGATCCAGGCGGAGAGGGTGTGCTCCTCGCCCTGGAACACCTCGTGCAGCCGCCGGACCGAGAGGAACAGGTGGGCCGCGATCATGGCGGGGCCCAGCTGCGGGTCGGCGAGGTGGTCCTCGACGAAGCCGCGCACGGCGGCGCGCAGGGCGTCGTGCGCGGTGGGGCTGTCCTCCTCGGCCGCAGCACCGGCGGTGTCACCGTCGAGGTCCTCGGCCTGCTCCGTGAGCAGCGCGCCCACGAGGTCCACGGCGGAGCGGCCCAGGCGGGCGGCGGAGCGGCCGGCCAGCACGTGCATCCGGTCGGAGAGCCCGCCCAGGAAGTCCGCGGTGAGCGCGCCCACGCCCTCGTCGCCCGGCAGGCGGGTCGCGGTCACGGCCCCCATCGCCCGCCGCGGCAGCTCCAGGCCCGTGCCCGGGAGCATGAGCACCAGGAGCCGGGCCTCGTGGGGGAACTCCAGCCGGTAGGGGCGGTCGGTGTCGTAGAGGACCATGTCCCCGGGGCGCAGCACGGCGGTCCGGCCGTCCTGCTCGACCGTGCACGTGCCCCCGAGCTGCAGGCCGAACTTGACCGACCCGCCGGACGCGCCGCGCGGCACGTCGTGCTCGACGACGTGCCGCGTGGCGCGGATGTGGCTGATCTCGGTCTGCCCGGTGGGCCGGTGGTCGATCCGCGCGCGGAAGGTGACGCGCTCGGTCGTGTCCACCTCGAGCGGCACGAAGACCTCGGAGGCCAGCCGGGCGAAGTCGGTGGCGGACGTGGCGAGCAGCGGGCGCGCCACGGCGCGCTCGCCCTGCTCCGCCACTCCTGCCGGCACCGACTTCGCCCCTCTCGCCCGATGATCCCCTGTGGGCTACATCATCGTGCGGGCCGGGCGGCTTGTCGATGCGCCCATCCCACGAGGTGTCACACGGCGAGGGGTCACACGGCGAGGTGTCACACGTCGACGGGTCACACGGAGATGACCTTCGGGACGCCGAGGGCCTTGAGGCCCTCCACGCCGAACTCCACGCCGTGCCCGGAGCTCTTGATCCCGCCGAAGGGCATGCGCGGGTCGACGGCGCCGTGCTTGTTGATCCACACCGTGCCGGCCTGGATCCGGGCGGCGACCTCGCGGGCCTTCGCGACGTCGGAGCTCCACACCGAGGCGCCGAGGCCCACGTCCAGGCGGTTGGCCATGCGCACGGCGTCGTCCACCGAGGAGTACTTCACGATCGGCAGGGCGGGACCGAACTGCTCCTCGGTCACCAGGGGGTTGTCGTCGTCGAGGTCGGCCACGAGCGTCGTCGGGTAGAAGTGGCCCGGCAGGCTCTCGTCCGGGTCGCCGCCGATGAGCACCCGGCCGCCGCCGGACCGGGCCTTCTCGACGAGGTCCGCGACGATCTCGTACTGCGCGCGGTTCTGCAGCGGGCCGAGCACGTTGCGCTCGTCGCGCCCCTGGCCCATCGGCATGGCCGCGGCCACCTCGGTCAGGGCCTCGCACACGGCGTCGTAGACGTCCTCGTGGACGTAGAGGCGCTTGAGTGCGGCGCAGGTCTGGCCCGTGTTGATGAACGCGCCCCAGAACAGGCCCTCGGCGATGGCCTGCGGGTCGGCGTCCGGGAGCACGATGCCCGCGTCGTTGCCGCCGAGCTCCAGGGTGAGCCGGGTCAGGGTGTCCGCCGCCGAGCGCATGATCGCCTTGCCCGTGGCGGTCGAGCCGGTGAACATCAGCTTGTCCACGCCCGCGTGCTGGGACAGCGCCGCCCCGACCTCCCGGCCCCCCGCCACCGCGGTGACGAGGCCCTCGGGCAGCACCTGGTTGAGGACGTGCACCAGCCCCAGGACGGACAGCGGCGTGTACTCGGAGGGCTTGGCCACCACGGTGTTGCCCATCCGCAGGGCGGGGGCGATCTGCCAGACGGAGATCATCATCGGCCAGTTCCAGGGGCTGATGGCCCCGACGACGCCGATGGGGTCGTAGTGCAGGACCGCGTGGCCGGACTCGTCGTCGACGATCGTCTCGGGCTCCAGCGGCAGGGACGCCGTCGCGCGCAGCCAGGCCACGGCGCCGCCGACCTCGAAGAGGGCGTTCGGCCCGTTCTGCACCGGCTTGCCCTGCTCGCGGGAGAGCAGCTCGGCGAGCGCGGGGGCGTTGGCCTCGACGGCGTCGGCGGCCCGCTGCAGCAGCGCGCAGCGCTCGGCGTCGGGGACGGCGGCCCACTCGGGCTGCTTGGCGCGGGCCCGGGCCAGCGCCTGCTCCAGGTCCTCGACCGTGGACTCGTGGACGCGTCCGACCAGCTCCCCGGTGGCCGGGTCGAGGATCTCGCGGCCTCCGGGGTCGGTGATCGCGGCGAGCAGCTCCTCGTACATGAACGTGGGCGGGGCCGGGGAGGCGGCGGGGGAGGTGGTCGCGGTGTCGGTGGTCACGGTGGGCTCCTTCGGTGGGGCGGATCGGTGCTGGTCCCATCGTGACCCAGGGCACACCCCGTCGCCTTGTCCGTGAGGGCAGGGTTCTTGACGCAGAGCGCGGGATGTCCGCCGCGACTCCCGCGCTCTGCGTCAAGAGCTCCGCGCGCCCGGACAAGCCGATCGGGTGTGGCCGCGCTCACACTGATCCCATGAGCACATCTCCCGCAAGCACACCGACCAAGACCTATATCGTCGTCGGCGCCGGCACCGCCGGCAGCATCATGACCCGCCGCCTCCTGGACGCCGGGCACGAGGTGACCCTCCTCGAGGCCGGCGCCCAGGACCTCAACCCGGCCATCCACCTGGTGTCCCGCCTGGGCGAGCTGTGGCACTCCCCGGAGGACTGGGACTACTTCACCGTGCCCCAGCAGCACGCCGACGGCCGGGTGATCCATTGGCCGCGCGGGCGCGTGCTCGGGGGGTCCCACGCGCTCAACGCCACCATCTGGGTGCGCGGGGCGGCGCAGGACTACGACGCCTGGGCCGCGGACGGCTGCCCCGGCTGGTCCTGGGAGGACGTGCTGCCGTGGTTCAAGGCCGTCGAAACCTACGTCCCGCCCGCCGGCCAGGTGCCGGACGCCAGCCGCGGCACGAACGGTCCTGTTCCCGTGGTGCAGGACTACCCGCTCAACCCGATCTTCGGGTCCATCATCGAGGCCGCGGAGCACGTGGGCGTGCCCTACAACGAGGACTACAACGCCGGCACCCTCGACGGCGTCTCCCAGCAGCAGGTCAACGTCCGGGACGGCCGGCGCTTCAACACCTACATGGCGTACGTGAAGCCGGTGGAGGACGACCCGAGCCTGACCCTGCGCACCGGCGTCCTCCTGCAGAAGGTCCTGGTCGAGGACGGCCGCGCGGTCGGTGTGGCGGTCGTGCCCCTCGACGACCCGGACGGCGCGCCCGAGGAAATCCGCGCCGACGAGGTGATCCTGTGCGCCGGCGCGCTCGACTCGCCCAAGATCCTCCTGCGCTCCGGCATCGGCCCGGCGGGGCACCTGGCCGACGTCGGCGTCCCGGTGGTCCACGACCTGCCCGGGGTCGGGGAGAACCTCCACGACCACCTGCTGGCCCCGGTCATCGCCGAGGCCACGAAACGGACGATCGAGCACCCCGAGTCCGACTGGTCCGTCACCCAGACCCACCTGTTCTGGCGGTCCCGCCCGGACCTGGACGTGCCGGACACCCAGCCCATCCACTTCTCGGTGCCGATGTACGACGAGGAGATGACCGGCCCGGCCAACGCCTTCACCCTGCACTCGGGCCTCGTCCGCCCATACTCCCGCGGGACGCTGCGCCTGACCGGGCCGCGGGTCTCCGACCCGGTGGAGCTGGACCCGAACATCTTCGACGACCCGCGCGACCGCGAGGCGCTGCTGGCCTCCTTCCGCCAGGCCCGCGCCATGGTGGCCGCCCCGCCGCTGGCGGAGGACTGGGGCGCCGCGGAGCTCTACCCCGGCCCGGAGGTGCGCACCGAGGAGGAGGAGATCGCCTACATCAACCGGTTCGTGACCACCTACCACCACCAGGTCGGCACGTGCCGCATGGGCGCCGGCCCGGACGCGGTGGTCTCCCCGGAGGACCTGCGCGTGCACGGGATCGACGGCCTGCGGGTCGTGGACGCCTCGGTCATGCCGCGGGTCCCCAGCGGGAACACGAACGCGCCCACGGCGATGATCGCCGAGCGCGCCGCTGCTCTCATCACCGCGGGGGACGCCTCTCCCAGTGCTGCCCCGGAGGTGGCTGGCGCCGGGCGCTAGGGGATGGCAGCAGGGGCGCCGATTCCGGGCGGCGCCCCGGGTCCGGCGTCGCCATCGGGCACTCGCTGGAGCGTGGAGTCAGCCGAGGCGAGTGCGGAACCCACGTCCGCGCAGGAGGGGTGGCCGCAACAGCCCGGGAAACCCGGTCCGGATGACGTGCCGACCCCACCAGCACGCCGTCGCAGCCGACGTCCGGCGAGGTGCTGCTCCGCCTGCCGATATCGGAGGCGCCCGGAAGATCCACAAGGTGAAGATGACGGGGGGAGGGCCCCGCCTCCTGCCCGTAGAGGTCGGGGCCCTCCCTGTCCGGTCCGCAAGGACACCCTCGCCGGCCGGCCTCTCCTAGCGGAAGCTGGAGAGGTCCAGGCTCAGGCTGTCACCGTCCACCGCGATGGGAGCGGAGACGTAGACGGTGTCCGAGGTGTCCTCGCTCTCCCAGTCGGCCGGCTCGTCGTCGTCCCACTCGGTGTTGTTCTCGTACGTCAGGGTGACCTTCCCGGGGTCGTCCGTGCTGAGGTACAGAGAGCTGCCGCTGTCATCCACCGTGTAGGTCGGGTAGGAGTCGACCGTCCACACCGGGTTGCGGTAGTCCTCCTCGTCGTTGTAGTACGTGTAGCCGAAAGGGCAGTCCTCCGGAGCGAACTCCGCCTTGGCCGCGCACGCGTCGATCATGGCGTTGGCCGCGGCGATCGCGTCCTCGCGCACGGCATCCGTGGGCGAGGCGGTGAAGGCGACCGAGTGAGTGGCGCCGGGGTCGTCCGCCCGGATCCGCAGGGTCTGCTCCCCGCCGAAGCTGACGTACTTCCCGCCCGCGGGCGGGGCGATCGCGTAGTCGCCGGGCAGCGCCACGAACTCCACGCTCTCGCCCGGTGAGGCCGCGGCCAGCTGCAGCTGCTGCCCGTTGACGGTCAGCTCCGTGGCGCCAGCGGGGATGTCCACCGAGACGCTCTGGTACAGGGCGGAGCCGCCGTTCTCAAGTCTCCAGTCCTTGAACACCCCTGCCTGACGGCCGTCCTGAACAAGGGTGAAGTGCACGGGGGTGGACACAGCATCCTGCGTGATCTCGGCGGAGACGGAGGCGGTGGACCCGTCCACGGTCACGTCCTGGATCGTGTAGGCCGTCACCGGGTGGACGGCGGCACCGTAGACGGCGTCGTTCAGCAGCAGACGCTGGTCGGTGGGAACGTTCGGGTCCAGTGACTGGACGGCGTCCGTGGAGCGGCCGTCGACGACGGACTGCAGGTACGACTCGACCTGCTTGCTGGGACTGAACGCGGTCCTGCTGAGGATCGAGTAGGTCACCGCGGCCGCTACCACGAGGACGACGAGCGAGCCGCCGACGATGAGCGCCGCACGGATCCTCTTCCGGGTCGCCGCGCTCATGGGCTCCCGCTCAGCGGCCACGTACTTCTGGACAGGGGCGGAGGATGTCGTAGCCGTGGCGCCTGTCCGCTCGGTGCGTGCCGTGTACCCCTCCGGGGTGGCCGCGGAGCGCGCCGGAGCACCGAGGCGCGAGATGAGGCCTGCCGGCAGCGCGGAGACGAGGGCGGGAGCGACGTAGCGGGACAGCGCTTCGACGACCAGCCCTACGGCGAGAAGGACGATGCACGTCCACCCGGCGGGGTGGACCGAGCCTGCCGCCGTGGCCCCGCCCAGCCCGATGGCGCCGGCATTGGCGCTGACGGCCGTCCTTCCGATGGCTGTGACCAGTAGCCCGAACAGGAAGTAGACCACTGGGAGGGTGATCCAGGAAGTGGGGCGCGCCAGCGCGGCCGGGCTGACGTCGCGGCGCAACAACCACACCGCCGAGGCGGCCAGCATCGACACAGCGGCCAGTACGAGAACGATCGCCACGACCCAGCCGGGCAGCCCCGTTCCCCACAGATAGAAGGTTCCGCCGTTGGGCACGTCGGCCCATGCCAGCAGCTCACGGGCGCCGCCTCCGGCGTTCGCGGACATCCCTGACAGGTGACCCCAGGAGAAGAACCACAGCACCATGGCGGGAACCCAGAACGGTGTGCTCAGGCCGCCGGCGAAACCTCCTTCGACGAACGCGACGATGATCAGTCCCACGGCCATCGGCAGCCCGAACACGGCCAGGTGCACCAGGGGAACCGGCAGGACGCGTCCTGACGACGGCAGGAACTGCTCGCGAAGAGTGCTGATGGTGCCTGCGCGGCGGGGGCGGCTCTTGGAGGCCAGCGCACTGGCGAGCGCCAGCGTGCCCGTCAGCCAGGCCAGGAAGAAGGGCGGCGCCGAGGCGGCCTCCACGGAGAGGGACATGGGATAGGACGACGCGTCATCGCTGTATCGGATGGCGAAGATCGAAGCGAGAACGACGACCAGAAGGGCCAGGACCAGGCCACCGGCGAGGGAGAGGATCCAGGTGGATGCGGCGCCGACCGGGGTGGCTGTCCGGAGGAGACGGCGCCCCAGGAAGTACAGGGCCAGGGCGCCCACCGCGACGATCAGCAACGGGGAGAACAGGATGGAGAACGCCTCCACGCCGTTGGGGCCCTGCCCCAGAGGTGTCTTCAGCAGCAACGTCAGCCGTCCGAAGAAGGCCATGGAGACCACCTGGATCGGAAGACTGAACAGGGTCCAGGCCGCGCTTGGTCCGTCCTCGCCGATGCCGGAGGACGACGCGGCGTCGTCGATGATCTCCGAGGGCGTGGCCCCGTCCGCGGAGAGCGCGGCGCCGGCGAAAGCCATCACGAGCATGAGCGCGGCGCAGATCAGCATCGACGCATAGGCGCCCACTGCCGCGAGAGCGGCGCCGGCCCAGTGCGTGGCTGTGAACGCCGACAGCCACTGGGGCGTCGAGATCTGCGGGGCGTCGGGTGCTGGCGCGGTCCGCTCCGTGCCCGCACCTCCGACGGACGGAGCTGAGTGGCCGTGGTCGTCCGGACGCTCGTGCATCCCGTCGATCGGCCGGGTGTCGTCGACGGAGATGCGGGAGGTCGCGGACTGATCAGGGAGAGGGTCGCCATCCTCTGGTCTCGGTGGGGGGAAGTTGGAAGAACTCATGGGGGGAGGCCTCTCAAGTTGCAAGCGTGAACCAATTCATGATCGTCGAAGAAATCCCTGCTGGTGCCCGAGAGTAAGAAACGCCCAGGTCAGGCCGGGGTCCGTGACGTTCCTGCCGCCTCGTGACCTGCCCGACGCCGTGTTTGCGACACCCGACGTCCCTCGGGGCTGGGACCCGTGGCGGGTCGGGGTGTCCTTCTGGGCGCCGGGAGTCCTCCGTCAAAGGTGCGCTGATCATGGACGCCGGGCAGGGGCGGGCCCAGGAGCGTCGGCCGGATCGTCGTCGGCCCGTGATTCATGTCGACTCCGTGTCGGGAGGCACTCCACGCCGTTCAGGGGGAGGAGCTCACCCAGATCGCCCGGGAGTCCTCCGCCGGGATCACGACCGGCCGGGGCTCGCCGTCGAGAAGGGCGGTGGTCGCCCCGTCGTCGTCGTGGCCGGTGACGGTGAGCGCCGTGCCCGGCGCGATGTCCTGTGCCCGCAGGCGGGTCAGGAGGTCGGGGTCGGCGTCGGAGACGCGGATGCTCTGGTAGTCGCCCGGCGCCGCCTCGGTGAGCCGGGTGGTTCCGGGCGGGTGGCGGACGTCCCCGTCGGCGGTGGGGATGGGGTCCCCGTGCGGATCGGCGGTGGGGTGGCCGAGCCGGGCGTCGATGCGCTCGATCATGGCCTCGGAGGCGGCGTGCTCGAGGCGCTCGGCCTCCTCGTGGACCTCCTCCCACGCGTAGCCGAGAGTGGTGACCAGGAAGGTCTCGAGCAGGCGGTGCCGGCGCACCATGGCGACGGCGTACTGCTCGCCCAGCGCCGTGAGGGTGACCGGCCTGTAGGGCTGGTACTGGACGAGGCCCTGGGCGGCCAGGCGCTTGACGGTGTCGGTGACGCTGGGGGCGGTGGTGCCCATGCGCTCGGCCAGGCCCTTGGTCGTGATCGGCGGGTCCCCCCACTCGGTGGCCGACCAGATCGCCTTGAGGTAGTCCTGGGCGACCGGGGTGATCTCGCTCAAGTCCATGGTTGCTCCTATGTCAAGCAGCTGCTGGTAGGCGGGGTGGGTGTTCGAGGTGCGGGATGGTCCT
>NZ_BMEQ01000029.1 GCF_014636775.1 Kocuria dechangensis
ACTACGTCCGCCACGGCACCTCGACCCTGTTCGCCGCCCTGGAGATCGCCACCGGCCACGTCACCGCTGCGTGCAAACCAAGGCACCGGCGCCAGGAGTTCCTGGCCTTCCTGAAACAGGTGGCCCGGGCCTACCCGAGCCAGGAGCTGCACCTGGTGATGGACAACTACGCCACCCACAAAACGCCCGAGGTGCGGGCCTGGCTGGCGCAGAACCCGCGGTTCCGGGTGCACTTCACACCGACCTCGGCCTCCTGGCTGAACCTGGTCGAGGTGTGGTTTTCCATCATCGAACGCCAAGCCCTGCACCGGGCCGACGTGGCCTCTGTTCCGGAGCTCAACGCCAAGATCCGGGCCTTCGTCACAGGCTGGAACGACCGCTGCCACCCGTTCGTGTGGACCAAGACCAGCACCGAGATCCTCAACAAAGCCAACCGCCAAATGACTTCAAGTACGGGCCACTAGTCACAGCGGAGTCTCCTTCGCGGTACCGGTAGGGCTGGGCTCGATTGTAATAGTTGGCAAGCATTAATCTAAGCACTTTGGCCTCAGCGATGATTGTGGCGTCTTCTTGAGAGGCCGCCACCACGATCCGGTCGCCTTGGCTGGGCAGACGCCCGCGAAGCCGTTGCGGATCCCGGTCACAAGATCGCCGTATGTGCTGTCGAGTCCCGCAGGATTGTCGAGCTGGTACATACGGTTCTTGTCGGTCACGGTGCGTGCTCCTTTCGACGCGTCTACGAAAACTCCTCCCTGGCACGAAGTAAGGTTGCGTCCCTAGACGATGGACTCATTTAGATGCGGTGCTGGGCGCCATTCGGCCAGCGAGGAGCTCAGTCACGGTGTACCGGCGTCGGTCACGTAGTCCCGGAGCTGGTCCCCGGCGGCACAGTTGAGCGCGGTGCCGGTGGCCTCCAGGAAGTTAGCCGGGTCGATCTCCACCCGCCCGCGGTAGGTGGTGGTCTCGACGACGTCGAACTCCACGGTGGTCATCTGCTCGGTGGTGGAGTCGGTGCCGGTCTGCTCGGTGCTGGCCATGGTCCTGGTCCTTCGTCTCGGCTGCGGTGGGGCGGGGTCTTCGCCTCACCTCCCATGTGTGCGGATGGGTGCAGGTTTCTGCCCGGAAGCCCGGTGGATACCCGCATGAGGAAGGGCCCGCGGGTGCGCGCTCGTGCTCCGGGCCGCGGGCCCTTCGGGGTGCGGATGGGTCACTCGACCGCGGTGGCCTCCAGCCACTCGGTGAGCAGGTCGGCGGACCAGCCGTTGTTCAGGCTGAACTCGAACGGTCCGGTGTGATCGCCTTCCAGGTTCAGGTCCCACACGATCCAGTCCAGGTCCGTCGGCCACCCCTCGGTCGCCTCCTGCATCTTGTCCCGGTCCTGGGTCGCCAGCCATCCGGCGGGCAGGGTGACGATGCGAGTCTTGGTGGTCACGCACTCGTCGCCCTCACCGATCCACTCCTGCAGGCGCAGGGTGCCGGTGACCTTCGGGGCGTTGGCGTAGCGGGGTTGCGAGAGCAGCTCGGCCTCGGCGGCGCGGACGGCGGCGACCACCGCACCGGCGGCCTCCAGCACCTCGGCCAGCGGGTCGCCGGTGAGGGCCCGCAGCTGCGCACCCATCCGGTCTTTCACCAGGGCGTGCAGGACCGGTGACTCCACGAGCCCGACGGTCTTGAGGTGCGCGACGAGCTGCGCGGTGACGGTCGAGGCGAGCTTCTGTGCCAGGGCGTCGGCGTCGAAGGTGGTGGCGGTCTGGGCGGGGGCCTGGGGCGTCTTGTCCATGCCCCTCATGTGTGCGGATACCCTCAGTTTTCTCCCCAGGATCGGGTCACCGCCTCATGCCCACGACAATCCTCGGCCACCACCTGCTGGACCTGCAGCACGGCCCGGACGTGAAAAATCCCCCAGGTGCGCATCGCGGAGAGGCGAGGGGGATGTGGTGGTTCCAGCTTAGCGAGGGCGCACAGCGAGCGGTCCGAGCACCGGAGATCTGAAGGCACAGGGAATCTCCTCCGCCTTCACGACCACGCTCATCCACCGGCGCCCAGGCGCACGGTCCACATCGAGGCGCAGGCGATCCGCTCCCCGGTGCGCACCGTCAGGTCGAAGGCCGAGACGCGGCAGTCGGTGTCGGCCTCGATCTCCACCCCGCGTCCGGTCTCCGCCACGATCCGCCCGCGGCCCCAGCCCAGGCACCCGAACATGCCCACGACCGCGAAGGCCACGGTGTCCCCGGAGGAGAGGTCGAACGTGTGGGCGTCGCGGTGGGCGAGCACCTCCACCGGCCCGGCATGGAAGTCGGTACACGGGATCAGGTCGTCCTGGCGGACCACCAGTTCTGGCTCAGCGGCGAACGTCTCCCCGGCGGTCAGCACCGTCCCGTCCAGCAGCGGCCCGCCGTAGGCGGCCGGCACCACGAGAACGCTCCCGCCCTCGGCTCCGGTCACGACCCCGCGGACCAGCACCGGGCGCAGCTCGGGGCCGCGGAACAGCGCGGTGACGGCATCGCCGGGATGCAGCTGCGCGCCGAAGGCGTCGGCGAGCTCCAGCTTCTCGGGTACCGGGACGTCGACGTCGCGGGCAGTGAGGGGAAGGGCCAGCGGGGGAAGCTCGGTGGTCGTGTTCATGGTCTCCATGTGTGGGGAGATCGGACGTCTTCCCGCCGCGGGACAGCCTATGCGTGCACCCGTTGAGCTGCGGCATCGACAGTCCTACCGTGGTGTCCACGGCACCCGCGACACCACGACCGAGGAGAAAAGACGGTCATGCTGGAGACCACGGTGCAGCCCGGCACCAACATCGTCACCATTGACTACCAGGGCGGTCTCTCCGTCGAAGACGAGCAACGGATGCGACAGGTCCTCGACGAGGTGATCCGCGACCACGGCAGCGTGCGGATGCTGGCGGTCATGGGCAAGATCGACTTCTCGGAGATCTCCCCGAAAGCGGCCTGGATTAATCTGAAGGCCGCCGGCTACCTCAAGAAGCTGGACCGCCTGGCTGTGGTCACCGACGCAGCGTGGGCGGCGAAGATCTCCGAGTGGACCGCCGAGCTCGTCCACATCACCGTGCGCACCTTCCCGGCCGACCAGCGGGCCGACGCACTGGCCTGGATCACATAGCCCTGAGCCTTCAAGGGCTTGCTCAGCGGTGGGCGCCGCTCGGCGATGGTCACACCACCGCGCTCAGCTGGCTCCACAGCAACGGCAGCCCGCGCACGGCCAGGAGCTGCTCGACGGTCGTGGTGGCCGGGGCCGGCAGCTCGTCGGTGGCCTCCCACACGGAGTCGCACTCGTTGCAGACCTGGATGGTCTCTCCGGTGGCGTTCACCCGGTAGCGGGCGATCACGCCCGCATCGCACATCGGGCACTCGTTGGGGTTCACGGCCGTCTCCTTCCTTCGCTTGTCTCACGCCCCGCACCGGGGTGTTCTGCGCAGTGGCCACGACCCCGTCCCAACACCGCGGCGGCAATATCGGACAAGGCCCTGGTGTACGGATTGTGCACCTGCAATCAAGTCTGGCGGAAGGCACTTGCTGAGCCGCCGGCGCCCGGGGTTCACGCCACCGCGCGCAGCTCCTTGCGCAGCAGCGGCAGACCGCGGGCGGCGAGGAAGCACTCGACGGTCGTGGTGGCCGGCCCCGGCAGCACGTCGGCCCCGTCCCACACGGATCGGCAGACGTTGCAGACCTGGATGGTCTCGGCGGTGGCCTTCACCCGGAAGGAACTCACGACTCCTTCGTCGCACTTCGGGCATTCGAGACGGCTCATGGCCGCTCCTTCCATCGGGAGCCCCAGCCCTGGGCCGGAGCCGTTCGGGGGGATCAGCGAGGACCCTGTCACGGTATCGGGGGCGTGTGCACCGGCGGGCTCCTCGTGCCCATGATTTTGCACCCACCGGCGCGCCAGCGGAAGGGTCATGCCGTATGTGTCGGAGCCCGGAAGGAGCCCGATGGTCTGTCCGGTCGTCAGTCGTTGCGCACCAGGCACCACGACGCCTCGAAGTCACGGGCCGCCAGGTCGGAGTCGCGCATCCAAACCTCCATGTGCCCGGAGTCGCCGAACCACCCGTCCAGGGCCGTGACACCCTCCACCTCCAAGATCAGACGGTGCTGATCACCGGGCACGGTCAACGGCAGGAGTCGCTCCAAGAGCGCACGGGCGTTGATCTCTCCGCGCTGGCTGTGCCCGTAGACGTGGCTGATCGGGACAGCCGGGCCCGCGGTCGATCCGGTGCGCAGCAGCATCCACGACCGGAGCAGCTGTTCCTCCAGCGCCGCGGCGACCTCGAACCGATCCACCGGCCCGCCGGCCGCGTCCGCTGCCGGGGGCAGGGTGAACCCCGGCAGCGGAATCACCGGCTGGCACACCGCGGTAGGCTCCTCCAGATCGGCCGGAGGCTGCACCAGTCCGGTGCGCTGCGGCGCAGACACCCAGCGCACCAGCCACCCTCGGCGGCGGCGATCGCCGGTCCCGTAGCCGGAGGTCTGCAGATCGTGGAAAACCTCCAGCACCCCATGAGTCGGCAGCCCTTCCCGCAGGTGCGGCCACACGGCTTTGCCCTGGGCGTCGAGCACCGCGTCCAGGTCGGCCAGGTCCACGGTGAGAACGTGCGAGAGCGGCTTCCCGTCGTTCCGGCGCGGCCACGACGACAGCGGCGCGGCGGCCGGTCCGCCCAGCCAGCTGATCCATCCGCCGGTGCACCACAACTCGGTCAGCTCCTCCGCGCCCGGAGCGAAAGACTGCTCGCTGAGCACCGGCGAGTACGCCACCTGCTCCAGGAAGTGCTCGTCCTCGGCCGGTCCTGCTTCCAGCCAGGTCTGGATCTGTCCCCACGGTCCGTGCAGTGGTGCCGGTGCGATGCCGTCTCGTCGTCTCGGTTTCATCGTCGCCTCCTCTGCTCGCGGTGCCCGGTCGCCCCATCCAACCACTTGCAGTGCCCTCATCGGCACCTCCATCCCCCTCGCGCCGGTTTGCCCGACGCCCGGCGGTAGCCGCGCCCACCACGCACGCCGACAGGCGGGCGGACCGGGCAGCGATAGCGTGCGGCCCGGGGTCGTCGGTGGTCGTGGTCGGTCGGGGTGGCCATATTAAGAGGCTCGGCGCTGGCGCGCCTCGCCGCGGGCTCCGCCCGCTGCGGTCTCCATCTCGGTCGTCGTCCTGGTCTGCATTACGGGCTCCCGCCCGCAGGGCGTCATGATCTTCGACATGCTCCGGCTCATCTTCCGCCGCTGTTCTCTTCCGTCTCTTCCTGTCCGATCTGTGCTGCGCTCGGCGCGCGCAAGCGCGCTTCTCGCGTGCCGGTCCGTCCTCCGGTGCGGTGCATCGTCGCGGTGCACATAGCGGCCACCGGCCGCGGCTGCGCCGCGTCAGCCCGGCTTCGCCGGGCGCGTGCCGCGTAGCGGTGCGCGCTGCGTCAGCAGCATGGTCTTCGGGCGGCTTCGCCGCCTGCCCGCTGCGCGGGCTCGTCCGCGCAGCGGTGCAGCGGAGCGGGCGCTCCGGCATGGTCTCCATGCGCCGCTCCGCGGCGGTGCGCTCCGCGCAGGGGTGCCAAGTAGTGGTGGACGTCGCGCGGGGTCGTGGTGGTCGGCGTCGACGCTTCGCGTCGGTGCCCTCCGGGCACTCGTTGGTCGTCACGGGTGCTCATGTCGGTCTACGGCATGGGCGTGTGCTCGCCGGCCGCAGGCCGTGGCAGTTGCGGGGTGTGGCGCTACGCGCTTCGTGGTCGCCGGGTGGTGGGTCGGTGCGGGTGTTCGTCGCGGGCGCTACGCGCGTCCTGGGTGTCGGCCTGTGCTCCGGTGTCACTTCTGCGGTGTGGCGCTGCGCGCATCGTTGTCCCGGACGTAGTCCGGCATGGTGTTCGTTCCGGGCGCTGCGCGCTTCGTCGTCCAGGTCGGCGCTCCGGTGTCCGGCATGGTCGTCGTGACGGTCTTCCGCGCACTGCGTGCTCGGATCAGTTGCACGATGATCGGACTGCTGCTCCACCTCGCCAGCGATGCACCGCGCTTCGCTCCGCTCCCACGCGGGCGGCCTCCGGCCTTGCATCGACGCTGACGACGTGGAGCTCCTGCACGCGCTGGCGCGCGTCGAACCCGTGCAGGTGCTCGGACTCCACGCCTCCCCCGTTCCACATCGTGGCGACCCGACACAGATGGTGCTCGAACTGCGGGCGTCTCCACGCCCCCGTGCTGGTGAGCACGCTGGCAGGCGCACCGACGGGCACCCGCCGGGCGCGCTGGCGTGTCGTGAGGCCGCCCCGCGGCCGCAACAGCGACAGCACGCCCTTCGCGCGGAGCGCGAACAGGCCACCGGCCCACCCAACCCACGGGGCACCCGTGGGTTGGTCCTCGCGGCAGCGAGGCGAAACCGCAGGTCAGAGGAGACGGGAACGAAGTTGAGCGTGTGCGCACACAACAGGTTTCTTCCGGGCACAAACTATTTGGATCCGCACACACGATTTCCCGAAATCGCCGCACACAATGACTGTGTAGTGATCAGATCCACCGATTCCGCGGATCTACGATCCGGTGCGCTGCGCGCACACGGCGCTGCCGCGCCGACGGGATTCATCTCCGCCGCTACGCGGCCCCGAATGGGCGAGTCGGCACGCAAGTGTCTCCGACGGGGGAGGGTCGGGCGGATTCGCCCGTACTGGATTGGGAAAAGTTAGAACAAAAAACGGACGGGGCGATCCGCCGTTTCTTGCCCTATCCATCTCGCCGCCCGCCTTCCGGCCGTGCACGACGCTGACTCCGGCGGGTCGACGCATGATGAAGGGGCATGAGCCTCGAAGTGTTCAGCCTCGCCCCCGTCCAGGGCATCAACCTGAACCCCCTGCAGTTCGCCGGCCGCGCCGACGTCTTCGCCTCCGCCGCCACGCAGAACGGCCCGTTCACCCTGCTGGTCGTCTCCACCGGCGCCACCGTCGCCGACTACGTGCTCGTCGATGCCGCCGCGGCCAACGCCAACGCCCCGGTCCAGCTCGCCCAGACCGTCGGCGCCCGCTCCACCGCGCCCGAAGCACCCGAGATCGACCGGCTCACCACGCTGCTGGCCGACACGCAGGTGCTCGGCCGGCTGCGCGCCGCACGCACCTCCATCTCCCGGGCCACCCAGGCCGGAGCCGACCCCACCGACCTGGCCGCCGCTGTCGCCCCGGTGCTCGCCGCCGGGGAGTGGGTCGCCGTCACCGCCCGCCGCCCGCTCAGGCACGAGCGCAAGGCGCACCTGAAGTGGCTGGCCCACCGGCTGGGCACCCGCAACCCGCAGCACCACTCGATGACCGAACAAGCCGTGGTCGTCTCCGTGCGCGCCGGTGCCTCCGGCGCCGACCGGGTGCGTTCGCTGCTGAACACCGTCTCGGCCGCGATGCCCGGCTTCGACGTCTCCACCACCGTCTCCCTCGAGCCCCGCCACCACCCGGCGTGGAAGGCGGCCCCGGCCGCGGCCGCACTGCTCGCTGCCAGCGTCGCAGCGTTCGTGGTGGGCGGTCCCGACTACGCCCGCCTGGCACTGGCCGGGATCCTCGGTGCGGCCGCACTGGGGGCGATCTCCGCGCTGTCGTTCACCGGCAAGCTCACCTCCCCGGCCGCCCATCTCACCGCCCTCAACAGCGCCTTCCAGTTCCCGCCCCCGCCCCGCCGGCGCCTGCGCCCCAAGCCGCCGCGGGAGGCCTCCACTCAGACACACAAGAACGCCGACGGCACCACCTCCACCCGTCACATCGCCGCCTCCGCCGGGGACTACCCGGTCCACCGCGACGCCTTCTACCTCGGGCCCTCGGTGATCGCCGGACTGGTCTCCCCGCACATCGGCGCAGCCGCCGGCGACGTGTCCAACGCCGTGCGCGCGACCTCCCCGGCGATGTCCACCCGGTGCGGGTTCAACCTCGGCTCCAACGACGGCGTCGACACCTACATCCCCGCCACCGACACCCACGGCGGCATCGCCGTGGTCGGCGCCCCGGGCACCGGCAAGTCGTTCTTCATGCAGGCCTACTACGCCTACTGCGCCCGCGAGCGGGTCGCCCCCTCCGGGCAGCCCGGCTACCCGGGCCGGGCCAACTCGCTGATCGTCTTCGAGTCCAAGGACGCCGCCCCGGCCTACCAGCGCTGGGCCAAGAAGGTCGGCGACCGCACCCTGCTCATCGACGTCGCCGATAAGCGCCGGGCCTCCATCGACTTCTTCTCCTGCCCCGGGGTCGACACCCTGGAGGAGCGGGCCACCATGATCGTCAACGCCATGGTCTACGCCTGGGGTGACAAGGCGATCGGCGACCGCTCCAAGGAGACGCTCACCGACCTGTTCACCGCCGCACTGGTCATCAACGACGAGCTGCTGACCTCCATCCCCGCCCGCGACGAGCACAACCTGCCGACCGGTGCCTCCCCGTTCTACTACCTCTACGTCCTGCTCGGAGCCCGCGGCGGGGACCCGGTGGCCGTCTCACTGGCCACCGCGATCCTCGACAAGGCCACCCGCCTGCGCGAGCGCGGCGCCGACGGCGGGGACTGGACGGTGGCCGCCGGGGCGGTCGCCAAGCTCTACGGCCCCGGCGTCTCCTTCGCCAACCGCCGGCCTCTGCTGGAAGCACCCCGGAACAAAGTCCAGCAGCTCTACCTCAACGAGCAGTTCTTCTCCCCGGCACGCAAGAAGATCACCTTCGAGCAGGTGCTCGCCGAGCACAAGTCGATCATCTTCAACACCGGCAAGTCCGCCTCCGGCCGGCAGCTGATGGACGACCACGCCGAGACGATCTCGGCGATGACCATGTACCTGCTCTACCGCAACATCATGGCCGTGTGCTCCGGGCGGCAGGAGCAGTCCCGGCGGGTGACGATCATCGCCGATGAGCTCTCCACCCTGGCCGGATCCAACGAGATGGTGCTGTCCTGGTTCCGCGACAAGGGCCGCTCCTTCGGCGTCGAGGCCGTGCTGGGCACCCAGCGCCCCGAGCAGCTGACCCCGGTGATGCGCAACAACGTGATGACCTACGCGACGCTGATCTCCTTCGCGCACAAGGACCGCTCCACCGCCTCCGAGATCGCCGACGCCGTCTCCGGGGCCGGGGTCTCCTTCACCGCCGAGGAGCTGCAGCTGATCCCGCTGCACCACGCGGTGATCCGCTCCCAGTCGCACATGCAGCTGCAGCCGGCGGCGATCGTGCACGTGCACAACTTCCCCGCCCTGGGCGCACAGTTCCTGGACCTGCACTTCGGTCCCGGCGCCGGGGCGGCGGCCACCGACGTGGACTTCGACGCCGAGCTCACCGGGGCGCGGGCATGAGCGCCGCCGCTGCTGAGGCCGAGCACTTCCGCTTCGCCGACATGGACTCCGCCGCCGGGCCCAGGTTCGGCGCCGGGGCGCGCGTCGACCCGTACTGGGACCGGCTGTGGCTGCCCGGCTCCCAGGCCGTGTGGTCCACCGCCTTCGACGAGACCGGCACCTCCGAGCTCGACGAGGACGCCGGCGCGGCCGCGGCCGCGACACTGTTCTCCTCCGTCGCCCGCCGGGGTTCACGCATCGCCGCCCTGGGAGTGCTGGACTCCTGGCGCACCGTCACCGCCCAGCAGCTGTGCGCCTTCACCGGATCCTCCGAGTTCGCCGCCCGCACCAAACCGGTACCCCGGGCCTTCTTCGACGGCGGGGTCCTCGACATCGGCGGCTTCCCCCGGGCCCTGCAGCGCTCCTCGACCGCCACGCTCTACCGCCCGTCACCGACGACCTCGTTCAACACCCACCTCGCCCCGCGACTGACCTACCCCGAGTGGCTGGCGATCACCGGAGGCACCGGGTGGTCCACCGGCCACCAGTTCGACCGGCACAACATCCTCGCCGCCGAGCTGGCGCTGCGCGCGGCCGAGTACACCTCCATGGTCCCGCTGGGGGAGAAGTTCGCCTCCGTGGACCTGCTGGCCCACTCCGGTCTGGGCAAGCCGGTCAACCTCGCCGGCAACCGCACCGGCGACGGGGTGCTCGTCCGGGACGACGGGCTGCGGGTGGTCTTCGAGATCACCTCCAGCGCCCACCACGGGGTGGAAGCCAAGGTTGAGAAGTGGGCCCGGCTCATCGCCGAGCGTCCCCTGGAGACCTCCGGGCTGGTGGTGATCTTCGTGCTCGTCCCGCACCCCGATGTCACCCGCAACCGCCAGACCCCGGCCTCGGTCGCCTCGGCGACCAAGAAGAAGATCGGCCATGTGCTGCGCTCCTTCCCCTCCCGTTCACCCGACGCCCCGGCCAACCGGATCGGGGTCGTCTCCTGGGCCGATTGGTTCCCCGCCGCCGGCACCTTCACCGAAGCCTTCCTCACCGGCACCGCCGACTTCCCTGGGGAGGACCTGGGGCAGTGGCGCACCCAGGACCTGTTCATGGACTACGCCTTCCAGCCCTGGTCCGGGTTCGACGCGACCGCGGTGCTGGACAACGTCAACGCGCTCGGTGCGACCCCGCACTGGCAGCGGACCCGGGCCGCCGGGGAGATCATCGGCCGCCCCTCGACCCGCGCCGGACGGCCCCGCCCGATGACCGACCCCAGCTCCACCCGGGCCCGCGGGGAACCGGTCGCCCCGATGTTCGGCCGCACCCGCGTGCCGGTGCGCCTGCACGACCCGCTGGGGGTCACCGGCGCCCGCCGCTGAGCGCTTCCGGTGCCCCCGCCTGCCCGCCCCTACGGTTGCGTAGCGGACACGGCTCCGTGACGGGTCGGTCACGATCCACCCAGACCCGGCGTCACATGTGGCTTCTCTTTTCAGCGGATCGGCAAGCTGGCGAGACCGGGACCGGCAGGAAGCGGCACTGTTCCTACCGGTCCGTCCACGACCACAGCTGCCGTTGACGGCAGCCGGCAGAACCGGGGGAGCGATGTTCACGAAGACGATGCGGCGGGGAGCCGCAACAGCAGCAGCAGGTGCACTGATGTTGGGCGGCATGGTGCCGGCGGTGGCCGATGTTGATCGAGATGAGACGGAGACCTCCACGGAGTTCTTCTGCGACACCAACTCCGCCGGCTACACCTCCTGCCTCGAGGGGAAGGACCGCACCAGCACCATGCGCACGCCCAGCGGCAATGTTCACAGCGAGCGTTCCCTTGAGGACTATGGGTCCACGACCACACCTGACGGCGGAACCGTCTACGAGGGGAGACTCGAAGAGGACGGAAGGAGTCTCTACAAGAACAAGGACGGCAGCTTCAAGACCGGCACCCGCACCCGCACCGAGACGTACACGGTCAACGGCGAGGGGTGTAGCACCAGCACCCGGACCAAGATCCTCAACGACGAGACGCAGTACGAGAAGACCAAGACCCGCTGCACCTGACACCCAGCGTTCCCACCGGAGCCCGTCGACCATCACGGCCGGCGGGCTCCGGTGTGTCTGCTCCTGGACCGATCACCGGCGCACGGAAACCGCCGCTGGGTCCCCGGTCTCTACGCATGGTGCAGGTCATGGCCAAGATCACCGACAACTACGACCGAGACCGCGAGAAGGTCACCGACTTCCTGCACTCCCGCACCGGAGAGATCACCTTCTTCGTGCTGGCCGTGTCCATCCTGCTGTGGGCGGTGATCTTCTGATGAGCACCGGCATCTACGGCACCGCCGCCGTCGGCCTGGGCGCCGGCGCCAACTACGTCGCCTCCGAAGCAGCCCGCACCGCCGGGGCCCGCGGGGAGCGCGCCACCGCCGCGGTGCTCAACACCTTCGCCACCCGCGCCGCCGTGCTCCACGACCTGAAGGTCCCGGGGCAGAAGCGGGTCAACATCGACCACGCGATCGTCACCGGGTGCACCGTTATCTTCATCGACTCCAAGAACTGGAAGCCCGGCTTCTACTGGAGCGCCGGAAGCACGTCCTTCCGCGGCTTCTTCGGTCGCACCCACACCTCCCAAGGCGTGGCCATCGCCCACGACCGCTGGGCCAAGCACCTGTCCCCGTACAAGGCCAAGGTCCCCACCCCGCTAGTGGCCGTGTGGAGTGATGACCAGGCCAAGACTGCCGCCCGTGCCCTGGCCCGAAGCAGCACGCCGGGCCGCATCGCCGGGGCGTCCCCGACCGTGTGGGCGCTGTCCTACCCCGGGGCCAAGGCCGTCCCGGCCACCGCCCTGGCCGGGCGCATCGAGAAGCTACTCGTCAACGACACCCCCGACCCGCTGATCGTCGCCGAGCTGTGCCGCTACCTCACCCGCCAGCCGGCACCCACCGGGTTCTGACCCACCCCACTCGGCACCCCTTCGCGCCGTGCACGACACGGACCACGGGCGCGAGCACGAGACGCACCAGAAAAGACCAGGAGCACCTGTGGCCCCCACCAAGCGCCCCACCGACTCAGTGAACCGGCTGACGCCGATCCTCGCCGTGCCCGTCGGGATCCTCGCCGGCATCACCGCCCAGATCTTCGGCCTGCCCGGGGCGATGTTCCTGGCCGTGGGTCTGACCGTCGCCGCCTTCACCGCCCCCTCCCCGGTGTTCACCGGTCCCAAGCAGACCGACTCGGCGATGCCCACCCCCGAAGGTGGGCCCGACGGGTTCCAGGCGCTGGCCGAGGCCAAGTACCGCCGCTGGCAGCGGGCCAAGCTGCGCTTCCTGCTGCCGTCCTCGGACTGGTGGCCGGCCAAGCCGATGAAGTTCTCCGTGCTCGCCGGCCTGGCTGTGGCCGCCGCGCTGCTGAGCTTCCCGCAGGTTCCCGAGTCCGACGGGGTCCTGCGGCTGCTCAACGCCTACTTCGGGCTCAACGTGGTCGCCGCCCTGATGGCCTCCCGCCGCGAGCACGCCGCCTGGATGTCGGCCGCCCCGACCGTCACGGTCCCCGACGCGATCGCGGCGGTGAAGGCCAACAAGGTCAAGGCCGCCCTGACCGCCGGCTGCACCTTCGTCGGCACGACCGCGCTGGTGGTCCTCACCGCCTGGACCTTCCCGGACTACATGCCCGCCGGGCTCAACGCCCCGGTCTCCGGCGCCGCGCTCGGGGCCGCCGGGGCCGTGCTGGCGTGCTCGCCGCTGGCCGCCGAGCACGCCTGGGCCGGGTGGAAGCTCACCCGTGAGGGCACCTCGTTCTGGCACAAGGCGTGGCCGATCCTGGCGGTGAAGACCCCGCCGGAGCTGCTCGAGCGAACCAAGGTCGGCGAAGCCACCCTGGACACCTTCGTCACCGCCGGCACCCCGGCGACGACGTTCTACCCGATGGCCGCCAAGATGGCCCCGCTGATGGAAGCCGGCGCCGGGGTCTACGTGCTGCCGGTGGCGGTGACCAACGAGGAGGAGCAGCCGGTGCCCGGAGCGCTGAACCCTTCCAAGTTCCAGGTCCTCACCTACCCGCAGGGCGCCACCGTGGACGTCACCTCCAACGACACCCCCGAGGACCAGGTGCTGCTGCGGGTGCGCGCGGCGATCGCCGCGACCGTCGACGCCGGCATCGAGCCGTTCACCGTCGAGCAGGTCGCCCGCATCACCATCACCGACTCCGACGCCGGCTGGGGCGTGTTCTGGACTCCCACCGGCACCGGCCCGCGCACCATGCGCCAGAACGGCTCCGGGATCATGGCCTCGGTGCTGGGCTGCCCGGTCTACATCGACCACCGCAAGTTCGGCGGCGCCGGGGCGATGTTCTTCGCCGTGGACTCCGGCTCCGACTTCGACCCGGGCACCGGGGTGGACGCCGAGTACATCCGCAAGCTCGAGGACGAGGTCGCCTGGGACAAGCGGTGGGGCGAGCTCAACGACAAGTTCGGGGTGAACCCCCCGACCCCGCAGTACGAACTGGAGGAGCACTCCCAGCTCACCCGCAACGCCACCTTGCACCGGCTGGCCTTCGTCACGCGCACCGGCATGGAGCCCAAGCTGTTCTTCGGCTACGAGGGGGCGCTGAAGACCATGCTGCAGGCGGCCCCGTTCGTGGCGATCACCGGCTTCCCCCAGATCGGCCCGGCCGCTGTCACCCGCCCAGGCGAGCGCCACTCCATGGCGATCGCGGTGACCTGGTCGGACCCGGGGGCGGCGATCCCGTCCAAGCCCGAGCAGGTCGCCCCCGCGTTGGAGGGCAAGGCCCACGAGTGGCTGCTGGCCGGGATGATGAACGACGCCTTCCGCTCCGCCCGGCTGCCGATCCCGGAGCTGGCCAAGGCCACGCTGCTGACCGCCCGCACCTCCCGCAAGCACCTGTGGCGGCTGGAGCTTCGGCTCTACGAAGGGGTCTCGGCGGCGAAGGTCCGCAAGGCCGCCGATACGATCAAGCACCACTTCGGCTCCGAGTGGGTGCGCGTGGATGAGACCAACGACCTGTGCGTGCTGTTCATCGGGGCCAACCCGATGCGCGCCAAGCTGGCCTCGGAGGCGATCGAGCACGAGATCTACGAACTCGACTGGGGGCAGGCGTTCGCCGACGCCCAGGTGAGCGGGGCCAACGGGGCGCTGCCGCAGCTGGTGGACGTGGTGACCATGCCGCGCAACACCGCGGTGAAGAAGCTGGAGTTCACCCTGCCCCCGGGGCTGAGCCTGGAGCGGGTCAAGGCCGCGGCCGGGAAGGTCGGGGATGCCACCGGCAACCAGTTCGTGGAGGTGGAGAAGACCAAGGGCAAGGCGGCGGCGGTGACCGTCACCGCCGCCGAGGTCTTCCCGCTGTCCGAGCACGCCCCGACCGACTACGAATTCATCCGCGACTGCCCGCCGCTGTCGATCCCCTTCGCCACCGGGGTCGACGGGGAGCCGATCGTCTACGACCTGAAGTCCCACATCCACCTGATGGTCGTGGGCCTGTCCGGGTCGGGCAAGTCGATCATCATGCAGGACCTCACCACGGCGGTCACCGCCCACGGACTGGAGTTGTTCGTCGTCGACGCGGTCAAGGGCGCGGCGGACTTCCAGTTCCTCCAGCCCTACGCGCGCGCCTTCGCCACCTCCTTCGAGGACGCCGCGGCGACGATGAAGGCCCTCTACGCCGAAGTGCAGGCGATCGTGGCGCTCAACGCCGAGCACGGGGCCCCGAACTACCGCTCTCTGCCCGAGGAAATCCGGCCCACGCACAAGGTCGTCATCATCGACGAGTTCTTCGGCCACATCCTGATGGACACCGTGCCCCCGGACTCCACCGACCCGGAGGTCCAGGAGGAACGAGACCGGGTGCTCTACATCAACGAGTGCCGCAAGCTGCTGGCGACCTACACCTCCCGCATCCTGGCTGAGGCCCGCTCGGCCGGTGTCACCTTGATCATGGCCACCCAGAAGCTGCTGTCCAAGGACCTGGACAAGGTCCCGGGCGGCTCCACGATGAAGACCAACATGTCCCGGCTGATCGCCGGCAAGGCCTCCCCGGGAGAGCTGGCCTCCGCGCTGCGCGCCCCCGGCAACGCCCCGAAGCTGGGCGACCATGTGCCCCCGGGCCGGGCGATCTTCGAGCCGACCACCGGAGCCCCGGTGATGGTCCAGTGCTGGTTCGACCAGCGCGAGTCCGAGGGCAACCTGTCCTTCGTCGAGTCCCAGCGCGACCCCCTCGACCCGGACCTGGTCATCGACCTCGACAAGTTCCGTCCCGCGCGCAACACCGCCGGGGAGATCGAGGACGAGGAGATGCTCCAGGAGCTCGAAACCATCCCGGAGATCATCGACCACGGCGTCGCCTCCTTCACCCTGGACCTGGAAGACCTCGAGGACTTCGACCTCACCGACGCCGCCGACGAGACCCTCATCGAGGGCGAAGCCATCGACCATGACACCGTGGTTGAAGCGGACGAAGCGGACGAGCCCAGCATCGGTCTGCAGGGGTTCGACCGGGCCGATGAGCCCCAGGAGGACCAGGACCAGCAGCTGCCCGAGAGCTCGACCCCCGGCCAGGAGCTGCCGGAGGACGACGAGTGGGTGGAGGTGCGTCCCGCACCGGCCACTGTCGCCGATCTCATCCCGGTGGCCGAAGCACCGTCCGGTCACCCCGCGGTCCCCCCCCCCCCCCCCCCCCCCCCCCCCCCCCCCCCCGACGCCGCGGCGCCGGAGGGGACCGCGACAGGCGTGACGGGGGAGGGGTTGATCCCCAACCCGGTCGCCCCCACCATCCGCGACACCGCCTGGATGATCGACCTGGACAACACCCTCATCGGCGACGGCCCCCACTTCCGCAAGATCCCCGGCGTCGGCACCGTGCGCTACGACGAGCGGGTGATCGCCCGGCTGACCACCATGGGGTGCGTCCCGGCGTGGCTGAGCGCCTGGGAGCACCGGGCGGCGGCGGCGTTCGGGGACTGGGTCGACGCCGAGGTCCTGATCCGGGCCGGGGAGGAGACCGGATGGTGGAAGCTGGACTCGCTGCTGGCGTGGCTGGACGCCAACCCCTGGATCACCCGCGTGGTGTGGGCCGACGACGAGCTCGGCGACGAGGACGACCTGCTGGAGGTGCCCCACCGCGAGGTGGTCACCGAGCACCTCGACGCCCGCGGCGTCGAGCACCTGCTGCTGGTGCCCACCGGACCGGTGCTGGATTTGGAGGAAGCCAAGACGATCGAGCGCTTCGTCACCGGCCCACGCTCCGATTCGGACACCACCGTCCCCTCGTCCCCCTCGGCCGCACCTGATGCCCCCGCGCCGGAGACCACCGACGAGCGACAGCGGTTCGCGCCGGCCCCCCGCCGTGACCGCCCGGCGCGCCGGCGCGCCTCCGCCGGACCCATCGAGGCCGGTGCCCAGGAGAACGCCGAGAGCGAAGCCCGACCCACCCGCACAGCCGCCTCCCGCCGCCGGGCACCGGCCCCTCGGTTCGAGCCTGTGGAACGCCGCCGGCGCTGAGCGCGCTTGCCAGCAGCGGAGGCCCCCAGGGGATCAAATCCCTGGGGCCTCCGTACACATGGAGTCCGAACGGCGAGCACCCCGCCCGCCGGCGCCCGAGAGGACCGAGCCCGTGCTGACCGACCTTCCCCAGTGCGTGGCCGGCCACGCCATCAACCGCCACTGGGTCACGCCTTTCGGCACCGGCCTGTACTGGGGACGTCCGGTGATCGACCAGGACGGCATGGAGGGTGTGGAGCTCTGGCCCCAGGCCGACGCCACGATCCACGTCCTGCACCCGAACCGCCATCCGCGCCGGGGCACCGCGGCCGAGGAGGCCGACCAGTGGGAGGACGCCCCGGTGGGCAGCGACCCGGCCGACAACAGCGTCTTCCTCCCCACCCCGGAGGACCGGCTGCCGGCCAATGGGTACGGGGTGGCCGACTCGGTGGAGCAGGTGCTCGAGACCTTCCTGGGCCTGGTCTCCGACGAGCGGTGCTTCGCCGTGTGCTTCCAGCGCTTCCGCCGTGACGAGGAGCCGCCTACGGACCACCCGCACCGCTGGCACTGGCACTACTGGGGGGAGTACATCGGTGAGCTGACCCCGGCCGCGTCCAGCCTGGCCGAGGAACCGGAGATCGAGGAGGTCATCTGCTTCGAGGTCTTCGAGGTCATGCCCGTCCGGGCTCCGAAGCTCGTTGTTGTGCGGTGACGAAACTGGAAGCATCCGCACACACTGCGACCGGTCGCCGTAGAGTCCGACGAGGTTCCCGCTCCCGAGTGAAAGAACGCCCATGACCGAACCCGAGAATCGACCGGACCGCCGCAGAAAGCTCCGCCCCGCCGGCTGGGTGGCCGTCATCACCGTCGCACTGATCGCAGCTGCCTCCGCGATGTACGCCGCCGGCGCGGACCCGGTGGTCACCGCCCTGGACGCCTTCTGGCGGTTCTTCGACGAGAGCATCGAACGCCTGCGGGTCCTGGGCGGGCTGGTGCCCCTCGCCATCGCCTTCGTGGCCTACAAGGTCTACCGCTCCGAGCAGTGGTGGAAGCGCGCCGAGTGGGCCTTGGACGCGGCGTCGGAGAACAAGCCGGAGGTCCGCCGCACCTTCGGCAACCGCACCATCGACCAGCTGCTGACCTCCCGGCTGGCACCCACCCAGGACTTCACGATGTTCCGCGTCGTGGTGGCCGACCGCTATGGATCCCTGCTGCGCGAAGAGATCGGCGAGGACCCTGCGGTGGCCGCAGTGCCCGACGAGGCGGAGGACACCGTGGATCCCGGCGTGGACTCCACCGGGAAGGAGGGAGGACAATGACGGCACGACCCCTTGAGAGGAGGGACGGACTCATGGCGATGACCGCTCCGCACGACCGGAGAATGAGCCCCGAGGAGATCTTGAGCAACGCGGCCGCCGTGCTCGGCGTGGACGCCCGCGCTCTGCGCGCCCTGCGTGAGCCCTCCGCCCACCGCCAGATCCCGGTGCGCCTGTGGTTGCTGGGGGAGGAGCCGATCTACGTCTCCACCGCTCAGCGCGCCGAAGAACTCCAGGCCGCCGACAGGAGCTACCAGCTCACCGTCCGCTGACCCCTTCACCGTCCAGCGCCCCGATCCGCACCCGCGAGTCGGGGCGCTGCCGTTTCCGAGCCCTCCCCGACTCACCCGCAACAGCGCTTTGCACTCGGTCGGGGCGAGCAGTTTCCGGCAGAACAGCGATTTCGGTGAATCCGCCGCACACAGTCATGGCGTGACTGTTTCCGTCCCGCCCATCCACCACGCCGAGCTCTTCGCGTGACACCTCGCCCGGCGCCGCCGCCCTGCCCACCCTGACTATCCATATGTGGCGTAATGCACGACGACACATAACCGCTCTGCTATCGCGAAGAACATCTAAACGCATAGTCTTTCCGCGGCTGGCTTCCCCGGGCCGCACCCCCCACAAAATCCCCCCACGCAAGGACCTTCATCGTGACCTCCCCGTTCACGAGGCTCTCCTGTGCCCTGGTTGCAGCAGTCACCCTGGCGACTGCTGTCGTCGGCCCGGCATCTGCCGCCCCCGAGCACGAGACCTCCACCCCCGACAGCAACTCCTCCATCATTTCCTCCAAAACCACCGGCGACTTCGTCTCCCAGACGCAGGAGGTCGACGGCGAGATCATCTCCACCCTGACGGACAAGGACACCGGCGAGATCGCCGACGGCTCCAGCATCAGCGGAGCCTCTCTGGGCGAGTCGTTCAAGTCTCACCAGAGCGCTGGTGGCGCCGCATCTGCGGATGGGCTGGGCTCCATCGCCGCCTACACCAGCTGGCGTCCGGCAGGGATCCAGGGCACGGACGTCTCCAGCAACCAGGAGTTCGTCAACTGGAGCGAGGACTACAACGCCGGCGCACGCTTCACCTACGTGAAAGCCACCGAGAGCGCCAATGGCTGGAACAACCGGTTGAACCAGCCCGCCCGTGGCTACAAGTCCCCGACGTTCGCCGAGCAGTACGCCGGTGCCACCCAGGTCGGGATGATCCGCGGGGCCTACCACTTCGCCCACCCCGACGACACCTCCGGGGCCGTGCAGGCCGACTTCTTCGTCGACAACGGTGGCGGATGGACCGCTGACGGCAGGACGCTACCGGGCATGGTGGACCTGGAAGCCAGCGCCGGCCAGCCCTACTGCTACGGCCTGACGCCGACGCAGATGGTCACCTGGATCCGCGACTTCTCCAACCAGTACAAGAAGCGCACCGGGCGGGTGCCGGCGATCTATACGGGCGCCTACTGGTGGAACCAGTGCACCGGCAACTCCACGGCTTTCAGCGACCACCCGCTGCACCTGCCGGCCTACGAGACCCTCGCGCCGAACAAGTACCCCGCCGGCTGGACCCGCTACGACATCTGGCAGTACTCCGAGACCGGGCCCTTCCTCAAAGCCACCGGCGGCGGGGACTCCAACGTCTACGGCGGCACCGCGGCCCAGCTGGCGGACCTGGCGAAGAACAAGTACTACAAGCCCCTGGGCGGCACGGCCCCGGCCGGAACCCCGGCTCCGGCTCCAGCTCCGACTCCTGGTCCGTTCAAGGACGTGGCCTCCACCAACCAGTTCGCCACCGAGATCACCTGGGCCAAGAACAAGGGCGTCCTCAACGGCTGGACCGACGGCACCTTCCGCCCGCTGAACAACATCAACCGCGACGCCATGGCCGCGGCGATCTACCGCCTGGCCGGCTCCCCGGCCTACACCGCCCCGGCCACCTCGAAGTTCACCGACGTCAAGCCCGGCCAGCAGTTCTTCAAGGAGATCCACTGGGCCGAGTCCAAGGGCTACCTCAAGGGCTGGAACGACGGCACCTTCCGGGCCACCACCCCGATCGCCCGTGACGCCACCGCCGCGCTGCTCTACCGCACGGCCGGCTCCCCGGCCTACACGACCCCGTCCACCTCCCCGTTCACGGACGTGTCCGTGGGCCAGCAGTTCTACAAGGAGATGGCGTGGCTGAAGTCCACCGGCATCTCCACCGGCTGGAACGACGGCACCTTCCGGGAGCTCAACCCCACGGCCCGCGACGCGATGGCCGCCTTCCTGCACCGCTTCGACGCTCGCTACTGACGAGCGCACCTCACCTCTTTCCGCGTGGCCCGCTGACGCCCTCGTGCGCAGCGGGCCACGCGCCCTCCCCGCAGAAAAGACCACGAACCCATGCAGAAGCACGCCCCCAAGCACCGTGCCATCGGCAGAAACACCCACCGGCCCGTGCTCACCGTTGCCACCGCCACTGCCCTGACCTTCGGCAGCCTGTTCGCCATGGCCCCGGCCCAGGCTGCCGCCTCCGACGTCGTCACCATGCCGGCCGCCACCCGTACGGCGGCCGCCCAGGAGATGCTCGACCTGATCAATGCCCACCGTGCCTCCAAGGGCCTGGCGCCGGTGAAGTACTCCGCGACCCTCTCCGGCATCGCCCAGGGCCAGTCCGACCGGCTGGTGCGCGATGAGGTCATCGACCACACCACCACGTTCATGACCGATCCCCGGGCCGCCGGGTGGGACGCGGTGGGGGAGATCCACGCGATCTCCTGGCGTCACTCCGTCCCCGATCTGGTGAACTGGTGGAAGTCCTCCAGCGCGCACAACAAGGTGATGACCGACCCGAAGATGGAGGTCATCGGCATCGGCCTGACCTACGTCGACGGTTCCCTGGCCGGGGACGGCTCCGGGTGGCGGCTGGTCGGTACGGTTGCCTCCTACGGCTACCCCGACGGCAAGGGCCCGGCCGATGCCTCCACCAGGGTCACCGCCCCGACCACCGGGCCCTTGCCGGCTCCCGCGCCCGCCCCGGCACCACCGGCACCAACGCCGGCTCCTGCACCGTCACCCACGCCCCTGCCCGCCGGTCCGTACCGGGATGTGGCCGCCGGGCACCAGTTCGCCGCGGAGATCACCTGGGTGCGCGACCGCGGCTACCTCAACGGCTGGTCCGACGGCACCTTCCGCCCCGACCTGCCGATCGAACGCGCCGCGATGGCGGCGGTGATGTACCGGATGGCCGGCTCTCCGGCCTACACCGCCCCGTCCGCCTCCGCCTACCTCGACCTCGCCCCGGGGGACCCGTTCTATAAGGAGGTCCACTGGGCCCGAGACTCCGGCCTGCTCAACGGCTGGAACGACGGCACCTTCCGGCCCACCGCCCCGATCGCCCGCGACGCCACCGCGGCCCTGCTCTACCGGGCCGCCGGTGCCCCGGGCTACAGCGCACCTGGCGTCTCCCCGTTCACCGATGTGGCCACCGGCAACCGGTTCTACAAAGAGATGGCCTGGATGCGAGCCGAGGGCATTTCCACCGGCTGGGCCGACGGTAGTTTCCGACCGGTGTCCACCACCAACCGCGACGCGATGGCGGCGTTCCTCTACCGCTTCACGAATTAGCGGCACCTGCCACCGGCGGGCCCACGGCACTGGCCACCGGCGGGCCCACGGCACTGGCCACCACGGCCGCACCGTGGGTCCGCAGCACGGGGTTTTCGTAAAACCCGGTTCACCGGGACCGAAACCGGCGTGCCGTTCGTACTACATTGCCGAGGGGTCAGTGGTGAACCAGCCTCGGGCAGAGTGCTTCACCTCGGGCATTGAACGGGGCGCCTCCGGTTGGGCGACCCAGTCGACTCCGTTGGCCAGAACCCTCTGCACTTGCGGGTGGTGATACACCGGGTACTCCTGATCGCCCGGGCTGAAGTAGAAGATCCTGCCCTTGCCCCGCGAAAAGGTGACGCCCGATCGAAACACTTCGCCGCCCTCGAAGGAACTGATGAAGATGAGGTCATCGGGCTCCGGGATGTCGAACACCTCCCCATACATCTCCTGCTGCGGAATGACGATGGGGTTCTCCACACCGGCCGCCACGGGGTGGGACGGCTTCACCGTCCACACCAGTTCCCGCTCGCCGTCGTTGCGCCAGGTGAGCGAGCAACTCGTGCCCAGGAGCTTGGTGAAGATCTTGGCGAGGTGCCCCGAGTGGAGAACCACAAGCCCCATGCCGGCAAGGACGTGCCGGTGAACGCGTTCGACGACCTCGTCGCTGACCTCTCCGTGCGCCTTGTGCCCCCACCACAGAAGCACATCGGTGTTGGCGAGCCGCTCCTCGCTGAGGCCGTGCTCCTCATCGGCGAGGGTTGCCGTCGTGACCTCCGCGGCCGGAAAGAAACGCCTGAGGGAGCCCGCGAGGGCACCGTGAATGCCCTCGGGATACATCTGGGCCATGGTCGTCGGCTGGTTCTGCGCTTCGTGCACCCCCTCGTTCCACACCAGAATGCCCAGTCTTGTATCAAACATTGTCAGGCCCTCACTTCGGTCGACTCAAAGGCAGGCTTGCAGCGACCGCGCCGTTCAGTGGCTGCCGGCCGCGCTCCTGATTTTTTCGGCGAACCCAGGAAAGGTCCAGCCCTTCCGCGTCGTGCAAAATCAAAAGAGGGGCGCGTGCTTCGGCCACCCGGCGCCCGCGCCAGGGGCGATCGGGGAGTTCAACAGCACAGCGAAGCTCGGGCCGGCGGCGGGTTGCCTGTCATATGAGAAAGAGAGCTGCGGGGCTACATGCCCACGGCATCACGGCACACTCCGCTGCTTTGTTCCGCACCGAGATCCTGGATGGGGCCGATCGGTCGCTCCGCCAGGCTCCGAGCGAGGCAGAAGGATCAGCCATGATGAAGACCGGCCGTTTGGATTCCTCCGATCAGCCAGCCTTCGTCGTCACCTCGTGGATTTCGCGAACAGAATCGAGTGAGTTCTGCGCAAATCGCCGCACACATAGAGACCATGACGACCACCGCAGCGCTTTCCGCCCCGTTCGCCACCGCCACCGAGCCCGACCGGCAGTTCGGGGTGGCCTGGGTGGACGAGACCGGCACCCCTTGCACCACCTACCGACCCCAGGAGTCCGGGCGTGCCGCCTTCGCCGGCCACCTCGCCTCCCGCCCCGGCACCCGCATCGAGGCGACCTTCACCCTCACCCGAACCCGCGGGCGCCGTCGGCACTCCGCGTGAGCTCCGCACACATGGAGCCCATGAGCACCTTCACCCCGCGCGAGCGCACAGCCCAGACTGACCCTAAGGCGCCTCTGCCCCCTACGATCGCCGCCCTGTCGGTCTCCCGAGGCTGGATCGCCCTCCGGCACCTGGCCGCCGGCGGCCGTTGAACTGCGCCGCCGCACACATAGAAACCATGACCACGTTCTCCGAAGCCGACCACCCCCGCGGTGAGTCCGGGAAGTTCACGCACAAGGCCCACGAGGAGTCCGGTGTGACCCTGCCCGCGCCCGCCGGCTCCGCCCAGCTGGACCCGATGACCTGGCTGCCGGCGCCCAAGCCCTACGGCGTCGGATGGACACAGACCTTCTCGCACGAGGACGAGGACGACGGGTCCTACGCCACGACCCACCGCCCCGACCCCGCCACGGCTGCCGCGATCCGGCAGCTGCTCGATGTGCCCGGCACGGCACCGGTGCGCATCGAACGCACCCACAACGCCGACAACGACGGGTGGCACGGCGACCACGACTCCGTGGAACTCACCGCAGGCAAGAAGGAGCTCACCCTCGAGGACGACCACGGCATGGGCGACCCCGAGCGGCGTCTGATGACCTGGCTGTCCTACCGGCAGCCCCCACCGGTAGCGCAGCAGGCCCAGCTGCTCGCCGCGGCCGGGGCTGGCGGTGCCGTCGCCACCCTGCGTGCCGACCCGCTGGCGGCCAAGGAGCCGAAGTGGAACGGCGCCACCGTCACCGTGCTCGGCGTGGAGGACGACGAGCTGCTGATCGCACCGGCCACCCCGCGCACCAAGGCCAGGTACGGCAGGGGGCCGCTGCCCGACCGCATCCCGCTCACCCACATCGGCGCCCTGGATCGTGCCCACGCGGTGGAGCGCAACCCATCGCTGTCCTGGTCCAAGGGCTACAGCAGCGAAGACGTCGTGCGGGAGGTCACCGCCGACGTCTTCACGAAGATGCAGCAGCGCGCGGCCCTGATCCCGGTCGAGGAGCGCACCATCCGCACCCGCTTCTTCGAGTCCGACCTCAAGCACGGGCTGGTCCCCGACACCACCACCAAGGATCGCACCGGGGAAGTCGCCCACTACGGCTCCATCGACCCGGCGACCTTCGACCTGCACTCCGAGCAAGGCCGCTGGATCCGCCAGATCCACATGACCGGCACCAACGAGATCCCCAGCCGGATCAGCCAGCTTGTCGGTCGCCTGGACCACGACCCCACCGAGGCCGACGTCGAACAGATCGCCGAGGCCCTAGCCGACAACGACCGCCGGACCCAGGACTACTACGACGCCCAGCCTGGCCGGGTGGCCCGCATCCCACGTCCGACCCGGGACGAGTACGCCGGCTACGCCCGCCGGACCATCACCGGGTACAACTCCTGAACCGCCCACCCCTCCCACCCCGAAGGACCCCCGCCGTGGAACTTCCCCTTGTTGAAGCTTTGCACGCCCTCACCGGCATCGCCGCCGTGCTGTGGCTGGCCCACCAGACCGACACACTGATGCAGGCCCGCCGCGTCGCGGCGCTCGCATCCACCCGCACCGACGACACCGAGGTGCTGAACCTTCCTGCCACCATCGCCGCCTGAACCCCGAGGAGAAGACCGCCCATGGAGCTGACCGGACCCGTCATAGCCGTCATCGTCGTCTCGCTGGCCATTACGGTGTTCGCGATGACCTACGACTGGATCTCTGCCCGCTACCGGGCTCGCCTGATCCGGCGCATCCAGCTCGCCCCGCCCGAGCAGATCGCCGTCTGGTCCGACCGCCGTCGCCGCTGGATCGCCCACGCCTTGGAGGTCGAGCGCGACGCGGTGGAGTTCCACCACGAACAGGCCGCGGCAGGGGAAAAAGCAGACGCTGCCCGGCGCATCAGACTGGCACGGCTGGACGAGGCGGCCGCCAAGCTGGCCGGCGCTCCGGCAACCGAGCCGGTCCACGCCTGAACCCTGCCGCCCTCCGCACACATGAGGGCCACCACACCACCATCCTGGAGTCACCTGCCATGAAGCTGCTGCTCGCCACTCTCGTCATCGTCGCCATCTTCGTCTTCGTGGTGGTGCGCATGAACCGCGACGCCGCTGCACGCGGCCAGGCCGCGGTCGCCGAGGTGGAATCCACCCCTGCTGAGACGATTGCGACCTGGCCGGAGGCGAAGCTGCGCCGCACCGCGCAGCTGCTGAAGACCCGTCGCACCCTGCTGGGCATCCGGCACGGTGCAGAGGGGCAGACGCGGCTGGCCGCCGGCCGCATCGGCCGGGACCTGGAGCGGGCGGGCGCCGCCGAGCTGAAGCTCGTCGAGGCCGACCGGGCAGCCGCCGGACATGGTGAACGATGAGGGAGCCCCCCAAAAACCGCGCCGCTGAGCGCACCTCCCTGATGGAGCGGATCGAGCAGGCTACCTTGGCCGAGCTTGCCGCCTGGGACCTGGGAACCCTCGAACACGCCACGAAGTCCTGTCCCAAGAGCGCTCCGTGTACCAGACCGTCTACGTGGCGGCTCGGGATGCCGGACGACTCGACGAGGAGACCGAGTTCGATCTGGACACCGTGATCAACCAAGTCACGGCTGCCGAAGAGAAGCTCGTCCTCGCCACCAGCCTCGGCGCCGACAACGTCTGACATTGTGACCACTTACCCCACTGCACCCCCGGAGGACTCTGCATGACCACCACGATCCCCACCCCCTACGAGGACCTGCTGGGCCACGTGCTCGAGAACGGCGAGCACGTCGCCGACCGCACCGGCACCGGCACGTCCAAGGTCTTCGGCGCGCAGCTGCGCTACGACCTGCGCGAGGGCTTCCCGCTGCTGACCACCAAGAAGGTCTACACCCGCGGGGTGTTCGCCGAGGTGCTCTGGTTCCTCGACGGCGACACCAAGGTCAAGACGCTCCAGGACCAGAACGTGAACATCTGGAACGAGTGGGAGCGCCCCGACGGCACGATCGGGCGCGGCTACTCCGCCCAGTGGCGCTCCTTCCCGAAGCCCGACGGCGGGTCGGTGGATCAAATCACTCAGCTCGTCGACGGCATCAAGGCCTCCCCGTTCTCCCGCCGCCACCTCGTCACCGCCTGGAACCCCGGTGAGATCGAGGACATGGCGCTGCCGCCGTGCCACGCACTGTTCCAGTTCAACGTCGGGCCCGACGAGGACGGGGATCCGGCCTGGCTGGACTGCCAGCTCTACCAGCGCTCGGCGGACCTGTTCCTGGGGGTGCCGTTCAACATCGCCTCCTACGCCGCGCTCACCGAGATGGTCGCCGCCCAGACTGGTCTGGCCGCCCGGCACTTCGTGTGGACCGGCGGGGACTGCCACATCTACGACAACCACCGCGAGCAGGTCACCGAGCAGCTGTCGCGGGAGCCGCGGCCCTACCCGACGCTGGTGCTGGAGGACGCCCCGTCGATCTTCGACTACGAGCTCACCGACCTCCACGTCGTCGGCTACGACCCGCACCCGGCGATCAAGGCCGCGGTGTCGGTCTGATGGCCCAGCGCCCCCGCCCGGTGTTGGCGGCGATCTGGGCCCAGACCCCCGATGGGGTGATCGGCAAGGACGGCGGACTGCCCTGGTACGTGCCCGAGGACCTGTCCCACTTCCGCGCTGTCACCACCGGGCACCCGGTGATCATGGGCCGGCGCACCTGGGATTCCTTCCCGCCACGCCACAGGCCATTGACCGGGCGCACCAACATCGTAGTCACCACCAGAACCAATGAGGTGACCGCATCCGTGGCCCAAGGAGCGGTGATCGCCGCCGGCTCCTGGACCCAGGCGGCCGAGGCTGCCCTGGCTCATCAGGGGACGAAGGTGGCTTGGGTGATCGGTGGGGGAGCGCTCTACCGCCATGCGCTGGCGGACCGGAAGCACCCGGTGACCCAGGCGCTGATCACCACCATCGACGCGGCCGTCGTCGGGGACACTTTCGCCCCGCACCTGGGTCCCGAGTGGGTACGGGAGACCGTCACCGACTGGACCGTCTCCCGGGCCGGGCCCCGCTACCGGATCGACCGGCACATCCGGGCCTGAGCGCTCAGTCGCACTCGTCGCACTGCCCGGACAGCGGGAGCACCCTGAAGCATGTCGGACACATCGCCTCCGGCTGAGGGGTGCCCCTGCCGGCGGCCCGGTCCTCCTTATCGAGGAGCGCTTCGTACTCGCGGGTCGGCTTCGCCTTCGCGTCCGGGGGGACGTCTGCGCCGAAACGCTTGTAGCACTTCAGCCGCTCCTCGGCTGCTACCCCTTCCAGCACCCGGGGCTCCTGGGTGGCGCTCATGCCGATCTTCGGCAGCCACGCGCTGAAACCGGGCCCGACCATCCCGGACTTCTTCTGCACCACCAGCGCCGGCAGCGCCGGGTAGTTCATGGCGTCGCAGTAGTCCAGGACCATGCCCAGCACGTCCTTGATCCAAAAGTCGAGGCGCTGGTCGGTGCGGACCCCGGTGGTCTCGAACAGGTGCTCGGCCAGCTCCCCGTAGGTGATGTAGTGGCCGTAGTGGGAGGCGATGTCCTTCAGTTTGGGCACCGTCGCCTCGGCCCAGGTCCCCAGCTTCCACTGGTGCGGGGTGTCTCCTCGAGGGAAGCGGTACGACTCCGACGTGCCGGCCATGACGGATCCTCCTGACGACGCTGGCGGTTCTGCCTCCAACCTAGACCGCGTGCGCGCTTCTCCGTTGCATCCGCACACATGGGGTCCATGGACACCCTCACCACCGCGCTGCAGAAGTACCCGCTGCCCGTTGCTCGAGTGCACGGACCCCGACTGGGCTTCGGCGCGCTGACCGACGAGCACGGAGACCCGGTGATCCGCTTCGCCGTCGACGGCGAGGCAGCCTTCACCATCAACTCCACCGGGGTGTCCGTGGTGAACCCAGACCTGATCAGCCCTTTCGAGGCCAAGACCCTGTCCAGCTTCGCGGTGCGCCTCTACAAGTCCGCCCAGTGCTTCCTGCTGGTCGCCGGCGGGACGCTGACCGGCCGGGAGCTCACCGACCAGCTCAAAAGCATTGTCGATGACCGGCCCCCAGCCACCGTCACTGTCCGGCTCCGGGAGCGGGTGTGGGTGGAGGCGGCCACCGCCCCCGACGGCTCCGAGTCGATCCAGCTCATCGACGTGACCTCCGTCTGCACCCGCCGCACCTTCCACCCGGACGGACGCCCCTCCGACGGCGGGCCGATGCCCAATCGCGCAACCACCGGAGGGGTACTCCTGGACGTGGACCAGGCCGTGGTCACCGCCCACCAGCTCTACCTCGCCGCCCGTGACAGCTGCTCGCGCCGGACCGTGGAAGTGGCCCGATGAGCGCCACGGCCGCCGAACTGCTGGCCACTCGCGGCTGGGCCGTGGGGGAGACCGAGCACGACGCAGATCTGGACCCAGGGGATCTGTGCGAGCGGACCTTCTACGTCCCCTCCGCCAAGGACGCCGCAACCCTGCGGGCCCTGCTCGGTCAGCGGCACGACGCGCCGGTGACGGCATGGTGGGAGATCGCCCGGTACTTCAACGCGCAACGCGGCGACTTCGACACGCCGGTCCAGCTCGTCGCCCAGGCCGGGTGTGAGCAGTCCTTCTACGGTGAGGACACCTGCCCGGCCGCTGGCCTGGAGCAGCTGTTTGCCGCGCTCGACCACGCCACCTGCGCCCCCGCCTGATCCGAGGAGATCGACGTGTCCCCGTCTCGTTCCTACGCCCCGCGCCCCGGGGTGACCCCGGCGCCGAAATACCCCGTGGGCACCGTGGTCCAGTCGAAGAACCCGACCACCTCCAAGCTCGAGGAGCAGGTGCGCGGCAAACTCGTCGCCGCCGGCCTGCAGGTCCACCAGGGTCGCTCGGCCATCCAGTGCGATCAGGACCCCATCCACGGCAACTACCCCGTGCTCACCCCGGACGTCCTGGTCTCCCGGTCGAAGGTGTGCGTGGAGATCGACTCCGAGAAGACCCACACCGAGGAGGTGGACAACGACCGCTCCCGCAACGCCCTGCTGGCCGGGGTCGGGTGGACCGTGGTCCGGCTGCGCCTGGGCGGGCTGGAGGCGATCGGGGACTACGACGTCGTCTGTGAGGCCTCCGTTCCCTCGGCTGCAGCGATCGACGCGCTCGTCGCAGCGGTCACCGACGCGGTGGACGGGGTGCCGGGCACGGTCCGGCGGATCGCCAAGAAGACGGCCGCGCCGCGGAAGAAGGAGAAGTCCCGGCTCGGGGCGGTGGCCGCCCACAGCCACCACGACGGCGCCTACTACGCCTCCTGGACCCTGGAGGACGGTGAGAAGCTGCGGCTGATCATCATGGACGAGGGGCGCTGGCTGGCCGCCGAGTCCGGGCACGGGGCCCCGCGGTTCATCCGGCTGCTGGAGCTGCACCGGGTCGACCGGAAGAAGTGGCGGGAGGAACTCGAGGGCCTGTTCACCACTACCGACACCGAGGAGCTGGTTCCGGTGTCGAAGTACCCGTGGGGCGAGGAGTTCTTCATCGGGCCCCAGGCTGACAAGGTGCATCTCTACGACAAGTTCCACCCGGGAATGGAGCGCTGGGCTCTCACGGCCAACCTGGACGGCCCGGCCGGCTGGGGACCGGGCGGGATCTCCGGTTCCGAGGGGGTGACGCTGGCGGACCTGCACCCGGAGGCCATCGCCTGCGGGTGGCGGCTCACCGCTGTGGCCTGGGACAGCGGCTACCGCGGGGACTTCCAGCGACTGGAGATCACCCGCACCCCGGAGCGCACCGGCCACTGGGCGTGATTGACCCCGGTCTCCGCACACATGGAGGCCATGACCACCACCGAACAGGCCACCGCAGCCCAGAACGACCTCCCGACGCTGCCAGCAGCGTCACTGCTCGCCGCTCGTAACTGGCAGGCCGAGACGACCACCGGCTTGACCGACGGGACGCAGACCACCACGACGACCCTGTACGCCTCCACGGTCGATGCCGCGGCTATCCGGCGGATCTTTGGCCGCCCCTGGGACACCCCGGTGGCGATCTGGTGGGAGGAGACCCCGGAGGCCTCCCGCCTGGTGGTGCAGGTGCGCACCGAGAAGGTCACCTACGACGGCCACCAGGATCTCCCAGCCGCGCTCGCTGAGCTGTTCGCCGAGATCGACGCCGACGTGGCCGACTTCGACGCCGACACCGCCCCCGCACAGGCCCCCGCGGAGGGGATCGAGCGGGCTCTGGCGGCCCACCGTGCTGTCCACCAGAAGACTCTCGCTGCCCAGCAGGAGGCCGCGGCCCTGGCGAAGGTCTCCACGCTGTCGGCGCTGAGCTTGATCGCCACCACTAACCCGCAGGTGGTGAGCGCCGAGATCGCCCTCACCGGCGAGGACACGTTCGGGCAGTGCCTCGGGTCCCTGAAACTCACCGGCACCGACGGCGAGCCGGTGGCCCTGGTGTCCGTCGGGGACACTTGCCTGTTCGACGACCTGGACCGGGTGGCAATGGAGGAGATTCCCGAGGTGGAGATCGGCCACCGCTTCGAGGACGAGACCGGCTACGTCATCGACCTCGCCGCCTTCCGTACCGCCCACGCCTGAGCGGCCGCACATATAAAGGGCATGACCATGCCTTTCACCGCCTCCGACCACCCCCGCGACTCCGGCGGACGCTTTGCTGCCAAGGCGCACGACGAGGCGCCCGTCGCCCTGACCCCGGCGGCTCCCGAGCCGTTCGTGCATCTCACCACCCCCGAGTACTCGATGCTGCAGGCGGAGAAGGCCGCCGCCGAGCGGGGCTGGACCACTTCCGCCCCGACCTGGCCGCGGGAGGACTACGGCTACGAGACCAAGCGCACCGACTACACCCCCACCGAGGCCGACGCCGCCGCAGTCCGTGCCCTGCTCGAGGCCGAGGACGACTCCACCGTGGCCGTCTACTGGGAGGAGAAGCAGTGGTCCGAGGAGAACGGGGTCTACCACTCCGAGGAGCTGATGATCGAGGCCGGGGAGGACTTCTTCGTCTACCAGGACCAGGACGGCCCTGCCGAGGCTCTGGGGACGCTGTTCGCTGAGCTCGACGACGACCAGGAGGACCGGGCGTGAGCGGCTTCGAGGAGTTCGACCACCCCCGCGCTGGTGACGGCCGCTTCACCACCAAGGCCCGCCCCGAGTCCGGGATTACCCTGGCGGCACCGGTCTCGGCCGGCTCGATGATCGGCGATCCGGCCTACGACCCGTTGGCCGTCCCGGCGCCGGAGGGTTCCGGGATCATCGGCAGCGTCTCCGACGTGCCCGCCGAGCGGTTCCCCGAGGAGTTCCCCGATGACCAGTGGGGGAACCCCGAGTACGTGATGGTCCGCGCCAAGCCCGAGGTCGACCTCGTGGAGGTTTGGACCAACGACGGCACCGAGCACCTCTTCGACACCGAGCAGGACCCGGCCGCGTTCCGCATCGGGGACCGCTGCACCATCTACGACGACCACGAGACCGACCCCTACGCCCAGTGGCGCCTGGACCGTGACGCCCACGCCCGCCTGCGCGAGCGGGCCGCGCGGAACTTCCTGCACGCCACCGGGATCGAGCTCGGCACCGCCCGCTCCCTCTTCGGCGCCTACATCGACCTCCCGGGCCGCCCCCACTGCGCCCGGCTGCGCGGGTTCCACCTGGACCCCCGTTTTACCCAGATCGCCCCGCCCTACGAGGACACGGCACTGTCCGACGAGCAGGCCGCCCACCTGCTGCAGATGCCGGTGGAGTCCATCCCCACGCTCAAGACCTCCGTAGCTCACGCGCTGGAGCGGAACAGGAAGGGCCCGCGGACCCAGCTGAGCATCGACGAGGCAGAGGCCCTGCTGGGCACCAGCGAGCACGCGGTCGTGCTGGCCCCTGAGCACCGCAATGCGCTGATCGACGACTGCCGCGAGGCGGCCCGGGTCATCGGCCGGTCCTACAGCGCCCCGGCGGCCGCCGCGGCCGCGGAGGCGGAGTTCCCGACGCCGGCGCAGCTGGAGCTGCTGGTGGCGATCGGGCGCATGGCACCTTACGGTGAACAGCCGCCGGCCGCCGCACACAGATAAGGCATGACCACCACGTTCTCCGAAGCAGACCACCCCCGCGGTACGGGCGGGAAGTTCACGAGGAAGGCCTACAGGGAGGCCACCGAGGTGAGCCTCGCTGCCTCCTCGGGCTCGTCCCCGGGTCCGCGCCCGGTGGCAGAAATGCTCGGCAGCCCGGCCACCGACCCGCTGGCCGTCCCGCGCGCCGAACAAACGAAGGTCTCCGCGACCGTCTCGGTGCCAGTCGACGAAGACCTCCAGTACCACCTGGACATGGCCGGCCACGATGACATCCACTACGTTCGGGTGACCGGCACCCCGCTGGCCGGCACCATCGACGTCTACACCGACGACGCGGAGGAACAACTGCTCCTGATGGATCTCCGCGAGAACCCGGAGCGCTACGGCATCGGGGACCCCCACACCGTCTACGCCGACCACGAGTCCGACCCCTACGCCGCCTGGCGCCTGGACGAGGCCCGGCACGAGCGGTGCCACGATGCCGCCGCCCGCCGCTTTGTGGAGCAGACCGGCATGGAGCTGGAGCCCTCCGGTTCCTCGACCTACTTCAAGGTCCCCGGCGGCCTCCGGAGCAGCGGCGAGGTGCACGTCCCCGGGCTGTGGGGAGCGCCCCAACTGCGCGACCCCGACTGGTGGCGGAACGAGACCGACGAAGACGCCGCCGCACGCCTGGGGATTCCGGCCGAGGGCATCCCCTCCTTCAAGCGGGCGTTGGTGCGGGCCGCCAAGCTACAAGACAGCCCGCGCCCCACCTACATCACTGACGAAGAAGCGGCCGCACTCGCCGGTGCAGGCAAGCACCAGCTGACTCCCGAACATCGGGTGGCGCTGCTGGAAGACCTGCGCGCCCACGCGAGGGTGCGTGGCTCCGAGGAGCAGCTGGTCGCTGCTGCGGCTGATGATCCCGACGAGGTGCAGATGGCGGTGCTCATCGAGGCCGGCCGCTGGCGCCGGGATGACTTCGACCGGTGATCAGCTGACAGGCAACCAGCTCAGCCCTAGCCTGGGCCCATGGGGGATCGGGTACCACCGTGGGCCCAGGCGGACCCTCCGTCCCGCGGCAGCGGCTCGAAGGGCGACAGGGTGCTGACCGCTCGTGAGGCGGTCGTCGGTTTCATTTCGGCCACCCTGGTGGCAGTGCTGACGGTCATATCCCAAATGGCGATCGACGACCGCCGTGAGGATGAGGCCGATCGCAGGGAAAACTTGCGGTTCATCCGTGAACAGGCTGCCGACGGCAAAGCGGACAAGGTGTCCTTCCGTGGAATCGACCTGACCGGTCAAAACCTCAGCGGCTTGGACCTTCGTCATGGGGACCTGGAGGGCGCCATCTTGAAGGACGCGGATTTGACCGGCACAGATCTGCGCAACGCCAATTTGCATGGTGCCGATCTGCGCAGCACGACGATGAAGCTCACGCACCTAGAGAGCGCCGTGTTGACTGACGCGATGCTGCAACGAGCCAATCTTCTTGACGTCACCATGGACGGCGCTGTGTTCGACGGCGCTGACATGCGCAAGTCCTCCTGGAGTTTTTTCAACGCGGGCCAGGTGTCCCTGTTCGAGACCGACCTGTCGGACGCCGAGATAGCCGGGGTCGACATGACCCATGCCACCATTCATGAAACCAAGTTGCTTGGCGCCGATCTTCGAGGCGCACAGTTGCCCCAGGAAGCCAACTTCAGCAGGTACTTCCTTTCAGCCTGTTTCGATGAGGACACGCGGTGGCCTCCCGGGTATCGGACCCAGGCGATTATCAAGGGCTCGTGTGATTACTCCGGCTGATCGCCGCACACAGACACGGCATGACCCCCTTCTCTGCAGCTGAGCACCCGCGTAGCGGCAACGGCCAGTTCATCGCCAGGGCCCACGGCGAGGCCGCCGTCTCGCTGACCGGCCCGGCTCCCGTTCCGCAAGCCGAGGTTGCGTCCCTGGCCGGACTCCTGGACGACCAGGAGATTCCCGAGCACGAGCGCGTCGAGGCGCTGGGTGAGCTCGTGCGCCATGCCGCGGCCGCCTCGGACCTGGACCCCGAGGACCTCCTCCACGCCACCCCGCGGGCGCTGGACCGCTACCGGAGCGGCATCCCGGAGGGCATCGCCCGCACCGCGGCGGGGGAGTGGAACCGCGGGGGGTACTCTCCTGACGCCCGGGCGAAGGCCCTTGACGTGGTGGCGGTGGCCGAGAAGCGACGGCTGAAGCAGTCGCTGGGCGAGCACCTGGTGGGGCAGGCCGACCAGTACCCCAAGGTGGCAGACACGCTGCAGGCCAACGGCTGGGGCTACGCCAACACCGCCCTGGAGGGCACCGACCGGGAGGTCACCTCCTGGTACCTGTCCCGCCACCTCGCCGGCGGCAAGCGGTTCAGCTACTCAGCGGAGCCCACCGCGGCCGAGAAGCTGGCCGCGGCCGCGATGCTCGAGGACGGGCTGCGCCCAGGATCGACGCTGCTGGACCTGCGCGCCGATACCGCGCTGGTCGAGTGGGCCGATGACGACCAGGACAATTCCGCTCTGCAGCGGATCGCTCTGGCCGCGGTCGATCACCCGGAGGCGGTGCAGTACTCCGGCTCCCGCGGGCACTACCGCAACGACCCCTCACGCACCGAGCAGATCCGCGCGCTCGCCCACGACGCCCACGCCCGGAAGCTGGCGGTGGCGGCGATCTTCAACGACGACTCGATCATGGACTCCCACCCGGACCCGGCCATGGTGGTCACCGAGGCGCTGATCCACCCCGGTGACGCCGTGAAGTACGGGCTGTGAGCGCCGCACACATGTAAGGCATGACCACCTTCTCCGAAGCCGACCACCCGCGCGCCGCAGGCGGCCAATTCACCACCAAGGTCCACGCCGAGGCCAGCCCGTCCCTGGTGCCCGTCGCACGGGACCGCGACCCCCGGGTCTCCGCTGCCGAGACGATGATCGAGCGGCTCAACACGCAGATGCGCCAGGCCCAGGCGTGGCACGACGACCTCGTCATCGCCGAGACGATGCGGGATCTACGCGCACGCCACCCGGATGCCGGGGAGGTGGAGCTGATCTCCGACGAGCACGACAGAATCGAGGTCTACGTCGGCGCCGAGCACGACGCCGAAGCCTCCGACGCCCTGAACGAGACCAGCATCCTGGACCGGACCCGCGACTCGGACCTGGGCCGGATCACCGGCCACGGCTACACCGCCCACTGGCTGAACAGCTACCACGACGAGCACAGCCTCTCCGGGATCGTGGACCTGGACGCTGCCACCACCGAACCGTCCCTGCCGAAGGAGCTGGCCGAGGCGCAGTCCCGCCCGCTGACGGCGGCTGAGCAGTCCATCCTGGTCGCCGGGGCTCACGAGGGAGTGGATGCGAAGAACTCCGAGTTGGGGCAAGCCTCGCACTGGCCGGCTTCCGAGGTTGTCTCCGCCTGGCGCTCGCTCGATGAGCTCAACGCGGTGCTGGCCACCCGGGCGCCGGGGGAGCACGCGGAGGCGGTGCAGATGGTCGCCGCGGTCGAGGACTCGATCCCCACCGAGTACCGGGACCGGGCGGCCGCCGTGGCGCTGAAGTCCACCCCCACGGCCTGGCGCCGGCAGAGGTGCTCGACGCGGGTGGTCAGCCGGTCTCGTCCTCCGGGCACCTGACCCAGATCATGGCCACCGACGGGCTGCTCACCCAGCGCCTGGCCGGGCTCGGGGAGAACGTCCCCGAGGCGCAGCTGGCCGCCTCCGGCATCACTCGCACCGGCCGCGGCTACACCATCGTCCTGCAGCGGTAGCCGCGGGCCCATCCCGCGTGTGCCTACGGCCTCAAAGCCGCCGCACACATGGTGAGTACCACCGGTGCTCGCACCGGCTGCAGGCGGCGTCACGACCACCGTGGCGCCACCTGCCCAGCCCCTCGTTCTGAACCCCGGGCCCCTCCGCACACATGAGGATTCCCGTCCGTCCACCTCCCTCCCCAAGGAGCATCACCTGTGACCGTCACCCCCATCAGCCCGCTCGTGAACCTCTCCGCGGCCGCCTTGCAGCAGGACGCCGCCGGCGCCGGGCTCGAGCTGCTTCCCGAGACCGTCGAGGCCATCAACTGGAACCGCATCCAGGACGACAAGGACTCGGAGGTCTGGGATCGCCTGACCGCGAACTTCTGGCTGCCGGAGAAGGTCCCGCTGTCCAACGACGTCTCCTCCTGGAAGACTCTCAGCCCCTCCGAGCAGCAGCTGGTCCTGCGCGTGTTCACCGGCCTGACCCTGCTGGACACCATCCAGGGCACCGTCGGGGCGATCTCGCTGATCCCGGACGCCACGACCGCTCACGAGGAAGCGGTCTACACCAACATCGCCTTCATGGAGAGCGTGCACGCGAAGTCCTACTCCTCGATCTTCTCCACCCTGTGCTCGATGAAGGAGGTAGACGAGGCGTTCCGCTGGTCCAAGGAGAACCCGCTTCTGCAGAAGAAGGCCGAGATCGTCCTCAAGCACTACCGCGCCGACGACCCGCTGAAGAAGAAGGCCGCATCAACCCTGCTCGAGTCCTTTCTGTTCTACTCCGGGTTCTACCTGCCCATGTACTGGTCCTCACGGGCGAAGCTGACGAACACCGCCGACCTGATCCGCCTGATCATCCGTGACGAGGCCGTGCACGGCTACTACATCGGCTACAAGTTCCAGCAGGCCCTGGCCAAGGAGACCCCGGAGAGCCAGGAGGAGATCAAGGGTTTCGTCTTCGAGCTGCTCGACGAGCTCTACGAGAACGAGATCGCCTACACCGAATCCCTCTACGACGCGGTGGGATGGACCGAGGACGTCAAAAAGTTCCTGGCCTACAACGCCAACAAGGCGCTGGCCAACCTGGGCTACGAGCCGTACTACGGCAAGGAGGAGACGGCGGTGTCCCCGGCGATCCTCGCTCAGCTCTCGCCCAACGCCGACGAAAACCACGATTTTTTCAGCGGCAGCGGGTCCAGTTATGTGATCGGGAAAGCAGTTAACACTGAGGACGAGGACTGGGACTTCTGACTCCTATTTGCTAAAGCAAATAACCATCCGGCGGCAGCAATGCCGCTCAACAGCACACATCGTGCTGATCAGGCGGGGCGTCCTCCGGGGCGTTCCGCCTGATCCATATTTTCCCTCACATCCTGCCATCACCACCACGAATTTCTGTGAGCAAAGGGTAAGTTTGAGGGGAGGCATCTGGAATCCCCCGCCGAGACTCGCCCCCCACGCGCACGTTGTCGCGCCACCCACCTGTGCATCCCGGACACCCCTCGGTGTTCGGCTTTCGCCGCGCCACCGCACAGATGTCGGCCAACATACAGACGACGCAAGAAAGACCCCCATGAGCAACTCCCCCCACCCCGCGCCCATCACTCGCCGCACGCTGATCGGCGCCGGCACCCTGGCCGGCCTCAGCGCCGTTCTCACCACAGGCCCCGCCCACGCCGGCCAGCAGCCTGCAGCAGCCGCACCGGGATACGTGCTGTGGGGATCCTCCTCCGCCAACAGCGGCCTGGGCGACCAGTACCCACGCACCACCCAAAACCCGTGGGGCGTTCGCGGGTCCCGCCCGGTGGTCCGCATCGAGAACGTGCTGGACGGCCTGCTGGGGGCCACCGGCACCGTGACCGCGCTCGGCGCCGACACCTCCTACCAGACCCTGCGTATGCGCAGCTACGACCACCCCTACCGCCCGGACTTCACCTACAACGGCGGCCGCGGAGAGCTCCCTGCCCGCGACGGTCTGATCGTCTCCACGACCGACCGGATCGTGCCGAACTGGCGCAAGGCGCTGCCGGGGACCATCGACGGGATCCCATGCACGATCCAGGCCGAGCGACATCGCTTCAGCAAGGTCCGCGTCGTCCGCCAGGACGCCGGCACAGAGCTCACCGGACAGGAGGTCGTGGTGGGTGAGGGCCCGACCAGCTACTGGCACACCGACCTGGAGCGCCAGCACCGCGGCAAAGTCCACCTGATCTGGACCGGGAAGAACAACATCTGGGAGTACGACCAGGTCCTCTCCGACACCCGCGCCGCCTTCGACGTCGAGCCGGCCACTTCGGTGGTCATGGGCCACTGGCACGCCTGGAACGACCGCAGCAGCTCACCGGTGAACCACGAGCGCGTGTACCGCGTCAACGCCGCCTACCGCACCGAGTACGGCACCCGTTACTTCGACGCCATGGCCGCGCTGAAGGACCCCGGGCTGTGGGAGCTGCCGCTAGCCCGGGAGTTCAACGTCGGGTACACCGCCAAGGACCGCGAGTGGATGTCACTGGGGCTGCCGCCGTACTCCTTGGTAGGCACCGACAACATGCACCTCAACGCGGTGGGGAACACGATCATCGCCCACGCCCTCCACCGCTTCCTCACCGGCACTGCCGGCCTGTACTGAGCAGCGCCGCCGTGACCGAGAACCCACACCCCTCGATCGTCATGGCTTGCTTTCCCGCGCTCCCCGCGGCGGTCAAGTCCATTTGCGTGGTGTAACGCGGTCAACGCGTGATTCTTGGGATGGTCAGGCGCTGAGGG
>NZ_BMEQ01000030.1 GCF_014636775.1 Kocuria dechangensis
TCCCTGTCCCTTCCCTGCCACCCACCCAGTCTCCCAGACCCCCACCCACCCCCCGGGACAGGGCCCGGTAACCCTCAACCATCCAGTGCTGGTGGAAACATCAGGCGGAGGCCAGCGAGGGTCAACATTCAGCCTCCACCGGAGCGTTCAGCCCATGACCAGAACCGAGGAATCCCTCAGCGAAGCACTCCGGGCCGGAGGTGCCGGGGAGGGAACCCCCGACAGGAGTGGCCCCGGGCGCGCCCCCATGGTGCCGCGCACCCCAGAACCGACCTCCGCAGGACCCGCCGTCGTGGACGCGTGCCCACGCCGGGCCGTCACGGGGCGATGACCAGCACGACGTGCTCTCGCAGAAGCACTCCCGTCAGGCCGTGACCGCGGGCCCGTCGGCCGGCACGCCGGTGTCCGTCGCGGCCTGCTCCGCCCAGCGGAGGGCGTCGTGGTCGAGCAGGAAATCCGCATGGAAGTCCTGGGCGCGCTCCCGGACGTGTGCGGCATGGCGGGCGGACGTCCCCGGGCGCACGGTGAGGTCCACGTAGACCACGGGACGGCCGTGGCGGGCCTCGAGGTCGGCGCGAAGGGCCTCGCACCTTGGGTCGAGGGGGTCGCACTCCCCTGTCCCCAGCAGCACGAGCGCCCGCTCGAAGTCGGGCTCGGCCTTCGTGAGGCGGGTCATGAGGGCGGGCAGATGGGAGTGCAGCGCGGACAGGCCCACCAGGGCCGTGGCGGTGCCGGCCAGCCACGCGCCGGCGGCGGAGACCGCCACCGAGGTGATGAGCTTCATGTCCTGCCTCCCCTGTTCCGTTGTGCCGTTGCCCGTCGGGGCGACCTCGTCCGGAGGCCGCGGTCGTCGACGTGCCGGCTGCGGGGCCTCTGCGTCCCGGGGGCGACGGCGGCTCCCTTATCAGCAGGTGAACGCGCGGTGAACGAATGCTATTCCACGGGTGGACCTGCGACGCGTCTCGCCTGCGCGGCACGCCGCTCCAGGTTGTGTTGAGGGGGCTGAGGCACAATGGGAGCACAGCGCAGCATCCCGTTGTGATCGCATTCGAGGAACGGGGAAGAACATGTGGGAATGGCTCACCGACAACGCGTGGCTCTTCTGGCTGGTCGCCGTCATCGTCCTGGCGGCCGTCGAGATGCTGACCCTGGACTTCCTGTTCCTGATGATGTCCGCAGCCGCCCTCCTGGCCTTCGGCCTGAGCTGGATCACCGACAACTTCGTGATCCAGGTGGTCGCGTTCGCCGTGACCTCGGTGCTGCTGATCTTCCTGGTCCGGCCGGTCGCGCTGCGCCGGCTCAACCGGTCCACACCGGAGACGGTCTCCAACGTCGCACGACTCGTGGGCCTGCCCTGCCAGGTGCTGGACCCCGTCACCGCCCGCAGCGGCCTGGTCCGGCTCGAGGGCGACACCTGGAGCGCCCGCTCGCTCACCGGGGAGTCCCTGCCCACCGGGACGGACGTGTACGTGCACCGGGTGGAGGGCGCGACCGTCGTCGTGGCCCCGCACCCCGCCCCTGCCACCGAGGGCCGGGGCGCGCCGCGCCCGTCCTTCTGACCGGACAGACCGGCCTCGCCCTCCGACCCCACCCCGAGACCTGCATCGGATCCGGCACCGGATCCCGCACCGACTCCATCGAAGAGAGGCACCCGTGGACCTCGCCGTCATCGTCCTGCTCGTCCTCCTGGTCGTCCTGGTGGCGATCATCCTGCTCCGGTCGGTGCGGATCATCCCGCAGGCCAGGGCGGGGATCGTCGAGCGCCTGGGCAAGTACCAGGCCACCCTCTCGCCAGGGCTGCACTTCCTCATCCCGTTCGTGGACCGGCTCCTGCCGCTGATCGACCTGCGCGAGCAGGTCCAGTCGTTCCCTGCGCAGTCGGTGATCACCGAGGACAACCTGGTGGTCGGGATCGACACCGTCGTCTACTTCCAGGTCACCGACCCCCGCTCGGCCACGTACGAGATCGTCGACTACATCCAGGCCGCGGACCAGCTCACCTCGGCCACGCTGCGCAACGTCGTCGGCGGCCTGAACCTCGAGGAGGCCCTGACCTCCCGGGACAAGATCAACGCCGAGCTGCGCGGCGTGCTCGACTCCACGACGGGGCGCTGGGGCATCCGCGTCTCCCGGGTGGACATCAAGGAGATCTCTCCCCCGCCGTCGATCCAGGACTCCATGGAGAAGCAGATGCGCGCGGAGCGGGAGCGGCGCGCCGTGATCCTCACCGCCGAGGGTGACAAGCAGTCCCGGATCCTCATGGCCGAGGGCCAGCGGCAGGCGGCCATCCTCTCGGCCGAGGGCGAGGCGAAGGCCGCGATCCTGCGCGCCGACGGCGAGGCCCAGGCGATCCGGAAGGTCTTCGACTCGATCCACCGCGCCAGGCCCACCCAGAAGCTCCTGGCCTACCAGTACATCCAGACGCTCCCGAAGGTTGCCGCGGGCAGCGCCAACAAGGTGTGGATGATCCCCGCCGAGCTGGGCGACGCCCTGCGCGGCGTCGGCGAGTTCCTGTCCCGGCCCGACCCCGACGGCTCGGGCCCCCGGCGCGACTGGGGCGACGCGATCGACGACGAGACCGAGCCGGTGCCCGAGGGCGAGGACGAGCCCATCGTGAAGCCGGACGAGGTGCGGGTCACGGAGGAGGACCTCAAGCCCAACCTGGAGCGCACCACGGTGGACCCGGACGAGTTCACGATCCCCCGCTCGGCGACCATCGACCCGGACGCCCCCGTGGTCCGCGACACCCCGCTCCCGCCGGAGGGCGGGTCCGGGACCCGCTGACCCGCGGCACCCGGCCCGCCCGGAACGGCTGCCGGGAGCACCGGCCGGAACATGCCCGGGGTCGTCCGCGGGAACATCCCCGGCGGTCCGTGCGTTGCATCCCCTGGACCCAGGGTCCTGCACCCGCCGTCAGCCCGAGCGTGCGCCACCGTCGTGGCCACCGTCAGTTATATGGAGGAACCACCAGAATGAGCGATCGCAGCCTCAGGGGAATGCGTCTGGGCTCCCAGTCCATGGAGACCGAGGCCGGCGTCGAGCCGGCTCCGCGTCAGCGCGTCGAGTACCGCACGGAGGACGGCGAGAAGGTCGTGGTCACGTTCGCCGCGGAGGCCGAGATCCCGCCGGTGTGGGTCTCCAAGACGGGCAAGGAAGCCATCATCGTCAACGGCGAGAAGCCGGTGAACCCCAACGAGAAGCACCAGCGCACGCACTGGGACATGCTCCTGGAGCGGCGCAGCACGGAGGAGCTCGAGGAGATCCTGCAGCAGCGGATCGAGTACTACCGCCAGAAGCACGCGATCTGAGCCGAGGCCCGCAGACGACAGGACCCCGCCCGGGAACGGGCGGGGTCCTGTCGTCTGCGGCGGCGGCCGGGATCAGCGGCGGGAGAGCTTGCCCGCCAGGGTGCGGGCGCGGGCGGTGAGGCCCCACTGGGCCACGCGCACGACGGCCTCCCGGGTGACGTCGGGGCTCATCTTGGACACGCCCTCGGCCCGCTCCACGAACGTGATGGGGACCTCCACGACGTTGAGCCCGGCCCGCTCGGTGCGCCAGCCCAGGTCGATCTGGAAGCAGTAGCCCTTCGACTCCACGGAGTCGAGGCCGATCCGCTCGAGCGTCTGGCGGCGGAAGGCCCGGTAGCCGGCGGTGATGTCGTGGATCCGCGACCCGAGCAGCGTGCGGGCGTAGAGGTTGCCGCCGCGGGAGAGCAGCTGGCGCTGGAGCGGCCAGTTCACGGTGCGCCCGCCCGGGACGTACCGGGAGCCGATGGCGAGGTCCGCGCCGCGCTCGACGGCGTCCAGCAGCAGCGGCAGCTGCTCGGGCTGGTGGGAGCAGTCGGCGTCCATCTCGACCAGCACGTCGTAGTCGCGGGCCAGGCCCCACCGGAAGCCGGCGATGTAGGCCGCGCCCAGGCCGTCCTTGCTGGTGCGGTGCAGCACCTGGATGCTGGGGTCGGCGGCCGCCATGTCGTCGGCCAGCTGCCCGGTCCCGTCGGGGCTGTTGTCGTCGACCACCAGCACGTGGGCGTCGGGCACCGCCTGGCGGAGCCGGTCCATGACGATCGGGAGGGACTCGCGCTCGTTGTAGGTGGGGATGACGGTCAGTACGCGCACCGTGTGGGTCCTTTCGGGGTCTGGCGCCAAAAAACCACAGGGCAGGCCCACCCGCCTTCGGACCAGGTCCGCCCTGAGGGGATGCGGACCTGTTTTCTAAGGACGGGTGAGCCCACCCGGTAGTAGGCGTCCAGCCTATCCTGCGCCGTGCCGCGGACCAAGACCGGCCGACACGCCCCGGACCGCGGACGCGGATCGCAGCCCGCCCCCGGGCCCGCCGGGACGGGACGGTGCGGCGGGTCAGAACTGCGCGGACCGGTACAGCTCCGTCCCGTCGAGGACGGTCTGGTGGCACACCGGCATGGCCGTGCCGTCGAGGGCCGGCAGCAGCGGGGTCCGGGCCCGGGGATCCGTGCTCCACGACGCGCCGGTCCCCTCGGCCTGCTGCACCATGAGGGACTCGACCTCCCAGACCGCGAAGGAGGCCGGGGTCCCCGGCGCGAGCTGGCCCTGCATGGGGTCGGGGGTGCGCGCGGCCCGCCAGGCCCCGCGCGTGTGGGCGAGGAAGGCGGCGCGCGCGGAGATCCGCTGCTCCGGGTCGTGGTGCTCGAGGCACGCCCTGACGGTCTCCCACGGGGACAGGGGCAGCACGGGGGCGTCGCTGCCCAGGGCGACGGGCACGCCCGCCCGGTAGAAGGACGCGAGGGGGTTCATGCCCGCGGCCCGCTCGGCGCCGAGGCGCTGTTCGTAGAGCCCGCCGGGCCCGCCCCAGGCGGCCTCGAAGCCGGGCTGCAGGGAGACGGTGACCGCGTGCCGCGCCAGCCGCTCGATGCCGGCGGGGTCGACCATCTCGGCGTGCTCCAGGCGGTGGCCGGCGGAGTGCAGCGCCCGCTCCCCCACGCGCCGCGCGGCGAGGTCCAGCCCGTCGAGGGCGGCGTCCATCCCGGAGTCGCCGATGACGTGGAAGCCGCCCTGGAGCCCGGCCTCCGTGGTGGCGGCGAGGTGGGCGGCGACGGCCTCGGCGTCGAGATAGCGGTCCCCGGAGGTGCGCGGTGCGTCGGCGTAGGGGGCGCGCAGCGCGGCGGTGCGCGAGCCGAGGGCGCCGTCCACGCACAGGTCTCCCGCCAGCCCGATCAGGGACTCGCGGGCGGTCACGGGCCGGCCGATCAGCTCGGCCAGCGCCGCGTCGAACCGGGCGGCGACCGCGCGGGCCTCCTCGGCGGTGGCCACGAGCTCGCCGCGGTAGGGCAGGACCCGGGGCGATGGGCCCTCGGCGCCGACCCCGTGCTCGGCCAGCGCCACGAGGCGCACCAGGTCCTCGAACGGCGCGATCTGCTCGGCGTTGTTCTCCGCCAGGGCCACGTAGCCCTGGGATGCTGCGTGGCGCAGGGCCAGCCGGTGCAGCTCGGCCCGGCGCCCGGGGCCGAACTCCCGCGTGGCGGCGCGGACGCGGTCGTGCGCGGCGTGCTCCACCCGGCCGTCGCCGAGCCAGCCCTCGACGCCGGCCAGCTCCAGCCGGCGCGCCAGAGCGGTCGAGACCACCCCGGAGTGGACGTCGACGCGCGTCAGGTACACCTCGCGCCCGCCGGCCGCCCGGTCGAGCTCCTCCGCGGTCGGGGCGCGCCGCTCGGGCCACACCGACTCGTCCCAGCCGGAGCCCAGGAGCGGGCCGGTGCCGGTGCGCGCGGCCTCCGCCACGGCGTCCAGGGCCTCCCGCAGGGAGGACGCGGCGCCGAGGTCGAGGGTGGACAGCGCGAGCGCGGTCTCCGTGACGTGCACGTGGGAGTCCACGAAGCCGGGGGCGAGCAGCCGCCCGTCGAGGTCGACGACGTCCATGGAGGCGTCCTGGATGGAGGTGGCGGCCTCCTCGGAGCCGATCCACGCGACCCGGGCGCCGTCCACGAGCAGGGCGGTGGCGAACGGGTCGGCCGGGCTGTACACCGATCCGTTGCGGTACAGGACCGGGCGGGATGCGGGCGCGTCCGAGGGCGCGGCGGAACTGAGGGGGGAGGTCACGGGTCTCCTGTTCGGGACGGTCGGGGTGGGCTCGGGAGCGAGCCCGGAGGGGCGGGGTGCGTCGGGGTCAGTCCTCGAACGCGGAGTGGGCGACGACGCCGCGGCGCACCAGGGCGATCGCGCGCTGGCACTGGGCGCGGACGCCGGCGTCGAGCAGGTCGATCTTCGCGAGCTGGTCCAGCATGTCGATCACCTGCTTGGACCAGCGGACGAAGTCGCCGGCGGCGAGCTCCGTGCCGGAGAGGGCGGTGCTCAGGGTCGCGCCGCGGGCCCACAGGTACATGGGCTCCACGAGCCCGAACTCGGGCTCGGCGGTGGGCCTGAGGTGGTGCTCCGCCTCGCTGTCGGTGAGCCGGGACCAGTTGCGCACGACCGTCTGGGCGGCGCGGTCCATGGCCGCGCTGGGCAGGACGGGCTGGATGCCCTGGTCCTCGCGCTTGGCCTGGTAGACGAGCATCGTGATCACTCCGGCGGTGGCGGCGGGGTCGAGCCCCTCGAGGAAGCCGTCGCGCAGGCTCAGCGCCAGCAGCAGGTCCCGGTCGCCGTAGATCCGGCGCAGCTGCTCCCCGGCCCGGGTGGGCCTGAGCTCGTGGTCGGGCAGGGCCTCGAGGTAGCCGAAGGAGGCCAGCACCCGGGAGACGCGGTCGAACGTCTTGGCGATGGTGTTGGTGCGGCTCTCGATCTGGCGCAGCAGGCCGTCGGTGTCGCGGCGCAGCGTCCACCAGCGCTCGGCCCACCGGGCGTGGTTCTCGCGGTCGGAGCAGCCGTGGCAGGGGTGGGCGACCAGGGCCTTGCGGACCTCCGCGATCCGGCGCTCGGCGGCGCTGGTGCCGCGGTCGAACTGGATGGCGTGCCCGCGGCCGCCCCCGCGCGGGGGCTTGTGCTCGTGAAGGGCGTTGCGCACCGAGGAGGCGAGGTCGCGCCGCTCCTTGGGCGTCCTGCCGGTGAAGTGCTTGGGGATCCGGATCCGGGAGACCGGCTCGAGGGGCCCGTCCAGGTCCTGCACGCCGACGCGGCGCATCTGGTGGTCCAGGGTCAGGATGGACGGGCGGGGGTCGTCCCGGTTGGGGTCGGTCGCGAGCACCACCGCGTAGCCGGCGTTGCGCCCGCGGGGGATGTCCACGACGTCCCCGGGCAGCAGGTTGTGCAGGGACGCGACGGCGTCCGAGCGCCGCAGCCGGGACAGCGACTTCTCCGCGGAGCGCTCGAGGTCCTTGAGCTCCCGGCGCAGCGCCGCGTACTCGGTGAAGTCCCCGAGGTGGCAGGTCATGGCCTCCTCGTAGCCCTTGAGGGACCCCTCCTGGGACCGGACCCGCTGGGCCAGGCCCACCACGGAGCGGTCCGCCTGGAACTGGGCGAAGGACGACTCGAGGATCTTGCGGGAGCGGCGGGCGCCGAACTGGGCGATCAGGTTCACCGACATGTTGTAGGTGGGCCGGAAGCTCGAGTTCAGGGGGTAGGTCCGCTTGGAGGCCAGGCCCGCCACGGCGCGCGGGTCCATGCCGGGCTGCCACAGCACCACGGCGTGGCCCTCGACGTCGATCCCGCGGCGCCCGGCGCGGCCGGTGAGCTGGGTGTACTCCCCCGGCGTGATGTCCACCCGGGACTCACCGTTGAACTTGTCCAGCTTCTCGAGCACCACGGAGCGGGCGGGCATGTTGATGCCCAGCGCGAGGGTCTCGGTCGCGAACACGGCCTTGACGAGCCCCTCGGCGAACAGCTCCTCGACGAGCTCCTTGAACGCCGGCAGCATGCCCGCGTGGTGGGCCGCGACCCCGCGCAGCAGGCCGTCGCGCCACTCGTAGAAGCCCAGGACGTTGAGGTCCACGGCCTCGAGGCTCGCGGCGGTCTCGGCCACCCGCGCCCGGATCGTCTGCTGCTCCTTGTCCGTGGTGAGCCGGATGTCCGCGGTGACGCACTGCTGGACCGCGGCGTCGCAGCCGGCCCGGGAGAAGATGAACGTGATGACGGGCAGCAGCCCCTCGGCGTCGAGCCGGCGGATCAGCTGGGGCCGGGACACGCGGCGGGTCTCGGCGCTGGGCCGGTAGCCCTCCCCGCCGTTGCGGCGCGCGAACCGGTCCCGGGAGCGGCCCCCGGGCCCCCGCCCGCCGCGGCGCCCCCCGCGGGGGTGCTCGGCGCGGGCGAGCTGGAGCAGCTCCGGGTTGACCTCGGGCTCGTCCCGTCCGGGGCCGCCGATCCGCTCGGCGGCCTCCTCGACGGTGGTGTCGTCCACGAAGAGGTCCAGCAGGCGCCCGCCCACCTGCACGTGCTGCCACAGCGGGACGGGGCGGTGCTCGGAGACGACGACGTCGGTGTCCCCGCGCACGGTGTCCAGCCACGCCCCGAACTCCTCGGCGTTGGAGACGGTGGCGGACAGGGACACGAGCTGGACGCTGTCCGGGAGGTGGATGATGACCTCCTCCCACACGGCCCCGCGGAACCGGTCGGCGAGGTAGTGCACCTCGTCCATCACCACGAAGCCGAGGTTGAGCAGGGTCGGCGAGTCGGCGTAGAGCATGTTGCGCAGGACCTCTGTGGTCATCACCACGACGTCCGCCTCGGAGTTCACGGAGGTGTCGCCCGTCAGCAGCCCCACCCTGCCGGCACCGAAGGCGCGGGAGAACTCGTGGAACTTCTGGTTGCTGAGCGCCTTGATGGGCGTCGTGTAGAACGCCTTCTGCCCCCGGGACAGCGCCAGGTGCACCGCGAACTCCCCCACCACGGTCTTGCCGGCGCCGGTGGGCGCGGCCACGAGCACCCCGCGGCCGTCCTCGAGCGCCCGGCAGGCGACGGTCTGGAACTCGTCCATCTCGAACTCGAGGCGCTGCTCGAAGGCGGCCAGCTCCGTCCTCGCGTGGGCGGCCCGCTGCTTCGCGGCCTGGTATCGGTCGGCGTAGGAGGACATGGCACAACACTACTGCCCGGCGGCTGCGGCGGACCGGGCCGGCGGGGTGCGTTCGCGGCGGGCCGAGCGGGCCGGGCCGGTCACTCCTGCGGGGCGCGGCCCTCGTCGTCGCGGCCCAGCCGCTCGAGCTCCTCCGCGGAGGTCCCGGCGTCGGCGGAGGAGCCGGTCGCGGCCTCCCGCCGGGCCTCGCGCCGGGCCCGGCGCCGGTCCAGGAGCAGGCACAGGCCCACGGCCACGAAGAACAGCAGGAGCAGGGGCACCGCGAGGTAGAACATGGTCATGGGGTCCGGGCCGGGGGCGGCCATGGCGGAGACCAGCAGCACGAGGACCACCACGATCCGCCAGCTCTTGAGGACCGTGCGCCCGGAGAGCAGGCCGACCATGTTCAGCCCCACGAGGAAGACCGGGAGCACGAAGGCGACCCCGAAGGTGAGCACCAGCTGCAGCACGAAGCGGATGTACTCGTTGGCGGTGATGATGTTGGAGGAGCCCTCGGGGGTGAACGCGGTGAGCGCGAACACGGCCGCCGGCAGGGCGAGCACGGCCACCGCCACGCCGGAGAGGAACAGCGGGATCGCCGCGGTGAGGAAGCCCAGCGCGTAGCGGCGCTCGGTCCGGTGCAGGGCGGGGGTGACGAAGGCCCAGAGCTGGTAGAGCCACACGGGGCTGGCCAGGATCAGGCCCAGCACCACCGAGACCTCGACCATGATGTTGAAGGAGGAGCCCACACCGGAGAAGTTGATGACGGCCTCGCGGCCGGACTGCTCGTTGAGCCGGTCCACCGGCGCCTTGAGCGCGGTCATGAACGGCTCGTAGAGGAAGAAGCCGGCGATCGTGCCGACCACGGTGGCGACCGCGGACTTGATGAGGCGGTTGCGCAGCTCCCGGAGGTGCTCGGCCAGGGCCATCTGCGCCTGCGGATTGGCCTTGCGCTTGGACCGGGGCTTCTTCGGGGCGCTGCTGGGCTGTGAGGACATGGAGACCTTCGGGACGTCGGGGTCGGGCTGGACGGGGCGCTCGCGCGAGCGGCCCGCCGCCCGCACCGCCGGCGACGGTGGGCGGCGGACCGCTCGGACGCGGGGCCGGGTCCCGGATCAGGCCGCGGGGCTGCCCGGGCGCTGGTCGGGGTTGCGCGGGGCCTCGGGGTCCGCGGGCCCGGTGGGGCCGGGCTCGGGGGTGACGTTCTGCCCGTCGCGCACCGGCTCCCCGTCGATCACGACGCCGGAGCCCGCAGGCTGGTCGTCCTTCTTCATCTCCTTGACCTCGGACTTGAAGATGCGCATCGACTGGCCCAGGCTGCGGGCCATGCCCGGCAGCTTCGGCGCGCCGAAGAGCAGCAGGATCACCAGCAGGATGATCAGCAGCATGACGGGGCTGTCGAACAATCTACCCATTGAACATTCCTTTCCGTTCAGCCCTGCGGATGTCGCTGATCCGCTGCGGCTGGCCCATGCGGTCCTTGCGCTCCATGCGGCGCTGCAGACGGGCGGTTTCTCGTTGGTCCCTGCCGAACCGGTAGTCCGCCAGCGCCTGTCCCACGGGGGTGAACAGGGCCGGCTCCGGCTGGGCCCGGACGGGACGCTGCACGCCGGCGGCGGCGGCGTCCCAGCGCTGGGTGAACTCCCCGGCCACCGCTTCGGTGTCCCGCAGGAAGGTGAGCACGGTCCTGGTCAGCCGCCACAGCATCAGACCGATGAACGCGGCGCCGAGCAGGACGAGGACCGTCCAGAGCAGGACCCACGACCACCAGAGCATGCCCTCCAGTATAGGCGGACGGCTCAGGCGGCCGTGTCCTCCCGGTAGGGCTCCAGAGCAGAGTTCACCCAGAGTTCCACCTGCTCGACGACGTCGTCGGGTCCGGCCACGGCCAGCTGCCCGCCGTAGCGGGTCATGAGGGAGCACACGGCCTCGACGGTCTGGAAGCCGATCAGCGCCGCCTCGTGGCCCCCGGCCGGGCCGGCTCCGGCGCCGGCCGGCGGGCGGACCGCCGCGGTGCGGGTGGCGTGGTACTGGTCGGCGATCCACCGGCTGCGCCGGTCGGTGACGAGGACGACCTCCACGGTGTCCGGCGCCCCGGGCGCCGGGCGGGTCGCGGCGGCGGCCTCCTGGGCGGCGGGCCGCTCCCCCGCCGGTCCCGCGTCCGCCACGGAGGAGATCCGGTCCAGCCGGAAGTTGCGCATGCCCTCGGCGGCGAGGCACCACGCGCGGACGTACCAGTGGGTGTTGGAGGAGAAGACCTGCACGGGGTCGACGACCCGCTCGGTGAGCTCGTCCCGGGAGGGGACGACGTAGCGGATCCGCAGCCGCCGGCGCTGCTCGACGGCACGGCGCACGGTGGCCATGACGTCGTCGAGCGCGGGGGCCGGCTCGTCGGTGATGGGCCGCGCCCCGACCGCGTTGGCGAGCACCCCGGCGTCCCCGGCGGCGCCGGCGACCTTCGCGATGGCCGAGGCCACGGCCTCGGAGTCCCCGCCGGGCACGGTGCGCAGGGTCTGCAGGCCAACGAGCAGCGCGGAGGCCTCCGGCTGGGTGAGGCGGACGGGGTCGGAGAGCTCGTCGGCGTTGGAGAGGTAGACGTGCCCGTCGTCCCAGGAGGCGTCGATGAGCTGGTCCGGCATGTGCCCCGGCTTGCCGCAGACGAACAGGGTGTTCAGGTCCGCGATGAGCTCCTGGTCGGTGATCCCGAACCGGTGGGCGGTCTCCTCGAGCTCGGCGCCCTGGTGGGCGTAGACGTACCGGACGATCTCGAGCAGGCGGGAGAGGTGGTCGGCCGTGGAGAGCTTGTTGCGGGTGCCCTTGCGGGACTTCACGGACCAGTCCACCGCGACCCCGCGGAACCGGGCCACGACGTCGGCGGCCGCGCGCAGCCGGCGCACCACGGCGGCGCGGGCCTCGGCCTGCAGCATCGGGCCCGTGCCGTCCCCGCCCTCGGGGACGACGACGCCGGGGCCCGCCGCGGCGATCTCCTCGGCGAGGATCTCGGTCTCCACGAAGGGGATGTGCAGGCGGTCCCACCCGTCCGGGCCCGCTCCGGGCTCCAGCCCGGAGGCCATGCGGCGCAGCATGAGGGCGTGGCCGGGCCGGGCCAGGACCGTGACGGTCCGGGCGGGGGCGTCCGAGACCATGTGGGACAGCGCGTCGTTCATGGAGAACCCGGCCGGGGGCTCGAACTGCTTGCGGGTGACGGTGACGTCGGACATGATCCGCGAGAGCCGGAACGTCCGCGAGTCCTGGCGGTCCAGGTCCCACCCGACCACGTACCAGTTGCCGTAGCGGGAGCCGATCCCCCACGGCTGCAGCCGGCGCGTGGTGAGCTGGTCGGTGCTGCGCGCCAGGTAGTCGAAGCGCACCTCGCGGTGGCGGACCACGGCGGAGAGCAGCGGCTCGAACGACGGCTCGTGGGCGGTGAGGGTGGGCTGCAGCAGCGGCGGGGCGTCGTCCTCGGGCTGGTCCCCGATGGCGGGCTCGAGCTTGCGCAGCGCGCGCCGGGCGAGCTCGCCCAGGGACGCGTCCGTCCAGGCGTTCGCCGCCAGGGCGAGCACCGCGGACTCCTCCGCGGTGAACTGCAGGGGCGGGAGGGTGAACGACCCGCGCGGGATCCGGTACCGGTGCCCGTGCGTGTCGTCCGGGAAGAGGGGGTCCTCGGAGACCTCCTCGATGGGGTACCCGAGGTCGCGCAGCTCCGCCTTGTCGCGCTCGAACATGCGCTCGAACGCGTCCTCCGAGGCGGACTCGGCGTACGACGGAACGGCCTCCCGCAACTCGGCGCGCGTGTACCCGCGCTCGCGGGAGACCAGGGCGATGAGCAGGTTGAGAAGCCGCTCCGTCGATCGGGCTGCCATCGGCTGGGTCCTCAGCGCACGTCCAGCAGGTCCACGACGAAGATCAGGGCCTCGTCCGGGCCGATGACCCCGCCCGCGCCGCGGGAGCCGTAGGCCATGTCGGAGGGGATCTCGAGCCGGCGGCGGCCGCCGACCTTCATGCCCAGCAGGCCCTTGTCCCAGCCCTCGATGACCTGGCCGACGCCCACGGTGAAGTCCAGGGGCTGGTTGCGGTTCCAGGAGGAGTCGAACTCCTCCCCGCCGGAGAAGGTCACGCCCACGTAGTGGCACGAGATCTCCTTGCCGGGGGTGGCCTCCGCGCCCGTGCCCTCGGCGAGGTCGGTGATGACGAGCTCGGTGGGCGCCTCCCCCTCGGGGAAGTCGATCTCCGGCTTGGTGCGGTCCAGCTTGCGCTCTCCGAAGGACATGGGTGCTCCTCGTTCTGGGGACGGTGACGGGTCGGTGGGGCCGGAGCCCCACCGGGCAACGATAGCGGACCGGGCGCTACTCCCCGGTCGGCGAGGCCGACGGCGAGGCGCTCGGGGACGTGGTGGCCTCGGGCTCGGCCGGGGGCTCCGGGGTGTCCTCGGCGGCGAGGATGTCGACGACGAAGATCAGGTCGCCGGCCGGGTAGCTGGAGTCCTCGCCGAGGTCCTTCTCCGTGCCGTAGGCCTGGGCCACGGGCACCGACAGCATGACGCGGGAGCCCTCCTTCTTGCCCACGAGGCCGTTCTTCCAGCCCTCGATGACCTGGTCCAGGGCGAAGGCCGCGGGCGTGCCGGCCTCGTAGGAGGAGTCGAAGGGCTCGCCGCCGGACCACTTGACGCCCACGTAGTTCGCGATGACGGTGTCGCCCTCGGCGACCTCCTCGCCGTCGCCCTCGATGAGGTACTCGGACACGAGCTTCTTGGGGGCCTTGCCCTCCGGCTCGGCGACGACGGGCACGCCCTGCTCGTTCTCGGTGACCTCCGGCAGGCCCTTCGGGGCGTCCTGCATCTCGCCCTCGATCTCCGTGGGGATCTTCCGGACGACCTCGTAGACCTCGACGGAGGTGGACTCGTCGCCGGCGGCGCCGGAGGTCTCCGGGGAGGAGTAGGCGATGATGGCGCCCTCCTTGGCGTCCACCAGCTCCTCGTACATCTCGGGGATCGTCTCCTTGAGCCCCTCCTCCAGCTTCAGCACCTGGCCGGCGCCGCGGGAGTAGGTCTCGCCGATCGAGGACGCGTCCGAGCCCTTGTAGAGGGCGGCCTGGAGCAGCAGGGTGTCGCCCTCCTCGAGCTCCGCGCCCTCGCCCTCGCGCAGCACCTTCGCCGAGGCCTCCTCGACGTTCATGGGGGTCTCGAACGTCACGGAGGGGGCCGTGCCCTCGGCCGGGTCCCCGGCGAGCTCGACGGTGTCGACGCCGGTGCCGCCGGAGCAGCCCGCCAGCAGGAGCGTCAGGGACAGGGCGGCACCGGTGGTGGTCAGGGTCTTTCGCACAGGTTTCTTCCTCAGGGTCGGCCGGAAAGGGTCAGGAGGGGACGGTCGGCGAGGGCCGGGACCGCGGCCCAGCCTAGTGCAGGGCGCTGGGCATTGACTGGACGGGCCGCCGCGGCGGGCCGCCGGGGCGGTCAGATCACGGGGGCGTCGCCGTGGGCCGAGCGCTCCTCCGCCGCCGGGCGCAGGCCGGCCACGAGCGCGTCGGCCTCGGGGTCCCGCGTGGCGAAGGGGTCCTTGCACGTCACCGTGCGCTGGGTGCGGTCGTTGACCTTCAGGTGCACCCAGTCGACCGTGTAGTTGTGCCCGGAGGCCACGACGGCCTCGATGAAGCGCCCGCGGATCGCGGCGCGGGTGGGCGGGGGGGTCCCGACGGCCTCCTCGACCCGCTCCGCGGGCACGAACGTCGCGGCGAGCCCGCGCCGCTGCAGCAGGTTGAACAGCCCGCGGTCGGGGGCGGTGTCGTGGTAGGCGAGGTCGAGCTGGGCCAGGCGCGGGGAGGAGAGGTCCAGGCCGTGGCGGGCGGCGTAGCCGTCCAGCAGCTTCTTCTTGATCGCCCAGTCGATCTCGGTGTCGATCCCCGAGGTGTCCTGCCGGGCCACCGCGTCGAGGGCGCGCTCCCACAGGTCGAGGACCCAGGGCACGCGGTCGTGGTGGGCGCCCTCGCGGTCCACGAACGAGCGCACGGCGTCGAGGAACCCGCGCTGCAGGTCCAGGGCCGAGCGCCGGGTGCCGTCCGCGAGCTCGACCGGGCGGGTGCCGGTGGGGTCGTGGGAGATCTCGCGGAGGGCCCGGACGGGGTCGACCATGGTGCGGTCGGGCAGGATCTGTCCGGCCTCGATCATCCGCAGCACGAGGTCGGTGGCGCCGATCCGCAGGGCGGTCGTGGTCTGGGACATCGTCGAGTCGCCCACGATCACGTGCAGCCGGCGGTAGTGCTCGGCGTCGGCGTGCGGCTCGTCGCGGGTGTTGATCAGCGGCCGGGAGCGGGTGGTGGCCGAGGAGGAGCCCTCCCAGATGTGGTCCGCCCGCTGGGAGAAGGAGTAGCTGGGGGCGCCGTCGCCCGGGCCCACCGGGACGGTGCCGAAGTCCTCGGGCCCGCGCGGGTGGACCTTCCCGGCGCCGACCATGATCTGGCGGGTGACGAGGAAGGGGATGAGGATCGACACGAGCCGGGCGAACTCGGTGCGGCGGGCGATCATGTAGTTCTCGTGGGAGCCGAAGGAGTTGCCCTGGGAGTCCACGTTGTTCTTGAACAGGTAGAGCTGCCCGGGCACGCCCTCGGCCGCCAGCGCCTCCTGGGTCTGCTGCCGGAGGTCCTCGAGGATGAGCTCGCCCGCCTTGTCCTGGGCGACGACGTCCTCGAGCGTGGCGCACTCGGCGGTCGCGTACTCGGGGTGGGAGCCGACGTCGAGGTAGAGCCGGCCGCCGTTGGGCAGGAACACGTTCGAGGACCGGCCCCAGGCCACGACGGGGGTGAACAGCTTGCGGGCGGCCTCCTCGGGGGTGAGGGGGCGGGCGTCCGGGGCGCTGTGGGCGATCCCGAACTCGGTCTCGATGCCGTAGATCCTGCGGTCCATGGGGCTACTGGCCGCCCTTCTGCACGAAGCCCTTCACGAACTCCTCGGCGTTGCTCTCGAGGACGCCGTCGATCTCGGCCAGGAGGTCGTCGGCGCTGCTGGTGCCGGTCTGCGCCTGGGCGGCGGCGGGGGCGGGGGCGCCGGGCTCGGGGAGCTCGGTCTCCTCCCGGCGCTGGGCGCCGCTGCCGAAGATGCGTTCCTGGGCCATGTCGGGTCCTCCTGGGTGTCGGGTGTCGGGTGGTGGGTGTCGGGTGGTGGGTGTCGGGTGGTGGGTGTCGGGTGGTGGGTGTCGGGTGGTGGGTGTCGGGTGGTGGGTGTCGGGTGGTGGGTGTCGGGTGGTGGGTGTCGGGTGGTGGGTGTCGGGTGGTGGGTCTCGGGTGGATGTCGGGGGCGGTTGGCGGGGCGGCCGGCGCTCAGCCCAGCGAGCCGGTGTGCACGAGGTCGGGGCGGGCGGCCGCGAGGCCGCGGACGAGCTCCTCGGCGTCGGCGGCGCCGTCCAGGAGCGGGCCGACGTCGTCGCGGGCCAGGCCGAGGGGCTCGGGCATGGCGACGCGGGCGCCGCGGCGGACCCCGGGCAGGGTCAGGGAGACGGAGTCCCAGTTGGCGGCGAGGACGTCGTCGGGGAAGCGGGTGACGACGCGGCCGCGGAACCACGCCCGGGTGTCGGCCGGCGGCGTGCCGGCCGCGCGCTCGATCTGCTCGGCGTCGAAGAGGGTGCGCATCCGCCCGGCGGCCACGAGCTTGTGGTGCAGGCCCTTCTCGGGGCGGAGGTCGTGGTACTGGAGGTCCACGAGCGTCATGCGGGGGTCGTCCCAACCGAGGCCGTCGCGGCGGCGGTAGCCCAGGAGCAGGGCGTACTTGGCGACCCAGTCCAGGCGGTCGGCCAGGGACAGGGGGTCGGACTCGAGGGCGTCCAGGACCTCCTCCCACAGCTCGAGGACCTCGCGGGTCGCGGCGTCGGGGCCGCCGCCGGCGAGCTCGTGGGCGCGGGCGGCGTCGAGGTAGAGCCGCTGCAGCTGGACGCCGGTGAGCCGGCGGCCGTCCCGCAGGGCCACGGTGGCGGTGAGGCCGGGGTCGTGGCTGATGGCCTGCAGGGCGGCGACGGGGTCGGCGAGGACGACGTCCGGCGCGGCGCCGGCCTCGATCAGGCCCAGCACCAGGGAGGTGGTGCCGAACTTCAGCAGGCTCGCGGTGTGGGAGAGGTTGGCGTCGCCGATGATGACGTGCAGGCGCCGGTGCCGGTGCGAGTCCGCGTGCGGCTCGTCCCGGGTGTTCACGATCGGGCGGTGGATGGTGGTCTCGAGGCCCACCTCCCGCTCGAAGAAGTCGGCGCGCTGGCTGATCTGGAAGCCGGGGCGCTGCCCGCGGTCCCCGAGGCCCACGCGCCCGGCCCCGCACACCACCTGGCGGGAGGCGAAGAACGGCAGCAGGCCGGAGGCGAGCCGGTCGAAGGCCACGCCGCGGGGCACGAGGTAGTTCTCGTGGGCGCCGTAGGAGACGGACTTGTTGTCGGTGTTGTTCTTGTAGAGGTTCACGACGTCGAGGCCGGTCCCCTCCGCCGAGGCCGCGATCGCGCGCACCGCGTCGAGGGCGACCCGGTCGCCGGCGGCGTCCCACAGGACTGCGTCGCGGGGGGTGGTGACCTCCGGGGAGGAGTACTCCGGGTGGGAGTGGTCCACGTAGAGCCGGGCGCCGTTGGGCAGGACCGTGTTCATCACGACCTGGCGGCGGTCCATGGACTCCGCGTAGAGGCCGGTCTCCGTGAGCGCCTCGGCGGCGATCTCCTCGGCCGTGAGCACCGGGGCGACGTCGGTGAGCTGCGAGGGGTCGGCCTGCTCGCGCGGCACGGTGTAGCCGCGGGCGTCCTGCAGCGGGCTCTCCCCGTGGTAGTCCCACCCGGCGGCGGCGTGCGCGGCGCCGAGCCGGCGGCGCACGAGCGCCGCGTAGGTGGTCACGACCTGGGTGGACAGCACCGTGGCGTTGGCCCCGGGGTTGCCGGTGGCCAGCACCCCGTACTCGGTCTCCGCGCCCATGACGCGGCGGACGGTCACGCCGCTCCCCGTCCGCCGCGCTCCCCCGGCCCCGCGGGGTGGGGGTTGCGGTGCAGCACCACGCGCAGGTCGGTGATGGTGTCCCCGCGCCGGCCGGAGATCCTGGCCCAGTCCTCCGGGTTGGAGGTGTTGGGCAGGTCCTGCTGCTCGTGGAACTCCTCGTCGACGGCCCGCACCAGGTGCTCCCGGCTGATCCCGCGGACCCCGGTGGTGAGCAGGTCCTTGATGGCCTGCTTCTTCGCCCGGTCCACCACGTTGCGGATCACGGCCCCGGAGGTGAAGTCGCTGAAGTAGAGCGTCTCCTCCGTGCCGTCGCGGTAGCTCAGGTGCAGGAACTGCGTCTCGGGGCTCTTCTCGTACATCCGTGCCACCGCGGCGTCCACCAGGGCGGCCACCGCCCCGGTGCGCGAGCCCGCGGCGTCGACCTCCGCCTGGCGCAGGGGCAGGGCCTCCGTGACGTAGAGCCGCAGGATCTCCCCGGCGCCCTCGGCGTCGGGACGGTCGATGCGGATCTTCACGTCCAGCCGGCCGGGGCGGAGCACGGCCGGGTCGATCATGTCCTCCCGGTTGGTCGCGCCGATGACGATGACGTTGTCGAGCCGCTCCACGCCGTCGATCTCGGTGAGCAGCTGCGGGACGATCGTGGTCTCCACGTCCGAGGACAGCCCGGAGCCGCGGGTGCGGAACAGGGAGTCCATCTCGTCGAAGAACACGACCACGGGGATGCCCCGGGCCGCCTGCTCGCGGGCGCGCAGGAAGATCGAGCGGATCTGGCGCTCCGTCTCCCCCACGTACTTGTCCAGCAGCTCGGGCCCCTTGATGTTGAGGAAGTAGCCCAGCGCCTGGGCGCGGCCCGCGCGGTCGGCGGCGCGCTCGGCCAGGGAGCGGGCGACGGCCTTCGCGATGAGGGTCTTGCCGTTGCCGGGCGGGCCGTAGAGGAGGATGCCCTTGGGCGGGGTGAGGCCGTGCTCCCGGTAGAGCTCGGGGTGGACGAAGGGCAGCTCGACGGCGTCGCGGATCTGCTCGATCTGCGGGCCGAGCCCGCCGATGTCGCCGTAGGAGACGTCGGGCACCTCCTCGAGCACGAGCTCCTCGACGTCGCTGCGCTCGATGGGCTCCAGGGCGAAGCCGGTGCGGTGGTCGATGGACACGGCGTCGCCGACGGCCGGGCGGCTGCGGCGGAGCCGGCCCGAGAGCAGCAGGACCCGCTCCTCGTCGGACCGGCCCACGGTGAGCACGCGGTCGTGGTCGACGATCTCCTTGACGGTGGCGATCTCCCCGGTCTGCTCGTAGTCCAGCACGGCGCCCACGACGTAGTTCTGGTCCAGCAGGACCTGCCGGCCGGGCTCGCACGCGGCGGGGTCCACGAGCGGGCTCACGGCCACGCGCATCTTCCGGCCCGCCACGAGGACGTCGAGGGTGGGCTCGGTGACGGCGGGGCCGCTGCCGGTCTGCTCGCCCACGGGGGCCCGGCCGGGGTTGGCCTGCAGGACGGTGCCCTGGCTCAGGGGCGGGACGAGGTCGTTCTCCAGGGCCCGCTTGAGCTGGCGGATCTCGGTGCGGGTCGCGTCGAGGAGCCGGACGAGCTTCTGGTTCTGGGTGCCGGCGGCCGCGAGCTGCTTGTCGAGGCTGCGCTTCTGGTCCCGGAGGATGTTCACCTGGCGCTGCGCGTTCACGAGGGCCCGGCGGGCCTCCTCCGGATCCGCGGGCACGGCCTGCTGCGGGCGCGGGGTCTCGGTCACGGCCGCTCCCGCTCCTCGCCCTCGGCCGCGGGACCGGCGGGGGCCTGCGGCGCGGTCTCCGGGCCGTCGCCGAGGACCCCGGCCGTGGACCCGCCGCCGGCGCGGGCGGCGCGCTCGGCGAGGCCGAGGGCCTCCCGGCCGGCGCGGCGCAGCTTCTTGCCGGACACGTCCCGCTCGCCCAGGGCGACGGGGGTCCAGGCGTCGAGGTCCTCCTGGCTGAACTCCGACTTGGAGGCCCGCCGCTTGGGCGCCAGCCGCTCGGAGCCGTCGGCGAGGCGGCGGGCGGAGATCAGGAACCCGGTGTGGGCGACCATCCGGTGGTCGGGGCGCACGGCGAGGCCCTCGACGTGCCAGCCGCGCACCATGGTCTCGGACGCGTCCGGCTCGGTGAAGCGGCCGTCGGCGCGCATCGCCTCGGCGGTGCGGGAGAGCTGGGTGACGGTCGCGACGTAGCAGATGACCACCCCGCCCGGGGCGAGGGCGGTGGCGACGGCGTCGAGGCACTCCCAGGGGGCGAGCATGTCGAGGACCACGCGGTCCACGGACCCGGGCTCCTCCTGCTCCCCCAGCTCCTCGGCGAGGTCGCCGATCGAGATCCGCCACGCGGGGTGGGGCCCGCCGAACATGGTCTCGACGTTGCCGCGCGCGATGTCGGCGAACTCCTCGCGCCGCTCGAACGAGTGCAGGTGCCCCTCGTCGCCGACCGCGCGCAGCAGGGAGATCGACAGCGCCCCCGAGCCCACGCCGGCCTCGACCACGCGCGCGCCGGGGAAGATGTCGGCCATCGTGACGATCTGGCCCGCGTCCTTGGGGTAGACGACGGCGGCGCCGCGGGGCATCGACAGCACGAAGTCCTTGAGCAGCGGCCGCAGCGCCTGGTACCGGAACCCGGCCGAGTTCTCCACCACGGTGCCCTCCGGGCGGCCGATGAGCTCGCTGTGCGGCAGCACCCCGCGGTGGGAGTGGAACTCGCCCTCGTCCGCGAGCGTCACCGTGTTCATCCGCCCGCGCTCGTCGGTGAGCTGCACGCGCTCCCCGGCGCGGAAGGGCCCGCGGCGGTTGGCCGCGCCCCGGGGCCCGGCCGGCGCGGCGCCGGCCGGGGCGGGCGCGGGGGACGTGGTGGCGGTCTGGTCAGCGGGTCCGGTCATCGGCTCACTTTCGTGGGGTGTCTTCGCGGGGCGCCGCCGGGGTCCGGGGCGGGCCGGCGCGGAGGTCTGCGGGGGTCCGCCCCCCATTGTGTCACCGCCGCCGCAGCCCCGTCGCCGGGGGCCGCGGTCAGCCGGTCAGCAGCCGCTCGAGGGCGGCGGTGCTCAGCACGCCGACGGGCGCGCCGTCGGGCCCGGTGACGACCCACCGGGGGTGCTGCCGGGCGGCGACCGCCCGCAGCAGCGCCTCCTCCCGCAGCCCGGCGTCGAGCACCGCGTCCGCGGCGACCCCGTGCAGCACGGCCGTCAGCGGCGTGCTCTCCCGCCGGGCGGCGGGCACCGCGTTGGCCGCGGCGGGCTCCAGCACGCCGACCACCCGTCCGTCGGCGTCCAGGGCGACGACGTCGGGCACCTCAGGGCGGGCGTCGGCGGGGCGCCGGGCGAGGAACGCGGTGACGACGCGGTCGGTGTGCCCGAGCGAGGCGCTCGCGGGCACGCCCACCGCGGGCCGGGCCAGGGTGGTGGCGCTGATCCCGTGCATCCGGGTGAGGACGGCGGCCGCCCGCAGGGAGGCGGTGGCGCCCTGCCACATGAACGCCGCAATCAGCAGGACGAGCAGCAGCATGGTGGTCTGCCGCCACAGGCCCGTGGCCACGACCCCCAGGACCAGGCCCGAAGCGAGCACGCGCCCGGCCCAGGCCGCGGCGACCGTGCCGGAGGACTCGCGGCCGGTGACCGCCCACACGACGGCCTCGACGACCCGCCCGCCGTCCAGGGGCAGGCCGGGCAGGACGTTGAAGACGCCCACGATGAGGTTGGCCCAGGCGGTGAGGTCGAGCAGGATCCAGCCCAGCGTGTCGGGGCGCTCGCCGAGCCGCAGCGCGGCCAGCCCGGCCAGACCCAGGGCGAGGTTGACGGCGGGGCCTGCGAGCGAGACCACGGCCGAGGCCAGGGGCGCGGTGCGCACGTCGCCGAAGCTGGTGTGCCCGCCCAGCAGCGTGAGCACGATCCGGCCCGTGGGCCAGCCGAAGGCCCGGCCCGTCCAGGCGTGGGCGAGCTCGTGCAGGAGCACGGACAGGGCCAGCGTCAGGGCGAAGCCCAGGGCGACGGCGTAGTTCAGCCCGCCGAGCTCGGGGTACCGGGCCATCAGCACGGGGGTGTAGAGGACCACCGTGACGGCCGCGATGACGAACCAGGACCAGGACAGAGTGACGGGGACCCCGCCGAGGCGGCCGAGCGGGATCCCCGCGCTCCGGCCGGCGGGGCTCACGCGGTCACCCCGCGCACGAGCCGCCCGAGCTCGTGGGGGGTCAGCCCGGCGAGGGTGGGCAGCACGAGGTCGGCGCCGGCGTCGTGGACGGGGACCATGTTGGGCACCCCGAGGGTGAAGATCCCGGCGGCGGTCGCGGAGCGGATGCCGGTGCGGGAGTCCTCCACGGCGACCATCCGGGCGGGGTCGAGCGCGCGCCCGGCGGCCCGGGTCAGCCGCGAGGCGCCGATCAGGTACGGGTCCGGGGCCGGCTTGGCGGGGTGGCCGAGGTCGCCGGTGACCACCACGTCGAAGACCCCGCGGCCGCCGAAGGCCTCGATCACGACCTCCGCCAGGGGCTTCTCGCTGCTGGTGACCAGGGCCAGCGGCACGCCGTGCTCGCGCAGGGCGGCGACCAGCTCGAGCGCGCCGTCCTTGTAGATCATCCGCTCCCGCGCCCGGGCGCTGACCCGGGCGAGCAGGCGGTCGACGATCTCGCGGATCCCCAGGTCCGCGCCGGCGGCCTGCAGCACGGCGGCGGCGTCCTCGAGCCCCGAGCCGATCAGGGCCAGGGCGTCGTCCTCGGTCCAGGTCCCGCCGTGCGCGGTGACCAGCTCGATCTCCGCCGCGATCCAGTAGGGCTCCGTGTCCACGAGGGTCCCGTCCATGTCGAACAGGACGGCGGAGGGCAGCACGTCCCCCGGGCGGGGATCGGACAGGGGGACGGCGTGGGAGGACAGCGGTGGCATGGCCCTATCGTAGTGGCCGCAACACGGGGAACCTCCGGCGGGGGTCCTCTCGTGCGCCGGGGTGCTCGCGCGTAGGGTGGGAGGGTGAGCACATTCGACGACTCGTCCCCCGCACCCGAGGCCGGGCCCTTCGGCGTCGTCCGTGAGAGCGGCGACCAGGAGCGCGTGACCGTGCTCGTGGCCGCCTTCGAGGGCTGGAACGACGCCGGGGACGCCGCCACGGACGCCGTGCAGTTCCTGGCCGAGCACTACGGGGCCAAGGACGTGTTCGAGGTCACGCCGGACGACTACTACGACTACCAGTTCTCCCGGCCGGTGGTGCGCCGCTCCGCGACCGGGGAGGTCAAGATCGCCTGGCCCACGACCCGGCTGTCCACCGCGTCGGTGCCCGGCAGCAACCTGGAGCTCGTGCTGCTCCACGGCTGGGAGCCCTCCTACCGGTGGCGCTCGTTCACCGCGGAGCTGCTGGAGCAGGCGACCCTGCTCGACGTCGACTTCGTGGTGATGGTCGGGGCCCTGCTCGCCGACGTCCCGCACACCCGCCCCATCCCCGTGACCAAGACCTCGGACACGGCGGAGCTGCAGGAGGAGCTGGGGATCGAGCCCTCGCAGTACGAGGGGCCGACCGGGATCGTGGGCGTGCTCTCGCACATGGCCTCCCTCGGCGGGTTCCCCACCGTGAGCCTGTGGGCGGCGGTGCCCCACTACGTCTCCCAGTCCCCCTCCCCCAAGGCCCAGCTGGCCCTGCTGCGGGAGCTGGAGGAGCTGCTGAACATCACCCTGCCCCTGGACACCATCGCCGAGGACGCCGAGGCGTGGGAGCGCGGGGTCAACGAGCTGGCCGCGGACGACCCCGAGATCGCCGCCTACGTCCAGCAGCTCGAGGAGGCCAAGGACACGACCGACCTGCCCGAGGCCACCGGGGACGCCATCGCCAAGGAGTTCGAGCGCTACCTGCGCCGCCGCCGCGACGAGAAGTGACCCGCGGGCCGAGCCCGCACCGCCGAGGGGCGGCACCCGGTGCGGGTGCCGCCCCTCGGCGCACGGTCGTCCCGGCCGGCCCGGTGGCGGGCCGGCCGGGCGGGTCAGAGGACGACGCCGAGGCGGGCCTCGACCAGGTCCCGGACCAGCCGGGCGTCCTCCGCGGAGGGCTCGGCGCCGGCGGTGAGGGCGGCGGCGGCCCAGTCGTCGAGGGCCGCGAGCGCGGCGGGGGCGTCGAGGTCGTCGGCCAGGGCGGTTCGCACGGCCCCGAGCACGGGGGCGGCGCTGCCCGCGGGGGCCACCGCGAGGGCGCGGCGCCAGGTGTCGAGCCGGGCGACGGCGCCGGCGAGCAGCAGGTCGGTCCAGGACCACTCGTCGGAGTAGCGGTGGGCGAGGATGGCGGTGCGGATCGCGGCGGGCTCCACCCCGTCGGTGCGCAGCCTGGAGACGAGCACCAGGTTGCCCCGGGACTTGGACATCTTCTCGCCGTCGAGGCCGACCATCCCGGTGTGCAGGAAGTGCTGGGCCATGGGCTTGCCGGTCAGCGCCCAGCAGTGCCCGGCGCCCATCTCGTGGTGCGGGAAGACGAGGTCGGAGCCGCCGCCCTGGACGGTGAACGGGGCGGGCAGGTACTGCAGGGCGATGAGCGAGCACTCGATGTGCCAGCCCGGCCGGCCGGGGCCGAGGGACGCGCCGTCCCAGGCGGGCTCCCCCGGGCGCTCCACGCGCCACAGCAGCGGGTCCAGACGGTGCCGCTTGCCCGGCCGCTCCGGGTCCCCGCCGCGCTCGGCGAACACCGAGAGCATCTGCTCCGACGTCATGTGGGAGAGCTCCCCGAGCACCCACGCGTCGTCGTCCCCGAGCGCGCCGGCGGCCTCGACGTCGAAGTACACGTCTCCCTCCGGCTCGCCGTCGTGGCCGGGCACCCGGTAGGCCAGGCCGCGCTCCACGAGCCCCTCGACGGCGGGGACGATCCAGTCCACGGCCTCGGTCGCGCCCACGTAGTGCTGGGGCGGGAGGACGTTGAGGGCGGTCATGTCCGTGCGGAAGAGCTCGGTCTGCTCCGCGGCGAGGTCGCGCCAGTCCACGCCGGTCGCGTCGGCGCGCTCCAGCAGGGGGTCGTCGACGTCGGTGACGTTCTGGACGTAGTCGACGGGCGTCCCGGCGTCGAGCCAGGCGCGGTGCAGGAGGTCGAAGGCCACGTAGGTCGCGGCGTGGCCCATGTGGGTCGCGTCGTAGGGGGTGATGCCGCAGACATAGAGGCTGGCGCGCTCCTGGCGGGGCAGCTCGACGCGGCGCCGCAGCCGGGTGTCCTGCACGACCGGCAGGGGGGCCTCGCCGGGGAGGTCGGGGACGGGTCGGGCGGACCAGGCTTTCATGCTCACCTCAGGGAGAGTTCGGGGACGGGGTGGGGCGCGGGGCCCCCCTTAACCTACCGGTCGGCCCCGGGAGGTTCCGGGGCCGACCGGTCGCGGGGGCGCGGAGCGGCGTCAGGCGCTGATGAGGCCCAGGGCCAGGAGGACGAAGATGGCCAGGCCCAGGGCGATGCGGTACCAGACGAACAGCGTGTAGCTTCGGTTGGAGATGTAGTGCATGAACCAGCCGATGATCACGTAGGCGACCACGAAGGCGATGCCGGTGGCCATGGCGGTCTCGGCCATGCCGTAGGGCCCGGACTGGGGCTCCCCCACCGTCTTGGCCAGCTTGTAGAGCCCCGAGGCGAACACCGCGGGGATGGCCAGCAGGAAGGCGTAGCGGGCGGCGGCCTCGCGGGTGTAGCCCATGAACAGGCCGGCGGTGATCGTGCCGCCGGAGCGGGACACGCCGGGGATCAGGGCGAGGGCCTGGGCGAGCCCGTAGTAGACGCCGTGCTTGACCGTGAGGTCGTCGAGGTGGCGCTGCTGGCGGCCGACGCGGTCGGCCACGGCCAGGATCACGCCGAAGACCACGAGCATGGTGCCGGTGATCCACAGGGAGCGGAACTGGGTGTCGATGTAGTCCTCGAGCAGCAGCCCGAGCACCCCGATGGGGAGGGAGCCCAGGATGATGAGCCAGCCCATCCGGGCGTCGGGGTCCGAGCGCGGGACCTTCCCGGCCAGGGACAGCGCCCACTGCCTGATGATCTGGACGATGTCCCGCCAGAAGTAGATGATCACGGCGGTCTCGGTGCCGAGCTGGGTGATGGCCGTGAACGCGGCCCCGGGGTCGGCGCCCCCGGGCAGGAACTCGCCCACGATGCGCAGGTGCGCCGAGGAGGACACCGGGAGGAACTCGGTCAGGCCCTGGACCAGGCCCAGAATGATTGCTTCGATCCAATTCACCCAGCCACCCTACGGCACCGCCGCGGGTGGTCCCGTCCCGCCCAGCACACCGCACGAGCGGCCCGCCGGGGCGGGCCGCTCGTGCGGTGTGCTGGGGACCGGTGCGTCAGCGGGTGCGGCGGGCGCTGTCCGCGTCGCGGTCGGAGGCCTTCGCGGCGTCCGAGTCCTCGTCGAGGTCGTCGTAGTCCTCCTCGTCGACGAGGTCCTCGTCGAGCATCTCGTTGTCCTCGAGGAGCTCCTCGTCGTCCTCCTCCTCCTCGTCCTCGTCGTCGGAGTCGTCGTCCTCGTCGAGGTCGTCGTCCTCCTCGGCGAAGACGGTCAGGGGGGTCACCTCGTCGTAGGCGTCGTAGAGCGCCTCCTCGTAGGCGTCGAACGCGTCGGCGATGGCGAGATAGGCGCCGTCCACGGCGGGGTCGTCCTCCCCGCGGCGATTCGAAGCCGCGGCGAGGTGTTCTTCGAGGGCACTCACGAGGGCCTGCAACGCAGCACGAGGATCATTGCTCATGGAGTAGACGTTATCGCTTATCCGTGCAGAATGGGGACCGATGAGAGAACAACTTGGGGCCGGCACAGCGACCGTCACGAGGGACTCGGACCAGGGCTACGAGTACCTGCTGCTGACCGTCGCGCCGCACGAGAAGATCAGCGACGCGCGCGCGCGGCTCGCGGAGCACGCCGAGTACGGCAAGTGGGAGCTCACCCGCTCCGTGCTCCTCTACGGCGGCACGCGCAAGTACTGGCTGCGCCGCCGCGTGATGCGGGTCGAGCGCACCATCTGACCCGGCGGGCGCGCCGGGTCAGCCGCCGACCGGCCCGAGGAGGGCCTTGGCGACCGCCGCGTGGACGGACTCGCTGTCCGAGGGGTGGTAGATCCCGGCGAGGACGTCCCGGTAGAGCCGCTCGAGCTCCCGGCCGCGGGAGTACTGGGCGCCCCCGGAGGCGCGCATCGCCAGGTCGACCACCCGGCGGGCCGTCCCGGTCGCGCGGTGCTTGACCCCGGAGAAATGCAGGAACCACCGGGGCCCGTGGTCCGGGGCGTCCGCGGAGCCCAGGGCGTCGACGTCCGCGGTGAGCTGCCGTAGCTGCAGCTCCACCCCGTCGCGGAGGATCGCCGCCTCGGCGATCTGCCACCGGATGTCGGCGTCGTCGGAGTACGGGCCGTTCCCGGCCCGCGAGCGCCGGGTGCGGGCGGTCTCGGCGGCGAGCTCCACGGCGCGGTCGGCGATGCCGGTGTAGACGGCGGCGAGGAGCAGCTCGAAGCACCCGAAGATGCCCCAGACCACCGGGTCGGGGTTGGGTCCGGCGGGGGTGCGGGTGAGCACCCGGTCGGCGGGCAGGCGCACGGCGGAGAGGACCGTGGTGCGGGACTGGGAGGCGCGCATGCCCATGGTGTCCCAGTCGTCGAGGACCTCGATGCCCGGCTCGTCCCGGTGGACGAACCCGAAGACGAGGGGGGCCTCCGGGTCGGTGTCGTCGCGGGCGTGGACGATCAGGCGGGTCCACACCGGGGAGAGGGACGTGAAGATCTTGGTGCCGGTGACCCGGTAGCCGTCGGGGTCCGGGGCGGCGACGGTCTGCGCGTCGAAGAGCACGGCGTCGTTGCCGGCCTCGGAGATGCCGAAGGCGAAGATCTCCCCGGCCGCGGCGGCCTCGAAGATGCCGCCGGCGCGGGCGTCGCCGCGCAGCCGCAGGGTGTGCCCGACGCCCACGAGCACGTGGTGCATGTTGATGCCCAGCGCCGTGGCGGGGGCCGCGGCGGCCAGGCGGCGCTGCGCGGCGGCGGCCTGCTGGAGGCCGAAGCCGAGGCCGCCGTGCTCCCGGGGCACCAGCATCAGCGGGTAGCCGATCCGGACGAGGTCGGCGAAGTCCTCGTCGAAGAAGCGGTTCTCCCGGTCGTAGCCCGCGGCGCGCTCGCGGAAGGCCGCGAGGAGCTCGTCGGGCAGCAGCTCCTCGGGGGTGGCCGGGCGAGCGCCCGCGGCCGCGCTCGGGGGCGTGCGCGGGTCCGTGCCCGGGGGCGGGGCCGGGGCGGGGTCCACGGGGGTCATCTCGCTCCTGCGGGGTCGGGGCCGGGGCTCAGTAGTTCGCCAGGAGCCGGTGGAGGACCTTGGAGCCGAAGTCCAGGGACTCCACGGGCACCCGCTCGTCGACCCCGTGGAACATGGCCGGGAAGTCGAGCTCGTCGGGCAGGCGGAGGGGCACGAAGCCGTAGCCGGTGATCCCCAGGGGGTCCAGGGACTTGTTGTCGGTCCCGCCGGAGAGCATGTACGGCAGGACGACGGCGTCGGGGTCCTCCGCGTGCAGGGCGTCCACCATGGCGTCGACCACGGTCCCCGAGAAGGGGACCTCCAGGGCGATGTCGTCGGACTCGAACTCGAAGTTGATGCCGTCCCCGGCCAGCTCGGCGAGCTTGGCCAGCACGACCTCGCGCTGCTCCGGGAGGTAGCGCACGTCCAGCCCGGCCTCGGCGGAGCCCGGGACCACGTTGACCTTGTACCCGGCCTCGAGCATCGTCGGGTTCGCCGTGGTCTGCAGCGTCGCGCCGACGAAGCGGGCCACGGAGCCGAGCTCGGTCAGCAGCCGCTGCGGGTTCTGCGGGTCGAACTCCACGCCCGTGAGCTCGGTGACCGACTCCAGGAACGCCCGCGTGGTCTTGGTCAGCTCCACCGGCCACTGGTGCTCGCCGATGTTGGCCAGGGCCCGGGACAGCCGGGTGACCGGGTTGTCGTCGTTGATCTGGGAGCCGTGCCCGGCCGTGCCGTGGGCGTGCAGCCGCAGCCACATCAGGCCCTTCTCGGCGGTCTGCAGCAGGTAGGCCCGGCGGCCGCCGATGGTCGCCGAGTACCCGCCCACCTCGCTGATCGCGTCCGTGACCCCCTCGAAGAGCCCGCGGTGGTGCTCGGCGATCCACCGGGAGCCGTACTTCATCCCGGCCTCCTCGTCGGCGAAGAAGCCGAACACGATGTCCCGCTTCGGGCGGGCCCCGGTGCGGGCCATGTGGCGCAGCACCGAGAGCATCATGGCGTCCATGTCCTTCATGTCCACGGCGCCGCGGCCCCAGATCATGCCGTCCCGGAGCTCCGCCCCGAAGGGGTCCACCGACCAGTCGGCGGCGATCGCGGGCACGACGTCGAGGTGCCCGTGCACGAGCAGCGCGTCGGCGGCGGGGTCGGTGCCCTCGAGGCGGGTGAACACGTTGGCGCGCCCGGGGGCGGACTCGAGCAGCGTCGGGCTCAGCCCCACCTCCTCGATGAGGCCGGCGACGTACTCGGCGGCGCGGCGCTCCCCCTTGGCGTCACCGCTGCCGTAGTTGGAGGTGTCAATGCGGATGAGGTTGCGGCAGATCTCGACGGTCTCGCCCTCCGGCGTGGAGACGGGCGCCGGTGCGGCGGGGCTGCTCTGGGGATCGGTCATGACGGGTCCTTCCTGGGGCCTCGGACGGTGCGGGACGTGCGGATCGGAGGAGCGGAGGGCGCGGCGCCGGCCTCACCGGCCGGGCGCCGGGACGGGAGCGCGGGGCGGGGCCACGGGCCTGACTCACGGGCGGACTCACGGGCCGGGGTCACGGGTCGAGGGGCTCGCCGCCGGGGTAGCCCAGCAGCACGAGCCGGCCGGACTCCTCGACCACGACCGCCCGCTCGCCGCGGCCGGGGTCGTCCGCGGGGGCGACCACCACCTCCCAGCCCTGCTCCATCCGGACCGGATCCCCCTGGACCTCGAGGCCGTCCCAGCCGGAGACGTCCTCGTGCCGGCGTTCCAGGTAGAGGGCGCAGTAGCGGGAGTTGCCGTCCGTGGTGCGGTGGACGTAGTCGTGGGACAGCAGCCCGCAGGCGCCCTCCCAGTCGCGCTCGGCCATCGCGTCGGCGAACGCCTCGACGACGCCCTCGGGCGTCTCCAGGTCCGGGCCGCAGCCCACGAGGCCGACGGCGGCCGCGCCGGTGAGGCACAGGACGGCGGCTCGGCGCAGGAGCGCGGGGCGGGCGGTGGGTGCGGTGGGGACGGGCATCGTTCTCCTCTCCCGGAGGGGCCTCACCAGACTATCGCCCGGCGGCCCCCGCGGCCGGTGCCCGGACGCCGCCGGGGCGCGACCCGTGCGCGGCGCGGGCTTCACCGGCATTTCCGGGAATGGGCAGAAAGGGCGACTTTACCGTCCCGTTATCGGCCGGTGAGGGATATCGGGCGAAATCGGCGCGTCTTTAGTCCGCGGCACGAAACATTTGTCCCGTCTTCGTATTAGCAATAGTTATTGCCTAGCATTCCGGTGGGCGTCTTCCCCAGCCCACGGGCCCTTCACGGGTCCGATCTGTCTCGCTGTCCGGCCGGACGGCGATAGCCCCCCGCCGCGCGGAAACCCCCCCATCTTTCCGCGCGTGCAGACAGAGCAGGAAGCAGAAGCACCCATGGCGAAACACCGCCTTGCCCCCGCACGCCCTCATGGCCGCACGGCCTCCCTGGCCGTCGCCGCCGGTCTCGGCGTCAGCACCGTCGCCGGCGCCCCGCTGGTCCTGGCCGCCCCCGCCCAGGCCGCCGCGCAGGACATCGTCGAGCTCGGGCCCGCCCAGCGGCAGTCCGACGCCCAGATCATCCTGGACGAGCTCAACCGGTACCGCGCCTCCCTGGGGGTGCGGCCCCTGAAGCACTCGGCCACGCTCTCGCAGGTGGTGCAGAAGGAGTCCGACCGCCAGGTGACCGAGGAGGCCTTCTCCCACAGCACCTCGTTCCTCCAGGACCCGCGCACCGGCCCCTGGACCAGCGCCAACGAGGTGATCGCCCTCGAGTACCACCGGGACGTGCGCGCCCTGGTGCGGTGGTGGATCGCGTCCCCGGCCCACGACAAGGCCATCAAGGACCCCCGCCACGAGGTCATCGGCGTCGGGCTGAGCTACGCGGACGGCAGCCTGTCCCGGACGGGGCAGCCGTGGCAGGTCCTCTCCACCGTGAACCTCTACGGGTACGCCAACGGCGGCGCGCCCGCGGACAGCTCCGCCCGCGTCTCCGGCGCCCCCTCCTCCGCCCCGTCCTCCACCTCCTCGGGCGTGGCCCCGCAGTCGACGACGAGCGCGGCCCCCTGGGCCGCCGCGGCGCCGCAGGCCCCCGCCACCGACCACCCCGTGGTCAACGGCATCGGCGCCCGCTACTGGGAGCTCGGCGGCCCGGCGGGCCCCGGCCAGCCCCTCATGGCGGAGCGCGGCGGGCTGCGCGACGGCGGCGTGTACCAGGACTTCGCCCGGGACGGCGTCCGGACCACCGTCTACTGGAGCCCCGCCACGGGCGCCCAGCCCGTGAAGACCTCCGGGGCCATCGGTCACCGGTTCCTCGCCACCGGCGGGGTCGACGGCTACGGCTACCCCCTCACCGGGGAGGTCCCCACCGCGGACGGCTACTACCAGAAGTTCTCCAACGGGTACACCGTCCACTGGTCGCGCAGCACCCAGCAGGTCTGGGCCACCCGCTGAGGACGTCCGTCCCGGGGCCGGGCTCCGGGACGGACCCGCCGCCTCAGAACTCGAGGCAGATCTTGCCCAGGTGCCGGCCGGACTCCTGGTAGCGGAACGCGTCGGCGGCCTCGGCGAGGCCGAAGCTGCGGTCGACCACCGGCCGCAGCCCCGTGGCCTCGAGCGCCCGCACGAAGTCGGCCTGCTCCCGGCGGCTGCCCACGATCAGGCCCTGGAGGCGCGCCTGTCTGGCCATGAGCAGCGCGGTGGGCACCTCCCCCGCGGCGCCGGTCAGCACGCCGATCAGCGCGATGTGCCCGCCGATCCGCACCGCCCGCACGGACTGCGGCAGCGTGCCGGGCCCGCCGACCTCGATGACGTGGTCGGCACCCCGGCCCCCGGTGAGTTCCAGGACCGTGCGGCCCCACTTCGGGGTCTCCCGGTAGTTGACCGTGTGGTCGGCGCCCAGGGCGCGCACGCGCTCGAGCTTCTCGTCCGAGGAGGAGGTGACCACGACGGTGGCGCCCATGGCCTTGGCCAGCTGCAGGGCGTAGACGGAGACCCCTCCGGTGCCCAGGGCCAGGACGACGTCCCCGGCCTTGAGCCCGCCGTCGACGACGAGGGCGCGCCACGCGGTCAGCCCGGCGGTGGTGATGGTGGCGGACTCGGCGTGGGACCAGCCGGCGGGCGCCCGCGTGAACCAGCCCGCGGGCCGGACCACGACCTCCCGGGCGTAGCCGTCGAGCCCGTCCCCGGGCACCCGGGAGAAGTCCCCGTCCACGGCCGGGCCGTCCTGCCACAGCGGGAAGAAGCAGGAGACCACGGCGTCGCCCGCCGCGAACTCCTCGACGCCCTCTCCCACGGCCTCCACGACGCCGGCGCCGTCGGCCATGGGGATCCGGCCGTCCTGCGTCGGGGAGCCGCCCGTGACCACGAGGTAGTCGTGGTAGTTCAGCGAGCTGGCCCGCACCCGGACCCGGATCTCGCCGGGCCCGGGCGCTCCGGGGTCGGGGACGTCCTGCAGGGCGAGCCGGTCGAGGCCTCCGGGGGCGGCGAGGGACAGCTGCTTCATGGGTGCTCCTCCGAGCTGGTTGGGGTGGTGCAGGGGTGGTGCAGGGGTGGTCGGGGACCGGTCCGGTCAGGGTACGGCGGCGGCTCAGTGGGCGCCCACCGCCCGGGCGTGGCGCACGGCGGCCCCGGCCCCCTGGGTCCAGCGCTCCCCGTGGCCGGGCAGGACCGTGCCCGCCCCGGTCGCGGCGACGGCGTCCAGGGACGCCAGCGCCATAGCCGTGTCCTTGGTGGCGGCGGAGGCCACGATCTGCGGGCCACGCCGGCCGGTGTAGGGGTCGAGGGTGACCAGGGCGTCCCCGCTGAGGACGGCGTCACGGTCCGGGAGGTCCAGGACGCAGTGCCCGTCCGTGTGCCCGGGCGTGTGGACGACGACGGGCCGGCCCGGCACCGGGAGGGGCGTGCCGGTCTCCAGCGGCCGCAGGTCCCGCACGCCCCTGACCGCCAGGGCCCCGGCCGCCGCCATCCGGGCGAGCAGCGGGATGGAGCGCGGATGCGCGACGGGGTAGAGGAACCTGTTGCGGTCCGGGCGGTACCGGTAGGGGTGGGCCGCCAGGCGGGCGTCGGCGGGGTGCCCCAGCACGGGCAGGCCCCACTCCTCCTGGGCGCGGCGGGCGAAGCCGACGTGGTCGAAGTGGGCGTGGGTCAGCACGAGCGCCCTGACCTCGTCGGGCCGGCGCCCCCGCTCCTCCAGGGCCTCCAGCAGCATGGGCCACATGCTGGGCAGACCGGCGTCGACCAGGGTGACGCCGTCGTCGTCCTCAAGCAGGTAGCAGTTGACGTGGGCGTGAGCGAGGCGGTGGACGCCGTCGGCGACATCGGGGGTGAACATGGATCTCCTCCTGTGACCGGTCGTTTCGATCAGTCGGCTGATCGTATCCGACCACGGTGACCGGTCGCTCTCGGGCGCCTCGATCTCGACATGGTCCCGGAGCGCCGCTCCGGGACCTCGGCCACCTTCGAGGACGCCCTAGCGGAGGCCCGCACTCTGGCCCTGGCGGAGAGGATCCGCATCCGCAGCTGAGCGGCCCCCCACCCGCCGGCGCAGGGCGGCCCGGGAGTGCCCGGCGGTGCGCAGCCGGGCACCCGCGTAGGAGACCCCGCCGCTCGCCCGGGCGGCGACGGCCGCCCACACGCACACCGACCGCTCCAGCACCCACAGGGGAGCCCACAGGGCGGCACTGCCCGGAAAGACCGCAGCGCCCCCGCACCGGCGCCCCCCGGCCTCGGCCAGCCCGCACACCGCCACGCCCGCGGCGACCAGCCGGCCCGGACGCCGCGCGGCC
>NZ_BMEQ01000031.1:0-9509 GCF_014636775.1 Kocuria dechangensis
GAGTCGGTCACGATCACGACGTTGCGGGTGAAGAAGGGCCCGTGGGCGCCGGAGAGGTTCAGGAGCACAGAGTCGTGCCCGGCGACGGGCACGACCTCCACCCGGGAGATCGTGGGCTGGACGCTCATGCGCGGTCTCCTTCCGGTGCCGGCTCCTGTGCGGAGACGAGGATGCGGCTGGCACTGTGGGCCAAGATTCCGTTCGGAGTCACGATGGGTGGAGCAGATAGAGCCTGCTTGCTCATGAGTGGGCTCCTTCCTGGGCCAACTCCTGGGCGTCGGCCAGCTGGAGGCGGCCGTCGACCCGGCGGTTGAGGTGCCACGGGTTGTCGTCCTGCACCGGGGCGGGCAGCAGGGCGTCGGGGATGTTCTGGTAGGCCACCGGGCGCAGAAACCGCTCGATCGCCAGGGTTCCGACGGAGGTGGTCCGGGAGTCGGAGGTGGCGGGGAACGGCCCGCCGTGGACCATGGCGTCGCCCACGTCCACCCCGGTCGGCCACCCGTTGGCGAGGATCCGCCCGACCTTGCGCTCGAGCACCGGCAGCAGCGGGGCCGCGGTGGCGTGGTCCGCCTCGGTGAGGAACAGGCTGGCGGTCAGCTGGCCCTCCATGCGGCGGGCCGCGTCCGCGAGCTCCGCGGCAGAGCCGTAGCGGATGGCCAGGGAGGCCGCGCCGAAGATCTCCTCCTGCAGCACGGGGTTGGTGCTGAACGTCGGGACGTCGGAGGCGAACACCACGGGCGCCGGGGCGTTCTCCGTGGAGCCCTCCCGGCCCTGGGCCACGACGTCGACGCCGGGCTGGTCCCGCAGCGCGTCGATGCCGGCCCGGCAGGAGGCCGCGATGCCCGGAGTGAGCATGGTGGCGCCCTCGGCGTCGGCCAGGGCGCGCCCCACGGCGGTCAGGAAGGCGTCGCCGGCCTCCCCTGCGGGGACGAAGAGCAACCCAGGGTTGGTGCACAGCTGCCCGGAGGACCCGGTGAGGGAGGTGACGTAGGCGCGGGCGAACTCGTCGACATTGCCGCGCAGGACGGACTCGAAGACGAAGACGGGGTTGATGGAGCTCATCTCCGCGTAGACCGGGATGGGCTCGGGGCGCGCGGCGGCGGTGGCCATCAGCGCCGTGCCGGCGGCCCGGGAGCCGGTGAACCCGACGGCCTTGATGGCCGGGTCCTTCACCAGGGCCTGGCCGATGCTCGCGCCGGGGCCGTAGACCAGCGAGAACACCCCAGGGTGCAGGCCGCTCTCCCGCACCGCCTCCGTGAGGGCGTGCCCCACGATCTCGCCCGTGCCCGGGTGGGCGTTGTGGGCCTTGAACACCACGGGGCATCCGGCGGCCAGGGCCGAGGCGGTGTCCCCGCCGGCGGTGGAGAACGCGAACGGGAAGTTACTGGCCCCGAACACGGCCACCGGGCCCAGGGGAACCTTGCGCTGGCGGAGGTCCGGGCGGGGCAGCGGGGCGCGCCCGGGCAGAGCCGGCTCGAGGCGCACCCCCCGGTGGTCGCCCTGGCGCACGACGGACGCGAACAGCCGCAGCTGGCCGGTGGTGCGGGCGAGCTCGCCGTTGAGCCGGGCCTGCGGCAGTCCGGTCTCGGTCGAGGCGCGGGCCACGAGCTCGGGGCCGACGGCCTCGATGTTGGCGGCGGCCCGCTCCAGGAACGCCGCGTGGGTCTCGGGGTGGAGGGCGCTGAAGGACTCGAAGGCCTCCTCGGCGGCGGCGGTCGCCTCGGCGAGCTGGGTCTCATCGACCAGCGAATAAGCCGGCTCCAGCTCGGTGTTGGTGGACGGGTCGATCCCGTGAGTGGTGCCGCCGGTTCCGACGACCTCACGGCCGGCGATGATCGAGTGGCCAGTGAGAGTGATGGTCTGGGTGCTCATGGGCGTGAACTCCTCTGCTGGGTCGGGGGCGTCAGGCGGACTGCAGGACGTGGGCGTCGATGAGGGCCTTGAGGTCGGCCAGGTCCTGCTCGGTGAGGTCCTGGAGCGGGGGGCGCACGGACCCGGCGTCGCGGCCGACGGCCCGGAGGCCGCCCTTGACGATCGAGACCCCGTAGCCCTTCACCCGGTCCCGGATCTCGATGTAGGGCAGGACGAACCGGTTGAGCTTGTCAGTGACGGCCGCACGGTCCTGGGCGCGCACGTCGCGGTAGAACTCCAGGGCGAACTCGGGGACGAAGTTGTACATGGCCGAGGAATAAGTGCTCATCCCCAGCTGCAGCAGGGGCAGCGCGAAGGTCTCGGCGGTGGGCAGCCCGCCCAGGTAGAAGAGCCGGTCGCCGTTCTTGGCGAAGACCTTGGTGAGGTGTTCGATGCTGCCCACACCGTCCTTGAAGCCGATGAAGTTCTCGTGGCGCTCGGCCAGCCGGGCGACGGTGTCGGCGGAGTAGATCGCGTTGGCCCGGTTGTAGACAATCACCCCCAGGGAGGTGGCCGAGCACACCGCATCCACGTGGGCCTCAAGCCCGGCCTGGTCGGCCTCGGTGAGGTAGGGCGGCAGGACCAGCAGACCCTCAGCACCGCCGGCCTCGGCGTCGTGGGCGTTGCGCACGGCCTGGGCCGTGTTCCCGGCGGCCGGGGCCAGCACGGGCACCGTGGAGCCGACCTCCTCCACCGCCACGCGCACCACGGTGGCGATCTCCTCGGGGGTCAGCGAGAACCCCTCGCCGGTGCCACCGGCGGCGAACAGGCCCGCCACGGGGAAGCTCGCCTGCCACGCCAGGTGCTTGCGGTAGGCGGTCTCGTCGAAGAGCAGGTCCGCGTCGAAGGCGGTGACGGGGAAGGAGAGCAGACCGTCCTTGAGGCGGTTCGCCAGTTCCTGCGGGGTGTGCTGAGCCATGGTGGAGATCCTTCGTTCAAGGCCGCCGGGCGGCAGGGTGTTGGTACTCCGGTAGTAGATGTCTGGTCGCCCTCGTCGGTGAGAGGCGGTAGTGATAGTGCCGATGGAGGCCTGGCTGTCATGCGGTAGCGCCGCAACACAGTCGGGCTTCGCGGCGTGCGTTGGGTCCGGGAATCGCGCGCCGTCAGAACAAGGTGCGGTGCCGCCGGCTTGGGCCTGCTGGTTCGGGCTAGTGGGCCTTGACGGCCACGACTGGGCAGGAGGCTTCGAGCAGAATGCGCTGGGCGTCGCTGCCCAGCAGCAACTTGCCCACTTGGGAGCGCTTGCGGATGCCGATGACCAGCATGTCCGCGTCGGCGGCATGTGAGGCTTCGATCAAGGCGTCAGGCCCGTCCATGTCGGTGTTGTGCTCGGCCCGGGTGGGAACTCCGGCTGCCGTGGCACGGTGTACGAGGTCGTCGAGGGTGGATTCCGTGGCCAGCATCGGGTCGACGTGGGAGTGCCGGGCGCTGGTGTTCATGATGACCAGCTCCTGCCCGAGCTCGGCGGCCAGGGACAGGGCCTTGGCGTAGGCGGCTTCGCCGCGTTCATTGGGGACGTATCCGAGGATGATGCTCATGCGATGGGGTTCCGTTTCGTCGGTCGTGGTTTCCGGAGGTGGCCACGTGTGCCCGTGCGGGGGTCAGTCCTGGCGGACAGGCTCAGGGACCTGCGCTGGGTTCTGTTCTCCGGTGGACTCTGGAGCCGGCTCGGGTGCTTGCGGGCGGACGTTCAAGGTGGCGGCGGTCTTCGCCTGCTGGCGCCGCAACGCCCAGGCCATGGCGGGAGCCGCGACGATCGCCAGCACGATGGCGATGGTCAGAGTGATGGCGATCGGGCTAGCGACGAAGATCGCCAGGCTGCCATCGGACAGGCGCATGGACTGGCGGAAGGAGGTCTCCAGCAGCCCGCCCAGAACAAAGGCCAGCACGAGGGGTCCGGGCGGGTAGCCGGTCTTCTTCATGAGGTACCCGATCACGCCGAAGACGATGACCAGGAACATGTCGAAGACGCTGTTGCGCACGGTGTAGACCCCGATCATGGTGATCAGGACCGTGATCGGGTTGAGGATGGTGGCCTTGACCGAGAGCAGGCGCACGAAGATGCCGATCAGCGGGATCGACAGCAGCAGCAGGAAGATGTTGCCGATGTACATCGAGTCGATCACGCCCCAGAACACGTCCGGGTGCTCGTTGATCAGGCTCGGCCCGGGGGTGATGCCCTGCAGCATGAGCGCACCGAACATGATCGCCATGGTGCCGTTGGCCGGGATGCCCAGGGTCAGCAGCGGGATAAAGGAGCTGGTGGCGGCGGCGTTGTTGGCGGTCTCCGGTCCGGCCACGCCCTCGATGGCGCCGCGGCCGAAGCGCTGCGGCTTCTTGGCCAGTTTCTTCTCCGTGGCGTAGGCCACCAGGGAGGCCACGGTGGCCCCGCCCCCGGGGAGGATGCCCAGGAAGAACCCGGAGACGGACCCGCGGGCGATGGCTCCGGAGGACTGCTTCAGGTCCGCCCCGGTGGGCAGGGCTCGCTTGAAGCGGGGAGTGCCACCGGACGGTGAGGGCGGGGTGGCCATGTTGTAGAGGATCTCCCCGACCCCGAACAGTCCCATGGCGATGATCACGAAGTCGATGCCGTCGGCCAGGTTGTCTGACCCGAACGAGAACCGGCCGACGGCTGTGACCGGGTCTCGCCCTACCGTGGCCAGCAGCAGACCAATGGTGGCGGCGACCGCGGCCTTCCGCGCCGAACCGTTGCCCAGTGAGGACACGAGCAGGATGCCCAGCAGCGCCAGTAGCGAGTATTCGGCCGGACCGAAGTCCAGGGCGAAGGAGGCCACCAGCGGGGCCAGGAAGGTCAGGCCGACGATCGCGATGGTGCCGCCGATGAACGAACCGACCGCGGCGATGCCCAGGGCAGCCCCCGCCCGGCCCTGCCGGGCCATCTGGTAGCCGTCCAGGGCGGTGACCACGCTGGAAGCCTCACCGGGCAACCGCAGCAGCACCGAAGTGATGGTGCCGCCGTACTGGGCGCCGTAGAAGATACCGGCGAGCAGGATGATCGCGCTGGCCGGCTCCATCGTGTAGGTGATCGGCAGCAGGATCGCGATCGTCGCCGCCGGACCCAGGCCTGGCAGGACGCCGATAAGCATGCCCAGGGTGACCCCGAGCAGGCAGAACAGCAGGTTCGCCGGCTGCAGCACCACGTCGAAGCCGCCGAGGGCGTCGTTGAGAAAGTCCATTCCGGGTGTCGCTTCCTAGAAGAGGTGCGGGAGAGGGACGGAGAGCAGCAGGATGAACAGCGCGTACACCGCAGCGGTGGCCACGACAGACACCGTGACGGCGGAGCGCCAGCCCTCCTTCCCCAGGACCTTGATCCAGAAGAACAGGAGCAGGAGGGTGGGGATCTCGAAGCCGATCAGCGGCAGCAGGCTCGCGTAGGCCAGCAGGCTTGCCACACTCAGGCCCACGGTGAGGATGCCGCGGTCGAATGCCTCGACGTCGTCGTCCTGCTTGGCTTTCAGCAGCGCCGTGGCCGAGGCGGTGATCATGAACAAGGAGATCACCAGGGGCCACAACCCGGCTCCCGGGGCGCTGAGGGAGCCGACGCCGAGCCCGAAGGACACGAAGACGCCGAACACCCCCAGCACCAGCGGGACGAGGGCGCTCAGGCGGGCGGTGGTGATCCCGGCTCGCTCGGCCTGCTCCTCGACCTCGAACTCCACCGTCTGATCCCGCACGTCCACTTCGCGGGTGGTGGTGGGCGAGCTCACTGCGGTCCTCCGTTGGCAGGCTGTTTATGCCCGGCGGTGCGGGACGGATGGCGTCCCTGGACGAGGCCGCCACGGATGAGAAAGCGCTCGCTCCCTCGGCGTGAGGCGATGGCGGACGTTGGTCGTTGGTGGAGCCGCGAATGTGTAGGCATTGCTTCCTCTCGTGGTTGAGGAGGACGGGCGGGAGTGTCGCCAAGGTTGCGTGGCGTGTCCTCCTTGCCGGTCACTGCCAGGTGTCGAACGGGCGGACCAAGCGGACCACAGTGTGTTTCAGATCACTTGGTATACCGTCATGCCAATGTACCAAGGTGCATCTGCGTTTGCGCAAGCATTGCTCCGAAGATTTCGACGTAACAGCGCTCGAGCGTGACAGAGGTGTAGAAACTCCAGGAGGCCGCCGACAGGCCTCGGATGGGGGTTTGCACGCCTCAGTGCAGCGCCCGCCTACGCACCGGCTTGCCGTCCTAGCCCTTCGCCTTCTGTTCCCCTGTAATCACCAGGCCCCCTTGGCGCATCCGGTTGTCGATGAGGTGACGCGATACAGAGACGCCGAACTTCTGGACGCGGTGAGGCCTGCAGGGGTGTCGCTGATGGCGTGCGTCAAGGGTCGCCGTGGGGCACGGGTGCGTTACTGGGCGACGACGAACGGCCCGCCACACTGTGAGTGTGACGGGCCGCCGGGCGAGCGCTTGCGCTCAGGTGGCCTGTGTCGGGGGCGGCCGCTCAGAAGAGCAGGATCGGTTTGATCGTGGTCCCGTTGGCGGAGTCCTCGAACGCCTGATTGATGTCGGCGAAGCGGTAGGTCTTGACCAGCTTGTCGTAGGGGAACCGTCCCTGCTTCCACAGCTCGATCAGCTTCGGGATGAAAACCTGGTACACCGAGCTGCCCTGGACGTTCATCTTGAACGTCCAGCCCTTGACCTGGGACTGCCCGATCTCGAACGGGGCCTCGGTGCCGAAGGTCGTGTTGCCCACCGCCACGAGGGTGCCGCGGAAGGCCAGGGCCCGGGCTGCCTGGTTGAGCACCGCCGGCACCGAGGTGGTGTCGACGATGGAGTCCACCCCTTCTCCGCCGGTGATGCGGTTCAGCTCATCGAGCATGTCTGTCTTGGCGGAGTTGACGGTGTGGGTCGCCCCCAGTTCCCGGGCCAGCTCCAGGCGGTTGTCGTGCAGATCCACCGCGATCACGGTCGTGCACCCGGCGATCTTGGCGGCCATGATCGCCGCCGAGCCCACCGCCCCGGTGCCGATCACCGCCAGGGAGGAGGCGGCCTCGGGGCGCAGGTCGTTGAGCACCGCCCCGGCCCCGGTCTGCAGCCCGCAGCCCAGCGGGGCGAGGATCTCCAGCGGCACCTCGGGGTCGACCTTGACCACCCCACGCTCCAGGACGTTGGCGTAGGCCGAGAAGGACGACTGGCCGAAGAAGTGCGATCCCACCGAAGCCCCGCCGGACGAGAGCGCGGTGCGGCGCCCACTCAGGTTGATGTCGATGTAGTGGACGCAGTAGGCCATTTCGCCGCGGCGGCACTGCTTGCAGTGGCCGCAGGAGGCCGGGGCCATCACCACGTGATCGCCGGCAGCCACACCCGTCACCGCCGACCCGACCTCGTCCACGACTCCGGCGCCCTCGTGGCCGAGCACTGCGGGCCACTGGATGGGGTAGGCCCCGTCGCGGGCGGTGGCATCGGTGTGGCAGATGCCGGTGGCCACCATCCGCACCCGCACTTCGTCGGGCTGCAGCTCGGCCAGCTCGAGCTCCTCGACGGACAGCGGTGCGCCCGTCTCGCGTACGACAGCGGCGGTGACCTTCATGGGGGATTCCTCCTTAAGTGTTGGACCAGCACGGGGCAGGCTACACACCGTGACGCCCACGTCTCCCTGCACCGTCTCACGTTCGATGACATGTCCGCGACTTCCCGAATCCGCAGGTCATGACAGGGGCAAAGAGAGGATGTCAACAGTCCTCCCGCGGCAACCCTTCATATTTTCCTTGTAGGTTATTTAGCCGATCGGTACAGTAGCTGTATGAGCACTGCGCAACTAGATGCCACGTTCCTGGCCCTGGCCGACCCCACGCGCCGGGCGATCATCGCCCGACTCGCCCGCGGCGATGCCACGGTCAACGAGCTGGCCGAGCCGTTCGCCATCACGCTGCCGGCGGTGTCCAAACACCTGAAGGTCCTGGAGCGCTGCGGGCTGATCTCCCGCACCCGGCGGGCCCAGTACCGGCCCTGCCACCTGGAAGGGGCCGCCCTGGCCACCGCCGAGTCCTGGATCGAGGAGAACCGCCGCGCCTGGGCCGAGCGCTTCGACAATCTCGACGCCCACCTGCGCGAGCTCCAGCACCCCGACCAGGTCCGGCCATGACCGGCGACCCCGGACCCCGCACCGGCAAGGTCGCAACGCCTGCCGGAGAGCTCGAGTTCTCCCGTGTGCTCCAGGCCCCCATCGCTCTCGTCTACCGCTGCCTGACCGACCCCCAGCACCTCACCCACTTCTGGGGCCCCACCGGGATGAGCACCCCGATCGAGACCATCGTGGTCGACCCCCGCCCCGGCGGGGCGTTCCAGACCACGATGGTCAACGACACCGACGGCACCCGGTACCGGATGCGCGCCGTCTTCGACGAGGTCACCGCACCCCACCGGCTGGTCTGGACCGACCTGGACACCGGGATGGTCACCACCACCGTGCTCACCGACCTGGGCGAGAACCGCACCCAGGTCCACATTCACCAGACCCACGTCCCCCCACCGGCCATGGCCCCCGGCGCCCAGGCCGGCTTCGGCAGCTCCCTGGACCGGTTCACCGCCTACGCCCACACCCTCACCGCACCCACCGGCGACCCCACACCCTCAGGCAGGACCGAATGACCACCGTGACGTCCGCAGATGGAACCCCGATCGGCTTCGACCGCACCGGATCAGGTCCAGCGCTGGTGTTGGTGCTCGGGGCTTTCAACGACCGCACGGCCGGCCATGCCCTGGCCGTCCACCTCGCCGCCCACTTCACCGTCATCAACTACGACCGGCGCGGTCGCGGGGACAGCGGCGACACCGCGCCCTACGCCGTGGAGCGCGAGGTCGAGGACCTGGCCGCGATGATCGAGGTCGCCGGAGGAAGTGCCGCGGTGCTCGGCTACTCTTCCGGTGCCGTGCTGGCCATGCTCGCCGCCGCCAAGGGCCTGCCCATCACCAAGCTGGCGCTGTACGACCCGCCCTTCCCGCTGGCGGGCAGGGCCCCGGAGTACTTCGACCAGCTGGCCACCGACATCCGCGCTGCCCTGGACCAGGGCAGCCCGGGCAAGGCCGTCGAGCTCTTCCAGACCCGAGCCGTCGGCATCCCTCCAGAGACCGTCGCTCAGATCCGTCAAGCACCGTACTGGCCCGCACTGGAGAAGATCGCCCCCACCCTCGAATACGAATCCCTCATCCTCGCCACCGACCCCGCCCTGCCCCAGCGCGTGGCCGCACCCACCCTCGTGATCACCGGATCCCACAGCCCGCCCGCCCTCGCCGACGCGGCCGCAACCCTGGCCGGCCGCCTTCCCGACGGCACGTTGCGTGTCCTGGAAGGCCAGACCCACGACATCAACCCTCAGACGGCGGGCCCCGTGATCACCGAATTCCTCACACTGCCCTGACCGACTTCAACACCGTCAGAGATGGTTTCTGTAGTCCTTCCGGAGCGGTCGCCGAGCGCAGATGACGGTAATCGCCAGGGTCGCCACAGCAGTGATGGTGGTAGCTCTGCGGTCGTAGCGGAGGGCCAGGCGGCGGAAGGCCAGCAACCAGGAGATCGGCCGTTCCACGACCATGGAGTCCTGCCGGTCGGCCCCGGTGGAAACGCCACCGCCAGCGGCAACCCGTC
>NZ_BMEQ01000031.1:9584-33277 GCF_014636775.1 Kocuria dechangensis
CCGGTCAGCACACCCCCTTTTGGCCCGCACGCTGACTTCAGTCCAGACACGCCCTCGACCAGTCCAGCGCCCCTCCTGACCGAATTGGTCGAGGACGGCGCGGTGGAGGACGGCGCGGTGGAGGCGGCGGAATCAACGGTTTCAGCAGCTCCCACAACTGGTCACAGAGCAGTCGCCCGGACGCTGTCCGATCCGCCATGGCGGCCAGGATCACCAACCGGGCAGGCAACGCTCAACGCCTCAGCCATAACTATTGAAACCATCTCTAACCCCGTCCCCGGAACGCCCGACGCCCCGCCCCACGTGATGTGGGGCGGGGCGTCAGGCGAGCGCTCGCGTCTCAGGCGGCCAGCACGGGGGCGCCGACCACGGTGTCGAGCAGGACGTAGAGCCGCTCCAGCTCCCCGTCGTTGACGATGGTCGTGTCGATGAGCTTCTTGCTCACCCCGGCCTCGGAGGCGTGGATGTCCCCGGAGGCGGCCAGGTCGGGGCGGTGGATCTTGATGACGGTGCCCCCGGCGTCGCGGATTGCCTTCGCCTCGTTGTCGAAGCGGATGTCGGTGACCACCACGGGGCCTTCGATCGTGGCGGCGGCGGCGAACAGCAGCCGGATCCACAGGTCCTCGCCGAAGACGCTGCGCCCGGCCTCGGTGCCGAACACCTGCTGGAGGCGGCGGATCTCGCGGTGGGCGGGGAGCTCCTCGTCCTTGAGCTGGTTCCAGTCCCCGTGCACCGCGGCCAGGTGGGTGGAGAGCCGGTCGGTCTCGTCCTTGTGGACCGGGACGCAGTAGGGGTTGAGGATGCGGGCCATCTTCGTGGCCGGGCGGATCCTGCCCTCGGTGGGGTTGACCAGCAGCCCGCGGCGGGCGATCTCCCCCGAGATGGCGTTGATGATCCGCTGGGACTCGTCGAGGGCCTTCTTGGGCACGGTGCCGGAGTCGTCGTCGCGGGTGCGGCGCTCCTTGCCCTCGACCAGCGGGTCGATCGCGGCGAGGATCGCCTTGATCGGATCCGCCAGAGCCAGGCGGGTGTAGCCGTGGGAGGCGACGAGGTGGGCGCCGGCGGTGTCCTTGCCGGAACGCTTGTAGCCGGTGAGGCCGATGAAGGAAGAGGCCATGGGGTGCTCCTGGTTCTCGTGCGGGTGTCTCACTCTCCATGTGTGCGGACGGGGCGAGCCGTGGGGCACTGCGGGAGCCGTCACGTCACCGGCGCGTCAGTGCGGCGGGGCACCGCCTGGGGCCGGCGGTCGCTGGAGGGATCGGGGTCCACCCTACTGCCCGCCTCCGACTCCCTTGCCTGGCCAGAAGCGGGGCGCAACCGCACCGGCTGCCGAGGACGCGCTCACCCGGCGTCGATGAGCCCGCGGAACAGCTGCCGGTTGTCGCGGGTCTCGACCTGGACGAGCATCGCGTCGTCGTGGAGGTTCTCCACCACCACCGTGGGGAACCCGTCGCCGCGGAAGGTCAGCTCCACGGCCACCATCCCGTTGGCGATCAGGGTGCCGGTGGCCGGCTCCCGCTCCCCGCGGGTCCACCCGAGGGTGCCCGGCTCGACCTGCGCCTCGATGACGAGATGGTCGTCGGCGGGGTCGACCTCGGCGTAGGTGGCCAGCTGGTCGTGCTCGGCCACGTAGGCGGGGTCAGGCTCGATACGGGCGTTGCGACAGGCCATGAGGTAGGTCGCCAACTCTGCGGCGCGGTTGGCCGCACGGGTCTGGGCCGAGTGCTCCTGGGCACGCTGGGGGCATCGGGTCTGTTGCTTTTCATCGATGGACTGAGCCACGGGGGATCTCTCCTGGAGGTGAGCTGGCATGGGTCTCTCCCATGCATATCCCTCATGTGTGCGGACCCGCAGTGCACTTTCCTCCATCACCGGCCCCACTTGTGGGGACGGTGAGCGCAGGGCGGTGCCCCAGGTCAAAGGCGGACGGTCTCGCCGGAGTAGAGGGTGGAGCCGTCGGCGTCGCGGATGACGATCACGTCCACGCCGCCGTCGTGCAGGGGCTCCAGGTTGATCACTGGCACGCCCTCTCGGAAGGTGAGCGAGACGGCGATGATGCCCTCGGCGACCATCCATCCGATGGCGGTCTCGGGCTCACGGTCCTCGGCCTCATTGTCGAGGCGGTGGCCGAAGTGGCCCTCGGTAGACAGCGTCTCGATGAAGATCACGTCGTCGGCCGGATCCACCTGGGAGTCCCTACGCAGGCCCTGCAGCTCGGCAGCCAGGACGGGGTCCATCTCGATGCCGAGGTTGGCGCAGGAGTCCTTGTGGGCCATGAGCTTGGCCCGGCGTTTGGCGGTGGCGGTGTCAGCCTGCACGGCGTCGTCGAGCGGGGCGATCTGGACGTTGGCGGTGTGGGTGCTCATGGCGGGCCTCCGGGGTCTCGAGCGGGGTCCGATCCCCCGCTTCCTGCACCCCCTATGTGTGCGGAGACCCTACGGAATCACGCCCGCGGTTCGGCGGTGCCGTCGCGGCCGGCCAGGATGTCGAAGCCATCGATCCCTTCGGGGTTGGAGGCGTCCTCGTAGGACCCGGTGAGTACCCGGTGGAGCAGGGTCCCGGTCAACCGGCCGCCGAAGAGCACGCCGAAGACGGTCACCAGCGTCTCCACGGTCGGGTCCATCCCCCACGGGGTCGGATCGGTGACCCCTGCGTAGATCACCGTGCCCACCCACAAACCGAGCGAACCCAGCAGCAGCAGCGGGGAGCGGGGGAACGGGGCGAGGACCAGGCCGACGAACACCAGCAGCCACAGGACGACGATCATGGTCTCCATGATGGCCCAGCGGGCCGGGCTTCGGTCACGCGTGCTCAGGCGCCAGGAGGGGCCGGGCCGCCCGGCCCGCGATGATGCCGGCGAGCGGGACCAGGGCCACGGAGACGGCCAGCTCCACCGGCTCGGGCATCCCGAACGGAGCGTGGCCGTAGACGGTGAGCACGACCACGGCAGCCCACAAGGCACTGATGGACCCGGTCACCGGCCAGGTGTCGCCCAGAGCTGGGCGGGCGATGAAAAAGGCGAGCAGCAGGACCCAGAGCGCGACAGTCATAAGCTCCAGCATGTGCAGGACCGGCGGTGGCGCCGGTGTTTGTCCTTGTCGCCGGGCGCGCCGGGTGCCGCTTCGGGCTGCCAGGGCGCCCGATGCGTCCCGTAGGGTGGGGACGCCTTCACCGCCGATCACCGAGCAGGAGTACCGATGGACATCAACGAGCTGCGCGCATCCCTCCTGGAGGGCCTGGGCGTCTCGATCACCGAGCAGTCGCACGAGGAGATCGGCGAGGAGCCCATCACGAAGCTCGTCATCACCGCCCCGTGGACCCTGATGCCGGCGATGACGGACTGGCTCGATGCCACGGACACCGGCCGGATGGTGGAGATGAGCTTCACCGGGGACCGCGGCCGCCCCGCCGGCTGACCGGCAGGGCCGTCCCTGCGCTCAGCCGGCGAGTTCGTGCAGGCGCCGCTCGACCGTGGCGGCGATGGTCTCCAGGGACTCCTCCGACCAGTCGTGGATCCGCACCCCGGCGGTCTCGGCGTTGTACCGGCGGTGGAAGACGATGTGCTCCCACAGTGGGCGCATCACCCCGGTGATCTCCGGCTTGTCGTCGATGAGCACCACCCCGCGTAGAGCGGTCTTGTCGGCGGTGAGGATCAGCCGGTCGGCCCACTGCGTGCCGTAGACCCGCCCGACCCACTCCGCCTTGGCCGAGTGCGCCGTCGGGTTCGAGGGCATGGCGGTGGAGGCCAGGAACACCTCACCGATCTCGGCCTGCATGGTGTGCAGCGCCTCCACGGAGCCGTCCTCCGGCTCCAGGGATCCGTAGAGCTCGGGGTGGCACATCGCCTCCCGGATGATCTCGTTGGCGTCCTCGTCGTAGGTGAGCATGTCCCAGGTGGGGTGCTCGAGCGTCAGCGGGTTGGGCACCCCCCGCTCGGCGGCGATGCGCTGCGTGAGACGGATGACGCCGGGCAGCCACTTGGCCTTCACCCCGTCGATGTCGCACAGGACGATGGGGCGCCCGTCGATGGTCGTGACGGCCTGGGCCAACGCCGAGGACGACAGCTTGGCAGTGGACGGCATGGTGATCCGCTGCCGCGGGGTGGCTGCGGCGGGGGCGATGGACGAGCTCAAGCGGGGTCTCCGATCAGGGTCAGGGCGTAGGCGAGGATGGGGTCGACCGCCGAGGGCAGCTCCTCGACGCGCGAGCGCACCGGCCAGATGAGGCCCTCGCGCCCCGGGGTGAGCGCTTGGGTGGTCTGGCCCTCGGTGGGGGTGGCGGTGATCTCCACTGACAGTTCACTGTAGGGGGCGACGTCGAGCAGCCCGGTGGTCTCCATCATCAGGGTGCGGGTGGTGACAACGACTTCGGCGCCGGTGCCCTTCGGTCGGACCTCCACGAGCAGGTGCCGGGCGGTGGACAGGAACTGCTCGAGCCCGATCAGGTGGGCGATGCCGGTTCGCCCGACCGACTCGACGGCGTCTTGGAGTTCGTCGCGGCCCACCGCGCGCAGGTAGTCCTCGCGCAGCACGGTTCCGTGCGGGTAGGAGAACAGGGCCGGGGTCAGCCACACGTCCGCTCCTTCGCCGAGCTCCAGGGTGGTGGAGGCCAACGGGGTCTGGGCGTCGTGGGCGTTGCGATAGGCGGCCACGACGATCTCGTCGCCGTGAGCGTCGAGGCGGATGGTCACGGTGGCGGCCTGGATGGCGGCGACGGTGCTCATTCCCCGCCGCCGATCAGCCGCAGCGCCAGGGCCAGCATCGGCTCCCCGGACAGCTCCGGCAGCAGGTCCGGGGCCTGGGTGGAGGGCCAGGTGAACGTCTGGGACGCGCCGTCGTGGCTCTCGACAGGGTCGGCGTGCAGAGTCAGGGACGCCGTGCGCTGGGCCGGGTCGGGGTTGACCAGTCCGGTGCTGAGGTCCAGGCGCAGGGCGTGGACCGAGATGCTGAGCCCGGTCTCGTGGTGGTCCACGCTCACCGAGCGGGCGCAGCGCAGATAGTCGTCGATTCCGACCAGGTGGGCGATGGCGGTGTCGCCGACCTCGCGGATGGCAGCGCGCAGGGTTTCCTGGCCGACGGCGTCCTCGAACGGCCCCGGGGCGTCGGTGTACTCGGGGTACTCCAGTTCCTCGGAGTCCACCCGCACGGCCACCGCCTTGGGCAGGGGCAGGCGCTTGGTGGCCGGGGCGGTCTGGGTCGGCCAGTTCAGCGATTCCGCCTCGACGACCAGTTCGTCGCCCTCGACGGCCAGGCGGATCGGGACGGTGGTGCGGTGAATCTTCTCGAGCGTTTGGTTCACGGGTGCTCCTGGGGTCAGTCGGGGCGGTCTCTACCCTCCATGTGTGCGGAGGCATGCAGGGACCAGCACCGTTACCCGGTGGCGCCGGTGCCGTTCGCTGGTGTGTCGTCAGCCACCGGCCAGGGCGCGCAGGGCCGGACCGAGGATTGGTCCGGCGGACTTGGTGGTGGTCATTTCGGGGCTTCTGCGGAGTGGGTCGCGGGTCGACTCCCCATGTGTGCGGAGAGGAGCGACCTCTTCTCCGGCGTCGGACCGCGCTGCCGCACGGCGACTCCGCACACATGGAGTGGGATCGTGTTCACACCAGTGCCGGCTACGAGGAGGGCGACCATGACGAAGGCCGTCTGTACGGGACCGGAGTGCGTCCGGGACGCGGTGGCCCACGGCTTGTGCATGGGCCACTACGGGCAGCGCCGTCGAGGCCGGCCGATCACCGCGCTGCGGGGAATGAGCTCGCGCACCGCCCGCGACGAGCAGGGCCGGAAGTTCTGCCCGCGGTGCGCCCGGTGGCGCAGTGAGGAGAGCTTCACCACGATGCGCCAGACCTCCGACGGGCTCGCCGGCCTGTGCCGGGAGTGCGCAGCGATGGAGGCGCTCATGCGCCGGTACAACCTGGACGCCGAGCGGTACGCCTCCATGCTGGAAGCCCAGGGAGTGCGGTGCGCCGTCTGTGGAGCGACTGAGCCCGGGCAGCGCACATGGCACGTCGACCACGACCACTCGTGCTGCCCCGGCGGGAACTCCTGCGGGACGTGCGTCCGGGCCCTGCTGTGCGCCCGCTGCAACATGGCCCTGGGCGGAGTCAAAGAGAGCGTCGAGACGATGCGCCGCATGATCGGCTACCTCACCGGCGCGCCACAGGACCACGGGTTCACGGCCGGCACGCTGGCCGTGTCCGCCCTGCGGGAGATCGCCAGCGCCGGAAGGACACCGCACTACATCCGTCAGTACGGGATCACGGTGGAGCAGTACCTGGAGCTGTTCGTCCTCCAGGGTGGGCGGTGTGCCACCTGCCACACGCAGGAGGCCGGACAGATCCGGTGGAGCATCGACCACGACCACTCGTGCTGCCCGAAGCGCCGGTCATGCGGACGGTGCGTTCGCGGCCTCCTCTGCTCCCCGTGCAACTTTGCCCTGGGTCACTTCCTCGACGACCCCGCAACGATCGCCGCCGCGGTCGGCTACCTGGCCGCGCCCCGGCAGGAGCCGGTACCGGTCTGATCCCTCCCCCGGCTCAGCGGTGCCGGGCGGCGGTGACGGTCTGGTGCAGCACGAGCACCCCGTAGAGCCCCGCCGATGCCATGACGACGGTGGGCAGGACGCCGGACAGCAGCAGGGGCACCGCCAGCAGCCCGCAGGCGTAGCTCAGACCGGCGATCGTTGCCACGGTGAGGCCCAGCCGCTCCGGGGCGCCCAGGGCCTCCACCGCGGCGGAGATCGCCACCTCCCCGTCCAGGTCGTGGGCGGGCATGAGGTTGAACAGGCCCAGGAGGGCGTTGGCCGCCGCGACGGCCGCCAGCGCGAAGGTCACCGGGGTGGACTCGGCCAGAGAAACCCCAGCGTTCAACCACGTCCATCCCAGGGTCGCGGCGAGGATGAGGTTCACCGCTGGGCCGGCCAGGATCGCCGCGAGCAGGGCCTTGGGTGTGATGGTCTCCGGGAACAAGACATGGCCACCGAGCCAGCCCAGGTGGATCGAGCGCACCGGGTTCCCGCCGGCGGTGGAGACCACCGCATGGGCGAGCTCGTGGAGGATCAGCGAGGCCGAGAGCCCGGCGGCGAACATCCCGGCCGCATGCCAGGCCGCTTCGCCTTCCAGCCCGGCCACCGTTCGGGCGGGCAGGAGGAACAGCAGCCCCAGGGCGGTCATCGTGACCAGGTGCGGGCCGAGCCCGGTCAGCGCCCGCTCGCGGGGATGCCGAGCCCCGGCTGGGACGGTGGTGACGGGAATGGTCTCGGTGGAGGCGCTCATGGGCTCAATGTGTGCGGAGGCTGTGGTGGTTCAGCCGGCCCTCAGGGGTTTGGGCGCATTCTGGTCCCGTGGCAATCCCCCCGCCACGCAAGGGAACAAAGGGTGCAGCGGCAGAAGGCCGCCGCCGGAGGAAGCCGGCGGCGGCCTTGTGCGTGTGCTCACCGGGTGGGGTGTCCTGCGCGCATTCGGCACCGCAGGCGTTCAGCGCGGTCTTAGCTGGCGGGTTCCACCATGGGTGGCACATGGTGTCCCCCGGTGGCGCGGGCCGGCCGGAAGAGCCGGAGCCGGCCCGAGTAACCGCTCGTACACCACCGGAGGGATCGGGAGGATCCGCACCGGGGGCACCATGTCCACTCTCGGGTCAGCGGCCGGTGGAACCGAAGCCGGCTGCCCCGCGCTCCCCGTCGACAATGGCCTCAACGGGAAGGAACGCGGCGTCGACGACGCGCTCGATAACCAGCTGGGCGATGCGCATCCCCTCGGTGACCTCAAAGTCGGTGTCGGAGGTGTTGGACAGAACCACCTTGATCTCCCCGGTGTACCCGGCGTCGATGAGCCCGGGGGTGTTGAGCACGGTCACGCCGTTCTTGGCTGCGAGTCCGGAGCGGGGCCGGACATCGATGCGGTGCCCGGCCGGGATCGCCACACGCAGGCCGGTGCCGACCATGGCGCGGTCGCCGGCGGGGACGAGGACGTTCTCGGTGGATCGCACGTCCCAGCCACCGTCGGTGGCATGCGCGCGGGTGGGTGAAGGGCCGGTGTGGCGGATGGCCACGGTGTCCAAGTGGTGACCCAGGGTCCCGCGCGGGCCCACGACGGCCGCCGTCGACCCGTCCGGAGCGAGCGTGTAGCGGAGGTCGATGAGCATGAACGGAACCCCCAGGTGGTCCGAGGCGATACCGAGCAGGATCGCCAGGTCGATGCCGTCGGCGGGGTCGAAGTGGTCGGGCAGGCTCAGCAGCAGGGCGCCGTCCGGGGCGCGCTCGGACAGCGGGATGATGCCGTACTCCTCCGCGTCCGGGATGCGCAGGTTGGCGGTGGCAGGTGTGGTCACGATCGTCTTTCTTCTGGTGGGGGGGCTACAGCTGGCCGCGGAAGACGGCGCGCTGGGAGGCAGTGAGGGCTTGGAAGGCGGAGGAGCCGGACTTGTGCTCCCCTGCCTCGGCGATGATCCGCGCTTTGGCGGTGGCGAAGTCCTGGCCGGTGCGCAGCGCGTCGGTGAAGATCTCCAGGGCCTGGTCCTCGTCGGTGGAGCCGCGGGTGTAGACCTGGGCGAGGGCGGCTGCGTCCCCGCGCAGCCAGCGCTCGGCTCGTTCGCGGTCGGGATCACGGTCGGGGCGGAAGTCGCGTTGGGCCTCGGCGTAGGAGGTGGACACCGCATCTTCGATCCGCTCGGCAGTGGGCACGGCCTGCCACATGCCGAACCCGCCCATGGTCTTCCGCTCCACCAGCCGGGCGTGCAGCGTGTCCATGGCTTCCGTGTAGGCGTCGCGGATGTCCTCGTGCTCGGCGACGGCGGCGTCGATCACGGTCTCCCCTCCCCCACGGACGCCCAAGGTGCCGTCGAGCTCATCGCCGGAGATCCCGTCGTCGGCCCGGTAGGCCACATCCTCCCCGCGTGCCCGGCGGGTGGCGGCGGTGAAATCCGACAACGACCGGGCCAGGTCGGCCACATGGCGCACCGAGAGGACCTCCCGGTTGGCCACCATCACCCGGGTGGAGCCGTCGAACTCGGCCAGGGTCTGAACCCGGGCGGTGTCGGTGCCGGTGACCGCCCGGGAAAGCTGGACCTTCGCCTCGGTGGTCGGGTCGTGGTGCGTCTGCAGGGCGACGGTGGCTTCTGCGTGCTCCTTGGGTGCGAACTTCCCGTGCGCGCCGCGGGGGTGGTCTGTTTCGCGGAAGGTGGTGGTCATGCCTTCCATGTGTGCGGCGGATCCGGGGTTCTCCCCCCGGTGGTGCCGTCTTTGCCGGTCAGCGCCGACCAGTGGGCAGGTGAGCGGTGAAGGAGGTCCAGGGCGCGTTGCGGCGCATCCCGTCGTGGATCAGGTGCAGGGCCGTGTCGAGGTCACGGTTGGAGGAGGTGGCGCGGGTGTGGACCTGAGCCAGGGCGACTGCGGCGCCGTAGGCGTGCCCGGCGGCGCGGTCGGCACCACCGCGCCCGTGGCGGTAGTCGGTGCGGGCGCGGTCGTAGACGGCGGCCACGGCCCGGTCCAGTCGCACGGCGGTGGTGGTGGGCTGGGGCGGGCGGGAGAAGAGGGTGCGCCGTGCCGGGGTGAGCCCGGCCAGGTCGACGATCTCGCGCAGCGCGTCGAGGTAGCCGGTGTAGACGTCGGGGTGCTCGGCGATCGCGTCGGCGAGCACGGTGTCTCCACCGTGGAGGTTGGCGGTGATCCGCGCGGCCTCCTGGGCGGTGATCAGCTCGTCGCTCATGGTGGTGGTCGATCCGGTCTTCATGCTCTGCAGGCTCATGCCCTCTATGTGTGCGGACACTACAGCGGCCCGCCGCGCCCTGGGTGAGAATGCGGCGGGCCGCCGGCTGACAGGTGAATCAGTGGCCGTGGAGGTGGCGGGCCTGGGAGTCCAGGCGCTGCTGGTGCAGCTGGTGGCGCTTGGTCCGCTCGGCATCGGCGGCGGCGGCGAAGTCGGAGCTGCCCAGGGTGTGCTCCCCAACCTCCTCGATGACGTGGGCCTTGGCTGTGACGAAGTCGCGGCCCAGACGGAGGTTGTCGTCGAAGACCTGCAGGACGCGCACGTGGGTGCGCTACCCGCGGGAGTAGACCTGGGACAAGGCGATGGCACGACCGTACCGGCGGGTCTCCCTCGCACCGGTGGTGTCCTCATCGACCTGGTAGAGCTGCTGAGCCTGGGCGTAACCGGCGGCCACCGCGGCCTCGATCCGGGCCGGGTCGGACTCCAGGACCCGACTGGAGACCGACCCGGTGCCGGCAGGGTTCGCCGCCGCGCGCCGGAGTCCGTTGAGAGTGTGGTCGTAGGCGTGCTCGAGCTCCGGGTTGGCCCTCAACGGTGGGCGAGGTCGGTGTCCTTGTCCGCGATCGACTCGAAGGCATTGGCGGCGGTCAGGGCGGTGACGGTGTCGTGGGACCGGTAGGGGTGGCGGTCACCGAACCCGCGGCGGGCGTCCTGGCGGCGGCGCTCGGCGACGACGGCATCGGAGAGGACCGCGGAGAGGTTGTCCTCAGGCAGCGCCATGGCCACCTCGCGGGTCCCGACCAACACGCGGGTGGGGCCTTCGGCCCAGCCGGTGTCGAACTCCACCCAGGCGCTGTCGGTGTTGGTGAAGGCCCGGGTGAGCTCGGTCTCAGCCTTCGCGTACGGGCCGGAGCGCTGGAACCCCGTCCCGATGGGCGCCTCGTCGTGGGCCTTGTGGTTGAACTTCCCGTGCGTGCCGCGGGGGTGGTCGTTCTCTCTGAAGGTCGTCATGCCTTGTCTGTGTGCGGCGCCCCGCCGCGTCAGATGCCGCGGTGACCCCGCAAAGAATGAACGGGACCCATCCCCACGGCCCGGGTGCCGCCAGGGCTCACCGGCCGGTCGGCAGCAGCGGTCTCAGAGCGGTCTTCGTAAACCGGACTGCCCGTGTGCGCCCCGCGGATAGTCGGCTGCATGGTCTCCTCCGTACCTTCCTCGTACAAGTGCCGATCTCGCGACAAAGACGTCGCGCATCCCGAGGAGAGGCACCGGAGCGGCACCGCTGGTGCGACGAGGTCGACGGATACGGAAATCGTCGGCGCGCAGTCCATGAGCGGCGGCGGGGTTTTCAACCACGACCTGAAGAAGCACGGGATCTTCAGCTCCACCTACGGTGAGGAAGTCTGATGAGCGATCACGGAACCCAGGCCATGCGATCCCCCAGGGAGGTGAGCCGCCTCGTCACACGTCATCTAATGCCCCTGCTCATCGCCGCCTACATCATGAGTTTCCTGGACCGCACGAACATCGGGATGGCCAAGGAACGGCTGGAGATTGATCTCGGCATCTCGGCCACCGCCTACGGCATCGGCGCAGGCCTGTTCTTCATCACCTACGCCCTGCTGGAGATCCCTTCCAACCTCATCCTCCACAAGGTCGGCGCCCGCTTCTGGATCACCCGCATCATGGTGAGCTGGGGGCTGATCTCCGCCGCCATGATGTTCGTGCAGGGCGAGTGGTCCTTCTACATCCTGCGGATGCTCCTGGGCGCAGCCGAGGCAGGGTTGTTCCCCGGTGTCATGTACTTCCTCACGCAGTGGTTTGTGCGCGAGGACCGCGCCAAGGCCAACGGCATTTTCCTGCTCGGGGTGGCGCTGGCCAGCATCATCGGCGCTCCGCTGGGTGGAGCCCTGTTGACCATGGACGGGATCGGCGGGCTGCACGGATGGCAGTGGATGTTCCTCATCGAGGGACTGCCGGCGTGCTTCCTGGCCATCGTGGTGTGGAAGATGTTGCCGGACCGCCCCACGCAGGCGAAGTTCCTCACCCCCGAGGAAGCCGCTGACCTGGAGGCCAGGATCGCGGCAGAAGAAACAGCCGGCGCCGACGCCTCCGGTGTCCGCACGATGGGAGACATCTGGAAGGACAAGCAGATGCTCCTCGTCGTGAGCGTCTACCTGACGGAGCAGATCGCCATCTATGCGATGACGTTCTTCCTGCCCTCGATTATCGGCGGGTACGGTGACCTGTCCTCCGTGGAGATCGGGCTGCTGACCGCGATCCCCTGGATCTTCGCCGCGATCAGCTGCAGCATTGTGCCCCGGTTCGCCACCACCGGGTCCAGGTCTCAGGCGATCGTGACCATCAGCATGGTCGGCATCTGCACGGGGTTCGCCCTGGGGGCCATGTCCGGTCCGGTGGTGGGTCTGATCGGCTTCTGCCTCGGTGCCGCCAGCTGCTTTGCCCTGCACCCGGTGCTCTTCACCTTTCCGGCCAGCCGCCTCACCGGGGCCACCTTGGCCGGCGGCCTCGCCTTTGTGAACACCATCGGCCTCTTCGGCGGATTCCTCGGTCCCTACGTCATGGGCTTCATGGAGGACTCCACCGGCAACAAGCTCTCCGGCCTGTGGTTCGTCGTGGGGGTCTGCGCCATCGGCACGGTGCTCTCGCTCTTCCTGAAGTACGGAGAGACGACGAGGAGGAGAGCCGAGGTCGGCCCCTCGGCCGTGCCCGCCAAATAGCCTCATCGGTTCTGGACCAGGACAGGGCGTGTCACCCGTGGCGGCAGCAGAGGTCCCCTGCCGCCACGGGTCCCGCGGCACACAGGGGCCATGGTCGGACGGGGTCGGCGCCGGTGGTCACCGGCGAAGAGCATGCCGCAGGGTCTGTGAAGGCAGTTCCCCGTAGGTCTGCCGGTAGAGCGCCGAGAAGCGGCCGAGGTGGTAGAAGCCCCAGCGCGTCGCCACGTCCGTCACGCTGGTCTCCTCGGTCCCCGGATACAGCAGAGCGTCTCGTGCGCACCGCAGCCGGACGCCGCGCGCGTACTCCGACGGGGTGCAGCCCAGATGCCTCTCGAACTGCAGCTGCAGGGCTCGGGCGCTGACTCCGGCCACCCTCGTCATGTCGGCAAGAGTGGGCAGGTCCCCGGCCTGGTCGTGGATGAACTCGACGGTGCGGCGCAGCACGTCGTTGCCGGCGGTCTGGCTTCCCCCGCCGAGCATGGCCTGGTGGGTGACCGAAGAGGCGAGAAGCACCTGGGTGAGAATGAGCTCCTCAGCGTGACGACGTGAGTTTCCATCGGTGGCGATCACCCCGTCGTCGTCCCACTCCGCGCACACCAAATCTATGGTGCGCAGGAGGCTGCGGCCTGCCCGGTGGGTGAGGTTCAGCTCGGGGCCGAGGTCCAGCGGCGCCACCGGCGGGCACGGGGACAGGGTGGCGAGGTGGTCCTCAAGATCGGCACGGGAGACCTTCAGCACGAACTGAGCCGTATCACGGTCGCATTCGACCACCTGGGCCTGATGGGAGGCCAGGATCGTCCCGCTGCCGCGACCCGTGGTGGTGGCGCACTGGACCCCGTCACGATAGACCCGCGTTCGACCGGCCACAGTGATGCTCACGTGGATCCAGGTCTCCGTCGGTGGAAGGGTGATCTTCGAGGCGGCGCCGTAGGCGAGGTAGCCCAGCGTCAGAGGCCCGCTCTGCACGGCGTTGAGCCGGGCATCCAGGGGCTCCCGGTCCAGGGGCGAGAGCTGGTGGGGCACGTAGACCCGCGAGACCACATCTTCGGCCACCGAAGCTTCCGTCGTCCGCAGCCGGCCGAACCGTCCGAGCGGCTCGGCCACCATGAGTGCATCAGCCAAAGCATCTCCTTCAGTGACTACGCTGTCCCGGATGGAGCGCCTCAGAGCAAGATGGCCGGGACACGGGAGCAGTGGCGATGACCACCTCGTACTCGTCGTCGGGTTCCGTCTCTGGTCGGATGCTAACCGGCGGCCTGCGCGATCACGGGCAGGCCGCTCCGCGGCGATCGATGGTGGCGCGCACCAGCAGCGGGTTCTGCAGGGTGAAGGACGATCCATCGGCGCGCTCGCCCTCCAGCACGGTCAGTGTTCCGTCGATGGTGATGGTCCCGGAGGTGAAGTAGGTGTGGGTGGACCGCAGCTCGGCGCGTCCGGTGCCGCCGCCGATGCGCAGCAGCTCCGCGCCGACCATGTTGGCGCGTGTGAAACGTGCCAGTGGGGCCAGACGGCTGCGGCGCGAGGCATCTGCGGCCTGGTCCTCACGGGCCGCAGCAGGCTTGAGCTCCTCGATGGTGATCTCGTACGGTCCGGACCCGGCCCCGAGCACCGTGTGGGCCTGCACCAGCGAGGCATGGGCGGGCGTGCTGGCCGCCGGGCGAACCCGTGCGCGCGGTCGCGTCTGGAAGCTGATGCCCGGGATGATGCCCTGGACGGGGACTGCGTTCTGGACAGCGGTGGTCATGGCGGGCTCCTGGGCTCTGTGATGTCTTCCTGCCCTGAATGTGTGCGGAGGATCCGCGGGGTTCCGCTGCCGCCCCCGCGGCCCAAGAAGCAGGGGCCCACCGTGACGGTGAGCCCCTGCTCCAGCTCGCCCCAGCTCCTCAGTCCAGGGACGCGCTCAGCCTATCGACGGCCGGTGTCCGTGCACGCACATGACGAAGCGGGGCCCGCCGTGATGGCAGACCCCGCTTCCCAGTACGTCCGTATCCCGCGAAAGATGTGTTGGACGGACCTCAGCCTAGAGCTGCTCCCGGACGCCGTAACGGCGTCGGATCAGAGGCCGGAGTAAGACAGACGGGCGTGGACGTAGGTGGAAGGTGTGAACACGGGCTCGTTGCCGTCGTTGTCCGTGCCCTCGAAGGCGGTCAGGAAGCCGTACATCGACACGCCGTCCTGGTGGTAGTTCAGCTGGGTGGGGCGGATGGCGGCGTGGGCCTGGTGAGTGCTGATGTGGAGGATGCCGTCCCCGCCGATCTGAGCGTTGCCGAAGTGGGCTCTCAGTCCGTCGTGGTTGAGCTGGTCGGTTTCGCCGCCGCAGGTTTCCGCGGGGACCGCCTCCAGGATGGAGACGTGGCACTTGTAGGGGCCGGCGTAGGTGCCGGTGCTGATGAAGCGGGTGCTTGTGGCCGGGGATGTGCTCATGGGGTCCTCCCTGGTCAGCGGCGGCCGCGACCGCGGGAGCGTCGGGGGTTCTTTCGGTTGTGCTTCGGCGCCTTGGGCTTGCCAGAGGTGTACTGGGGGGCAGTGCGCTCACCGATCTCCAGCAGGTGCTCAGCGCCGGCCAGCAGGGTCGCCGCAGCCAGCAGTACTCCCCCGTCGTTGCCGAGCAGGAAGTCGGAGTCCAGCACGATCGAGGAGCGGCGGGCGGCCATGTCGTTGATGACCCCGACGGTGAAGCCGGTGGTGCGGGCGCCGGCAGGCAGCTCCTCGGCACGCTCCACGGCGGTGACCTCCACCTCGGGCAGCTCCCGCCCGGTCAGCCGGTGCTCCTCGAGCACCCGTTGCCCCAGCGTCAGCAGCGCCGGCACGAACCCGGAGGCGGTGACCGTGACCTCGTCCGGCAGAGCAATCGTCAGCCGCACGGTCGTACCGGCGGCGGTCATCCGGATCTGGGCGGCGATGGCGAACGATTCGACGACCGGGTCGTGCTGCTCAACGGGGACGGTGGGGGCAAGGGTCATGGGTGCTCCAAGGAGTGATGAATGGGGGCTGGAACCATCATGTGCTCTGGCGGGCTGAGGCGCACATCGAGGCGCGCGCAGGGCGGGGAAAATGACGAAGGCGCCACCGGAGCTAGAGGCGGCGCCTTCGCACCCCCGCTGACGCGGAGGCTGGCCGCAGACGACTGCACGTCTCGACCCAGACATCGAACCACACCCGCGTGAGCGGGGAAATGCTTTGTGGCCTGGCATTACTCTATTGGGGCCGCGTCTGGGTGTGCGTTCACTGCGGTCGTGTCGCCACTCCGGGTTCGCTTCTTGTGCCGGCTGATGCGGATGGAGATCCGCGGAGGTGCGACTCCGGCACGCTCGGCGAGGCGGACGACGGGAATCCCTGCCGCCTGGGCCTCCACGGCCAGCCGGTCCACTTCGGCGGCGTCCGCGTTGGAGGTGCGCAGGCTCTGCTGGGCTCGCTCGTACGCCGCGGCGAAGCGGCTCAGCAGCACGGAGTGCGGCACGTCGGTCATGTCGTCATCTTTCATGAAGAGTCCGGCCGGCGCGAGCTGGGGCCCGCGCCGGCCGGTCGAAGGGGCGGCTCAGGAGTGGCGCTTGCCGTGGGCGGTGTAGACGGTCTTGATGTCGGTCGCCGTCTCCAGTGCCGCTGCCACGACCGGGTCGAGCAGGTCCAGGAACCGATCCTCGCCGTTGATCTCGTCGATGATCACCGCGCGGTCCACCAGCCCGGCGTTGTCCCGGGCGTACTTGGCCAGCCCCTTGGCCTTCCACACACCGTCGCCGAGGTAGCCGCCGTGCGGGTCCACGATCGCGACCCGGCCGTCCTCGTAGACGAAAAGGAAGTCCGGGCGCAGGATCTGGTCTTCCCCGGTCTCGTCGAGGCACGGGATGCCCAGGCCGACGTCCTTGCCGGTGGAGGGGTTGCGGTACCACCCGGCGCACGCCGGGACCTCCCGGTCCAGCACGCGGCCCTCCAGCTGGTTGGCGTTGTAGCGGTAGCCCTTGCTGGAGGTGATGATGTGCTTCCCCCTCCAGTTGCCCTGGCCGCGGTCCTGCTCGGAGACCTTGATCTGCATCGGGATCTGCACGACGGTCTTCAGCGCCGACATCAGCTCCTCGATCTGCGCCCGCGGGCCGGGGGTCAGACGGGAGACGGGGCCGGCGTAGTCCTTGGCCAGCTCGTTGGCGAATGAGGCTGCCCGGTTCTCCAGCTGAACCTTCATCTCGTCGTCCTCGGCCAGAGCAATCGCCTCGATGCGGATGTCGTTCCAGTCCTCCCCCGGGCGCTCCTTGGAGGCGAGCCGAAGGTAGTTGGTCGCCATCTGTTCGGCCAGGGCGCGCTCGGCCTTGCGGAAGCGCTCGGTGATCGCCTCCGAGGACAGCACGGAGGACTCAGAGGCTGTCTGTTCACCGTCCCCGTGGGCGTCGACCACCCGGCCGCCCAGGGTGAGCTCGGCAGCGCCGGTGAACGCTGCCTCCCAGGTGCCGTCGGTCTTCATCCGATCGCGGCGGTCGGTCATCTGCCGGTACAGGGCCTGGATGGCCCGTGACTGGGCCTCGTTGGCGACCTGGTGCTGCTCCAGGCGCACCGCCAGCTCCATCAGCCGCTTGGTGGCAACCGATGCGGTCTTCGGGGTGAGCCGGTAGGAGGGCAGCGACAGGATCGCGTCGAGCACCGTCCTGCCAGCGGGCGACCTCCTCCGGGGAGGCAGCAGCCCACTCGTCCTTGCTGGACGGGCCGAAGCCGCGGTGGCGGGCCACGGAAGGGTCGCCGTAGTGCTCGTCGGAGGTTCTCCAGATCTCGGTCATGGACCCCATGTGTGCGGAGAGGCGGAGAGGTCCGGCGCTGATGGTGAACCGGGTGGTAGCTTTTGCGGCCAGTACAGTCACCCCCATGGGGGAGCTGCTCTACGAGGACATGAATCCGGCCCAGGCCGCTGACGCCCTGGACGCCTTCCTCGCCGAGCGCGGCCCGGCGCTGGAGCGGCTGCGGCTGATGATCTCCGGCCACGGCCTGGACCCCGAGGAGATGCTCGACGGCTCCGTCTACTCCGTCTCCCCGCTGTGGGCGTGGATCACCGCCCAGGCCGGGCAGCTCGGGACCGACCCGAGGCCCCTGGCGGAGGATCCAACCCGCCCGGCCTGGCCGTCCTGGGCCCGGCACGGGATGATCGTGGACCCGCACCCGCCGGCCGAGACCCTGGCCCTGGTCGACGGCTTCACCTCCTACCTGGCCCAGATCATCACCACCGAAGTCCCCGGCACCCAGTGGGTCGTCGGGGAGCACGTGATCGGCGATTACCCAATGATCAACTACCCGCTGCTGGCCTCCGACCACCACCAACTGTTCCTGTCGTCCATGCCGCTCTACAGCGCCTACCAGTCCGCCCACGGCCGCGACCCGATGAGCGGGACCGAGATGCTCGCCTACGTGAAGCGCACGATCACCTCGCTGCGCGGGGAAGGCCCGGTCGCCGAGGCCATCGAGGAGCCGCTGGTGACGGTGGTCGCCGAGGTCGACTGCTTCGACGTCGGGCTGCGCCCTGACCTCGCCGAGAACCACCCGGAGACCGTGGAGTGGATGATCGCCGAGCTCGAAGACCGTGACGGGGTCGTCTCGGTCCACCGCTACGGGACCGACGCGCTGGTGGTCGACGCCCCGCAGTGGGACGAGATCCGGCTGAAATTGTGGTGCACCCTGTGGCTGCAGCGCCACCTGCCCCGGTGAACGGCCGACAGATGCTCGCCGGGGCTGTGATCACCGCCGTTAACCTGGTGACCGCACGCTCCAGCGCGCCGAGGCCGCGGTACGCCGGGCGTTCCGCGGCCTTCCCTGGCGCACATTCCCCTGCTTGCGCCGACCCGACTACCGTGAGGTCTTGTCCCCTCTGATGTCCCTCGACGGGACAGAGCCCCCACAGGACCCTGCCATGCCGATGACCCACTACCGGCGGATGACCGACCCGCAGGCCGCCGCCGCCCTCGAGGAGTTCCTCGCAGAACGTCCCGCCGCCCTGGTGCGCCTGCGTGCCGAGCTCGTTGCTCACGGGCTGGACCCGGACGCCGTGCTCGACGGTTCCCCCGCGTCCTTGACCACGCTGTGGCGGTGGATCGCCAGCCGGAGCACTGAGCTGAGAGGCGACCCCGCGGCGGGCACCCCGGTGGTGCCCCGCCAACAGTGGCCGTCCTGGGCCCGGCACGCCGTGACGAGTGCGAAGGTCCCGTCCCCGACGATGGTTGTCCTGGCGGATGGGCTGGTCTCCTATCTCGCCGTCGTCCTGCTCACCGGTGCCCCGAACGCCCGGTGGGCCCTGGGCTCCCCGGAGGACCCGGATCATTACCTGCACCACCACCCGGTGCTCACCGGCAACGGGCACCAGTTCTTCGTCCCGGCGCTGCCGATGGGCGGGATGCTGCGGCTCAAGCGCGGGGAGAAGTCGCTGCATCAGACCGAGCTGTACGAGCACGCCACCACCGCGATCAAGGACCTCAACGGCGCGCCGGCCTTGACCGGGATGCCGGCAGATCCACCGGTGGTGGTCGTCGCCGAACCGGAAGGTTTTGACGTCGGTCTGCGCCACGACCTCGTCCACCACCACGCGGAGCTGGTGGACCGGATGGCCCAGGATCTCGCCGAGCAGGACGGTGTCGCCGCAGCCCGCCGCGCCTCCCGGGACGCCCTGCTGGTGGACGCCCCCAGCTGGGACGCGGAGCAGCTCCAGATGTGGCTGGACTCCTGGCTGAGGCTGCGGCTGCCGTTCCACGCCTGACACAATTACCCGCCGGCACCGACCCGGCTACGGTGGTGTCCTGTCTCCCGCCACAGTCTCCTCGGGCGCTGTGCGGGACGCGCCCCGATCCCTACAGGACTTCTGCCATGCCGTTCAGCCACTACCGGCGGATGACCGCCGATCAGGCCGCCGCCGCCCTCGATGAGTTCCTCGCTGAACGCCCTGCCGCGTGGGTGCGCCTGCGCGCCCGGCTCTCCGCCGACGGGGTGGACCCTGATGCGATGCTCGACGCCTCCCCGGCGTCGCTGACTGAGCTGTGGCGATGGATCTCCGGCCGGCGCGCGGAGCTTGTCGCCGACCCTGCGGCCGGCGTCCCGGTCCTGCCCCGCGAGGACTGGCCCTCGTGGGCCCGGCACACCTTGACCAGCGTGAAAGTCCCGTCGGCGACGATGGACATCCTGACGGACGGACTGGTCTCCTACCTCGCGATCGTCCTCATCACCGGCGCCCCGAACGTCCGGTGGGGACTGGGCTCCCCCGAGGACCCGAACCACCACCTGCACCACCACCCGGTGCTCATCGGCAACGGGCACCAGGTCTTCGTCCCGACCCTGCCGCTGGGCGGGATCCTGCGGCTCAAGCGCAGGGAGAAGTCGCTGCACCCCACCGAGCTGGAGGACTACACGGCCGGGGTCATCGCCGATCTGCGCACGAACCAGAAGGCGGTTCTCGAGCCGGGAGGTTCACCCGTGGAGGTCGTCGCCGAGCCGGAGGGTTTCGACGTCGGTGTGCACCCAGTCATCGCCGCCCGCGGCTCCGCCCTGGTGGACCTCATGGCGCTTCAGCTCGCCAGCCTTCACGGGATCGACTCGGTGCTCAGGACCAGCCCCGACGCGCTGCAGGTCCACGCACCCACCTGGCACGCCGATGATCTGGAGCAGTGGCTCAACGACTGGATGAAGGCCAACGGCCCGTTCATCCGCTGAGCACCCGCGACCGCGCTGCCTCGACGCGCCGGGTACGCCGCGGCAGCGCGGTCCTCACCAGGCGTATCGGGGGCGCTGACCAGGGGTGGTTGGCGCCGAGGAAGTCTGTTCCTGCTCAGCGGCGATCACCGCGGGGAGCCCGGCGGTGGCCGGGACGTGGACCTGGATCCCGACTGCTGCCGGATCCTCGCCGGGGATCACCTGGGCCCAGAGCAGAGTGCTGGCGTGAGCCATGCCCGGTGACATCGGGTAGGCCGGAGTGCCGTAGGAGAGGTCGACCATCTGCCCCAGCTCAGCCAGCGCGGAGTGGTAGGTCTCCGTGTCGGCGTAGACGTAGATGTCGTCTTGGTGCGGGATGACCCGCACCTGGGGGCGGTTCGGGTCGGCCCCGGCGCGATGTTGCTGCAAGGAGGTGGCGGCGCCCAGCAGTGAGGTGTCGTTGTGCATGTCCTGCCACAGCTCGGCGTAGCGGTACTCGAGGTCGGTGTAGTGGGCGGCGAGGGTGTCGCGGACGGCGTCGATGACCTGCCATAACTCGGTGAGCGCGCTGGGGAGGCCACCGGGACGGTGAGAGTGCAGGTCGGCGCAGCGAAGACCGATGACGGTGGACAAGGTGGTGGCCGGTGCGGCGGTCGGTGCGGTCATAGTCTCCATGTGTGCGGAGCGGCTCTGGTCGCTGCTCAGGTGCTGGCGCCCTCTGCGAGCGCCCAGGAGGCGGCAACGACGGCGTCGAGGAACCAGTCAAGAGTTTCGTCGGTGGGCTCCAGTCCGTAGAAGTGCGTCTCGATTCCTGCTTTGGGCAGGCGGGAGAGGTCCATCAGCACCTCCACCGATGGCCCGGGGAGTTCCGGTGCGGTGGTGTGGAGGTGGACGGCGACTCGCATCGGGGAGGTCTCCAGCAGGTGGTCTTCGCGGCCGGTGGCGTGGGCGTAGGCGCGGGCCTGTTCGTAGATGGTCGTGGCTGTGGGTGGATTGCCGGGGCTGTCGGGCCAGCCTATGTAGACGGTGGCGGCCCTTGCCCCGGTGCGCACTACTTTCAGCCGCTCCACGTGCGGGCGCTTGGCGGCCAGCTTTGATTCCTCGGTGTTGTCGCCGGGGATCGGATGCCGCTCAGGGTGGGCGTGCGGTTCGGGCTCCGGGGTGGGGGACGGCTTGTCCATGTCCCCAGTGTCCTCCGGATCCAGTGGGGGTGGACGGTGGGGTGGCTTGGCGTTTTTCAGAGCTGGCGGGAGCGGGCGGGGTCGGTGAGTTCGATCTCGAAGAGCAGCCATCCGGGTTCCACCGGGGTGTGCGGGGGCTCGGCTGGTGGTGCTTTGGAGTGGACGCCGAGCTTTCGTAGCGCGGCGTGCAGGACGTCGCCGAGGGTGAGGAAGGGATGGTCCTGGGAGACCTCGTGGACGGTGGCGTGGAAGTTTTCGGGGTGGATGACGCGCAGCGTCTCCACGTCGTCGGGGCGGATCAGCCACAAGGCCTTCGTCGTCTCATCAGTGGCCCAGGAGGTCTCCTCGTAGAGAAGCTCCTCCACGATGTCGCTGTCGCCCTCGTCCTCGGGGGTCACGGGTTCTCCGGCGGCGTAGGGGTTGACCGTGGCCATGGGGTTGAACGGGGTGAACCAATGCTCCAGACGCATGTCCGTCATGCCGGTGAGGGACACGAGAGCGGCGTCGTCCTCGAAGCCGTCCATGGACCTGTCGAAGAGCATCACGTAATCGTCGTCGTAGAACAAGATCTCGTAGACGGCCTCGCGCCAGCCATCCTCCAGGTTCAGCTCGTAGAGGTCGTTGAGAACCTCCACCCGGTTGAGCACCAGGTGCAGAGCGAGTTCCTGGGCCACGCAGGAGACTTTCCCGTCGTGGCCGAAGGCCATGTCCACCGAGTCGGTTTCCTGAGGAACCTGGCCGCCGCTGCGCAGCTGATGGCCCAAATCCACGGCGACGGTGAGGAACCGGCGGATGAAGCCCACGTCGTAGTGGGGGCTGAAGCGTGGGGGAAGCTCGAAGATGGCGCTGTCGAAGTCATGCTCCTCGCCGACGTCCGCAGCGCCCAGGTCCTCGAACAGGTCCTCGATGAGCATCGCGCAGCCACGCCACAGGGCGCCGGTCAGGATGCGAGCCCGGGACCGGCACGCCTCCCGCAATGCCGACGGGACGTCTTTGTCCTCGTTTCCGTCGTCCTCGTCGGTCCCGGGCAGGTCCTCCCCGTCCGGCTCATCCTCGTCCGTATAGGACTGCTCCAGGACCACCTGCTCGAAGTACTCCGCGAAGACCACCGTCAGCCGCGGCGCGTGGTCGGCCTCGGCCATCAGCTCCCGGACGCCCTCGGGCAATGCTTCGTCCTGGTCGTCGATCCGGTCCACGGCGGCCTCGTTCCTCGGCTGGGCAACTGGCGCCCACGCTACGGGAGCCGGTGGCGCCAGGTCACTCCCCCGGTCGTGGCGGCGTTGATCGAGGCCAGTGGAAATGCAGTAGGGGAAGTCCGGCCCGCTGCTGGCCCGACTCCCCCTACCCTCACCGGCGCTCAGAGTCCGGTCTGGTTCACCCCGTACGTCGCCTGCTCCTGGGTGTATCCCTCGTAGACCAGCTGCTCGATGAGACCCGAGCGGGAGAAGGACGAGTAGTCGAGGTAGTCCTTCGCGGCCTTCGCGGCCTGCTGCCCGTAGTCGACCGAGAGGCCGTCGACCGCGGAGGTCGCGTCCGCGGTCGAGTAGCCCTCGTACTCCAGCTGCTCGATCAATCCGGTCCGCGAGAACGCGGTGTACTCCAGGTAGTCCTGAGCCGCCTTCGCGGCCTGCTGCCCGTAGTCGACCGAGATGCTGTCGACCGCAGCGGTCGCCTCCTGGTTCGAGAAGCCCTCGTACTCCAGCTGCTCGATGAGCCCTGTCCGCGAGAACGCGGTGTACTCCAGGTAGTCCCTGGCCATGCCGACCGCGTTCTGCTGGGACAGCGTCCCCGACGACCCACCGGCGTTCTGCTCGGCTTCGGGGGCCTCGGGCTCCGGCACGGGCGGGACCTCCGCTACGGGCGGGAGGGCCGGCGCGGGCGGAGTCTCTACTACGGGCGGAGTTTCTACTACGGGCGGAGTTTCTACTACGGGCGGAGTTTCTACTACGGGCGGAGTTTCTACTACGGGCGGAGCAACCACTTCCGGTGTGGCTTCAGTCGCCGGCGTGGTTGTTGAAGCGCTCGGGCTCTTCGTCGGGGTCGGAGTTTCCGTCGCGGACCGAGTCTCAGTATCGGTTGCTCCCCGGTCGGGGTCGGAAGTTTCCTGCGTCACCGATGCCGTGGGGGCGGCTGTGGAGGATTCCGACGCCCCGCACCCACCGAGGAACATCAGTGCGGCGACACCGCCGGAAGCGGCGAGAACGGGCTTCTTGAACTGCTTCATCGTGCATCCACTTCTGTCGCGCCCCAAGGCATTGAATATCGGAGCCAGAGCATCACCGATCGTGCCCCCACAGGTATGAGGCATCTGATTCGCTTTCATACACATTCTCACAGGCCGCTCCATCAAGAAGAGTGGCGTCCCCTAGCGTGGTGTACACCCGGCCCTGAGGGCGTGGCGTTCCGAACGTGAGGCGGCCA
>NZ_BMEQ01000032.1 GCF_014636775.1 Kocuria dechangensis
TGTTCTCCGTCGGCAACGCCGTGGGCTCCGGGCTGGGGATGTCGATGGTCTTCGGCGGCTCCCCGACGGTGTGGACCCTGGTCTGCACCGCGGTGGTGGCCGGAGTGGTCTGGGCACCGAACTACTACAAGGTCTTCGAGCGCGGCCTGCTGGCGCTCATCGCCCTGATGTCCGTCGGGTTCGCCCTCTCAGCGGTGCTCACAAGGCCCGACTGGGTCGAGGTCGCCGACGGGTTCGTTCCCTCCCTGCCCGCCGAGGCCGGTCTGCTGGTGGTGGCCCTGGTCGGGACCAACTTCTCCATCAACGCCGCCTTCTACACCGGCTACGCCTCGAGGGAGCGCGGACTGCGCCCCGAGCAGTACAGGGCCACCACCCTGGCCGACACCATCCCCGGCATCGTCGCCCCGGGCCTCATGACCATCCTGGTCATCGTGGCCGCCGCCACGGCCCTGCAGGCCACCGGCGGCACCGCCGCCACCCTGGCGGACCTCGGCAAGGTCCTGGAGCCGGTGGCCGGGCCCATCGGCGCGACCGTCTTCGCCCTGGGCTTCACCGGCGCGGCGTTCTCCTCGATGATCGCCAACGCCACCGCCGGCGGCACCCTGCTCTCGGACGCCGTCGGGTGGGGCAACAAGCTGGACCGGCGCCGGGTGAAGGCCATGATCTGCGTGGTGCTGGCCTTCGGGGTGGCAGTCACGCTCATCGCCCAGGGCGCCCCGATCCAGCTCATCATCACCGCCCAGGCCCTGACCGTGATCGTCGCTCCGCTGCTGGGGGTCCTGCTGCTGATCATGGCCACCCGCCGCGAGGTCATGGGGATCCACGTCAACCGCTGGTGGCAGACAGTCCTGGGACTGGCCGGTCTGGCCGCGATCCTGGCCACCTGCTACCGCCTCCTGATCGCGCTGATCGGCTGACCTGCACCTCCAGCCAGCACAAAACGCTGAGGGCGGGAACCACACCAGTGGTTCCCGCCCTCTGCCATCGGCTCCGCACCGCTGGGGACGATCGCCGTACAAGGCTGCGGTGATCCACGGTTCGCCATGATGATCTTGTTCCACCCGGGGTGACCCAGCCAACCGGACCCGAACCGCGAGAAGGGGCACACAATGAGTGGTGTTGAGCTCGTCATCATCGCCGTGGTCATCGTCCTGGCGGCCTGCCTGCAGGGAGCGATCGGCTTCGGACTGGGAATGCTGGCGGCCCCGGCGATCGCTCTGGTCGATCCCTCACTGCTGCCGGGCTCCATCGTGCTGCTCGCCGCCGGCCTCACCGTGCTCGGCGTGCTCCGGGACCGCACAGCCATCGATCTGCCCGGAGCAGGGTGGGCCCTGCTCGGCAGGGTCCCCGGCACGGTGATCGGTGCTGCACTGGTGGCCCTCCTGCCCGCCCGCGGGTTGGCGCTGACGCTGGCCGGCACGGTGCTGCTGGGAGTCCTGCTGAGCATCTGCGGTTGGCGCCCCACGCCACGCCCCGTCGCCGTCGCCGTCGCCGGGGCAGCATCCGGGGCGCTGGGGACCGCCACGGCCATCGGGGGCCCGCCCATGGCGCTGGTGTGGCAGGGCTCCTCCACCGCACAGCTGCGCGGCACCATGAGCGCGTTCTTCCTCGTAGGAGCTCTCATGTCCTTGGTCGGCCTCGCCGCGGTCGGAGCCCTGGATCAACGCATCCTGCACTTCGCCGCGATCCTCACCCCGGCAATGATCCTGGGCTTCGCCCTGTCCGGGCTGGTCAACAAACGCCTGAACCGGCAACGAGTGCGCCGCGTGGCCCTGTCAGCCTCCACACTGGGAGCACTTCTTGTGCTGTGGCAGTCCCTGTAGGCCCCGGAACGTCCACTGCTCCACCCCGAACACCTCGGTCACCGGCAGGGACCTGTGGTGCAAGGCCCCACCAGGCCACGGACGGGCACCGACAACGCCCGGCGCCCGAAGCCGATCAGCGAACGGGGCGTGAGTACGACTTTTCAGCGATTGTTCTCAAGAACCGGGGCGTCGGCGTCGAGCAGGAACAGGTGCCACCCGCCACCGCGGTGATCCAGCCGAGCGGCCATGCTCCGGTCGGCGTTCCTCCACTGCAAGACCTCACCGACGGCCTCCACCTGGTACCCGCACTGATCCGCGATCCACACCGACTCCTCCACAGCCCGGGCGCGGCTGGCCGACCACCGCCCACGGTTGATCTCAGCCAGGGATGCCAGAGCCACTCCGGACACCACGACCAGCAACCCCGACAGCGCCGGCAGGCCAGGAAAGGTGAAGACCAGGGCCGCGCAGATCACCGCGGCGAACATGATCGCCACCGGGTGGTTCCACCACCCCGGGGCAGGGGTGCCCGGAGTGCCCGCCACATCGGCGAAGACCCGGACCGACGTGGAGTCCGTGCGGCTCCGGCCGTAGTTGTTCAAAGACTGCTTCACACTCAACGGAGCTCCTCCGGGCACGGGCCCATAGGGATGACAAACAACAGGGAGAACGGCGACGCTTCTCATGCGGAGCCAGCCGCACCGGCACGGGGAGCGTCCTGGACCCAACAGTTGAGTCGGGGGCGGGGGCGGGGCATCCGCCAGGCACAGCCACACCGACGGCACATGGTTTCTCCTTCAACTTGTTTACCACCACGGTGAAGAGTGGCGCCTCCAGAAGCGCTATCTGATTGGTCACACCCCTACCGAGGTTTCAGGAAGGGACGAACGTACCCAGGCGACAAGACGGCCAGTTCCAGGCTGCGGGGCCTGTCTCCACGGCCTCGCTGAGGCAGTCCCGGATCTCCGCCTTGGGGTGATCGAGCAATTGCCGGTGGTTCATGGCCGGCGGACGCAGGAGCGGCTCGGCCCTCCTGCTTTACATATGGCCGGCTACCGGCCAACAACCCACGAGGCGGGGGTGCAGTAGAGGTTCCTGTAGCGACGTCCGTGGGTCAGGAGGGCTGCCTGATCTGATCCATCGGTCAGGTGCGGTCCTGCCCGCCGGGCGGGACCGTGGTGTCGAGCAGTTGGATGAGGATGTCCAGGGCGCGGGTGAGCTGGAGGTCTGTGGGGGCGCCGTAGCCGATGACGAGCCCGTTTTCGGGCGGGCGGTGGGCGTAGTAGCGGGTGAGGGGAACGACACGGACACCACGGGTCAGCGCCATCGCGGCCAGGTCCTCGGCGTCGACCGGTGCGGGGAGGCGGAGAACGGCGTGGAGACCTCCCTCCAGGGCGTCGAGTTCGAGGCCGGGCCGGTCTGCGAGCCGGTCCAGCAGCAGGGTGCGGCGGTGGGTGTAGGCCCGTCGTGCCCTGGCGGTGTGCCGAGCCAGTCCGCCCTCCTCGATGTAGTGGGCCAGGGCGGACTGCAGGACACCGGACACGGGGGTGTCCAGCCGGGTGCGGGTCTCTTTCAGGAGGTTCCCTGTGGTGCCGCGCACTACGAGGTAGCCGCAGCGCAGCCAGGGGCTCAGGGTCTTCGAGAAGGAGCCGAGCAGCACCACCTCGGCTTGAGAGGGCAGGGACGCGGTGGCCGGCAGTGGCATCCGTCGGTGGCGGAACTCGCTGTCGTAGTCGTCCTCGAGCACCAGGACCCGGTGCTCGGCGGCCCACTCCAGCAGAGCGAGTCTCTCCTGCACCGGCATCCGCCCGCCCAGGGGGTACTGGTGGCTGGGGGTGATCAGCACCGCCTCCGGGACGGGGTCCACGGTGGTGAGCTGGGTGGCGCGCAATCCGTCGGGCCCCACGGGCAGGGTCTCGACCTGGGCGCCGGCGGTGGTGAGGACCCGGCGGGCGGTGGGGTATCCCGGGTCTTCCACCAGCACCCGGGGTGCGGGGGAGTGGGACCGCAAGGCGGTGACGATCAGCTGCAGTGCGTCACTGGTGCCAGCGGTGACGATGACGTCCTCGGGGTCCACGGACAGCCCCCGTGCGGTGGCGAGATGGCCGGCGATGGCGGCCCGCAGCCGGGGAGTTCCCAGCGCCGGCGGCAGGTCGACGTGACCGGGTTCGGCCACGGCTTCCCGCCAGGCGGTGCGCCAGGATCGGTCGGCGAACGGGGTGTCCGAGGGGCGACCCGGGGTGAGGTCGATGACCGGGTGGGACGGTTCCTCACGGGGCCGCGGTGGAGTAGCGCGCGTAGGCGCCCGCACGTCGGCCCGCACGGCCACACGGGTGCCGGCGGCGCCGTGGCCCTCGAGGTAGCCCTCCCCGGTGAGCTGTTCGTAGGCGCGCACGACCACCCCGCGCGAGACGCCCAGCTCGGCGGCGAGCCGGCGGGAGGAGGGCAGATGGTGTGGTGCTCCCACGGTGCCCTCAAGGATCGCCCGGCGCAGTTGGGCGGCCACCTGGGCGGACAGGGGTGTCGGACTGGTCCGGTCCAGGGTGAGGGGCAGCTCGGCGACAGCCATTCTTGGTCCTCTTCTACCGGTCGTTCTTGGATCTAGGTTAGGACCAATCGCCTTGCCAGCATGGGTTCCATCCGATCGATGAGTCCCCGGCACCGGTAGTGGTGCTGCCCGGGGTGAGCGAAAGAGAGAATCCGCATGCTTGAAGGGCTCTGCGCCTTCCCCCTGACCCCGGTGTCCGAGGAAGGTGTCGACGAGGCGGCCCTGACCGGTCTGGTCGCCCGTCTGACCGCGGCGGAGGTGGACTCCATCGGGGTGCTGGGCTCGACCGGGATCTACCCCTACCTGGACCGCACCGAACGCTCCACGGTGCTGGAGGTGGCGGTCGCCGCCGCTGCCGGCACACCGGTGATCGCCGGGATCGGGGCGCTGCGCACCCGCGAGGTGCTGGCCTATGCCCAGGACGCGCAGACGGCGGGTGCGGCCGGGTTGCTGCTGGCCCCGGTCTCCTATCACCGCCTGAGCGAGGAGGAGGTCTACGGGCTCTACCGCGATGTCGCCTCTGCCGTCTCGGTGCCGGTGATCGTCTACGACAACCCCGGCACCACCGGGTTCGCCTTCACCGATGAGCTCTACACCCGCCTGGCGCAGCTGCCGAAGATCACCGGGATCAAGATCCCGCCCCCGGCCGCTGAGGTGGCGCACCGGGTCACCGCGCTCCGCTCGGTCCTGCCCGGCAGCGTCTCCGTGGGCATCAGCGGCGATTGGGTGGCCGCCGAGGCGCTGCTGGCCGGAGCCGACTGCTGGTACTCGGTGATCGGTGGGGTGTTCCCCGCCACCGCTCAGGCCATCGTGGACGCCGCCACCGCCGGCCACCGGGAGCACGCCCAAGCGCTGTCCCAGGCCCTGGAGCCGATCTGGGCGCTGTTCCGGCAGCACGGCAGCCTGCGGGTGGTGGCCGCCATCGCCGAGACCTTCGGGTGGGTGCAGCCCCCGAGCCTGCCCCGCCCGCTGCTCGGACTGTCCGCACAGGGCCGCACCGAGCTCGAGGCGGCCCTGCAGGCCACCGGACTGGCCGAGTGAGACCATGCACCATCCGTCCACCTCCGGACCCGTCCCGCCGTCCCCACCCGAGACTCCCCCCGCCCAGCTCGACGCACCGGCAATGCCTGCTGCCAAGGGCCTGCCTCGCTACGTCGTCGCGGCGACCCTGGCGCGCACCGCCGACGGGGGCGCGGTCCTGGCCATCGTGCTGCTCGTGACCACCAGCGGGGCCCCGGGCTGGCTGGCCGGTCTGCTGGGTGCTGCCATCACCGCCCCGCACCTGCTGGGCCCGTTCATCGCCCGCCGCCTGGACACCGCCAAAGACGGGCGCACCGTCATCGTCGGTGCCTGCCTCCTCCACGGGACCACCCTGGCTGCGGCAGTGCTGCTCTACCCGCTCACCAGCCCGATCGTGCCCGGGCTGCTGCTGATCGCCTCCGGGGTGGTCGGGCCGCTGCTCACCGGGGGCATCAGCAGCCGCCTGCCCGCCATCGCCGGGCCCGGCCGGCTCAATCAGCGCCGGGCCCAAGGCTGGGACGTGGCCACCTACGGCATCGCCGGAACCATCGGCCCCAGCATCGTCGCGGCCGTGTCGGTATCGGCCAGCCCCAGCGTGGCCGGGCTCGTGCTCGCCGCTTCCACCTTCGTGGCCGCAGCCTTCGTGCGGCTGCTGCCCTACGCCCCACCGCCCGCCCACCCGGCCGAGGTCCCCTCACCCGGACGCACCCTGGGCATGATGGCGGCGTCCGGTCCGCTGCGCCGCACCCTCTACTTGACGATGGTCGTCGCGCTGTCCGTGGCCGCGCTGCCCATCGCGGCGGTCGCCTCCACCGACCGGCTGCACATCGACTCCGCCGCCGTCGGGCTGCTCACCGCGGCCTACGGGCTGGGCGGCCTCGCCGGATCAGCCGGGGCGATGGTGCGCCCCTTCACCGCGGACGCGGACCGACTCATGAGCAGGCTGGCGGTGGCCGTGGCCGGCGCCCTGATCGGTACCGTCCTGGCCTCCACCTTCACCCTGGCCCTGGCCACCTACGCGGTGGCCGGGGTCCTCAACTCCTATTTCTTCGCCGCCACCCTGGCCGCCCGCAGCGAGTACGCCCCCCGCCACGCCCGCGGCCAGGTATTCGTGTGGATCGGCGCGCTGAAGATCACCGCCGGCTCCGCCGGCACCACCCTGGCCGGAGCCCTCGTCACCGGCGCCGCACAGCTACCCCTGGCCCTGGCCGCCACCCTCATCGCCGTCGCCGTAGCAGCCTCGAGCATCGACCGTCGCCTCGAGCGCACTCCAGCAACCACCTGAGTATCGAAACCACCCCCGCGGTGGTGCTCCCGCTGGCCGCTGCACCCCTCGCTGACCGTCGCGCACCTATCCGCCGCCCGCGGGCGGTCCTGAGCAGAGACCGATGGAGATGGTCAAGCACGGAACCGTTCACATATGGCCGACTACCGGTCACGACCTACGAGGGTGACGTTGCAGTATGGGCTGGTTTTCACCGTGTTTGCCAGGGAGTGAGTCGAGGCGTTGTGCGGGTTCAGATTAAGAGGGCGCGGTTGAGACGCACGCCGTATTCGGCGTCGGGGTTGGTGGTGGCATCCCCGACCCGTTCCTGAATGGCCGCGACGGCCAAATCGCGTCGCGTCGGCGATCGCCTCGCATCCGCTGCCGCCCACTGCTCCGGCATCTCGTCGAGGGTCAGGTCGGTGCAGTAGCACGGGGCGCCCGGCTGCTGGCGCCACGACTGCGCCAACGGGCCCGCATCGAAGGCGTCAAAGCCGATGTCCTCGACGAAAGCCATGCCCACAGCTCGGTCCTGGTCGTCATCGGCTGCCACGGGGATGGCGATGCGGCCCGTGCCGCCCGCCGGCTTGTCTTTGGCCGCGAAGGAATGGGAGCCGATCGCGTTCCACGCCTTGACCACCGGTCGCCCCAACCGATCGATCACCCACAGGCTCTCGACCTGACCGGCCTCGATGGCCTCAATCCTGCCGTCGCGCTGCGGATAGTAGGTCGAGGTGTCGATGACCACGGTGCCGGATGGCACACCGGCGAGCAGCGGCGCGAGCTGCGGAAGACGGTGCAGGGGAACGGAGAGGATCACGACGTCGACATCGATCACCGCCTCGGACGCCTGGACTGCGCGTCCGCCTGAGGCCAACACCTCGGGCCCGATCGTTTCGGGCCCGCGCGAGTTGGCGACCTTGACGTCGTGTCCGGCTGCGCTCAACCGTTGGGTCAGGGTGGTGCCGATGTGTCCGGTGCCCAAGATACCGATCTTCATGGTCTGTCTCCTTGCTGCAGGTGGATGCCCCGATGGGGGCGAGGGGGTGTGAGTCAGGCCGTTGCTGCCGAGGCGCCGGGTGTGGGTTCTGCGGGAGTGTGCGGGTCGACCGGTCGGGGCCGGCGCACGAACAGGGTGGCGAGGGCGGAGGCGGAGGCGATGACGGCCGCGGCGGTGAAGGCGGCTTGTGCGGCGGCGACGGACTGGGCCAGGTCCAGGGGCCCGGTGCCGTGCGCGGTGGATCCGAGGGTGTAGGCGGAGACGAGGACGGCGGTGCCTGCCGCGCCACCGAGCTGCTGGATGGTGCCGAAGGCTGCGCTGCCGTGGGGGTAGAGGTGGGCGGGCAGCGCCGACAGCGCGGCCGTGGTAAGCGGGCTCCACATCAGTGCTTGTCCGATGATCATGGTGATGTAGGCGATGAGCAGGGTCGAGACGGCCGTGCCGGAGTCGATGCGGCTGAGGAACCACAGGGAGGCGGCCACGATGAGCGCCCCGGGGATCGCCAGGGGCCGGGGGCCGAGGCGGTCGTAGAGGCGCCCGCCGATGGCCGAGACGACGGCGATCGTGATGCCACCGGGCACGAGGAAGAGCCCGATCTGCAAGGTGCCCAACCCGCGGACACTGCTCAGCAGCAAGGGGAAGACGACTCCCGTGCCGAAGGCCGTCATGGTCAGCGCCAGCATCACCAGAAGCGGCACCGTGAAGGACGTCACGGCGAAGATCCGCACGTCCAGGAGCGCGTCGTCGGTGCGCTGGAGTGCCCGTTGCCGCAGGACGAAGCCGGCGACACCGAGGACACCGACGAGGATCGGCAGGTAGGGGGAGACGGGGGTGTGGCCCGAGGTGGACTCCCCGATGGTGGCCAGCCCGTAGACCAGGGCACCGAACCCCGCGGCCGACAGAGCGAGGGAGAGGACGTCGAGGGTGACCGGTTCCGGTGTGGTGATGTTGCGCAGCTTCGCCGCACCCAGCACGAGCCCGGCCAGGGCGACCGGCACCATCAGGATGAACAACCACCGCCAGCTCAGCTGGGATAGGACCAGGCCCGAGACCGCCGGACCCAGCGCCGGCGCGGCGGAGGACACGATCACGACCAGCGCCATCATCCGGCCCTGCCGACTGACCGGGACCAGGCGCATGGTCGTGGCCATCAGCAGCGGCAGGAACACGGCGGTGCCCACGGCCTGGATGATCCGGCCGGTGAACAGGAGCTCGAAGCCGGGGGCGAGGGCGGCGAGCACCGTCCCCAGAGCGAACAGGGACATCGCGGTCAGGAAGACGGTGCGCAGGGGGAACTTGCGCATGACGAAGCCGGTGGCCGGGATCAGGACGGCCAGGGTGAGCAGGTAGCCGGTGGTCAGCCACTGCCCGGTGGTTGCGGTGATCGCCAGCTCCTCGATGAGGGTGGGCAGCGCGACCCCCAGCAGCATCTCGTTCAGCAGCACGATGAACGTCGAGGCCATCAGCAGCCCCAGGACCAGGCCGTCACCGGGGGCCAGCTTCTCGGCCGAACCCGCGACCGGCGGAGCTGTCGGCACATGGGGGCCGGTATCGGGTTGTGGGTCGATCGAGACCTGTGGGGTGGTCATCAGTGGTGCTCTCTTCCTGGTGCGGTGGGTTCAGCCTCGAAGAGGGCCGGTGCAGACCGGGTCCCTGTGGTTGACGGCATGAAAGAGGGGGTGTGTGTCCAAACGGGGGATGTCTCCATGGCAGTAAAATGGAGATGTTCTCCGCTTGCCATGGACGACTATGCGGAGATAGTCTCCACTTTGTCAATGAGAGGAGCGGGACCATGACTGAGGCAGAGACCGGCACGCGTCGGCCGCGCACCGATGCCCGGCGCAACCGCACGCGCATCCTGGAGGTGGCCGAGGAGTTTTTCGCCGAGGCCGGCATCACCGGGTCCCTGGACGCTCTGGCCAAGCGGGCCGGTGTGGGAGCCGGGACCCTCTACCGGCACTTCCCGAACCGGGACGCCCTGCTGGCCGCTCTGCTGCTGGCCCGCAATGAGGAGCTGGAGGTCCGGCGTGAGGCCCTCCGGCAGGAGACCGACTCGGTCGCCGCCCTGGAGCAGTGGCTGGAGGCGCTGGGGGAGTGGGTGACCGCCTTCGACGGGCTTCCCGAGCCCTTGCGCGCGGCACTGTCCCAGGAGTCCTCCCCGCTGGCGATCACCTGCCAGGGCTTCATCACGACCACCGACGAGTTCCTCGCAGCGGCCCAGCGTGCGGGCAGCGCCCGGCCGTGGGTCCGCGGGCGGGACCTGTTCCTGGCGGCCCTGGCCACGGCCTGGGTGCGCGGAGCGGCGATGTCTGATGAGGCCTCGGCCCAGGCGTTGCGGGACATGGTCCGTTCCGGCTGGGCCACACCCCGACCCGGAGACACCCCGGCGACCTGACCGACACTCACGACCACAGAGCCCCGACCCAGGCAGTCAGTCGCAAGCGGTGCGTCTCATGACGAGCCGGCAACGACCGAGGGGACGGTGTTTGCGCACCATCCCTCGGCACTCCGGCCCAGCGTGGGTTACCCATGCCTGGCGGAATTCACCACTGCGGGGCGTGCTGCCCGAGGGGGCGCCGACCCCACCCCCGTCCCACCCATCCCTAGAACGAGGACTTGTCATGCCCACTCTTGGAATCATTGGCAGCGGAAACATCGGCGCGGCCATCGCCCGCCTGGCGACAGCGGCCGGCATCCCGGTCGTCGTCGCCAACTCCCGCGGCCCCGAAACTCTCACCGACCTCGTCGCCGAGCTGGGCCCGCTGGCCACCGCCGGCACCGTCGAACAGGCCGCCGACGCCGGGGAGCTCGTGGTGCTGTCCGTGCCGCTGACCGCGGCAACCGCGATCCCGGCGGGGCTGCTGGAAGGCAAAACCGTGGTCGACACCAGCAACTACTACCCGTTCCGCGACGGGCGCATTCCCGAGCTCGACGCGGAGGAGGTCACCACCAGCGAGCTCGTCCAGCGCCACTTCGCCGGAGCCCGGCTGGTCAAGGCGTTCAGCAACATCCTCGCCCACCACATCCCCGCTCTGGCCCGCCCCTCCGGAGCCCCCGACCGCACCGCCCTGCCGATGGCGGGCAACGACGCCGCGGCCAGGACCCAGGTGGCGGAGCTGATCGACCGGCTCGGCTTCGACCCCGTCGACACCGGCACCCTGGCCGCCAGCTGGCGATTCGAGCCCGAGGCCACCGCCTACACCCGGCTCTACCTGGCCGACCCCGCCACCCCCGCAGAGCAGATGCTCCAGGCCCCGGCCGCTCCCGTCACCGCAGCCACGCTGACCTCCGCACTTGAGGGTGCCGAGCGGGTGCGGGTGGCCGAGCGCACCTTCTGAAGCACCCGCTCCCATCCCTGTACGCAGTGGCGCCTGCCGGACCGGAGTCCATCCGAGGCCGCTCTGGCATCGCCACAACCCCATACCCACCCTTGAAGGCCTGCCGAAGGCCGGAGGAGAAGAGACCGTGACCCATTCGCAGATGATCCTAGGCATGCAGCTCGGCAACGGCTACGGTTCCCAGCCCGCCGCCTGGCGGGCCCCTGGGGTGGACCCGTCCAACTACACCGACTTCGACGCCCAGGTGCGCTACGCCCAGGCCGCCGAACGCGGGAAGTTCGCGTTCCTGTTCCTGCCCGACTTCCTGGCCCTGAGCGGGAACCTGGACCATGAGGCGCCCCAGCTGACCCTGGAACCCATGTTGACGCTGGCGGCGATCGCCCGGGGCACCCAACGTATCGGTCTGGTGGCCACCGGCTCGACGACCTTCAACGAGCCCTACAACCTCGCCCGGCAGTTCAAGGCCCTGGATGTGATGAGCCACGGCCGGGCCGGCTGGAACGCGGTGACCACCAGCGACCCCGCCTCGGCGGCCAACTTCGGCCGGCAGATCGCCGCCCGCCCCCAGCGCTACCAGCGCGCCCACGAGACCATCCAGATCGCCCAGGCCCTGTGGGGCAGCTGGCAGCCCGACGCCTGGCTGAAGGACGCCGCAGCCGGGCGGTTCGCCGACCCGGGGAAGATTCAGCCGATCAACCTGGGCGGGGAGCACGTCGCCTCCCAGGGGCCGTTGCCCATTCCGCCCTCGGAGCAGGGCCAGCCGGTGATCTTCTCCGCCGGCGGCGGGGACTACGGGCTGGAACTGGCCGGGCGCTACGCCAGTGCGGTCATCGGGGCGGTGTTTACCATCGAGGACGCCCGCGCCCAGCGTGAGGCGATCCGCGACGCGGCCCGCCGGGCCGGGCGGAACCCCGAGGAGGTGAAGTTCTTCGCCGGGGTGATGCCGGCCATCGGCCCCACCAAGCGCGCCGCCCTGGACCGCCGCGTCGCTCTGGGTGAGCAGACGTTCCCGGCCCGTGTCCCGTACCTGGGGTCCATGCTCGGGTTGGATCTGGAGGTCGCTCAGCTGGACCGGCCGCTGAGCCCGGCGCAGCTGGCCGCCGTCCGGCCCAGCCCCTTCGATCCCCGCTCCCCGCGGGCCCTGGAGGTCGCCCGGGAAGGGTGGACGATCCGCGAGGTCCTCGCTCACGGGGTCATCGACTACCACCCCACCCCGGTGGGTCCTGCCTCGGTGACCGCTGACCATCTGCAGGAGTGGTTCGAGGCCGGGGCGGCCGACGGCTTCTGGGTCTCCATCGACGTCTACGAGGACGGGATCGACACCTTCGTCGACGAGGTCGTCCCTCTTCTGCAGGAGCGCGGGCTCTTCCACCTGGACTACGAGGGCCCCACCTTGCGCGAAAACCTCGGCGCCCCCGCGCAGTACGGGTTGGACCCCCGGCTCACGGATCCGGCCCGATGACCGCGGCCATGCAAGCGGCAGCCGACCAGCAGGACATCGACCCCCGGGCCTTCCGGGACGCCCTCGGGCTCTACGCCTCCGGGATCACGGTCATCACCGGCCGTGATGAGCAGGGCCCGGTCGGGTTCACCTGCCAGTCCTTCTACAGCGTCTCCACCGACCCGCCACTGATCTCCTTCAGCGTCATGAAGACCTCCACCACCTATCCCCGGATCCGGCAGACCGGGAGGTTCGCGGTCAACGTCCTCGCCCACCACCAGCAGGGGACCTCGAACCAGTTCGCCCGGAAAGGCACCGAAAAGTGGGCGGGCATCCGCTGGGGCCCGACCCGGACGGGCAACCCGGTCCCGGAAGACACCCTGATGTGGCTCGATTGCCAGATCTGGGCCGAGCACGACGCCGGCGACCACGACATCGTCCTGGGCAGGGTCAACGAGATGCGCCCGACGCGCGGGCACGCTCTCGAACCCCTCCTGTACTTCCAGGGCCGGTACCGCCACTTGCACCCGGACGAGGCGCCCTGAGGCGCGTCACCAGACGTGGTGCCGGCATCCTGATCGGCGGAGGCAGCTCCATCCTCGTGAAATATTGGGTGTCCGGCACCGGGCCGGCCTGGTGGGCAGGCCCCTCAGCGGCTGGCGGGTGCGGTGCTGGTGCGGGCAACGAGCTGGGCGGGGAGCACGGTGTGCTCGCCGGTCACGGCGGTGTCCTCCGCCGTCGCATCCAAGCGGCGCAGCGCCAGGTCCACGGCGGTGTGTGCGAGCAGGTGGGGGTCCTGGGCCAGGGTGGTGAGGTCGAGGTAGGGCAGAGACGCCTGCTCGGAGTCGTCGAAACCAACCACCGACAGATCCCCGGGCACGCACCGGCCCAGGACCCGCGCCTGGCTGACCACCCCGACCGCGCAGCGGTCGTTGAAGGCGATCACGGCGGTCGGCGCGGGGTCCCGGGCCAAGAGCTGGGTGATCGCGGCGGCACCGCCGGCCTCCGAGGCGCCCCCGCGCACAATCAGCATCTGCTCGCCCAGGCCCGCAGCGGCCATGGTGTCCTGGTAGCCGGCCCGGCGCCGGGCGCCGCCGGCCTCGCGGTCGGCGTCGATGTAGGCGATCCGCCGGTGCTCGAGGCTGATGAGGTGCTCTACGGCCAGGGCCGCTCCCCGGTGGTCGTCGGTGGTCACGCTGTCGAAGGCCGTCGAGTCGAATGCCCGAGTGACCGAGACGACCGGCAGGGTCGCGCTGATCTGTTCGAGGCGGGTCTGTGGCAGAGCGCTGCCGAGCAGGATCAGGGCCTCGCACCGGTCGCGCAGCAGGGCCTCCAGCGCGGCGTCCTCACCACGGTGGGGGGTGACGGCGGCGAGGACGACGTCGTAGCCGTGCTGATGGGCGGCGGCATGCAGGCCGTCGAGGATCTCCCCGTGGAAAGGCTGCACCGGTTCGAAGGCGACACCGAGCAGCCGGGAGTGGCCCTGGCGCAGCAGTCGGGCCCGCTCGTCGCGGCGGTAGCCGAGCTGCCCCGCCACGGCCAGCACGTGGGCGCGGGTCTCCTCGCTGGCTCCGGGGACGTCGCGGAAGACGATCGAGACCAGCGGCTGGGAGACCCCGGCCGCCCGGGCGACGTCGCGCATGGTCACGCGGCGCGGGCGGCCGGGGGTGTCCCGGTCCGTGGAGGCAGGGGTCATCGGGAGCAGACGGTGAAGGCGTCGCGGAAGCGCTCCAGGGCTACCTCGGGGTCGTCGGCGGCGAAGGCCTCCATCGCGATCACTCCTTCGTATCCGATCTCGGTCAGGGCGGTGGCGATCCGCGGGTAGTGGATCTCCCCGGTGCCGGGTTCGCAGCGTCCGGGCACGTCGGCCACCTGGACCTCTCCAATATACGGAAGGGCCCGGGCGCACAGCTCCACGAGGTTCCCCTCCCCGATCTGCGCGTGGTAGAGGTCGAGGTTCAGGCGCAGGTGGGGGCTGTCCACGGCGGCGACCAGGGCCAGGGTGTCCTCGGCGCGGGCGAAGGGCACCCCGGGGTGGTCGAGGGCGGTGTTGAGGTTCTCCAGGGTGAACACCCGCCCGCGGGCCTCTCCCAGGGCGGCCAGCCGCTCCAGGGTGCGGGCGGCCGCCAGCCAGTCCGCCCCGGTGACCACCGGGTGCGCCACCACCGGCAGCCCCTGGGGGTCCAGGCCGGTGCCGTGGACGTTGAGGCGCGGGCAGTCGATGACCTCGGCCGCGGCCAGGGAGTCCTCGGCGGTGCGCAGCAGCTGCGCCGCGCCGTCCGCATCCACCAGGCTGCCGGACACGTACCCGGTCATCGACCCGAACCGGGCCCCGGTGGCGGCCAGGGCATCCAGGTTCTTGGTGGTCCAGTCCCAGATCTCGACCTCGAAGCCGGCCTCGTGCAGGCGGCAGACCCGCTCGGTTAACGGCAGGTCGACGAAGAGCATCTCCGCATTCGCCGCCAGGGTGAACCCGCTCACCGGGCCGCCCCCACGACGTCCAGGGCCACCGGCGCGCCGGTGCGGCAGGAGGCGATGCAGCCCAGGGCGATCCGCAGCGCGTCCCGCGCCGCCTCCACCCCCGGCCCCTCCGAGGGGTGCCCGAGGGCGGTGTCGGTGAAGGCCTGCAGCTCACCGGTGTAGGCGCCGCGCATGGACTGGGTGTCGGCGCGCACCGTGTCGACGGCGATCCCCTCGGGCCCGTAGTAGCGCAGGGTCGAAGCCGCCAGGTCGCCTGCGGTGACCATGCCGCCGGAGCCGAAGGCTTCCGCCCGGGTGTCGTAGCCGTAGGCGGCCGAAAAGCTGGCCTCGGCAGTGGCGATCGCCCCGTTGTCGCAGCGGATCGTGACCACGGCGGTGTCCAGCAGCCCGGCGTCCTTGTACTCGGGGGCCACCAGCGCGTCGGCCACCGCGTAGACCTGCACGGCACGCGCTCCGGGGTTGAGGAAGTTCAGCGTGTCGAAGTCGTGGATCAGCGTCTCCAGGAAGATCGTCCACGGCGCCACCGCCGCCGGGTTCGCCAGCCCGGGGTCCCGGGTGGTCGAGCGCAGCAGCTGCGGTGTGCCGATCCGCCCGGCCTCGATCACGGCACGGGCCTGGGGGAACCCGTCGGCGAAGCGGCGGTTGAAGCCGATCCGGAACAGCACCCCATGGGCTTCCACGGCCTGTTGGACCCGGTCGATGTCCTCCAGGGTCATCCCGGCCGGCTTCTCGCAGAAGATGGCCTTGCCGGCGGCGGCGGCCTGCTCGACCAGCCCGGTGTGGAAGCGTGCCGGGGCGGTGATCACCACCGCCTCCACCTGCGGATCCGCCAGCAGCTGGGCCGGATCGGTGTAGGCGGCGGGCACGTGCAGCTGCTCGGCCAGGCGCGCCGCCACGCCCTCGACCGGATCGGCGATCGCGACCAGCTGGGCGTTGGGCACGGTGCGGGCGATCAGTTCGGCGTGGCTGGAACCGATTCGGCCGGCGCCGATCAGACCGACGTTGAGGGTGCGGGGTTCGGACACGGGATTCTCCTTCAAGTCAGGGTTGGAGCGTGGAAGGGGATGCCCAGGAACGATGTCCTCAACATGTCCTGACAAACCCTTGGCAGAAACACTAGTACGTATTAGTGTGATCGACAACACAACTGGCGACCGAGTTTGCGGCAGCGCGTTTAATCGCCGGGGCCCGGCCAGAAGAGGAGACCTTTCATGACTGCACCGCGTGCCTCCGCCGTACAGCGCCGCCGGCGGGTATTCCGGCGACCCTGGGCCGCGGCGACGGTACTCGTCCCCGCCCTTGCCCTGGCCGGCTGCTCACCCTCGGGCGGGCAGCGGCCCGCCACCGGCCCTTTCGGAGGCGCATCATGACCGCAACCTTGTCTCTGGCGATCGATAAGCACTCTCCGGTGCCCCTCTATTACCAACTCGCTCTCGTCCTGGAGGGTGCTATCCACAGCGGTGTTCTGGCGCCGGGCACCAGGCTGGACAACGAGCTCGAGCTCGCATCCCGATTGCGCGTCGCCCGCGTCACCGTGCGCAGCGCCCTGCACCGCCTGGTCGAGGCCGGCTTGGTGGTGCGCACACCAGGAGTCGGCACTCATGTCACCTCGCCCCACCAATGGGCGCGCTCTCCTGCGCACTCCACGTCGCCGTAGAGGTTCTGCGGCAGTCGTCCCGCACCGTGGGCGCGGCACCCAGCCGGAGTCACCGCGAGTTCACCCGGACGGTTCAGGCGCACTCCACCTGCACACGCCACAGCACCGCGCAGCGTCCTGCCTGCTCGGTCGAATCGCGCCGTCGAAGACACGAACAATCCCTCATCCAACCGGTGCCGCACACGATCCACACCTGCTTCCTCAGATCAACACCAAAGGAGTTCACATGTCCCACCACTCTCCGGGCGACAGCCGGGTCGCCCTTCCACCGTTGACCGGCGGGCCGCATCGAAAGCGGCTCGGACTCATCTCGGTCGTGGCCTGCCTGGGCGGGCTGCTGTTCGGCTACGACACCGGCGTGACGAACGGCGCCGAGGGGCCAATGGCCCAGGACCTGGGGTTGAACCTGATCCAGTTGGGCGTGGTGATCAGTTCGCTCATCTTCGCGGCCGCCGTCGGGGCCCTGCTCTGGGGCCGGACCTCAGATGCCTGGGGCCGGCGCAAGACGATCATCCTGCTGGCGGTGCTGTTCTTCCTCGGCACCCTGCTGGTGGTCTTCTCCCCGGCGTCTCCGGAGCCGGAAACGTTCTCCCTGACAGGGTTCACGGTACTGGTCTGCGGGCGGATCATGATCGGCCTCGCCGTCGGTGGAGCCTCGACGGTGGTGCCGGTGTACCTGGCCGAGCTCGCCCCCTACGAGATCCGCGGGTCGATCACGGGCCGCAACGAGCTGGCGATCGTCTCCGGACAGCTGGCCGCCTTTGTCATGAACGCGATCATCGCCGTCACGCTCGGCGACGTCGTGGAGGGGGTGTGGCGCATCATGTTCGCCGTCTCCGCGCTGCCGGCGATCGGGTTGTTCATCGGCATGTTACGCATGCCTGAATCCCCGCGCTGGCTGACCGAGAAGGGCCGGTACGACGACGCTCTGGCGGTGCTGGAGACGGTCCGCCCGGCCGATCGCGCGCAGGCCGAGCTGCAGGAGATCGAGCACATCGCGGCCATGGAGGTCGCGGCGCACCAGGTCGGACTGAGAGCGGTTCTGACGAACAAGTGGCTGCGACGGATCATCCTGATCGGCATCGGGGTGTCCATGACCCAGCAGCTGACCGGCATCAACTCCGTCATGTACTACGGCACCCGCATCCTGGAGGAGTCCGGGATGACAGCCCAGCAGGCCGTGCTGGCCAACATCGCCTTCGGTGTCGTGGCCGTGATCGGCGGACTCATCGCCCTGTACAACATGGACCGGCTCGACCGGCGCAAGACCTTCATCATCGGTCTGAGCCTCACCACGACCTGCCACCTGCTGATCGGGATCGCCGGCAATCTGCTGCCCGAAGGCCACCCCGCCCGCCCGATCGTGATCCTGGTCCTCGTGGTCGCCTTCGTGCTCTCGATGCAGACGTTTTTGAACATCGCCGTCTGGGTGTGGTTGGCGGAGATCTTCCCGCTGCACATGCGCGGCCTGGGCATCGGCATCTCGGTGTTCTTCGGCTGGACCATGAACGGTTTCCTCGCCCTGTACTTCCCGACGCTGGTGGGCACGGTCGGGATTTCGGGCACGTTCTTCCTCTTCGCGGGCATCGGCGTGCTGGCCCTGATCTTCGTCATCACCCAGGTCCCCGAGACCCGGGCCCGCTCCCTGGAAGATCTCGAGGAAGACGTTTCCACCGGAGCGATTTACCAGGTCGCCAAGCCCACCGACGTCCACCAATCCTGATCCCCACAGCTGCATCCCGGGGAACCGTGGGGCAGGCCTGTGGCCTGCCCCACGGTTCTCTTGTCCCGCAGGGACCGTCAATCCGACCAGAGTAGGTGGCGGTCCGCAGCGCAGTTCAGGGGCGAGCGGGGATTCGTAGTGCAACTGCGAGTGACGCCGTTGACGGTGGTAGAAGATCTCGAGGTACTCAAAGTTCCCGTTGGCCAAATCCACCCGAGTGCGCCGCCTCTTCCGGTTCAGCAACTGGATCTGCCTGGATCTGCATGGAGAATGCAAAAGGCATCTCGATTGCCGCCGGAGCCCAGCCATAGCCCTGACACGGCCAAACGGTCGCTAAGTCGACCGTGGGCAACAGGTGCAGGGACTATCGCGTTAGAGCGACAGTCCCGGTCATCACCTCACCGGACCGTCTGGGGCAGTCGAGGCAGAACATGCTGACCTTCGTCGGGACGCTGCGGGCCAGAGGTGCTCGTCTGCGGGTATTGGACCTCCGTGGTGGAGAGATGGACACCCACACCCCGACGGGCTCGATGGTCCTCACCGTCATGGCCGCCCTGGCGCAGATGGAGTGGTAGATCAAGCGGGAGCGGATCACCGACTCGGGGCCAAACGCAGGGCCACCGGCAAGGATCTCGGCGGACGTCGCCCGACGTTCACCGACTCCCAGATCCGCAACGCCCTGCGGCTGGTCGAGGCCAGGGGGCGGTGGTCCGGGGTCAGGTGTTGCGGGCGGCGTTGAGGAGGGCGGGCAGGAAGCCGGGGAAGGCTGTCTCCATGTCGTCGACGCGCAGCACGTTCAGGCGGGAGGTGCCGACGTAGTACTGGTGGAGGAGCCCGGCCTGGCGCAGGGCGGTGAAGTGGTGGGTGGCGGTGGAGGCCTTGATCGGCAGCTCGATCGCCCCGCAGCTGAGGTCCTCCTCCGCACCGGCCAGCTGGCGCAGGATGCTCAGCCGGATCGGGTCCGCCACCGCTTCCAGGACCCGGGTGAAGTCGAAGTCGCCCACGGCGGGTTCATCGGTGATTGCGCGTGCCATCTCCGGCCTTTCACATGGTGTGCTGGGTTGAGGGGGAGGGGGAGTCCCCGCAGCGGGGTCAGGCGACCTGGATGACGATTTTACCGAAGGCGCCGGCGGCGAGCTGGTCGTAGGCGGCGTGGGCGTCGGGGAAGTCGTAGACGGTGTCGATGACCGGGTGGATGTGGTGGTCCTCGAGGAACCGGACGAGGTCGTGGAAGGACCGGCGGTGACCGACGGCGATGCCCTGGATGCGGGTCTGGTGCCAGATCACGTCCATGAGGTCCAGGGTGGTGCTCTGGCCGTTGAGAAAGCCGACGACGGCGACCATGCCGCCGCCCCGGGCGGCCCGGATCGAGTCGCGGATCCCCTCACCGCCGACGACGTCGAGGACGAGGTCGACCCCGGCCCCGTCGGTCAGCTCCAGGGCCGCGGTGGCCCAGTCGGGGGTGGTGCGGTAGTTGATGGTGTCCGTCGCGCCGAGTTTGCGGGCGCGGGTGAGCTTCTCGTCGCTGCTGGAGGTGACGATCACCCTCGCCCCCAGGGCGGCGGCGATCTGGATGGCGAAGATCGACACGCCCCCGGTGCCCTGGACCAGGACGGTGTCCCCGGCGCCGATGTTGCCGTACTCGCGCATCGCGAACCACGGGGTCAGGGCGGCGATCGGCAGCGTTGCCGCCTGCTCGTCGGTCAGCCCGGCCGGGGTCGGCACCACGGCGTTCTCACCGAGCACCTGGTACTCGGTGAGGCCCCCGCCCAGCGGGCCGCCGAGCTGGTGGTCGGCGTACTCGGGCAGCCACGGGCCGTCCTCCCAGGTGGAGTAGAAGTGGGAGGTCACCCGCTCACCCACCCCGAACGCGGTCACCCCTTCACCGACCGCGGCGACGACACCGGCGAAGTCCGCGACCGGGATCAGGCCCTTGGGCATCTTCTCCGGGGCGTAGATCCCCTCCACCAGGGCCTTGTCCCGGTAGTTCAAGGACACCGCGGAGACCTTGACCAGCAGCTCGTGCGCACCCGCGACAGGGGTGGGCACCTGCTTCAGGTGCAGGTTCTCGAAGCCGAAGTCGTCCAGGGTCCAGGCGCGCATGTGTCGTCCCATCCAAGAGGTGGTGGGGCGGCGGGGCCGTGGCCGGGCCACCGGGGTGATGGGCACGACCCTAACCCCATACTTTGATGAGTGTCAAACTTGATGGTTATCAAAATTGTGTGGGGTGGTGGATCTTTCCGCGCAGATCACCCCCGGCCGCGCGACATCGGGGCAGTGGCATCCTCTGAGGAGGCGAGGACTCGCCCGGTCGCCGGTCCCGTGTGGCCGTACCCGGTTCTCGGGAGAGGAAGAGCATGAACAAGAACCGCCTCGAGGCGTTCAGCGACGGTGTGCTGGCGATCATCATCACCATCATGGTGCTGGAGATGCACGCACCGGAGGAGCCCACCTGGCACGGCCTGTGGCAGGTCCTTCCCGTGTTCTTGAGCTACCTACTGAGCTTCCTCTACGTGGGGATCTACTGGAACAACCACCACCACATGCTGCACCTGGCGGGGAAGGTCAACGGCGCGGTGCTGTGGGCCAACCTCCACCTGCTGTTCTGGCTCTCCCTCTTCCCGTTCAGCACCCGGTGGATGCAGGACACCGGGTTCGTGCAGGTGCCGGTGCTGGCCTACGGGTTCAACCTGCTGCTGGCCGCTGTGGCCTTCTACCTCCTGCAGAGCGCCCTGATCCGCCGGCAGGGCCGGGACGGGCACCTGGGGCGGGCGCTGGGGCGGGACTGGAAAGGAAAGCTGTCCCCCCTCTTCTACCTCCTCGGGCTCGCAGCGACCCTGGTCCACCCCTGGCTGGGGCTGGGGGTGTACGCCGGGGTCGCCCTGATGTGGCTGGTGCCCAACCGCCGGATCGAGGACTACGTCGCCCATCTGCACAGCTGAGCCGGTAGGCCGCCTGCGGGACCCACCCCGTCTCCTCCGCCTTCCGCGACGGCAGCGTGGCAGAGGAGGGGCTGCCCGGGTGTGGCCCTGGCGCAGCGCAGGTGCTGACGGCCTGACAGGGGCGGGGCAGAACATGCCGGCCCTCGCCCAGGCGCGACGTGGGAGAGGTGCCGGGCTGCGGGGACTCAACCGGGGCCGGGGAGACGTGGACACCTCCACCCCGATGGGCTCGATGGTCTTCACCGTCAGGACCGCCATGGCCCAGATGGAACCGGAGATCGCACGCGAACGCAGCACTGACTCGGTGCCCAAGCACCGGACCCGCGGGCACGGGCAGGGGTAGGGGCGGGTGCCGACCTTTACCCGGTGTGGTGCCCCTCGTCGGAGGGCTCACCCCGGGCGATCTCCGCCCCGTTGTCGTCCCCCGTCTGCGGAGAGAACTCCACCGAGCTGCCGGCCGGGCGCACGACCCGGCTCACCTCGGTGTACTCATCGAGCATAGGGTCCAGCGCGGAGTCCTCGGCCGCGGCGGGGCCCTCCTGGATCGGTTGCTCGGGGCGGAGCCCGGTGGGGGGCCGGTCCTCCGGCGGGGCGCCGTCGTGGTGATCGGTGGGCGACACAGCACTCACTGTCCTTCCCTCACGGAGTTGGTCCCGGCTGCTTCCCACCGGACAGAGGTGCGCGGGCCGATCTGTCCTCGGTGCGCCTGAGACGGCACGAGCCCCTGGCATCGGAGCGGTCTCCGAGAGGCGGTCAGCGCCGGTGTGCTCACCTTGTCACGGCGGAGCCGCGCCCCTGGGTGGCGGGGATGCTGTGAAGGTGGGTCCGATCCTGCTCATGCCACCCTCAGGACCGGCGACGCGGCACGTGTGCGTGTCCTGCCCATCAGGGTGTTCCCGTGGTGCGGGACAGGTGCATGGCCGGGCAGCCGGGCCGGGACGAGGACCTCCACCGGTCCGGCCCCGGCGAGGGTGTGGTCCTGATCGATCGCTGCGCGCAGCAACTCCACCGCGGCGGCCTCCACGTGGGCGGCGCCGGTGAGGTCCACGGTGACCGTCACCGGTGGGATCAGCGTCCGGGCCCGGGCGATCACCGGGTGCAGGGCGTGCTGGTTGGCCTCGGTCACGCATCCGGTGATGACCAGGTGCACGTACTGGGCGTGGAGATCGACCTGGACGAGCACGGAGAGCTTGTGGTCCATGGGGGAGCATCCTTCATCGCATGCTGGGGGAACCTCAGGTCCTGTCTCGGGCCTTCATCCACGGTAGAAAGACCGGGTCCGGCCCACAAGAACGTGTCCTCCACTTGCCCCACATTTCGTTGATCGACAGGCAGAGCCCCCTCCCTTCCCGGGCCTGTCGCACCACCACCTGCTCCCGACTCATCGTGCATGAGGGGGAGCCAGCGCCGCGGGCGGCAGCTGGGGTGGTGTCCGACCGGGGCGCTCTAGCGGTGGAGGGTGTGGGAGGGGGGCACGCCGTAGGCGGCCCGGTGGCGGCGGGCGAAGTCCCCGGGGTGGGGAAAGCCCCAGCGGGCGGCGATCGTCCCGACCGTGTCCCCGGCGGTGGGGTCGGCGGCCACCAGGTCCTGGTGGGCCGCGGCCAGACGCACCCCGCGCAGATAGGCCCCCGGGGTGATGCCGGCGTGGCTGCGGAAGGCCCGGACGAGCTCCAGCGTGGACACCTGCGCGTGGCGGGCGACGTCCTCGAGGGTGATCGGCAGCGAGGCGGCGGCGTGGAGGAACTCCACCGCCGCCGTGTAGGCCGCCTGCCGGGCCGCGACCGACTCCCGGCGGGCGTGGGGGTCCCCGGCCAGGGGGAAGGCCTCCAGGGTGGCCACCGCCAGCCGGCGCAGCAGCTCCGCCCGCAGCAAGGCGATCCCGGCGGTGGCCGGGTCGGTCAGGGTCTGACGGACGTAGGTACAGGTGGCCTGCCAGTAGTCGGCCATCCGTGCGGAGACCGGTTGCGGTGCATTGAAGCCGAGCGTGAGCCGCTCGTCGCCGTAGACGGTGCGGGCGGTGCGGGTGAGGGCCTCCAGGCTCAGGTCGGCGGTGTCGACCCGCAGCAGCTCCAGGGTGCTGCGGTAGTCCTGATGGGGCTGGATCAGGGCCAGCCCCGTGCCACGGTGACCGTCGATCTGCCAGTGCAGGGTGCCCGAGCGAGGCCAGCTCACCGTGAACTTCTCCTCGAGCACCAGGTCCACCCGTCCGCGGCCCCGGAAGAGGAAACGGCCCAGGGCCAGGTCCGTATCGCCGTGGACGTCCTGGCGGTACCCGAACGCGGGATCGTGCCGGGGCGCGCGGACCTGCGCGGTGGCATAAGCCCGGCGCAACGTCTCAGCGACGACCTCGGGATCGGTGGTCGCCAAGTGCAGCCGGATCGGCAGCGCCTCCACCACCCACCCCCCAGGGATCCGGTCGGTGCAGCCCATGCCTGCCGCAACGGCAGGCATGGGCTCCAGGGTAGTCGCCGTCCACCACTGGGCCCAGACCTGGAGAGCACGTGACGCCGACGAGGACCCTGCACCCGGCCCGATCTCAGGCCACAAGCCGTTACATCCATCCCCTGGATCGAGCTCACAGAACACCGAGAGCCACCACCTACAAGGAGGACCAGAACGATCACTGCGCGCAAGATCATCACCCCCGGCGCCGAGTACGCCCGCGGGAACCAGAGGCTCGAGGGCCCCGCTCAGAAGATGGAGGACCTCGACCTCGGGGCGCTGCCGATCTGCGGGGAGGGCAACCGGCTCAAGGGCGTGGTGACCGACCGCGACATCGTCGTCCAGTGCCTGGTCGGCGGCGGGGACCCTCGCACGGTGCGGGCTGGGGAGCTGGCCGAGGGCAAGCCGGTGACCATCGGCGCCGACGACTCCGTGGAGGGGATGATCGCCACGATGATCGACCGCCAGGTCCCGCGCCTGCCGGTGATCGACGGCCACGACCTGGTGGGGATGGTCAGCCAGGCCGACATCGCCCGCTCCTACCCCCAGGACCGGGTCGGGGAGCTGGTGGAACTGATCTCCTTCGACTGAACGCCCACATCCGACCGGCCACGACCCGGGGAGGACCGTCGACACCGCGCTGTTGCGGCCCCGCCTTCCCCACTCGAACGGGGCCCGAGCCGCTTCAGGCACACGCTCGGACGGGGGCGGTGTGAAGGCCGTGGCCTGGACAGCAAGGGCGGACTCGTTTCAGTCGGCAGGCTCGCTCTGGCCGGCTCCGGCCCGGCTCACGGGACACCGGGTCCTGGCAGTCGCAGGCCCCGTCCTGGTGGCACGCCCGGGCCGTGGCGGCTCATGCTCCGTCCTGCGGCTTGTCCTGCGGCTTGTCCAGACGGGGAGGGCTCAGACCAGGGCGTGGGGACGGGCGTGTCCTGGGAAGCGAGGGAGGGATCCGTGGCGTGCGGTGTTCAGGCGGGCGGCGCGCAGGTACTCCCGGGGCGTGGTGTCCAGTTCGCGGCGGAACGCGGCGAGCATCCTGTGGGGGCTCATCCGGGCGGCGGCGGCGATGTCCACCAGGCCTATGTCGGTGTCGAGGTGGGCGTCGATGAAGGCCTTCGCCCGCCGGATCCGTGCGGCCACCATGCTGACGCCCTCCGGGGGGTGGGGATGGGCCAGGGAGTTGTTGGGGAAACAGCGCAGGAGGGCGGTGGTGAGGGTGCGGATGGTCTCGTGGCGGATCAACGGCACGTTCATCGCCTCGTCGTCGAGCAGCACCTCCCGGTAGAGATGGGCCAGGGTGCCCACCCAGTGCTGGAGGCCCGCCTGGCTCACCGGGGTGGACCCGGTGAATTCGAGGCGGAGGTCCTCGTTCCCGACCAGGTGCCGGGCGTAGTCCTCCACGTAGGGCAGGTCCAGGGCGACCGTGAGCTGCTCGACCTCCCCCCAGGCGCCGGAGTGCCTGCCCTGGGGGTGCAGGAACGGGCCCTGCGTGGCAGAGGACGCACCATCGATGTCCAGGGTCACCTGTCCGGAGAGGAGGTAGCTGATGGCCACCGAGCCCGACACATCGGCCGAGGCCGGCCAGGACAGCCCGCGCAAGGAGTACCGGTGGGCCCGCAGGGGCCCGGCGGTTACCGAGGTCAGCTCCAGAGCGAAGGATCCCTCGGGGTCTCCGTCGATCCTCAGCCCGGGATAGACCTGGGTGAGGGCATCCAGTCCCTCCTGCGGGTCGCGGGTCGCCACGGAGCAACGCTGAAGAGTGTCAAGCATAGGAGTCTGTCTTTTCAGGCCTTCAGAGTCGATCTCTGCCCGCCCGGGGCTGCCCGGCGGTCTCAGCCGTGGGGCGAGGATCACGGGCGGGCCGGATCCAGCCGGGCACCTGCCAGGTGGGCGGGCTGGTGGGCGGTGATCCAGGAGCTCAACCAGTCGTTGTTGCCCGAGACCGCCACGATTCCTCCGGCCCCGGACACCGCCTCGGCCAGTTCCAGGGTGGGGGCATCGGGGCGGTAGGCCACCAGCGGGCCGGTGAAACCCTCCAAAGACCTCGGGGTGGAGAGCTCCGCGGACCGGGCGGTGACCATCAGACCGCGGGTCCGATACCGGCGCAGGACCGGGGTGTTGTCGATCAGCGCCGGGTCAGGGGCCAGGATCCCGATCGATTCCCACCCCACCACCGAGTCCTGACCGAAACACCATTTCAGGGCCAGCGTCAGGCCATCCTCCGGAGGGACGGGTAGCGCGACATAAGCCCGTTCTCGTCCTTCTGTGGATTCATATCCCATGAGTGTAAAACCCCATCGCTGGCCGACTAAAACTCATACAATTCTTCGATTAATCACAATACTTTTAAATGAAAAAACATTGATAGCTGACCTTAGTCCATGTCTGTAGCATTGCCGGCCCGGAAGGTCGGGTTTCCCTGCCAGTACGACAGTGCCGCACTGGCGCGGATCGGGCCGCCATCAGATGAGCCGGGGGCGTGGCCGGATGAACCCTCGTTCCGCCCGGCCTCCTCGGGTTCTGGCTGAACCGCTCCGGGGTTCCCGTGGATGCTCGGGTGCCCGCAGATGTCAGGGTGCCCGTATGCCCGGTAGATGCTCGACTCCGCGGCTAGCTGGGAGGCCATCCGGCCATCGACGGTGGGATGATCCCTGCGAGGAGGACCGGCTGACCGCAACGCAACCCACCGCGGCCCCGGACCCCGGCACAGCTCCTGCGGTGGGATCTTCGCCGCTCGGAGGCGGCAGGCCGTCAGCTGCAGGTGTGCACAACGGGTGAGGGCGGGGCATCGCATCTGCGGCGATGCCCCGCCCTCAGTGCCGGGCCGCCGATCCGGGTGCGCCCGGCACTGCGATCAGGCGGTGGTGTCGGCCCGGTGGCGGCGGATGAGGTAGGCGACGATCCCCAGCAGGACCAGCACGATCCCGCCCAGGACGTAGAGCAGGATCCCGGTACCGGAGTCCTGGTTGATGCCGGGCAGCCCGCCCTGCTGGGCGCTGGTGGAGGTGTCCTCATCGGGTTCTTCGACGGTGAAGGGCAGCTCCGTGGCCGTGGCACTGGCGCCGGTGTCGGGGTCGGTCATGGACACGTCCAGGGTGTAGTCCCCCGGTTCCAGGGTCCCGTCGAGAGTGGTTTCGACCGTGGTGTCGGTGCTGGCGAAGAAGTTGCTCATGGTGAGCTCGGCCTCGCTCACCGTCTTGCCGCTGTCGTCGCGGATGGTGAGGTCCCCGGCCGGTTCCACGTGGGCGTTGCCGGTGTTGGTGATCCCCACGTCGACCACCGACCGGCCGGCCGTCTCGTGGTGGCCGGCCTCGCCGAACTCGAACGCCGGGTCCAGCGGACCCGGGACCTCGACGGTGACGGGCAGGGCCTGGCGGACGATCTGGTTCAGCGCCACGTCCCCGGAGCCGGCCACCGGCTCGGCATTCTCCAACACCAGGCTGGTGATGTACTGGCCCGGCTCCGTGCCCTGCGGCACGGTCACGGTCACGGTGCGCTCACTGGCCTGGCCGGCCGGCAGCGACAGCTCGCCTGCGTCGTAGTCGACCCAGGTGGTCGTGCCGGTGGGCTCGGTGCCGCTCTCCTTGGCTCCGAAGCCGCCGTTGATGATGGTGTAGGCATCAGCCGGGTAGGTGCTCACCTCCATCGGAGCACTCCCGTTGTTGCCCAGCGCCACCGTCAGCTCACGGCTCTCGCCCGGCTCCATGGTCAGGTCGAAGTAGGAGCCGGGATGGTCCACGGGACGCAGACTGAGGTTCACCGGTTGCTCCGCCTCAGCGGCGGTGGCGGCGGCCCCGGTCGCAGGAACCAGGAGCAGGCCCAGGGCCATCAGCAGGGGGGTGGGACTGCGGCGCAGGGGGGTGGGCATCGAGGAATCATCCTTCGTAGAACTCGACAGGGACAGGAACAGCGCCCAAAGGGGGAGGCGCCGGCCCGTCACTCAGGGGGCAGGATCGGTGCTGACAGTGGGCTCAGAGCTCGATGTGGGCTCGGGTTCAGGGCTCAGGGTGGGCTCCGGGGGCGGACTGGCGGTGGGCGCCGAGGCGGCCTCCACGGTGGCTTCCGGCTCGGGGCTTCCGGTCGGCTCAGGGCTCGCGGTGGGTTCCGGCTTGGGGCTCGTCGTGGGCTCGGGCTCCGCACCTGCCGTGGGCTCCGGGGTCGCTGTGGGCGCCGGGTCGGGTTCCGTGGCCGCCGGCTCGGAGACGGCGTTGACCGTGGACTCCAGGCCCGGGCTGATGGTGGTGGTGACGGTCCCGGTGTAGGTTCCGGCGCGTGCGCCCGGCGGCAGCGTCAGGGACAGGGCGATGCCCTGGGTGTAGGTCCCGCGGCCGTGACCGGGGCGGGCCTCGAGCACGGTCCGGGGCGAGTCCAGGGATCCGAGGGGTGAGGCCGCCGGGATCCTGGGCCCACCCACCGGATCCACCGCCTCACTGAGGCCGTCAGCGGCCACCGGGGTCTCCACGGAGGCGACGGCCAGGTTGCCAGCGGGGATGTCGGTGCCGTTATGGAGCCCGCTGTAGCGCAGATCCGAGGCCTGTGCGGTGACGTGCCACCCCTCCGACTCGATGAGCAGCTCGGTCAGCGGGTCCAGCAGCGGGATGGAGGTGTCCGCCGCGGTGAGCACCACCCGCCCGGAGACGGTGCGTTTCTGGTGGGAATAAGTCACAGACGGCAGCGACAGGTCCTGCAGCTCGGCCGTGAACGCGGCTGACGCCGGGGCGGCCGTGGCCAGGACCGACCCCACCACGGCGACGGCCGTGAGCGAAGCCCGTACCCGCAGGCCGTTGGAGCGCCTCATGTCCCGGCTTCCCTTTCTCGGACCGCATCTCTTCACGCCTGGAGAGCTCCTCGCCCCGGATAGTCTCTCGATGCGGACCACAGCTCACCTCAGCAAAAACACTATCCCGTGCACCTGTGGCAGGGCCGGACCCGGAGGTCCGGCCCTGCCACCGTAGTTGTCCACCCGTATCCGGCAGGCCGTACCGGCGGAGCGGTCAGCTCACGTCAGCCGGCCCGCGGATCGAATCAGAGGGCGGTGCTGACGGTGGTGGTGAGAGTGGCCGCGTAGGAACCCTCACGGCTGTCGGCCGGGACGGTCAGGGTCACGCTCAGCGGCACCGTGTAGGCGCCTTCACCGTTGCCGGCCGTGGCAGAGAGCACCGTCTTGGCCTCCGTGCCAATCGCACCGATTCCGGCACCAGCGGTGGTGATCCCCTCCGTGGAGGCACCAGACGTCGAGGTGATGCCCTCCGCACCCACACCAGACACGGAGAAGTTGTTGGCAGGGATATCCGTCCCCCCAAAGGCCCCGGCGTAGAGGAAGTCGGTGGTGACCTGCTGGGTGACGTTCCAACCCGCGCCGGTGCCGGAGAGGTCATCGACGATGACCTCCACCGACCCGTTGGTGTCCTGATCAGCGTGATCGGTGCTGACGCCGGTCAGAGTCACGTTGGTGGCACTGGCGGTCAGCTCTCCGCCGGTGACGCCCACGGTGGCGGTGCTGGTCTCGGCGATGGCGGCAGGAGCGATGAGCAGGGAAGCCACGGCGAGGGAGCCGGCGGCGAGGGTCTTCACAGAGGTGCGCATGATGATGCTTCTTTCGATTCAGCCCGCTCGACCCGGGGGAGGGTCCGGCACCGTGATGCCCAGCCGAGGCCGGACCCGGTTTCGCACGGGAGGTGGGGGGTGCTGCGCGGACCCGTCTGAGCCAAAGGATCTCTGGAGCAACGAGGGCGGGTCCTTGCAGTTGCAAACCTAGCGCCTGCTCGGATTAGGGGTCAAGAAACTCAACCGTCAAACATCTGAAAACCCCCCTGCTAACCGCCTCTGGCCGCGGAATCTCAGGGATCACCAGCGGAAATGTGCGGAATGTCTGATAATGTATGACGAACTACGACCCATTGAAGCATCAAGTAACGTGGAGTCATGATGACAGTTACGGCGATCACCCCCGATGCCGGGGAGCCGGCCCGGCCTCCGCTGCACGCCCTGGCGAGGGGGCTGCGCACCCTCCTCATCAGCGGACAGCACTTCAGGGGCCGGCGCGCGGAAGAGCTCCAGCTGGGCTCCAGTGACCTGGAGGCGCTCGGGCACCTGTATCACGAGGGTTCTCTGGCCCCGGGGCGGCTTTCGGCCTTGATGGGTGTGACCTCCGGGACCATGACCGCGCTGCTGGACCGGGTGGAGAAAGCGGGGTTCCTGCGGCGCGAGCCCAATCCGCAGGACCGCCGCGGGCGGCTCATCGTCCTGACCCCGGCCGGCCAGCACGCCATGCACTGGCTCTACGACCAGTTCGAGGACGTCATCCGCCATGCCCTGGCCGGGGTGCCGGACCTGGACGTGGAGCAGTTCCACGCCGTTCTCGAACTGCTGGCCGGCTCCCTGGATGCGGGCAACCACCCCCATGACCCCTCCGGAGCAACGACGCCGCGGACACCGATCCACCCCCTCTGAACCACTCAGACGACATCCGGGGATCACAATCGTTGCTCTGGCGGCTTCCTGCCTACCCCACGCCCTCACGAAATGCTTCCTGTCACACCCCGTCCCCGCCCTGACGCTTCCAGCCCTCGCCCCGTCGTACCCCGTCCGCACGCGCACCTGGTCGCTGGATGGCTGGACTCCCTGGCCTCAACGCACACCCGGCGGACCTACCGCTACGCCCTGACCGCCTGGACCTCCTGGTTGCAGGCCTCCCAGGTCGATGTGCTGTCCGCGCGGCCCACCGACGTGGACGTCTGGCGCACCACCCTCACCGGGGCGCCAGCCACCAGGGCGCACAAACTCTCAGGGATGTCCTCCTTCTGCGCCTATGCCGTCAGCCAAGGCGCCCTGGAGACCAATCCCTTCTCCATGTCGCGCCAGTCCGACCCTTCCCTCACGGTGCGCCGTCCCAAGGTCATCGTCGACGCCCCCACGGCGCAGGGTCCCACCGCGATCCAGGCCCGTTACCTGCTGGGCCATGCCAAGAAACATGGCGCGCGCTCACGCCCTGATCTACCTGCTACTGACCACCGACCTGCGTATCAGTAATGCCCTGGTCGCCCGCCGCTCGGATTTCACCTACTTCGCCGGCGTCCTAGTGCCTAGGGGTTGAAGTTCCTCAGCGGTTGTTGGGGTGGGACCATGGGACATGGCGAATCAT
>NZ_BMEQ01000033.1 GCF_014636775.1 Kocuria dechangensis
CACCAGGGTCGTCGGAGACCCCGTCAGCGCTCAAGCCCTACGCCGAAGTCATTCTGAAATGACCTCTAAGCCAAGTCCAGGCTCGACTCCCTGAGCGGACCAAGGACCGTCGTCGCTAGGGTCCGTTATGTTCTTCCGTGTCTGGGCCCCGAATGGGTCTGCCCGGGGAGCTTCGCCTCCCGGGGCGGTGGTATGAGATTTGGAACTATTACTACTTTTACTTCTATTGGTACTAATAGTGGTACTTTATCAAGTCTGGTCTCTGCACCGCCCCACCGGAGTACACGGGCACCACAACTACCCGCCACGACTGCTGCGCCTTGAACGCCCAGAGATAAGCAAGCTGGAAAGCAGGGTTGCCAAGCAGCTCAGGCGCAGACAGCTACTATTACTACTTTTAGTACTAAAAGTGGTAAACGTAGTATTCCTACTGTTCCCCCTGCTGTGGTTGCACGGTCCCGGGTGGCGCCTTCTCGACTGTGGGTTGTCCTCCGACCTGCTGTGGTGCGAACCCTCGCCTGATGCGCACCCTAGATATAATGATCTACCCCTATTAGTACTATAAGTACTAATAGGGGTAGCTCGAGTCTGAGGTGAGGCAGCCTTTCCAGAGCCGGACGCACTAGCGGAGAGTGGCGCCGGCTGCCGGGGGCTCTGCCCCCGAAAGGGGTCCCGCTACTCGCCGCAGGCCCCCAGTGTTCTCTGCATTGCTACCCCGGGCGGCCGGGGAGTCAGCTAACGGTCTCACCGCCGCAAAAAGCTTTGGTGAGGCACCCGTCAGGTTATCCAGCTCGAGAGCGACCGTCTTGGCCTAGCACTTCCCGCAGAACTGCTCCACAACGGTTAAGACGTCTGCGGCGTCCATTCCTTAAATCGGTGATAGATGAGGGTGGCCAACCAGGTGGTGTCGGCGACCATCCTGTATGCCGCCCCGAGTAAAAGGATCTGCACCAGCTTGTCGAAGACATTCGCGTCGGCCAGCCGGGGCCCATGGCAGCTCAGAGGATGGCTGTCCTCCACGGGCGGGATTAGGGCGTGGACCAGGTCGCCGACGGTCTCGATGATGCACCAGAGAACAATGGGCACGGGGCTTCTGGCGAACGCGATGCTTCTTCACAGATCCGTATCCACCAGGCCTCGTCCCTGTCCTCAGACAGGTGTGCAACCGCGCCTCTCGGGCGGGACGTGGATCGCCGGGGAGTGCGCTAGCTGGGGTCAGCGAGGTCGGCCTCCGTGATGCCCTGCACGTGTCCTGGAGGCCATTCCACTAGTTCGATCCGGTACCCGTCGGGGTCAGCGAGAAGCGAGGTGAACGGCGGCCCGCCGCCCTCGCCGTGGCGCACCACCGGTCCCGGAGTGAGCCCAGCGCTGGTCAACCGCTCCAGGGTGGCCGCGAGATCGTCCACCGGCACAGCCAGGTGCTCGAAGCCGCCGGGGTCCACGGGGCCCGCAGCAGGGCGGTGCACCAGTTCCAGAGAGACCGTCGGCTCCTCGGGTAGCTTCAGCAGAGAGAGGGTCACCCCACCGTCGAGTTCAACTGTGCTCAGGACCTGGTAGCCGAGGACCCTGTAGAAGGCCAGCGAGGCCTCCCGGTCGAAGATCCGGTAGGCAGGGTACAGCGTCTTCCACGGAGGGGAACCTTCCGGGTCAGGGCTGAGGAAGCGGGGGGGTGCGACGGGTCCGTGACGCGGGTGGGGATTTCGCCACCATTAGACAAGAGACTCAGAGGTCCCGCCAAGAGGCAAGGGCCACCAGGTCACCTGGGTGTGGCAGGCTTCCTGGCTAAAACACTATTACCCCTAATACCTCTATAAGTACTATTTGTACTGTTACTGGTGCGACCTGGTGCTATTGCCAACCCCGGCATAGGGAGAGGTTGAGGTGCCCCCGGTTTCTCCTGGGCAAGCGCTTCGGAGTCTCTCCAGGGCCGAGGAAACGCGGGGGAGCCACTGCTGTGTCCTTGTCAGCTGACAGTGCGCAGCTCGTCCCAGTCGGTGGTGTACCGGGGGGAGAGGTCGGCTTGGCGGTTGGCCCAGGGGGTGGGGGAGTGGGCGCCGAGCCGGCCCAGGGCGAGGGTGCCGGCGCCGAAGCGGCGGTTGACCGCATCGATGAGCTCCCCAATTGGGGCGGGTTGCTCGAGCACCCCAGGCAGGACGGGCACTGCCCCGTCGGGGGCGAGGTCTGTGCAGAGGATGCCGGCGCGCATGTACTGCATCCCGTGCAGCAGCTTGGGTACCAGCGCCGCCCGGGCCGCGGCCACCAGGGGAGTGGGCTCGTTGGTGGGCACGGCCAGGCGCACATGGGCAGACACGTTGTGCGTGGGTCCGGGCCGGTGCGGGGAGGTGCTGGCGAACACCGTGCAGTGCCCGGTCACTTCCCCCTCTTTGCGCAGCCGGCGGGAGGCGCGTTGGGCGAACTCGGCCACCGCCGACCCGACGATCTCCGGATCCCAGATCGGGTCCGGGAACGACCGGGAGACCAGGATCTGCTGCTTGGTGGCCACCTCGTCCTCGACCGGGAGGGCGGGGAACCCATTGAGCTCCAGCACGGTGCGCATCTGCACCACGGAGAACCGGTGCCGGATGGCCACCGGGTCGGCATCACGCAGCTGCGCAACGGTCTCGATCCCCATCGCCTCCAGGCGTTTCGCCAGCCGCCCCGCGATCCCCCAGACCTCGGTCACCGGCAGCTGGTCCATGAGCTTCTCCCAGTACCCATCCGGGGCCTGGTCCCAGTGGACGACCCCGCCGGTGGCCGGTAGCTTCTTCGCGGTCTCGGTGGCGATCTTGGCCCTAGTTTTCGAGCTGGCGATCCCGATGCTCACCGGCAGTCCGACGTTGCGGGCCACGGTGGCTTTCAGCCGGCGCGCCCACCGCACCTGCTCGGCCACGGTGCCCTCGGGTGGGAGGAGGAAGCACTCATCAATGGAGTACACCTCCTGACCCAGCGCGTGGCGGGCCAGCAGCAGCATCACCCGCTCCGACAGGTCCGCGTACAGCTGGTAGTTGGAGGACCGTTTGACCAGCCCCCAGCGTTGGGCGTCGGCGCGCAGCTGGAACCAGGGGTCGCCCATCTTGATCCCCAGCGCTTTGGCTTCGGGGGAGCGGGCGACGACACAGCCGTCGTTGTTGGAGAGCACCACCAGCGGCTTGCCCACCAGGGAGGGCTCAAAAAGGGCCTCACAGGAGGCGTAGAAGTTGTTCACGTCCACCAGGGCGATCACCGCAGACCACCGCCCTGGTCAGTGGACGTGGCGGATGCCGTAGACCACCACACCCCAGATGTGCAGGGTCGACAGGGACGGAACCTCCACGTCGGGGTAGGCCGGGTTCTCCGGGTGCAGCACCACCCGGTCCGGGTGGACGTGCAGGGTCTTGATGGTGAAGTCCCCATCCAACACGGCGATCACCACGCTGCCGTGCTTCGGGGTCAGGGAACGGTCCACGAGCACTTCGTCGCCGTGGTAGATCCCGATGCCTTCCATGGAGTCCCCGGTGACGCGGAAGAGGTAGGTGGAGGTGACGTCTCTGATCAGCACCTCGTTGAGGTCGATCCTCCCGTCGTCGAAGCTGTCCTGGGCAGGGGAGGGGAAGCCAGCCGGGACCCGGACCAGGACCGCAGAAACCCACACAGGGTCATCGATGGTGAGCGGCACTGGGTGTCTCATGCCGCCAGGATAGAACACGTATTCGACGATAAAACGACAGGATCATATTTAATCGTACTGACATGCGCATTTACTAGGACCGATGCGGAGAATTCTGGTGCGTCGCCCGGACACCCCAAGCAGGGTGCCTACGACGACGAGCCGCCTAGTTGTACCCGGCCAGGACGTTGGTAGCAGGAGGGTGTTGACGTGAGGAGAGCCCCCGGGTGGGGTGTGGCTTGTCGAAGGACCACATCCACCACGGAGGCTCCCGTGTCCCACCGTAACGCCCGCACCACCGTCCACGGCAAACTGCTCATCGTCACCCGGCACCGGGCCGGGATGCCCACCTCCCACATCGCCGCCGCGATGGGGATCTCACGCAAGTGCGTGTCCCACTGGATCGCCCGCTACGAGACCGAGGGCGAGGCCGGTCTGCACGACCGCTCCTCGCGCCCGCGCACCACCCCGACCCGCACCAGCGCCCAGCACGAGCAGCAGGTCCTGGCCCTGCGCGCTTCCCAGCGCCGGGGGCAGGACTGGACCGGGCCCGAGCTGGGCATCCCGGCGCGCACGGTAGGCCGGATCCTGGCCCGTCACCACGTTCCGCATCTGCGGGAGCTGGACCCGCTCACCGGTGCGGTGATCCGGTTCTCCAAGGCCACCACGGTGCGCTATGAACGCGAGCACCCCGGGGAGCTGGTGCACATGGATGTGAAGAAGCTCGGGCGGATCCCCGCCGGCGGAGGGTGGCGGGCCCACGGGCGGGCGGCCGGTGACACTTCGGCGCACAAACAGGCGCGGATCGGTTTCGACTACGACCACTCGGTGGTCGGACCGCTCCCGCCTGGCGTACTCCGAGATCCTCCCGGACGAAAAGGGCCTCACCTGCGCCGGGTTCCTGGCGAGGGCCGCGGTCTACTTCGCCGCCTGCGGCATCGATCGGAACGAGCGGGTGATGACCGACAACGCCTGGTCCTACCGCCGTTCCACGGCCGTGCGGGCGGTGGTCGCGGCTCTGGGCGCGAAGCAGGTGTTCATCCGCCCGCACTGCCCGTGGCAGAACGGCAAAGTGGAGCGGTTCAACCGCACCCTGGCCACCGAGTGGGCCTACCGGCAGGTGTTCACCAGCAACGACGAACGCACCGCTGCTCTTGCCCCGTGGCTCGAGCACTACAACACTGGACGACGCCACAGCGCACTCGGAGGCCACCCCCCGATCAGCCGCCTGCAACCAACCTCATGACCGGATACACCTAGTTGCACACCTTCGGCGCGGCCGGCAGCGATCTGGGCGGCCCGGTCGTTGAGGGAAGGTGAAGGGCGGACCCATGCGGTTGCGACCTGGGCGACCGCACGTTGGCCGACCGAGCGCATTCGAATGCCGGTGAGAGTGTCACCCAGGGTATGGAAGTGAATTTCTAGCAGCAGGGCACGGCATGGAGTGCTCCTTCGCGGCGTGTCGGGTTTGCGGGTCCTTCGGCGGCATTGGCCTGTCCATGGGAAGTCCATGACACCAGTGGCCGTCCTTGGGGCACGGCGGTGCACCGGCTAGTTCGGCCGGGCTTGGTCGGTGGCGATTGAGGCCAAGAGTTCCATTCCGGGCGTGATGCGCTGGTGCGGTATGGCCCCGAACCCGACGCGGATGAAGGGGGCATCGCCCCGGGAGTCGGAGAAGTACATGGAGCCTGGGTCGACGAGGATTCCGCGGTCGCGCGCTCTGTCCACGAGCTCGTTGGCTGATCGGGTCGGATCGGTGCGGATCCACAGGCCGGTGCCGCCAGGGGGCAGGACTTGTTGCTGCGAGAACATCCTTTCCGCGGCCTTAGCGGCCGTATCCCACCGCCGAGCCAGGTCGTTCTTGTATCGCCGTTGGGCCCGGGCGAAGTCGCCGCTCTCATAGAGCAGAGCGACGGCCCGTTGGAGGTGCCCCGGGGGTTGGCGGTGGGCGTAGCGCCGGTGGGTCCGCAGTTCGTCCAGCAGGGCCTTCGGGCCGACCACGTACCCGATGCGCAGGCCTGGGGCCAGGACCTTGGACATGGTGCCGAGGTAAACGGTTCGTCCCGAGGGGTCCAGTGCGGCCATTGCGGGGTGGGGCTGTCCGCGGTAGCGCAACTCGGAGTCGTAGTCGTCTTCGACGATCAGGAAGTCCTGTTCCTGGGCTTGTTGGATCAGCTGAAGCCGCCGGTCGACCGACAGGGTCACGTTCGTGGGGTGCTGGTGGCTGGGGGTGACGAAGAGCAGGCGGGCTCCCGAGTACTCGCTTTGCGGGACGAGCCCGTGCTCGTCCACGGGAACGTCCACGATCGTTGCCCCGGCCCGGTGGAACACGTGCCGGGCGTCGATGTATCCCGGGTTCTCCACGGCCACGGAGTCCCCCCAGCGGATGGTGGAGGCGGCCAGCAGGTGCAGACCTTGCTGGCTGCCCAGCGTGACGAGCACGTTGTCGGGGGAGACCGACAGTCCCCGTCCGGGCAGGACGCGGGTGCACAGGATGTCGACCAGTCGCGCGTCGTCGTCCAGGACGTCGTCCAGGCTCGCGTGGCGGTGTTCGGGGCCCAGGGCCCGTTTCAGGGCCCGCAGCCACGCCTCGCGCGGGAAGAATGAGCTGTCGTGCTGGCCGGTCACGAAGGGGTAGTCGAAACGGTGCCACGTCCGTTCCCGGCGCAGCTCGGGCCAGGGCCCGGTCCGCGGCCGGTGGAGGACCCGTTCCCAGTCCACGGCGTGCTCCCAGTCCGGGGTCCCGGAGTACCCGGTGCCGGCCTGACGCTCGGCAACCGCCGGGTAGGGCAGCAGGGTACTCACGTACATGCCCCGCCGGTCCGAGGGGAGCAGGTACCCCTCGTCCACCAGGGCCTGGTAGGCCGACTGGACCGTGGTGCGCGACACCCCCAGGTCCTCGGCCAGGCTACGGCTGGAGGGGACGCGTTCACCCGGGCGCCAAGTGCCGCCCACAATGAGCCGTTCGACCGTCTGCCGCACCCGCATGGCCAGGGAGGCCCCGCGGGTCCCCGGCACCAGCACGACCGAGGAGGACGGCCCAGACCTCGCCCCGGTCGTGTCACTGATGGTTTCCACGCCCCCACTATGGCACGTGATCCCTTTCACAGTCTGGACTGCTCTAAAGGGACAAATCTGGATCTTGATGGGTCCAGATCGGGTCCAGATACTGAACCGAAGCCTCAACCGAAGGAGTTGCTATGAAACCGAATCCCAAGAGCGTGCTGGTGGCCCTGGTGCTGCCCATTGCCCTGATGGTGGCGGGGGTGTCCCTGCTAGGGCCCTCCGAAGCCCGGGTTCTGGGCGTGCCGGCCATCTTCGTCTACGTCGTGGTCCTGTTCCCGACAGTGGCCGGGCTCATGGCCCTGGCCTGGAACCTGTGGGACAAGCACGAGAGCTACGACGAGGAGCCGGCACCGCAGGCGGTAGCCCGATGAGCGCCGTCATCACGTTCGGACTCGTTCTCGTCATCGCGATGGCGCTGGGGCTCTACTCGCGCAAGGGCGTGAAATCCACCGAGGACTTCCTGGTGGGGGGCCGCAGTTTCGGCAGCCTCCTGCTGTTCATCCTCGTGGTGGGCGAGGTGTACTCGATCGGCACCGTGATCGGATTCCCGGGAGGCGTCTACGCCGAAGGCGCCGGTTTCGCCATCTGGTTCATGGGCTACATCCTGCTGGGCTACCCCATCGGCTACTTCCTCCTGCCGCTGCTGTTCAAAGCCGGACGGCGCTACAACGCGGTCACCCTGCCCGACGTCTTCCGCGGGCACTTCAACTCCCGACCCCTGGAACTGACCGCGGCGCTGCTGTGCGTGATCTTCCTGATCCCGTGGGCCCAGCTACAGCTGACCGGTCTCACAGTCGCACTCAATGGATTGGGACTGGGCTTCACCCCCTTGGCAACGGTGCTCATCGGGGTCGGCATCGCCCTGGTGTTCGCCCTGATGTCGGGCATCAAAGCCCCCGCCTACGTCAGTTTCGTCAAAGACTTCGCCCTGATTTTCGCGATCGTGATCGTGGCGGTCTTTGTCCTGGGCCAGAACCCCTCCGTCGCCGACATCGTCGCCCGCGCCGACGCGGTCTCGGACCACACGGTAATTGAGCACGGGCGCCCGATGCTGCACACCATGTCGACCCTGCTCTTCCAGGCACTGGGCTTCTACATGTTCCCCTTCATCGTCCAGGCGATCATGAGCTCCAAATCCGCCCGCACGGTCCGCCGCACGCAGATCGGCATGCCCTTGTACATGCTGATGTACCCCTTCCTGCTCGTGGTGGCCTACTACGCCATCTCCACGGTCCCCGGACTGACCGGGGCGCAGACCAACCTGGCCTTCATCGAGGTGACCCGCAACCTCCTGCCCGAATGGCTGGTCGGTGTCGTCGCCGGCGGCGCCGCCCTGTGCGCGATCGTCGTGCTTGCCGCATCCGCCCTGTGCATCGGCACCCTCGTATCGCGCAACGTCCTGGTCAATGTCCCCGAGCGGCGTCAGAAGTCCTACGTGCGGGTCATCATCGCGGTCTACCTGCTGGTCTCCATCGTCCTGACCCTCGTAGTCCCGAACCTGATGGGCGCGCTGATCAACACCTCTTACTACGGGTTCACCCAGCTCATCGTCCCGGTGCTGCTGCTGATCTTCGGTTCCCGGGTCCGTCCCGGGGTCATGGCCGCCGGGCTGGCCGGCGGTGTGGCCATCGCCCTCGGCCTCTACCTCACCGGCGCCGACCTCGGCGGACTGAGCCTGGGCGTGCCCGCCCTCGCCGGGAACCTCGCGATCGTGGCCGCCGGCCGCCTCCTGTGGCCCCGGCCCCAGCGCAGCGAGGCCATCTGGGCCCGCACCAAGGCCCCCACCGGCACGACCACGGCCGGCAACACCGACCCCATCCAGGACCAGGATTCCGCACTCGTGAAGGAGCCGATCTAACCATGGACCCCCACATCATCACCGGCGGAACCATCCGCACCACCGCAGGCTCCGCCCCTGTCGAGGCCCTCGGCATCGCCGACGGACGCATCGTCGCCGCCGGCAGCCTGAAAGAGGTGACCGCAGCCCTGCCCGAGGCCGAAGTCATCGACACAGCCGGCGGGACCATCGTCCCCGGCCTGGTGGAATCCCACGTCCACCCGATCTTCTTCGGCCTGACCCAGCACTGGGTCGACTGCCGCAGCCCACTGAACAGCAGCGTCAGCGACATCGTCGCCCGGCTGCGGGAACGCCTTGAGTCCAGCAACGACCCCACCGGGTGGATCAGGGGATGGGGATACGACGACACCCTGCTGGCCGAAAACCGGCACCCCACCCGCGATGAACTCGACAAGGCAAGCCCCGAGGCCCCGATCGTCATCTCGCACATCTCCGGGCACTTCCTCGTCGCCAACACTAAGGCCCTCGAACTCGCCGGGGTGTCCCCGGACACCCCGGACCCGTCCGAAGGCAGATTCATCAAAGACCCTAAGGGCCGACCCACCGGACTGATGTGGGAGATCGGGGCGGTCAACCGCGTGCTCGACTGCATTCCCCGCCCCACTGCCACGGAGCTGGCCGATGCCGCCAAGTTCGCCGCGGAAACGGCCATGCGCCGGGGCATGACCACCATCCACGACCTGGGCATCGGACTGATGGCCGGCTACGCGGAACTGAAAACCTGGGAACACCTCGCCTCCCAGGGCGAACTTCCGCTGCGCGTGGAGGGCTACCTGCGCGGGGACCTCATCGAAGAGTTCATCGCCGAACACCCCCAGGGATTTCCCTACACCGTCGGCAACTTCACCCTGCGCGGGGCCAAGTACTGGTCCGACGGATCCATCCAAGGACTCTCCGCCGCGCTCAGCCAGCCGTACTCCTGCGCCGAGGAAAGCTGTGGCGAGCTCCTGTTCACCCACGACCAGCTCGTCGAGCTCATCACCCGGGTCGACCAGCTGGGGGGCCAGTGCGCGGTCCACGCCAACGGGGACCTGGCCATAAGCACCGTCATCGGCGCCCTCCAGACCGTCAGGGACTCCGGAGGCCGCCCCGACGCCCGGCACCGCGTGGAGCACCTCCAGATGGCCTCCGCCCAGGACATCGACGATCTCGTCCGAGCCGGTGGGGTCGCTTCGGTGTTCGCCAACCACGTCTACTACTGGGGAGATCGACACCGGGATGTCTTCCTCGGCCCCGAGCGGGCAAACCGCATGGAACCGTTGGCCGAAGCGGCCCGAGCAGGACTGCACTTCGGCCTGCACTCGGACTGCCCCATCACACCCATGGACCCGTTGCGGACCCTCTGGACCGCCACCAGCAGGCGCACCAGCACCGGGGAAATCCTGGGCGAGACGCAGAAACTCACCCCCGCCCAGGCCCTGCACAGCCTGACCGCAGACAGCGCCTGGCTCGTCCACGAAGAACACCGGCGCGGCACACTGGAACCGGGCATGGCCGCCGATTTCGCCATCCTCGACCGGGACATCCTCACCGCATCCGAGGACGAACTTGCCCACATCGACGTCCTCGCCACCGTCGTAGCCGGGCAATGGGTGTTCAGCGAGCCAATGTCTCTTCCGGCAGCCACCGCACACGCCGGCGAACGAGTCTGACCCCACAGTGCCGGTGGCCTCCCCGTCCCCGACGGGGAGGCCACCGGCACCATCATCAGGGGAAAGCCAACTGACATGACCATCATCGGCGAACCCGCCTCAACCCCCTCCTGAGAGGGAAAGGTCGCTGACACGACGTATTCAGCCACCATGATCCCCCGGGCAGGGCATGGTCCACCATTCCTTTCGGGAAAGCAGCACGAGGACCTCGTCCCCGGGGTAGATCCCACACCTTCCAGGGAGTCCCCGGTGACACGGAGAATGAAAGGGAAGGCGACATCCCGGGTGAGGACCTCGGGGAGGTCGATCCGCCCGTCGTCGAAACCATCCTGGGCCGTCGACGGAAACCCCGCCGGAACCGGGAGCAGCACCGGCCAGTGCAGCCAAGGCGAACGGAGGACCCCCACCGCCCTCATCAGGGGGCAGAGCAAGAACCGGGGCCGGGGTGGCATTCAGCGGTGTCCCCTCCGGCACAGGCGCCCGGGCCGGGACGCCAGGAGTGTTGTGGGCAGGACCGCCGGCCGGGCCTGTGCTCGGCGCATCAGGCACGAGCTCGACCCGGGCGCGGAGTGCAGGCTTCGACTGCGGCGCGGTTGGCGCAGCGAGTACCACGCCATCCCCGCCGGTACGAGCCGGGGACCGGGAAGGTGTCCGTTCAGGCGGCCTGACACAGGACCTCCCGGCGCAGGGGCTCGGGGCGCGGGGTGGCGGCGGACGGGACGTACTGGGCGAGTTCGCACAGGTACCCCCGGGCCTCCAACAGCTGCAGGGCGTCCTGGAGTTGCTCACCGGTGAGCTGGGTCTGCGCGGCCAGCACCTGCAGGTCCAGGGGGCGCGGGTGCTCGAGGAGGTGGTCGACCACCGTCTCGAGGAGGACCACCACGGCCTCCATGCTCACCTGCTCGTCGTGGAGGGCCTGGGCCGGCAGCCGTTCGACGGCATAGGCGGAGGCGTCGAGGAACCGGACAGCAGAGGTGGTGTGCATGGGGCACACGCTATTGCCGGTCCCCTGAGGGTGGGTTGATACGGACTGAGCGGCAACTGAAGCCCCATCACCGCCTCAGGTGATCGCGGGCGGCCAGCCCGGGCCGGGCGCCACCGGGGCAGAATCGGGGGCGTCGGTGGTGAGCCGGTGGACGAACCCGACCCCGGAGCGGCCGCCGGCGGGGGAATCGCAGGGCTCAGATGCCGCGGCTCAGCGGTTGGGGTTCAGGACGCAGTTGGCGACGATGACCGCCGTCCCCCCGCCCAAGGTGGCGGCCAGGAAGATCGCCAGCGGGATCCCCCACGGGCCGGTGGCGGTACCGATGATGAGCAGCGCACCGAAGGCCGCGAAGACGGCCAGGGCGGCCCAGTACCCGATCTTCGAGACCACACAGTCCCACACCGTGCGGTTGTGCCCGATGCCCTGCACCGCGATCTCCTGGATCGCCGCCGCGTCAGCGTCCAGCAGCTTGGGCGGGAAGTCCGGGAAGTGACCGTCGATGATGCGCCGGGCGTCCTTCCCGGAGACGGCCGGGGACAGGCCCAGCCCCCGCAGCTCCTGGAAGGACATCGGCGCGATGGGCACCTCGCCCCGGATAGCCAGCTCCCGCCACGTGAGCCTCCGCCCGGTGCCCCGGGTGCGCTGACGCAGATGTTTCTCCACACCCTTCCGGGCCTGACCGCGCACCTGGTCGGGGAAGACCTCCGGATCGCGCAGCAGCCGCGCGGCCACCTCGGCGTCCACGAACAGCTCACCCTTCTCCTCGAACACCAGCTCGTCGAGCTCACGCATCAGCTTGCGCAGCCGCCGGTGCACCTCCTTGTCCTGGAACTCGCGCGGGAGGAGCTCCAAGAGATCCCCCGCCTGGCCCCGCGCTTCCTTGCCGTCCATGACCCCTCCCGGTGTCACCGCACGCCCCGTGAGAAACGTGCATTTGCATACGTTAACGGTAGGACGTGGGCCAGAGGGTGACAAGGACGGGAGCTGAGTTGGAGCCGCTGACTGCTCGATCGTTATGGACCACTACCGGTCGGCCGGACCTCGACGCTGCCACCACCCCTAGCGACTGCCGGGAGAGCTGGTCGCCCCGGGGAGTTCCACCCCCAGGACCCTCAACGGCGGCCGACGCTGGGGGGCTCTCCGTGCGCGGGGGAGGAGCCGGGCAGGAGGCGTTCCATCACGACGTCGTCCTCCTGGCGGCCCCCGATGGTGAAGCGGCGCCGCCCCACGACGGTGAACCCGTGCTTGGTGTAGAAGGTGATGGCCCGGGTGTTGTCCTGGTGGGTGCCCAGCCACATCGACTTCGCACCGCGGCCGCCGGCGACATCCAGGCACGCTGTGATCAGGGACCCGGCGACGCCGGTGCCGTGATGGTCAGCGGCGACGTAGCACTTGCTCAGCTGTGCCGTCGGCCGACCGGTGACCGCCCCGGCCACCTCCGGATCCGCCGGGTCCCCGAGCACGACCATGGCATAGCCGCCCAGCACCCCGCCGCTCTCTTCCACCAGCACCACCCGCTGGGGATCCTGGAGGTAGCCGCTGAAGCAGGCGACGGACAGGGACTCGGCGATGAACCCCGCAATGGCCTCCCTGCTCAGGTGGGACGGGCACGCCAGGGGAAAGGTCGCGGCGGCGAGATCGGCCAGGGCAGGCACGTCCTCGGGCAGAGCAGGGCGCACGGGCACGAAACGTCCTTTCGATCAGGGAGGCGGCAGGGACCGGATGCCAGGCGACAAGACCTATCAGAGGGGGCGGTGGGCAGCGACCAGATGCTGCACGCCCAGGGGCAGCCTCTTCTCCCAGAGCACCCCTGCCGGCCGGAGGAGCAGATGCCGCCTGGGGTTTCCGGTGGTAGACAAGAGACGATGAGCACCACGACACTGACCTTCACCCCGCCCTGCGGTCCCGTGCGCGGCTGGCAGGACGGTGAGGTGCTGCGCGCCACCGGCATCCCCTACGCCACGGCCACCCGATTCACCGCTCCTACCCCGGCCCCGGACTGGACCCAGCCCGCGGAGGCCACCACACTGGCCCCGGCGTGCCCGCAGGCGGACTCACCCTTCCTCACCGAGGTTCTCGGCGACGCCCTGGCCGGGCTGGCCCGCGACGAGCACTGCCAGCGGCTGTCGGTGACCATGCCCGGCGATCTGGCACCGGGGGAGGGGCTGCCGGTGATGGTCTGGATCCACGGCGGCTCCTACACCACCGGGGCCGGGGACGCCCCGATCATGGACCCGGCCCGGCTGGTCGCCGAGCAGCGCGTCGTGGCCGTCACCGTCACCTACCGTCTGGGGCTGTTCGGCTACCTGGGCTCGGGGCAGCACCGTCCGGCCAATCTGGGGCTGCTTGATCAGCTCGAGGCGTTGCGCTGGGTGCGGCGCAACATCGCCGCCTTCGGCGGGGACCCGGAGAACGTGACCGCCTTCGGCCAGTCCTCCGGGGCTGATGCCGTCGCCCACCTCATGGCCACCGACGAGGCGCCCTCCCTGTTCCGCCGCGCCATCATCCAGAGCCCCCCGCTAGGCATCGCCCGCGGCCGGGCAAAGATGACCGAGGCGATGTGCCAGGCCGCGGAAGTCGTCACTGCCGACACCCCCGCCGAAGACGTCGTGGCCACCCAGGCCGAGGTCGAGGCCCATGCCTCCTCCTTTGGGCTGATGGGGGCGATGCCTTTCGGCACCCAGTACGGCCACCACCCCCTGCCCCACGAGGAGCAGATCGAGGCCACCTGGGACCGGGCAGCCCCGCACATCGACGTGCTCATCGGCCACACCGCGGAGGAAGCAGGGCTCTACATCCCCACCGTGCCCGCACTGCACCGGTGGACCCGCGCTCCACTGATCGGTCCGCTGATCCGCCGCACCGTGGTGGGCTGGGCGACAGCGGCGGTCTACACCCGTGCCATCCGCCGCTTCGCCGCCCGGCACGCCCGCGCCGGCGGTACTGCCCACACCTACGTGCTCTCCTGGGCCGCCCCGGGCAACCCCTACGGTGCGGCCCACACCATCGATCTGCCCCTGCTGTTCGGCCACGAGGGCACCTGGGCGAACACCGGACTGGTGGCCGGTGCCGCCTGGGAGGACCTCGACGCCCACGGCAGGGAGGTCCGCCGACTGTGGGCCGACTTCGCCCGCGGCAAGGACTTGGGCGAGGCCGGGAACATCCCCGGTGCCCTGCACTACCGGCGCGCCCGGGCCTGAAATCGAGCCTGTTCCTGGTGAGTTCGGGGCAGGCTCGAGCTGACACCGCTGACGCAGCACCCACCGGACGGTGAGCAGACCCATCAGGTATCCGCGCCGCGCTCAGCAACCGCTGCGGCGCGCCCGGCGGCAATCTGCGCAGCCCACCGTTCCCTAAACGGCCGCCGATCCCCAGGCCTCTGAGCCTCCGGCCTAACGGCCATGCAGGCCCCACCCGCCGCTTGAACATCGGCCGGGGTCTCCATGCCACTCGCGGAGGTTGCGACCTGACGGGCTGCTTCGCGGCGTGCGTAGCGGGCAGTGGCGGCGATGGCTTCGGCGCGGCGCTGCTCGGCCTCGGCGGCCGCTCGTTGGTCGGGGGAGCGGTGGGGGGTGCCGTCTTGGTGGGTCCAGGCTCTGAGGCGGGCGGCGAACCAGGCGCCGGGGTTGTCGATGCCGTGGACGGCGTCGTGGGGGTATCTCTGACCGTTAGGTGTCCAGTCGAGGGCGTGGAGCACATCGGCGATGGTCCAGCCGGCCTCGAAGTGGGGCTTGGCGACCGAGACGACGTAGGCGGTGGTGATGCGGCGCAGGATGAGGGCGTGGTGCTGGAGCTCGAGTCCTGCACAACGATAAGTGTGCTTCCAATCGGACCGGCGCCCCCGCCCACTCACCGGCCTTACCGTCGCATGAGCGGGCCACAGTGGAGCTGAACGCTTCGAGAGGGCGGCTTGGACTTCCCGCCGCTGCGCGGCGGCCTTGGCAGTGAGTCGCGGCGTAGCCGCGTCCTTCGGGGAAAGTTCTTCGCGCGCGTGCGGGGGAGGACATGCCCCCTTCGGGGGGACCGGGCCGACATTTATTTCCACAGGCATTGACTCCTCTTCCGTCTGGTGGGGGGCTTCGGGCGCGGTCTCCGACGGTGCCACCGGGACGGGCGGGGCTGGGGTGGTGAGGGCGTAGACAGGGGCCTCACCCTGCTTCTTGCCCGTGGCCCGGGGGGTGTAGGCCGCTGAGCGGCCGGTGGCCACCACGGCCAGCAGGCCCCAGTCCTTGAGCCGGCGGATCATCCGCCCCACCGAGTCCTCGTGCACACCCAGGCGTTGGGCGACCCAGGCCCAGGTGGTGCGCCAGGTGCGGGAGGCCGGATCCTGCTGCACCGCGATGATCTCAATCAGCGCACGCATGTTCGTCCGGCCGTCGGCGCGCATCAACTCCAGGGCAGGGTGCTCCAAGGCGGCACGCTTCCACGCCACCACGTGCCGGGCCAGTTTGCAGCCCTTGGGGACCGCCCGCAGGACCACGGCCTTGGAGCGTTCATAGGCCACACGCACCCGACGACGCCGCGAAGGCGGCTCTTCTAGGGTCTCGAGGGCAGCATCGAGAGCGGAGTGTGACTGAAAATCGGCGTGACTAAGCGATGAGGGGTCCATTTGCGGACGCGCCTCAGGTACACTAGGGGACACAACAGTCCCCTGGTATTGGGTTCATGAGGTTCCTGATTCAGTTTCTGTTGAACCAGCTGTCACGAGTTTGGCGACCTGGGACAGCTGATTGACTTAGACGGCCCGCCCACCACGGCGGGCCGTCAGTCATTTAAGCGGTGTTGCTTAGAGGAAGTTCGGTCTCCTGAGGGTTGTCGAGCTTGTTGGAGCGACCCGAGTCGCGCTCGATGAGCGCGCCGATGTACTCAGCCATCGACAGCCCTACTCGCGAAGCATTTTCTGCCGCGAGACGGTGCTGATCCAAGGTCAGGCGCATGCTGAACGGGACTTTGCGCCCGATCATCTTCGGCGGCTTGTACTCGGTCATGGAGTCAGTCTGCCACTGTAAATGCACATTTGCCTAGCACGACGCGGTGTGTCTCTCTCCAAATGCACATGCGCATTACCGTCCTTCTCGAAGCGCGTGAACATGTTCATGTTAGGTTAATCGCCACCCCCTTTGTCCAGCCACTGGATGTCTCGGCCGCGCGAGCACGCGATCGCAGTTCCACGAACCCTCATGGAGGTCCGTATGTTGGAGGCCATGGTGCACCCCCCGCTCTCTTACTTGGATCGTCTCCAGGAGTTGCTACCCGGACTCCCGTCGTTGCGGTCTTGGCCGGAGGTGCACGCAGCGGTCGAGGAGGCGCATGGCTGCAGGATTACCGTGCGGCCAGCCCCGCAGAGCCTCGGGCAGTCAGTCACCGGTGTGTGGTTGAGGACAAAAACGCAGTCCTACATCTTCCACGACGAGGGCCGTGTGCGATCACAAGCGTTCGTCAGACACATCGTTGCCCACGAGTACGGACATATCCTGTTGCGGCACAGCGGTTGTGAGCTGAGCATTGGGACCGCGTTCTCAAGTCTGGGGAAGAACAAGAGCGTCCGCCAGATCCTCACCCGCAGCGAGCAGTGGACCGCCCAAGAACAAGAAGCAGAGGCAATTGCGGTGACCCTGGCGGCCCACCTCGCCAACCAGACAGATCCCATCCTCGAGCTGTTCGGCTGAGCCCATGCTGATCGCCTTGCTCAAGCCCTTCGCAGCCCTGGTCCTGTTTGTCATCACCGCCATACGCTGGCGCGTAGTTTTCGACCGGGACCGCAGTCATGCCGCATGGATAGGCACTCTGATGGGCACCTTGGCTCTGTCGGTCAATCCGTTCTTCATCACCGAGTACGAGATTGACGCCCTGCTTGGTGAGCACAACTGGTTCCATCTCATGCGCAACGTCCTCGTGTTGGGCGCCATGTGGTCCCTGCGCGTGGCGCTCCTGGAGGCGTTGCAAGAACACCCTTGGTCCCATCAGCGGAAGCGACTGGAAACGGCGGCCGCGGCCACCGTGATAGGGGTGATGACGTTCTCCTTTTGGAGCATCGACAGGTCCTCGACCTCGATGGCGTTCATCCCCGAGCACATCGACCAGTTGCCCACGCTGGTCTATGGCACGGCCTACATGGCCGCGGCCGCGGGCCTGATGTTTGACACCTCCTGGCGGATCTTTAGGGGGTTGCGGGAAGACCGCCGGCGGCGCACCCGCGTGAGAGTGGCACTGACCTTGATGTGCGTGGGGGCGCTGAGCATGGGGATTGCCTCGGTGGTCGAGTGCTTCTACATGGCCGCCGATCACCTACACGCCACGGATGGAGCCTTCATCGTGGTCACTCATGCAGCGTTCGGGCCGCTGTATCTGTCCGGGGCGGGGCTGCTGGCTGTGGGCCTGCTGGTGCTGGCGGCCTCGGCAGCCATCCGGCGCTGGCACCTCGGCGACCGCTTCTATCTGGGCCGGCTTATGGCGCTGCGCCAAGACAGCATGCGTGCCGGGCTGACCGTGGCGGTCTACAGTTCCAATCCTCGATCAGAGCTCTACGAGGCGATGATCGCCACCTACGACGCGGAAGCGCGGGAGGACATTCCGACATGCCCCAAGCGGGACAAGATGATGCAGGCAGTGGAGGGCCGCTTTGACAGTTAGTGCAGTCGGAGCACTCGAACATCGCCGGACCCGCAAGACGGCGGTTGCACTCAGCGAGACATTCCAGCCCCCGCTGGTCCTCTCGGCACTGTTCGTGACGATGCCTCCACTGGCTCAGGATGCCGGCCTTGCCGGAGCCTTATGGGGGCTCCTCGGCGCCTGCGCCGTGTGTCTGCTCCCCTTCGCCGCAGTCATCATCCTCGCCCGACGCGGCGTCCTGTCCGATCACCACGTCAGCGACAAAAAGCAGCGTGCCCCCATCATGGCGGCCACCTTCGCTCTGACGGCGCTCTATATGATGGCTTTATTGACGTGGCAAGGTCCGATGATTCTGATGGCCCTTGCTGTGGCCTTCGCCTCAGGAATGGTTGGCCTGATTCTTATCAGCCCTTGGTGGAAGATATCTGGTCATGCCATGACAGCAGGAAGCATGGGCGCCATTGCTTTCTTGTCATGGGGGCCGTGGGCACTGGTGGCGATCCCGATGTGCATTGCAGTGTGCATCAGTCGGGTCGTACTACGCGCCCACACCCTCGCCCAGGTCGCGGCGGGGGCAGCCTTCGGTGCCACCGTCATCGGAGGCATCTACGCCATGATGTACCGGCTGCTGGTCGGTTAGAGGGAGCAGATATGGAACGGGACGAGCGGACCCCAGAGCAGGTACTGGCGAACAAGATTAACCTGTTACTGGACGCGCTGCCTGGTGAAGACGGCAAGCCACTGAATTTCCCTGCAGTCCAGGGGGCCTTGCGTGAGCGCGGCGTCCCGTTGGGGCGCACCAAGTGGTACTACCTGACCACCGGTCATCCTGCACTGCGCACCGACCGTGAACTGCTCACAGCCATTGCTGACGTGTTTGGCGTCGATCCAGGGTTCCTGCTACACGAGGATGGGCCCTTGCCAGAGCAAATCGAGCGGGAATTGAAAATGCTCATTGCCATGCGTCGGGCGCAGGTACGGGACTTTGCTATGCGCGCCCTCGGGGACATCGACCCGCATGGACTACAGGCCATCCTGGAGGTCATTGAGAAGAACGAAAAGCTATCTGCAGACGATACTGAGCAGTAGGCAAAGTCCCCGTTGTGATTGCAACGAGGGACACCTATAGTCGGTCGTGAACCTGTTCATGAACATATTCACAGGACCCTGCCAACAGGGCTGACCACTGGAAGGAGCCCCTCAGTGAGATTTGCCGTGCACTCCCACGACTGCGCCGCAAGCGCTCCTTAACGCATACTCCGCAAGAGCGGATAACAGTTCCTCAAGCCTGGGCTGGTTCGCGTAGTACAGCATGGGGCGGCCCCGGCTGTGCTGGGCCTCAGCCTTCACGGCCCCCAGGGCTTCCAGCTCGACCAACTGAGCACCGAGAGTCTTGGCGGGGAGTCCAGTGTGGGCCACCAGGTCCGCACGCAGTGCCGGCCCCTGCTTGAGGGCGTTGATGATCGAGAGCCGGACGGTGTTCCCGAACACCTTGGCGGCTTGGGCGACCAGCTCGGGCTGACCTGCGGGGCGGACGACGGACGGCACGGGATTCATTGTGTCGCACGCCCTCTCATTCAGCGGACGCCAGGACCACCCGCAGCAGTTGAGGACCTGTCGAGTCGAACCTGTTTCAACTGCCTAAGACAGTCATAAGAGCACCACTTCGGGAAGGGAGGTGACTCGTGGAAGAGGAGGAGTCCCACGGCTCGTCCGTCCTGGTGGTCGCCGCCCTGGCGCTGGTCGGGGTGGTGGCGGTGGGTGTGCCCGTCGCCGGCGTGGCCGGCCTCGCCCTGGTGGCCGATCTGCAGGCATCGGCCGGTGGGTGCACCCCTTCCACGGTCGTCTCGGAGGAGGAGTCCGGGGACGGGGTGGTCAACGTGCCTCACGGGTGGGGGCCGCTGGTGGAGGAGGCGGCCGGGACGGCCGGGTTGCCGGTGAGCGTGGTGGCCGCCCAGCTGGAGGCCGAGTCGGACTGGGACAGGTACGCGGGCAGTCCTGCCGGGGCGGCCGGGATCGCCCAGTTCATGCCCGCCACCTGGGCCGCCTACGGGGACGGCGGGGACGTGACCGACCCCCAGGACGCGATCCCGGCCTATGGCCGCTACATGGCAGCGCTGCGGGGCCAGGTGAAGGGGCTGGCCGGTGGGGATGCCGCTGAGCTGGTGCGTCTCACCCTGGCCGCCTACAACGCCGGTCCTGGGGCGGTGCTCCGGCACCGGGGGGTGCCGCCGTTGGCGGAGACCCAGCGCTATGTGGAGACAGTCCTCGAGCGCGCTCAGGTCGAGTTCTCCCCGGGCTGTGAGGCCCCTACCGGGGGCACGGCGTGGGACGGGGACCTTGGCGAGGGGGAGTGGACCACGCCCCTGCCCGGGGGAACGGTCACCTCCGGCTACGGCGGCCGGGCCCTGGCGGGTGTGCCCGGCTGGGCCAACCAGCACGTCGGGGTGGACATCGCCACCCCCGGCGCCGGCTCGCGCCCCGGTGGGGTGGTGGTCGCCCCGACCGATCTGCGCATCACCGGCTTCAACGACACCGACGGGTGCGTGATCGCCAAGGAGAACGGTGATGACCCGGATTTCGGCTTCGCCTTCTGCCACCTGGACTCCCACCGGGTGCAGAAGGGCCAGGCGCTCTCCCGCGGTGACGTCATCGGGGTGGAGGGCAACCGGGGCCGCTTCACGATGGCCACGCACCTGCACCTGGAGGTCTACGCCCCCGGTGCCCCCGAGGTCGTCTTCCCCTATGAGGGCTTCAATCTCGACCCCGCCCCGATCTTGCGGGAGAAAGGAGCGTGGCCGCAATGAGCCACCGCCCCCGTCTGATCACGGCCCTGGCCGTGTGCGTCCTGCCGCTGGCCGCCTGCTCCTGGCAGGCGGCCCAGGAGACCTCCCAGTCCTCCAGCACTGCTCCGGCTCCGGAGGCGAGCCCGCCCAGTGCGCCCACTCCTGAGGTGCCCGGCGACGGCACGTTCCCGCAGGTGCAGGATGTGGACCGCACCGATGTGGAGTCCACCGCCCGGACGGCGGCGATCCTGCTCCACTCCTGGGACACGGCCGTCGACCGCACCGAGACCGCGGCCGCGATCCGCGCCACCCCGCTCATGTCGGAGGAGTGGGCAGACGCCCAGGTGGAGCCGGCCCGCAACTCCTCCCACGGGGAGTGGCTGGGCCCGGCCGAGCACCGGGCCTACAGCCGGGCCCAGGCCGTGCCGGCGATCGGCGACGCCTCCGCCGACGTGGGGGAGGACAGGGCGGTCCGCGCCTACGAGGTGTCCTGGCGGTGGGCCAGCCGCGACGGGGAACCGGCTCCCGGGACCGGGTCCCGTCAGGTGACGATCTATCTGGAGAAGCACTCCGGGGCCTGGGAGGTCGTGGGCCACCAATCCCAGGAGATGGCGGCGGGGGAGGCGGGCTCGTGAGCGCGGCCGTGCACCCCTGGCCGGTGATCACCCTGACCTTCGGGGCAGAGCAGATCCTCGCCGATGCCAACGGGGAGGTTCTGACCTACCCGGTCATCGACGGTGCCGCCGCCCCTGAGGTGGCCGCGGACGCGGCCGCCGAGGCGTGCCGGCGGCTGGGGTTGGCGGTGTGCCGGGTGCAGGGCCACACCGAGGACGGGTCCGTGTTCGAGATGGTCGTCGACGCACAGCTGGGCACCCTCGAGGAGCACCAGCCTCCGGAGTCACCCGGGGCTGCGCCGAAGCGGCGGGGCCTGCGCATGGGGGTCAGCACCCGCGCCGGCGGCTCCCGTGCCGCCGTCACGAAGAGTCAGCGGGGCCGCACCGCGGTGGTCTGGGGCAGTGTGGGCGTGCTGGTGCTGGCCGTGGGCACCTCGACCGTCGTCGGCGCCCAGGACGGGGGTGGGGAGCCGGTCGCGGTCGTGCATACCCCGGCGCCGGCGCAGTTGCCGGTGCCGTCCCCGGCCGGGTGGGACACCTACGCCGCCTGGTCCACCCCGATGGGTGGGTCCGAGGTGAAGGCGGTCCTGGATGGGAAGGGCCGCCCGGTCAGCGTGGACGGCCACCAGCTCACCGGCCACGACCCGGCCACGGGTGTGGCGCAGTGGAGCCGTACGGCCCCGTTCACCGTGACCCAGACGGCCATGGTCACCGTCGAGGGGCGCAGCCGCCTGGCGGCCGCCACGGGCAAGGAGCTGGTGCTCTTCGAGGAGTCCTCTCCTGAGCCGGTGAGGGTCGAGGTGCCCCAGGAGGCGACCGTGGTCGTCGACGGCGGCACCGTGCCGCGGCTGGATCTGCCCACCCAGAAGTCTCTGCTGGTTTCTACGGATGGGGGCACCGTCTCCCGGGTGGTGCCGGCGGCCGCAGAGCCCTTGGAGGCCCAGGGGGAGGACCTGATCGCCGCTGACACCGAGGTCGGGAAGGTGTGGCGGATCGGCACCGACTCCGCGGCCTTGCCGACCCCGGCGACCCTGCCGGCCCCGTCCCCCGGGGCGGAGCTGACCGGCATCCTCGGCAGCGTGGAGGGCCGGGTGGTGGCCGCGTGGAAGGACGGGAGGCAGACGGTGGTCGGCTTCTACGACGTGGATGAGGCCACCGATGCGACCTCCGTGAAGCAGGTCGCGGTGCGTGAGCTCACCGGCCCGCCGCCCACGGCCTCGAGCGTCCAGATCGACCGGGCCCACGGGCTGCTGCTGGCCTCCTCGGTGCTGGTCGATGTGGAGGCCACCACCGTCCACCGCCTCGAGGGGCAGGGCACGCTGTCGGCCGGCTACGCCTGGGTCACCGCAGGCGGTGAGCAGTCCCGGATCAACCGCCACGGGCGCACCGAAGCCACCACCACGGCGGAGCAGGCGGCGGTGCCCGACGTCATCACCGAGACCGGGATGGCCCTGACGCGGGCGAAGAGTGCGGCCGAGGGCTCCCTCTACGCCCTTCTCGTTTCCGGCCCCACGCCCACTGCCGGCCCCTCACCCACTGCGAGCCCGTCCCGCACTGCGATTTCTGAGGAGAGTTCCCGATGAAGATGACCGCGACGATCGACGCCACTGGCACCACGAGCCTGGACCTGGACGGAGACCTGAGTCAGGAGAGCCACCCCTCGGTCGCCCAAGCCCGCCGAGCGGTGATGGCCACGGCCACCACCCTGGCGGAGCAGACCTGTGAAGACACCCGTCTGCACCTGGAGGACCCCTCCGGGGCCCGGACGCTCCTGGTGGCAGCAGACGGCACCACCGCCCAGCAAGACGCCGTGGCCCCTGTGGTGGAGCCGGTGCCCCTGGAAGCGACGGCACAGCCGGCCGCCCAGACGCCGGTCGAGGCGGCTGCCGGCCGAAGCCTGCGTGCCTCAGAGCCTGTGGTCGTGGAAGGCCCTCGCAACCCCTTCGTCGCCGCGCCTGAGGTGATCGTGGAGGAGGACTCGATGGATGTGGATCCGATCCTCGGCGCCCGGGAATCCATCCGGGGGCCGCAGAACCTCCAGCAGACCCTGGCCCAGGAACCGGCCACGGACGAGGGGACAGCCGTCCCGGTGGTCTCCACCCAGGCCACCTTGTGGCTGGTGGGTGCCTCCGGGGGAGTGGGCACCTCCACCCTGGCCGGGCTGTGCTCCGAGACCGTGGCGGACGCGGGCGTGCAGGAACCGGGCTGGGCGTGTCGGGCGCTGCTGGTCTGCTCCACCAGCGCGGCCTCCCTGGACGCGGCCGCCCGACACGCCCGGGCCTCGGCCACCGGCCGGCTGGCCTACGAGCTGGCCGGGCTGGTCATCGTTCATGACCGGCCCAAGAACCGCATCACCAGACCCACCCTGAGCTTCGCCCGCAGTGTGGCGCGCATGTTCCCGGTGGCCATGACGGTGCCCTACGAACCGGCCTGGCGCGAGGTCGGTACCACCCCCACCCCCTCGTCCACACGGCTGAGAACCGTGCTGCGCCGCATCGAAAAAATCGCCCGGACCGGGCACTGAGAAAGGAAACCCCCCGATGCTCACCACCACCCTGACGACCACCTCCCTCTCTACTCTGAACGCCGTGCAGGTCCCTGCCATCAACGCGACGCCCACCCAGCCCCCGGGGATGGAGAACGTGACCATGATCCTGGGCTGGATCCTCTGGGGCGCGGGCCTGGTGCTGTTCGTCTACTTCATCTTCGGCCTCGTCACCGCCGGGCGGAACCGCCGCCGCGGCGATGAAGTCGAGGCCCCGGTGTGGCCGCTGGTCGCCGCCGCCCTGCTCGGGGCCGCCGGGGCGATCTGGAACATGATCACCGGCGGCTGACCCCGACCCGATCGCCAACCGGCACCGCAACGACAGGGAGACCCTCGATGGACACGAACAACAACGATGCGGCCCGGGCCCGCCCCCGCTGGGTCGGCCCGGCACTGATCGCCCTGGTGCTGACGCTGGTCGCGGTGGCCGGGTGGACCATCCGCAATCTGACCTCCACCGACGACCAGCAGGCCGCCCCTGCCGCATCTGTCCCGGTGGCTCCCCCCGCCGAGGCAGGTGAGACGGCGGCCCCGGCGGCGGGGGAGGACTTCGCCTGGGACTGCCAAGCGGATCTGAACACCGATGCGGTATCGGTGGCCGATGAGGCACCGCCAGTTCAGGAGTGGGTGGCCGCCGGCTACACCGTGGTGCCCTCCTCCGGCGAGTTCGGCGGTTGTGAGCGACGGGACTCCGGGCTGCGGGTGGGTTTCGCCCACTCCGAGGCCGGGGCGCTGATGGCCGCGGCCACCTACGCCATGTCCCTGGACCCCTCGCTGAGCCAGGACGCCGCCACCGATGTGGAGGTGGCCATCGCCGCCGGCCCCGACCGGGAACGGCTGGAGGAGAAAGCCCAGCGCATCCGCGACGGTGTGGAGGAGGGCAGCGACGGCTCCACAACGGCCTCCTCCACCCTGATCGGCTACTCCCAGAACCACTACACCGAGGAGGCGGCCTCCTACCAGCTGGTCTACACCTTCCCCGCGGAGAACGGTCTGACGCAGAAGGCCATTGCCCAGGCTGATCTGGTCTGGGAGGACGGGGACTGGAAGCTGGACCCGGCCTCGGGCACGAAGATGATGACCGTTGACCAGTACCAGGGCCAGCCCTACGTTCAGTGGGGGCCGAAGAACTGATGGACCTTCTCGGAGATCTCGCCGGCAGCATTGCCGGGGACACGGTGGAGCAGCTGATCCTGTTCATGGCCGGGTGGCTGGTGGAGGTATTCACCACGATGCTCGACTTCGTGGGCACCTGGTGGCTGAACATCGGGGCCCCGGAGATGGGCGCCGGTTCCGCCACCGAACGGGTGCAGAGTGCGACGACGACCTTCGTCGGGGTCGCCGGGATCATCGGGACCGCTTTCGCCGTGCTGCGGATCGGACGGGACCACAATCGGGAGTCGGCCGAGAACCTGGTGATGGGCCTGATCCGCACCGTGGTCGTCTCCGGGCTGGCGGTGTCCATGGTGGCGCTGTCCCTGGCGGTCACCGACGAGGTGGCCCCGTGGCTGGTGGACACCATCGCCGGGGACGCCGCCAACGACGGGCTGGGGCAGGCGATGGGCCTGGACACCCTGGTGGGTGCCGGGATGGCGTTGACCACCGCCGGGATTCTGCTGGTGCTGGCCCCGTTCGCGCTGCTGGGGGCGGTCCTCAACGCCGCGCTGGTGATCTTCTCCTACGGGGTGGCCGGGGCCCTGTGCGGGGTACTGCCAATCTTCGCCGCGGCCTCCACCACACCGAAGGGACAGAAGTCCTTCGACAAGGCGGTGGGCTGGCTGGTGGCCGTGATCCTGTTCAAGCCGGCCGCGGCCGTGCTCTACGGCTTCGGCCTGGCGCTGATGAACGGCATCGACGGCACCGGGGATGAGGTGGGCAACAAGATCATCACCTTGCTCACCGGCACCGTCGTGATCTTCTCGGCCTGCCTGGCCATGCCCGCCCTGGCCCGGGTCATGGTCCCGGCCGTCAGCGCCGGCCCCCGCGGCATGGGCGCCGGCGGGCTGGCCATGCTCGGCGGCGCAGTCGCCGTCGGCGCCCTGACCGCCGGCGTGGGCACCGCCGCCGCCGGGGCTGCCGCGGCAGGAGCCGGAACCACCAGCGCCGGTAGTGCCGGAGCGGCTGGTGCTGCGGGGGCTGGCGCTGCTGGTGCTGGTTCAGCTGGTGCAGGTGGGGCTGCCGGTGCTGATTCTGGTGCCACCGGTGCTCTGGGCGGCACCGGTGGCGGGTTCTCCGGGGCTGGGGCGACGGGTGGCGCCGGCGCGCAGAGCGCGACGGGGGCCCAGGCCTCCGGTCACGGTGGGGGAGCTGGTGAGGGCTTACCCACGGCCGGTGGTCCGGGGGGTGCGCAGACCGTGGAGGCCATCTCGACCGGGGCCGATCCCACTTCCGTGCCGGGGACCCCCACCGGTGGTGCCTCGGGGGCGGAGACTGTGCAGCCCACCTCGACCGGGGCGGCACCAGTCAGTGCGCCGGGGTCCACCTCCGGTGGGGCCTCCGGTGCGGAGACCGTGCAGGCCACCACCACCGGTGCCGCCCCGACGAGTGCCGCAGGCACCACCACGGGCGGACCCTCGGGGGCCGAGAACGTGCAGGGGCCCAGCGGCGGGGGCAGGGGCGGGCCGACCGGCGCTGAGCCGGTCCAGAGCACAAGCTCCAGCTCGTCCTCCGTACCTGCCGGTGGGGCGGGCGAGGTAACCGGGCCGGCCGGTGCGGAGCCGGTGGCTCCGACGACTGGTGCAGGGCCCACTGGGCACCCGGCCGGTGCGGGCTCCTCGGCGTCGGGGGCGAAAAAATCGTTCATTGACGGGCAGCGGCTGGAGTACGGGTTGCGCGAAGTCGTTCGGGACAGTGAGCAATCTATTGAGAGCGGTGAGGATCTGTGAGCAACGACGCGCAGGTGATGGTGCGCCAGTACGGCAACATCGCCGAGGACAGGACGGCCGGGCTGTTGGGCTTCTCGATGGCCTCCACCGTGGTGCTGGGGGTGGGGGCGGTGGGGGTGTTCCTGTTCATCATGGCCTCCCGGATCGGGGTGGCCACTGGGATCGCGGTGGCCGCGTTCGTGGCCGCCACGGTGCTGGGATCCAAGGACCGCCACGGCCGCTCCGCCCCGGAGCGGTGGCTGGCGAAGCGGATGTTCACCCGGGCGCAGAAGCGCCACCGGACCACGTACAAGGCCGGGCCGGCTTCGCAGCTGCCCGACGGGTCCTTCCGCGCCCCCGGTGTGCTGGCCGGCACCGTACCGGTGGCCTTCACCGACCTGTTCGGCCACGAGGGGGTGATGCTGTGGCACCGGCAGCTGAAGACCGGCACCGTGTTCGTCGTCGCCAACTCCTCCGGGCTGGGGCTGCTGGATCAGGGGCGGGTGGACCGGATGGTGGGCACCTGGGCCGCCTTCCAGCGCGACGCGGGGTCGAACACGGAGCTGGTGCAGGTCTCGGTGACCACCCAGTCCACCACCGACCCCGGGGAGCGGCTGCCGGACGCGGTGGCGGTGGGCCGGGCCCAGGCCGGGGACCGCCAGGTGCCGGCCTTCGCCCGCGCCACGATGGATGCGGTGGTGGCTGATCTCAACCAGGACGTGCCGAAGCTTCAGCAGTGGATCGCGCTGACCTTCAGCGCCCGGGCCAACGCGGCCGAGGGGGTGCCCGAGCGCACTCCCGGGGAGCTGGCCACGGACGTGTCCTCGCTGCTGAGCGGGTTCCTGGAACAGCTCGAACAGGCCGGGGCCGGATCGGTGTCGCTGATGAAGACCACCGAGCTGATCGACCAGACCTATGTGGCCTACAACCCGCTGGCCGCCGCCGCGGTCGAACGCGCCCGGCTGTCGGAGGCCGGCACCGGGCTGCGGTGGGAAGAGGTCGGCCCCGCCGCCGCGAGGGTGATCGGCTCCCCGGGCCGGTACGAGCACGGCGGGGTGGTGTCGAAGTCCTGGCAGATGTGGCGTCCCCCCGCCGGCACGTTCCGGGAGAACGCCCTGGTGGCCCTGCTGGCCCCCACCGCGGAGATGCTGCAGAAGCGGGTCACGGTGTTCTACCGCCCCCAGTCCCCGGACAGCTCGGCGACCCAGGTGCAGCAGGCGCTGACCAACGCCCAGTTCGCGGCGAACCAGAAGAACCGCCGCCCGACCAGCTCCCAGATCATCGCGTTGGAGAAGGCCCGGAAGGCCGAACGCGAGCAGGCCGAAGGGGCGTCCCTGGTGCGGTTCTCCATCGT
>NZ_BMEQ01000034.1:0-7320 GCF_014636775.1 Kocuria dechangensis
CGTAGCGCACAGAAGACATGGGTCAGGCCTCTTTCCCGGCAGGCACGTGCCGGACGATCCGAAGGAACAGGGAGAGCTCGAGGACGGCGGGGGTCATCGGAGGATCCACGCGGTGGTGCCGGCCGGCAGGACGTCGCCGTCCAGACGGTCGCTGGCCAGGACGACCCGCCCCGCGGGCAGGGGCACCGGCCCGGGACCGAAGTTGGTGACGCTGTGCCAGTCGCCGGGGCGGACGAAGTGGAGCACCTGCCGCTCCTCCTCCACCCACTCCAGCTCCTCCGCGCCCTGCAGCCGCCGGCGCCAGGCGAGGGCGCGGCGGTACAGGTTCAGCGTCGAGTCCTCGTCCTGCTCCTGACGGGCGGCGGCCGCGGCACCGAACCACTCCGGCTGGGGCAGGTGCGCCCCCGTCCCGCTGAACCCGTACGCGGTGCCCTCGGCGGACCAGGGCAGCGGGACGCGGCATCCGTCGCGGCCGATGTCGACGCCCGGGTTGCGGAAGAACGAAGGATCCTGGCGGTCCTCGTCGGCGATCTCGGCGACCTCGTGCAGGCCCAGCTCCTCCCCCTGGTACAGGTAGGCGGAACCGGGCAGGGCGAGCAACAGCAGGGTCGCGGCCCGGGCCCGGCGCAGGCCCAGCGCCCGGTCCAGCTGATCGGCGGGGGCTCCGTCCAGCAGCCACTGCTTGCCGTCCCGGCCCCCGGCCGAGGGCTCCTGCGCGGGCGACAGACCGTAGCGGGTGGGGTGGCGCACGACGTCGTGGTTGGAGAACACCCATGTGGAGGACGCGCCGGTGGCGGCCGCCTCGGCGAGGTTCCTGGTGACGGAGGCGCGGAACTGCCCGGGGTCGAAGTCGGCGCGCAGGAGGTCGAAGTTGAAGGCCTGCCCGAGGCCCTCGGGGCTGGCGTAGCGGGCGCGGCGCGAGGGGTGCACCCACGCCTCGGCCACGGCGGTGCGGGGAGGGTCGTACTCGTCGAAGACCCCGCGCCACTCGGCGTAGACCTCGTGCACCTCGTCGCGGTCCCAGAAGGGGTGGGCGCCGTGTTCGACGTCCGAGTCGGGCAGCTCCGCGGTGGCGGGCAGCGTCTCGGGCAGGTCCTTGGTGAGGGCGTGCGCCACGTCCACCCGGAACCCGTCGACGCCGCGATCGGCCCAGAAGCGCAGGGTGGTCAGGAAGTCGTCGCGCACCTCCCGGCTGGCCCAGTTGAGGTCCGGCTGCTCCTTGGCGAACAGGTGCAGGTACCACTGCCCCGGCGTGCCGTCCGGCTCCGTGATCCGCTCCCAGGCGGGCCCGCCGAAGATGGACTGCCAGTCGGAGGGCGGCAGGTCCCCGTCCGGGCCCAGGCCGTCGCGGAAGACGTAGCGGTCCCGGGCGGCCGAGCCGCGGGGCGAAGCCAGGGCCTCCTGGAACCACGCGTGGCGGTCGGAGGAGGGGTTGGGGACGATGTCGACGATCAGCCGGATCCCGGCCGCGTGCAGGGCGGCGGACATCTCGTCGAAGTCGGCGAGCGTCCCCAGCCGGGGGTCCACGTCGCGGTAGTCGTCGACGTCGTACCCGCCGTCGGCCAGTGCCGAGGGGTAGAAGGGGCTCATCCAGACGGCGTCCACGCCGAGCTCCCGCAGGTACGGGACCTTCGCCGTGACGCCCCGGAGGTCGCCCAGGCCGTCCCCGTCGGAGTCCTAGAAGCTGCGGGGGTAGATCTGGTACACGGTGGCCTGGCGCCACCAGTCGGCCTCGGCGTGGCGGGGGGAGGTGGGGGTCAGCATCGGGGACGAGGACGGGGGCATCGAGGGTTTCCTCCGGGTCGGGAGCACGGCGGGACGGCGCGGGATCTCATATATTTGGGGTCTAAATTTAGCTCTCGTATTATGATGAGCATCACACCCGACGACGTCAAGAGGTACGCGTGGAACGCACAGGCAGGTCGCCGCAGCTGCTGCGGCGGACGAACATGAGCGCCGTCCTGGCGGCGCTGCGGGGGGCCGGGACCCTTACCACCAGCGACCTGATCGCGGTGACCGGACTGGCCCGGGCCACCGTCATCGCCGTGTGCGACGACCTGATCCGCATGGGCTGGGTGGTGGAGCCGGAGGCGCAGCGCGAGGGCGCGGACTCCTCCGTGGGCCGGCCCGCGCGGCGGTTCCGCTTCAACGACCGGGCCGGCTGCGTCGTGGGCCTCGACGTGGGCGTGGTCAAGACCACCGCGGTGGTGGCCGACGTGACGGGCACGCCCCTCGGCAGGTCGACCCAGCGGTTCGACGACGAGGCGCCGGCCGGGCGGCGGGCGACCGTCCACCGCGCCGTCGACCGGGCGCTGGAGGCCGACGGGGTGAGCCCGGCCACCGTGCTGGCCGTCGCCGTCGGCGTGGCCGCGCCCGTGGACCGGCAGGGGAGGATCTCCGGGCGGCAGAGCTTCTGGGAGGCCTTCGACATCGGGCTCGACACGGACCTGGAGGACCGGTACGGCTGGCCGGTGCTCCTGGCCAACGACGCCAACCTCGCCGCCCTGGCCGAGCACTGGCAGGGCGTGGGGGCCGGGGTGGAGGACCTCGCGGTCATGCTGTCCGGCGAGCGCTTCGGCACGGGGCTGATCGAGTCGGGACGGCTCCTGCGCGGCAGCCTCGGCGGGGCCGGGGAGGTGGGCGACCTGGAACTCGTCCGGGGGGTCGGCAGCCCGCAGGGCATCGCCACACTGTGCCGGATCTGGGGCGCCGAGGCGCTGGCGCCCGGGGCGCCGGCCACGATGCTCCGGGACCTCGTGCAGAGGCCGCAGGACGTGGGCCCGGAGGCGGTGTTCCGGGCCGCGGCCGCCGGCGATGAGGTGGCGCGGAGCATCCTCGACCGCATCGCCGACCGGATGGCGCGCATCATCGCCCTGCTCGCGACCTTCTTCAACCCCCGGCTGCTGGTGATCGCCGGGGCCGTCGCCGAGCCCGCCGCCGTGCTGGTCGGGCCCATCCGGGAGAGGCTGCCCCGCTACACGGCCACCCCGCCGGAGGTCGCGGTGTCCACGCTCGGCGAGGCCGTCGTCTCCCTCGGGGCCGTCCGCATGGCGCTGGACCACGTGGAGCAGCACGCCCTGGACCTGGAGCTCCACCCGCGCGGTGGGGCGGAGAGGCTCACCGCCCCGTGAATCCGGCACGCGGCGCCCTCCGCACGGCGGGCCTCCTCCCGCGCCTCCCGAGCCTCGATAGATTGGGTGCCGTCACCGCACCGCACTCCCCACTTCGACCCAGGACGACGGATGCCCACCACTGATCTGCACACCGCTGACCGCGCCGCCCAGGCCCCGGCCGGATGGTCGACCCTCCACCGCCACCACATCGGCATCGACATCGGCGGGACCGCCATCAAGTACGCGGTCGTGGACATGGCCAAGGGCGTGCCCACCACGCCCGTCCTACAGCTGCCCACCCCTGTCCCGGCCACCCCCGAGGCCGTCGCGGAGGCGCTGGGCGCCCTGGTCGAGCAGCTGTCCTCCAGGCCGGAGGCCCCGGACCCGCACGCGAGCATCGGGGTGGCGCTGCCGGCCATCGTCCGTCACGGCGTCGCCCGCTCGGCCGCCAACATCGACCGGGGATGGCTCGGCCTGGACGTGCAGCGCTTCCTCACCCAGCGGCTCGGACGCGCCGTCCACGTCCTCAACGACGCCGACGCCGCCGGCCTGGCCGAGATCCACTACGGCGCAGGACGCGGCGAGGCCGGCCGCCCGGTGGCCGGCACCGTCCTGGTCATCACCCTGGGCACCGGGATCGGCACGGCGCTGTTCGTCGACGGGAAGCTGGTCCCCAACATGGAGCTGGGCCACCTGGAACTGGCCGGCGTCGACGTGGACACCTGGGCCTCGGCCGTGGCGCGCGAGAGGGATCAGCTGGACTGGGCGGCCTACGCGCAGCGGCTCCAGCGGTACTTCTCCCACCTGGAGTTCCTCTTCTCCCCCGACCTCTTCATCGTCGGGGGCGGCATCTCGGCCCGGCACGAGGACTTCCTGCCCCTCCTCGACCTGGAGACCCCCATCGTGCCCGCGGGCCTGCGCAACTCTGCCGGGATCATCGGCGCGGCACGGCACGCCTATCTGGCCGCGCCGCCGCTGGAGCAGCCGCTGGAGTAGGGCCGGCGCCTCCCGTCCGGCGCGCCCGCGGCGCACAATGGGAGCAGGGCGGTGCGCCACCGGCCGACCGTTCCACGAGGAGGTCCTCCCATGCGTCCCACGCCGGCAACCGTCGCGCGCCGCGCCGTCGCGATCGGCGCTCTCGCACTGGGCTCCGGAGCCTGCGGGCCGGCCGGGGACGCCACCGCGTCCCCCTCCACCCCGCCCGGCGGGGCCCGGGTCCTGCTCGAGATCTCCGTGCGGCCGGCTCCCGAGCAGGACCCGACGCGGCACGTCCTCGAGTGCCTCGACGGCGCCCCGGGACCCGCGACCACCCTGCCCGGCGCCGAGGTGGCGTGCGCCGACGTCGCGGCCCTGGGCGCCGGGTTCTTCACGGCCGAGCCCGACCCCGACCGCGTCTGCACCCTGCAGTACGGCGGGCCGGCGACCGCCCGCGTCACGGGCACCGTGGACGGCGAGGCCGTGGACGCCCGGTTCTCCCTGACCGACGGGTGCGAGATCTCCCGCTGGCAGGCGGCGGAGAGCCTCCTCGGCACGGGCCGTGACCGGCTGCTGCAGGTCATGACGTCGTCATGACGTCCTGGTCGCGCGTGCCCCGGCGGGACCGGGGCACAGCAGCACGTCGCACCCATCCTCACCGGGGCGTGCCGATGCGCCCACGGACCCTGTCGCCGCGGGAGGGGACGATCCCGCCCGTCCGTCAGCCGGCCTGGGCGTAGCTCTCGGCCGCGTGGACCTCCGCCTCCCGGGCCGCCGCCCTGGCCTCGTCGGCCAGGCTCAGGGCGTGGTCGGCACGGGCCGAGAGGGCCTTCAGCTCGGCCTCCCCGATCCCGGTCCGGGAGCCCACGGCGGCCAGGAGGTCCTCGGCGTTCCGGGCGAACGCCTCGGCCCTCGCGGCGGTCCGTCGGGCGACCCCGGCGTGCTCCTGGGCCGCGACGGCGTCCTTGGCGATCTTGGCGTTGCGGGCGTCCCGGACCGCCCTGGCCGCGTCGCCGCGGCACAGGAAGGCACCTTCCACGCACGCGTCGGCGTCGAGCACGGCGGCCTCGACCTCGTCGCCGCAGAAGAGCCCGTAGGCCTCGCCCACGAGCCGCGGCTCGTGCTCGTGGAGGTGCTGGATGAGAGCTCGGACCTGGTCCTCGGAAGCGTTCTCGCAGACGTTCACGGCCCATGCCTGGGCCGAGGCGGAAATCGTGATCATGGCGTGTCCTCTCGGGACGGGGGCGGGAAGGGGGGGACTTCCTCCACCAGTCTCCGCCGGATCGCCCGGGGGATCCAGACTTTTGCGCGCCGGGGACTATGTTTCACCGTCCGGTGCGCCTCGCGCGCCGCTCACGGGGTGGAGCACCGGTGGGCCGGCATGCACCACCCCGGTTGCCGCGGCCCGGAGAGCGGGAGCGACGAGGGCTGCGCGTCAGGCCTCGCGCTCGGCGAGCGTCACCTCGTAGGACAGCGACGCGGGATCGTGGCGGACGCCTGCCAGCACCGCCAGATCGGGTCCGTTGAGGTTGCCCATGATCTGGTGGGAGGTGCGGTCGTCCAGCAGCGGGCCGTCCAGGCCCAGAGGTCGTCCGGAGCCGTCCGTGACCCCGGCGAGGTAGAGGCCGTCCTCGACGTCGTCGTAGACGAGGAGCATCGTCGCGGCCGACGGGTGACGGGTGCGGACCCGCAGCACGAGCTCGTCCAGGGCGGCGACCGTCAGCTCGTGCCGGGCCCGCAGGTACGCCCGGCGGGCGCCCTCGAAGCGCGGAGTGGCAGTGGTCGGGCCCGGAAGTTCGGGGGGCGAGCTCCTCCTGTCCCTCATACCCACGACACTACTCCCTCCCTGCCCCCTCCCTGTCCCCTGCCCGCCCCTTCCCCGTCCGTCCCCGTCCGTCCCCGGCATCGGGGCCGCCGGCCCGTCTCGGCACAGCGCCCGGCGCGTTCCGCCGCCCCGGTGCGGGTGTCCTCCGCCGACCCCTGTTCACCGGCCGGCCACCGTCCCCGCCTAGACTTCGGCCACAGGAGCCGAGCTCGAGGAGGAGCAGAGATGTCCGAGGCCAGGAGGCTGTGGCTGCCCGACGACCAGTGGTCGGTGCGGGAGAACCTGCGGGAGTTCATCGACCACCTCACGGAGCTGGGCTACACCGTGCCCAGCGGGCAGGAGGAGGACCCGGACCTGATCGACCCCGGGGGCTCGGCGGTGGAGACCTGGCGGGAGGAGTACCCCTACGAGGAGCGGATGTCCCGGGAGCAGTACGAGCTGGAGAAGTACCAGCTGCAGATCGAGCTGCTGAAGTTTCAGTACTGGGGCCAGGACCACGACCTGCGCCACGTGATCGTCTTCGAGGGCCGCGACGCCGCCGGCAAGGGCGGGACCATCCACCGCTTCACCGAGCACCTCAACCCCCGGGCAGCCCGGGTGGTGGCCCTGACCCGGCCCTCGGACCGGGAGGCCGGCCAGTGGTACTTCCAGCGCTACATCGCCCACCTGCCCACGGCCGGGGAGATCGTGATGTTCGACCGCTCCTGGTACAACCGCGCCGTCGTCGAACGCGTCATGGGCTTCTGCACCGACGCGCAGTACCTCACGTTCATGGAGCAGGCCCCGGTGTTCGAGAAGATGCTGGTGGACTCCGGGATCCACCTGACCAAGTTCTGGTTCTCCGTCACCCAGCAGGAGCAGCGCACCCGGTTCGCGATCCGCCAGATCGACCCGGTGCGCCGGTGGAAGCTCTCCCCCAACGACCTGGCCTCCCTGGACCGGTGGGAGGACTACACGGAGGCGAAGGAGGAGATGTTCCTGCGCACCGACACCGACCACGCCCCGTGGACCACCATCCGCTCCAACGACAAGAAACGCGCCCGGCTCAACGCCATGCGGGCCTTCCTGAACCAGTTCGACTACGACGACAAGGACCCCGAGGTGGTCCACGCCCCCGACCCGCTGATCGTGCGCCGCGGCCGCGAGGCCCTGGACGACTGAGCCCTCGCGCGCCGGGCGGTGGTCGGTGGTCGGTGGTCGTCGGTTCAGCTCCACCAGCGGTGCCACATCGCGTGGTCACCGCCGATGGCGAAGGCGTCGATCCGGTTCGGGCCCCACGAGACGGCCGCAGGATTGCTGTAGAGCCCTCCGCCGAGGCTCTCCCAGTCGCTCCATCCCCCCTGGAACCACTTGTGGTACAGGGCCCGGTCGTTGCCCACCACGAAGGTGTCCAGCCGGCCGCGGCCC
>NZ_BMEQ01000034.1:7358-27966 GCF_014636775.1 Kocuria dechangensis
CGCCCAGGCTCTCCCAGCCCCGCCACGCGGTGCCGTCCCACCAGCGGTGCCACATCGCGTGGTCACCGCCGATGGCGAAGACGTCGATCCGGTTGCGGCCCCAGGACACGGCCGTCGGATTCGAGTACAGCTGCCCGCCCAGGTTCTCCCAGTTGCTCCATCCCCCCTGGAACCACTTGTGGTACAGGGCCCGGTCGTTGCCCACCACGAAGGTGTCCAGCCGGCCGCGGCCCCACGAGGAGACCCCCACCCCGTCCGTGCAGAACCCGCCCAGGCTCTCCCAGCCGAACCAGGCAGCCGTCCCGATCGTGTCCGTCGAGGCGGCCTGGGCCGGGCCCACCGCTGTGCCCAGGGCGGCGGCGGAGCCGAGGGCGGCTCCGGCCGTGAACAAGCGGCGACGGGTCAGTGCGTCGGCCCCCGCCCGGCCCTCTGAGATCTCTTGTGCAGTCATGACGTGCTCCTCGGGACGGGGCGGGCCTGCCGGTGTGCGGGGATCCCACCCGTGGTGGATGTGAACGGCAGCCGCGGGCCGCGCCTCACCCCGCCGGCGGAGGGGAACAGGCCACCACGCGCTGCCCGGCCATCATCCGACCTGCGGTGTTATCCCCGCGTGACTACCCACCAGGCACCTCCGCAGGAACGGTGCCCCGGGTGGCCGGCTACCGGCGTCTCCTGGCCACGCTGCCCACCGCGAGCGTGGTGCAGACGAGGTACGTGGTCGTGGCCGCCAGGACGACGAGCAGGGACGCGGACCAGGACTCGGTGTGCTCGTGCACGAAGCCGAGGGCGGTGGGGGCCAGCGCCCCGAAGCCGTACCCGACGCCCTGCACGACGGCGGAGATGCGCCCGGCCGACGCGCCGTCGTGCGCCAGCCGCATGACGGCGATGAAGATGACGGTGATGCCGCCGCCCTGCGCCACGCCGCCCAGGGCGGTCCAGGCCCACCACTGAGCCGGCGCGAGGAGCAGGCCGAGCGGCAGGAACAGCCACATCACGCCCACGCCCGCGGCCACGGTGACGGTGCTCAGGCGGCGGGCCGCCAGGGGGACGCCGAGCGCCCCGATGATCGCGAAGACCTGGAAGAACGACGACGCCGCGCCCGCCGCCACCACCGACATCTGCACGACGTCGATGAGCAGGGTGGGCAGCCACGCCGTGATGCCGTAGAAGGCGAAGGCCTGGCCGGAGAATCCCGCCGCCAGACCGGCCGCGGCCCAGCGGCCACCGGCGCGGCCCGCAGGCTTCCCGGCCGGCCGGGGGTCGGGGTCCGGGCGCAAGGCCCGCCGGTGCCCGACGGCCAGCAGCCACACCACGAAGCCGAGGACCACCGCGAGGGCCGACGAGGCGAGGGCGATGCGCCATCCCGCCACGGCCGCGACGGGCGCGGTGAGCAGCGCCGCGAGGGTCGAGCCGATGTTCAGCGCGGCGGTGTACAGACCGGTGGCCGCCGCCTGCCGGCGCGGCGGGAAGTCGCGCCGGATCATGAGCGGAAGGGCGATGTTGCCCAGCGTGATGGCCACGCCGATCACCACGGTCCCCAGCATCGTCGCCGTCGTGCCCCCTGCCGAGCGCACGCCCATGCCGAGGAGCACGCCGAGCAGGGTCAGGGTGATCGACAGCTCCACGCCGAAGCGGCGGATGGTCAGCGATGCCAGGGGGGACGCCACGGCGAAGCAGAGCACGGGGATGGTGGTGAGCAGGCCGGCCTCGGCGGCGGAGATCCCCAGGTCCCCGCGGAGGTCGCCGAGGACGGGGGCGATGGCGACGATCGGGCTGCGCAGCGCCAGCGCCACGAGACCGATGCAGGCCATCAGCAGCCATCCGCCGGGCATCCGTCCGGGGACGCGGCGGGTCACGGGCGGCTCGGCACGGTGCATGGTCCTGACTTTCCAGAGGTCTCGTCCGACGGGGTCCGGGCCGGTGCCGCACCGGCTGCGGTGCGACGGCCCGGCGTCCATCATCGCCCACCGGGCCCGCCCCGGGCCGCGCACGGGGGCGACCGGCGTGGGGCCGAGGGCGCGCTTGACGGGACGCCGCCGGGGGTATCTTCTGAGAACGGGTCGGGGCGGCCCCAGCCCGGCCGCCCGGCGCACCCGCCCGCGTGCCGGAACCGGCCGCCGTCACGACCACGACCCCGAGCAGGACCCTGATCGCCGCAGGAGGCACCCGATGACGAACCTGGAGACGGACCCGCAGGAGATCCTGTGCACCGAGGCCGTCGGCGCCGGCGCGGCACTGCTGCCCCCGCGCGACGTGCCCCTGGGCGGGCCGCGGGCGATGACCGTGCGCCGTACCCTGCCCCAGCGCCGGCGGTCCCTGATCGGGGCCTGGTGCTTCCTGGACCACTACGGCCCCGACCCCGTCGCCGCCTCCGGGGGCATGCGCGTGGCCCGCCACCCGCACACCGGGCTGGCCACCGTGAGCTGGCTGTTCACCGGGGGCATCTCCCACCGCGACTCCGCCGGCTACGCGGCCGAGGTCCGCCCCGGGGAGGTCAACCTCATGGTCGCCGGGCGCGGGATCTCCCACCAGGAGTTCTCCACCCCCGACACCACGACCCTGCACGGGGTGCAGCTGTGGTACGCCCTGCCCGAGAGAACCCGGGCCATGGCCCCGACCTTCGAGCACCACGCCCCCAAGCCGCTGGACCTGGACGGGGCCGTGCTGCGGGTCTTCATCGGCTCCCTGGCCGGGTCCACCTCCCCCGTGACCACCTACACCCCGCCGCTGGTGGCCGCCGAGGCGCTGCTGGAGCCCGGGGCGTCCCTGGAGCTGGAGCTGGACCCGGCCTTCGAGCACGGGGTGCTCCTGGACGCCGGGGACCTGACGCTCAACGGCGCCCCCGTGCCGGTGGACCACCTCGCCTACCTTCCCGCCGGGCAGACCCGGGTGGTGCTGGCGGCCGGGGACGCCCCGGTGCGGCTGATGCTCATCGGTGGGGAGCCGCTGGGCGAGCAGATCGTGATGTGGTGGAACTTCGTCGGCCGCTCCCACGAGGAGGTCGTGGCCTACCGGGAGGCCTGGCAGGCCGAGATCGGCGCCGAACCCGCCCCCGCCCCCGCCGCCGGGGCCTACCCGGACGGGGCGCCGTTCCCGCGCTTCGGCCCCTACCCGGAGGGCCAGCCGGCCCCGCTGCCGGCGCCCACCCTGCCCACCGTCCAGCTGCGGCCCCGCGGCTGAGCCGGCCCCGACCCCGTCGCACGACCAGCGTCCAGGAGACCACCGTGGAAACCGAGCCCACCTTCACCGTCCGGAACAACCCCGACCGACGCCGCTACGAGCTCCTCGACGGTGACACCGTCATCGGCAGGGCCCACTGCGTGCCCTTCGACGACGCCGCCGGCCCGCAGCGGATCTTCTACCACACCACCGTCGAGGACGCCTACGGGGGCCGGGGACTGGGCTCGCGGCTGGCCCGGGAGGCCCTGGACGACACCATCGCCGGCGGCCTGCGGATCGTGCCGGTCTGCCCCTACATCAAGGCCTGGCTGGCCAAGCACCCCGAGTACCAGCCCCACGCCGTGGCCGTCCACCCCGAGCACCTGGCCGCGGTCCCGCACCCGAAGAAACAGCCCCGGACGTAGCGGTGCGCCCCGCGGCGGAGGGGTGCGGCAGGGACGCGTTCAGCCCCGGGGGACGCGTTCGCGCAGCAACCACTGGGCGAGGGAGTCGAGGACGATGCCGAGCAGGCCGATGACGAGGATGACCACGAGCATCTCGTCGTAGGCGAGCCGGTCGCGGGCGTTGAGGATCTCGTAGCCCAGGCCGCTGCTGACGCCGAGCATCTCGGCCGGGACGATGACGACCCAGGCGATGCCCAGGGCCAGGCGCACCCCGGTCATGACGAAGGGACGGATGCTGGGGAGCACGACGGTCCGCAGCCGTTCGGCCGGGGTGGCACCGAGCGTCTGGGCCACCCGCAGGTGCAGGGGGTCGAGGGCCTTGACGCCGGCGGCGGTGTTCATGGTGATGGGCCACACGGCCGCGGCGGCCACGAGGAAGACCACGGGAGCGTTGCCCACGCCGAACAGGGCCACGGCCACCGGCGCCCAGGACAGCGGCGAGACCATCCGCAGGAACTGCACCACCGGGGCGCTGGTCCAGCGGAAGCGGCGGTAGGAGCCGATCAGCAGGCCCAGCGGGACCCCTGCGGCCGTGGCCAGGGCCAGGCCGCAAAGCAGGCGCCACAGGCTGGTCAGGCCGTCCTGGACCACGACTCCGCGCTCGAGGAGGGAGGCCACCGCTCCCGGCATCCGTTCGGGCTGGAACGCCGCGATCATCGTGCTCGCTCCGGCGGCGGCGTGGGTGAACGCCCACCACACGGCCACGGTCGTCAGCACCCCGAAGACGCCCCACGCGAGGCCGGCGCCCCGGGGGTCCCCGCGCCGGGGCGCCGCTCTCGGAGCGGGGCGGGCGACGTCGTCGAGATCGGTGGGCGCTGCGCCCTGGCCGGTCCGGTGGGGTGCGCTCATGGGGTGATCTCCTCGGTGCGGGTCGTGCCGGTCAGGCCGAAGACGCCCAGCCCTCCGACCTTCTCGATGCTGCGGGTCACGAGGGTGTCGTCGACGAGCTCGCGGTGGGCGGCGCCCGGGTCGAGCCCGTCGAGGAAACCCGCCGGGGCGTCCACGACCGTCTCCTGCATGGCGCGCACCAGCTCCTCCGTGAAGCTCGCGTACGGGTAGGGACGGAAGTCCAGGCGTTCGCCGTGCCAGGCCGGGTGGTGCAGCGCGTCCTGGTGCTCGGCGGCCTGGTAGGTGAGGGCCCGGAGGATCACCGGCTTGGGCTGGGGCAGGTAGCCGCCGGCCAGCAGGGCGGCGGTCTCCGGGCGGTTCTGCCGGGCCCAGGCCTGGGCCCGGACGAGGGCGTCCATGAAGCCTGCGGCGTGGTCGGGACGGTTGCGGATGAGCTCGCCGCGCATCATCGTCACGCAGCACGCGTGGTCGCGCCACACGTCGCCGAGGAACCGGTGGATGTGCCCCACGCCCCGGGCCTCGGCGGCGGCGTTGAACGGGTCCGCGACGACGTATCCGCCGATCACCCCGTTGTTCAGCGCCGGCAGCATGTCGGCGGGGGCCATCGGGAGGAGGGAGACGGTGCGGCGCTGGGCCGAGGGGGTCTCGCGCATGACCGGCGTCAGGCCGGCGACGCGGAGCATCTTCTGCACGACGACGTTGTGGATGGACCACCAGGCCGGGATCGCCACGGACTCCCCCGCCAGGTCGGCGATCTCGGCGATGTCCGGGCGGACGGTGAGCGAGGAGCCGTTGGTGTGGTTCCACGCGGTGATGCGCACGTCGGCCCGGAGCCCGTAGCGCATGTACAGGGCCATGGGCATGAGCATGTGGATCGCGTCCACCTTGCCGGCCACGAACGCCTCGGACAGCGACGCCCAGCTGCGGAACAGCACCGGGTCCGCGACGGGGACCGCGGCGTCGTCGTAGTACCCGTTGGCGTGGGCGACCAGCAAGGGAGAGGCGTCCGTGATCGGCAGGTAGCCGATCCGCACGGGACGGGAGGAGGCCCCGGCGCCCTGGGCCTCCCGCTGGGAGCCGGCGTAGAGGGAGCCCGCGCCCCAGCCGAGCCCGGTGAGGGCCACGGCCCCGGCGCCGCCCTGCAGCACGGCGCGCCGGCTCGGTCGGCCGGTGCTCATATGATCCAGTTCCCGGAGCCGCTGTCCGTGCCCCGGTAGTGGGCGAGGATCTGCTCGGCGGTTGTCCCGTCCCGGGCGGGGATCCACTGCTGGCTGAAGCCGCGGGGACCGGCGAAGAAGCCGATCCGGTCGCCGAGCGTGAGGGCCTCCTCGACGTCGTGGGTGACCAGGAAGATCGTGAGGTCCAGCTCGGTCGCCAGGTCGCGCAGCCACAGCTGGAGGTCGCCGCGGGTGGCGGGGTCCAGGGCGCTGAACGGCTCGTCCAGCAGCAGGACGTCAGGACGCACGGCCAGGGCACGTCCCACGGACACGCGCTGGGCCTGCCCGCCGGAGAGCTCCTGCACGGGCGTGTTCGCCCACGGGGTCAGGCCGAGGATCTCCAGCAGCTCCTCCACCCGGGACTCGTCGAACCGGTCGCGGTTGCGCCGGTACTTCCCGCCCAGGGCGATGTTCTGGCGCACCGACAACCAGGGGAACAGCCCCGGCGCCTGGAAGACGACGGCCAGGCGCTCGTCGTGGTTCCCGAACTCGATGGTGCCGCCGTCCAGCGGCTCGAGCCCGGCGATGGCCCGCAGCAGGGTGGACTTGCCGGACCCGCTGGGGCCCAGCACCGCCAGGGTCTCGCCGTTGTGCAGCGTCAGGTCCACCCCGTCGAGGGCAGGAGCCCCTGCGCCCGGGTAGGTCTTGCGCACCCCGCGCACGGTGAGCGCCGGGCGGGGACCGGCGGGGACCGGGCTCAGCCCAGTTTCTGCAGTTCCCACCGCAGGTGTCCTTCCGTCGGGGACTGGACGGGAAGAAAGGCGGCCTCGCGCGTGCGCCGGGCGGTGGGCGAGGACATCGCGTAGCCGCGCCCGCCCACGACCTTCGCCTCCACCCGGGTGGCACGGCCGGTCAGCAGCGCGGCGTCGAGACGGAGCCGGAGCAGGTCGGCGGGCGGCTGTTCGCGCGGTGCCCCGGCCATCCGCACGAGGTCGGCCCGCAGGCGCCGGTGGTCGCCGGCGGCCTCCTCGAGCTCGCCCCGGAAGACTTCGGCCACGCCCTGCAGGCACTGCTGGGCGGCGGCCAGCGCGGCGGCGGAGAGACCGAGGCAGAACGCGGTCTGCAGCAGCAGGAACGGCCCGCGGACGGCCGCCAGGAAGGTGGGGAGGTCCTCGCTCAGCAGGTCCTCGGCCGGGTCGAGGGGCACGTCCTGGAACGTGAGGATCCCGGAGGCCGTGGCGTTGAGCGCCATCAGGTCCTCCAGCAGCCGCACCCGCACCCCGGGCGCCGCGACGCGCGACCGGACGACGACGAGGCTGCCGTCCTCGCGCACGGCCGGGAGCACGACGACGCCCTCCGGGTACAGGTTCGAGGCCCAGGGCACGGTGCCGTTGAGCACGAGCTCCCCGTCCCTGCGGCTCAGCGTCACGGGGATCTCCCCGATGCCGGCGGCGTGCTTGAACGCCGGGGCCATGGCCGAGCACCCCGGCACGGCCCCGGTCCGCATGGTGTCGGGGATCTCCGTCCCGGTCGCGTGCAGGTACTCGAGGCCGGCGCGGTGGGCCCACAGGGAGAAGGCGGTCGCGGTGCACTCCGTGGCGAGGTCGAAGACGACCGCGGCCTGCGGCACCAGGGACCCGCTCAGCCCGAGGTCCAGCAGGCCCCGGGATCCCAGCTCGCGCAGGGTCTCGAACGGGGAGGTCCGGGCCGCGTCGACATCCCGTGCCCGCCCGGCCGCCAGCTCCCGGACGACGCCGTGGTCGGCGTAGTCGGCCAGGGGCGTCAGCAGGTCCTGGGGCTCGGGCGTCGAGGCCCGGGGGGCGGAGGGCAGCGGTGTTGATCGGGGCATGGTCTTCCGTTCTGGCAGGAGGGTCTCCGGGGACGGCGACGGCGGCCCCCGGAACCGGTGGGCCGCCGTCGGGGCGTGGTTGGTCCGGGATCTCAGATGTCGAGCTTGAACATGCGGTCGAACGGGGTGCCGACGGCCTGCCGGGCACGCTCGACGGCGTCCTCGTCCGGGGCGTTGTAGAAGCACAGGCACTTGGCGGTGTCCTCGCGCACGTAGGTGCGCAGGAAGGACACCTCGGGCACCTCGGCGTACTTGGGGGAATTGGCCTTCTTGCGGGCCAGGTACTGCTCCATGGTGATCTCGGCGGGGATGTCCCACTCGACGAGATAGTCCACGTTGCCCTTGAGCTTCTTGATGTCCTCGAGCTCGGCGCCGACCAGGCGCACGGCGTCCGGGCCGGTGACCTCGGTGGCGGCCTCGCCCAGCGCGCTGCGGACCTTGTCGGCGAGCCCGTCCGCGGCGGCGGCCTCGACGATCACGAACACCCGGCCCTGGTCGGCGGTGACCTGGGACTCGATGAGCTCGGCGCCGTTCTCCGACACGGCGGTCGAGACGGTGTCCAGGAGCCGACGCACGGACTCCTTGCCGGTGGAGGCGGGAACGATCTCGATGAGGTGCAGTGACATGCGGGTCCTTTCGGGAGGTGGGATCCCGGGCGTCCCGGACCCGGCGCGGTGACCGTGGCCCGCGCGACGACGCCCGGACTGGCTTCCTGACCAGGCTAGGCACTGGAGCGGGGCATGTGTCGGGAAGCGTCATATTTCGTCATCCTGGGAGAGCAGGAGCCGCGTCCTTGACAGCCCCATTTCCTGAACGGTCGGTCCGGTTCCGGACGGCCGAGCGCATCCTCGACCGCGTTCATGCGGTCCGGCACCACCCCACGAGGGACCGGGCGGGACGCGATCCGTTCCCGCGCCGGGACCGGCCCCGGTCAGCTCACCGCCCGGGTCACATGGTCACGCCGTCGGCGGCCAGGGCCTCCTCGAACCGCTGGGCGAAGATGCCCGACGCGCTCCGCACGTACTCGGGGCTGACGTGGTTGGTGTCCCAGTAGGTGTAGACGTTCCCGACGACCGGGGTGCACCGCTGGGCCGGGCAGATCACGTCGTTCATCTCCAACGTCGACACCCGCGCCAGCTCGTCGGCCACCGGTTGCAAGGGGCTCACGGTGCCGAGCGCCGGGTGGGTGGGGGCGCACCCGGGGTCGTCGGCGCCGCTCCGGGCCGCGCAGTGGGAGGTGGGCTCCTCGAAGCGGGGGTTGTCCCGGATCCCGATCACCTGGATGTCCTGGGCCGCCAGATCGCGGATGCGCTGCTCGACCCCGGGCAGGAACGTCTCCACCCCGGGCTCGGTGCGGGTGCCCTGGACGAGCACCATGTCCGGGTCCACGGTGTCGACGACGTCCTGGACGCCGTCCAGCCAGGTCGCGCACGCCTCCGGCTCGGCCACCTGTTCCTCGACGCCGGCCAGGAGGCAGTTGCCGCGCAGGTAGCTCACGACCCGCCAGTCGCGCTCGGCGGCCATCTCCACCACCGCCGGCACCCACTGCAGGACGTGGCTGTTCCCGATCAGCAGCAGCGTCCTGGCCGGGTCCTCGCCGGGCAGCGTCTCATGGCACCACTCCGCCGCCCCCGGGCCCAGCCCGTAGCCGCGGTCGCACTGCCGGCCGAGGTCGGGCTTGCGGTAGTCCCCGGCCAGGGAGACGGGGACCGTGGGCGCGCCCGGATCGCCGACGTCCTCGAAGTCCGGCAGCAAGGACCTGGCTCCGGGGTTGTTGGCCCAGGCTGCGGCCTCGATCAGGGCGGCACGACGCTCCTCGGCCTGCTGCTGGGCGAGCACCGGCGTGGCCACCAGCGCCACGCAGGTGCCGATCACCATGGCCAGCCGCGGCTTGGTGGCCTCGGCCCAGCTCCAGCGGTGGAACGGCTTCTCCACGGCGGCGGTCGCGATGAGGGCCAGAACGACGGACAGCACGATCAGGACGACGCCGGAGCGCGGCCCGGCCGTGGGCCGGTCGCGCAGCACCAAATAGGTGATCAGCAGCGGCCAGTGGATCAGGTAGAGGGCGTAGGAGGCGTCGCCCAGCCGCACGAGCGGGCGGGAGGTGAGGATGCGGTCGAGGCCGGCCCTGGAGCCGGTCCGGCCGGCGACGACGATCGCGGCCGCCGAGGCCAGGGGCCACAGGGCGATCCATCCCGGGAAGGCGCCCTGGACGTCGACGAGCACGCCGACGGAGACCATGCTGACCAGCCCGGCCCAGCCCAGCACGACGCGCGCCCTCCGGGAGGGGTTCAGGTACGGCAGGACGAGGGCCAGGAGGGAGCCCAGGGCGAACTCCCACAGCCGGGCCCGGGTGTCGAAGTACGCGAAGGCCTGGTTGGTGGCGGTGACGTGCACCGACCAGGCCAGGGAGGCGGCGAAGATCGCCCCGAAGGCCACCGCGAGCACGGGAACGGGCCGCCACCGCCCGGAGCGCGTCAGCAGCCAGGTCCCCCCGAAGATCAGCGGCCACAGCAGGAATACCTGCCCCTGGACCGACAGGGACCAGAAATGCTGGAACGGGGAGGCCGTGGAGGTGTCGGCGGCGTAGTAGTCCACCGCGCTGAAGCCCAGCCTCCAGTTCTCGACGTAGAGGACCGACGCCAGGGCGTGGGGGTACCACTGACCGGCCTCGCCCTCGGGATGGACCAGCTCCACCAGCAGCAGGGTGCCCAGGATGGTCAGGGCAGCGAGCGGCAGCAGCCGCTTGAAGGCGTGCAGCCAGTACCGTCCGAGACCCAGGGGCCGGCCGGAGTCCAGCTTGCGGGTGAAGGACAGGGTGAGGAAGAAGGCCGAGACGAGCAGGAAGATGTCCACCCCGCCGGAGACCCGGCCGAGGAACACATGGTACACCACGACGAGGAGCACGGCCAGCGCTCGCAGGCCCTGGATCTCCGGGCGGAACCCTCCGTAGCGGTCGGCGCGCGCGGGGCGCGCGGGACCGCCGGCCGGAGCGGGTCCGGACGGTGCCGGAGCGGGTCCGGACGGTGCCGGTTCGGGTCCGGGCGGTGCCGGTTCGGGTCCGGGCGGTGCCGGATCGGGGTGGATCGCAGAGGACATGGGAGAGCTCCTGGCAGCGCCGCCCCGTCGTGGGCCGCCGGGGCGGGCGGGAAAGATGTCCGGCGGATTCTACCGGTGCTGCCCGTGGGTCCCCTGGGCCTCGAGCGGACGTGAACGGATGCGTCGCGGGACCGCCCCGGCGCCGGCACGTCGCACCGCGCCGGCGGTCCGCCGGCGCTACGATCGAGACGGCCCCCCGCCGTTCCACCTCCACCGGAAAGATCCTCCCCATGCATGCCCGGTCCCTCGCCGTGGCGGCCCTGATCCTGCTCGGCACCAGCCCGGCCGCCGCAGCCCAGACCGCCGGCTCCGCCCCGTCCACCCCGCCGGTCGTGGAGACCGCTCCTGCCGCCCCGTCGGCCGGGGATCCCGTTCCTGCCGCTCCCCCGGAGGCGGTCCCCTCCCCCGGCCCCGCTCCCGCTCCGGACGGCGTGGACGCCGCGGACCCGGGACCCGTGGCGGAGGCCCCGCGCGATGCCCCGGACGCCCTGAGCGACGCCGAGAACGACACCGAGGGCGACACCGCGAGCGACCCTGCGGGCGACCCCGCGAGCGACCCTGCGGGCGACCCTGCGGGCGACACCGCGGGCGACACCGCGAGCGGGACGACGAGCGACGAGAAGCCGACGTCGCCGCCGGCGGAGGGCACCTCGGCCGGATCCTCCGCGCCGCCCGGGGCGCCGCGGCTCGAGCCCGAGGACGCGTCGCGGCCCGTCGAGCCCGCGCCCCGGTCGGCCGCGCCGTCCGAGCGTTCGCCCTCCCCCGCTCCGTGGGCGCGTCCGGCGGAGGCCGGCCCCCTGCCGGGCCCCATCACCGGGGCCGCGGCCGACCCCGTCGTGCAGCACAGCGCGGTGACCCGGGTGCGGCAGATCAAGGCGGAGGAACGCGTGGCCCCCGGCACCGTCACCGTGATGCCCCGCCGCACCCCCGCCGCGCCGGAGCCGGAGCGCTCACCGTGGTGGCTCCTCGGGGCCGGTGCCGTGGGGATCGCCGCCGCCGGCGTCCTCACCGGGAGGTTCGGTCCCGCCGGGTCCGTCCGCGGGGTCCGCGCCGCCCGGCGCTCATCCTGACGCAGCGGGAGCCCGGCTCTCCCCGCGGTGGCGCCTCCGCTCCCGTCCGTCGCACGGCGCCGGTCGAGCGCACGACCGCCGGAGCGCTCTGGCACGGCGACGGTCACCGGTGCGACGATCGATACCACCATGGTTCCGGTCCTCCTCCGGGACCTCCGTCACGGAGAAGGTGCTGCCATGAGCATCGCGATCGAGTGTCCGATGTGCGCCCAGGGCGTGATCACCGTGTACCGCGTGAGAGCCAGCGGGGAGATGATCCAGGTCTGCGACGAGTGCGAGTCCGTGTGGGAGGCCGACGTCGACCTCCCGGCGCCGGCGACGACCACCGTCGAGCGGTTCCTGGACGAGCGGGGGCTGACAGCGCTGTGGTCGGAGCTGGAGCCGGTGGAATGAGAGGCGTCCCGCAGGGGCACCGGCGGCGGGGTCACGCCTCATGGCCCGCGTCGGTGCTCTCCGGAAGCACGACCTCGTGCTCGTCACGTCGCTGAAACAAATCCTCCAGCCGTTCCGCCGTGACGGCGGGCGCGCGATGCTTGAGGGGTCAGGCCGTCCCATCCACCCGGTGCTCGGAACCATGACCGGTGCCTCCAGAAGACCCCCCTCCTTTTGCCCGTGCCGCCCGTGTTCCACCATGCCAGGGCGACGGAACGGAACCAGGCCGGCGGTGAGGGAGGTCCGTGATGAGCACGGAACAGCAAGTGCAACAGCTCCTGTGGCACGGTCGGCGACGACGTCGCCGGCAGGACCGTGAGACGGCCCTCCAGCAACAGCAGCAGCATCAGATCTCCAACCCGGCGCATGCCGCCGTCGACTGCCGGAACGTCCACCGCGCCTGGGATCTCCGGCCCGGCGACTGCTTCCACGGCCGGGTCATCGTCGCCGTCCGAGGCGTGGTGGGGCTCGCCTCCAGTCCGGTGGCGGTCCTGTCCTTCACGGGCGAGGATTCCGAGCACCCGGTCCACACCCGGATCGGCGCGGCCCATCCGGACGTCGAGAGCGGCTGCGACGACGTCTGGCGTGCGGCCCGCGCCTGGGTCCGCAGTCACGGGCTCCGCGAAGGGGAGGCCGTGGACCTCGAGCTGCTCCGCACCGAGGTGCTGGGCTCCCTCGACCGGGAGCGACCGGCCTGACCCGCGCCCCGGGCGCGACGCCCGCCCCCGGGGGCCCGGGATCCCACGGGCCATGAGCACGGCTCCGGCCCCCGTTCCACGGGGCTCGATGTCGGTGCCGGCTGGTACGTTCACCGCTGACGGCACGAGGCAGACCGGCCGCCGGCACCCCTCCTGCGACACCACGAGCACGACATGAGCACCCGCTTCACCGCCAACCTCGCCTGCGTCCCGCGGACGCCCGACGACCTCTACGACACCATGGGCGTGGACTTCCTGGAGGACCCGGATCCCCGCCCCGCCGGGCGCCCGCACGGCGGCGCCCGACCGGTCCACTGGGTCCAGCGGTCGGCGCCCACGATGATCGGCCGGCGGACCGACCCGGTCACCGGGGCGGTTCTCGACCCGGGGCACTGGGACCTCGACGAGGCCGACCAGATCATCCGGGGCGCCGGGTACCGGCGGGTCGAGGACTGGACGCCGGTCCGCGGCGGCCACCATCTGCAGGCCGTCATCGCGCCCGCCTGACCCGCCTCGGCGAGGAGGTCCCCGTCGGCGGTGGCCGTCCGGTCACCGCGCCCGAGCCATCGCCGCGTTCTCGGCCGAGCGGTGAGCGGCGGGCCCAGCGGGAGCGGGTTCAGTGCGCTCCGGCGGAGAGCTCTGCCTCCAGGCGCTCGACGTCGGCCCGGTGGCACAGCTCTGTCGCCGGGGTCATCGCGGTCGCGCTTCCCGCGGCGACGCCGGCCCGGAAGGCCGCGTCGACGGGGAGGCCCTGCGCGAGCCGGAGCACGAAGGCGCCGACGAAGCTGTCGCCCGCCCCGACGGTGCTGACCACCCGCACCGCCGGCACGGCCAGGCGCAGGACGCCGGACCGCGCGGCGAGCACGGCTCCCGCGTCACCGAGGGTCAGGGCCACGTACTCCGCGGACCCGTCCGCGACGAGTGCCGAGGCAGCCTCGACCTGGCTCTGCTCGGTGTCCAGCACCGCGCCCACGTGCAGCCCGAGCTCGCGCCGGCTGGGCTTGATCATGAAGACCCCCTCGGCGAGCGCCTCGGCCAGGGCCGGTCCGGACGCGTCCACGATGCAGCGGGCCTCGCGCTCGCGCGCCAGGCGGGCGACCCGCGCGTAGAAGTCCTCCGGAACCCCCGGTGGCAGGCTGCCGCTGGCGACCACGTATCCGCCCACCGGGATCGACTCGGCGACCAGGGCCAGGCAGGCTCGCCACTCGGCGTCGCTGAGCTCGGGGCCTTCGAGGACGAACCGGAACTGCTCCCCGGTGGCCGTCTCGTCCACGGTGAAGTTCTGGCGGGTGCTCCCCTGGATCGGCACCACCAGGGTGGGGACGCGCTCGGATTCGATGAGCCGGCGGTAGGCCTCCCCGGTGGCGCCGCCGGCGGTGTACACCGCCAGGGCATGCCCCCCGAGCCGCTGCACCACCCGGGCCACGTTCACGCCTCCGCCGCCGGGGTCGAGCCGGCTCGTGCCGCACCGCAGCTTGTGACCGCTGACGACCCGCTCGGTCCAGGTGCTGAGGTCCAGCGCCGGGTTCACGGTGAGAGTGAGGATCGGCTTGGCGCTCGTGGGCTGTGGGGCGTCCATGGGTCCAGCGTAGGAGACCGGCCCGCTCCCCCCTCCGTGTCGGGCACCGGGGCCTGGCATCCGCCGTCATTCTCCCGCCCGCTCGCGCCCGGACGCCGCGGGCACCTGTCGGCCCGCCCGGGCCGGGCATAGGATCGGGCCATCGTCGCCGAGATCGTCGTCGAGAAGGACAGGAGCAGGAGATGGACCGCTACCCGGAGCCCGCCGACCGTGACGAGGCCTACGCCGAGATGCGCCAGGAGGGCCTGAGCATCCACGACGAGAGCTGGATGACCGCCAACACGAACGAGATCAACCGGCGCGAGAAGCCCGAGGAGGAGCCCGAGCTGCCTCCCGAGCCCGGCACGTCCTCCGACGAGGAGTAGCTCCGCCGGGTCCCGACGGCGACGAGCCTGCGCGATCAGCTCGCACCGGACCGTCGGCTGCGTCCGGGCGCGAGCGCAGGACGGGGTACGTTCGCTTTCTCAGCCTCCCGAGCGACCAGGAGAAGCCCACATGGCCGACTACGACACCTTGCTCGCCTTCCTGCGAGATCACCTGGAGCTGGACTGCGGCGGGGACATCCACGTCCTGCGGCGCAGCGTCGACGACGTGATCCAGCACCTCGAGGAGGGCACGGACACCCTCTACGCGCTGGTCGTGGACTGGGGCCAGGACGCCGGCCCCGGGCACGACGGGCAGACCAGGTGGCAGGTCGTCGAGAGCGAGACCGGCGTCGGGCCGGTCTTCGCGGCGGGCACCGTGACCGGGTTCTCCGGGCTGGACGAGGGCGAGGCCAGGATCGCGCAGGCTGTCCGCGGGAACGGCTTCGAGCTGTACGGGACGTTCATGTACGGCCTCGTCGGCGGCACCAGCACCGCGATCGTCCGCCGCATCGCGCGGGGCACCTGAGCCGGCGGGTCCGAGGGGCCAGCCGTTGCCCGTCCCCCGCGCCGATGCGTACGATCGTACGCATGACTGACTACTTCGCAGGGGACACCCGCACCAACCGGGAGCGGATGCTGGCCGGGGACCTCTACATCGCCGACGACCCGGACAGCGCGGCCGCGTTCCTCCGGGCCCTGCAGCTGAGCCACCGCTACACCGCGGCCTACGTCGAGGACCCGGGTTCGGCCCGGCCGATCCTGGAGGAGCTGCTGGGAGCGGTGGGCGAGGACGTCGACGTCCGCCCCCCGTTGACGGTGGACTACGGCAGCCACATCACCATCGGGGACGGGACGTTCATCAACTCGGGACTGACCGCCCTGGACGTCGCGGCGATCATGATCGGGCGGGACTGCCAGATCGGCCCCAACGTCCATCTGCTGACCCCCACCCACCCGGTGGATCCGCAGCCGCGCCGGGACAAGCTGGAGGCGGCCGAGCCGATCACCATCGAGGACAACGTGTGGCTCGGTGGCGGGGCGATCGTGCTGCCGGGGGTGCGGATCGGGGAGAACAGCGTGATCGGGGCAGGTGCCGTGGTCACCAAGGACGTCCCGGCCGACGTAGTGGCCGTGGGCAATCCCGCCCGCGTGCTGCGCTCCGTCTGAACCGGTGGCCACGCGGCGGTTCGACCCGCAGCGCCGGGACCGGATCGTGGAGGCGGCCCTGGAGGTGATCGCCGAGCACGGGGTCGCCGGTGCCTCGCACCGGAGGATCGCCGCCCGGGCCGACGTGCCGCTGGGATCGATGACCTACCACTTCGGCAGCATGGACGAGCTGCTGCACGAGGCCTTCACGCGCTTCTCCGCCGGCGTCGCCGCCCGTTTCGAGTCGTGCCTGGCGCAGGCGCACACCCTGGAGCAGGCCAGGGAGGCGGTCGTGGACCTCGTCCACGCGGAGCCGGCCGGCTCGGCCCAGGAGCTGGTGCTGACCCAGGAGCTCTACACCCTCGCCGCCCGGGAGCCGGCCTACCGGTCGATCACCCACGCGTGGAGGCAGCGCAGCCGTGCCACCCTGGCCCGGCACTTCGATCCGGCCACGTGCCGGATGCTGGACGCGCTGATCGAGGGCTCCCTCCTGCACGCGGCCCTGGACACCGAACAGCACGAGAGGGCGGTGACGGCCGAGGCCGTCACCCGGATCACCACCCCCGTCCCCTCCGCCCGGAGCCGCTGACCCCTGCTCCCCGCAGCACTGCTCCTCGCCCGGGGGATCCTTCGACGCGGCTCCCCCGCCCGCACCGACGCATCGCGACGGGCGGTGCACAGCGGCAGGATCGAGGTGGGCACGGGGTACCTGGTGTGGCTGGTCACCGGGATGCTGCCCCAGTTCATCGATCCCCACGTGCACTGGCCCACCGCGGCCCAGATCCTGGTGCGTGGGCTGGTGCACGCGACCAGCTGCGCGGTGGTCTACACGGGGGTGGGTGCAGGGGCGCGGCGGGTGCTGCGGGCCCGGCCGGCCGCCGCCCGAGCGGTGACCCGGGTCTCCGGGGCGGCCATGATCGCCATCGGTGCGGCGCTGCTGTCCGAGCAGCTGCTCCACTGACGACAATGTGGAACTGGGGTCCCCGGTTTGACGCCCGCTCCCGTAGCGTGGAGATCCTAGAGGGCAGGACAGACCAGTCCGGCTGCCAGGAGGCGCTCATGTCCCAGTTTCCGTCGGCGGGAGACCACGACGAGCCCGACAAGCGGGACCTGGACGGTGAGCTCCAGGCGCTGATCGAGGCCTACCAGGAGGTCCACAGGGACGACGACCGTCTCCGCCGGATCGAGCGCAGGACCTACATCCTCCGTCCCGCCGGCGACGCCGAGCCGATGAGCCAGGTCGTCGACGTCGGGAGCGAGGAGATCGCCCCCGCGCTGAAGAGCCAGGACGCCCGCCGGGTCGCCGCCGGGATCCTGCGGACCGCGGAGGACGTGGAGGCCTACGCCGCCCGCTTCGCCCAGGCGAGCAGCGCGGACGATCCGACGGGGAAGAACCTGGAACGCCAGGCCCACGCGGTCGACGCCACGGGGACGCACTGGCTCCTGATGGTCGGCCAGAACCGGGACCACGGCCTCGTCGCCTGCCGGTTCGTGCGCGAGAAGGGCATCCCGCACGCCCGGATCGTGTCCTTCAACGGCGATCGGCTGAGGCTGCCGATCCTCGTCGTCGAACTCGAGCCGGAGCGCCGCCCCCAGGCCCCGGAGGCGTAGCGTGCGCCCCGTGCACCGGCCGGTCCTCGGCACGCGGTTCCCCGGGCCCGTCTAGCATGACCAGCATGGTGACGATGCTGTACGAGTGGATGACCGGGTCCCAGGCGGGGGACGCGCTCGATGAGTTCCTCGCCGAACGTGCCCCGGCACTGCAGCGACTGCGTTCCGCGCTGTCCGGCCTCGGTCGCGACGCGGACGCGCTGCTCGACGGCTCCCCGGAGTCCGTGGCCTCGGTCTGGGAGCCGATCACCGCCCGCTGCGCCGACCTCGGGACCGATCCCCGGTCGTTGGAGGAGGACCCCACCCGCCCCGGGTGGCCCAGCTGGGCCCGCCACGGGAAGCTCGTGGACCCGCACCCGCCGGCCGAGTCCCTGGCACTGGTCGACGGCTTCGTCTCCTACCTCGCCGAGGTGATCACCTCCGCTGTCCCCGACGCGCTGTGGATCGTCGGGGAGCACCGCATCAGCGACTACCCGACGCTCAACTACCCCGTTCTCGCCTCCGACAGCCACCAGATCTTCCTGCCGGCGCTGCCGCTCTACAGCGTCTACCAGAGCGCCCACGGCCGCGACCCGATGGGCGGACCCGAGATGCTCGCCCACGTTCGACGGACGATCACCGCCCTGCGCGGTGAAGGACCGGAGTCCTCCGTCGCCGAGGAGCCCCTGGTGACGGTGGTCGCCGAGGTGGACTGCTTCGACGTCGGGCTGCGCGAGGACATCGCCGAGCAGCACCCGCACCTCGTGGAGCGGCTGGTCGCCGAGCTCACCGACCGGGACGGTGTCGTCTCGGTCTACCGGTACGGGCCGGCGGCGCTGGTGGTCGACGTCCCGGAGTGGGACGAGACCCGGCTGAGGCTCTGGCTCACCCTGTGGCTGCAGCGGCACCTTCCGCGCTGACACCGGCACGCACTGGTTGGTCTCACGACGTGTGCCGTGGCGCACCGGCTGAGGGCCGCGCGGCGTCGGCCGGCGTCCCGCCGAAGTAGATCACGCTGCCCTCCGGGTCCTGGTACATCGCCTCGCGCATCCCGTCCGGGGACTCCTCCCACCGGACCGGCTCGATCCCCCGGTCGGCGACCCGGGCGACCCACACCTGGAGGTCCTCGACGGTCCCGACGAAGATCGTGTGCCGGCCATGACCGGCGTGCTCGGGACGATGGTCGATGAACAGCGCCCGGTGCTCGCCCAGGTCCCACACCGCCTCGCCCTCACCCGTCTCGAGACTCGGCGGTGCGCCCAGCAGCCGCTCGTACCAGTCCAGAGCCCGGTCGTAGTCGCCGACGCAGACTCCCGCGTAGAGGTCGATCGCCATGCCCGAACGGTACCGGGGCGCACCGGCGAGGGGAACTCCTCCGCGCACTGTTGCCACGTCGTATCGCACGTCCGGTCCTCCGAGCCTGTCGCGACCGCTTCGGCACCCGCCCGTTCGCCGGCGAGAACGGCAACCCGATGGCGGGCTCGTGGCGTGTCCGTGGGCCCGGTTCCGCACGGAGATCGTGAGCCTGCGGGAGGAAACCGGCCCGCGGCCGACGTGGGTCCGAGCCTGCCGTCTTCGTTACGCGGCGCGTCCCCCCGCAGGGGCGCGCCGTGTCCTGTTCCTCCTGGCTGACCAGCGATAATGGGCGTGTCGACGCACCCCCGAATCCCCGCGCCGGCACGCCCCCACCCGCCTCTCCTTCCCCCGGAGCACACCATGAGCACCACCCTCCACCCCCTGCCCGGCCGGGCATCCGCCCGCACCGACTCCGCAGGCGGGCCGCGATGATCCTGCCGATCTTCCTCCCCGTCCTTCCCGTCCTCCTCGGCGTCGCCGGAGCCATGGTGGTGGTCGCCGGGCTCCTCGTCATCGCCCATCACCGGCACCGGGCCCTGGTTCCCATCGGCGTGCTCGCCGTGCTGGCAGGGGTGACGATCGCCGCCCCGCTCACCGTCGCCGAGACCGCCCGCACCGCGATCGAAGCCACCAGCGGGACGGTCACCGGCCTGCTCGAGCGCAACGGCACCGCAGCCCCGGAGATGGTGGCCATCGACACCGAGGGCACACCCTGATCGGCTGAGCACCATCTGATCCGTCTTCTGCGGCGCGTCCCTGTTCAGGGGCGCGCCGCCCCCATGGGTGCACCAGGGCCCGGGCCCCGGCTTCCCCCGCGGAGGAGCACGCCGAGCCGTTGCGCGGGCGACAGGCGCTGCAGAAGGACACGGAGACGGCGTTCACCGCCTTTCCCGGCTTCGTCCGCCGGCTCGGCGTGGCCTGACGGCAGCACACCGCCCAGGTCCCCGTCATGGAGTCCGGGGCGCCGACCGTACCCGGGCCCGGTGACCGCCGAAGTGGGTTTGCCGCGCCCCGGCGAGCCCGTGGCGGGATGCGCAGGCCACGACGCAGACCCGCGGAGGGCCGCAGGGATGAGGCGCACGGCCAGGATGGTGCTGTTCGCCTTGGCGCCGGTGGCCGCCCTGGTGGTCGGTCTGCGTCTCATCCTGGGCAAGTGGAACCTGTGGTTCACGATCCGCGGCGCGCTGAGCCTCCTCCTCTCCCTGCGGTGGAACAACCGGCCGCCCCGGCACCTCGACCGGGACAGTCAATGATGGAAACTGGTCCACCGCTGGAGCGGCGTGTGAGCCTCCTGGTGGCCGTGGCGTCTTGGTCACGACCGGTCCACTGTTCGTCCGGTCCAGCCAATGGACGCGGCATGCGTCGCCGGATCGCGTCGCGCCTGCGGCACCCTCCCATGGCGAACTAGCCAGAAGAGCCCTGGTGCAGGACGGATCTCAACCGTCCCGCACCAGGGCTCAGTCCCGTGTATGCGCAGCCGTCCGTCCTTCCACAGCTCACGAGGTGCCCTTACCCCGATCGGGTGTCGGAGAGGGCCCCCGGGGGTTCAGAAGGTGTTGATGTGCACTCCGTCGTCGGCGAAACCCACGATGTCATCGCGCCCATCACCGTTGATGTCTCCCAGTAGCCGGGGATGATGCTGCACCTGCCAGCCGCCAGCCAGGCGGCCGAAGTCGTTGAGCAGCCGGCTCGGGGTGCCCAGGGTGTTGTTGGTCCGGCCCAAGGACGCCCACACGCCGTCGTCCGCGAAACCGACGATGTCCTGCACCCGATCGCCGTTGATGTCCCCGAGCAT
>NZ_BMEQ01000035.1 GCF_014636775.1 Kocuria dechangensis
ACCTTGGCGACGTGCTCACGGTTGAGCACCGGCTCGAACACACGGTTGGTGAAGCGCAGGCCCAGGACGTTGAGCACGGTGGACTTGCCCAGGAAGTGGTCCACCCGGAAGACCTGGTCCTCCCCCACCAGGGAGGCGAGCATCCGGTTCAGCTCCGAGGCGCTGGGCCGGTCGACGCCGAAGGGCTTCTCCAGGGCCAGCACGGTGTGCTCCGGCAGCTCGACCCGGTGCAGGGCCCGCACCGCCTTGGCCGTCACCGCCGGAGGCAGGGCGAAGTACAGCGCCGGGATCCCCTCGGCGCCGGCCAGCACCTGCTGCAGGTCCTCGGCGGAGGAGGCATCGGTGACGAGGTAGTCGGCGTGGGCCAGGGCGTGCTCGACGGCCGATCCGGTGGCCTGGACGCTGTCAAAGGCTCCCCGAACGGTTTCGGCCCACTGCCGGCTGTCGCGCGGGGCGAGGTCGGCGCCGATCAGGCGGAGCCGGCGGTCGGGCTGTTCGGTGAGCAGCCGCCCCAGCCCGGGCAGCAGCAGCCGGGAGGTGAGGTCGCCGGTGGCGCCCAGGATGATCAGAGTGCCGATGGTGTCCATGCGGTCACGGTACTCGCGGAGGTTCTGGGTGTCGCCCGGGGTGGCTGGTTGAATGGGCCCATGAGTCAGGCCTCGCCCAGCGCGTTCACGCCGTTGGAGGACTATGCACTGTTGTCGGATCTGGCCACCGGGCCCTTGGTCTCCCGGGATGGCAGCATCGACTGGCTGTGCTTCCCGCGTTTCGACTCCCCTTCGGTGTTCGCGGCCCTGCTGGGGACCCCGGAGGACGGGCGGTGGCGGCTCTTCGCCGTGGACGGGGAGGTCGTCTCGCGTCGGTATCTGCCGCGGACCTTCGTGCTGGAGACCACGTGGCGCACCCGCACGGGCACCGTGGTGGTCACCGACTTCCTGCCTCCGCACGACGGTCAGGCCGATCTGATCCGCCGGGTGGAATGCATGCAGGGGCGGGTGGAGGTCGAGCACGACCTGCGGATCCGCTTCGACTACAACCGTTCCAAGCCCTGGACCCGCCGGGTCGACCTGCGCGGGACCGCCCGGGAGGGGCTGCTGTCGGTGGCCGGGCCGAACGCCCTGCTGCTGGCCGGGCCGCTGCTGCACCCGCACGAAGCCCAGCAGGTCGAGCCGCAGGAAGGCATGGAGGACCGCCACGAGGCCTCGCTCAAGGGACACCCCGACGACTACCAGGGTGCGGTCTCCGACCGGCTCACCGGAGTCTTCGCCTTGGCGGCCGGCCAGTCGCTGGATTGGGTGCTGACCTGGCACGAGTCTCACCGGTACCCCCCGCGACCGGTGGAGCCCCAGCAGGCCCTGGAACGGACGGTGACTTACTGGCGGAATTGGTCGGCGAACGTGGGGATCGGCGATGACCATGACGAGATGGTGCTGCGGTCCCTGATGGTCCTGCGCGCCTTGACCCATCAGGCCACCGGCGGGATCGTGGCCGCGGCCACCACCTCTCTGCCCGAGGAGTTCGGCGGGGTGCGCAACTGGGACTACCGCTACACCTGGTTGCGCGACGCGGCCCTGACCATCCAGACCCTCATCAGTCACGACTTCACCGATGGGGCTATGCACTGGCGCGACTGGCTGCTGCGGGCCGTGGCCGGGGACCCCGAGGATCTGCAGATCATGTACGGGGTCGCCGGGGAACGCCAGCTGCCCGAGACCATCCTGACCCACCTTGCCGGCTACGAGGGCTCGGCCCCGGTGCGGATCGGCAACGAGGCCGCCGAGCAGTACCAGGCCGACGTCGTCGGGGAGGTCATGATCGCTCTGGCCGCCCTGCGCGAGGCCGGGGTGGCCGAGGACGAGTACTCCTGGGGGCTGCAGAAGAACCTGCTGCGCTTCTGCGAGGACAACTATGACCGTCCCGGCCACGGGATCTGGGAAATGCGCGGGAACCCGGGCATCTTCGTCCACGGACGGGCCATGATGTGGGCGGCCTTCAACGAAGGCGTGCGCGCCGTCGAGCAGCATGGTCTCGACGGACCAGTCAACCGGTGGCGCGGTCTGCAAGAGAAGCTGCGGGAAGAGATCCTGGAGCGCGGGTTCAACGGGGAGCTGAACTGCTTCACCCAGACCTACGAGAACACGGAGGTCGATGCGTCCCTGCTGCAGCTGCCGCATACAGGGTTCATCGCCTACGACGACCCGAAGATGCTGGGCACCGTGGCCCGCATCGAGCACGATCTGCTGGACATCACGGGGCTGTTACGCCGCTACCGCACTGAGGCAGGTCTCGACGGGCTGCCCGGCAACGAATACCCGTTCCTGATCTGCACCTTTTGGCTGGTGGAACAGCACGCCCGCAGTGGCCGCTCCGCCGATGCCCGGGCCTTGCTGGATCAGATGACCAGCTATGCCACCGATCTGGGCCTGTTCAGCGAGGAGTACGACCCCGCCAGCGGGCGGCTGGCCGGGAACTTCCCCCAGGCGTTCAGCCACCTCGGGTTCATCCGCGCCGTCGACGCCCTCGAGGAGGCCACCGGCCAGCAGAGGCTCTCCGACCGGGACCGGCGCCTCGGCATCGATGGGGCGGCAGCAGGCCTCCCCGGAAACGCTTTGGGTTAGTCCTCGGCCAACGCCTGACCGCGTGAGGGTCTTCCGGAGGCCTGAGGCCGCCCAACGTCGCCGGCGGAATCGCGATCGATGGTGGACGTGGCTCAGTTGCGGCACCACCGGTGTACGACACGGTGGTGATTCGGGAGGCAGAGACTACTTCCCCGGTTCAGGCTGACCGGAAAATCGTCCTTGATGCGGTTCGTGATGTCAGTGCCTGACCACAGGCCCGTCCCCGACACGAGTCGGCCCACTCGTGCTCCCCATACTCCTTGTGCGGCGTGGAGGCGTTTACCCGCGGGATCGGCGTCCGTGGTCGGTGGCGTAGGCGGTGAACACCTCGTGCAGGTCTTCGTCGGCGTCCACGAAGTCTTCGCGGAGCTTGGCGCCGAGCTGCTCCAGCGCCTGGGAGAGCACGTTGGCGGCGGTGCGCAGTTCCGGTGCCGGGGAGGCGGTGGCGGCGTCACGCAGCACCAGGGCGTAGGGCAGGTGCCGGGCCAGGGACAGGTCCGGGTCTTCTTCCTGGAAGTAGTAGCTCTCGGTGTGCTGGGTGAGATCGATGCGGGCCTTGTTGATCTGGGAGGCCAGGGTGTGCAGCACGGCGGCGCCGGCCACCGGGTTCAGCCGGGGCAGTTCCTCGGCGTAATCGGTGTCGGCCAGTGCCTTCAGGTCCAGGGCCAGGGCACGGCGCCGGGACAGCGGCGGGTAGACCTGGGTGAACCAGGTCAGCGCGGCCGTGAGCAGCCCGAAGCCGGCCAGGGCCTCCAGCGGGGTGGCCATCCGCACCCAGGGGTCGGTGGCCACGACATCGCCGAAGCCCAGGGTGGCCAGGGTGACCAGGGAAACGTAGAGGGCCTCGTGGAAGTCGTTGTAGCGGGCGGGGTCGATACCGGAGGAGTAGAGGAAATCACCGGGGATGTGCGGGGCGTAGATCAGGGCCCAGCCCACGCCCTGCAGCGCGACCCACAGCACGACGGCGGCGGCCATCGCTGCCGGGCCGACGGCGGAGCCGAGGCGGTGCCCGGTGGCCTTCGACACCTTCCACACCGCGGCCATCAGCGCGTGGCTGAGGGCTCCTTTGCCGCTGGGGTGCAACAGGCTGTGGTACATGTCGCGCAGCCCTGCCACGACGATCACCGCACCGAGAACGGTCAGGACTACCTGCATCGAGAATCTCTTTCGCACCGGGGCCGGGGCCGAGTCCGTGCTGAGCGGACCGGGGGTCAGTGGGGCCGGCCGCGATTGCCTCCCCCACCGTTGACAAGGCTACGGTGGGATGCGGTGCTAGGAGCCGCCCGACTCCGCCCCGCCGGGCTACCCGGGTCCACCCCGCCGGGGCAGTCGGGTCCACCACCAACCAGGTCCATGGACCGGCGACGGGAGAGGTGCGGTGGAGATCAATCTGGTGCTGGCGTTGTTCGCCGGGATCGTGCTGGTGCTCTCGGCGTTCTCCTCGGCGCTGCAGCGCATCAGCCTGCCCGGGCCTGTGCTGGCCCTGGCCTTCGGGGTGCTGATCGGCCCCTTCGCCCTGGGATTGCTGCGGATCGAGGACTTCGGCGTGCCCACCGGCACGCTGCTGGAACAGGCCGCACGCATCACGCTGGGGGTGGGGCTGGCGGGGGTGGCGCTGCGCCTGCCCCACGGCTACTGGCGGGCCAACGCGCGGTGGATCGCCGTGGTCATCGGGGTGGGCATGGGTCTGATGCTCGTGGTGGCCACCGGTGTGCTGTGGGGGCTGCTGGGGGTGCCGTTCGTCCTGGCCCTGCTGATGGGGGCGATCATCACCCCCACCGACCCGGTGGTGACCACCCCGGTCGTCACCGGGTCGATGGCCGAGGAGAGGGTCCCGGAGCGGGTGCGGCACAACCTTTCGGCCGAGAGCGGGATCAACGACGGGCTGGGCTACCTGTTCGTCATGCTGCCGGTGCTGCTGCTGACCACACCCGATCAGTCCTGGCCCGAGCTGCTGACCACGGTGCTGCTATGGGAGGTCCTCGGCGCCGCGGTGTTCGGGGCGGTCGCCGGGTACCTGCTGGGGAAGCTGTTCGTTCTCGTCAAGGACAAGGGTCTCATGGAGGAAAGCTCCTACCTGGGTTTCCTGGTGCCCTTCGGGCTGTTCGTGCTCGGGGCGGGGAAGCTGGCCGGCACCGACGCGGTGCTGGCCGTGTTCGTCGCCGCCGCCGTCTTCGGCCAGGTCATCCCTCAGCGTGAGGAGGAGCAGGAGGACAAGGTCGACGACGTGGTCAACCGGTTCTTCCTGCTGCCGATTTTCGTGCTCATCGGTCTGGCCCTGCCCCTGCCGGAATGGGTGGAGCTGGGCTGGGACGCCCCGGTGGCGTTGCTGGCCGCGGTGCTGGTGCGCCGCCTGGTCACCCTGTGGGTCCTGTACCCGATGCTGCGCGGGGTGCACGACCGTCCTGAGACGGGGTTCCTGAGCTGGTTCGGGCCGATCGGGGTTTCGGCGCTGTTCTACGCCACCCTGGCCGAACGCCACACCGGCCACCACGAGATCTTCGTCTACACCACCTTAGCCATCACGGCCTCGGTGGTCGTCCACGGGCTGTCCACCGCCCCGCTGAGTGCCTGGCTGGCCCGCCGGGAACCGCAACGCAAGCAGCGTACGGAGACGGCCACATGAGGCCCCACTGCCCCGATGACATTCCAACTCCGGCGGAAGGAGACGCTCGTGTGGATTGACTCCTGGCCGACCCTCGCCCGGATCGTCCTGGTGGGGGCGGCCGCCTACACGGTGCTGGTGGTGATCCTGCGGGCCTCGGGAAAACGGACCCTGGGCCAGCTCAACGCCTTCGACTTCGTCGTGACCGTTTCCCTGGGCTCGACCCTGGCCACCATCCTGCTCAGCGCGGACGTGTCCTGGGCCGAGGGCGTCACCGCCCTGGGGCTGCTGGCGGGGTTGCAGTGCCTGGTGGCGTGGATCTCGGCGCGGTGGCCCCGGGCCCGTGGTGTGTTCACCGCCCAGCCGGTGCTGCTGCTGGCCGGCGGGAGGATCCGCCACGAAGCGCTGAGGTCCAACCGGCTCACCGAGTCCGAGCTGCGCCAAGCCGTACGGATGCAGGGCGCCGGGGACCTGTCCCAGGTGAAAGCCGTGGTGCTGGAGACCAACGGCAAGCTCAGCGTGATCACCACCAGCCAGTACGGCAACGGCTCCGCGTTGGAGGACGTGCACGGGGCGGGCGAGGGGTGAGCAGCCGTCCGGTCCGCCCGCCGGCACAGAGGATGGCGGCGGCCGAGGCCCTGGCGGATCCCCTGGACCGCCCGATGGGCTTCCTGGGCATCGTGTTCCTGTTCGTGGTGCTGGGACAGCTGCTGGTCACTGAACCGGGGTGGAGCCGCACCCTGACGATCATCGGTTGGGTGTGCTGGGCCGTGTTCGTCGCCGAGTTCGGGTTGCGGGCTTATATCGCCGGGTTCCAGGCCGCGTTCTGGCGGCGCAACTGGTGGCAGGTGCTCTTCCTGCTGCTGCCGTTCCTGCGCTTCGTCCGGGCCCTGCAGGCCCTGCGGCTGGTGCGTTTGGCGCGGCTGAGCCGCCTGGCGAGGGCCGGGGGCATCGTCTCGGCCGGGGTGCGCGGCTCCCGGTCGGCCGGGCGACTGCTGTCCAGCCGCATCGGGTGGCTAGCGGCGGTCACCGTGGTGGTGGTGCTTGCCTCCAGTCAACTGCTCTATGCCGTCGAATCCCACACCGACTACAGCAGCGCCCTATACGAGGCCGCCCTGGCTACCGTCACCGGCAGCGGCATTACCACCACCGACCCCTTCTCCAAGGTCCTGCAGGTGGTGCTGGCCGTGTACTCCGTAGGGGTCTTCGCCACTTTGGCCGGCACCGTGGGGGCTTTTTTCCTGCGGGACCACCCTGCCCCTGCCACCTCCGAGAACACCCAGCAATGCCCAGCGCATGAGCGATTGCCGGCCCCCGACGACGACGGGGAAAGCCCGCATGGAAGCCCTTGAGCTCAGCATCACCGCCAGCGTGTGGATCGCCGCGGGTTTGACCGCGGCCCTGGCCATCCTTCACCTGGCCGCCCCGCAGATCCGCACGCTGCCCCTGGTCCCGGAGCGCTGCACCGGCTCCTTCGCCGGGGCCTGGCCGTGTCCTATGTCTTCCTGCATCTGCTGCCCGAGATCGCCGCCGGCAACGAAGCCATCGGTGAGGCCCTGTCCGATGTGCTCGAGCCCACCCCGTTGCTGGAGCTGGCCATCTTCCTGGTGGCCCTGGCCGGGTTCACCGCCTTCTACGGTCTGGAGCGTCTGGCCACCGCCCACGGCACCCGGGACACCACCGCCTCACGTGGCGCGGCCACTGAACCAAGGACAGCTCCGGAGTCGGCCGGGGTGTACTGGTTGCACCTGGGCTCGTTCATGGTCTACAACCTGCTGATCACCTACACCATGGTCCTGCGGGTGCGCACCGGCCTGCTGTTCGCCGTGCTGTTCACCGTGGCCATGGGACTGCATTTTGTGCTCACCGACCGCGGTCTCACCGAACACTACCCGCACCGCTTCCGCACCAACGGGCGTCTTCTGCTGGCCGGCGCCCTGGTGGGCGGCTGGGTCCTGGGCGCGATTGCAGCCCCCACCAGCACCCTGCTGGTCGCCGTGCTGACCGCGCTGCTGGGCGGGTCCGTGCTGCTGAACGTCTTCAAGGAGGAGGTCCCCACCAACCGCTCCTCCAGCTTCGGGTGGTTCTCGATCGGCCTGGTGGCCTACTCCGTGCTGCTGGCGATCATTACCGGTGTCGAGGAATAGCACTCAAGAAACCAGAGGCGCTGAAAAGAGGCGCTGAAAAGAGGTCGTCCTCGGTGGCGGGCGGACCTCTTGGCCGGAGTCAGGAGGCGGATGCCGGGGGTGGGCATCGCGCGGCCGCGAGGATCTGAGGCGGTCCCGGACCATGTCTCGTCGCAGGCTGGAGACCCTCTGTCACGGGCCGTGGTCGAAGAGGTGGCCGGGCAGATGCTCCACGCCGCGCACATCAGTCATCAGGTCCCGGTCCAGCGCTTCGCCGCGGCGCAGGACGCTGATCTCCCCGGTCGGCTCGAGGATCACGCAGGCCACCTCCGTGCGGTTGCGGATGCCGGCCAGGCGCAGGGCGGGCCACAGCTCCTCCTCGGCCAGGTGCGTCCGCCGCAGGTTCTCGGTGAGCACCTCGTGGCCGGCCATGAGCAGCACCGGCCGGTTGTTCAGCACCTGGGACATGCGGGCCCGGCGCCGGATCCGCCCGGCGAGGGCCTGCATGGTGAACAGGGTGACCAGGGCGATCACCCCGGCGCCGAGCGTCGGCGTGTAGCCCAGGGCGGCCCGGCCGATGACCGCTCCCAGGGCCACGACCGTGGCCAGGTCGGCGCTGGACATCCTGGCCAGCGCCCGTTGTCCCAGCAGACGGACCAGGACCACGAACGCCCAGTAGATGCCGGTGGTGGACACGGCCACGGTCACGGCTTCCGAGGGGGTGAGGAAAAGGTCTGCCCACATGCTGCCTCCTATGGTCCGCCCGGCCGGTGCGCCCGGAGCAGCGGCCCCGTCTGTGCCCCCACCGCAGGATCGCACACGCACCGGCCCTCCCGCCGCCTCGGACCTGCCCTCACAGACTCTGCCCGCCTAGCACGATGCCAAGGCGCACATGCAAGAGCGGCTCAGGAACGGCGCTGCCGCCGGGCGATCCTGGGCTGGACCACCAGTGTCACCGCCACCAGCCCGACCAGAGCCGCCAACGCCAGCGGCGTCTCCAGCGCCAGGCGGCCGGTGAGCACCAGCGCCGCCGCCCCCGTGAACAGGCACCCGAGAACGGCCACCGCCCGGTGGCCGATCCGCTGGTGCCAGGCGATGGCACCGACGACGCCGAAGGTGACCAGGAAGACCAGACTGGCCGCTTCCACGAGCGTGGTCAGCCCGCCCACAGCGGCCAGCAGGGCCGCCGTGGCCCCGAGGAGGACGACGGCGCGATCGGGGACCTGGTGTCCGTTGGTGTGGCCCACCCACCCGGGATAGTCCCCGGCCTGAGCGATGTCCCTGGCCAGTCGGGCCGTGGCGAACAGGGTGGCGTTGATCGCCGATCCGGTGGCGAAGACCGCCCCGACGGTGACTACCACCAGACCGGTGGTGCCCCACGCCGCTTCGCCGGCCGCTGCCAGGGCCACCTCTTTCTGCTCGACGAGCACCCCGGCTCCCACCAGCGAGGCCGCCCCCAGCGCCACGATGATGTAGGTGGCGGTCACGGTGACCACGGCCGGGGGCACCGCGCGCGGGAGGATCCTGTCGGCGTTCTCGATGTCGTCGTAGTCGTAGGTGAGCAGTTGGAAGCCCTCATAGGCCATGAAGATGGAGGCGGCGCCGATGAGCACGCCCACGGCCCCGGTCCCGGGGGCACCGGCGGAGAGGTTCGCCGGCTCGAACCGCCACAGCCCGATGCCCGCCAGCCCGATCAGGATCGCCAGTTTCGCCCACACGGTGATCTCCTCGAGCCGCTGGCTGTCACCGACCCCGCGCAGGTTCACCAGTACGAGGACGACCACGATGGCCACGGCGAACGCCCGGGGCCACAGGCTCGTGCTCAGCCCCAGCACGGTGGCCAGGTAGTGCCCGAAGGTGAAGGCGTAGACGCTGACCGTGAGCACGTAGCCGGCCACCAGGATCCAGGCGAGCATGCCGGCGGACCGGAGATGGTGGAGCCGGCGCAGGTATCCGTAGGAGCCGGCGCCCTGGTGCCAGCGCGTGGTCAGCGCCACGTAGTTCAGCGACGCCAGCCAGGCGATGACCCCCGCCAGCAGGAACGCCACCCAGGCCCATCTGCCGGCCAGCTCGACGACCACACCCAGCACGCTGAAGATCCCGCCACCGACCATCCCGCCCACGGCCATGCAATAGGTGCCGTTCCAGGTGAGTTTGTTCGATCCGGCAGACGCTTCCGGTGCTCCCATGGTGCCCCCTACGACCGGCGCCCCGCTTCCACGTATCTGGATCGGGTCAGAGGAGTCGGCCCTGCCCCTTGTGGCGGCAGGACCCCGTCCAGGGCCACCTTTCTCTCGCGGGGGGCGGAAAACAAGCCCCCCTGCGCCCCGGAAACGGCCGCGGCTTCGCAACAAGGCACCTCCGCGGGGCATTGCCAGAGCTCGACGAGAATGCTTGGCTGGGCGCGCGGGCCTGTACGTTGTCCTCCCGCAGCCCGACGCACCGTGAACCACAGCCGTTCTGGGCCGCTCGTGGGAGCCGCCCGTGGTGCTGGTCGAGGAGGTTCCATGCCCGGGTCGCTCTTGTTGTCCTTCGCCGTGCTGCTGCTGATCGGGATGCTGATCTCCGAACGGGCCAGCCGCACCGTGATCTCCACCGCGGTGCTGTTCCTCCTGGGCGGTTTCCTGCTCGGGGACGGTGTCCTGGACGTCATTCCCCTGGCCTCCGGGGACCCCGTGGTGGAGACCCTGGCGGAGCTGGCACTGTTCTCGGTGCTGTTCACCGACGGGATGAAAGTGGGATTCAGGGACCTGCGCACGGCCTGGCACCTGCCCGGTCGGGCCTTGTTGCTGGGGTTGCCCCTGACCCTGGTGATCACCGCCGCTCTGGCCCACTTCGTGGTCGGGTTGCCCTGGCTGGAGTCCTTCCTCCTCGGGGCGGTGCTGGCTCCCACCGACCCGGTGTTCGCCTCGGCGATCGTGGGCCGGGAAGAGGTTCCCCCTCGACTGCGACACCTGCTGAACGTGGAGTCCGGGGTCAACGACGGGCTGGCGCTGCCCATCGTGCTGGTGCTGCTGGCCGCCGCCGGAGGCACCGAGGCCGGAGGATGGCAGCTGACCGAGGAGATCCTGCTGGGGATCGCGGTGGGCGTGCTCGTTCCCCTGGTGGTGCTGCGCTTGGAGCGGCTACCCTTCCTCAAGGCCCAGGACAACCTTCAACCGCTGCTGACCGTCTCCATGGGTCTGCTCGTGCTGGCCATCTGCACCGCCACCCACGCCAATCTGTTCCTCGCCGCCTTTGCCGCGGGGATCACCGTGGCCAGCTACGGTCCGGAGTTCCGGCACGAGTTCGAGCAGTTCGGGGAACTGCTCACCGAACTGCTCAAGCTCGCTGCCATCCTGGTGTTCGGCGCACTGATCACCCCCGCTTTCCTCTTCCAGGAGATCCCGCTCGCCGGGTGGGTGTTCGCCGTCCTGGCGTTGACAGCCGCCCGGCCACTGGCTTTGTGGGTGTCGTTCCTGAGATCCGGGCTGCCCCGTAACCAGCAGGTCGCCGCCATGTGGTTCGGTCCCAAAGGATTTGCCTCGGTGGTCTACGGGATCCTCGTGCTGGAGTCCGGGATCGGTGCCGCCGACGAACTGTTCCACCTCATTGCCCTGGTGATCTTCCTGTCCATCCTGGCCCATTCCTCCACCGACGTCGTGGTGGCCAAGAAACTCGACGAACGAGAATCCCGACCGCTGTAGCGGCCAGGGACGCCGAGAGCGGCCCATACAACTTCTGCGAATTTCTAAATCTCAACAGGGGCCGGGGACAGTGCACGGCCCCTCCGGTACAGAGACGGAGGATAGGCAGGAGCCGGGTCGGGGCACCCGCGCGTGGTGTCACCGTCTTCACCGCACACACACCGGAACGGGCGTCACCGAGCCCATGAAATCGCCCAGCCGGTGGGGCGCACCGGCCGGTTCGTCATGGGTGCTGTGGCCGGCCGGCACGACCGCTGCTGGCCGTCCTCCGGAAGGTTTTGCGGATTTGGGAGTCGGTGAAGGTGGGTCGTCGCCCGCCGAGGTCCTTGCCGGTGGCCCTTCGTGGGGCCACGGAGTCGGTGATGCGTTCGCGTTCGATCTCCAACTCCATCCGGGCCAGGGCGGCCATGACCGTGAAGATCATCGATCCCATCGGGGTGGAGGTGTCCACGCCTTCCCGTTCAGCGGCGGCCGAGGAAATGGGTGCAACCCGTGATGATGTCTCTCTTCCGCGACGAGGAACTCGACCCTGAAGTGCCGACTCGGTGATCACCCCGCCCCGGCGCAGAGACGATCTGCGCGGACAGGGCTGTACTGAACAAGGGACGGGGGGAAATAGAACCCGCAGCCGGTCGTGCCCGGTCAGCGAACCAGACTCCACTTTCACCCACGGATTTCACCCACGGAAGCCCCTTACGGGCGCCCATGGGTCGGCGTCGGCCTCCAGGAGAGGGCCGGTTCCCGGGGAGACGGTTCTGCACGAGACGAGCCGATCACCGGGGCATCACCCGGGCGGCGGGATCGTCATGGCGACTGCCTGCCCCGGCAGGACTGGCCTGACCCGCGGCTCCGATCCCGGCCGGCCACGGGCCTTCTCACCGCCCCGCCGCCCGGGTGACCGGGCTCAGCCCAAGGAAGCGACCAGCTCTGCACACGCCTGCTCACAGCGCCGGCACGCCTCGGCGCAGATCCGGCAGTGCTCGTGCATCGACGCGTGACGTTCACACTCATCGGCACACGCCTTGCACGCCATCTGGCAGGCCCGAATCGCGTCCAGGGTGATGTTCGCGTCGTAACCGGTGTGCCGGGACAGCACCCGCCCAGTGGCCTCGCACAGGTCCGCGCAGTCCAGATTGGTACGGATGCACTTGGCCAGCTCCGCCACCATGTCCTCGGACAGACACGCGTCCGCACACGCAGTGCAGGTCTGGGCGCACTCGAAGCACGCCTCGATACAGGCCGCCAGTTTGCCCTGGTCCACCCCGCCCAGGTCCTTCGGATAGGTCTCCAGCATCGCGCTCACGTGATGGGTCATGACGTGCTCCTTCGTTGCTTCGGTCCGGAAGACGCACCGGCCGGAACCGGCCGACCATGCACTCGACAGTAAACTTTTGGTCCGGTGGAGTGAAGCACTTACCCGTGAAGATTCCATGAATGCCCGCCCACGCCAGCGTCCACCCGCCACCGATTTCAGGGCCGATCCCCCCTCAGACAATCGACATGGGCAGTTCCCGGGTGCGGCGATACAGGGTCGCCCGGGACATCCCCAGGTCTCGGGCGACCTGGGTGGCCGGCTCCCCACCCTCGATCAAACGCAGGGCGTTGCGGATTTGCGAGTCGGTGAAGGTCTGCCGGCGCCCGCCGAGGTCCTTGCCGGCGGCCCGGCGCTTGGCCACCGAGTCGGTGATGCGTTCGCGCTTGATCTCCAGCTCCATCTGGGCCAGGGCAGCCATCACGGTGAAAACCATCGAGCCCATTGGGGTAGAGGTGTCCACGTCTCCCCCGCCGAGATTCAGCACCCGCAGACCGGCTCCCCTGCTGCGCAGTGCTTCGGCGAAGGCCAGCATGTTCTGCGTCGAGCGTCCCAGACGGTCCAGCGTGGTAATGACCAGAGTGTCACCGATCTCGAGGGCGGCCACCGCTTTGTCAAACTGGGGGCGGGACGCACGGGCTCCAGACACTCCATGGTCGACATAGAGATCATCGTTCCGCACACCGGCGGTCCGCAGGTCATGCACTTGACGGTCCGCGTCCTGGTGCCGTGTCGACACCCGGGCATACCCAATCAACTTGCTCACGTCAACCCCCATATGTCTTGCAACTAACGTTCAGTATCCAATTCTAGGCCCATGGATAAAGCACATAGCTACGAGACACTCCGCGCCCCAGTATCTTGCGGGTGCAAAAATCTTCGACGAGACGTCTCGTATCCCATGCCTTGAGAGACGCCCAGTCCGCTCTACGGAACAGCTGGGGCTCCCATGCAGAACATCGGGAGGCATGCAGTGTCTGGTAGAGCAATGAACGCATTGGCGGTGGTGACCCCACAGTGGATTCCCTTCCACGGTGCTCATCATGGTCGAGCACTGCAAAATTTGGGAACTCATACCTATCCATGACTATTGTGGGCAGTCGGTATTTATTAATGGTCTGGCTTCAGGAGGGCACGATGGGGTTCGAGGTCTTCGACAAGAGAATGACTCCACTGGCGAAGGCGCCGAGTGTGACCATCCAGAAGCGCGGGGTGATCTCGCTGAACAAGGCGGCCCACGACCTCATCGACAACGCCGAGACGGTGGAGCTGCTCTACGACCGCGCCCGGAACGTGGTGGCGCTGCGTCAGGCCGACGACTCCGCCCCTCACGCCTACGCGGTGCGCAGCGGATCCAAGAACGGACCCGGGCAGGCCATCGTCTCGGCCACCGCGTTCACCCAGCACTACGGCATCGACACCACCGCCACCCGCCGATGGAAGCCCTTCACCGAGGACGGCATGCTCTGCGTGGACCTCACGCAAGAGGGCACCATCATCACCGGCAACCGCACCAAGACCCTGGCCCCTGTTCCACCCACCGGGACCTCTGAGACGGCCGAGGCCGACGAGGCAGATCAAGCCGCTGAGACCACTGACCCCCCCGCCACCGTCGAGAGCACCACCAACAACGCCTGACACCACGCACGCCGGCACAGTCCCTCCATCTCACCCACCCCTACCCCGAGAGGAACCACCACCCATGGCCCAGAACGTCATCATCCAGCTCGAGGACGACCTCGACGGCGGCCCCGCCGACGACACCCTCACCTTCGCCCTGGACGGGCGCGACTACGAGATCGACCTCTCCACCGCCAACGCGGAGAAGCTGCGCGAGGTCTTGGGCCCTTACACGGCAGCCGGCCGCAAAGCCCCCACCGGCAATGGGCGACGCAGGCGCACCACCGGCGCCACTGCTTCCTCCTCGGAGACGGCCTCGATCCGGGCCTGGGCGAAGGAGCACAGCCACCCGGTCTCCGACCGCGGCCGCATCCACCAGCACATCCGCGACGCCTACTACGCCGCCACCAGCCAGTCCTGAGGCAACACCTCCTGCCGAGCCGCTGGAACGGGTCGACAGGAAGAGTTTGAGCACTTCGCCCCACGCCCATCCTGCGGGGCGACCCTAGGGAGTGGCCCGGCAAATGCCATGTTCCCCATCGCTATTGACCGGCCGATGCCGTGGGCTCATCCTTCGCTGACAAGGGAAAACATGGGTGATCACCAACGAACCACCCTCAGCGCTTCACATGGCAACGACCGGCCGCACCCGCTTCCGGGGGGTTGATGGGCCGCGGACCGGGCACGCCAGGGGCGCGCTATCGGGGCGGGACAGCCGGGAGAGCTGTCCCGCCCCGCTCACTACCCTTCCCCCGGACCTCACGCCGCCAGCACTCGTCCCAGGACCGGCCCTCCACCCGGGGTCACCAGGGGCCCTTGGGGAAGCCGGAGCCGAGGGTGAAGAAGATGCCTCATGGGGGCGCGGGAGGGCTACGCTTCCCCTCATGGAGGCCGCAGAGGACGTGTTCGACGGACCGGCCCAGCTCCCACCAGCACCCCCTGCTTCCGGGCAGGGCTGGTACCGGGCGGCACGGGCGGCCGACCTCGGGATCCGGCACGTGTCCGGCTACGCCCCGTTCCTCACCTTCTGCACCACCCACCAGACGGAACCCCGGCAGCTGGCCGGCGACCTTCCGGCCCTGGTGTCCTTCCTGCGGGAGCACACCCGGCAGCTGCAGCGTGACACGGGGCTGTCCGCGGCGGCGACCGTCTTTGTGGGCAACACGTTGGTGAGTCTGCGCCCTGACGCCCGGTGGGAGACCACGGACGAGGGCATCACCACCGTCGGCACCGACGACTTCCCCTTCGTCGTGGCCCCGGTCCTCGACCAGCTCAGGATGGCCACCCCGGGCCAGGCGGCGCGCTTCGTGGCCCGCGTGCAGGAGTGGGCCGGCGCAGATCCCCCGCCCGTTCCTGCCCTGCCACCGGTCGGCAGCGGCCCCTACCTTCGCCCGCCCCTGCCCGTACAGGTCTTTCGCACCCCGGAGGGGCAGGTCATCCCCTACGGGAACCGGTGGGGTGAGGATGGTGCACCGGAGGAGGCCTACAGTGTGGTCACCCACCCAGAACGCTTCACCGGCCTGCACACGGTGGCCGCAGCACTGATCGATCACCTGGCGGCCACCTACGACGTGACTGTGGAGGAGGACCCTTCGGTTGCTCAGGACCTGACCCGGACCCCTGCCGGGATGGTGCGCGCCACCCGGCTCACCCCCCGCCACCCGCAGGCCGCCCCGTTGACGATCGTGCTCACCGACGAACCAGGGGTGATCGTCCACGCCGGGGCCCTTTACGACCTGCCCCTGCCCGACTGCGACTGCGATGCCTGCGACCAGACGGTCGAGGGTCCGGCCGAGGAGCTGGAACAGCTCGTGCTGGCCGTGGCCGGCGGAGGATTGCGCGAACGCTACCCCGTGGGCGATGAGCGGTTCTACGAGTACGCCTGGACGGGCCCCGACGGCGACAGCGCCTGGTGCAGTCCCGGCGAACCCCCCACCGACTCCCTCACCCGCCTCCAGCAGGCAGAGAAGCGCCTGGCCGGTCTTCCCCACGGATGGCGACCCTGGCCGCCATCCGTGGGAAGGACCTGAACCTCCAGGCCACTGCCCCGCGATGATATATACGACCCCGGACCAACAACCCGCAGAATCGCGCAACCTACCTGTCTTGCATCCCTGGTGTTCCGACACATGTTCTTGGGTCGAAGACTCATGCATCAGCCTTCCTCCACGGGGGGGATCGGCAACGGTGGAGCCCGGCTTGCCCCCTCAGAGGACTTCGGCAGCTCGAGCACCGGGTGCCTCCCACATGGCGCTTCATGACTGTCTGACAAGGGGTTTTGTCCCAGTAGTCACGCACCAGTAACGGGGAGGGGCAGAGGGTGGGGCCACGGGCAGCTTCTGCGGCTGGGTGTCCATTGCCTGGATGTCGGCTTCCGGCCGTCCCGCCCTTTCCCCCAGCACGGCCGCTGGACAGGGCCTCCACCACTGAAGGAGCACGTCATGACTGATCGCAACCAGCCGGGCCCATGGGCCGCTGAGGCCCGTTCCGCCGAGATGTCCCGGCGGCATCTCATCACGGCCGGCTCGGTGCTGGCCTCGGCCGCAGTGGTGGGCGCGGCATCGCCGGCTGCCGCCGCCGTCCGAGAATCGTTGAGGACCCAAGCGGTCCCGACCGGGCGAACGGACATCGCCCTGGTGCGTCAACAGCCGGGGTGGAACACGATTCCGGTGGCCTTCGCCCAGCCCAACGGCAACTGGCAGGTCACCAACGGCGCAGCCCCGAACTTCATCGCCGACTGGGCCCATGCCCCCGGGGTGCGGGTGATCACCGGGGACTTCAACAACAACGGCCGCACCGACATCGCCCTGGTCCGCCAGACCCCGGGCTGGAACACGATCCCGGTGGCCTTCTCTCAGGGCAACGGCACCTGGCAGATCACCAACAGGGCCGCCCCGAACTTCATCGCCAGCTGGGCCCCGACCCCGGGAGTGCAGGTGGTGACCGGGAACTTCAGATAGCGTGCCCGCTCGATCCAGCACAGGGCGTGGGGGGCCGATGCCGACTCCGCGGTGGCACCATCGGTGAGCCAGCCGGAGACCCCCACCTCCAGGACCGGCGCGACACCGACGAAGCCGCCCGCCGGACCCCGTGCGGCCCCGCCCTGAGCCGGGTCGCGCCCGAGGTCTCCCGACAAGCCCCTGCACCAGCGCGTGGGTCCGATGAGAAGCCCCAGGCACGCTCGGCGTCGTACTGCACCCTGCGGGCAGGGCCGAGAACACCGGGGCACTGGAGACCTGCTCGAAGAGGGCTCGCAACGCTGCTCTTGGCCACCCCAACCTCCGCGAACCACCGGGGGGCGAAGAAAGCAGTTAGCCGTCGGCCACCCAACTGCCCATACTGTCCACGCCGCCGAAACCACCCACGAGCCCTTCGCGTCACCGCCCCGGTGCAGCAGGCCGCAACCACGATCGCGGTCCCGGCCGCACAACTGGCCGAGTCGGTGCGCGACGATCTTCTCGAAGGCGGGGCCTCCCACCCCGCCACGGGCCCTGCCGATACCCAAGGACCTCCTCTGGCCAGTCGGCAGGTCAAGCACACCAGGTGTCACTGGGCCCGGGGGCGGGCCCCGGAAGGAAACCGAACCGGATCCGGGGACACCGAGGTCGCCAGTGCGCATCCCGTGTCCCCGACGGGCACCTCCCACCCATCGGGGTCCTTCCCTTCCTCCACAGGTTCGTCCGTGGGGAGGGGGTGAGAGCCCCAAGCCACCAGCAGAGGACCCAGAGGAAGGCGCCCGAATCGGCAACATTTACATACGGAAATAAATTGCATCCATGAATTGTCGTCGAAATAACGGGATTATCGACGGGAGAGTAACTTCTGCATTCAAGGGAAGACCTGCAGTCCCCGCGGCAAGAAGGTTCTTAAGCATATATTTCCAATTGGAAATTCACATCTCATTTGCTTGACTCTCACAGCGGAGGAGGCTCTGACCAGTGACAACGCCTCGGGCGAGCTCTCATGGAGCCTTACCCGAAAGTGGAAAAGCCACCATTCCTCGGGGACAAAGTGACCGTTTAACATATGCGAAATTTCCTTGTGTGCATGCCGCAGGGCGGCCTACGCTGGGGCCATTCACTTCACTAGTGGAAACCTTATGGCAGACAAGTGGGGGAAATCATGGATGCTCTGCGCAAAACACTCGCCAGCACTGCACTGGCCGGCCTGCTCGTGACGGGCTCGTTCGCCGCACCGGCGTTCGCCGACGGGGGCCATGACAACGGCAAGGGCGGGCACGGCCAGGAGGACAAGCACAAGAAAGACCACGACGAGAAGGACAACGGCGAGGTCGACGTCGTGATCAAGCACAAGACCAAGCACGGCAAGTGGGAGTCCAAGCGCTACGAGGACGTGGAGCTGAAGAAGGCCGCCGCGATCGCCAAGGACAAGGCCCACGGCGGTGACTACTGGAAGTACTACAAGGACGCCAAGTACACCGACAAGTCCGGCAAGACCGTCAAGGCCGTCGAGAAGCACCACGTGACCGTGCTCTTCGAACAGGACGACGATGAGAAGGACAACGGCGAGGTCGACGTCGTGATCAAGCACAAGACCAAGCACGGCAAGTGGGAGTCCAAGCGCTACGAGGACGTGGAGCTGAAGAAGGCCGCCGCGATCGCCAAGGACAAGGCCCACGGCGGTGACTACTGGAAGTACCACAAGGACGCCAAGTACACCGACAAGACCGGCAAGACCGTCAAGGCCGTCGAGAAGCGTCACGTGACGGTGCTCTTCGAACAGGACAACGGCGAGAAGGACAACGGCAAGAAGCACTGATCACCCGTGTGATCCCTGAGGGGGTGCCCGTCCAACAGGACGGGCACCCCATTCCACATCAGTCCTCTATGTCGTGTACTGGGCAGGCCATCGCCGATGTGGCGCAGCTCCGCAGAAACACGACCCTCTCGCGGCCGCCCGGGACCAGACCCACGGCACAGACACTCCAGCACCCGAGAAGGTGCCCCCGCCCCCGGCCACCGCCCGGTCCTCGCCGTCAACGGCCCATAAGCCCCGCAGAGGGCACAAGGGCCTCCAACCCCCTACAGCGCCGCAGCCCTCTTCGGTTTTTCAGACATCACGGAAGGGGACCCCCGTCTGCCTCCGCGCCGTCACCGCAGCACGGTGGCGGGGAACCTGGGGAGGGGAACGCGCTGCGCCCTTGGGGGCGGCGGCCGGCCGAGCCCCCTCACGTCAGGGCACAGCCTGGGCCATGTCATATTCACTCGTGCTATTGATCCCTCAGAGCCGCGGGCACCTCCTGTCCTGAGTAGGGACAACAGGGTGATCACCGACGAGGGCACCATCATCACCGGCAACCGCACCAAGACCGCAGACCCGGCCCCGCCTACCGGGACTTTTGAGACGGCCGAGGCCGACAAGGCGGATCAAACCGCTGAGGCCGCTGACTCCCCCACCACCGTCGAGGACCCCACCGACGACGCCTGCCACCACGCACGCCGGCACAGTCCCTCTATCTCACCCACCCCTACCTCGAGAGGAACCACCACCCATGGCCCAGAATGTTGTGATCGAGCTCGAGGACGACCTCGACGGCGGCCCCGCCGACGAGACCCTGAGCTTCGCCCTGGACGAGCGCGACTACGAGATCGACCTGTCGGCCGCCAACGCGCAGATGCTGCGGAGGCCTTGCGCGCCTGCACGGCGGCCAGCCGCAAGGCCCCCGCGGGCCCCGGTAGGCGCCGCCGGCCCCACAGCCTCTTCCTCGGAGACGGCGAAGATCCGGGCCTGGGCCAAGGAGCACGGTCACCAGGTCTCCGACCGCGGCCGTATCCACCAGCACATCCGCGACGCCTACTACGTCGCCACCAGCCAGTCCTGAGGCAGCGCTTCTGCCGGGCTTCCACGGCGGGCCGGCAGGAGTCCTGAGCGTCTCATCCCATGCGCGCGCTGCCGGGGTGATCCTGGGGAAGTCATGTTCCCCATCGCTATTGACCGCCCGATGTTCTGGGCTCATCCTGGGCTGACAAGGGAAAACACGGGTGATCACCACCGAACCACCCTCAGTGCTTCCCGTAGCAACGACCGGCCGCACCCGATTCCGGGGGGGTTGCTGGGTAGCGGGCCGGGCACGCCAGGGACGCGCTATTCGGGGCGGGACAGCCGGGAGAGCTGCCCCGCCCCGCTCTCTGCCCCACCCCACTCGATCACCCCGCCGGCACTGACCCACAACCCGTCCTGGCAACTGTGCCATGGCCGCTGGGTGATCTCAGGGCACAGGGAATCCTGGGGCGAAAGTACCGTGGCACGCCGCGCGGGCCGCCCGCTCCCGACTGGGGAGGCAGGACCTGCGTCCGAGGAGGGCCCCACCGCTAGGAAACCGCACCGGGTGCGTCAAGGTCCTTCTGCTGTGCACGGTGGGCCTCCTGACGGATCCTCTCCGCATCGTGCCGGGCCACATCGGCGTCGTAGCGGGCGGCGGACTCCAGCGCCTCCTCGGCCTGGGACCGTCTGAACATCCGCCATCCCAGCACCAGCAGGGTCACCGTGATGATCAGGAACGCCCCGCCCAGCCAGTACGGACCCGCCGTGAACGCCCTGAGTGTGCCGTAGATGCTGCCGGCACCGGCGCCGAACAGCGCCCCGCCGACGGCCCGCCACGTCCTGGCCCTCATCCGATCCCCTTCCTCGGGTCCGGGTGCCCGGGTGCGGTCACTGCACGATCCCGTTGCCGCGGTTGGCCCCGGTGTAGACCTGCTCGAAGCGGTGCAGCATCGCCGCCATCGCATCCCGGGCGATCGGGGCCTAGGGGCGGAAGGAGCGGTCGGGCCAGCCGGTGGCGAAACCCTGCTCGGCCATCCAGGAGATCTCCTTGTAGAACGGCGCCCCCGGCTTCACGTCGCTGAACCGGGAGGTGGGCGGGGCGGTGTAGGCCGAGGAGCCGGCCAACCGGTAGAGGAACGCCGCGGTGGCTTCCCGGGTGACCTTCTCGTCAGGGCGGAACGTGTTATCGGGGTACCCCTTCACCACCCCGATCTGGGACAGCAGGCTCACCTCCACGGAGAACTGCCGGGTGACGGGGAGGTCCCGATAGTGTCTCGTGACGGGTCTGGTAGCGGCTTTCGTTCCCCGGGACGATGAGAGCCGTGACAGCACCGAGGAGGTACCCGGACGGGTTGCGTATGCGTGCAACACGGATGGCGGAGGAAGCCCTGCGTGATCCGGCGACCAAGAGCCGGGGCGCTGTCCCGGGTGGTCCAGCAGATGGGTTGACCCCGGGGACACTGTGGAACTGGGTGAGATAGGCCGAGGCTGACGAAGGCCATCACCCCGGGACCACAACCGACGACGCCCAGCGGCTCGCCGCACTCGAGGAAGAGAACCGTGGCGCCGCCCGGCGAGCCGATGCGTCGGACCCCCGGCGGTCCCGGCTGGGGGGCTGCTCATCGGCCGTCGGGGTCGCTTCCCCGCACCCCGGATGCTCGGATGTCGACGATGGGCAGGTGCCCGTCCGTCTCAATGGCGTCCCCTCCCCCGTTGCGCGCGTGGTAGCCGGTGGAGTAGTGCCGCAGGACGTGCACCGTGGCACCGGCGGAGCGCAAGGAGGAGACCACGAGGTCCCGCTCCTGGTCGGTGTCCGCGGCGATCTTGTGCGTGATCTGGAACGTGAACAGGGACAGTCCTACCCGCCGGTCGAAGGTCGCCGCCCCGATGAGGTCGACCGCGTACCCGCCGGGCAGCCTCCACCCCGGTGGGCAGGTCCAGAACCGGACGTGGTGGCGCTGGGCCGGGCTGCCCGCCACCTCCCGCTCGAACGCCAGGGACTGCCGCTGGCCGAAGGCGAACAGGGCGCTGACGGGTGCGGCCGGGTAGCTGCGGCCCAGCAGGGAGGCCCGCACGATGTGCCAACCGGTGGCCGGGGTCAACGGGTCCGCGGCGGTCCAGCCGGCCCCCAGCATCGCGGCGGACAGCCGCGCCGGGGTGCCGATCACCGCCAGGTTGACCGGGTCCCCCAGCAGTCCGTCGGCGGTGCGGGCCCGACCGATGAAATAGCTGGGGACGTAGATGCCGGTGAGCAGACGGTTCAGCCGCGGCAGCAGCACATAGGCCGACAGCGCCCAGAGGGGCAGGAACAGCCAGGGCAGGCGCCCGTCGTCGTCGATCTCCTCGAGGAGGAGGTGGTAGACGCCCCAGCCGGCCAGCACGGTGGTGATCAGGAAACCGAGCCGGTGTCCCCACAGGACCGTGGTGGCCCGCCAGGTGCCGCCGCCCCGGGGCACGAGGCGCTGCTGGTCGCCGGCCGGCCCCCCGTTGCGTGCACCCACCTCGTGCTCCCCGTTCCCCGGCCCCGCGGCATGACGTCTCCGGCTGCCGGTCGTGGTCTCTCAGGCTAGTGGCGGCACGAACACCGGTGGAAGCATCCCGAAAACCTGTGTCCCGCCCGCCCTGGCGGATCTGACGGCCAGGTCGCCTCACTCGCCGGGCACACATTGCCCCGCGTCTGGCCACCGGGGGCCCGCCGCTGGGCACCGGGCGGTGGGCTGGCCTCAGAGCACACGAACGACGGCGCCATCGGCCACCAGCGGAGCCATACGAAGCGCTGCGAACGGACCGGGGACCGACCATGGAGCTCAGATGCCCCGAGCGACAAGCCCCCGTCACGCCCGGCGATGCACCCGTGCTGGACCGAGGAAGGACCGGGCCGGCCCGTATGCGCGATGCTCACAGGGGCGTGGCCTGCGGTGCGGGGTCCGCGGGGGTGACATCTTCGGCGGTCGGATAACAATCCGGTGGGTGCAGGATGCCCGGCCCGGGAGGTCGACCTACGCTGGGGGGCACCGCCGGAGCCCGTGATTTCTCGTGGTCGGGTGCGCGGTCCGGGGCCTGGATCGGCCCGTCATCTCATCGATCTCAGCGTCCGTGCGTGCCGCAGGACTGGTGCCTTCGCAGTGGAGTGAGCCGTAGGGATCGACATCGTCGTCGACGACGACCGAGTCCGAAGCACTGTCTCCTGGGCGCAGGGACCTCACCGGAGGGCACCCTGCGCCGATCGAGAGGGAACCGAAGATGTCATCGCCCACACGATCCACACGCCACACGTTGGTCGCCGCCACGGCGGCGGCGCTGCTCTTCGGGACCGGCGGGACAACCGCCACCCCGTTATCCGCAGACGCGGTCACCCCGGTCGCTTCGGCTGCACCGTCGGCGTCGGCCACGGGCTCTCAGGCCTGCGTGGGCGACGTCGACGACGTCCTCGCCCGGGAACCCTCCTCCCAGATGACCGAGCCCCTGCCGGAGGAGCTCACGGCGAGGCTGGACGCTACCGCCCGTGAAGCCTTCGAACAGGTGCCCGCCCCCGGTGCGGTGGTCGGGGTGGTGTCCCCGCAGGGAAGGTGGACGGCGGCCTATGGGGTGGCCGACCCGGCCACGGGAGAGCCGATGGAGGTCGGTGTGCACACCCGCATCGGGTCGGTCACCAAACCCTTCACCGCCACCCTGGTGCTGCAGCTGGCCGAGGAAGGCAGACTCTCCCTGGAGGATCCCATCGGGGACTATGTGGAGGGCATCCCCAACGGGGAGCAGATCACGTTGCGCCAGCTGACGGACATGACTAGCGGTGTGGCCAGCTACACCCGCAGCACCGCGTTCACGGACCGGTTCTTCGCCGCCCCGGAGACGGTCTTCACCCCGGAGGAACTCGTCGCCGCCGGCGTCTCCGAATCCCCCCTGTTCGCCCCCGGGGAACGCTTCGACTACTCCAACACCAACTACATCCTGCTGGGCCTGGTGATCGAACAGGTCACCGGCGACCCGGTCGGGCAGGTGCTGGAGGAGAAGATCTTCGAGCCGCTGGAGCTGGAGAACACCCTCTGGCCCGGGGACTCCCCCGAGCTGCCCGAACCCTACGCGCAGGGCTTCACCCTCCAAGGTGACACCACGACCCCACACGCCCCGGACAACGCCACCCACTGGAACCCCTCCTGGGGGTACACCGCCGGGGACCTGATCTCGGACATGGACGACCTGCTGGTCTACGGCCAGGCGCTGGGCACCGGACACGGACTGCTGGGCGAGCAAGCGCAACGGGAACGCCTCACCTCGTTCCAGCCCCCCGAGAGCGGGTACGGGCTGGGCTTCGGGTGCATCGACGGCTGGGTCGGGCACACCGGGGAGCTGCCCGGCTACAACACCACCGTCTACTACGACACCACCACCGACACCACCGTCGTGGTGCAGGTCAACAGCGACATCGCCTCCGGGGACTGCCCCGAGTCCCCGGTGCTGGCCGATGACCCCAAGACCCTGCCGTGCCTCTCACCGGCCACCCGGATCTTCGCCGAACTCTCCACCACCCTGGGACACACCTTCACACCCAACCCACAACGGTAACCACCCCGCACAGAGCCTCATCGGCCACGGATCCTCAGCCTGCAGCAATGACCACCACGAGCAGGAATGGCTTCTGGGCTGGTCGCGGACCCGTCTGGATCCGGTGAACTTCTGGCCGACAGGGATCACCTCAGCCGCGCCCGGACCACGGTGGAGTCGCCTGCCTGAAGGCTTCACCGCCTCACCCGCTCACTCCCCATGGCGGGGGAGACCTGCGGTGTGGCCCTGGTCCCGGGCAGAGGGGCGATGCGCGGCCCAGGACCGTCTTCCGGCCACCGGTTCCAGCACATGGCATGGTCCTGCTCTTCGGCCCTACCGCGGTGCCCAGTGGTCGAGGGTGTGGCAGGGATTCACCCCGTAGACCTGCCGGTAGTACTGGGCGAAACGGCCGCGGTGGGTGAACCCCCACCGGACGGCGATCGCTGTGACGGTGTCCCCGGCCGTGGGATCGGCGGCCTCCAGCTCGCGGTGGGCGGCCTCCAGACGGGTCCGGCGCAGGTACTGGGCCGGGCTCAGCCCCAGCGGGTGGTTGGCGCGGAACGCCCGCCCCAGTGCGGCCGTGGTCGTCCCGGCCGCCCGTGCCGCGTCCTCGACCGTGATCGGGGACCCGGGGTGGTCGTCGAAGAACTGTGCTGCCACCCGGTAGCGGCAGGTCTGGGCCTCCATGGACAAATACCGCTCCTGCCGGTCCCCGGCCAGTGGGAAGCACTCCAACAGCCCCACCGCGAGGTAGCGGGTGAGCTCAGCACGCACCAGCGGCTCGGCGAAGGCCCCCGAGGCCACCACCCCGGCCCCGTAGCGGGCCAGACCCGACCAGTACCGCCCCCACCGGGGCCCGGCCGGGGTGCAGGAGTCGAACACCACCGGGGTGGCAGTGCCGTAGACGGTCTCCGCAACCTCCTGCACCAGCTCCACCGGCAGGTGCGCCAGGGTCACGTCCGCGTCCTGGATCACCGTCAGGGACGGATGCTCCGGGCGGAACAGCACCGGCGACCCCGCAGCGGCACTACCGGTCTGCCGGCCGATCTGCCAGTCGTAGCGCACCCCGTGCACCTGGGCCACCGTGAAGGTCTCGGTGTCGCCCCACAGCGACATCGTCCCGCCCACATGTACCGCCGACACCGCGCCCCGGTCGTCCCCGGCCCTCGACAGCCGATAGGAGAACTCCGGGTCCGTGGAGCTGTACCCGAACCGCATCCCGGTCCGCTCTCCCAGACCGGCCAGCACCTCCGGGTCCGCGATCGTCAGCTCCTGCCGGAACACCTCCCCCATAAGACGACCCCACCTCCCGCGCCGGACGCGCCCCGCAGCACCCAGCTCCAAATGTCCATTTTCCCGCCCCACCGGCACACCCGCACGCGCCAATGTGACCTGTGACGCCCCCGGAGCCGCCTTGCATCCTACCTGCCAAGACCGGGGCAGCCACCTCCTCCGAACCAGCCCGCGAATGACGTGCCGGGAGGCGGCAGAGCTCCCAGTGGCCGCAATGGTCCTGTCTCATAACCAAAGCGTCTTATAACCGGCGAATTCCAGTGGTGTTTGCAACACCAGATTTAGTTGACTGGGTTCGAGACTAGCTCGGCGAGGACTTCTGCGGGCGTTCGGTAGGCGTGACGTTTGCGTGGCCGGCGGTTGAGTTCAGCCGCCACGTTTTCGAGGATTCCGGGCCCGTGGAAGGACAGATCGGTGCTTTTCGGGAAGTACTCGCGGAGGAGCCCGTTGGTGTTTTCGTTGCTGCCGCGCTGCCAGGGCGAATGCGGATCGCAGAAGTAGATGGGCATACCGGTCGCCATCGTGATCTCCTGATGCCGGGACATCTCCGCTCCTTGATCCCAGGTCGTCGAACGGAGCAGCTGCTCCGGGAGGGTATTCATCGCGGTGATCATGGCGTCGGCAACGGTGCGGGCGGTGTGGTCCCCAGGCAGATGCAACAACATCACGTATCCCGTAGTGCGTTCGACGAGGGTCCCGATCGCGGATTTCGATCCCGTTGAACCGATGATGAGGTCCCCTTCCTTACGTTGTTGTGGTGGGTGATTTCGGGGCTGTCGTAGTGTCTCGATCACCCTCGGGCGGCGGGTATGGCTGAGGTCTCCCTGCCGCGTGGACGGCTCATTGGGAATGGCCGCCCGCTGCCCGCCGATGACTCGACCGCTGATTGAGAATTGCGACGTTGATCGCTGGGTAAGGACGTGCTGGCGCGGTTATCGACAGGGCCTCGACAAGCGACTGGGCGGGAGGACGAGGAAGTGGCGTCCCCTAGCGTGGTGTACACCCGGCCCTGAGGGCGTGGCGTTCCGAACGTGAGGCGGCCA
>NZ_BMEQ01000036.1 GCF_014636775.1 Kocuria dechangensis
TCGCGCCATTGGCCGTTGATCAGCAGGCCCTTCGGGGTCCTGCCCAGGACCTCCTCGATCCTGTCCTGGTCGATCCTTCTCGTGGTGCGGGGGGCCGCAGGGGCCTTGTCCGTGATGCTCATCGATGAAGCCTCTCGTACTCGACGCAGGGCACCGGTGCCCCGGCGTGCGTCACAGGGATGTGTTGGATGGGGTGTGCCACAGGGGATGTGCAGCAGGGGTGCGGCCGCCCGGCCCGGCGACCGCACCGGGCCCGCCCGTGGTCAGTCGCTCTCGGGACCCCAGCAGAACGGGCAGTCCATGGAGGAGAGCCCGTCCGAGCAGACATCGGCTCCCGGTGCGAGCTGTCCCCGCAGGTCGGAGCCGTGGTGCGGGGTCATGGCCGGCGAGGACCCAGGCGCGGACCTGGGAGCAGGCGCGGTCGGAGCGACAGCGGTTTTCATGGTGTGTTCTCCCTCGTTGTGCAGAGAAGAGGTGTGCAGAGAAGGGCCGGGCGGCAGCACACCGGCACGACGCAGTGCCGGTGTGCTGCGGGGGTGCTCAGGGGTAGAGACCGCGGGTGAGGTGGGCGTCGGCCACGCGCTCGACCGCCGTGACGGTGGCGGCCTCGCGCAGGGTGAGCCCCCGGGCGGCCGCCGTGGCCAGCACGCCCTCCCAGGCCTGGAGCATCCGGGCCTCCAGGCGGTCGTCGACCTCCTGCCGGGACCACCAGTAGGCCTGGTTGGACTGCACCCACTCGAAGTAGGAGACGATCACCCCGCCGGCGTTGGCCAGGATGTCGGGCACCACGAGCACGTCGTTGGCCGTGAGGATCTCGTCGGCGACGGCCGTGGTGGGGCCGTTGGCGCCCTCCACGACGATCCGGGCCCGCACCCGGGGGGCGTTGCCGGCGTGCAGCACGCCCTCCACGGCGGCGGGCACCAGCAGGTCCACGTCCAGCTCCAGCAGCTCCGCCGCCGCCAGCGGCTCGGCGCCGGCGAAGCCGACCACGGAGCCGGTGGCCTCGACGTGCTGCTGCAGGGCGGGGACGTTGATGCCGCCCTCGTGGTGGAGCGCCCCGTACTGGTCGGAGATCGCCACGACGCGCACCCCGGCCTCGGCCAGGTACTGCGCGGCCCCGGCGCCGACCTTGCCGAAGCCCTGCACCGCCGCCGTCGTCGCCGAGGGCGCCAGCCCCAGGTGTCCCAGGGCGGCCAGGGCGATGTGCACGACCCCGGCCGAGGTGGCCGAGGACCGGCCCAGCGAGCCGCCCAGGCTCACGGGCTTGCCGGTGACCACACCGGGCACGGTGTAGCCGGAGGAGACGGAGTAGGTGTCCATCATCCAGGCCATGGTCCGCTCGTCGGTCCCGATGTCCGGTGCCGGGACGTCCTTCTCCGGGCCGATGATCGGCAGGATCTCGGAGGTGTAGCGCCGGGTGACGCGCTCGAGCTCGCCCTGGGAGTAGTGGCGCGGGTCGATCCGCACCCCGCCCTTGGCCCCGCCGTAGGGGACGTCGAGCAGGGCGCACTTCCAGGTCATCCACATCGCCAGGGCGCGGACCTCGTCGAGGTCCACGTTGGGCGCGAACCGCAGTCCGCCCTTGGCCGGGCCGCGGGAGAAGTTGTGCTGGACCCGGTGGCCGGTGAGGATCTCGACGCTGCCGTCGTCGCGGCGCAGCGGGACGCTCACCGTCATCTCCCGGCGCGGAGCGGCCAGCAGCCGGTGCAGGCCGGACTCGTAGCCCAGCGTGGCCACGGCGGAGGCCAGCTGGGACTGGGCGTCGGCCAGCGGGCCGTCGGTGCCGGCCGGGGCGGTGCCGGTCGGCGCGGTGTCCGTCGGCGCGGTGCCGGACGGGGACAGAAGGTGGGTGCTCACGGGTGGTCCTCCGTTGAGGTGCGGGTGGTGGGTGGAGGGTCAGACGGCGGCGCGGATGGCCGTCTCGAGCACGTCGAGGCCGTCGCCCAGCAGCTGCTCGTCGATGACGAGGGGCGGCAGGAGGCGGATGACGTTGCCGTGGGTGCCGCAGGTGAGGATCAGCACGCCCTCGGCGAGGCAGGCGGCGGCCACGGCCTTGGTGGTCTCGGGGTCCGGCTCCTGGGTGCCGGGCTTCACGAGTTCGACGGCGAGCATGGCGCCGCGGCCGCGGACGTCCCCGATCGGGCCCTGCGCGCCGCCCAGCTCCTCCGCCAGCGCCCGGAGCCGCGGCACCACCAGGGCCTCGATGGCGCGGGCGCGGCCGGCGAGGTCGAGCTCGCGCATGGTGTCGAGGGTCGCCAGGGCGGCGGCGCAGGCGACCGGGTTGCCGCCGTAGGTGCCGCCGAGGCCGCCGGGGTGCACGGCGTCGAGCAGCTCCGCGCGGCCGGTGACGGCGGACAGGGGCATGCCGCCGGCGATGCCCTTGGCCATGGTGATCAGGTCGGGGACCACGCCCTCGTGCTCGGAGGCGAACCAGGCGCCGGTGCGGCAGAAGCCGGACTGCACCTCGTCGGCGATGAACACCACGCCGTTCTCGCGCGCCCAGTCGGCGAGGGTGGGCAGGAAGCCCTCCGCGGGGACGATGAAGCCGCCCTCGCCCTGGATCGGCTCGATCAGGATCGCCGCGGTGGAGCCCGCCCCGATCTGCTTCTCGATCTGCGAGATGGCCCGCCGGGCGGCCTCGGGACCGGTCAGCGCCGGGTTCTCCTCGCGGTACGGGTAGCTCATGGGCATCCGGTAGATCTCCGGGGCGAAGGGCCCGAAGTTCGTCTTGTAGGGCATGGTCTTGGCGGTCAGGCCCATGGTGAGGTTGGTGCGCCCGTGGTAGGCGTGGTCGAAGACGACCACGGCCTGGCGGCCGGTGGCCAGGCGGGCGATCTTGACGGCGTTCTCCACGGCCTCGGCGCCGGAGTTGAACAGGACGGTGCGCTTGGCGTGGTCGCCGGGGGTGAGGCGGGCGAGCTCCTCGGCCACCCGGACGTAGCCCTCGTAGGGGGTGACCATGAAGCAGGTGTGCGTGAAGTGCTCGACCTGCTCGCGCACGGCCGCCACCACCGCGGGCGCGGAGGCGCCGACGCTCGTCACGGCGATGCCGGAGCCGAGGTCCACGAAGGAGTTCCCGTCCACGTCGCGGATGACGCCGCCGTCGGCGTCCTCCGCGTAGACCGGCATGCTCGAGACCGCGCCGCGGGGCACCACCGCGGCGCGGCGCTCCTGCAGCTCGCGGGAGCGGGGGCCGGGGACCTCCGTCACCAGCTCCCGGCGCTGCGGCAGCCGGGCTTCGAGGGCCGGGAGGGCGGTGGGAGTGCTGAGGGTGGGGGCCATGACTGCCTGCCTTTCGGAGGGGAACGGGGATCCGCGGCGTTCCGCGGCCTGTTGCTCCGACCCTAGGCAGGCACGGGCAGAAAAGATGCCCAGAATATCTGCTGAGAATGTGCAGAAATGACAGTGACAGGCGGCACACCGCGGGGTGCCGCGGGCTACGACGGCGCCTGCTGATCTCCCGGCAGGTGGAGGGCGATCCAGAGGTCGGCGCGCAGCTGGGGGTCGTCCAGGGACCGGCGGAGAGCCTTCTCGACCAGCTGCAGCTGGTGCAGGAGGGTGTTGCGGTGGACGCCGAGGTCCTCCGCCGTCTGGCGGCGGTTGCCGTTGTGGGTGAGGAAGACGCGCAGGGTCGCCAGCAGCCGCTCCCCCGCGGGCCCCTGCGAGGTCAGCGGCTCCAGCAGCTCCCGGGCCCAGGCGCGGGCCGGCTCCGGGGGCAGCAGCCCGGCGACGCCGCCGGCCACGACGTCGTCCCACGTGCCGATCCGCTGGCGGGCCGCCGTGCGCTCGAGCGTGTCGAGGGCCTGGCCGTGGCTGGTGGCGGCGTCGTCGAGCGCCGCGCTGCCCCCGATGCCCGCGCGCAGGTCCGCGAGCTCCACGATCCGGCGCAGTGCCGCCAGGACGGCGGGCGCGTCCTCCACGAGGACCGGGGTGTCCTCCTCCCCGGAGCTCCCGGAGCCCCCGGGCGCCGGGGTGCCCGCGAGGACCCGGTGGCCGGTGCGCTCCGCGTGGGCCTCGAGCCGCCGGAGGGCCTCCCGCGTGCGCTCGGGGCCCCCGCGGAGGCGGACGGCGCGGACCCGCCGGACGGTGCCGCCCCAGGCGTCGTCCCCCGCGACCGCGAGGAGGGCGTCGCCGGCGCGGACGTCGCCGCCCAGCAGGAGCGCGAGGGCCCCGGCCCGGATCCGGCGCCGGGACAGGCGCTGCTCCGCGGTGCGCTCGGCGTGCAGGGACAGCAGCGCCACGGCGGTGGTGATCGTCGCCGCCTGCGCCCGCTCCACGGGCCCGGGCAGGACCACGACGAGGTAGCCGTCCGGGTCGCCGTGGACGCCCAGGGGATGGACGACGACGCCGCCGCGCGGCCCCGACTCGCTCAGCGAGCCGCGCAGCCCGGCGCCGCGCAGGCGCCCCACGAGCTGCTCGAGGCTCAGGTCCGACGGCAGCGCGGGGGTCCCCGGCGCGGAGCGCTCCCGGATCTCGGCGTCGGCGGTGCACACAGCCGCCCAGGCGCCGGGCAGCAGCGCGGCGAGGGCCCGGAGGACCTGGACCGAGCCGTCGACGGCCGTGGCCGCCCGGGTGAGGGCGCGCTGGTGGGCCAGGGTGGTCTCGAGGGCGGTGCGCTCCTCGGCCGCCCGCAGGCCCGCCACCTCCTGGATGATGCGCAGGAAGGGCGTGCGCTCCGGGACCTCGAAGAGGGTCAGGCCGGCGCCGCGGGCGGCCGCGGTCAGCTCCTCCGGGACGCGGTCCCACGTGAGGCGCCCGCCGACGCCCGTGCCGAGGGCCACGACCCCCCGGTCGGCGAGCCGGCGGACGTAGTCCTCCCAGGCGGGGCGGGCGGTGGGGCTCGTGAGGCCGGTGAAGAGGATGATCTCCCCGCCGTTGAGGTAGGGCGTGGGGTCGGTCAGCTCACTCGTGGCGACCCAGCTGACCGGCAGCGACGTGTCCCCGGTGACGAGCGGCCGCAGGCCCAGGCCGTGGAGTCCCAGCACCTGGGCGACCGTGATCACTGGCGGGTCCTCCTGGGGGCGGGTGGGCGGGGTCACCACTGTACTGGCCCGCCGCGCCGGCCCGCTGTCCCGGCCCCCTGTCCCGGCCCCCTGGCACGCCACCCGGACCGGGGACCCGTTGTGCCCCGCGACCGGCGGGCTCATGCTGGTGCAGAGCACCCGTCGAGCCCTGGAGGCAGCATGCCCCGTCCCGTTGTCCCCGGCCCCGGCCAGGAGTCCGCGTGGGACTACCCCCGGCCACCCCGGGTGGAGCCCAGCCCCGAGCGGGTGGAGGTGTGGCTGGGCGGGGTGCGGATCGCCGACACCTCCTGCGCTGTGCGCGTGCTGGAGACCAGCCACCCGCCCACCTACTACCTGCCCCGGGAGGCGTTCGCCGAGGGCTCCCTCGTCCCGGCCGACGGGAGCACGTGGTGCGAGTGGAAGGGCGAGGCGGCGTGGTTCGACGTGCGCGGCGGCCGCCGGACGGCGCCCCGGGCGGCGTGGGCCTATCCCGCCCCGCGCGCCGGCTACGAGTCCCTGCGGGACCGGGTGGCCCTGATGCCGGGGCTCGTGGACCGGTGCGTGGTCGACGGCGAGACGGTGCTGCCGCAGGAGGGCGGGTTCTACGGCGGCTGGATCACCTCGCGGGTGGTCGGCCCGTTCAAGGGCGCACCCGGCACCCGGGGGTGGTGAGCCGAGCCGGCGGGCGGGTCACCACCCCAGTGGGTGGCGACCCGCCCGCCGGCATGGGGTCGGCTGCTGGCGCCCGGGGTCAGCTGCTCGCGGAGGGCTCGGTCCGCCGCGGAGCGCCGTCGCGCACCGCGGGCTCCTCGTAGGGCCGCAGCCGGAGCAGGGCCAGGGCCGCGAGGGCCACGACCACGGCCACGCCGATGTACAGCTGCGTGGGGCTCCAGCCGCTGTCGAGCAGGGCGCCCACCACGATCGGGGCCAGGATCGCCCCGGCCCGCCCGACGCCGATCCCCCAGCCCACGCCGGTGGTCCGGATGCCCGGTTCGTAGGTCATCGGGGCGACCGTGTAGAGCCCGGCGATGCAGCCGTTGATGAGCATGCCCACGACCACGCCGCTGGAGAACGCCAGCGCGGGGATCGAGGTGGTCGTGATGAACAGGACGAGGGTGACGGCCGAGAGCAGCGTGAAGACGATGAGCGTCAGCCGCGCGTCCCACCTGGTGGTCAGCACGCCGTAGAGCAGCGAGCCGAAGGTGCCGCCCATGGTGAGCATGAGCCCGCCGATGATGCCCTGCTGCTCGGTCATCCCGGACTCCACGAGGAGGCGGGGCGTCCAGGAGTTGGCGAAGTAGAAGCCGAACATGATGACGAAGAAGGAGATCCACAGCAGGATGCTGGCGGTGCGGTAGCGGCTGTTCAGCAGCTGGCCCACGCTGCTCTGCTCCTTGCCGGTGGAGACCGGGGCGGGGCCCAGCTCGACGTCCCCGTCGAGGCCGATGCGCCGGGCGATGCGGTTGAGCTTCGCGACGGCGTTCTCCGGCCGCCGGGTGCGGAGGTAGTCGACGGACTCGGGCAGCACGGCGAGCACCAGGGCGATCGCCACGAGGGTGAGGAGGCCGCCGGTCAGGAACACGGAGCGCCAGCCGAAGGCGGGGATGAGCTGGGTCGCGCCCATGCCGCCGAGCGTCGCGCCGACGCCGTAGCCGGCGGTGAAGATGCTGACGGCCATGCCGCGGCGCCGGGCGTTGGCGTACTCGCTGGTGAGCACCGTGGCGGAGGCGAGGATGCCGCCGACGCCGAGGCCGGTCACGACCCGCCACAGCCCCAGCTCGAACGCGGATCCCGCCGTCGTGGAGAGGAACAGCCCGAGGGCGTTGACGGCGAGCGCCAGGACGAGGATGTTCCGCCGCCCGTACCGGTCCGCGAAGGGGCCGAGGACGAGGGAGCCGACGGCCATGCCGATCAGGCCGGCGCTGAGCAGCCAGCCGAGCTGGGCGCCGGAGAGGCCGAACTCCTGCGTCACGGACGTGGCCGTGAAGGCCATGGCCAGGACGTCGTAGCCGTCGAGGGCGTTGAGGAAGGTGGCCACCCCGATGATGAGCCACTGGTAGGACGACATCTTCGATGCGTCGATCTGGTGTCGGATGTCCATGGAGAACCTCTCAGGGGACGTCGATGGTGAGGACGGCGGGTCCGGCGTCCGGGGCGGCCCCGGCCTCGGCGGAGACCGCGCGGGAGACGCAGCAGCACATCTTCGCGCCGGCCGATTTCTGCCGGTCCGAGTAGAACACGTCGCGGTGGTCGATCCGGCCGTCGAGGGCGAGGACCGTGACCTGGCACAGGCCGCACTCGCCCTTGCGGCAGTCGGACATGATGTCGACGCCCTGGCGCTCCAGGGCCTCGAGCATGGACTCGTCGGAGTCGACGACGGCCTCGACGCCCAGCCGCGGGATGCGGACGGTGAACGGCTCGGCCTCGAACCACCCGCTGTTGCCGAACGTCTCGTAGCGCAGGCTCGTGCGGTCGAGCCCGCGGTCCGCCCAGGCGCGGCGCACCGCGTCCATGAGCCGGATCGGCCCGCACATGTACAGCTCGGCGTCCTCACGGACCCCGGCCACCAGGGCGGGCACGTCCAGCGACGTGCCCTCGTCGTCGACGTGGGCCTCGAGGCGGTCGCCGTGCAGGGCGGCGAGATCGTCGAGGTAGGCCATCGCGGCCCGCGAGCGCGCCACGTAGACCAGGCGGTAGTCCGCCCCCAGCCGGCGCAGCAGAGCGGCCATCCCGGCGATCGCCGTGATGCCGATGCCGCCGGCCAGCAGGACGTAGGCGGGCGCGCCCACGCGCAGCGGGAAGTTCTGCAGCGGCTGGGTGATCTCCAGGACCTGCCCGGGCTCGAGACCGTGCATGAACACGGAGCCGCCGCGGGAGTTCGGGGACCGGAAGACGCTGATGGCCAGCTCGGTGCCGTCGTCGGCGGCGTCGACCACGGAGTAGGAGCGCACCTGCACGGTCCCGTCGATCGTCACGTGGACGTCGACGTGCTCGCCGGGCCGGGCCGGGTGCGGCAGCTCGGGCCGCAGGACGATCCGGCGGATGCCGGCGGCGACGTCCTCGACGGCGTGCACCACGGCGTTCTGCCAGACCTCGTGATGGGAATCAGCCACGCTCGGTCCCTCCTCCGGCGCCGGCGGGGCCGGCCGGGGCGGCGGCGAGGCGGCCCTCGGCCTCCAGCGCCCGCTCGAGGAGGCGGCGCACCCACATCCCGCCCATGTCGATGTTGAGGTTGTAGAACTCGTAGTCCGGGTTGGCGTCGATGGCCCTCTGCTGGGCCTGCAGCATCTCCTCGTCCTCCCCGAACACCCCGTGCACGCCGTTGCGCAGCTGCGTGGTGATGAGCTGGCTGTCGAGCCGGTAGTTGCGCATGAACGCCCAGAAGTAGTGGCAGGACCGCTCCGTCTCCGGGGTGATCGTGTTCATGACGTAGCCGTTGACGCCGCGGGAGCGGTCGCCCTCGGGCGCCCCGGTCCCGGCCTCGGCGACCCCCACGTCGATGCAGATGGTGGAGGGGAAGTAGTAGTGGATGATCTGCCAGCGGTCCACCCTGCCCTCGAAGCCGGGGAACCTGTCCCGCATGTTCTTCCGCCAGAACGGCGGGGCCTCGATGTCGCGCATCCACCGGCTCACGGTCACGGAGTGCTCGTCGTGGGTGACCTCGAACTCGGCCTCGGACAGCTCTTCCTGGCCGATCGAGGAGGAGTGCACGAACTCCTCGTGGGTGAGGTCCATGAGGTTGTCGAGCACGAGCTGGTAGTTGCAGGGCGCGTGGATGGTCTCGCCGTCGCCGGCCCACTCGGGGCTGTCCAGCTGGTGCATGTCCGGCACCAGGGCGGGGTCGGCCAGCGTGGGGTCGCCGAGCCAGACCCACACGTAGCGGTAGCGCTCGACCACGGGGAAGGACGGCACCGTGGCCGAGGGGTTCAGCGTCTCCTGCGCGGGCATGGAGGTGCACCGCCCGGCGGAGTTGTAGCGCAGGCCGTGGTACGGGCACTGGATCTCGTCGCGGCCCACCAGCTTGCCCTGGGACAGCGGCGCCAACCGGTGCCAGCAGGCGTCGGCCAGCGCCACGGCGCGCCCGTCCTCGGTGCGGTACAGGGCCAGCGGGCGGTCCGCCACCGTGCGGGAGACGATGCCCTTGGCGGTGATCTCGTGGTCCCACCCGGCGACGTACCAGGCGTTGAGGGGGTGGGACAGGAGCTTCGCGGTCGTGGTGGTCCTCGTCGCGGAGACGGTCATGGTGCGGTCCTCTGCTGGGCGGTGCGGATGAGCAGGACCCACTGACTATGGAGATAGTGAGTGGCGTGGAACACACAATACCTATGTTGATAGTGAGTCGCAACACTTTTTTCCCTCCCCGCCCCGCTAGGCTCGGAGGCGACGCACCGCCGACCTGAAAGGAGCGTCCCGTGAGCCTGCGCTCGGCCCTGCTGGCACTGCTGTCCTCGGGCCCGCTCACCGGCTACGACGTGGTGAAGCAGTTCAGCACCTCCGTGGGCCACGTGTGGCACGCCCCGGACTCCCAGATCTACCCGGAGCTGCGGAAGCTGCACGCGGAGGGCCTGCTCTCGAGCCGGCCCGTGCCGTGGGGCTCCCGCGGGGCGACCAAGACGGAGTACACGATCACCCCCGAGGGGGCGCAGGCCCTGCGCGAGTGGCAGGACCGGCCCCTGGCCTACGTCCGGGAGCGGGACCCCGCCCACCTCAAGGCCGCCTACTTCGAGTGGGCCGGCCCGGGGGCGGCGGCCGCGCAGCTGCGGGCCCACGTCGCCCACTACGAGGAGCAGCGGCGCCAGGCCCTCGAGCAGATCCGCGGCATCGAGGACCACACCAACCCCACCCTGGCCCGCCGCCTGGCGGCCTACCCCGAGGACCAGTGGGAGCGGATCACCCGCTTCAAGATCTACGCCTACGAGGGCCAGGTGGCCCGTGCCGAGCAGGAGATCGAGTGGGCGCGGCGCGGGCTGCGCCTGCTCGAGGAGCTCGGCGAGCCGGCCGGACCCGACGACGAGGACACGCCATGACCCGCTCCGCCCTGACCCCCCTGCTCGCGGCCGCCCTCGGCGCCGCGCTGCTCCTCACCGGGTGCGGCCCGGAGGACGGCTCCGGCGCCGCGGCGACGTCCCCCGGCAGCGGGACCGCCGCGTCGTCGTCGCCCGTCCCCCCGTCCCCGACGCCGTCCCCCACCCCCACCCCGGAGAGGCCCCCGGAGCTGATCGGCGGGGGCACCCAGGTGTTCCCCGGGCGGCGGATGGTGGCCCTGTACGGCCGCCCCGGCATGCCGGCGCTGGGCGTGCTCGGCGAGCAGGGCCCGGAAGAGTCGGTCGCCCGCGCCGAGGCGCTCGCGGCGCAGTACGCGCCCCACAGCGCGGAGCCGGTGATCCCGGCGTTCGAGATCATCACGACCACGGCGTCCGCGGAGCCCGGTCCGGACGGTGACTACTCGGACGAGCTGACCGTCGAGGAGCTGCGCCCGTTCGTGGAGACCGCCGCCGAGCACGACGTCTACGTGGTCCTCGACCTCCAGCCGGGCCGGCAGGACTTCACCAGCCAGGCGCAGCAGTACGAGGAGCTGCTGAAGCTGCCGAACGTGGGCCTCGCCCTGGACCCGGAGTGGCGGCTGGGCTCGGACCAGGTGCACATGGTGCAGATCGGCTCGGTGGACGCCGCGGAGATCAACGCGACCACGGAGTGGCTCGCGGAGCTGACCCGCGAGAACGGGCTGCCGCAGAAGGTGCTGATCCTGCACCAGTTCGCGGAGTCGATGATCACCGACCGGCACCTGGTGGACACCTCCCACCCCGAGCTGGCGCTCGTGCTGCACGCCGACGGCCACGGCACCCCGGAGCTGAAGATGGGCACCTGGGCGCGCCTCCAGCAGGGCCTGCCGCCGGGGATCCGGATGGCGTGGAAGAACTTCTACGACGAGGACACGCCCACCTTCACCCCCGAGCAGACGTTCGCGATCGAGCCGAAGCCCTGGTTCGTCTCATACCAGTGATCCCGTCCCCGCCGGGAGCCTCCTGCCTAGGATGAGGACGAGCGGACGGGCAGCCCGCCGGTCCGCCGACCGAGGAGGTTCCCCATGAAGGCGCTCGTCTATCACGGACCCGGCAACAAGGCCTGGGAGGAGGTCCCCGACCCGGTCCTGCGGGATCCCACCGACGTCATCGCGAAGGTCGACACGACCACCATCTGCGGCACCGACCTGCACATCCTCAAGGGCGACGTCCCGGCCGTCACGGACGGCCGGATCCTGGGCCACGAGGCGATCGGCACGGTCACCGAGGTCGGCGACGCCGTGACCGGGCTGAAGCCCGGGGACCGGATCATCATCCCCGCCATCACCAACTGTGGGAAGTGCTCATACTGCAAGAACAACCAGCCGTCCCACTGCCAGACGCTCGGCGGGGTGGGCTGGGTCTTCGGCCACCTGATCGACGGCACGCAGGCCGAGTACGTGCGCGTCCCGTTCGCGGAGACCTCCGTGCACAAGGTCCCCGAGGGCCTCGACGACGAGGACGTCCTGTTCCTCACCGACGCCCTGCCCACCGGCTTCGAGATCGGCATCCTCAACGGCAACACGAAGCCCGGCGACACGGTCGCCATCGTGGGCGCGGGGCCGGTCGGCCTGGGCGCCGTCATGACCGCCAACCTCTGCGGCGCCGGGCGGGTGATCACCGTGGACCTCGACGAGAACAGGATGGACAAGGCGCTGGAGCTCGGCGCCACGGACAAGGTCAACGCCGGCGATCCCGACGCCGTCGCGAAGATCAAGGCCCTGTCCCCCGACGGACTCGGCGTGGACGTGGCGATCGAGGCCGTCGGCGTCCCGCAGACCTTCACCATGTGCCTGGACGTCGTGCGGCCCTACGGGACCGTGGCGAACGCCGGCGTCCACGGCAAGCCGGTCGAGCTGCCCCTGAACGAGCTGTGGATCTCCAACGTCCGGATCAACATGGGCCTCGTGGACTGCCGGACCGTGGGCAGCCTGCTCAACATGGTGCGCTCGGGCCGGCTCGACGCCCGGGCGATGGCCACGCACCGGTTCACCATGTCCCAGATGGAGGAGGCCTACGAGCTGTTCGGCAACGCCGCGCAGCACCGGGCGGTGAAGGTGGTCATCACGGCGGACTGAGGTCTTGCTAGCGTGTGCGCCGTGGGCAACGACAGACTGCGGAACGACCGGCAGCGGAAGACCATCGACCGGCTCACCCGCTGGCTGACCCGCGCCCACGGCGCCGACCCGGGCTGGGACGCGCTCGTGCTCGACGTCCTCAGCGTGGGCCGCGACGTCCGTCTCCAGGTCCGCGAGGTGCGCGGAGGCGCCACCGTCCTCCACCCCGTGGACGCCGCCGGCCTGCGCAGCGCCCCGCGCCGGATGGCCCGCGCGCTCCAGGAGGACTACGCCGACCTCGTGGACGGGACGTGGCTCTCGGCCACGCTCATCGTCACCGTGGCCGAGCGGCGCTGGTCCCGGCCGGGCGTGGAGCTGATCCTCAACTACGACGACGAGCCCCTCCTCCCGGCGCACGCGCCCCACCCCGTCGCCCCGGAGGAGTACCGGCGCCACCTGCACCGGTACCGGCGGATGGACCGGAGGATCCCCGGGTGGCTTCGCGACCGGGTCGCCGGCGCCGGCCTCGACGTCCCCGAGCGCTGACCGTCCCGCCCGTCCCCCGAACGGCCTCTGTTCGCTGTGGGGTGAAGTGTGCTGCCGGGGGCTTGGGCCTGTTCCCTCAGCAAGCTGACGGGTCTACTCTGGTATCACCTGTTCACCGACCGAAGGGAGAGCCCATGGGACTCGGAGACAAGATGGAGAACGCCGCGCAGAAGGCCTCCGGCACCGCCAAGGAGAAGCTCGGAGACGCCACGGACAACCGTGATCTGCAGGCCGAGGGCACTGCGGACAAGGCATCTGCCGACGCCAAGCAGGCCGGTGAGAAGGTCAAGGACGCGGCCAAGAATTTCACCGACGGCCGCTGAGAGCAGCGCCGTCCCACGGAGGGCCCCGGAGTCGATCCCGACGCCGGGGCCCTTCCGTGTCTGCGCCCCGCCTGCCGCGAGGGTTCGCGTTCCGCCCACCCCTGCCGCGAGGGGTCGCGTTCCGGCGGAATATGTGCCTTATAGCGACAGGAGGCGACCCCTCGGGACAGTGGACCTGCAGAAGACGACCCCTGGCGGCGGGAGCCTGCGGGTGCCAGACTCGGGAACCACCGCCGCCCGGGAGAAGAAGCCATGACGACGACGCTGATCCCCACCCCGCACGGACAGATGCCCCTCTACGTGGCGGCGCCCGACGCTCCGCCGCCGTGGCCGGGGGTCGTGCTGGTGCACGACTTCACGGGCATGAGCGAGGACCTGCGCCGGCAGGCGGACTGGCTCGCGGGTGAGGGCTTCCTGGCCGCCGCGCCGGACCTGTTCTGGTGGGGCGGCCGGCTGCGCTGCCTGCGGACGATCTTCCGGGACATCGGCGCGCGCCGCGGCCGCACGTTCGACGACGTCGAGGCCGCCCGCTCCTGGCTGGCCGGCCGCAGCGACTGCACGGGGCGGATGGGCGTGATCGGCTTCTGCATGGGCGGCGGCTACGCGCTGGCGCTGGCGGCGGACCCCGGCTTCGCGGCGTCGAGCACCAACTACGGCGGGTGCCCCGAGGACGCCGCCGAGTGGCTGGGCGCCGCCTGCCCCGTGGTGGGCAGCTACGGCGGCGCGGACACCACGCCCATGGGCGCGAAGGCTGCGGAGCGGCTGGAGCGGATCCTCACCGAGAAGGGCGTCGAGCACGACATCAAGGTCTACCCCGGCGTGGGTCACGGCTTCATGAACGACCACGACCCCGCCGACCTCCCCCGCCTGCTGCGGGTGCTCGGCAGGTTCTCGGGCACCGCCTACGACGAGCCCGCCACGCAGGACGCGCGCCGCCGGATCGTCGCCTTCTTCGACCGCCATCTGCGGGAGCCCGCGCCCCCGGCGGACTGACCGTGCGGGCCGGCGCCCCGCCCCGCGCCCTCAGGGATCCGGGGGCCGGGGCACGGGGTCAGGGGCGCTCGTCCTCGGGGCCCTCGATTCCGCGGACCTCCTCCTGGATGCCGTGGCCGGTGCGGGCCCGGACCCGGGCGTCGACCACCAGGAGGAGCAGCACGACGGCGGCGCCGGCCGCGGCCGCCAGCAGCTGGACCCACCAGTCCCCCTCGGGGGCGAGCAGGGTGCGGTCCTCGAGCTGCCACGGCCACAGAGTGCGCAGCGCACCGAGCATCAGCCCGGTCAGCGCCAGCATCGTGACGCGGTGGTGGTGGTTCAGCAACCACTGCAGGCCCTTGACGATGACCACCATGCCCAGGGCCGCACCGAGGAAGAAGAGCGAGAGGTAGCCGATGTCGAGGTCGTCGACGGCGCGCAGCGTGGGCTGGTAGAGACCGATGGTGAGCAGCAGGAAGGACCCGGAGAGCCCGGGCAGCAGCAGCGCGGAGACGGCCACCATCGCCGCGAGCACGATCAGCACGGGCGCCGGGGCGACCGTCGTCGGCGGGATCGACACCAGGACGAAGGCGAGCACGGCCGCCACGGCCACGACCGCGCCCTCGCGGGCGCGCAGCGCCCCGCCCGCGAGCCGCAGCGGCACGCCGATCGACGCGAGCACCATCCCGAAGAACAGCGCCCGCATGACGACGGGGTGGTCCTCGACGAGGTGGCTCATCGGCCCGGCCACGGTCAGCAGGGCCGCGACCATCCCGATCACCACCGGGATCACGATCCGCCACTGGACGGCCGCCAGGTGCTCCCGGAAGCCGGCCGCCCGGTCGGGGCCGAGGAGGAGCCGCTTGGCGGCGGAGACGACGTGGCCGGCGGAGTTGATGAGCTCGTCGTAGATGCCCACCACCAGGGCCACCGTGCCGCCGCTGACGCCGGGGACGGTCTCGACCACGCCGATGAGGGCGCCGCGCACGACGTTGCCGGGGAGGCTGCGCCGCACCGGCGCCTCGGCGGGGGGCACGGTCGTGGGAGGGCTGGTGGCCGCGGGGGCGGATGCGGGGTCCGGGGCTGAGGACGGGGTCACGGTCTGCTCCTGGGGAAGGGGAAGCGGGGACGGGTGCCAGCGTAGCGGGGCACCCGGCAAGTCCCGGCCCCGCCCTCCCGCGAGCAGGAAGCCGCCGGGGGAGCAGGGCAGAGAGCCTTGGTAGGATCGAGGGGTGACGACGACCAGCCCCCTCTACGCCCCGGTGTTCACACCGGTGTTCTGGGCGCTCCCGCATCCGGGGACCAACGGTCACATCACCTCCTGGGGCGCCATGCTCGCAGGCTTCCCTCCCTCCAACGGTCTGTAACCCCGCACCGGACCCGCGTCCCGCGGCGCCCCACGGCGCGCCGGACGGACCGAGTCTCCGGTGGTCCAGCGACCCTTCGGACCGAGGGACATCCATGCTCTCCTCTTCTGTTCCGGCCCCCCGTCCGGCCGTTCTCGCCGCACCGGGGAAGCCCCCGCCGCAGGACCCGTGCCGCCTCACCCGGCAGCGGGCCTCCGTGGCGGCCCGCCCTCTGATCCCGCTGCCTCCGTCGGGCCGCCGTGCGCAGACCCCGGTCGCACCGATGATCCGGGCCGGGCCGCTGCGCCCCGGCACGAGCTATCCGCGCTGCACGGCGCCCTCCCTCACCGACCCGGCACATCAGGAGCAGCCATGACCCACGAATCACCGTCCCCTCCGTCGAAGAGTCCCACCCTCGGCCTGGGCAGCTACGCCGAGGCCCTGCGCATCGGGGAGATCCTGCGCAAGGAGACCGTCGGCGGCATCCTGCTGGTCGCCGCCGCGGCGATCGCCATCGTCTGGGCCAACTCGCCCTTCGCCGAGAGCTACTTCGCCCTGCGCGACCACGAGTTCGGCTACGAGCCCTGGCACCTGGAACTGTCCCTGGGGGCGTGGGCGGCCGACGGGCTGCTGGCCGTGTTCTTCTTCCTCGTCGGCCTGGAGCTCAAGCGCGAGTTCGTCGCCGGGGACCTGCGCCGGCCGTCCAAGGCTGTCGTGCCGGTGGTCGCCGCCGTGGGCGGTGTCGCCGTTCCTGCGCTGATCTACGCCGCGGTCAACGCCACCACCCCCGAGACGACGGGCGGGTGGGCGATCCCCACCGCCACCGACATCGCCTTCGCCGTGGCGGTGCTGGCCATCATCGGCTCCCACCTGCCGTCCGCCCTGCGGATCTTCCTGCTGACGCTGGCGGTGGTCGACGACCTGCTGGCGATCTCCATCATCGCGATCTTCTACACCGACGAGGTCCACACCAATCCCTTGCTGTGGGCACTGGTGCCGCTGGCGCTCTACGCCTTCCTGGCCCAGAAGCACCGCCGGTTCTTCGGCCTGCACTCCTGGGCGGCGTGGGCGATCCTGCTGCCCCTGGGGGCGGCGGTGTGGGCCCTGGTCCACGCCTCCGGGATCCACGCCACCGTGGCCGGGGTGCTGCTGGGCTTCGCCGTGCCCGTGATCCGCAGCCAGGCCAGTGGCGGGCCCACCGCCGGGCCGGGCCTGTCGGAGATCTTCGAGCACCGCTTCCGCCCCATCTCCGCCGGCATCGCGGTGCCGGTCTTCGCGTTCTTCTCCGCCGGGGTCGCGATCGGCGGGGTCGAAGGCTTCACCACGGCCCTGTCCGCCCCGGTCACCCTCGGCATCGTCGCCGGACTCGTCCTGGGCAAGCCGATCGGGATCGTGGGCGCGACATGGGCGATCACCAAGATCACCCGCACCCGCCTGGACCCCTCCTACCAGTGGATCGACCTGGTCGGGATCGCCCTGCTGGCCGGGATCGGGTTCACCGTCTCCCTGCTGATCTCCGAGCTCAGCTTCCCCCACGGCAGCGCGGAGGCCGACTACGCCAAGGTCGCCATCCTCACCGCCTCCGTGCTCGCGGCCCTGCTGGCCGGCGTGCTGCTGCGCTCCCGGAACCGCCGCTACCGCATGATCGAGAAGCTCGAGTCCATCGACGCCGACGCCGACGGCATCCCCGACGTCTACGAGCACGACCGCGACGCCTGACCGCTGCGGTCCGGGATCCGGGGCCGCTTCACGGGACGACGTCATGTGAACGACGTGTTCATGCTCACCCGCGCGGGAGGGACGGCCGTCACACCCCTGCCTCCGCCCCCGTTCAACGGCAACCACTGGGAGTTGACGGCCCGGAGCGATGTGACGGATCTCAACACCTTCAGCGGGTGCCGTGGGCGCCCCGGAAACCTTCCGGCCACACTGCGGCCTCATCATTGAAGGGTCAGCACGACACGACACGGAAGAGACGACATGACTTGGACAGGAGGTGGCGCCATGACCGCTGCTGAGACGTGGATCAGTGATCTGGCTGCGATCCACCCCGGAGACCGGATCGAGATCTGGGACGAGTTCTACGAGCACTACGTCGGCACGGTGGGCCAGGTCGCACCGCACCTGGGCGTGCTCTGGATCCTCGAGGCCGGCACGGGGGTCCGCCGGCTGTTCCCCTTCGAGGACTGCCGCATGCGGCCCGCGCCCCTGGCCCTCGCCGCCTGAGGCGACCCGCCGGGCACAGGCTCAGGCCCGGGAACCGGACGGTTCCCGGGCCTGCCCCCTACCCTGGTCGGGTGACCACCCTCGCCCCCTCCACTGGCACCCGCGTGCGCCCGATCGCGTACGTGCTGGCTGCCGTCGTCTCCGTCCAGTTCGGCGGCGCCCTCGCCGCTGTCCTCGTGCCACTGATCGGCGCGTCCGCCACGGTGACGATGCGCCTGCTCATCAGCGCCCTGCTCATGGTGACCGTCATCCGGCCCCGGCTGCGCGGCCGGAGCCGGGAGGCGTGGCGGGCGGGACTGTTCTTCGGGGCCGCGCTGGCGGGCATGAACTTCGCGTTCTACCAGTCGCTCGCCACGCTCCCGCTGGGCGTGGCGGTGACCGTCGAGTTCCTGGGCCCCCTCGCGCTCTCCGCGGTGCTGTCCCGGCGGCTGCGGGACGTCGCGGCGGTGGCCGCGGCGCTCGCGGGGGTCGTGCTGATCTCGCAGGCGCTGACCGTCCCGTGGCACGAGCTGGACCTCACCGGCATCGTGTGGGCGCTGCTGGCCGGAGCGGGCTGGTCGGCCTACATCCTGGGCAGCCGGTCGGCCGGCCGGCACTTCGACCAGCTGGACGGGCTCGCCGTCGCGCTCGTGGTGGCCGCGGTCCTCGTCACCCCGCTGGGCGTCGCCACCGCCCACGCTCCCGCCCTGACGTGGGGCGTGCTGGCCGGCGGCGTGGGCATCGCCCTGCTGTCCTCGGTCCTCCCCTACTCGCTCGAGCTGCTGGCCCTGCGCAGCATCCCGCCGGCCGTCTTCGGGATCCTGCTGAGCCTGGAGCCGGCGGTCGCCGCGCTGGCGGGGCTGCTGGTGCTCGACCAGGGCCTCGCGCCGCTGCAGCTGCTGGGCATGGGCCTGGTCGTGGCGGCGAGCGCCGTGGTCATGGTGGGCGGCACCCCGGAGGCCGGGACGCCGGAGCGCACCGGCGTCTGAGCGCAGCATCCCCCTGAGCGCAGCGCCCTCTGAGCCCAGCACGCCCTGAGCCCACCGGGCCTGAAGCACTCCGGCGCCTGAGCCCCGGCGGGGCGCACCGCTACATTGGCCTCATGACTCGGGTTGCAGTGATCGGCGCAGGCATTGTCGGGCTCTCGGCGGCGTACACGCTGCGGGAACGAGGGGCCGACGTCGTGCTCTACGAGTCCGGCGCCCCCGGCGGCGGGCAGTCCGCCGGGCAGTCCCGGATCTTCCGGCACGCGCACGAGGACCCCCGGCTGGTGGCGCTGGTCGCCCGCAGCCGCTCCCTGTGGCGGGAGTGGGAGCGCGACCTCGGCGTCGAGCTGGTCTCCCCCGACGGCGCCGTGGCGATCGGCGAGGGCGTCGAGGACAAGCTGCGGGTGCTGGAGGATTTCCCGGAGGTCCCGGTCCGGCGCCTGGCGCCCGAGGAGCTGCACGACCGCCTGCCCCTGCTCGCCGGCTACACGGGTCCGGCGATGCTCGACGTCGACGGCGGCGCCATCCGCACCCTCGCCGCCGTCGGCGCGCTGGCCGACCGGCTGCGCGGGGCGACGGTCCAGGACCACGTCCTGTCGGTGGGGCGCACGCCCCACGGGATGGAGGTGCGCACCGGGACCCGCGTCGACGCCCACGACCACGTGGTGCTCTGCGCCGGCCGGGGCACCGCTCCCCTGGCGCGCGGAGCGGGCCTGTCCCTGCCCGTGGAGCTGGGCGCCCACGTCCGCGTCACGTTCGCGGTGCGCGCCCGGGCCGGCCACGGGCTCCCGACGTTCCAGGACGGCAGCGGCGCCTTCGGCGAGACCGGCGTGTACGCGGCGCCGTACCCGGACGGCCGGCACTACTCGGTCGGTCTGAGCGAGACGACGGGCGCCCACCCCGACGGCGGTGTCGCCGATCCCGCCGCCCTGGCGGCGCTGGTGGAGCGCACGGTCGCGTACGTGGAACGCGCCCTCCCGGGCCTGGACCCCGCCCCGGTCGACCACGTGCACTGCTGGGTGACGCGGCTGCCGTGGGGCGACGACGGCGTCGGGATCTGGTCGGAGGACGGGCTCACCGCGGTGGCCGGGCACAACCTGTTCAAGCAGGCGCCCGCGCTGGGTGAGGCCCTCGCGCGCACGGTCCTGGAGGGACGGATCCCCGGGGACCTGCACCACGACGCCGAGCTGGGCCGGGCGGCGGGCTGATCCCGTGAGCGCACGCCCGCCGTGGGGTCAGGCTTCCTTCGGGATGATGATCCACAGGGCGATGTAGACGAGCTCCCCGACGCCGACGAGCCCGAAGATCACGAAGCCGAGGCGGACGAGGAACTTCGGCAGGCCGAACCGTGCGGCCAGGGCGGCGCAGACGCCGCCGATCAGCTTGCCGTGGCGGGGCCGAACCAGTTGACCAGTCATGCCCGGATCCTATCCACGACCGCAGGGGCGCGTCCCGCATGTCGGAGGATGACGCCCGCCCCACATCATCAGCCCCCTGTCGAAATCCGCCGATCCGTGGTTGGCTGGAGCCATGGACGCCAACGACATCATGGGCCGCATCCGCACGGCGCGCGACCACGCGCTCGAGCAGGAGAGGGAGGAGCGTCAGCGCATCGCGGACGCCGACACCGCCGACAAGCAGGGCGCCGCCAGCGTGCGCCTGGCGACCCGGCAGGCCGTGCGCGAGGCCCTGGACGACATCCTCGGCGAGAGCACCGATCCCGCCCAAAACGGCTGAGCCCACCCTCCGGACACCGCACGGAAGCAGCCGCCCGGTCCTCGAGGACCGGGCGGCTGCTCGCGTGCCGTGGGAGGTCGTGCGGGTCAGAGCTCGACGACGCCCGTGTCCCCCTTGATCGTCCGGCCGGTGACTTTGGTCTTGAGGAGGTTGGCCACCTGTGTGATCTTCCCGCCGCCCGGGGTGTCCCAGTACTCGGCGGAGTCGCCGGTGATCTCGATCAGGACGTTGTTCGGGTTCTCGGGCCCGCCCTCCAGCCACGCGCCGGTGAAGCTGTCCCACAGCTCCTTCAGCTTGGCCTCGTCGTTGACCACGCGGGCGGTGCCGGTGAGGGAGACCCAGGCGTCGTCGGCCGCGTAGGCGACGTTCACGGCGGGCCGCTGCTCGAGGTCACGCACCTGGTCGGAGCTGCGCTCGGCGATGAAGTACACGGTCCCGTCGAAGTCGACGTCCTGGGTGGCCATGGGCTTGGAGATGATCCTGCCCTGGGCGTCCACGTGGCTGAGCATGGCGATGTGGGTCTTCTTGATGAGCTTGCGCACCTTCTCGGCGCCGTCGTTCCGGTCGGTCATGGCAGTCCTCTTCTCAGTGGGCTTCGGATCTCGCTCGGACGGCCAGTCTATGAGCCGGACCACAGGCGGCACGAGGGGTTCATGGTCTTCATCCGCCGGGCGCCCGGCCCCAACCTCTGAGACGATGGAGGCCACGGACGACGACGGAAGGTGCCTCCCATGGACTTCGAGCTGGACCCGCAGGTGCGACACGCGGTGGAGCACCCGGCGGAGACCGTGCGCGGACCCGAGGAGGTCCAGCTGCGGATCCGCCTGGCCGGCGAGCCCGCGCGGCAGGCGCTGGGCGCCCACTGGGCCGAGGCCCCGGCGGACGCGGCCTCCGCGGTCGAGGACCCCGACCGTCTCGCGGCGGCCGTGCTGCTCGCCACCCTGTTCGACGACAGGTTCTGGCTGGAGAAGGCCGCTCAGCTGCCGGCCGACGTGCCGGGCAGCCCGTCGGCGCCGCCCCGGGGCCTGCTGGAGCTCGCGAAGGTGCCGGGGGCGCGGGCCGCCATGGCGCCCGTCCTCGAGCGGCCGCTGATGACCGGGCTGCTGGAGTGGGCCACCAGGCCCGTGCCGGAACAGCCCCCGACCGTCCTGGCGGAGGCCGCACGCGATCTGGGCATCGACGACGACGGCCGCGTCTACCCCGAGGTGCGCCGCCGTGCCGAGCGGCTGCTGGCACGGGAGTACGACGGCTCCCCGGAGCTGGAGCGCTTCGTGGCGGTGCTGAAGGAGGCCGAGCGGCGGCCGCGTCAGGACGGGCCCGTGGTGTCGGGCGAGGTCCTGCCCGGCCCCCAGGCGCCGCTGACGGGACCGCCGACCGCCGGCGGGACCGGGGCGCCGCGGTGGGGCGCCCCGCCGTCGGACATGCCCCAGGCCCCGCGCTGGGGGGCGACCCCCGCGCCCGGCCAGGCTCCCGTGCCCGGCCAGGAGCCGCAGCCCCGGCAGCCGGTGTTCGGCCGGGCCGGCGGGCCCCCGCCCGCGGGACCGGGGGTTCCCGACGACGACCCCGCCGGCTTCCGCAACTGGGGCATCCTCGGGCTGGTCATCGTGGGCATCATCGTCCTGCTGATCTTCGTGCTCTGAGCCCGACGACCTGGAGCCTCACTGGTCGAGGCGCTTGGCCTGCTCGTCCCAGGCGGCGTGGGCGTCCCGGCCCTCGGTGGGCCGGTAGGTCTCGCGCAAGGCCCTGAGCGCCGCGTTGCGCTGCCGGGCCAGGGAGTCCGCGGCGGCCTTCGTGGCGGCGTCCTCGCGGGCCTGGGTCCGGGCGGCGGTCACGGCGTCCATGATGGCTTCCACGCCCAGGGACCCGCCCTCCAGGTAGGCGGTACGGACCTGCCGGTCCGGGTGGTATAGGTACTGGTCGTTGACCTGGCCGAGGCTGGTGTCGAACTCGTCGTCGGTCCGGTCGGAGAGCATGGCGACCACACGGTCCAGGCGGGCGTCCACGTGCCCCAGCAGGCCGTGCACCCGCGCACTGGCGCGCAGCGTCCACAGGGCCCGGCCGTGCTGCCGGAGCCGGTCCACGTCCCAGTCCGCCTGGGGCACCACGGCCAGCGTCCCGGTGAGGAGACGGGGGTCCCTGATGCTCTCCTGATCGGGCAGCGACTTGAGGTACCAGGAGATCCAGGCGGTGCGCATGTTGGACGCCCCGATCTCCCGTGCCCGCTCCACAGCCCGTTGCCCGGTCTGCCGGCCGTCGTCCGGTTGGTGCCCGCCCGCGGCGTCGTCGAGCGTGGGTCCCGGGACGGTGCAGGCCTGGCTCCTGCTGGCGTCGATGTTCACCCAGACGAGCGCACCGATCAGGGCCAGGCCCAGGACCACCAGGCCGCCGACGACGAGGAAGCGGAACAGGGCGACGAGGACCACCGCGGCGATCAGCACGAGACCGACGACGGCGGCGTTGGAGCGCTCGATGTTCTTCATGGCGGATCCCCCGAAACCCATGATGCTGGGCTCCCATTGTAGTCGCGCATCGACCGGGAACACCCCGGAACTGCACGACGAAAACCGCCCCGACCTGGAATCCAGGTCGGGGCGGTTTTCGTCGAGCATCACAGCGATGCGGGACGGGACGAGCGGCAGACGGGAGTCGAACCCGCGACCTCCACCATGGCAAGGTGGCGCTCTACCAGCTGAGCTACTGCCGCGTTCTGTGGCTCCAGCAGGAACCGAGGGATTACATTACCTGATCGCGGAGGCGCTGTCGGCCACCCTCCGCTCCTGCTCCGGTTTCTGGTAGATAGAGAGCATGACCACCACCACGCCCACGTTCACGCCGCCCTGCGGACCGGTGCACGGCCGGCGGGACGGTGACGTCGTCCGGGCCACCGGCATCCCGTATGCCACGGCTTCCAGGTTCGCCGCGCCCGTCCCGGTCGGGGACTGGGCGGAGCCGTTCTCCGCCACGGACCCGGCCCCGGCCTGCCCGCAGGTGCACTCGCCCTTCCTCGCCGAGGTCCTGGGCGACTCCCTCGCCGGGCTCCCGCGGGACGAGAACTGCCAGCGGCTGTCGGTGACCCTTCCGGCGGGTCTCCGGGCCGGCGAGAAGCTGCCCGTGATGGTCTGGATCCACGGCGGCTCCTACACCACCGGGGCCGGGGACGCCCCGATCATGGACCCGGCCCGGCTGGTGGCCGAGCAGCGCGTGGTGGTCGTGACCGTCACCTACCGGCTGGGGCTGTTCGGCTACCTGGGCTCGGGGCAGCACCGTCCGGCCAATCTGGGGCTGCTCGACCAGCTCGAGGCGTTCCGCTGGGTGCGGCGCAACATCGCCGCCTTCGGCGGGGACCCGGAGAACGTGACCGCGTTCGGCCAGTCAGCCGGGGCCGACGCCGTCGCCCACCTCATGGCCCTGCCCGAGGCCACCTCGCTGTTCCGCCGCGCCATTCTGCAGAGCCCCCCGCTGGGCATCGCCCGCGGCCGCCAGGAGATGAACGCGGCCACGGCACACGCAGCGGAAGCCGTCACCGCGGACACCCCGGCCGAGGAGGTGGTGGCGCTGCAGACCGAGGTCGCGAAGCACGCCGCGCCCTTCGGCCTCATGGGCGGGATGCCGTTCGGCACCCAGTACGGGCACCACCCCCTTCCGGACGAGGAGGAGATCGACGAGGCATGGGACAGGACGGCCCCGCAGATCGACGTCCTCATCGGCCGGACCTCGGAGGAGGCGCGGCTCTTCATCCCGGCCGGGCCCGCCCTGCACCGATGGGCTCGCCTCCCGCTCGTCGGTCCGCTGGTCCACCGCGCCATGGTGGCCCGGATGACCTCAGCGGTCTACACCCGGGACATCCGCCGGTTCGCCAGGCGGCACGCCGGCGCCGGCGGCACGGCCCACACCTATGTGATCTCCTGGGCCGCGCCGGGCAACCGGTTCGGCGCCGCGCACACGATCGACCTCCCGCTGCTGTTCGGCGACGAGCAGACCTGGGCGAATACCGGCCTGCTCGCCGGTGCCGCCTGGGAGGACCTCGACGCCCGCGGCCGGGAGGTGCGCCGGCTGTGGGCCGACTTCGCCCGCGGAGAGCCCCTCGGGGACTCCGGCCGCATTCCCGGCGTCCTGCGCTACCGGCGCGTCGGCGGAGCACCTTTGCCGCACCTGCTGAGGGCCCTCGGAAAGCCCCGGAAGTCCTCGGCCGAATCCGGGAGTGCCGAGAAGAGCTGACGACGCTGCCGCAGGGTCGCAGCGGCGGAAGGGCTAGCAGGACGGGGCGCCCCTCCGTGGCCATAGGCACTCGGGGACGGGTCTAGCGGAACACGTTCCCGCACGAAGTGGCCAGGGTGTAGGACCCCGACGCGACACCCCATGCCAGGCCCGCCCAGGAGGGCGGGAAGATGGCTCCGCCGACCGCCAGGGCCACTCCACCGGAGCAGGTCCCGGTCGACGGCGCCGGGGGACCGTCCCAGCCGCAGGCCGGAGTGTCCTTGTTGAAGGAATAGCAGGAGCTGTCGGTCGAGGCCTGGGCCGGGCCCGCAGTGGCCACGGAGCCACCCAGCACCAGGGCGGAGGCGGCGGCGATCTGTCGGATGCGTTTGCTTTGTGACATGCCCTCCACGCTAGGCGGACACCGGCGGGCGGGCACAAGGCTGTGACATCGAGCCTCTCCGGCGCGGCACCGTACCCGAACGGCCGTCCTCGCAGGTGGGCCTCCGGTCGGACGGGCGCGGCCGTCCAGCAAGTGTGACATTCCCCTGCCCCTCCCGCAGGAGCGCATTCGACATGAGGTGCCGCCGCGGGATATTGGGCTCTTCGCAGTTGACGATGTAGAGCTGGTCGGCGCGTCGGTGGTCGGGTAGGGCGACAATCCGCATCCAGCCCGGTCGTATCTTACGCACGACCGATCCTGGCAGAGGTTTCCCTCGTCAGCTGGCCGGGTCGTAGTGGAACTGTCGCACCTCTTGCGAGCAGCGGCATGCGACGGCCATCTTCGCGGCCCACTCCAGTGCCGCCTCCCGTGAGGGCAGCTCGAGAACGGTGTAGCCGCCGTTGGGCACCCTGTGCCCTGGGTACGTGCCCTCGGTGACGGTGCCGTCACCGGCCACGAGCACCGGGTCTACGTCCTCATCGATCCCACCGCCGAAGACGTACACGCCCGCCGCTTTGGCCTCGTCGATGACGGCATGCGAGGCTTCGACCACCGCCTCGAAGTCCTCCTCGGCGAGCACCATGGCCTCGCTGGGGAACGAGATGAGAAACTTCGTCATTCGAGGACTCCTCTGCTCCGGCGGCGCCATCCGTCGGCTCTTCTCTGCGGCAACACTCTGGTGCCCGGTCCGATTATGGCTCCGGCGCCCGACATCTGGTCAGGGCAAGCAGCTGATGCAGCAGCTGATCGACTCGGCCAACAGCGGTGTCCCTGCCGCGCTGACCGAAATCGCCACGCTCGGTCGGGCTCTGAATGGGGAGAGTCCGGGCCCGCCTCACCGAGGGGGCCGCCGGCCTCGCCTGGATGAGCCTGGCGGGTGAGGCGCAACCGAATCGCGCAGCCCCGCGGAGCCGGCGCGACCCGGAGGGGCTGTTAAATGCGGGGAGCCCCCGCACCGTGTGGTGCGGGGGCTCGACCCTTGGTGTGGTCCGGCGGTGTCCTACTCTCCCACACCCTGTCGGGTGCAGTACCATCGGCGCTGTGGGTCTTAGCTTCCGGGTTCGGGATGGGACCGGGCGTTTCCCCCACGCTATGACCGCCGTAACTCTGTTTCCGCCGCACCACCACCGGGTGGTGGTGTCGGGGACATCTGTGACGTGGTTCCCGCCCGTGGTGGGCGGTATTCGGTTGTGCTCCCGGGGGGTTGTTGGTTGGGAGCCGTATAGTGGACGCGGTGTTCTGAGGTGTTCCCACCGGTGTCCCTCCCGCACGTTGCCGTGGGATGGGGGGTGGGGTGTGGTGTAAGTTGTCGGCCTATTAGTACCGGTCGGCTGCGCACGTCGTTGGTTCGTGCTTCCACCTCCGGCCTATCAACCCAGTGGTCTAGCTGGGGGCCTTCCGCACCCGAAGGTGCGTGGAAATCTCATCTCGAAGCGAGCTTCCCGCTTAGATGCTTTCAGCGGTTATCTCTTCCGAA
>NZ_BMEQ01000037.1 GCF_014636775.1 Kocuria dechangensis
CAGGACCCCACCGAGCTTCAGACCCCGTCACCAGCGGCCCTGGCCGCTTGACGGAAACCATAGAGGCACCCCCCCCCGGGGTGGTCGGTGCTCCTCGTTTCGTCCCAGCACCGGCACAGTCCTCTCATCCCATGCCTCCCGGCTGAGGCACAGGGATACCACACGGCACCGGGAGACCAACCAGGAGGGCACCTACGATGGGGTGCGTGGATCGTGAAGCCCAGCTCGTCATGCTCGGCACGGTGGTCCTGCTGGGCGGGATCGGCTGGCCGTCGCTGCACTCTTGGACCTCCCGTCGTCGCCGGGCCCGCCGGCTGCGGCTGGACCCACGCCACCCGTTGCCCCGGTCCGATTCCCCTGTGCTGGGCCCGGTCGTGCTGATCGCGGTGGGGCTGGGACTGCTGGTCGTCTCCGCCATGGTATGAGGACCCGTCCCCGGTGCACCGGTCGCGCTGGTTGCACTTCTCAGGGGTCGTAGCGGTAGCCCAGCCCGCGCACGGTCATCAAGTGCCGCGGGGAGCCCGGGTCGGGCTCGATGAGCCGGCGCACCCGGATGATCTGGGCGCCCAGGGCCCGATCGGCCACTGCGGAGTCGGCACCCCAGACCTCGTCGATCAACCGGCCGCGGGTCAGCACCTGCCCGGGATAGGTCAGGAACACCTCGAGCAGCTCGAAACCCTTCCCGGACAGGGCCACCGGGGCACCGGCGACGGTGACCCGGTGTTGCTGGAGGTCCATCCGCACACGCCCGGCACCCACAACGGTGACCGCCTCCTGGGCGATCGGAGGGTGTCGGCGCAGCACCGCGCGGATCCGCGCGATGAGCTCCCCGGAGGAGAACGGCTTGGTCACGTAGTCATCGGCCCTGGCGGCCAGGCCTCCCACGACGTCGGTCTCGGTGTCCCGGGCGGTGACCATGATGATCGCCACCTCGGAACGGGCCCGCAACCGGGCGCACAGCTGGATCCCGGACATCCCGGGCAGCTGCCAGTCCAGTAGCACCAGATCCGCCCCCGCCTGCTCGAAGGCATCGAGTGCCTCGCCGCCGGTGCCCGCGACCTGGACCTCGAAGCCCTCCCGGCCCAGCAGGAAGGCCAGCGGGTCGCTGATGGACGCCTCGTCCTCGACCAGCAGAATCCGCTCCATGCCCTTCTGACCTCCCACCGCCACGCTAGGCGGTTGCAGGTGTGAATGTCGCGGTGAGATTGCTCTCCTGCTCCCAGCACAGACGCGCTTCACGGTGGTGGGGTGGTGCCGGGTGTTCACCCCGGGTTGGCCGGGCGGACACCGTCCCTGTCTACGCTTCGCAGGTCAGCAGGGCCCCGACCTGCCGACGCACCGGTGCGGATCCACCCCCCAGGGCATCCGCACGGAATGCCCTGGCCGACCCCCCTCTTCCGGCTGGGGCATTCTCTTGCCCCGCCCCCCTCCTCCGCCTCGGACCCGTCGGTCGGGCCGCTACGTCCTGCGGATCCGCTGGTGGCCTACCGGTGCCCGGGGTGGGCAAGAACACCCCTCCCGGCACCGCTGAGGTGCTCGTTCGGGCGCCGGGGGCAGGAGCGTCGAATCTAAGATTTTCTGAGTGACTTACGACCTGCAGCTGACCCTGCTCAGCAGCCTGCTCCTGATGGCGGCCATCGCCTGGCCGATGGCCACCGACCGCCGGCGCCGTCAGCGCTACGGGCGCACCGGGCAGGTCACGGTCCGCACGGTGCCCTACACCGGGCCGGCCGTCCTGGTCGCCGCCGGGCTGGGGCTGCTGGTGGCCGCCGGGCTGCTCTGACCCCCCGCTGCATCCCCTGAGCCCCGGATCCTCCGGGGCCGGGGCCGGGCCGGGTGTGCGCTGAGTCAGTCCTGGTGATCTGCGCGGTGGCACTGGGTTTTCTCGGAGCCCAGCAGCTCTCCCGTGCAGGGCAGGAACGGGTGGCAGCGGGGATCCAGCAGCGCGGTGGCGGTGTGCATCAACCGGTCGCGTTCAACGGCGGGCAGGTGCAGGAGCTCGTGCAGGTACGCCTGGAGCTCCACTTCCCCCACGGCCCCGCCGTGGCCGAGGTAGTGCATCCACAACCGGTGCGGCGTGAGCCGGGTGCCCTCCAGTGCCTGGCGCAGCAGACGGGCCTGGACCCAGTTCACTGTGGTGTCGTCCATCGCAGGTTCCTCCGGGCCGGAGACGATCATCGGTCGGGTGCTGTCTCTCCCGGGTGGCCCCAGGGCAGCGCCGGGTGTGGTGGGCCCGCCGGTGGTGCGCCGGTGGTCCTGGTACAGCACCACGCCCACCACGGCCCCGGGGACCGCGAACAGCAGCAGGACCGCCTCGGTGTCGGTGGCCACCGCCAGCACCGCCACCGCGGTCGGGGTGGTGAGCACGAACAGGCGGAGCCCGGTCTTGAAGGCCGTAGCCATCTCAGGACCCCGGTGCTCCGCCCGGCGAAGTGGATGTGGTGGAGGTGGTGATTTCCACCCACAGGTCCTGGACCCGGGTGTCCAGGTCGTCCACCACGGCCCCCCGCCCCCGCCCTGAAGGCCTTCGACCGGCCAGTGCTGAATGGCGGTCCCTAGCGGGATCGTGCCGAGTGCCGGATCGCCCAGGGTGATGACCCAGTCCGCGGCGCGCAGCACCTCCTCGGTCACCGGTTTCGGGGCCAGCCCGGCCGGCTCGGTCCCGTGCTGGGCCAGCACCTCCACCGCGTGCGGGTCCACCGCGGTCCCCGGGTTGATCCCGGCCGAGCGGGTCACCACCGCGGTCCCTGCGTAGTGGGCCAGCAGCCCGGCGGCGATCTGGGCGGGGCCGGTGTCGTGGGCGTCGACGAACAGCACCTGGCGCACCGGTGCCGAGGCCGCACCCTTGGCCCGGGCCAGGGCTGCCAACCGCGTTCCGGCGTCGTGGACGGCCATCGGCGCCAGATAGGTCTGGATCCGCGCGGTCTGGGCCAGCCTCGCATAAGCCTGGGTCAGGCAGCGGTCGACCAGTTCGGGGAAGAACACCCCGGCGAAGCGGTCGGTGAGGTGCTGCCCGGCCCGCAGCAGCAGCGCCGGGGTGCTCAGATCGGTGGTCGGCTCTCTCATGAGAGCCCCTGGCGGCCGGCGACGGGGCGCGCATGACGGTCACAGCGCAGTTCGAAGTCGTCGGTGCTGAGCATCTTCCGGGCCCCGCTGCCCCGCTCCCTGATCTACACCACCCCCAGGGCCGGGACGGTCTCCTCGACGATCCCGCGGTGGCGCACCACCCCGTCCCGGTGGGCCTCCAGCCGGTCCCCGGCCCTCAGCCGGCCCAGGTCCTCGAAAGGCACGTGCTTCTCGGTCATAGCGGATCCCCCTTCCCCCGTGCCGTCGAATCCTCGACGACACCCCCAGTGTGGCCGGGGCAGGTGAAATCCGGCCCACCAGCCGGTGGACAGACGGCGACACGATGGGCAGGCTCGCCGCGGCCCCCGCCGTGGGGATAGTCCAGTTCCTGGTGTTCCTCGTCCCCAGCGGCCGTCGGGCACCTGTTCTTCCAGGACAGGGCTGCGATCCCCGCGGTGGAGCCGAGTCAGGTGCGCTTGAATCCGAGGGTGGCGCGGACCATGATCTCCGAGCTCTCCGTGCTGGAACACCGGCACCCGATGGTGTCCGGCAAGGAGCCCCACCGGCCCGCCTGCACCGTTCCTGCCGCCGGAGGCCTGGAGGGGTCAGCCCTCGCAGTCGGTGCAGTACGTCACACCTTGGGTCTGGCGGGCGAGCTGGAGCGGTGGCGGACCAGGAAGCAGGTCCCACAGGTGAACTCGTCCTCCCGCTCCGGCACGACCACCACGGAGAGCTCCTTGTGCGACAGATCCGCCCCGGGCCAGCACGATCGCAGGGAAGGCTGCTGTGCCCGACGGTCTCCGCGGCGGCAACCTGGTCCAGGCCACGATGTGGAGGCCACTTCAAGGGCCTGCCAGGGCCTCCCCCGTCCGCGATGGTGCAGCTCGCCCTCACGACGCCGGGGCCGGCACACCGTTTTGGCCGGGACCATCGAGCCGTGACGGGGCGGTCGACGGACGTGCCGTGGGGTGCGACAGTGAGCGCATGGACATTTCCGAGATCGAGCACTACATCGGCCGGCGGGTCCGCCTCCGGCGCGGCGGCGGAACCGAGGAGGAGGGCACCGTGGAGCACGTCCAGTCCGTGACCTACACCGTTGGGGCAGATGGCGGCACCGGGGCCCGGGACATCGCCGATGGGTATGTGGTCGTAGTCGAGGGCCAGCGACTGGAGTTCAGTCCCGGCGATGAGTTCGAGGTCCTCGACGGCCCCTCAGGGGCGGGTCCCCGCCCCGTGAGGTCCACCTCGGTGCACGGCCGAAGCCCAGGCGTGGGATCAGGTTCTTGCAGACCGCCAGCCCGGGGATGACGTGAGATAGGACCCTTGGCGTCGGTGACCCGGGCTGGAGGTGGCCGGGGGTGGGAGGGCGTCTCAGATGGGGGTGTTGGGGGCGGCTTCCTCGGTGCCCGTCTCGCGCAGTGCTTTGCGCTGCCGGGCGCGGTCGATGATCGTGATGACGGGTCCGGCGCTGACGCCGTGGAGGACGATCGAGGCGAGGATCACCAGCCCCACGATCCGCCACAGCTGCTGGTCCTCGGCGGCGAACTCGCCCTTGGACAGGGCGTAGCCGAGGTAGTAGATCGAGCCGATACCGCGCACCCCGAAGAAGGCGATGACACCGCGTTCCCACGGGCCCGTGCGTCCCCGGGCCAGGCTGATCCACCCGGCCGCGGGGCGGATGAGCAGCAGGAAGATTGCGGCGACGAGGATCTCGGACCAGGTGAGGCCGGTGAGCAGTCCCCGGGCCACGGCACCGCCCAGGAGCACGAGCACCACCACGGTGAGCAGGCGCTCGAGCTGTTCGATGTAGTTGTGCAGCACGCCGTGGTAGCCGTGGGTCCGCTCACCGGCCCGGATGGTCACCGCGCACACGAACACGGCGATGAAGCCGTAGCCCTCCACCATTTCGGTGAGCCCGTAGGTGAGGAAGGTCGCCGCCAGGGCCACGAAGCCCTCGGAGTGGGCGGCCATGCGCACACTGTCGATCGGGGAGCGGAAGAAGATCCGCCACAGCAGCTTGCCCACCCCGAATCCGAGGAGACAGCCGATGCCGATCCGCCAGGCCACGTCCACCGCCAGGAAGTGCGGCAACCACGCCGCCGGGGCGGTCCCCACGACGCTGAGGGCGATGGCGAGGTAGACGAAGGGGAAGGCCAGCCCGTCGTTGAGCCCGGCCTCGGAGGTGAGCCCGAAACGGACCTCGTCCTCACCCTCGAGGTCCTCCTGGGCCTCGGAGGGTTCGGCGACCTGGACCTCGGAGGCCAGGACAGGATCGGTGGGGGCCATGGCCGCGGCCACGAGCACCGCGGAGGCCAGGCTCAGGCCCAGCACCGACCACCCCAGCAGGGTCACCCCGAGCAGGCACAACGGCATGGCGATGCCCAGCAGCCGCCAGGTCGTGCCCCACCGCTTGAGTCCCACCGGGCGGTCCAGGGCCAGGCCCGCACCCATCAAGGAGATGATCACACAAACCTCGCTGAGGTGGACGGTGATGTCGCTGTAGGCCACCGGATCCGGATCCGGCAGGCCCTCGGCCAGGGAGAAGATCACCACGCCCGTCCCCAGGAACACCATCGGCATCGACACCGGGGCGCGCATCAGCAGCCGCGGCAGCAGCGCGGCAGCGAACACCGCCAGACCCGCCGCGGCAAAGATCAGACTCGGCGCTTCGAACACCTCGACCTCGTTTCCGCAGCGACTGGGCACTGCACCTGGGCGAACCCTGCGGCCGCGACCGTGCTGACCGGGGACCACGACCTCATCCTCGCCCACGCCCACCCCGCAGGGACACCCTCCCGGTGCAGGCAATCCCACCCGGCAAACACCACGGATCCGCGCCCGACATGGGCATTTTGGGCGAGTCCTCCGGAAAGTGCGGCAACCGCGTGAACACGCCGGTGCTCCGGTCACTCCACCATCGGCCACCGCCAACGCCTTCCCCGCGCCAGACGTACCGGTCACTGGGTTGGTCGCAGGCGACTGACGGGCGGGTGTCCTCGGTGCCGGGGTGGTGGTTCAGTCGGCGGCAGGGTGGCGGGCGAGCACCTCTTCGACGGCGTCCACCCCGAGGCGTTGAAGGTCACAGTCACCAGCGATGGCGTGGCACTCCCTCGCGGCGGCGGTGACGTTGTACCCGCCCGGGTCTCGGGGCGGGTTGGAGCGCTCCAGGACCTGGATAAGGTATGTCTCGGCCTCGGCGAGCTCTTGGGGTGTGTCCATGGAGATGTTCCTATTCCGCCCAGGTACGTGCCGGCAAGGACTTTTCCGCCCACCATTGCCCAGGTCGGCTGTGTGCTGTACGACCGCACGCCGGTGCTGATCGCGCTCCCCCGTGTGTGGTAGCTCCCTGCGCGCAGCGGACCGCCCTGGAGGTGGGTGGGTGCAAGAACAATTCAGGCCCCGGCGCACGGTGCGCCGGGGCCTGAACCGTTCTGCCTCCGGAGACCTGTGGTGCTCAGCCTTCGCAGTCGGTGCAGTAGCCGGTGCCGCCCTTCTGGCGGGCGAGCTGGGAGCGGTGGCGGACCAGGAAGCAGGAGGCGCAGGTGAACTCGTCGAGCTGCTCCGGGATCACCGTCACGGTGAGCTCCTCGTGGGAGAGGTCGGCCCCGGGCAGGTCGATGCCCTCGGCGGTGTCGGCGTCCTCCAGGTCGATCTCCGGCGCCCGGGTGGTGGTGCTGGTGCGGGCCCGGACCGCCACCAGGGACTCGTTGGCCGGCTCGTCCTCGGGCTGGGTGCGCGGAGCGTCGTAATCAGTGGTGGCCATGACGGAGCGCGTGCTCCTTCGAAAGTCGTGAGGGGAAAGCCCCCTCCAGAACCCTGTAGTTCCACCGCCTATTCCGGTGGAGCAGAGCGCCCGCCCTGACCGAGGGGCGCATCGTCACGCTGACGGTGGACTTGCCGGCGGCGGCGCCGTAGACGGCGAGGGCCCCGGTTACTGACTGCTTCCCTGGCTCGGAGCAGGACCCCCTGCATCGTGACCGGTGACGGGGGCCCTGCGCTGTCGGGGCGTCGGCCGGGTGCGGATGCCCCGAACCATTCGCAGGACAGAGATGGGATACCAGGGGAACTCCTCAACTGTTGAGGAATTTCAGCCCCGCGGCACTAGGGTGAGGAATCGCTGTTCTGGTCGCGTTCCTGTTCCTGGTGCCGGCGCAGCTGGTGTGCGGCGGTCTCGTTCTTCTCCAGGGTGAGGGCGTGCAGCATCTGCTCGACGGTGGCTGCTGGGGCGCGCGGGGGCAGCAGCGGGGTGTCCGGATCCACGATCGCTTCGATCACCGTCGGGCGGTCCGTGGTCAGGGCGGTGGCCCAGGCATCGTCGATGTCCTGCGGCCGGTCGATGCGCAGCCCGCCCAGGCCGAGCAGGTGAGCGTAGGCGGTCCAGGGGAACGCCGGGACGTCCTGGGAGGCGGGGAAGCGTGCGTCGCCCTCCATCTCCCGCTGCTCCCAGGAGACCTCCGCGAGGTCCCCGTTGGACAGGACCAGGACCACGAAGCGCGGGTCGGCCCAGTCCCGCCACCGGGAGGCCAGGGTGATCAGCTCGGCGTTGCCGCTCATCTGCATGGCCCCGTCCCCGGCCAGCACCACCACGGGCCGGTCCGGGCGGGCCAGCTTGGCGGCCAGCCCGTAGGGCAGTCCCGCGCCCATGCACGCCAGGGTGGAGGACAGGTGCGCCGGTGCCCCGGGGGGCAGGCGCAGGAAGCGGGCGTACCAGTAGACGACCGAGCCGACGTCCACGGCGAGCTGGGCGTCCGCGGGCAGGTGCGTGGACAGGGCTGCCACGACGGCCTGCGGGTTCAGCGGGGTGCCCGGTGCGGCGCACCGCGCCTCCGCCACGGCCCGCCAGGTGGCGACCATGTCCTCCACCTCCCCGCGCCACGGTGTGTCCGGGCACTGCAGCCTGGGCAGCAGGGCCCGCAGGGTCTCGGCGGCGTCCCCGGCCAGGGCCACCTCCACGGGGTACTTCGCCCCGAGGTTGCGGGCACGGATGTCGATCTGCACCGCCCGGGACTGCCCGGGGGCGGGGTAGAACTCGGTCCAGGGATCGTTGCTGCCCACGATCAGCAGCGTGTCGCAGCCGGCCATCAGATCGGCGGACGCGGTGGTGCCCAGGTGTCCCATCACCCCGCACGCATAGGGCAGGGACTCATCGAGCACCGGCTTTCCGAGCAACGAGGTGGTCACCCCGGCGCCCAGCCGCTCGGCGACCTTCCGCACCTCGGCGGCCGCCCCGTAGGCGCCCTGCCCGACCAGCAGCGCCACGCGCTCACCGCTGTTGAGCAGCTGCGCGGCCCGGTCCAGATCTTCCTCACCGGGGATGACCCGGGGGACGGCGGTGACCGGGGCGCTGGGAACGATCCCGTGGGCGTGCTCCTTTTCCGGGACCTGGGCCTGCTGCACGTCGTGGGCCACGATCACACAGGTGGGGCCGGCGGTGGCGATCGCGGTGCGGAACGCATTGTCGATCACGGCCGCCAGCTGCTCTGCGGTCGAGACAGTCTGGACATACTGGGCGCAGACGTCCTTGAACAAGGTGGGCAGTTCCACCTCCTGCTGGTAGCCGCTGCCCTGGGCGGTGGTGACCACCTGCCCGACGATCGCCACCACCGGTTGGCTGTCGAGCTTGGCGTCGTAGAGCCCGGCGAGCAGGTGCACCGCCCCGGGGCCCTGGGTGGCCAGGCACACCCCCACTTCCCCGGTGTACTTGGCGTGCCCAACCGCCATGAACGCCGCGGCCTCCTCGTGCCGGGCGGTGACGAACTCCACGTCCTGCTCGGCACGGGCCAGCGCGCCCAGTAGAGGGTCCACCCCGTCCCCGGCATAACCGAACACCCGATGCACGCCCCACGCCCGGAGCCGGTCAACGATCCCGTCGGCGACATTGCCCATCTTGATCTCCCTTGCTCTGGGTCCTGCTCGTCTTCTGGGTCCTATTCCGCCGCACCACCGCAGGAGCCGGTTCCGCACGGGCGGTCGTTGCGCCTTGGTGGGGGACGTGGACGCCGCAACCCGATGGGCTCCAGGGTCTGCACTGTCATGGCGCCCCTGGCCCAGATGGAACTGGAGATCCCGGGAGAGCGCGTCACGGATTCGGTGGCCAAGCACCGGGTCGCGAACAGGAGCAGGTGCGAGCCCCTACCCGGTATGGTGCCCCTCGTCCGAAGGCTCACCCCGGGCGATCTCCGCCGAGTTGTCCTCGACCGTCTGCGGGGAGGACTCCACCGAGCTGCCGGCCGGGCGGGCGAGCCTGCTCACCTCGGTGTACTCATCGAGCATGGGGTCCAGTGCGGAGTCCTCGGACGCGGCGGGACCGTCCTGGATCGGCTGCTCGGTGGGTGGTCGGTCCTCCGGTGGGGAACCACCGTGGTGATCGGTTGGCGACATGGCACTCACTCTCCTTTACTCACGAGACCGGCCCCGAGGCTCCTCGCCGAAGCGATATTCGCGGACCGATCTGTCCACAGCACCACTGAGACGGCGGCGGTGTGCTTACCCGTTCTTCAACAGGGCTGCACCAGTGGTGGCGGGGATGCTGGGCAGGTGGATCCGGTCGTGCTCATGCCGCCCTCAAGCCCGGCAACGCCGCACGCGCCCGTGTCCTGCCCGCCAGGGCGTTCCCGTGGTGGGGAACGGGCCGGTGGCCGGGCAGCTGGGCCGGGACGAGAACCTCCACCGGTCCGGCCCCCGAGAACGTGTGGTCCTGATCGATCGCTGCGTGCAGCAGCTCCACCGCGGCCGCCTCCACGTGGGCAGCGCCGGTGAGGTCCACGGTGACCGTCACCGGTGGGATCAGCGTCCGGGCCCGGGCGATCACCGGGTGCAGGGCGTGCTGGTTGGCTTCGGTCACGCATCCGGTGATGACCAGGTGCACGTATTGGGCGTGGAGATCGATCTGGACGAGCACGGAGAGCTTGTGGTTCATGGGTGAGCATCCTTCATCGCATGCTGGGAACCTCAGGCCCTGTCTCGGGCCTTCGTCCACGGTAGGAAGCCGGGGCGCGGCCCACAAGAACGTGTCCTCCAACTGCCCCACATTTCGCCCACCGACGGGCAGTTACACCACCGTCTCCGGGCCCATCGCACGAACAACCGCTCTCGACCCCTCGTGCACGGGCAGTGCCCAGCGCCGGCGAGGAAAGGGCAGGCAGAACCCGGTGACGGGTCGGAGGCAGCACGCCGACAACGAGTTCTCGGAGGGCGCGCGGGAGGTCGGCTGCCACGTGGGGCAGGTGCGATCAGCCCCCGGGGGCAACCCGCTCCTGCCGTGCCCCGCCCGGAGAGCATGACCACCGCACGATCTCGCGGTTCCAGTGGAGCGTCCCGCTGGGCCTGGGGGCATCTTGCCCGGGCCCGGAGTCCACCGAGTGAGGTGCGTTCGGGGTGACCCCGTGCCGACGAAGCGACGTTCCCACAGATGGGCAAGACAGGGGGGTAGATCCGGCGTCCGTGCCGGGTCCCCCCCTGTCTCGCCCCGCTCTTCGTGAGCGCTCAGTCGTAGGAGATGAACTCCACCAGCTCCCCGACCCGGTCCTCGGGGTAGGAGCGGGCGATGTCGGCCTGGCTGACCATGCCCACCAGGTCGTGGCCGTCGATGACCGGCAGCCGCCGGACCTTGTGCTCCTTCATGGTGGCGATGGCTTCCTCCACGGAGTCGTCGGCGCCGATGGTCACCGGCTTGCCCTCGCCCAGCTCCCCGGCCTTCACGGTGCGGGGGTCCCCACCGCTTGCCAGGCACTTGACGACGATGTCGCGGTCGGTGACCACGCCCTTGAGCCGGTTGTCCTCCCCACAGATCGGCAGGGCCCCGACGTCGAGGTCCTTCATCTTCCGGGCAGCTTCCTCGAGCGTCTGGTTCTCCCCGACGCACTCGGCGCCCGGTGTCATGATCTCGCGTGCAGTGGTCATGGTCGTTCCTCCTGGAATAGGTACCTGGGACTGGGTGGCTGGGGGTCGGGTGCTGATCATCCCGGTGGCCGCAGCACGGGGATCCGATCTACTTCTGGTCGCCGTCCTGCTGTGTACCGAGGGCGGTCTTCGGGTCAGTCGCCGTAGTGTTCGAAGATCAGGTCCTCGGTGTTCTTGTCCAGCTGCATGGACTTGGCGTGCTGGATCAGCCGGGCCACGGTGGAGGCCTCACCGGCCGGGACGGTGAGCAGGTACTCCTCCACTCCCTCGTCCAGGGTGAGCTCGAAGGTGTAGGAGCCTTCCTGGCCCTCACCGGGCTTGCTGCGGATCACATCGACGTTGGTGACCCGGCGGATGTTCTTTCCCTGACCTGCAGGCATGACGCTCTCCTTACGGAGGCACCACCACGGTGGCACCGGAACGGGACGGTCGATCACGAACGGGCCGCGCACCGGTGCCCGAGGGCACCCTCGGTGCTCACCACCCGTCAACGTGACGGGGACCACGCTAGCCAGCCCCAAGTGCCCGGGCCATAGCTCGGCCCTCCATGACGCGCACCGTGCCACGAAAGAGCTTCAGCGGACCGTGTGAGGCGCCACCACAAGGGTCAGCGCACGAGGGGTTCGGCGGGCCGGCGCACGAGGGGCTCGAAGGGTCGGCGCACGGTGGTGCCGATCCTCTGCGGCCGGGGCTCAAGCAGAACCTTCTGACCCCAGGCCGGTCTAGTGGCGCAGGGTGTGGGAGGGGTGGACGCCGTAGGCGGCCCGGTGGCGGCGGGCGAAGTCCCCGGGGTGGGGAAAGCCCCAGCGGGCGGCGATCGACCCGACCGTGTCCCCAGCGGTGGGGTCCGCGGCGACCAGGTCCTGGTGGGCGGCGGCCAGGCGCACCCCGCGCAGATAGGCCCCCGGGGTGAGGCCGGCGTGGGTGCGGAAGGCCCGGACGAGCTCCACCGTGGACACCCCCGCGTGGCGGGCGACATCCTCGAGGGTGATCGGCAGCGACACCGCGGCGTGGAGGAATTCCACCGCCGCCGTGTAGGCCGCCTGCCGGGCCGCCACCGTCTCCCGGCGGGCGTGGGGGTCCCCGGCCAGGGGGAAGGCCTCCAGGGTGGCCACCGCCAGCCGGCGCAGCAGCTCCGCCCGCAGCAAGGCGATCCCGGCGGTGGCCGGGTCGGTCAGGGTGTGGCGGACGTAGGTATAGGTGGCCTGCCAGTAGTCGGCCAGCTGTGCCGAGACCGGGTGCGGTGCACCGAAGCCGAGCGTGAGCCGCTCGTCGCCGTAGACGGTGCGGGCGATCTCCTCCAGGGCGTCGGCGCCGAGGTTGGCCGAGTCGACGCTCAGTCCCTGGGATTCCCCGTAGTAGTGCTGTCCGGGCTGGAGCAGGAACGGGTGCGGGCCCGTGCCGGGGCGGTCGTCGATCTCCCAGCGCAGGGAGCCGGCGGTGGGGGCGATCACGGAGTAGGCCTGCTGTTGGACCAGGTGCCCGGCGACGGTGCCGTGGAAGTGCATCCGGCCTAAGCTCAGGTCCGTGTCCCCGTGGACGTCCTGGCTGTAGCGGAACGTGCCCGGGTCGGCCACTCGGCCCATGCGGGCCCGGGCGTAGACCTGTTGCAGCGCCTCGTTGCCCACCGCCGGATCGCTGGCAGAGAAGTGTGATCGGATCGGCGCCGGCCGGCTCACGACCCGCCACCTGAACCATGAATGAACCGACCCGCGGCCCCGGAGTTCTGCCCTCGGCGACGTCGGCTCCTGACGGTGACGTTCATGGTCTCCAGGCTAGCCAGCAACACCTGCCCGGCCCAGGGCCCGGCCGCTGGCGACGCCGACGGGACTTGTCCGCGGGTGGTTCCGGTGGGTCCGAAGCCGAGCGCGGGGAGTGTGGCGCCGAGGTGAGGAGAGCGTAGGTGCGGGGGAGGGGGCGATGGTTACAGAGGCACGCCTCCCAGGCGTTCGGGCTGATGGGTGGCCACCCAGGGGCGGAGCCAGTCGTCGTTGCCCGAGACCGCGACGATGCCTCGGGCCTTGCGCACCTGCTCGGCCGCTTCCAGCGTGGCGGGATCGGGGTGGAGGGTGATCAGCGGACCCGTGAAGTCGTCCGGGATCGGTGGCCCCGGGGTTCCGGTGGGGGTGATGACCCGGCTTCCGCGCACCCGCAGCCGGCGCAACCAGGGGGTGCCCTCCACCAGGTCCAGGTGAGGAACCATAATTCCGATGGCCTCCCACGACACGGTCCTGGGCTGGCGGAAACACCATTTCAAGGCCCGTCGCACCCCTTGCTCCGCTCCGACAGGCCAGGCCACGTAGGCTCTCGGGCGGACGATTCGCGAATTATATTCCACGGGTCTCAATTCAATGTCCGAGGGAAAGCGTTGATTCAGGCTAAACATTCAATCAGCGCGCTGTCAAAGAATATGGGCGGTACCCCTATTGGTGCTGTTTCCGAAATTCTCTGCCGGCTCTGCTCTTCGCGCAGAGAGCAGAAAAGCGAGGGCTTGGCCGCGGCGGTCTGAGGAAAAGAGCGCAGTCCGGTGGCATGGCTGGTTCGGATCTCCCTCCCAGCGGTAGTGCGGGGCGTCACCGCGGTGGTGGGTGCCGGGGGTCGCAGCAGTGCCTGCCCTCCCGCCGAGCCGGTGGCATCGGGTCGAGCCGGGGCATGGGGTGGGCGGCTTCGCGGGGGTGGGCGCGCAGGGAGGCTCTGCTGGGGGTCCGGGTGGGCCCGGCGACGACCGGTGGCAACGAGAGGGCCCGCGGTGGGGTCGTGGCCGTGGTCGTCGGCCGGTCAGGGGGCGGTGCTCGGGGGTGCTGTTGCGCGTGCGTGTGCCTGCCGTCTCGTGCGGCTGCGCTGGCGCAGGCCGGTCCCGAGGTTCCAGGCGGCGTAGGCGAACAGGGCCCCGGCGACGGCAGGGACCAGCCACTGGCGGGTGGGGCCGGTGATCACCTGGTTGACCCAACCCAGCCAGGGGATGGTGTACCAGACGGTGCCCACGACCTGGACGGCCCGCACCGGAGTATCGTCGGCGGTGTCGTTGTTGTCTCCCTTGGTGACGAACACGGTCTCCCCGTCGGAGCCGACCGAGCGGGAGACGACCCGGTGGGTCACCCGGGTGGGGTCTCCGGAGCGCAGCTGGTAGGTCATCACCTGGCCCACGCGGATTTCTTCGGCCGGGGTCGGTTTCACCACCACCAGATCCCCGGGGGAGTAGGCCGGTTCCATCGAGCCGGAGAGTACGGTCAGGGGCATCCCACCCACAGCGGCCGGCAGCCCGATGACCAGTACCCCCAGTCCCAGCACCAGCGCGAGGATCCCGGCGCTGAGGCCGGTCCAGAGGTACTGCCAGACGGTGCGCTCGACCGGTGCGGGGGCCCGGTCGGGGAGCTCACTCTCTGGGGGGGGCGGGGTGGCGGTTCACGGTTTTGCTCCGAATTCGTACGTCGCCGGGGCGGGCGAAGGGGTTGAGGTCTGTGGGGTGGGTCTCACGGGGTGTCGCAGTGCAGGCCGGTCTGCGGATCCCGGTGGACGGGGGAGGAAGTGGCCTCGGCGTACCCGGTGGGGCCGAGAGCCACGATCTGGACGGAGGATCCCGGGTTCTCGCCGGCGGCCAGGACCGCTGAGGTTCCGGTGGTCTCGGTCAGCACCTGACCGGTGTCGGAGCGCACCTGGTATCCGTCAGCGCCGTCGACGTCCTCCCAGGTGAGGCTGATGCCGTCACCGCCGGTGTCCGGGGAATCCAGCAGGTCGCGGTCGGTGCACATAAGGTTCGTCACGGCGGCCGGGGCGGGGGCGATGGTCTGGGTGACGGCGGCGCCTGCGCCGCGGGTGGTCCACGTGGTGCCCGTCAGGGAGCCGACCACGCTGGGGACAAGGGTGAGGGACTGGCCAGCGGTGCCGAAGAGCCGGTCCGGGAGGATCCGGGTCGCAGCGCACACCACGGTGGTGGCCCCAGCCTCGGCGCTGCTGGTCCCGCCGGGCAGTGCCGGCGGCTCGGCGAGGGTCCCTGCCGAGGTGCCCGTGGAGGGCACCTCGGCGGGGCAAGTGCCATCCGTCGAGGTCCACAGCACCAGTTCGACATAGGTCGGGTCCAGGGCCCCGGTCGTCGTCTCGAGGCTCAGGGTGTAGTCCAGGCCGGCAGCACTGGTGTTGTCAACGGTGAGCCGCGTGGGCGCACCGTAGTCCTCGGAGTCGATGGCCGCAGCCGAGAGTCCCGCGGTCCCGGTGAGCTCGGTGCTGAGGGCCCCGGCGGCCGCCGGGGTGGTGGTGGTCGTCGCAGCGGTCCACAGCGCGGTGGCGCCGGCGGTTCCGGCCAGCACCAGGAAGACGGAGGCTCCCACGACGGCGCTCAGCCGGGCCCGGTCGGGGGTGGGGCGTGTGGGGGTCACTGCTGGGTTCCTCCCACGGTGAGCTGGAGATCGACCGCTCCGCCCTGGGCGGCGCTGGGGGCCTCGGGGGCCAGTTGGGCGGACAGGCACAGGGTCTGCACCGCCTCCTGGGCCAGCACGACGCCCAGGGTCTTAGGAGTGCCACCGACAATACCGGTCCACGCCTGGGTGGGCGGTGTGGCCGCGCAGCCCTGGCCGGAGGCCGGCCAGACGCTGATGGTCAGTGCCCCGGCCACCGCCGCCTGGGCACCGGTGGCGCCGGTGGAGGACCAGGTCAGGGCGTCCATCCGCAGTTCCAGTGGCACGCTCCCGGTGTTCTGCACGTCGAACTGTCCGGCCGCCGCTTCCCCGGGGTAGAGCTCCGCACGGTCCAGGGTTGCAGGGGCCGTGACGGCCAGGGACGCCGACCCGGAGGTGATCACAGCCCCAGGCACCGTTCCGCTGCTGCTCCACAGCGCGTACGTGCCCCCGGCCGCGGCCACGGCCAGCAGCACGGCCGTACCCAGCGCGGCGGCCGCCTGCAGCAGGCGCGCGGGAGCGTGCGAGAGCCGGGGAATCATGCCCAAGGAGTCTCCTGCGTGATCGGTGCGGAAAGGGCGGTGACAGTCAGTCACCGGGTGAGCTGGCCGGGGTGTCCGGTGGGTGCCGGGTCACCTGCCCGGGCACCCGCTGGCGGCGCGCCCGCAGAACGAGGTCGCGCCGCCACTGGGTGGAGAAGCCCTGAAGGCTACTCGGTGGATCAGGCCGGGTTCAGGGCCTGGTTCAGGGTGACGGTCATGGCGGTGAGGTCGACCTGGCCGTCCTGGGTGTCGTTGGCGGCGGTGTCGGGGAAGGCGATCGTCGCGGCGACGGTCACGGTGCCCGTGCCGTCGGCGGTGAGGTCGTAGACGCCGGTGCCCACGCCGGTCTCGGTGAAGAGGGGGCTGTCGACGGTCAGTGCGGCGGTGTCCACGACAGCAGCGGCCAGAGCCACGTCGGCGGGGTCTTCCGTGTTGACGGCCACGACGCTGTCGCCGGTGAGGCCGGCAGTGACCTGCAGGTTCTCACCCACGGCGTCCACACCCAGTTCCGCGGTGTAGGTGAGGGTCTCACCCGGCACGATCTCGTGGGTGGCGATGTCGGTGACCGGCCCCAGGTTCGAGGTCCAGGTGCCCGCGGCGGTCTCGTCGACGGTCAGGTGACCGGCGGTGACCTGACCGCCGTCGGCGGTGCCGGAGTCGTTCCAGGACATGAAGGTGCCGGTGCCGCCGAGGAGGAGGACGAGGCCGGCGCCGGTCGCGAGAGAGCCCTTAGTAAGCTTGTTCACAATGATGATTCCTTCTAAAGAAAGCCATTAGTTTTATCCGCAGTACACGGCAGGGAGCCCATGACGCGGTGAGGGACAAAAAGGGGGATCGAATGGTGGCCGTCCGTGCTGGGAGGGGGGTCCAGGTGTCCGGAGGGGCCGAAGGCAATTCACGGTGATTACCTCGTGGTTGCCTGGAAACCAAAGTACCCACCGCTATTCACCATTGCCAATGGGCGAAATGCATAGGGACTAGTGGCGGGGGAATGTGTCTTTCCATTTCCCCGCGCCCTGACAATCAGGCCTGGAAAGTGACCGCCATCGCCTGACGGAGACCTCCCCTGCTGAAGGCACCTCCGTAGCGCATCCGTCCTAGGGGCAGCTTTGTCCCCCTAGGGAGGGGCAAGGTCGAGCCGCCTCTGTTCTTCCGGCCCACTGCAGAGGGTTGCTTCATGCCGTCTATGGGTGTCCACCGGGGGTCGTGGAAGGCAGTGATGCCATGGATGTCAGCATTCGGTATCAGCAACCCCTCGACGATCCGGAGAGAACCGCGGGGCTGTGGTGACGAGCGTCTCCGTAGGCTGACGGGTATGCGAAAGAGAACGACATGAGCGAACCGCTGGTCCACATCCAGGACTTCCGGATGGTCTTCGGGGACACCACGGTGATCGAGGACCTGTCCTTCGACGTGGTCGCGGGGGAGACCTTCGGGTTCCTCGGCTCCAACGGGTCGGGGAAGACCACGACCCTCCGCGCCTTGCTGGGGATCTACCAGCCCACCGCCGGGACCCTGCACATCGGGGGCAAGGTCTTCGAACCCGCCGACGGGGACGGCTGGGGTACCTGCCGGAGGAGCGGGGGCTGTACCAGAAGGAGCCGGTGCTCGAGACGATGACCTACTTCGGCCGCCTCAAGGGCCTGGACAAGCACGCCGCCCGGTCCTGGTCGCTGGAGTACCTGGAGCGGGTCGGCCTGGCTGACAAAGCCGCCACCCGCCTGGACAAGCTCTCGGGGGGTCAGCAGCAGAAGGTGCAGCTCGGTGTCACCATCATGAACACCCCGGAGTTGCTGATCCTGGATGAGCCGACCAAGGGTTTCGACCCGGTCAACCGGCGGCTGCTGATGGACATCATCGACGACCAGCGGAAAGCGGGGGCGACGGTGGTGATGGTCACCCACCAGATGGAAGAGGTCGAACGGCTCTGTGACCGGGTGATCCTGCTCAAGGACGGGCGCAGCCACGCCTACGGGACGGTGGAGCAGGTGCAGGAGCGGTTCGGCGGGACCACCTACGCCGTCATCCACACCGGGGTCATCCCCGCCTCGGCCCACTACACGGTCGTCTCCGATGTCGAGATCGGGTCCGGGCGCCGGGTGGCCGAGCTGGCCCCGGCCCCCGAGGCCGGCGAGGCAACAGTGCTGGCCGAGCTGGTGGGCGCCGGGGTCCCCGTCACCGGTTTCACCACGCAGCGGACCTCGCTGGAGGAGATCTTCCTGCGGGTATACGGCACCGACAGCCTCCACGACCAGACCGGCACTGAGATGGCGGGGGTGGGGGCCTGATGGTACGGCACAACCTGGCCACCGTGATGGGCTTCGAGTTCACCCGCACGCTGCGCAAGCGCGGGTTCTGGATCGCGACCCTGGCGATCCCGGTGGTGATTGCGATCATCTTCGCCCTGTCGTTGACCTCCAACACCTCCATCAGCGACAGCGCCGACGCTCAGGCCGAGGCCGAGATCGCCTTCGCCTACACGGACGCCACCGGCATGATTCCTCAGGAGCTGGCCACCGCCTACGGCGGGCACCCTGCCACCGACCCCGAGACGGCGATCGGACAGGTGAAGGCCGGGGACCTGGACGCCTACCTCGCCTACCCCGGCGATCCCGCCGTCAAGCCCATCGAGGTGGCCGGGGCGGACCGGGGCTGTTCGACAACGGCGCCTACGACGCGGTCGCCCAGGCGCTGCTGACCACCGCGGCTCAGCAGCAGATCGCCGACCCCGGTCTGGCTGCGGCCGCCGCCGGGGAGCTTCAGGTGGAATCCACGATCTACCGGGGAGGGGTCCTCACCGGCGGGTTCACCGACGCGGTCGCCCCGCTGGGGCTGCTGGTGGTGTTCTTCCTGGTGATCGTGCTGCTGTCGAACCAGATGCTCAACTCCACCCTGGAGGAGAAGGAGAACCGGGTCACCGAGATGATCCTCACCACCGTCAACCCCACCACCCTGATCATCGGCAAGGTCGCGGCGGTCTTCGCGGTCGGGGCGGTGCAGATCTTGGTGCTGTTGGCCCCGGTGGTGATCGGCTACGTCTTCTTCCGGGACCGCCTGAACATCCCCGAGCTGGACCTGAGCCGGCTCCGTCTGGACCCGTCCACCATGGTCGTCGGGGTTCTTGCTGCTGGTCGGGGGGTTCGTGCTGTTCACCGGGGTGCTGGTGGCGATCGGGGCGATCATGCCCACGGCCAAGGACGCCGGGGTGGTCTTCGGGCCGCTGATCTTCTCCATGTTCGTCCCCTTCTACGCGATCAGCCTGATCGTCTCCGACCCCGGCGCGCTGATCGTGGCGGTCTTCACGTTCTTCCCGCTCACCGCCCCGGTCACTGCGATGCTGCGCAACGGCCTGGGCACCCTCGAGCCGTGGGAAGCCGGGATCGTGATCGCTGAGCTGTTCGTCCTCGGGGTCGTGGTGCTGCGGGTGGCGGTGCACCTGTTCCGCTACGGCTCCATCGCCTACTCGGCCAAGCTTGACCCCCGGGCCGTGCTGGGACGTCGCCGCCCGGTGACCGTGGGCAAGTAACCCCACCAGCCTGCCTCTGGAAGAGGGGTGGGTGTAGAACGGTTCAGGCCCCGGTGCACGATGCGCCGGGGCCTGAACCCGTTCTAAGGCCTCCTTGTCCTCATCAGTCCGGGGCCTTCGGGGTGCGGACTGGAATGGTCAGTGCCGGTCGTGCTTGTGGTCGTGCTTTTTCTCGTGATCGTGTTTGTGATCGCCCTTTTCGTGGCAGTGCCTGTAGTCCTTGTGCTTGTGCCAATAGCCGTCGTGCCAGTGCCTCTTGCCCTTGTCGTGGTGCTTGTGCCAATAGCCGTCGTGCTTGTGCTTCTTACCCTCGTGGTGATGGCACTTCTTGTCCTTGTCCTCGGGGGCGTTGTCCTGAACGCTGGGGGTGACGGCAGTGTAGCCACTGCTCACGCCAACGTCCGCGACGGCCGGTGCGGTGAGGGTTCCGCCGAGCAAGGCCGTTGCGATGAACGCGCTGGCGAGGGTTTTACGCATTTCCTGCATGATGTCTCCTACAAAAGGGCATGCACGATGTCGTTTAGAAAGGCATGGGGGTGAGTTGGCCAGCATGCCGAAACATATTATGAGGCTCCCGTGACGGGCCTCACCTGTCATCCAGGCGACACCACCTTAGAAAACAATCTGGGTACACTTCAAGGCTCTGACTAGGGGAAACAGTCACAGCTTCGTCTCGGTCCAACCGGCCCCGCGCGGGGCATCCCCGGAGGATCGACGAGCCCCCGATTCACAGAAACAACGATTTGATCGCTGGCCGTTCAATTCCTTGGCACCTGAACCATGACGGCCGAGAACATGAGTAAAGCAAGTGCCTCCTTTCCATAGCGGGGCCCACCTGGGGTGCAGGAGCGAACGGCGCGGACGGAGTATTAGCGAAAATAATTGTGACGCCTTAGAAAGGTTTGTGACGCAAAGGGCGCGCGTGGATAACTGTGAGAGAGGTGTTCCTGTAGAAAACAGATTCCCATGCCCGCCCTACCGGCGCGAAGATAAGGATGCCCGCGTGAATCCATGGCTGAGCGCCGCGGCCCGTCAAAGGGACGTCATTATCCGTGCAGGTGGCAAGGTTGCCCTCAAGCTGAAGCTGCCCTGGGCGACATGTCATGACCCCTTGGGCTGCCCCGGTGGTCACGCCGGGACTGCTGACCGCTTGCTGCGCCGCGCCTCGGCGGGTCTTATCCGAGGTGGGCGTAGGACGCCGCCAGGAACAGGGCGAACGCCACCCAGGTCAGTGCCGCGCGCATCCAGTTGTGCCGGTACCAGCGGTCCCGGGCCACCTGCCAGTCGTCGGGTGGGTGCTGCGGGTTCCAGCCGAGGATGAGCGCGTAGTTCGGCTCGGCCAGGCGGCGGGAGATCAGCAGAGGGCCGGCGACGGTGGCGACCAGACCGGTGGCGGTGAGCACGAATGCCGCACCGAAGGCCTGCTGGATCCCCAGCCCGACCAGTGCCACGGGCGGGGCGAGCAGCAGGGTGGCCACGAGGATGTAGTTGGTCGGGGAGCGGCGGGCGATCGGCAGGAACCGGTGCATCTCGGTAGCGAAGCCGGCGGCGTCCTGGCGCCCGAACAGGGGGTGCAGGATCGTGGTGACGGTCAGCAGCAGGCCCGACCACAGGCCCGCGGCCACGACACTGGCGCCCAGGCCGATCTCGGCGATCACGACAGTTCCTCCACGGTTCAAGGAAGAGAGAGACTGGGCCCTACCGGGTTGCCCTCCACGGTGGTGATCGCGTTCTTGTACATCTGGCTGTTCAACCGCACCGGCGGATGCCTGTAGTTCTGGGTGATTTCCATGCCAGTCAGGACACCTTCACCTTCGGATCCGTCGCCTCCAGCGAGGCGGGGCTGGAACGGCCCGGGCTGGTCTACGCCGGGGTCCTGGTGTTCGTGGTTCTGTCGGTGCTCACCCTGGACCGTTGCGCCTGGGGCAGCGTCCCGTCCTCGACGCTGGATCTGCAAGCCTTATTGCCCTCCGACGGTGCGATGAGAGGTGCTGTGCCGACATCCACCGGCGGACCCGCACCCACCCGGGACTTGCCATGATGGGGCCCCGGACCAGTGCCGTATCCGGTAGATGCTGTTTATATCCAAGCTCTGCCCGTTCCTGCCACGCCCATTCATGGATGCACGAGCGGAGCATTCAGCCACGGCAGGAGCGTCCCTCAGTCACCGGAGAAGTACTCGAAGGGTGTGGGGCAGGGATCCTCGTCGGTTCCGGCTTCGTAGGCGATGTAGTGGCCCCACTGCTGGCCGTAGGTGCCGGCGAACTGTTTGACGCCTTGCCCGAAGGGTCCGGGTGAGTTCTGTGCCCCGTTGGACACGGAGCGGCCGGTGCAGCTGGCGTTGTCCGGCGGGGTTGCTGTGGCCGGGGCGGCACCGAGGAGACTGACCCCGGTGGCAAGGACGGCGGCCAGGGTGGTGGTCTTCAGCGCTTTCGCCCACGTGGTCATGATTGCTCCTGTGGTCCTGTAGATGGTGGGCTCCAAGCTAGGTCTGATCCGTGACCTGCGGAACCGATTGGGCTGAGAAGGTCACGTTGTGACGTGCGGGCAAGGGACTGATGCACCGAGAGGTGACAGTCAGGGTTTCATGCCGCGAGGGTCACGGCGGGCTTCATCATGGTCTCGTACTCGATAGGGGTCAACCGCCCCAGGCGTACTTGCCGGCGGCGCCGGTGATAGGTCCGCTCGGTCCAGGTGACGATCGCGATCCGCAGCTCTTCCCGGGTCGCCCAGGACCGCCGGTCGAGGACGTTGTTCTGCAGCAGGGCGAAGAAGCTCTCCATCGCGGCGTTGTCCCCGGCCGCGCCCACCTTGCCCATCGAGCCGACCAGGCCGTGCCGGTTCAAGGCGTGCACGAACTTCCGTGAACGAAATTGGGACCCTCGGTCCGAGTGAACGATGCAACCGGCCACGTCACCGCGGCGTGCGACGGCGTTGTGCAGCGCCTGGACGGCCAGCCGGGACAACATCGGCGAGTCGATGGAGTACCCGACGATCCGCCCCGAGAAGACGTCCTTGACCGCGCACATGTACAGCTTTCCCTGCGCGGCTTGGATTCCAGCGGTCGTCGCAACGCCCTGACTGATAGGGAGTGACGACGATGGGTGCTTCGTCACCACGGAAGCGAAGTCGGCAGTACAAGGCGGCCGAGAGGGCAGAGTTCTTCCGGCGTTTGGACCGAGGTGGCACGATCCGGGCGGTCGCGGCCGAACTGGGGCTGAGCCCGGACACTTGTTACCGGTGGCGCCACGAGTCGGGGACCTCCACCGCCCGCGGGGTTCCTCGGACGTACACGGCCCAGGACAAGGCGGAGTTCTTCCGCCGGCTGGCGCTGAATCCGAACGTCTCGGCAGTGGCCCGGGAGCTCGGCTTCGTGCGCGTGACCTGCTACAAGTGGGCCCACCAAACCGGGATCTTCACCGGCAAGGACGTCACCGCCCAGCGTGAGGAATTCCTGGGCCTGCGCGCCGAAGGCCTCAGCCGCGCCCAGGCCGCTGCCCGCGTGGGCGTCGACAAGCGCCGGGCACAGGACTGGGACAAGGGCATCCGGCAGTTCTACGGCGGCCGGGTCTATCCCGACGGTCGGGTAGTGCGGTACGGGCAGGCCGGAATACTGGCAAACGTGAAGACACCGCGCACCGCGTACACGCGAGGAGTCCCGGATGACCTGCAACGGCTCGAGCGCCCGATCAGTGACCGGTATCTCAGCCTCGAAGAGCGGGAGCAGATCCACGACCTGCACGTGCGCGGGGACTCGGTCCGGGCCATCGCCCGGGTTCTGAATCGGGCGCCGTCGACGATCGGGCGGGAGTTGACCCGCAACACCGCCACCGCCGCCGGGTACCTGCCCTACGCCGCGCACCGTCTGGCCGTCTCCCGCCGGCCGCGGCCACGACAAGGAAAGCTGCAGGTCCTGGCGGTGCTGCGCGGCTACGTTGCCACGGGACTGGACCAGAAGTGGTCGCCGGAGCAGATCAGTCACCGGATGGTCATCGACTTCCCGGCCGATCCCCGGATGCGAGTCTGCACGGAGACGATCTACCAAGCGATCTACGCCCCCGATCGCACCGGGCTGACGCGTGCGGCGGCGCCGGTGCTGCGCTGCCGGCGTGCCGCCCGCAGGCCACGGCGCGACCCGGCCCGGCGCAGAAGCCGGTTCGTGGAACTGATGGTCCCGATCACCGACCGCCCCGCCGAAGCCGAGGACCGCACCGTGGCCGGGCACTGGGAGGGCGATCTCATCCTCGGCACACTGAGCGGATCCGCGATCGGCACCCTGGTGGAGCGCGCCAGCCGCTACGTCACGCTCGTGCACCTGGCCCACGACCACACCGCCGAGACCGTCCGGGACGGGCTCATCGCCACGGTCAACCAGTGGCCACCCGGGCTGCGCCGTTCCCTGACCTGGGACCAAGGGGCGGAGATGTCCCACCACGCCAGCCTCCGCCGCGCCACCGGCATCGACGTGTTCTTCTGCGACGCCGCCAGTCCCTGGCAGCGCGGATCGAACGAGAACATGAACGGTCTGCTCAGGCAGTACTTCCCGAAAAGCACCAACCTGTCGGCGCACACCGTCGAAGATCTCCACGACGTCGCCCGGGAACTCAACAGCCGCCCTCGGAAATCCCTCGGATGGGCCACTCCGACTGAACGACTCCGTGCTCTACTGGAACCTGGCTGAACGGCATGTGTTGCGACGACCGCTGGAATCCAAGCGGTCCTGTGCTCGGTGATGTCGGCCAGCCACAACTGGTTCGGTCCGTCGGCGGTGAAGTTTCGCTCGACGAGGTCGTCGTGGACCGGCGGACCGGGTCTGCCATTCTTGCCGCGCTTCTTGCCGAACACCGACCACCAGCGGTTGTCCCGGCAGATCCGCCACGCCGTCCTCTCGCACATCGGCTGGCCGGCGGACTCGGCTTCACCGGCGAGAAACCGGTAGCCGAACTCCGAATCGTCGCAGTGGGCGTCGAACAAGGCGTTGGCCCGGTGGGCCTCCTCCCACTCGGCGTCGGTGACAGGATCGGTCAGCCATCGGTAGTAGGGCTGGCGGGAGAGCTTCAGCACCCGGCACGTCACCGCGACGGCGATCCCGTCGTCGGCGAGCTCGCTCACGAGCGGGTAGTACCTTTTCCCGGCAGGTTCGCCTGGGAGAGGTAGGCCGCCGCCCGGCGCAGGACCTCGTTCTCCTGCTCGAGCAGACGGATCCGCTTCTTCAGCTCCCGGTTCTCGGCCGACTCGGCTCGGGTGGTCCCGGGCTTCTCACCGTCCTCGATATCAGCCTGGCGCATCCACTTCGACAGGGTCATCTCGTGGATGCCGAAGTCCTTGGCGATCTGGGCCAGTGTCACACCGTCTTCGCGGGCCCGGGCCACACGCACGACGTCGTCACGGAACTCTTGGGGATAGGGAGCAGACACAGCAACATCCTTCCAGGCCGCCCTGCGGGCAAGCCAGATCAGGTGATGCTCCTATGCGTGTCAAGCGGCGGTGAGCCAGGCCCGGTAGGCGGTGGCCAGTTCCGCGTTGGGGCGTTTGCCGCGTTCAAGTTCGCTCAGCCGGGTTGGTTCTGCTCCGATGCTCATCGCGGCCTGGGCCAGGGTGGCTCCTCGCTGGTGCCGGAGGTCTCGAAGATCCTCGGTCGCAGGCAGGGGTTCGGGGTGGACGATGAGGTGGAATGCTTCCCGAGCGATCGCACGTTTGAGGCACCGCAGGACGTCCTTCTTCGATTTCCCGTTGGCACGCAGTCGGGCCGCGTAGCCCCTCGTGCGTTCGTCGTTGGACAGGCGCACCAGGGCGATCTGGTGCAGAGCCCAGTTCGCTTGCCGGTCCCCGCCGCGGTTGAGGCGGTACCGGTTCGTTTTCCCCGACGACGCCGGGATCGGTGACGCTCCGCACAGCGCGGCGAAGGAGGCTTCCGATCGCAGCCGCTCAGGGTTGGCCCCGGCGGTGACCAGCAGAGTCGCGGTGGTGATCACCCCATATCCCTTTCTCGCGATCATCGCCGGCGCTGCACGGCCGACGAGGATTCTCAGTTCGTCTTCGAGCTCGGTGATCTCGACGGTGAGGTACTGGTGCCGGCGTGCCAGTCGCCGTAGGGCGTGACCGGTCGCCGTGATCACCGATCCGGTGGCCGGCCCCGGACGGGTCAGGGCCAACGACTCGACCAGGCAGCGCTCGTTCAGCCCCTCCCAGCGGCTCCTGATCGCCTCGGGCGCGGTGATCAGCATGGACTTGATCTGGCGGATCACCGCGACACGAGCCTTGATCGCGCTACGCCGCACGCCCAGCAGCACACGGATCTGCTCGATGACCCCCTCCCCGGTCTTGGCCATCGGCAGGGCCTTGCGGTTCGGCCAGAGCCTGCGCAGCAGCGGCGTAGGCGTCGATCGGATCGGACTTCCCGTGCCGGCGCTGGGCCCGTCGGGGCCGGACGACCTCGCGGATCTCGACCCCTTGGCTCATGAGGTACCGGGCCAGACCGGCGCCGTAGGAGCTGGTGCCCTCGACACCGACCAGCCGCGTGCTGCCGAAGGAGCGGATAAAGGCAAGGAGCTGCTCATAGCCTTCCGTTCTCGCAGGGACCTGTAGATCTCCCAGCCGGGTGCCAGTGGCGCTCAGGACCGCGACGTAATGGGTGTCAGCGTGCGTGTCGACGCCGGCGACGACGTCGAGTTCAGGCGGGGAGTCGATGACTGCGGTGATGGATGTCGTCATGATGGCACCGTGCCTTCTTCACCAGTGGGCACGTCGGCCATGGGCCGGGCAGACAAGACGTTGACGGGGCTCACCAGGCTCATATGAAGTCATGCTCGCCACTGGCCGACATGCATCGGACAGCGTCTTCGGTCAAGTCCATTTGCGGGGTGTAACGCGGTCAACGCGTGATTCTTGGGATGGTCAGGCGCTGAGGG
>NZ_BMEQ01000038.1 GCF_014636775.1 Kocuria dechangensis
GTGTTCCACACCCTGTGGTCCGGGGACCGCTCCGAGGTCGTCTCCTAGACCGCTCCATCCGTCCCGCTCCCGCACCCCTGCCGGGGGCGGGAGCGGGACCGGCAGGAGGAGGGCCGCACACGTACCGTGCGCGGCCCTCCTCCTATTGGTCCCTGTCGGCGAGCGGGCGGGACCGTGTCAGGTCCGCCTCAGATCCACATCGCGGGGTCGATGTACGTGGACGGGTCGACGAGCGGCTGCTGCTTCTCGGGGGTGCGCGGGCGGACCCTGCCGGGGATGCCCGTGACGATCGAGTCCTCGGGGACGTCCTTGACGACCACGGCGTTGGCGCCGATCGCGGAATCCGCCCCGATCTCGACGGGCCCGAGCACCTTGGCCCCCGCGCCGATCACCACGCGGTCGCCCAGGGTGGGGTGCCGCTTCACCTTCTCGAGGGAGCGCCCGCCGAGGGTCACGCCGTGGTAGATCATCACGTCGTCCCCGATCTCGGCGGTCTCGCCGATCACCACGCCCATGCCGTGGTCGATGAAGAACCGCCGCCCGATGGTCGCGCCGGGGTGGATCTCCACACCCGTGAGGAAGCGGCCGAGCTGGGACACCGTGCGCGCCACGAGCCGGCGCTCGGGATGCTGCCACAGCCGGTGGCTGAGCCGGTGGATCCAGATGGCGTGGAGGCCGGAGTAGTTCAGGGCGATCTCGAGCCGGGACCGTGCGGCGGGGTCGTGGGTACGGGCCGTCTGCAGGTCCTCGGAGAGTCTGCTCCAGAAACTCACGGTTGTCCTCTGTTCTTCCGGGGTCGGTGGCCGGCCCGCCGGGACCGGCGGGCCGTGGCGCGGGGTCTCCCGCGGGTGCTCCGTGGGCGGCACGGGAAGGGCCCGCCCACATCCGGGGGCAACGTCGCCGGGGGGCGACACTATTCCCGGGCGGGGCGGGCCGCCGTCCCTGACGGGCGGGGACGGTCTCAGCCGCGGATGTCCTCGTAGAGGAGCGTGGAGATGTAGCGCTCCCCGAAGTCGCACACGATCGCGACGATCAGCTTGTCCCGGTTCTCCTCCTTGGCCGCCTCCTGCAGGGCGGCCCAGACGATCGCGCCGGAGGAGATCCCGCCGAGGATGCCCTCCTTGGTGCCCAGCTCGCGGGCCGTGCGCACGGAGTCCTCGACCGTGACGTCGTAGACGTCGTCGTAGATCTCCCGGTCGAGGATCGCGGGGATGAAGTTCGCCCCGAGGCCCTGGATCTTGTGCGGGCCGGCCTTGCCCTGGGTCAGCAGGGGGGAGTCGGCGGGCTCGACGACGACGAGCCGGACGTCCGGCTTCTGCTCGCGCAGGTAGCGGCCCGCGCCGGTGATGGTGCCGCCGGTGCCCACGCCGGAGACGAACACGTCGACCTCGCCGTCGGTGTCCTCCCAGATCTCGGGGCCGGTGGTCGCGTAGTGGATCGCGGGGTTGGCCTCGTTGGCGAACTGGCTGGCCAGGACGGCGTTGTCGGAGGCGTCCACGATCTCCTGGGCCTTCTCGACCGCGCCGCGCATGCCCTCCGCGCCCGGGGTCAGGACGATCTCGGCGCCGTAGGCGCGCAGCATGACCCGACGCTCCGTGGACATGGTCTCGGGCATGGTCAGGATGACCTTGTAGCCGCGGGCCGCGCCGACCATGGCCAGGGCGATGCCGGTGTTGCCGGAGGTGCCCTCGACGATCGTGCCGCCCGGGCGGAGCTGGCCGGACTTCTCGGCGGCGTCGATGATCGACACGCCGATGCGGTCCTTCACCGAGTTCGCGGGGTTGTAGAACTCCAGCTTCACGGCCACGTTGCCGGGGAGGCCCTCGTCCAGCCGGTTGAGGCGGACGAGCGGGGTGCGTCCCACGAGCTCGGTGACGTCGTCGTAGATCTTCGCCATGTGTGTACCTCGGTTCCTTCGTGGTGGGATGGTCTGTCGGATCTCGGGTGGTGCTCGTGGCGTCGGCGGGCCGGGGGGCCCGCGGCGCGGTCCTAGCTCAGCCTAGCCACGCGCCGCAACCGCTACTACGCGGTAAGCCACGCGGAGTAATGTTGCCGGACCTTGCTGAGCTTGGGGTTGATGATCACCTGGCAGTAGCCGTTCCACGGCTGCTTCGCGTAGAAGTCCTGGTGCTCGGGCTCGGCCGCCCAGAAGGCGCCGAGCGGCTCCAGCGTCGTGACGATCGGCTGGTCCCACAGCGGCCGGGCCCGCACGATCGCCCGCTCGAAGAGGGCCTTCTGGTCGTCGTCGGCGTAGAACATGGCGGAGCGGTACTGCGTCCCCACGTCGTAGCCCTGCCGGTTGAGGGTCGTGGGGTCGTGGCCGGTGAAGAACAGGTCGAGGATCACGTCCTCGGGCACGACGGCGGGGTCGAAGGTCACGGCGACGGCCTCCGCGTGACCGGTCCGGCCGGTGCACACCGCGTGGTAGGAGGGGTCCTCGACGGCCCCGCCGGTGTAGCCGGAGACCACGGAGCGCACGCCCCGGGTGATCCGGTAGACGGCGTCGAGGCACCAGAAGCACCCGCCGGCGAGGACGAAGGTCGTGGCGGATCCGGCGGCTGGGGAGGGCGTCGCGCGGGCAGGGCGGACGTCGGAGGGTTCGTTGGAGGCCATGCCCGGTACAACACGCTCGGCCCGGCAACATTCCCGGGACCCGCCCGCGCCCGTGCCGCTGCCGCGGTCCGCCGGGGAGCGGCTCCTAGACTGGGCCCATGAGCGCGCCCAGCACGTCCCCGACCGCCCCGGACCTGGCGGAGGTCCTCGACGCCGTCGAGGAGCTGTGGCCGCTGCGCCTCCAGGAGCCCTGGGACGCCAGCGGTCTCGTCACCGGGCGCCCGGACCAGCCGGTGCGCCGGATCCTCTTCGCCGTGGACCCGACGGCCGAGGTCGTGGCCGAGGCCGTCGCCTCCGGCACCGATCTGCTGATCACCCACCACCCGCTGCTGCTGCGCGGGGTCACCTCCGTGGCCGCCGACCGCTTCAAGGGAGCGGTCGTGCACGAGCTCATCGAGCACCGCTGCGCCCTGCTGGCGTGCCACACCAACGCGGACTCCGCCCCCGACGGCGTCTCCGACGCCGTGGCCCGCGCCGCAGGGCTGACCGCGACGACGCCGCTCGCCCCGCACCCCGCCGACCCCGCCGTGGGGATCGGCCGGGTGGGGGACCTGCCGGAGCCGACCACGCTGCGCGAGCTCGCCCGGCGGCTGGCGGACGCCGTGCCGGCCACGGCCCACGGCGTCCGGGTGGCCGGCGACCCCGGGGCGGCCGTGCGCCGCGTCGCGGTGTGCGGCGGGGCGGGCGACTCGCTGTTCGACGAGGTCCGGGCCGCCGGCGCCGACGTGTACGTCACCGCCGACCTCCGCCACCACCCCGCCTCCGAGGCGCGGGAGGCGGCCACCGGTCCGGGTGCGGCCGGCACGCCGTACCTCGTGGACCTGTCCCACTTCGCGAGCGAGTGGCTGTGGCTCCCGGTGGGCGCCGCCGCCCTGCGGGACGCGCTGGCCGCGCGCGGCCACGCCGTGGAGGTCGCGGTCTCCACCCGCCGCACCGACCCGTGGGACTTCCGCGTGGACCACCCCGAGCAGGACCCCGGCCACGATCCCGGCCACGACCCCGACCGCCCCCGGACCGCAGGAGGAACCGCATGAGCACCGCCACGCCCGAGCAGCAACGAGCACTCCTCGAGCTGGAGCGCGTCGACGCCCGGCTGCGCCGGATCGGGACGCGGATCGGGGAGCTGACGAGCGACCCGGAGACCGCCGCGGCCCTGCAGCTGCGGGCCCGCGCGATCGCCGCCGCCAAGGAGCTCGACGCCGCCGAGCAGGCGGTCCGGGAACGCCTGGACGCCGCGGAGCAGAAGGTCGCCCGGGTCCAGGCCTCCATCGACAAGGACCGGAGGCGGCTGGAGCAGGGCGGCTCGGCGAAGGACCTGATGGGCCTGCAGCACGAGCTCGAGACCCGCACCCGTCAGCTCGCCGAGGCCGAGGACGCGGAGCTGGAGATCATGCAGGAGCTCGACGACGCCGTCGCGCGCCGGGCGAGGATCACGCCGCGGCTCAAGGAGGCGGACGCCGACGCCCGCCGGCGGGTGGCCGCCCGCGACGAGGAGGGCCGGGCCCTGACGATCGAGCGGGACGAGCTCGCGCAGACGCGGGAGGCCGCCGCGGCGGCCGTGGGCGCGCCCGCCCTGGTGGCGCGCTACGAGCGGATCCGCACCGGCCGCGGCACGGAGCGGCCCGCGGCGGCGGAGCTGCGGGGCACGTCGTGCGGGTCCTGCGGCACGACGCTGAGCCCCACCGACGCCGCGGAGTTCCGGACGGCCCCCGGGGACGCCGTGCTCAACTGCCCCGAGTGCGGGGTGATCCTCGTCCGGTCCTGAGCGGAGCGGAGGAGGACGGGAGCGCCGGAGGAACGAGGGACAGGCCGGCCTGTAAGCCGGGTTCTGTGGCACGGCCGGTCGCCCGGGCCGTGCTGGTGACCATCCATCTAGGCCCGCCGTTGCCGACGGGCTCGAGCGGTCTACCCGGGTGCTCGGGCGAGCAGCCCTCGGGCGCACCCTGTCTGACCTTGCTCCGGATGGGGTTTACCGAGCCGCACCGGTCACCCGGTGCGCTGGTGGTCTCTTACACCACCTTTTCACCCTGACCCGCAACCCGGACGAGCCGGGGCGGGCGGTCTGTTTTCTGTGGCACTGTCCTGCGGGTTTCCCCGAGTGGGTGTTGCCCATCATCCTGCTCTGCGGAGCCCGGACTTTCCTCGCGCCACGGCCGGAACGGCCGCGGCCCGCGGTCACCCGGCCGACCTGTCCGCGGACCAGTCTACCCGCCGGGCGGCCGGTCCGGAGCCGGGACCCGGGGTCACTAGACTTCTGCGGGTGCTGATCCTCCTGCCGCCCTCCGAGACCAAGACCGCCCCCGCCGCCGGCGCGCCCACCGCCCTGGACGCCCTCGGCTTCCCCGAGCTCACCGCCGCCCGCGGAGAGGTCCTCGCGCACCTGGCGCAGGCCAGCGCGCGCGACGACGCCCTCGAGGTCCTGGGGGTGGGGGAGCGGCTGCGCGCGGAGGTCGAGCGCAACACGCGGCTGGCGGCCGAGCCGGCGGCGCCGGCCCTGGAGGTCTACACCGGCGTCCTCTACGACGCCCTCGACCACGCCGGCCTCTCGGCGGAGCAGCGGGCCGCGGCGGCGGACTCGCTCGTGGTCGTCTCCGCCCTGTGGGGCGCCGTGCGGCCCGCGGACCGGATCCCGGCGTACCGGCTGTCCATGGGCACGGAGCTGCCGGGCCTGGGCAGGCTCGCCGCCCACTGGAAGCGCCACCTCCCCGGGGCCCTCGAGCCGGCGGCCGGGGACGGGATCGTGGTGGACTGCCGCTCCGCGGCCTACGCCGCGGCCTGGCGCGCCCCCCGGGAGCGGACGGTGGCGGTCAAGGTCGTCCGGGAGCAGGACGGGGCTCGGAAGGTCGTCTCCCACATGGCCAAGCACACACGCGGGCTGCTCGCCCGCCACCTCGTGGAGCGGGCGGCGGCGGGCCGGCCGGTCGGGACGCCGCAGGACCTGCTGGCGGCGGCCCGGGAGCGCTGGCACGCGGAGCTGGTCGAGCCCACGGCGCGCGCGGCCGGGGAGCTCGTGGTGGTGCGCACCGAGGACTGAGCCCCGGGGCGAGCCGGTCCCGCGGGCCGTCGGCGACCGGAACGGCGGCCAAATCGGTGGCCGGGTCGGCAACCGGGTCAGTGGCCGAAGGGGTCCTCGTCGACGCCCGGCATCCAGCTGCTCTCGTCGCGGCCCCAGCCCTCGGCCTTGACGGCCTTGCGGGCCTTCCGGCCCCACTTGTCGTTGAGCCGGTCCACGTAGAGCTTGCCGTCCAGGTGGTCGTACTCGTGCTGCATCACCCGGGCGAACCAGCCGTTGGCCTCGAAGTCCACGGGGCTGCCCGCGGCGTCGAAGCCCGTCAGGCGCACCCAGTCGGCGCGCTTGAGCGGCCAGCTGTAGCCGGGCACGGACAGGCAGCCCTCGGACTCCTCGTCCGGGTCCGGGGCGTCCTGCGAGATCCTGCCCAGCGTCAGCACGGGGTTGACCAGGACGCCGCGCGGCGCCACGCCGTCGTCGTTCTGGAAGTCGTAGGTGAAGATCCGCAGGCCCACCCCGATCTGGGGGGCGGCGAGGCCCACGCCGTGGGCGGCGTCCATGGTCTCGTACATGTCCTCGACGAGGGTGCGCAGCTCCTCGTCGAACCGGGTCACCTTCGCGGCGGGGCGGTGGAGGACGGGGGTGCCGGTGATCACCACGGGGCGGACGGCCATGACGCACTTCCTTCGGCTGCGGGCGGCCCGGCGGGGCCGGGCGACGGACGGGGGAACGACGAAAGGCCGCCTCGATGCCTCGAGGCGGCCTTTCACGGCGGGTGAGCGACGGGGGTTGAACCCGCGACCTCCTGGACCACAACCAGGCGCTCTGCCGAACTGAGCTACGCCCACCATGGGTTCCCGGGCGGAAGACCGTGCTTCCGCTGGGCAACGCATACGAGTGTACCGCATTTCGGAGGCCGTCCCGACCACGGCCGGAGCCGGCCGTGCGCGGCTCCCCGCGGGGTCCGCCGGCGGGCTCAGGCGCCGGTGCGGGAGGCCGCGATCTCGGCGGCGATCGCCCGGGCGGTGTCCGAGTCGGGGCCGGGGTCGGCGGCGAAGACGGCGCGGCGGTAGTAGCGCAGCTCGTCGATGGAGTCGCGGATGTCGCCCAGGGCGCGGTGGTTGCCCGTCTTGGGCGGCGCCTGGAAGTAGGCGCGCGGGTACCAGCGGCGGGAGAGCTCCTTGATGGTGGAGACGTCGATCACCCGGTAGTGCAGGTGCGCCACGACCTCCGGCATGTCCCGGACCAGGAACGTGCGGTCGGTGCCGACCGAGTTGCCGCCCAGCGGCGCCTTGCCCGGCTCCGGGACCCACTCCTTGATGTAGGCCAGGACCTGCTCCTGCGCCTCCGCCATGGTCAGGCCGGAGGGGAGCTCGTCGAGCAGCTTGGAGGCCGTGTGCATGTTGCGGACGAAGTCGCCCATCTGCGCCAGGGCCTCCTCGGTCGGGCGGATCACGACGTCGACGCCCTCGCCCAGGACGTTGAGCTCGTCGTCCGTCACGAGCGCCGCGACCTCGATGAGGGCGTCGTCCTCGAGGGAGAGCCCCGTCATCTCGCAGTCGATCCACACAATGCGTCCGTTGCGTCCGTTCGAATTAGCCACCCCGACAATCTACCGTGCGGGCCCGACACCGCCGGACACGGCCCGGTCCCGTGAGGTTCCCCGGGTCCCGTCGCGCCCCCCGGGTCCTGTGAGCTTCCGCCCGGTCCCCGGGCGGGCGGGGGAACACGAGGTCCCGAGGATAGGATCAGGGCGACCACGGGTCCGCTCTCCGCCCTGCCGCGGCGCCCGGACCCACCGGACGGACGCATCGGGAGAGCAGTGCAGACCACTTCGAGGACGGGGCCGCCGGACGACGCCGAGGGCGGCGCGCCCGCCCTGGCCGTCCCCGGCGGGCCCCGCTACGTCTCCGGTTCCCCGCTGCGGACCGTGGTGATGGGCACCGTCGGCTCGCTCATGCTCCTCCTCGGCTCCCTCGGGGTCGGGTGGCTCGCCTCCGTCTCGCCTCTGCGGCAGGAGCCGCTGATCATCGCCATGCGGTTCACCACCACCGGCGTGATCGTCTCGATCCTCCTCCTCGCCGTCGGCGGGATGCTGCTGGTGCGGGAGTGGCTGCGCCTCGGCCAGAAGCTCAACCGGTGGGGGCCCGGCTCCGGCCGGTGGGTGCGCATCGCGATCGCCGCGTGGTCGGTGCCCATGCTCGTCACGGTGCCGCTGTTCAGCCGCGACGTCTACTCCTACATCGGGCAGGGCCGGGTGATGGCCAGCGGGCTGAACCCCTACGAGTACGGCGTGTCCACGATCGACAACTTCTTACAGCTCGGCGCGGACCAGCTGTGGTCGGAGTCCCCGCCGCCCTACGGGCCCCTGTTCCTCTGGATCGAGCAGCTGGTCGTGGGGATCACCGGGGCGGCCCCGGACGCGGCCGTGCTGTGGTTCCGGGCCCTGTGCGTCCTCTCGGTGCTCGCCATCATGTGGCTCGTCCCTCGGCTCGCCCGGCTGCACGGCATCAACCCCGACCGCGCCCTGTGGCTGAGCGTGGCCAACCCCCTGTTCCTCACCAACTTCATCGTCTCCGCCCACAACGACGCGATCATGATCGCCCTCGCCCTGGGCGGGACCTACGCCGCCGCGGTGCGCCGGGATTGGCGGGGCGGGCTGCTCGGGACCACCCTGGTGACGCTGTCCGTGGCCATCAAGCCGATCACCCTGGTCTTCCTGCCCTTCATCGGCCTGCTGTGGGCCGGGCGGAACGCCTCGTGGCCGCGCCGCTTCGTCGTCTGGTTCCTCACCCTCGCCTACTCGCTGGCCCTGCTGGGGGTCATGGGGCTGATCAACGGGTTCGGCTTCGGCTGGGTCTCCGCGATGTCCACGCCGGGCTCCGTCTACATCTGGTACGCGCCCGTGGGCCTGGCCGGCATCGTCGCCGCGTCGCTCGCGGCCGCCGTGGGCGCGGACCGGGGGCAGTGGATGGACGCGGTGCACGGCGTCGGGCAGCTACTTGCGGTGCCGATCGTGCTGTGGCTGATGTTCCGCGGCCGGGACGGGAAGATCATCCGCCGGCTCGCGTGGGCCCTCACCGCGATCGTCCTCTTCTCGCCCATGATCCAGGCCTGGTACGTGGTGTGGTTGATCCCCCTGTTCGCCGTCACGGGCATCCGCAGCGACTGGCAGGTGGACATCCTGTTCTTCCTCACGGCGTTCTTCATGATCTACGCGGTCTCCGACCAGCTGGACGTGTTCCCGTACCTCGACCTGGACCTCAGCTCGGGGCGGCTGATCGCCGCGATCGTCGCGCTGTCCTACGGGGTGTACCTGTGGTTCCTCGATCCCGCGACCAGACGCCTGTTCCGGGGCCGGTACCAGCCCTCGCCCCTGAGCGCGGTGATCTGAGCGGCCCTCCTCGCCCCTGTTGCTAGACTCGTTCGCGTCGCGGTGCGCCGCGGCCCGCCTCAGTAGCTCAGTGGATAGAGCAGGAGCCTTCTAATCTCTTGGTCGGGGGTTCGACTCCCTCCTGGGGCACACGAAACCCCCTCTCACTAGGCCGAATGCCAGGGGGAGGGGGTTCGTCGTTTGTTCGGAAGTAGCAGATCCATCGTTAACCCAACGGTTTCGGTTCCCCGAACACCTCGAGAGCGCCGGTGGCATCCGGGGCGTCAGCGAGCTTCTCGACGTAATGCTTGATGGTGATCGCCTCCGAGGAGTGGCCAAGCTGAGCGGACGCAGCAGACACACCCTCAGCCCTTGCCAGTCGTGTTCCCACGGTCGCCCGGATCATATGCGGGTTCACGTGCTCGTAGCCGGCGCCCTTCATTGCTTCGCGCCACACCTTCCGAAAATTAGTTGGCTCCCACAGGTTCCCCGCGGCGTTTGGGAACACCAGCGGCCCAAACCTCCCCCTGCGGCGGAACGCCTCGGCACCGAACACCGGCAGGTACAGCCGTTGCATGGACCCCCGCGACTTCGGGTTGTCCTGCCGTATTAGCCCGGTGGGAGTACGCACCACGGTGCCCGTGATCGACACCTTCGCCCGGTCCCCGTCCAGATCGACGTCCTCCCATCGGATCGCCAGCAGCTCCCCAACCCTGGCCCCAGTCGCCAGCAGGACGTCCAGAGCGTCCAGGACGTCCCCGGAGACCTTGGAGCGGAGGTCTTGGACCTGGGGGACCGTGAGAGCCTGAACCTCTTTCTGTTCGACGTGGACCGGCGTCACGGAGCGCATAGGGTCCACCGTGAGCGCGTTACGGCGAACCGCGAGGGCGAACATCTGCCGCAACACCGTTTGGCTGAGTTTCGCCGTGGGTGCCCCGTGCTTCTCCCTGATCGATTTGAGTGCGTTGTCCAGTAGCCCGACCCTGGCTTCACGCAGCCGGACCCCGCCGAGCTTCGGCAAGATGTAGCTGTCCAACACTTCCCTGTAGCGGCGGACGGTAGCCGGCGCCCGGTCTTTGTCTAGGAAGTCGACCCACCACGCCTCCGCCAGCATGCTGATACGTGCGTCGCCGGTTAGGTCTGTGTCAGAAGGGATCGTTCGTTCCACGAAAGACGCCTTCAACGCCCGTTCCGCGGCAGCCTTGGACTTCCCGGAACGCTCGACCAGGCGGGTCCGCCCGTCATAGTCGCGGAACCTGGCCTTGGCTGTGACTGCGCCTGATGGGGCGGTGGTGAAGCTGACTCTCCCGTGAGCCCCGATGGGGAGCGGAGGGCGGGGGTTCATCGCTTCCCCGTAGCGTCGGCAAGTTCCTTTACGAGTGCCCGGGTGACGTGGCCCTTCTTCTGGGCGGTTGCATCCTGGCCGGCGCGTTCCTCGACCTCCTGGGACAGGACCTTGCCCCACAAGCGCAAGGACCATCCCAGGAGTTGATTGTCCGTCATGCCTAATTTCTTGGCTGCACGCTCATCCGTGAGCCCGTAGGCCTTACGCGCGGCCTCGTGCTGGCGAAAGTTGAAGGTTTCACCTGTGATCTGTTGGACCTCCTGCATATCCACGGTCACGCCGAGGAGTTGCTTCTTTAGCCTGTCCTCGGCCCCTGGCACGTCCCGCACCTCCAGTTCGGTCGTGCGGCCCGTGAATACGTCCACCAGTGCTTGCCCGGTGACAAACTCCCCCTCACCAAGCTCCACTTCTTCTTCCGTCCGCAGGAGTTCCACGGGCGGAACCTCGAACGACAGTGCGAGGACTAGCAGCAGCTCGATGGTGGGGGCCGTGTTGCCTCTTTCGATCTTGGAGATGCGCCCCGTATTCCACTTGTGTCCCCGCGTGTGGCCGGCGCGGGCGAGGTCGTCCAGTGTCCATCCGCGTTCCTGCCGAAGGCGCTTGACGTTGTGCCCGAGGACCTCCGCGACTGTGCTCATGTGGTCAGTCTAGAAGTTTTTTGGGATCTTCCGTCTTGACCACTTGACATCCCATGACGGGGCCCCTATCCTGATTCACAGATGGTCCATATGGACCACTTGAGAGGGAGGGGGGTGACGAAACGAATGGACACGATCGAGAAGCCCGTCAGGGGCAAGGACGTAGCCGAGTGGCTGGGCATCAGCGAGGCAGCACTCGCGCAGATGCGGCACCGGGGCACCGGGCCGGTCTTCATCAAAAGAGGGCACCTGGTCTTCTATATGCCGAGCGATGTGGAGCAGTGGCTCCAAGAGGGCCGACAGGAAACGAACTAGCAGCACCATCGAACCCCCGAGGGACTCCCGGGGAGAGAGCAGGAAAATGCTCGAAGTCCTTACCCCAACGCGCTCTCGGAAAGAAACGGTCCAAGCGATCTTCGACCACTACCAGGCAGAAGGTCCGCCCATTTCATGGTCCCGGGCTAAACGCATAGCCGACCAGATCGGCAAGGGAACGTTCAACCCCGATCCCCGTCTAGCAAGCGCAATTCAATATGCAGATCCGGTTGGCAATACAGCAGCCGCCAACGTGGATCGCGAAAGACAACGGCCCCAGTGCATCGCCGCCAAGCACACGCACCAGGGCCTCTCTAGTCCCCCAGGAGGGAACCGAAATGTCTACTGACAACACTACCGGAACCAAGCAGGACGTCAACACGCTCTCCCGGTGCCACCGCTGTGGCAAGAAGTACCGAGGCCGAGGCGAGTGGAACGTGGAGATGCGACGGGGCGTGCCCAAGTGGATTCTCTGCCCCGACTGCCAGAGCCCGGAAGAGAACGCCGAAGCCGCCATCAATGAGGCGATGCTCCACTACGGCCGCGATTCGTTTGGCCGGTGCCTCGCTATGCCGAAGGGGGTCACCCTGTGAGCAACCTCGGAGCAGCATTCGCCGCGGCCCTCGACCGTGGCACTGGCCCGGCTGACGACCTTCTCTTCCCTTTTGACCACAAGTTCCGCGCCGAGCACTGCAACAACAACTTGACCCCCCAGGAGCTCCACAGCATGTTCTCTTCCCGGCAGGTGATCGCATGAGCGATTACCTCGACCCGTCCGCCCCGGACCCGCTCGACGAAGCGTTCACCGCGGCATGGCTCACCGACCAGGAGTTCCCTGCTGTGGAGTACGTCGTCCCCGGTGTGATCCCGGAGGGCCTGACCTTGCTGACAGCGGCGCCCAAGATCGGCAAGTCATGGATGGTGTTGGGTCTCGGTGTCGCCGCTGCGACGGGTGGTCACGCCTTCGGGCGTATCCGTGTGGATCGCCGCCCTGTGCTGTATCTCGCCCTCGAGGACGGGCCACGACGGTTGCAGTCCAGGCTCCGGACTATCGGCATCACCGAAGGCCCCCGGGACCTGACATTCATGACGACGACCCCGGCAGGTGCCGCCGTCACCATCGAGACGTTCTTGGAGCGCAACGGGGACCGGAAGCCACTGGTCGTTCTGGACACTCTCGGGAAGGTCCGGGGCGTCTACAGCGGCAACGACGCTTACCAGAAGGACTATGGGCAGATGTCGGCGCTCAAGGATCTTGTCGACGCGCACCCGGGATCTTCTCTGATCATCGTTCACCACACGAAGAAGGCTGAGACCACGGACTTCCTCGACAGCGTGTCGGGCACCCAGGGGCTCGCCGGCGCGGCGGACTCGATCTTGGTGCTTCGCCGGTCCAGGCATGACACTTCCGCGGTGCTGAATGTCACCAGTCGTGACGCAGCCGAGGGTGAGTACGCAGTCACCTTCAACGGCAACACGGGCACATGGTCCCTGGATGGGGTGAACCTTGAAGCCGCCGCTCAGGCAGTGGAGGAGAATCGTGCAACCGAAGGTGTGGGCGACGAGATGGCCGAGGTCGTCAAAATCGTCAGCCGCTACCCCGAGGGTGTCAGGCCGAAGGACCTGGAGACTCTTCTGCACATGAAGCCGGACACGCTCCGGTCCTACCTGCGCAGGGCCACCGAAGCGGGACGGATCGCCAACCCCAAGCGTGGCCTCTACGCACCTGCCACAACTGCAACAACTGCAACATTCACAGATGTCCACCTTCCGAATGTTGCAGAAGTGGCAGATGTGGCACCCCGTCACCTGGAGGTGATCCGGTGAACCTTGCACCGCTAATCCAAGCAGCAGCAGCCCGAGGTGCAGTGGCGTGCGAACAGTGCAATGCCGACTACTCGGTGAGCCGTGATCCTGAGTGCCCCAACCTCACGCACCTGACGGTCATGCACGACGATGACTGCCCGTTCTACCTGCGACGGATGAACCGGGCGGGGCGACGAGCAGCAGGGAGAACCAAGTGACGGATGTTGACCGACTCGGTGCGGAGCGTGTGGAGATGATGCTCCGCACTGCGAAGACAAGGGCTGATCTACAAGACCTTGTCCGCAGCCTCGACGCCCGGAACATGCAGCTCCAGAAAGTCCGGGACGACCTCGCGACACAACTCATGCAGGCCCGGCTCAACCACGGACACCGAACGGAAACCCGATGACCACGAAGCATCCCGTCCCCACGATCGACGCCCATGAGGTACGCGCCGAACTGGCAGCCCTTGACCGGCGATTGGACCGGATCGAAGACACCGTCACCAACACCGCATGGAGGCTCGACCACCTCATCGACCTCCTGATCTCACCGAAGAGGAAGTGACCCGCATGGACCCCTACGAGTGGCGCAAGACATGGTTCGGGCTCCGAGCCGCCGGCTACAACTTTGAGCCCTCCGCAGCAGGACCAGGATCACCCGGCATCAGGTTCACGAGCCCGGGCCAGGCTGGAGGTTGGTTGCCTCTCGAGGAGTGTGAACCGTTCGCGGATGCGCTCAAGGAAGCGGCTCGAGCCTCCTCCTGGCAGTACGCCAGCCGCGCCCGCGACTGGGCCGCGTAGGACCCCCAGCAACACACACGGAAGCCCCATCAGCTAAGGCCGGTGGGGTTTTTCCATGCCCGAACACAGTAAGGAAAGCAATATGGCGCTTCACGCCAAGACCAACGCCGACGGAATCGGCTACATCGGCTCCGAGTCCACTTTCGAGGCTGGCGTGTCCAGCGTGTTCGAGAACGGCACGAAGTTCATGGCCGACACCGTCGGAATCCTCATGCGGAACTCCAAGTGGCTTCGCCCCGCCCTCAGCTCCAGTGACACGCTGGACACCCCCGTCATCGCCGGGCTCTACCCGATCAACTCGTCCTCCACGGCCACCGCGCTGGGGATGCCCACCCCCTCATTCGGGGTCGTGGAAATCATCATCCACAACGACACTCACAAGCGCGCCACCTGGATGCCCGCTGACGGGGCCGGCAGCTGGGTCCGTCACAAGACCAACGGGACCTGGGGTGCGTGGAAGCAGTCTGCGGAACTGTGGAACCGGCGTGTGCTGTCTTCTGCGGACAACCTCGACACCCTCACCGATCAGGGTGTGTTCTACGTCTACTCCGGCACGGTCTCCACCGCCCTGGGGCTTCCCTTCAACGGTGTCGGCATCGTGGAGAACCTCGTCGTGGGCAACACGACCAAGCAGACGACGCGCCCGGTCATCGGCACGCAGGAATGGACGCGCCACAAGACCGGAGGCGTCTGGTACCCGTGGACCGAGATCGCCCCTGCCGTGGCGTCCCCGAAGCAGACCACCCCCGGCTCCGGTGTGAAGACCGTGCCCCTGGCGCTGACTGCTGGCACGACCGAGACGAACACCGACATCGTCGGCCGCTCCGTACGGGTCCCCGTCCACTACGGTGCCACGATCCCGAGGTGGCGAGTGCACGTGCGGAACTGGCACACCCGCACCGGCGGGACGGTCAACACCTCCCACGCCCTCACCGGGGTGTGGATCGGCAAGGGCTCCACCACCACCGGGACCTACACTGCGACCCCGACACAGGTGGCAGGGGCTGCGACGATCCCCGCCGGAACCACCGAGTGGGTCTCGTCGTGGATCAACCACGAGCTGCCCGCCGACGTGGAGCACCTGCTGAGCTTCGGCATCAACAACGCCACCGCCACCACCGCCGCCTACCCCCTGGGCCACGCCTGGATCACCTACGCAGCGGCTGACGTCACAGCCCTCGCGGCGGGGTCCGTGGTCAACCGGGTGCCGTTCGACTGGTGGATCGAAGCCGAAGTGCCCGTGCACGTCCCGGCAGTGGCCGCCTACGGGGATTCGATCACCGCCGGCACTGGTGCGACCCGCCCGATGTTCGATTCCTGGCCCTCCCAGTACGGGCGCCTCAACGGGTTCCTGCCCGTGCACTACGCCTGGCCCGGGACCGGGATGATCGAGCACCTCACCCCGGGTGACCACATCTGGGGCATCTACGGGGCCACGGACAAGCCCGACGCGGTGATCCACTTCATGGGCCAGAACGACATCGGTAACGGTGTTGCCCTGGCCACGGTGCAGGAGAGGTTCAACACCACGGTGGACCTGCTCCGCGACAAGGTCGCCCCGGTCCTGCACGCAGCCACCATCACCCCGGCATCCACCAAGACCACTGAGGTCATGGACGTCCAGCGGGCCTACAACGACTGGCTGCGGACCATGCCCAAGGGCGTGCGATCGATCATCGACTTCGCGGCCCTGGTCGGCAACCCCGAGCAGACCGGGCTCCAGGCGCAGTACGACTCCGGGGACGGACTGCACCCCAACACCGCCGCCTACACGGCCATGGGCAACGCAACCCCGAAGAGTGTCACCTCGAAGCCGCTGGAACCAAGGATCAAGGACACCGGAACCCGAGACATCACCACCACCAAAACGGCGTCAGTGAATGGCGGGTCGGTGTTCATCCGCCGCCGCGACGATTTGGTCATGGTGATGTTCAACGGGGTGAGCGTGAACACCGCCGGCCACATCAATATCGTCCCGCTCCCGGTGGGGCTGCGCCCCAAGAGCATTACCGGGGCGAACTGGCGTAACGGGCTCGTCGTCGACGACGCCGGCACCAGCGTACGGAACACCAGCTACTTCAACGGGTTCCTGCGAATCCTCGGGGCCGAGACCGGAAAGGTCTACCAGGGCACCGTGTGGTTCTACGCAGACGGGGATCTTCCCACCCCGTACCCCGGCACCGCCGCATAAGGAGAGACATGGAAAACCAGAAAGTCACACTCGACGATTTCTTCGCCCACTACGCGGGAATGACATTCGAGGAAGTCGACAAACGCCTCGGAGGGCTCACGCTCGAGGAAATCGACGCCAACCCCCTCCGCTAACACCGCAGCACCACCACGGCCCGTCCCTGGGCATCACCAGGGACGGGCCACCCATTTAAGGAGCCCCCTTGATCGTCATCCTCCCCGCCTGGGAAATCGCTCTCACCATCGCCACCGCCGTCATTCGGCTCATCGGTTAGGAAAACACCGTGAAAGCAACCGTCACCACCTACACATGGGATCTTGGGAAAAAAAGCGCCACCCCCGGGGCCATGGTCCGCAGCGGCAAAGGATTCCTTTTCCTTTCCATGGACGAACTCATCAACATCAGCGACCAGCTAGTTGATATCGCAGAGCAGCACGATAAGGAGAACAACTAATGACCTGGCACAACAAAGAAACCTATTTCGACCGCGTCAACGAGGACTCGCAGGGTATCACCGTTGAATGCGCCGTCATCCGCGAACCCGGAGGCAACGAACACCCGGGCATCGCATTCCGCAACGGCGGGTTCCCGAAGTTCGTCGTCCACGCCGACGCAGCACACAGGCTCGCCGTTGAACTTGTCGACGCGCTCGAGGAACTCAAGGCGCAGTCGACCCCGCTCAGGCGGCAGACGGCAGTCTCCGCCGCGTTTGAAGCCCTCGCAGACCGCTGAAAGGCAAAGGCCACATGATCCCGTGTCTGCGCCCAGTGTGGGCCGTATTCGCTGACGGAACCCGCGTTCCCGTCGTTGCCTTCAGCGCACAAAGAATGGCGCTCATCGTCGACAGCAGCGGAGAACTCGCAGTCGCCTCGAAGGCGCCGCGATTTGACCGCATCACAACTCAGGAGAACTAACCATGGAAATCAGCTCGCAGACCACCGAGAACCTCAAGAAGCACCTTGAGGAAATCGCCATTGAACAGGCCACCCGCCGAAACAACGGAACCCGCGGAGACCACGACTATCTGAGTGTGATGAGTGACGAAAGCCTCCGGGATCACCAGCTTTACATCCTGCGGGAAGTCACCCGCCGCGACGCTGGCCCGCGCTACTACGCCACCTTCACCAAGTAATCACCGAACCAAGAGGAGAACAAACATGAGCAACACCACCCGCACCGTCCGTACCGGCCTCACCGCAGACGTCCTCGAATCCTCCGCGCCCGAATGGGTGAAGCTCCGCGACACCGCGGTGCGACTGCGTCAGGAGGTCAAGCGCCGACAGGCAGACCAGCCGGCAATCCTCGAGACCAACCGCGCCGTGTCCGATGCTCTACTGGCAGCAGACGGCCCCGCCGCGATTCAGTCAGTCCTGGACGCCGCACGACTCGAGCAGCACCGTAGGGAAGCCGAGACGCACGACCTCGCAGTCCTCGCCTCCGCGATGGACCGCGCCGAGCACCAGCTCCGCGACCTCGAGGAGAACTCGACCGAGGCCGTCACCGAGGAAATCCGCGACCGCGTCGCCACCATCGCATCGAAGCTGTACGGGCTCCGTCACCGCCCGCTCAGCGCGCAGGACGCTATCCACCTCGACGCGGTCGAAGAGTGGAAGATCCTCCAGCAGCTTGCCGCAGAGTGGCAGCAGCTCGCCGGCGCTTACCGGGAGCTCACGAGGCACACCGTCAGCGACACCGAGGTGTCGATCCTCGCCGCCGCAGCGTTCACCGGGGACCCGCTCCGAGTGCACCCGCACTTCATCGGACGACGACGTGCCGCCGCGAAGGCCAACGTCCGCCCCCAGGCCGGGAGTTTCCACGAGGTGATGCACCAGTGGGCAGAATCCGCGCCGGCAACCCGGTTCGAAACCGAGGAGCCCCGGGGTGGAGCAGTCCCCAAGGGCGCAGACGCTATCGCCTGGATCGTGTACCTCGCGGAACAGGATGCACTTGTCGTGCATGACCCGTACGAGGCAATCAAGCTGTGGAACGCAGCCGAGGCGGCAACCGATGAGCTGACCCCCCACAGCAGCGAGTCCCGCGCCGTGGCCCGCGTCCAGTACGCCAAGCTCACCGGGGATGACTCCCTCACCACGTGCGATGACCTGCGACCGCTGATCGAGCAGGGCAAGCGCCGGCCCGCCCGCGGATCCTTCTTCGGCTAACCAGCAACACCAGCACGACCAGCCGCGCCCCGTTGCCCACACACGAGTAGCGGGGCGCGGCCTTGTGCCAGGAAGGAACAGCATGTCGGTTTACTCAGACTATGAATACAGGAAACGCACAGCAGCGTTACGCAGGCGCACACAGATGAACGATGACGTCTGCGTCCATTGTCAGCAGCCATTCGATTGGTCGCTCAGCTCACACGCGCGCATGGGATTCACTTGTGACCACGTGACTCCGCTGAGTTTGGGAGGAGATTTACTTGGGCCGATTGTTCCGGCTCATCGACAATCGAGCTTGCAATAGTTCAAGAGGAAACGGAACAAGAGGAAACGGGACAAGAGGAAGCAGCGCAACAGGGAAGAGCACCACTCAACCCAGCAAGCCCACTAAGCCACCTGGCCCAATCCCCGAGGTCAAGCGCCCGTTGCTGTGGTGACGGCAGAGACACGTCTCACGTAACGCATGAGCCAAGCTCATGCTAACACGGCCGGCAAATGGGACGACGCATTCCACCCAATCGCGTGACAGGGTAGACCGCAGCAACCAAACGTGATACCCACCGGCATGCCCCTCCGGCCCCGTCCTTTCGTCCCACCCTTCCTTATAGTGGGATCCTTCCCGGTGCCTGGTGAAACTTTGCCTCTTATCGCTGGGATAGCCCTGTAAGGCGCTGTGTGGCATTCTCCGGGCCTTATGGGGTTTTGGGTGAACAGGTGTTTGGCGGACATATTTGGGGCGCTTAGATCGACGTACAGCGTGCCGGCGGCTGGTGTGGTTGTAACGGCTAGCGGAATCCCCGGAATCATGCGGATTATCCGTACGGTTTTGCGTCCGTGAATGGTAGGCTGAGGGTATGACGATTCGACGGTGCGGGGAATGCGGGGAGCCGATGGGGCCGGCCCGCGCTGATGCCAGGTTCTGTTCCCCGAAGTGCCGGGCGAAGTGGAACCGCGATATGGGGATGCCTAAGCAGATGCGTAAGGCGGCGCGATGGGTTCGGAATGACGCACAGAAGCGCCCTCTAAGCGCCCGTACGGGCCGAATGGTGGACGTGTCTAACCCTGAGTCGTGGGCGACATTTGAGGCCGCCAAAGCGTCTCCTGTGGGCGCGGGGATGGGTTACGTCATCGGGGGCAACAACATTGGGTGCATTGACCTGGACCACTGTTTCCGGGGCGGGCAGCTCGAGCCGTGGGCACGAGAAATCCTGGACCAATACCCGGACGCTCTGCTGGTGGAGGTCAGCCGCAGCGGCGAAGGTCTGCACATCTTCACGGAATTGCCCGAGGGGGACGCTAAGCGTATCCGGGACGGGCGGAACATTGAGTATTACCCGCCGAACAGCGTTCGCTATGTCGCTGTGACGGGTCACAAGTTTTGGAGGGATTGAGCATGACGGACAAGAATAGGCGCGCGCCGAGGAATCTAGGGCGGGCCGGTAAAGCGTTTTGGCGGCGGGTGCTGGACGACTATGAGTTGAGCCCTGCTGAGGAGGCCGTATTGGTGGAGGCGTGCCGTGTGATGGACACGCTTGAACGGCTCGAGGGGGAAGCGGCGGAGCAGCCGCTTACGGAGATGAGCCCACAGGGGCGCGTGGTCAACCCCCTGTTGCGTGAAGCCCGGATGCAGCGGCAGACCCTTGACCGCCTGGTGCGTAGTCTCGGGATCCCGCTGGTGGAGGGTACCTCGAGGGGGAACCGGCGCGGGAAGGCTGAGGAGCCCACGGGGGCGCGTAGCTTCCGCATCGTTGACGACGAGGATGCAGCCTAATGGCGGTCCGTCAGCGGAAGCCGGAGGAGATGGGTCCGGCTGTCCCGCGATGGGTGGTGGACTTCCGTGAGGATGACTGGCCCGATTATGGGGCGTGGCAGCGCGCCGTCTTGGATTGGGCGGACGGGCATCTGTCGGGCCGGGAGCACCTGGGCGCGTGGATGGACATCTGTAGCAACGCACTCCGGCTGAGGGGGCACCGTGGCGCGTAGGCAGCGGAGCAATGCGGACCAGGGGCCGGCTGTGCCACGGTGGGCTGTCGAGTTCGACCCTGCCCGTTGGGGGAGCGTGCAGGACTGGAAAGCCGCGGTGAACGACTGGGCGAAGGTCAACCTTCACCAGCGCGGGGAGTTCGGGGCGTGGATCGACGTCGTCCGCAATACGTACGTTGTGCGGGAAGGCTTGCGGGCGCGGTGAAGGATTGGCACCGGGTGGTGCTCGCCGGCGTCATGCTGGTGTTGTCACTGTCGCTGGTGGGTGTGGTGAACGGCGCTGGGGGACCGTACGTTCTGGGGGTCGAGGTGGGGATGCGGTTGCGACGCACCGCGGTGGGGATCGTCGCCGGCGCAGGATGATGGTGTCGACATACGCCTTCACAGTCGCACACACGCAAAGTCCATGATTTAGTCTGGAAATTACCAGGGTGTAGCTCTTGTCTCACCCGACCAGACATGCCCCGGGCTAGACGGGGCGGCGGCAACTTTCCAATCCTGGGGGAGCCGCATAGCGCTTGCGACGGATGTCGCTTATTGAGGGGATCGATCCATGGACAGCAACGTCGCGGCAGCACAGATGCAGTACGACAACGAGAAGAAGAGCGCGGGAGTCGCTTGGCTCCTGTGGCTCTTCACCGGCGCTCTTGGTGGGCACCGCTTCTACCTTGGCGACAAGGGCATGGGCATTGGTCTGCTGTGCACCCTCGGTGGCCTTGGCGTTTGGGCGCTCATCGACGGTTTCTTCATCAACGCTCGACTGCGTGCGGCGAACAACCGGAAGCAGCAGGAGATCTTCGTCCGCAACGGTCTGTCGGCTCCGGTCGCCGTCTGACGTCGCCCATAGCAATGGCCCCAGTTCCCAAAGTCGGGAGCTGGGGCCATTGTCGTATTTAAGGGTCGTCAGGCTGCGTCGAGTGCCTGGAGTTTGCCCTCGAGGAGTTCGAGGTTGCGGATGAGGGCTCGGATGCCGGCTGCGTCCAGGTGTTCGCTGGTGATGCTCAGATCAGCAGCGGTGCGGGCTTCACCGCTTCCCTTGTTCAGCGCCACGGTGATGCCGTAGCCGTTCTCGTGGAAGGTGCGGGGGGCAGTGGTGTGGAGGACGGAGTCGGGGGCGTCTTCGATGCAGTGGGTGGGCTCGCACCAGGACGTGTGGGTGACGGTGGAAGACATGGGGGGTGCCTTTCGGTGGGGGGAACGCGGTGGGGGTTCGTCCGCGTCTTTGCGATCGTATACCCAACGCTTACCCAACACAAACAGTGGAAAGTGGTGGAGTGTCATGTTATGGAAAACTCCGGAATAGGCGCCTTGACTAGGGATGATGTCACCTGTAGTCATGTGCAGTAGCCCAACGAGAACCCCCGAACGAGAATCTCTTGGTCGGGGGTTCGACTCCCTCCTGGGGCACCACCACGGTCCCCGCCGTTCCGGGCGTCCCCGCCCCGGACCGGCGGGGCTTTTCCGTCCCCGGCGTCACCCGGTGCATCCAGGACCCGGGCCGCGCCGGTAGAGAGGGTGAGGACGCCCTGCCGGGCGCCTCCCAGCAGGTCACCGCCTGCCGGGTCACCATCGGTACTGGAGATGAGTTCCATGGCTCGGATCCGACTCTGCGACTGCGGCGCGCCCCCGGTGCGCGGCTCCCGCTGCTGGGCCTGCGCCCACGAGCAGGCGCAGCGTCACCGGCCTCTCGGCGTCATCAGCTGGGGCGCCGCCGAGGTCGACTGAGGAAGCCGCCGCAGTCCCGTCCCGGACGAGGCCCCCGCCCGGGGCGCGAAAGTGGGGACAGGCAACATCCCTTAATTCGCATAAGTTAAGGAGTGCATCGCAGAGTGCCGTATCCCGAGCCGGACGCCGTTGTTGCTCGATCCGGGACGGGGACGACCAGGGGAAGGGCGCCCTGCGGGCCGACGAGCACGACGTCGGAGCACGTGCCGCTCACGGATCGGGGGACCCGGGGCGGCGGCGGTCCACGGGAGGGCGGCCACCCCGGCAGCGCCGAGGTGGTCCTGCCCGATCGGACGCGGGCCGTTCTGCAGCACACCATGGGGGAGGAAAGAACAATGACCATCACAGTCACTCGTCAGTGGGTGGGCGGGGGACCCCGCCACCACCACTACGACACCGTCGAGGAGGCCGCGGCCGACACCCGCGAGTTCATCGCGCGGCACGTCGGTGAGGACATGGATCCTCAGCGCCTCGAGGAGATCACCCGGAGCGTCGTCGACCGTCACTGCGTCCGCCTGGACACCCGGGACGGGGGCATCATCGTCGGTCCGGGGATCATCGCCTAGGTGTTGTGGGTCATGAGGTTCTTGTCGCGGGTGCGTCGATGAGATGAGGAACGGGCTCCTCGCCACAGGATGGAAGTTCCTACACCGTCCGTCCGCGCGAGAGAGCCCGTTCATGACCCACGTTAATGCACCCCTGACCCCGACCGGCCGGCTGCGCATGGTGCTGCGCCACCTCGAGGACGGGATCCCGAAGGCCCACGTGGCCGCGGAGTTCCGCGTCAGTCGGCCCACGGTGGCGACCTGGGTGGCCCGCTACCTCGAATCCGGCGAAGCCGGGCTGGCCGATCGCCCATCGACTCCGCGGCACAGCAGCACCCGCACCCCGGCAACGGTCGTGGAGCTCATCGAGACCCTCCGCCGGAAGCGCAAATGGTCGGCGCGGCGCATCCACCGCCACCTGGCCGACCGGGCCGTGGCGATCAGCCTGCGCACCGTCGGCCGCTGGCTGGCCCGTCTCGGGATCTCCCGGCTGCGCGATCTCACTCCCGAGGGCGAGAACACGCGCAGGACCCCGGGACGGATCCGCGCCGCGTGGCCCGGGCACATGGTCCATCTCGACGTGAAGAAGGTGGGCAGGATCCCCGACGGCGGCGGCTGGCGGGCCCACGGCCGCGGCAGTGTTGCGGCGAAGCAGTCCAAGCGTGGGCCCGGGGCGAAGGTCGGCTACACCTACCTGCACTCGGCCGTGGACGGATTCTCGCGGCTGGCCTACACCGAAGCTCTCGCCGACGAGACCGCCGCGACGACGATCGGGTTCCTCTGCCGGGCCCGAGTCTTCTTCGCCGCCCACGGCATCCAGCGGCTGCACCGGGTGGTCACCGACAACGGCGCGAACTACCGCGCCAAGGCCTTCCGCCGCACCGTGCTCTCGCTGGCGGCCCGGCACCAGCGGATCCGCCCGTACACGCCCAAGCACAACGGGAAGGTGGAGCGGTTCAACCGGCTGCTGGCCGACGAGGTGCTTTACGCCCGCCCCTACGCCAGTGAGCAGGCCCGCCGGGACGCCATCGGGACGTGGGTGAACCACTACAACTACCGACTTATGTTCAGGGCAGCAGCAGGTTCCCGGGGTAGCTTCCCGAGGCCTACTGTCAGGGGGTCAGCGGCGGTTGGCTCGACAACTATCTGTCGCCCCTCGCGGGGCTGACTCGCCGATGGTCTGGTCACCGTCCTGACCCCCGCTGCGGCCTGACTCAACAGAGGGATGACCACACCAGCCCACAGCAGGTCTGGAAGTCGGCTTGTCGACCGCGGTGACCCCACTCGCGCACGACGAGAAGGACCCTGAAGATGATCATCATCGGAGTCGACCCGCACAAGGCCTCACACACCGCCACGGTCCTCGAGGGGACCACGAGCACCGAGCTGGGCACCCTGCGCATCACCGCGTCCCTGCAGGACTATCAACGCTTGCTGGCTTGGGCCGGTGCCTGGGTGCCACGGCAGTGGGCGATCGAGAACGCCGATGGGTTGGGCCATCACCTGGCCCAGTGGCTGCTGGCCCACGGCGAAGAGGTCCTCGACGTCCCACCCACCGCCACCGCCCGGTTCCGCAGCCTTTCGCGCGGCGGGCGGCGGAAGAACGACCGGATTGATGCCGCGGCCGCCGCCGGCTCGGCAGCCGTCCATGGCGACAGCCGCCGGGTGTTCCCGGAAGACCATACCGACGCCCTGGCTCTGCTCGCCGAGCGTCGACAGAGCCTCAGCCAGCACAGGACCCGGTTGTTGAACCAGTTGCATGCCCTGCTGCGCGAGCTGATCCCTGGGGGTGCACCCCGGTCCTTGACTGCCACCAGGGCCGCGCAACTGCTGCGCCGAGTGCGCCCCACCGGCACGGCCGACCGCGTCCGCCGCGAGGTGGCTCGCGACCTCATCGCCGAGGTTCGCCACCATGACCGGCTCGTGGCGGCGAACACCGAGCAGATCCGCAAGATGCTCATCGAGCACCCCACAACACTGACCGAGATCGTGGGCATCGGGCCTGTGCTGGCCGCCCGCATCCTGGCCGGTGCCGGGAATCCGCGCCGTTTTCCTACCGCGGCGGCCTTCGCCAACTACAGCGGCACCGCACCGATCCAGATCGCCAGTGCCGAACACAGCCGCCACAGACTCTCCCGCTACGGCAACCGAGACCTGAACTCAGCCATCCACTCCGTGGCCATCATCCAGATCCGCACCCCATCCAGCGCCGGGTACGCCTACTACGCCAAGAAACGCGATGAGGGGAAAACACCGAGAGAAGCCATCCGTTGCCTGAAACGCCAGCTGGCGAGCACCATCTGGCGCGCCATGACCAACGACTGCGCCGGGCCACCGGTCCAGATCACCCAGCCGATGGTAATGGCCGCTTGACAATACAGAGGGACCATCGGCCTCATACCGCCTGTGGCGATCAGCCCCCGGCCTCACGCGTTCCGGCCCGTGTCAACAACGTCATGCCCTCTTACACCTGATATGTAGGGGTTTCCTGTCAAGAGGGCAGGGTGAGGCGCCGTCCGGATGGCTTCCGGGCGGCGCCTCTTTTCGGTCCGTCTCGGCACTGGTCCGGCAAGGGTGTCGGTGGCGACGCGCGGTCAGACTGATATGCGCGGGTTGGGTACCGCAGGACGGTGTTCGGCTGGAGCGGACCGCGTGTCTAGCATCGAGCGTCGCACCGCAACAGGGCACTGCGGGGCTGCTCATAGGTGTATCGCGGATCGCTCCACGCGCTGCCTGAGGATCAGCGTCGAGGGACCAGCTCAGGGGTGGCGGATCAGTCCTCCATCACCGCCAGGGACCAGCACCATCCGGCCAGCTCACGGGCGATGGCCACATTGGCCACGGTGGGTCGCTTCTTGCGCTCGAGCATCCGCACCCAGCGTTCGTGCAGCCGGCGGTTGCCGGCGTCGCCTCGGGCCCGGGCGGCGGCCGGGGCGTTGTCCCAGCGGGCGCGCATGGTGGCCCCGATGCGGTAGGCGGGGCGGTGGTGCCAGGCGGCCTCGACCAGCAGGCGGCGGGCGTGGGTGTTGCCGGTCTTGGTGATCGGGCCCTGCACACGGCTGGCCCCGGAGGAGTGCTCGGAGGGCACCAGGTCGAGGAAGGCGCCGATGGTGTTGCCGGTGAAGCGGTCCCAGTCACCGATCTCCACGGCCAGTCCGAACCCGGTCAGCGTCGATATCCCGCGCAGGCAGCACAATCGGTGCACGACCGGGGTGAACGGGGAGTCGGCGGCCATCGCGGTGATCGCCGCATCCAGCCGGTCGCGCCGGGCCAGGGTGGCCAGCACGGCCTCGTGCTCGGCGTCGAAGGCCATCCGGGTCGCCGGTGTTCCCAGCT
>NZ_BMEQ01000039.1 GCF_014636775.1 Kocuria dechangensis
CTGGGTGGGACGAGCACCGCCGTCTGCTACCTCCGGATCCCGGGCTGAATCAGTCCCACACCAAGTGAAGCCCTTGGATCCCTGTTTGGCGGTTCCGTTGGCGCGGTTCATAGTGAGCATCCCACTGGGTTGAGAGGGGATGTTGCCTCGGAACTCGGGGCTACCGAGCAGGTGCCTCTGGGCCGAGCTTGTGCCAGCGCGGCGACCTCCCGGAGGGCGACCGAGCGAGGTTGTGGTTCCGGGGTTCGTGCCGGATCCATCCTCCCGTGCCGGTGGGTGCTCAGTCGTAGGAGATGAACTCCACCAGCTCCCCGACGCGGTCCTCGGGGTAGGAGCGGGCGATGTCGGCCTGGCTGACCATCCCGACCAGGTCGTGGCCGTCGATGACAGGCAGCCGCCGGACCTTGTGCTCCTTCATGGTGGCGATGGCTTCCTCCACGGAGTCGTCGGCGCCGATGGTCACCGGCTTGCCCTCGCCCAGCTCCCCGGCCTTGACCGTGCGGGGGTCCCCGCCGGTGGCCAGGCACTTGGTCACGATGTCGCGGTCGGTCACCACGCCCTTGAGCCGGTTGTCCTCCCCGCAGATCGGCAGGGCCCCGACGTCGAGGTCCTTCATCTTCCGCGCTGCTTCCTCAAGCGTCTGGTTCTCCCCGACGCACTCGGCGCCGCCGGTCATGATCTCGCGTGCAGTGGTCATGGTCGTTCCTCCTTGACGAGTTGCCTGGTTTAGGTCTGGGACGGGGGCGCCGGGCATCCTGCGGTGCTCATGCCGACAGGTGCAACCTGGCCATGTTGTGGTCTGGGAGCTGTAGGGACAGGGCTGGTGCCGGCCGGTGGTCGCGCAGTCCGTTGGGCACCAACAGCTCGACCGGGCTGGACCCGCCCATGGCCTCGTCATGGTCGATGGCCCAGCGCAACGATTCCACCGCGACGGCCTCGATGTGCGTCGCGCAGGTGAGGTCGATGCTGACGGTCACCGGCGGGATCAGTGTCCGGGCCCGGCGGAGCAGCGGGTGCAGGGCATGCTGGTTGGCCTCGGTCAGGCACCCGGTGACGGCAAGACGCACGTAGGCGCCGTTCAGGTCGATCTGGACGAGCACGGAGAGCTTGTGATCCATGGGGGAGCATCCTTCATCGCATGCACTGAATCTCACGGCCGTCTGCTCGACCTCCACCCAGGGTAGGAAGACAGTGACTGGGATCACAAGGATGTGTCCGCCGACCGGCCCACATTTCGCCCACCGACGGATAGGACCACCTCCACGTGCGGGTGTGTCCCGATCAGCAGGACGTCCGAGGTGTCTGCCTCGAAAGGGGCTGATGTGCGCAATGGGCAGCCGCACTGGTCAGCAGGGCGCGCCTGGCCCCCGGCCGTGCCGCCGTCGATGGTTGAGGTCATCGGCGCTGAGGAGGAGGGCCGGGCAACGAAGGATCGCAGTGGTTCCGCACCGGAAGCTGTTGCGGCGGGCGCCACTGTGGTGGCCGAGTCCGTGCTGTCCCGAACACCACCAGGCCGGTACCACGGCCGGGCCTGCCGCCCCCGTGTGGAGGCGGTGGGCCTGGCCGCGGTCCCAGATGTTCCGGGCCGGTGGCGGCAGGGCTGCTGCCGGTCACCGGGTGCGGGTGCTGCGGCGGAACGCGCCCAGGACGGCGGCACCCACCGCCAGGGTCCCCAGCGCGGCCGCTCCGGTGATCCCGTTCGCCCCGGCGCTCGTGGCCGCGGCCTGCACGCCGGTGTCGGCCGGGCCTTCGGGCACCGTCATCTGGGCGGCCACGACCTGGCCGCAGGCGATCGGCACGTCGGTGGCCAGCGGCAGGGCCGGGTTCATCGGATTCACCGCGCCCTGCGCCGCCGCGGACAGGGCCGCCGGGTCCGCGCCGTGGATGTTGATCACGGCGTTGCCGGCCTGCAGGGCCTGAAGCGTTGCGGCGTCCACGGTCATGGTCCGCTCATAGGTGTAGGCCTCCCCGGTCGGATACCGGTCGGCCGCTGCACCGGAGGTGGGGGTGGTGTCACCGGCCGTGGTCAGGGACACGGCGATCGGGCCCGCGTAGGGTGTGCCCTCCATCGAGTCGACCACCCCGTCCCCGTTGGCGTCAGCCGTCGGGGGAGCACACACCCCCTGGCCCCCGATGTGGATGTGCTGGGCGTGGGCGTACGGAATCCCCTGCAGCACGGCGGGGGTGTCGGAGACCTCGACGGTGACCGTGGCCTGGTCCCCGGTGACCTGCACCATCGCCGTACCGGCGGCGGTGCTGTTGTTGACCGGGGCCAGCTGGGCCTGGAAGGACCAGGTATCGGCCGCGGCGGCAGGGCTGAGGGTGAGGGCGGCCGCCCCCAGGGCAAGAGCGGGAGCAGCAAGCAGCGTCGTCTTCTTCATGGGATCGACCTAACCGTGAGAGACCTGAAGGGTCGGGGTGTGAGATGAATCACAGTCTACTGATGATCATGATCTGGTCGAGACCTCGGGGATGGTTTCCTCCCGGGACCGGCCCTCGTGGCGGCGGCACCGGCCCGGAGTGATCGCCGCCCCGAGGAAGCAAAGCGATGGCAGAGTGCCCGGCTCTGACGCAGGTGCGGGGTCCGGAACGATGCTTGTCCCGGACCCCGCCTTGTGCGGCGGCTTATTCCTTCTTGAGCTTGTCCTGGACGGCTCCGGCGGCCTTCTCCACAAGGTTGGGCTCCTCGGTGGTGCCGTAGAAGCGGGCGTCGGGGTTGGTGAGCGGCGGCATGGGCACCCCGACCATGGGCTCGTCCCGGTAGCCGAAGCTGCCGTTGCCGTCGGGGGTGGGCCCTGAGCCCCTGGAGCGATCGGGAATCGGGTGTCGGCACTGGAGGTGGCAGCTAGCGTGGGAGCACACGACCTTCAGCCATCGACAAGGAGCACCACCCCATGAGCGGCACAGCGAAGGCGAGCCCGGACGAGAAGGAGAACAATGCTTCGGCGGGAAAGTTCTCCGAGGAGGAGCGTGCGGCCATGAGAACGCGGGCGGCGGAGCTGAAGGCCGGGGCGCGATCGGGTCGTGGTGCGAAGAAGGCGGCCGCCGACGAGGCGGCGGTGCTGGCAGCGATCGCCGCGATGGCGTCGCCGGACCGGGAGCTGGCCGAGCGCGTGCACGCCGCCGTTACCGCTGCGGCTCCGGAGCTGGCCCCGAAGCTATGGTACGGCCAGCCCGCCTGGGCCAGAGCGGGGAAGGTGGTCTGCTTCTTCCGCAGCGGCCAGGGGGACAAGGAGCGCCACTCGACCTTCGGGTTCAGCACGGCGGCCCACCTGGACGACAACAGCGGGATGTGGCCGACGTCCTACGCCCTGACAGGGCTGGACGAGGCCGGTGAGGCGGCGCTGCGGGAGCTCGTGCAGAAGGCCGTGAGCTGAGCACGGCCGCGGCCCGTTCGGCGCGCCTCATCAGCTGCCCGGCGCGCCGGGAGCCTGACGACGGATCGGATACGCCCGGTGAGCGCCGTCACGGCCCTCACCGGACTTGTGAGATCGGACGGTGCGGCGGCCGTGCAGGTCAGGCACGGCGTGGGCGGGGCAGAGGCCCTATCCGGCTCCCGTTGGCGTGGATCCCCGTCGCCGCCGACGCTCTGCCGTGCCGGCGGTGCCGCGTGGGGCCCCCCGACTCCACCGCGGGCACCGTGCCGATCACCTGACGCCGTGAGCGTAGGCAAATGCATCGGGGGCGGACAGTCGCAGTTGAGGGGGCGGGCGTCCTTTCCCGGCCAGGCCTCTCGATTCGTGCTCTCAGAGCCGGGTGTGCAGGCGGTGCAGGAAGGCGGCCATCGCATCGCGGTGGACCGGAGACAGGGAATGGAAGGAGGCGGTGCCGTCACCGGTGTCCCAGCCGGTGGTGATCCCGGTCGAGGCCAGCCAGGCCATTTCGGTGTAGTGCTCTTGACCCGGGGCCACGTCGGTGAACGGGGAGACTGCCGGCGCCTCGAAGGCCGGGGTGCCAGCGTAGCGGTAGAGGAACGCAGCCATCGCATCACGGGCCACCGGAGCCAGCGGGCGGAAGCTGGCGGTCCCGTCGCCGTTGTCCCAGCCGGTGGCGATCCCGGTGCTGTGCAACCAGGCGATTTCCGTGTAGTGCTCCTGACCGACCCGCACATCGTGGAAGGGTGAGACCGCCGGCGCCCGGAAGTCGGGGGAGCCGGCCAGGCGGTAGAGGAAGGCGGCCATCGCATCCCGGGCCACCGGGGTGGTGGGGCGGTAGGTGCGGGTGCCGTCGGCCTGGGCCCAGCCGGTGGTGATCCCGGAGGCGTGCATCCAGACCATGTCCGGGTAGTGCTCCTGGAGGTGGATCAGGTCGGCGAACGGCGAGGGTGCGATGCCCAGAGCCGTACCGATTTCCAGGCCCCGCCCGTTGGGCAAGAGGGCAGCCGTGGCCACCAGGCGTTGTTCGATCTGGGCCGGGGTGGCGGTCGGGTCCTGCTCGCGCAGCAGCGCCACGGCTGCGGCCACGTGCGGGGCGGCTGCGGAGGTGCCGGCGCCGTGCACGACGGTGCCGGTGCGGGGGGTGGTGGTACCGGTGTTGGAGGTGGAGAGGATCTTTTCCCCGGGGGCGTAGAGGTCGACCGTGGGGCCGTGGTTGGAGAAGGACGCCCGCCGCCCGTCGGTGCCGGTGGCTCCGACGGTGATGACGTGCTCGCAGTTGCCCGGGGTGTTCAGTGAGGCGTCGACGTTGTTGTTGCCGGCGGCGGCGACCACCGGGACCCCGCGGGAGACGGCCTCGTCGATGGCCAGCTGGTAGAAGTAGTCGCAGGTCTGCGCCGCCGAGCCCAGGGACAGGTTGATCACATCCGCGGTCCGCTCCGCCGCCGGCACTCCCGCCACCGGGGCGCCGGCCATCCACAGGATCGCGTCGGCGACGTCGGAGAGGTAGCCGGCGTTGCAGGCCCCCAGCGCCCGGCCGATTAACAGTTGCGCCTCCGGGGCCACCCCGGCGAGGTCGGTGCCGTTGTTCGTCGCCGCGGCGGTGATCCCGGCCACGTGGGTGCCGTGCCAGCTCGACCGCACGTCGGAGCTTCTCCCGCAGGTCACCGCCGTGCCGTAGTCGCCGGGGTCGTGGTAGTCCGGATCGCGCCCGTCCCCGTCGTTGGAGGCGGAGGGCTCGGCGATGAAGTCGTAGCCGCCGACCACCTTGGAGGATAGGTCCCGGTGGTCGGTGATGCCGGTGTCGATGACCCCGATCACCGTGGCCCTGCCGGTGACCTTCGACCACGCCGCCGGGGCCTGGACGGCCGGCAGCGACCACTGCTCGCCGTAGCGGTCGTCGTTGGGTAACCTCACGCCCACGACCCGCAGGTCCGCGGTGGCGCGCACCACGGCCGGGTCGGTAGAAAGCTGCTCGGCCAGTTCCTCCACCTGCGCGACCGGCAGCTCCTGGCTCAGCTCCACCACGGAGGCCCCGGCCACGGTGGTGCCCAGCACCTCGGCCTCCTCGGCCCCGGGCACCTCAGCTGTCTGCGCGGCGCGCTCGACCACCTGCTCCCGCACGGCTTCGGACGGGGTGCCGGTGTACTGGACGATGATCCGGTCGGTGGGCAGCTCGAGCGCCGGCACTGCGGATGCCGGTGAGGGGATCGTCTCCACGGCCGTGACCGGCGCCACGGCTATCAGTCCCACCAGCAGGGCGCCGGCCACGGCCGCAGCCCTGACAACGGTCCGGTGTGCACCACGGTACGGTTCTCCCACGAGATGCCCCCGCTCTCCCCGGTGGCGCCCCCAGCCCCACTCCCCGATTGGTGTATGCAAATCTATGGTTCCTGTGTGCTGTTGCACACCCGGACCACACAAGAGCGGACGAGGCTCACCGACGCGTCCTGGGTGCAGACGAGCGCACCTACAGGCGCAGACGTGCCACTGGTGACCAGCGGGCCTGCCTCCTGGGAGCCTGCTGACCCGGTCGGCGACGCTTTTTTTCGGGGAGAGCGGGCCAGGGCCCAGGAGTGGGTCGTCGCCGGACTGGTACCGGGTGGTCCACGCCTGCAGCACCGCCCAGGCCACAGCGGTCAGCGGAACGGCCAGCGCCGCCCTCGACGCCGCCCTGCTGCTGATCCCGCGCGTCGGCTTCCTCCCTCCGAGGGATCCGCGGGTGCTGGGCACGATCGAGGCGGTCCAGCGGGAGCTGACCGAGGACGGCTTCGTGCTGCGCTACCGCCCCGAGGAGGTCGACGACGGCCTGCCGGGTGGGGAGGGAGTGTTCCTGGCGTGTTCGTTCTGGCTGGTGGACGCCCTGGCCGGGGCCGGACGGCGGGCCGAGGCCGTGGCGCTGTTCGAGCGCCTGCTGAGCCTGCGCAACGACGTCGGGCTGCTCAGCGAGCAGTGGGACCCCCGTGCCCGGCGCCAGCTGGGCAACACACCGCAGGCCTTCAGCCACTTCAGCCTCATCGGCAGCGCCATGCAGCTGCACCACGGCCGCGCCCACCGCAGCAACACCGCCATCCCCTCCCACGCCCCGGCACCGGTCACCACCGGAAGCATCACCTGAGCCACCGCCTCGATCACATCCTGAGCCGCCGCCTCACCCGTCAGCCGAGGTTGTGGAGGCTGAAGGCCGCCAGGAAACCCAGCGTGGCGATCAGCCCCGAATACAGGGCCGCGGACTCGAAGGCCTCAGGGATCATCGTGTCGGTGATCATGGCCAGGATCGCCCCGGCAGCCAGGGCGTTGACGAAGGCCAGGGTGGTCGGGGCGGCCCCGTCCAGCAGCAGGTACCCAGCCAGGGCCGCCAGTCCGGAGGCGACCGCGATCGCCCCCCAGATCCCGAACACGTAACCGGGGCCGCGCCCGGCCCTCTTCCACCCGGCGGTGCTGGAGAGCCCCTCCGGGACGTTGGAGATGAACACCGCCGCCAACAGGGGCAGGCTCAACCCCGGGCCGGTCAGGAAGCTCAGTCCCAGCACCATGGACTCCGGCACCCCGTCCAGCAGGGCTCCGACGGCGATCGCCCCGCCGCTGCTGCTGTGCTCGGCCTGGGAGGGCTGCTGGGTCCCGGAGCGTTTGCGGTGCCGGGCCCCGTACCGGGCCAGCACGACGTTGAGCCCCACATAGACCACCGAGCCGATGAGGAACCCCCCGGCGGTGGCCGCCAGCCCGCCCTCGGTCACGGCCTCCTCGACCAGCTCGAACGCCAGCGCGGAGATCAGCACCCCGGACCCGAAGGCCATGACGAGGGCCACCACCGGCACCGGCACACGCACGAACCACGCGAGAGCGCTGCCCGCCAGCAGCGCTCCTCCGGCCAGAAGCCCTGCACCACCGGCGGCCACCCATTCAGGCACGGTCCCTCCTCACCGAGATCAGCACCATGCTGACAGTAGGGGGGTCCCCGGTACGGCCGTCAACCCTTCCATGATGGCGGCCGGTCACCACCGCAGCAGGAACCGGGCCGGCGACCCCTTCCTGCGTGCAGTGCTGGCGGGCGCGGGAACCAGGCGTCGCGGATTGGGTGATGAGGGGCCCTTCCGGATCCTCCCGGGGCGGACCCAAGATGGGGAGCATGGATGCTTGTGGTGCCGAGGACACCAGGCGGGCCATGATCGGCACCGCGCTGTTCGCGGTGGCGCCGCTGACGGCCGGGGTGGGGATCCCCTGGGCACTGACCCGGTGGCGGTCCCGGTCTCCGGTGCCCGGTGGCCTTCCGGCCCGGGTGGCCGGGGGAGCTCTGATGGTTGCCGGAGCGGCCGCCGTCGCCGATTCCTTCCGGCGCTTCGCTGTGGAAGGGCTCGGCACCCCGGCCCCGGTGGCCCCGACCCGGCACCTGGTGGTGACCGGGATGTACCGGCACGTGCGCAATCCGATGTACGTGGCGATCCTGGCCATGGTCACCGGTCAGGGGCTGGTGCTGGGCCGGCGGACGCTCTTCGTCTATGCCGCGGTCCTGGCCGTTCCGGTGGTGGTCTTCGTCAAGCTCTACGAGGAGCCGACTCTTGCCCGGACCTACGGCGGGCAGTACCAGGCCTATCGCCGTACCGTCCCCGGCTGGTGGCCCCGGCTTACCCCGGCCCGCTCCGGCCCCTGAGGTGCCGGCACGGGCTTCGCCGTCCGGCGTGCGCTGCGCGGGCACTGTCCCACCGTCATTCGGGGGACGGTGCTGTCCCAGGGGGCGGAGTCTTCTCCTGGAACGGGTGGTCCTCGGGAGACGGCGGACCCGTGTCCGCGGCGGCACGAAGCGTGGCGCGGGGGCAGGAGGCGAGACCGGGGCATGCGATGCAGCTCATTGTTTCGGTGCGGAGCCGGTCCAGGTCCACGGCGTCGCCCTCGTGCAGACCGTTCTCCCGCACCCAAGCCCGGGCGGCGTACCACACGTCGTCGCAGCCGTACTCGGTGTCAGGGCGGGCCGCCCCGAGGCGGGTCTGGGCCGGGTGGGCGGGGTGGTCCCCGGCCAGGGAGAGCACGGCGACCGGGACGGAGCCCAGGCCCACCTCCCCGCGGACGGCGACGATGGTCCGCCCGTGGAGGGCGTCCCCGGGGTGCAGGTCCCACGCCCGGGGCACGTCGGTGCAGTCGGTGGCGGCGGGCGGAGCGGTGAAGCGCTCCGGGGCCGGTGGCAGGGACTCCACGGTGACGTCCGGCAGGTCGTGGTCCGCTTCCGGTTGAGGGTTCATCACGGTCCTCCTTCACCGATAGCCGTTGCTCCGTTGCTCCGGGCGGTACGGGCCACGGGAATGACGCCTCTGACAGACCGATCCCGCAACCGCTGCCCGGGACAGCATGCTTTCCCGAGCATCCCAGGAGATCCGTTCGCAAGGAACCACGGGAGCATGTGTTGCACAGGTCATCGATGGAGGCCTCCGGCCGATGCCGGGCGGGCCAGTCGTGTGAGTAGCTGCTCCGGGAGCATGGTGGCGAGGATTTGCCGCCCCGACCGAGCCATGGACCCGCCTGCGGAGGATACTCGTGGTGGGTGCGCCCCCGGCCGGGCGGCCGGTGGACTTCTCAGGAGAACCTCCTCACTCCGGCCGGGTTCGGGACCGTGTCCGAGCCTGGGCGAGGGCGTCGGCGGCGCGGATGAAGCCGAGGTGGCTGAAGGCCTGGGGGAAGTTCCCGGCCAGCCGCCCGGTGGCCGGGTCGTACTCCTCCGCGTAGAGGCCGAGGTCGGTGGCGTAGCCGGTGAGCTGGTCCAGAAGAGCTTGGGCGTCGTCGACCCGCCCACTGCGGGCGTACTGCTCCACGAGCCAGAACGTGCAGATCAAGAACGGGTACTCCTCGCCCTCGAGCCCGTCCAGCCCCGCCTCGGTACGGTAGCGGTGCACCAGACCGGATTCGTGCTGCAGTTCCTGCTCGATCCTCGCCACGGTCCCGAGCATCCGCGGGTCGTCGTAGGCGATGAACCCGGTGTGGGGCAGCTGCAGCAGGGAGGCGTCGACCTCGGTGTTGGAGTAGGTCTGGGTGAAGGAGTTGAGCTCCGCGCTGTAGCCGTGCTCGAGGATCTCGGCGCGCAACCGCTCGCGCAGCTGATGCCACCGCTGCACGGGGCCGTCCCAGCCGTTTTGGTGCACGGCGCGGATCCCCTGGTCGAAGGCCGCCCACATCATGACCCGCCCGTGCACGAAGTACGCCGGTTCCCCGCGCATCTCCCAGATCCCGTGGCCGGGGCGGTCGTAGTTGTGCTCGCAGAAGCGCAGCAGGTTCTTCTGCAACCCCCAGGAGTACTCGTTCTCGGCCACCCCGGCCTCGCGCAGGGCGGCCAGGGCGAGCATGACCTCCCCGACGACGTCGTCCTGGTACTGGTCCACGGCGCCGTTGCCGATCCGCACCGGGGCCGAGCCCTTGTAGCCGGCCAGATGATTCAGCTCGGCTTCGGGCAACTGGCGTTCCCCGGCGACCCCGTACATGATCTGGAGGTCCTCGGGGTCTCCGGCCACCGCCCGCAGCAGCCAGTCGCGCCAGTGCAGGGCACCGTCGGTGAAGTCGTGGGCGAGGAGGGTCTCGATGGTGAGGGCGGCGTCGCGCAGCCAGGTGTAGCGGTAGTCCCAGTTGCGCACCCCGCCGAACTCCTCGGGCAGGGAGGTGGTGGGCGCGGCGACGATGCCCCCGGTGTCACTGTTGGTCAGCGCCCGCAGGACCATCAGAGACCGCAGCACGGCGCGGTCGTGGTCGTTGTGGGTCGTCACCCGCGCCGACCACTGCCGCCAGTACCGAATGGTGCGCTCCAGGGCCTCGGCCGGGTCTTCGGGGGTGGGCGGGTACCGGTGGGACTGGTGCCAGGTGAGCACCCAGTCCAAGGACTTCCCTGTGGTCAGGGCGAACACCCCGGTGAGCCGGTCGGCGACCGCCCCCTGGTAGTCGTCGGGATGGCCCTTGGGCGAGGCCTCGTGCCGGGCGGCCATGCCCTCCTGTGGTTCCACTTGTTGAGCCTCGTGGGGGTGCAACAACGGCCCGGCCAGCAGCAGCCCGTCGGGTCCGGCCACCGAGAGCAGAGCCTGCCGGCCGTGGACGTCGACCCGCCGGGTCCAGGGCTTGGCGCGGGCGTAGTCGAAACGGATCCGCAAGTCGTGCTCGACCTCCACCCGGCCGGCCACACACGCCACCCGCCGGATGAGGTCGGCCTGGTTGTTGCCCGGGGGCAGGAAGTCGGTCACCACCACCGTGCCGGTGGGGGTGACCCAGGTGGTCTCCAGCACGAAGGTGCGCGGCAGATAGCGGCGGGAGAGGACCTTCCCGTCCACCGCACTGATCTTCCAGCGCCCGTCCTCGGGGCCGCCCAGCAGGGCGGCGAAGACGGACGGGGAGTCGAAGCGCGGGAAGCACAGCCAGTCCACGCTGCCCTCACGGGACACCAGGGGCCCGGTGTGCAGATCCGACAGTAGAGCGTAGTCCTCCAGCGGTGTGGAGGACATCCCTGCGTCTGTGCGCATGGGCTCATTCCACCATCCCCGCCTGGGATTGACCCATCAAGGAGCGGCACCCCCAGCCGGTCGGCTCCCCAGGCGGTAGAGGGTCAAGCGCGACCGAACCTCGCCTGTCGAGATGCCCGTAGTAGCGCGAGCCCAGGACGGGAGCCAGGTGGAGTGGGGAGGAAGGTCTCAGACACGTCGGCGTCCGGCGACAGCCCCCCAGATGAACAGCACAATGAGCGCGCCCACCACCGCGGTGATGATGGTGCCGATGTCGAAGGGGGACTCGAGGTCGCCGATGCCGATCAGCGATCCAAGGAAACCGCCGACCAGGGCCCCGATGATGCCCAGCACGATGGTGACGAAGATTCCCCCACCTTGCGAGCCCGGCATGATGAGCTTGGCCAGGGCACCGGCGATGAGCCCGAGGATGATCCAGCTGATAATTCCCATGACGTCTCCTGAAGATGTCGAGCAGATCGCAAGGATCGCGGTGACGGGGCGGAGCGGAAAAGTGTGTTCCGTGGCGCTGGTGCTGGGTCTACGGCGATGCTAGCGGACTCTCCCGCTGTTCGTCTTTCACGATCGTGTATCAGCTGATGGGCTGAACCGGTTCCCTGCCGTTCCGGAAGGTTCTCTGCGGCGGGGAGCGGGAAGACGGTGGGGGTGCAAGGTGCGTCGGTGATCTGGTGCGGTGCTGCTGGGACGGGGGGCTGACAACGAAGGGGATTGCCGGGGGAACCTGTGAGGGATGTTCTCCCGATCAGGGCAGGGTAGCGCAGCAGGGTCGACCAGGCCGGTTCTGCAGGCCGCGTGGATGTTCAGGGCGGCCGGTACGTTCTCTGGGCTCAGGAGGAATCCCGATGGCACCGTCAGCCCACCCGACTGATCTGCCGCGGGGTCCTGAGCCGGCCCGCGCCCGCCGTGGCGGGGCGGACCTCTCCCCGGTGGCCGGTGCAACGCGGCGGGCCCCGGGGGGAAGACGGCCTCGTCACCCCCACCTGGCAACAAGAAGGCGCCCCGGCGCTTCCGATGTCGGCGGTGTTGGGAGTGGGGCGGAGAGGTTGGGGCGGGCCGGTGCTCTGTTGCTCCTGGCCTTCGGCCTGCAGATCACGGTTGTTGGTGGCCTCGCCCACCTTCTTCTGGGCGGCGGCCCCGGCGGCGGTGTCCGCGGCGTGGTCGATCTTGCCTGCCAGGCCCCCAGGAACTTCTCTGGAGCGGGTGAGCAGGTGTCCCCAGGGGAGGTCCGGGACCACGGTGAGGGATCCGCCGGGGACCTCGCCCCCGGCCGGGGTGCGCGCAGGGACGACCCCCCGGCCCATCGTGACGCTCAGTCCGTTGTGGAGGTCAGGGGGCGGCCCGGCCGTGGGTCGGCACCACGGGCACCGCAGCGGCGAGAATCACGGTGTGGTTGCGGTCGCGTTGCTGGCGGATCACGATCGGGATTTGCGCTTCGCAACGCGTTGCCACGCGGGGCGGGAGGCAATCACTGTGGTGAAGCAGGGGCCGTGCGGGCGAGGAGCTCTCCGGTTCGGCCCCGGGGGGGAAAGCACCATCGCGGTTGCAGGCGGCCACTTCTTCGGTGTCCGGTCGTTCTGGGAGCCCGGTCGAAGGAGGAGCGATGTTCGGCATCACATGGCGTCTGCGGGTAGCGGCGATCGCCATCGGGGCCATGGCGGTGACCGGCGCGGTACCACCGGTTGCCGCAGCCGTGCAGTCCGTGCAGCCGGTGGCCCCGGCTCCCACCGACCGCCTGCCGGATCTGGGCATGGCCCCGCTGACCCGCTTCTCCCTGGACACCACCTCGGTGCCGGGCAGGCGGCTGCTGCGCTTCGAGACGGTCATCGTCAATGTCGGGTCCGGGCCCTTCCAGCTGCAGGGCCGACGTCCCAACCCCGGCACCGCGACGATGACCGTCGCCCAGCGCATCTACAACTCCGCCGGCGGGCACCGTGATGTGCCCACCCGGGCGTCGATGTACTTCGCCGGGGACGGGCACGCCCACTGGCACGTGCGGGACCTGGAGTCCTATACCCTCACGCGCCTGCGCGGCGGGAGAACCGTCCAGACCGGGGCGAAGCACGGATTCTGCTTCTACGACTTCCGCGGGCACCAGCTGTCCCTGAAGGGTGCTCCGGCCAAAGCCCGGTACACCCACTGCGGGAAATCGACGGACCTGGCGGTCACCATGGGCCTGTCCGTGGGCTGGGCGGACGTCTACCACTCCACGCTCCCGGACCAGTACCTCGACGTGACCGGGCTGAAACCGGGGAAGTACCGGCTGAACGCGACGGCCGACGCCGAGAACTGGTTCGCGGAGCGCAACGAGAAGAACAACTCCACCTGGACGGAGCTGCGCATCACCGCCAACTCCGTGAAGGTCCTGTCCCAAGGACCGGCTCTCTAGGTGAGCCGGCCGCCGCACCGGACCGTGATGGTCTTCCGGTGCGGCGGCCGTGCCGGTCAGGTGCGGTGTGTGCGGTGGAGAGGCCCTTGCGGGCTGCCGTTGGTGCGGGCCTCCCTCCGCACCCACGCTCTCCGGACCGGTGGTGCCGTGTGGAGCCCCCGACTCCGCCGCGGTCACTGCGCCGACTGCCTGACACCGTTAGCGTAGGCAAATGCATCGGGTGCCGGACAGGCCCTCTTGAGGGGACGAACGGGCCGGGGCGGAACCACCCGGGGCCGGGGGGCCTCAGAGCCCGGGTGCCGGCGGAGAGCGGAACGCGGCCACCGCCTCCCTGGCGACCCGGGCCAGCCGGTGAAAGCTGGCGGTCCCGTCGCCGGCGACCCAGCCGGTGGCGATGCCGGGCTCCTGCAGCCGTGGCATCGACCCGGTAGCGGGGCATCTCGAGCCAGACGTCCTGGCGGAGGGGATTCCTATGCCCGGACCGGGGTGAGCGGGTGGGCGTTGACCGCCACGGAGAGCTCTCCGGGCAGCTCGTCGAGGTACTGGGAGGTGGTGTGCACCGTGGTGTGGCCCAGCAGCTGGGCGACGATCTTCACGTCCCAGCCCTCGGCCAGCATCAGGGTCGCGGCGGTGTGGCGCAGCCCGTGCGGGACCACCGCCCGCGCACGGGCGGGATCCGCGGCCCGGGTGCGCTTGACCGCCCGCTCGAGCAGTCGTTCGATGTCGCGCACCGCCAGCCGGCGCCCGGTGGGGGAGAGCAGCAGCGGGGCCGGGGCGCCGGTGCCCAGCCGTGCCCGGTAGGCGGTGATGAGGTCCTCCAGCCAGGGTGGGAGAGGCACGGTGCGCCAGGTGCGGCCCTTGCCGTAGATCTGCAGCGACGCCGGGGCGGTGGGTGTGGCGCGGGTGAGGTGGTCAATGTCGAGGGCGACGATCTCCCCGGCCCGCAACCCGAGCACGCCCATGAGTCCCAGGGCGATGGCGTCGCGGTCGTGGTGCGGATTGGACTTCGCGTCCCCGGGCCCATGGACGAGCAGCGCCTTCGCCTGCTCGAGGTCCAGAGAGGTGCGCTCCACCCGCAGCTTCCCCTCGTCCTTGGGCTCCATCTCGGAGGTGCGCATGGGGGAGACGGTGGCCCAGGACTGCTCCACGCAGTAGGCGAAGAACCTCGACAGGCTCCGGCGCATCCGCAGGGTCGAGCCCGGGGCCTTGGCCTCCTCATCCGTGGCGGCCATCCGCTTCCGCGGATCACCCACCACATCGCCCGGGGTGGCCCTGCGGCGGTGGTCGGTGGTGTTGGCGTAGGCCAGCAGGACCTCGTCGACGTGGGCGCCGGTGACCGACTCGGTGGTGTGCTCACCGGCCTGAGGGAGAAGTTCGAGGAAGCGGTGCAGGTCCACGGTGTAGTTGGTCACGGTGGCCGTCGACAGCCGGCGGATCATCGCCCTGCGCCGGCAGGACTCCAGGTAGCGGCCCACCGCCTCGGACAGCGGAATCTCGGTCGGGGTCGGCGGCAAGGCCATCGCAGCACTCCTTCGTGCGAGGTGCGATCACCACGCTTGGTCAGCTCACGATCAGGCCGCGGATGTTCGCCGCCGTTGCCGGGGCGCCCGTGCGCCTCTGCATGCAACAAGGAGCTCGACCGCGTTCTCGGTCACGATAGGCCCGGCAACGAGCGGGGGAGCGGCATCCTGGGGTGCACGGCGTGTCGTTTTATTTACCTACTACGACACGACAGCGGAAGAGGGGCGGCCTCTGCCGGTCAGGGCATTATCTGATGGGTCTGAACATGCCGCGCCGACGGGTCGGCGGATCCTAGTGCAGGCGCGCCGCGCAGTCCGGCTGCTCCGGGACGGGGAGCTATCGGCCGGAATGAGGGAGAACCCGATGGCGCAGCTGGGCGGCGTCGGAGAGGCGGGCCCCGTGCCGCGCAGGCGCCCTTGAATCACGGCGATGTCATCGCTGGTGCGGAGCCGGATCGGGTCAGCTTCGACCTCTGCGATCTCGCCACCTACCTGGGAGACGGTGCGGAGGTCGAACCCCCTTGCATTTTCAGACTATGACCCAGCAGGGGGCTTGCCGCAAGACCCCCGGCGGGGCGAAGAATGGTCGGCCTCAGCCACATCCCGCCGCAGTTCAGAGGGGTGCTGGGTGAGGCCACGCAGTCGGGGACGCGGTCTGCTGTGCGGGCCTCTGGAGTGAAGGGTGAGGGTGTCGTGTTCGAGGTGATCATCAGCGGGGGCGGGCCGAGCGGGATGATGCTGGCCGGAGAGTTGCGGCTGCACGGGGTGGAGGTGCTCGTGCTGGAGAAAGACCCGCAGCCGTCGGCGCTGGTCCGCTCCCTGGGGCTGCACCCGCGCAGTCTCGAGATCCTGGACCAGCGCGGGCTGCTGGAACGCTTTCTCGCCCGCGGGCAGCAGTATCCCGGCGGCGCCCGCTTCGCCGGGATCGACAAAGACTGGCCGGCGGGGCTGGACACCGCCCACGGCTACGTTCTGGGCATTCCGCAACCGGTCACCGACCGCCTGCTGGCCGAACGCGCCGCTGAGCTCGGCGCGCAGATCCGGTACGGGGCCGAGCTGGTGGGACTGGCCCAGGACGCGGACGGTGTGACCGTCGAGCTGGCCGACGGGGCACGGCTGCGCGGCCGCTGGCTGGTCGGCTGCGACGGCGGGCGCAGCCGGGTGCGCCGGCTGGCCGGGATCGGGTTCCCCGGCGAACCCGCCACCACCGAGTGGCTGCTCGGCGAGGTGGAGGTCACCACCCCACCACAGGAGCTGGCGGCGGTAGTGGCCGAGGTCCGCAGGACGCACCGGGGGTTCGGCATCGGCCCGGCCGGCAACGGGCTGCACCGTGCCGTGGTGCCGGCTGCGACCGTGGCCGAGGATCGAACGGTCGCCCCGACCCTGGAGGAGCTCCGGGTACAGCTGCGCGCCTGTGCGGGCACCGACTTCGGGGCGCACTCCCCGGCCTGGCTGTCCCGGTTCACCGACGCCACCCGGCTGGCCGAACGCTACCGCACCGGCCGGGTACTGATCGCCGGCGATGCCGCCCACGTCCACCCGCCCCTGGGCGGGCAGGGGCTCAACCTCGGGATCCAGGACGCGTTCAATCTCGGCTGGAAACTCGCCGCCCAGGTGAACGGATGGGCTCCGGAGGGGCTGCTGGAGAGCTACCACACCGAACGCCACCCGGTGGCCGCCGAGGTGCTGACCACCACCCGCGCCCAGTCCGAGCTGATCTCCCCCACCCCCGGCCCACAGGCGGTCCGCCGGCTGCTGAGGGAGCTGATGGACATCGAGGAGGTGAACCGGGTGCTGGTCGAGAAGATCACCGCCATCGGCATCCGCTACGACGTCGGTGAGGGACATGAGCTGCTCGGCAGGCGGCTGCGGGACCTGTGCCTGGGACGGGGGCGGCTCTACGAACTGATGCACCAGGGCCGCGGACTGCTGCTCGACCGCACCGGGGTCCTTTCCGTGGCGGGGTGGGCGGACCGGGTCGACCACGTCGTGGACACCAGTGCGGAACTGGAGGAGATGGGTGTGCCGGCGGTGCTGCTGCGCCCGGACGGCCACGTGGTGTGGGCCGGTGATGACCAGGCGGGTCTGTGCGACCACGTGCCGAGGTGGTTCGGTGCCCCCGCTACCGTTCCCGCCCTTGTGGCGTGAGCGGGGCGCTTTCTGTTTCGTCCATACCGGCCTCTGCCGGCGAATGAGAATGAAGGGACGCAAGAGGGATCACGCGCCTCACGCAGTGACCGACGGGCGAGGAGGCGTCGGCGGGGGCCACCCGCAGCGCACTGAGTGATCCAGTCAGCTCCGGCTCCTGGCGAAGGACGAGCCGTATACCCCAAGGCGTGCAGCTGATGGAGGGCGCCTCGGTCTCCCGGGTCTATGGGCAGGAGGTCCGGTCCCAGCGTGCTTCGTCAGAGACGATCCCTTGACCGAGGTTGGTGCCCTGTGACCTGGTGAACTGGACACCGGCCTTGACCCTTTGCCCGAACGCGCCGTCCTGTTGCGCGTTGTTCGAGATGTTCTGACCGGTGCAACTGGCTCTGTCGGAGGCGTCCGCGGCAGCTGGTGCGGCACTGATGGCACTCCCACAGATCGCCAGGGCGGCAGCCAGCGTGGCAGTGCCCAGTTTCGATGTCCACTTCTTCATGATTCCTCCTGGAGTCCGGGCGGTGGGGCTCCAACCTAAAGCCAATAAGGGCGCATGAGAACAGGTGCCGGGAGAAGGTCCCGATGTGACTCCAGTGAGGAAGCGGCGCGCCCGAGGGCCAGGATGCGTCGCACGCTGGGCATCAGAGAACACTCTGGGCTTCTAACGGGCCTCCTGTTGCTGGTCTGCGCCGGCGCGGTGGTGCTCCGTCGATCAGGAGCAGGGCACTCGGGCCGGGGTCAGAACGAGCTGTGATGGATCGGGCCGGGGTGGGAGTAGCCTCATGGCCTGCCCGCCTGCGAAGGGGGCCGCAACCATGCACGGCTGGAGCAGCCGGAGCAGCCGGAAGCGGTCGCCGGCGTGCTCACCGTCGAAGGAGGACCCGCGTGCCCGATCACCCCGTGAGCCCTCACCGCCGCGCCCCGGAAGGCACTGGCGGTGAGCTGGACGAGGACCGCTTCCTCGGCGACCGGGACCTCACCCGCTGGCCCTCGGTGCTGGGCCGGTGGATGGTGGGACTGGTCCACCGCATCAGTCGTGTGCTGGGACCCCACCTGGCCCTGGTGCTGCTGTTGGCCGTCGGTGCGGCGGTGGCGGCCACGACGACCTGGCTGGCCTCGGAGACCTACGAGGCCGTCACCGAGGCCGACGGCGTCGCCCGCCTGGACCACCCGCTGCTGCAGGCCATGATCGGGGTGCGCTCTCCCTGGCTGGACACCGCCGCCACCGCCTACACCGACATCGGCGGAGTGATCGGGATGCCCGTGCTGGCCCTGACGATCATGACCACCCTGGCGGTGCGGCGACGGTCCTGGACCCCGGTCATCCTCATCACCGCCGCCGGAGCCGGGTCCTTGCTGATGACCGTGGCGGGCAAGGACCTCATCGGGCGCACCCGGCCACCCCTGGCCGAGGCGGTCCCGCCGTATGAGTACTCCCCGTCCTTCCCGTCCGGGCACACCCTCAACGCACTGGTGATCGCCGGGATCGTGGCCTACCTGCTGATGCTGCGCCAGCACTCCAGACGCACTCGAGTCCTGGCCGTGATCGTGGCCGCGGGGTTCGCGCTCACCATCGGTCTCAGCAGAGTGTTCCTGGGCCACCACTGGTTCACCGACGTGCTGGCCGCCTGGCTGCTGGGGGCCGGCTGGCTGGCGGTGGTCATCACCGCCCACCGGCTCTACCTCACCGTCGTGGCCCGCACCGTCGACCCCTCCGCCGGGACCGGGCGGCAGGCCAGGGCGGGACCCCTCACCGATTCACCGGACAGCCCTTAGCAGACCCGAATCAGCACCCCCTCGCGCTCCTGCCAGCACACGATGATCTCTATCCCCGTCCCTGCGGTCATGGGATCGTCCTCGGCAGCCGGCACCGTGATCGCTGGCGTGCGGCAGTCCCGCAGCCGGGGGTTCTCCCTCGAGAGGCCGGCTCCGGCCTCTCGATGCTGGACCTCAGGTGAGAACGCGCGCCTGGGACAGGTCGGTGACGTCGGTCTCCACCAGCTGCCACCCCTGCTCGTCCCAGTGGCCGAGGGGTGCGTGGTCGGGCAGGAGCTTGGCGCGGACTCCGAAGGAGCGCAGCACCGCGCGCATCGCGTCGTCGACGGTCAGGAACGGGCGATCGGCGATGAAGCCGGTCACGGCGCTCTGGAACGCGGTGTTGTCCACCCTCCAGAACGTCTCCAGGTGCTCCTGGCGGATCGCCAGCACCGCGGACACCACCTCCTCCGGCGCTACGGCACCGAGCAGCTTCTCGACATCTACCGGCTGCACGTAGTCGCTCTCCACACCGTCGGCGACCAGGGCCTGCGCTCCCCCGGCGGCCTCCACCAGGGATTCCAGGTAGGAGCTGTCCAGCGTCTCCGGTGCAGGTTCTGGGGCATGGGCACTGGGTGGGGTGGGCAGATGTTTTCGGGCGGTCGACTGGGTGGCCATAGCGGATCCCTTCCTCGTCGGTTGCTGGCGGGCCGGGTCCTTCCAGGCTAGGCCGGTGCCCTCAGAGACGGCTGGGAGCTCCAGGAGGCGAGGAGCAGAACGCCACGACCGGGGGGTTCGCCTCCCCCGCACGCGGCCCCTGGCCGGCCGCCGCAGGGGTCACGACCACGGATCCCTCAACGCTGCGCGGAGGCGGCCAATCGGCGCAGAAGGGGTTTCTCCGCCCGGGTCGTCCACCAGTGTCGCCTCCGAACCCTCCCCAGAGCACAAAGTGGTCTCAGAAGGGGCCAACCGGTTCACGCAGGGACGAGGCGTCGCGCTGAAGACCGTCAGAATCGCCCGTGACTCTCGGGTCCGGGTGGGCCGTGGTGATCAGCGTCCAGGGACGGGCTCAGGGGGAGAGCTTCAGTCCCAGGACGCCGCCGATGATCATCAGCAGGAACACGACCTTGAGCACCGACAACGGCTCTTCGCCGGTGGCCATCGCGTAGACGACGGTGAGCACCGCACCGATGCCCACCCACACCGCATAGGCGGTGCCCACGGGCAGATCCCGCATCGCGTAGGCCAACCCGGCCATGCTCGCGACCAGTGCTGCGGCGAACACCACGGACGGGCCGAGCCTGCTGAAGCCTTCGGAGCGGCCCAGTGCGGTGGCCCACACCGCTTCGAGGACCCCGGAGAGCACCAGAACGAACCATGACATGACAGCCTCCTGCGGGCCGTCTTGTCGCGCACCGGGTACAGCACCCCTCGTCCGGGAGCCCACGATCCAGGGCTCGACCTCACGTTCCCACACCCGCTCACCCGGGGCAACGTCAGACCCATCACCACCGCCCCGCAGACCGGCGAACCGCAACGACGCCGTCCACCGCACCTCACGATCGGCAGAACGGCTCCTAAGATCGAACCCGGGCCGGTGGAACACCGGTCGTGACCGTGCGACCAGCAGGCACCAGGGCCCTACCCGGTGCCCGCACAGTTGCGACCGGGGACGGTCGGGAAGGGAGAGCCGATGCTGCGCGTGGTGATCCCGTACCTGTACTGGTGGGTACGTGTGGGCTACCGCTTCGGCCATGGCGCAACGCACTGGTTCCTGCGCCCCATCCCCATGTCGCAGCTGGTGCGGCACCAGCTAGCCGGGACCGTGGCCCTGCTCCCCTACCTTCTGCTCGTGTGGGGCTTCACCTGGGCCTTCGACTTCACCTGGCGGGCCGACGTGATCGCCGCCTTGATCACCGCAGGCATGCTGCTGGTCGTGCACCGGGTGGAGGTGAATCGTGCGGGCATCGGACGTTGAACGCTTCTACTCCCACGTCCTCAAGGGCCCCCACCCCGGGTCGTGCTGGCTGTGGGTGGGTGCGATCAGCGACGACGGGTACGGCCGGTTCTGGATCGGCACCGCCGGTGGTCAACGAGCCGTGGCCGCCCACCGCTTCGCCCTGGCCACCGTCCACGGCGGGCTGGCCGCGATCAAGGGGATGACCGCCCTGCACTGGTGCGACGTCCCGCTGTGCGTGCGCGCCTCCCTGGAACCGACCACCCACCTGCTGCTGGGCACCCCGGAGGAGAACATGGCCGATAGGGCGCGCAAGAACCGGATGCCCTCCCCCAACGCGGTGAAGTGGCGACGACTGTCCCGGGCCGAACGCTCGGCCCGCTCCCGGGGCCTGCGCGATGCGCTCAAGACCGGCGGCTGGGACGAGGACCTGGTGCGCGAACTGGTCCACGGCATCGACCCGGACCACCCCACCCTGTTCTAGGGCCTGCCCGTCGTGGCCTTCGCCGAGTCACATGCCATCGGCGCTTGAGCTCCCAGCAGTGATCACGCACGACCGTTTCTACTGCAGGCCATGAACCGGGACCTCATGGACCGAAGCCTTCTGCGGGGACCTCCACGCGGAGGGGCCAGCGGCCGGTGACCTGGTGGAAATCAATGGCCCGCAGCAAGGGCGACATGTCGTAGGCACTGGCGTTGATGCTGAACTTCACGCCGTGGACGGACTTGACCGTCAAGAACTGCTGGCCTCTGAGCATCCCCGAGCTGTAGTGGGCGATATCGCTGTAGGCGATGACGTGCTCGGTGCCGAGCACGCTGCGGAAGGCCACCTCGTAGTCCCGGGCAGCCACGTAGAAGTTGCGGTACATCGCCACGAAGGCCATCCCGCCCATGAAGATCGCCACCGAGGCGATGCGGGCGCCCAGAGGTGAGCCGGGCGTGAAGAAGGACAACAGCCCCATGAGCAGCCCCACGCCCAGGCAGAGCCAGCCGAAGATCGGCAGCACCTTGGGCATCCGTACCCGCTCCGGGTACTCCTTGGACCGGTTGGGGTGCTTGCGCGCCCACCAGGCCACCGTGGCAATCGCCAGGGTGATGAACGCGGTGAGGAGGAGCTTCAGGATGAGCGCAGTCGACATGCCCCCAGCGTACGGTCGTCTTCACGCCTGCTAACGGATGGTAGGGGTCCCATCGCTGCGTCCTGTGTGACCCGCGGCGATGCGACGACGTGATCCGCAGGACAGGTACTAGGACGACACCGGCACGGTGGGCGAGCTACACGCTCACGGGTTCGGGCTGAGCAGCCGGCGCCTCCTTGCCGGCCATCTGCGCGTCACCGGTGGTGCTTTGCTCCGCACCGCCCAATGTCGCCTCCGACGTCTCTTTGAGCAGGGCGCGCACCTCGGCCGCAGAGAGCTCGAGCCTCTGGCCGATCTCGGCCACTCCGGCACGCTCACCCTTCATGGCCGCCACCACCTGTGCCTGCGCGTGCCTGGCCTTCGCGGCGTCCTGGACGGCCTTGGCCCGGATCTCCGCCATGCGCTGCTCGGCGCTGTGCATAATCTGCTCGGCCTCACCCACCGCGAGGAAGAACTCCTCCCCCAGTTCCAACAGGCGCTGCTCCCGGGCCATCGACTCCGCAGCTGCCCGGCGGGCCCGCTCCCGCGCCTCGGTCTTGGTCGCACTCTTGCGCGGCGCCATTCCCCACCCCTCCGTGTTGTGAACATGTTCATCACCATTCATGCACCACTCCCCCCACCGGCTCTGTAAAAGTCGCGGATGCGGGCGCGCCGTGGCCGGCGCGGCAGTGCTGTGAGGTGGGTCAAGTCCATTTGCGTGGTGTAACGCGGTCAACGCGTGATTCTTGGGATGGTCAGGCGCTGAGG
>NZ_BMEQ01000040.1 GCF_014636775.1 Kocuria dechangensis
AGCCAGACACCGGGTGCGAAGAATCCAACCACCGCAACACCTGCGGCACCACTCACCCTGACACTGAGGTCCACGCTACCGGGCGCGGCCGCCGCTCAGCCCGCCCCCGTGACGGTCAGGGTGATCAGGGCCAGGTTCAGCGTCACGATCAGGGCGACCACCACCCAGGCGATCCCGGTCAGGGCCCTCCGGTTGACGAAGCTCCCCATCAGGGCGCGGCTGCTGCTCAGTCGCACCAGGGGGATGAGCGCGAAGGGGATGCCCAGGCTCAGCAGCACCTGGGACAGCACCAGGGCCCAGGTCGGGTCCACCCCGGCGGCGATGACGATCAGGGCGGGGATGAGGGTGACCACCCGGCGGGTGAGCACCGGGATGCGCATGTGCAGCAGCCCGCCCATGATGGTGGACCCGGCGTAGCACCCCACCGAGGTCGAGGCCAGGCCCGAGGCCAGCAGGCCGATGCCGAAGACGATCCCGATGCCGGGCCCCAGCGCGGCGGTGATCGCCGCGTGGGCTCCTTCGATGCTGTCGGTGCCGGGCACCCCGGCGAGGTTGCCGGCGGCCAGCAGCAGCATCGCGATGTTCACCGACCCCGCCACCAGGAGGGACAGCAGCACGTCCCAGCGGGTGGCGGTCAGGAGCCGCGGCAGGGCCTCCGGCGGGGGCGGGCAGCCGTGGCGGTCCCGGGCCAGGGCGGAGTGGGCGTAGATGGCGTGGGGCATCACGGTGGCCCCGAGCATGCTCGCGGCCAGCAGCACCGTCTGGGTCCCCTCGAACCGCGGGACGATCCCGGCCGCGGCCTCACCCCAGGAGACAGGGCCGAAGAAGAGCCCGGTGACGAACCCGGCGGTGATGATCACCAGCAGCCCGGTGACGACGAACTCGAAGTGGCGGGGCCCCCGGCGGGTCTGGACGGCCAGCAGCAGCATCGAGACCACCCCGATGATCACGCCCCCGGCCAGCAGGGGGATGCCGAAGAGGATGTGCAGGGCGATCGCCCCGCCGATGACCTCGGCCAGGTCGGTGGCCGCGGCCACGCACTCCGCCTGCACCCAGTAGGCCAGCCGCCGTCCCCGGGGCAGGCGGTCGCCCAGCAGCTCGGGCAGGCTGCGCCCGGTCACCAGCCCGACCTTGGCCGAGAGGTACTGGATGAGGACGGCCATGACGTTGGCGGCCACCAGCACCCACACCAGCAGGTACCCGTACTGGGCGCCGGCGGTGAGGTTGGCCGCCACGTTGCCCGGGTCCACGTAGGCGACCGCGGCCACGAACGCCGGGCCCAGCAGCCACGGCAGGGGTTGGCGGCGCACCCACCGCTCCCCCGGGGGAGCGGTGGCGATTCCTGTAGAGCCGGTGCGGCCGGTCCTGGTGGTCATAGAAAGTTAAGTTACACGAACTTTTGTCCTGCGGAACGGTGGCCGTGCCTTCGTGGCCGATCGTGACCTGCCTGGAGGGGGCGAAGGGGCCCCGGGTGGGCATGCGCCCCGACGGTACACGGCAGCGTGTACCGTTGAGGGATGAGCACGGTGACCCTCGCCCACACCTCGGCCCTCTCCCGGCTCGGCCACGCCCTCTCCGACGCGACCCGGACTGGGATCCTGCTGGCCCTGCGGGACGCCCCGGCCCGGCCCTCGGAACTGGCCCGGTCCCTCGGGGTCTCCAAGCAGGTGATGTCCAACCAGCTGGCCTGCCTGCGGGGGTGCGGTCTGGTGACCTCCATCGCCGAGGGGCGCAGCACGTGGTACTCCCTGGCCGATCCCCGCCTCGGGGACGCCCTGGGGGATCTGCTGGAGCTGGTCGTCACCGTGGACCCGGACTGCTGCTCCCCGGAAGGATGCACCTGCGCATGAGCTCCCTCTCGCTGGGCCCGAAGCCCATCACGGCGGCCCGCCGGGCGGTCCTGCACCGCCGGGTGCGCCTGGTCGTGGCCGCCACGATCACCTACAACGTCCTCGAGGCGGTCGTCGCCCTGACCGCCGGCGCCATCGCCTCCTCCTCCGCGCTGATCGGCTTCGGGCTGGACTCGATCGTGGAGGTCCTCTCGGCCGCGGCGGTGGCCTGGCAGTTCGCCGCCCCGGACCCCCACCGCCGCGAGAGGACGGCGATGCGGGTGATCGCGTTCTCCTTCTTCGGCCTGGCCGCCTTCGTCACCGTCGACGCGGTCCGCGCCCTGCTCGGGGCCGCCGAGCCGGAGCACTCCCCGGTGGGGATCGCGCTGGCGGCGGTGAGCCTGGTGGTCATGCCGGCCCTGTCCTGGTTCGAGCGCCGCACCGGGCGGGAGATGGGCTCCGCCTCGGCGGTGGCCGACTCCAATCAGACCCTGCTGTGCAGCTATCTGTCGGCGGTGCTGCTGGTGGGCCTGGTGCTCAACAGCACGCTGGGCTGGTCCTGGGCTGATCCGGTGGCGGCCCTGGTGATCGCCGCGGTGGCGGTCAGGGAAGGGCTGGAGGCCTGGAGCGGGGACGCCTGCTGCTCTCCCGTGGCCGTCCTCCTGGACGAGGACGGCCACGAGGGGGGCCACGAGGACGACGACGGGCGCGCCGGCGGGTGCGGCCCCGGCTGCGCCTGCTGCACCCCGCCCCGGTAGGCTGGTCGGCGTGAAACCTGCGCTGCTGCCCCTCCTGCCCGTCGTGCTCCTGGTCGCCGCCGGATGCGCCCCCGGGGGCGGGGAGGCCGACGCCCTGCTGCGCGAGCACGGGCTGGAGGACGCGAGCACCCAGGAGGTCGTCGAGCGGCTCGACGCGACGCACGAGGACCGGGACTCAGGGCTGATCGGGTCCGTGGGCTACGACGAGGTGGTCCTCACCGACGGCGGCTCCCGGACGGTCCTGCCCATGCCGGAGGACGAGTTCTACCTGGCGGTCGCCCCGTGGACGATCACCACCCACGAGTGCTTCCAGCACAACCTCGCCGGCTGCCAGGGCGAGCTCGTCGGGGCCGACCTCGACGTGCGGATCACCGACGGCTCCGGGGCCGTGCTCGTCGACGAGGCCGTCACCACCCACGCCAACGGCTTCGCCGGCTTCTGGCTGCCGAAGGACATCGCCGGCACGATCGAGATTTCCTCCGCCGCGGGCAGCGCGACCAGCGAGTTCAGCACCGCGGAGGACAGCCCGACCTGCCTCACGACGATGCGCCTGGTCTGAGCCGACCGCTCACGGCTCGAGCAGGATCGCGGCGGCCGGACAGGCCAGCGCGGCCTCACGGACCGCCTCGTGCACGGCCTCCGGTGGTGCCGGATCGAGCAGGACGACGACACCGTCGTCGTCGTGCTGGTCGAACACCGCCGGCGCCAGGGCGGCGCACTGGCCGGCGCCGCAGCACCTGGACCGATCCACGCTGACCCGCATGTCCGTCTCCTCGTCCCCGGCCCGTTCCGTCCTCGGCTCGTTGCCGCGAGGGGCCTGCGCCGTGCCGCGTCCGGAAGCTCCTGCCTCCTGAGCGTCACAGGACCGCCCGGGCTCCTCGTCTGCCGCAGGCCTGTCGTCCCTGGTCACGACGCCGATGGACGGGCTTCCCTCCGGCTCTGTAGCGTAGAACACCAGGGAAGACGTTGTGCCGCACGGTTGCAAGGAGTGGATGAACCATGACCTCCACCGAACCCGTCGACCTGCCGCTGACCCGGCAGTGCCCCTACGCCCCGCCGCCCGAGCACCTGAAGCTGCGCGAGCAGGCGCCCGTCTCCCGGGTCCGGCTGCCCTCGGGGATGGTCGTGTGGGCGCTGACCCGCCACGAGGACATCCGGGGGATGCTGGCCGATCCGCGCTTCAGCTCCGACCGCAACCACCCCGGGTTCCCGGCCCCCACGCACGAGCCGATCCCGGTGTCGCTGAGCCTGCTCGGCATGGACCCGCCGGAGCACGGGCCGGCCCGCCGAGAGGTGATGGGCGAGTTCACTCTCAAGCGGGTCACCGCGCTGCGCCCGCGCATCCAGCAGATCGTGGACGAGCGCATCGACGCCCTGCTGGCCGGGCCCCGCCCGGTGGACCTGGTGCAGGCACTGTCGCTGCCGGTGCCCTCACTGGTGACCTGCGAACTGCTCGGGGTGCCCTACGCCGACCACGACTACTTCCAGACCCGCTCGGCCGTGCTGCTCTCCCGCACCGTGTCCGTGCAGCAGATCCAGCAGGCGCTGCAGGAACTGCTGGCCTACCTCGACCGGCTGATCACCGCGAAGGAGCAGGACCCCACCGACGACCTGCTGGGCCGCCAGATCCGCAAGCAGCAGCAGAAGGGTGCTGTGGACCACCAGGCGCTGGTCAGCCTGGCCTTCCTGCTGCTGGTGGCCGGGCACGAGACCACCGCGAACATGATCTCCCTGGGCGTCATGGCCCTGATCGACCATCCCGAGGTCCTGGCCGCGATCCGCCAGGACCCCGGCAGGACCCCCGGCGCCGTGGAGGAGATGCTGCGCTGCTTCACCATCGCCGAGCTCGGCACCTCACGCGTGGCCGTCGAGGACGTGGAGATCGGCGGGGTGCTCATCCGCGCCGGGGAAGGAGTGCTCGGGCTGTCCAACACCGCCAACCGTGATCCGGCGGTGTTCACCGACCCAGACACCTTCGACATCGACCGCGGCGGACGCCACCACCTCGCCTTCGGCTACGGCCCGCACCAGTGCCTGGGGCAGAACCTCGCCCGCCTGGAACTGCAGATCGTCCTCGACACCCTGTTCCGGCGCATTCCCGACCTGCGCTGCGCCGTTCCCGTCGAGGAGCTGCCCTTCAAGAACGACGTCGACATCTACGGCCTCCACGAACTCCCCGTCACCTGGTGACCCCCGCCCGCCGCACCCGGGAGATGATCAGCGCCGGGAGGATGAGCATCGGCCCGGCGAAGGCCAGTCCACACAGGAGTTGCACCAGCAACCCGGAATGCCTCGGTGCGGTCGGTGGACACGACGCACTCCACCGGCTGCTCTACGGAAAAGTTGGGGCAAAGTGCGCCGGGATGGCTGAACCGTGTTAGTGGAGTGGACCAGGTGCTTCTCATCCCCACATCACAGCGGGGAATCCGTAGCGGCACGGCCAAAATGTTTGTCCGCCTCGCCGGAGAATGCGTGGACACCATCCCTCCAACGACAAAAAAAAATTGGTTGCCGGGCTCGGCAACCAGTGCTGAGCCCGGCACCCAATTCTTCAGGCAGAGTCTTGTTGGCCTGGCAGGAGCATTTGGTGGCCCCGAAACATTCGCGGGGGTGCCGAATGGATTGATTTGCAGACGTTCTGTGCAAAATGCTGATGTCGGGCAGCCTGCGGACTTTGAGCCCGTGCCCGAGGGCGCCCAGCGCATTCAAACACAGCGCCCGCACCACCTGCGTGGCCCGGGGAATCAGCCCGTTACCGTAATAAGAATGCTCGTGATGGCAGGCCCCCCGGCGGACTTTTGGCCGACCGTTTTGCCGTTGCACCCGTCGCTCTGCTTGAAATTCTCGTCAACAATGGTATAGCAAATGTTTCTGCCTCCCTTGGGGGCAAGGCTGATGCTGACCGCTGTCAGGGGATCTGCCGCACCGCCGACCCTTCCGCCGTTCTTGTCAGTAAAACTTGTACCGGTCTCGTCCCAAGCCGTGTAGTTGACATTGACCCCATTGATTCCGCGAAGTTCCACGCCCAGGCCGAACACGCCGGCGACAGCCGGGTCCGGGGGATTGTTCACCAGGGGCGTCACCAGCTTCCCGTTGCATACGGAAGGCAGCCAATCGCCGTCGCCGTTGGCTACGTCATAACAGACTGAAAAACTTGGGTGCGCACTGGCTGGCGCAAGCGAAGTAAAGGAGAAGATCACTACAGCAACGAGGGCAAGGACGTAGTGTTGGATTTGCGCAATTCTTGAGTTTTTCATGATTCCAGCCGTTCTGGGATTTGATGTCGTCCTGTGGAACCAAGAGCGTCGTTGATCAAGCACTGCATGTGTCTTTCCGAGGTTCCAAGATCTTCCTTGACGCTTCCTGGGCGCAGTGGAGATCCATCGAGCATCCCGCCGTCCAGGGGATGCCGACCATGCCCCCACTGCTACAAATATTTGCATCCGCCATGGACACATATCGGAAGGAAAGGCCTCGACAAATGAAAGCCTCTTGCCGTCCACGTCGGTTCCCAGAGTGTACGCATCTCCACTCAGGAGATAGGAGGACGGTGATCCAATTGTAGTATATGTATCCGCATCTCCGTATCAGTCTTGAAGGAGCATGCGTCCGTGGCGATTCCCGGGAGGCACAGGGTGTGCTCTTCCCTTCAGAAAAAGCAGGTCAGCAGGATCTTGGCGGCGCACCGTTACAGCTGAGTGACTACTTATGAGTTTTTTCAGCGGTCATTCAGTTTTGCCAGCGTTGGCAAATGTGCATAAATCTGGAGGGGGGAAAGGGGCTCGGTGTTGGTGGTGAGGGTGCAGTCCTGCAGTGCGACGGTCATCACCGTGACTCAAGGTCCAAGACTGACGGAGGTCGTTGACTCTCGGGTCTTCCGGTCCCAGGAAGACTCCCATGACTCGACGGGCCCTGGCCGCCGGTCGGATCACCGCAGGTCACCGCTCGTCGCCCGCCTACACTGGCGCCACGACGCAGTCGACCGGAGGAGCAGCGCAGTGGAGCAGGCCCCGCACCAGAACACCACCTTCCCCTCGGGCGGGGGGCAGGCCCACGGGTACCTCGCCCTTCCGGAGGCCGGCTACGGCCCGGGGGTGATCGTCGTCCAGGAGTGGTGGGGGCTGACCGACCACATCAAGGACGTGGCCGACCGTCTCGCCGCGGAGGGCTTCGTGGCCCTGGCCCCGGACCTCTACGGCGGCAAGGTGGCCCACGACGCCGACGAGGCCAGGCGGATGATGAAGCGGCTGCCGGAGGCCGAGGCGGCCCGGCTGCTGTCCGGGGCGGTGGACTTCCTGCTCCACCACGAGGCGGTCACCGGCTCCACCGTGGGCGCGATCGGCTTCTGCATGGGCGGCGGGTTCGTCCTCGCGCTGGCGGCCGAGCAGGGGGAACGGATCGGCGCCGCCGTGCCGTTCTACGGCGTGGGCCAGGGCGTGCCGGACGCGTACCACGCGGTGAGCGCGTGCGTGCAGGGCCACTACGGCCGCCAGGACCGGGCGTACCCGGTCGCGAAGGCACAGGCCCTGGAGGAGCAGATCCGCCGCGAGTCCTCCGCGCCGGTGGTGGAGTTCCACTACTACGACGCCCCGCACGCCTTCCACAACGACGAGAACCCGCGGAACTACCGTCCCGGCGATGCGCGGGCGGCGTGGGACCGGGCGGTGGCGTTCCTGCGGGAGCACGTGGGGTAGTCCCGGCGGGGCCGCGGCGGCTCAGTGTGCGGCGCCGACCTCGATGAGCAGCACCCCGCCCACGATGAGCGCGACGCCGGCGGCCATCACCCACGTGAGGGGCTCGTGGAAGAGGAGGCGGCCGGCGACCGCCGTCAGCGCCACGCCGGCGGCGGACCAGATCCCGTAGGCGACCCCCAGGTCCATCCCGTGGGCCAGCGCCAGGCTCAGGCAGGTGAAGGCGAGCAGGTAGCCGGTGGCCACGGCGGCGTACCACCCCCGGCGGCCCCCGGAGGCGACCCGCAGCGACAGCGTGGCGGCGACCTCGGTGACGATCGAGCCGACGAGGAAGAGCCAGGCCATCAGGTGCTCTCCCGCGGCCGGGTGGCGCGCTGGGAGCCGATCTCCACGCACAGCACCCCGCTGACGACCAGTACGATGCCGGCCAGCATGAGCGGTGTGAGGCTCTCCCCGAAGAACAGCGTCGCCCCCACGGCGGTCAGCGTCACGCCCATCGCCGCCCACACCCCGTAGGCCACCCCCAGGGGCAGCCCACGGCGCAGCACCGCGGCCAGGAGCGCGAAGGCCCCGGCGTAGCCGGTCACGACGACCGCGTACCAGGCCGGGTCCTCCAGCGCGGCCTTCAGGGAGAGCGAGGCGGCCACCTCCCCGGCGATCGCGGCGGCCAGCAGCAGCCATGTGGTCAAGGGTCAGTCCGCCAGCAGCGCGTCGGCCACCGCCCGGACCCGCGCCCGCTCGTCCGGGTCGAGGGTGAGGACGTCCGTGGCGTCGGCGAACCACGCGCCGTCGGCGATCAGCCGCACCGCCAGCAGGCGGCCCCGGCACTCGGCCGGCAGGTCCTCGGGCAGCGCCAGCCACGGCGTCATCCGCGCGGCCCACCGCTCCTTGAGCGTCCCGCGCAGCCGCGGGTCGGTGAGCATCACCAGGTCGGTCTCGTCGACCTCCCCGGATAGGCACCAGTCGAGGTAGGCGCGCAGGCGCTCGCGGGCGGGGGCCTGCTTCGCCGGGGCGGGCAGGCGGCGGACCATCTGCTCGTCCCAGCCGTCCATCACCCGGTCCACCAGGGCGAGCATCAGCGCCTCCTTGGTGGGGAAGTGGTACATCACCCCCGGTTTGCTCAGGCCCACGTGCCGTGCGGCCGACTCGAGGGAGATCGTGCGCCCGTTCCGGAGCAGCTCGAGGGCGCCGTCGAGGACCCGGTCACGGGAGGAGGTGCTCATAAAAAAGACTTTACCAACCGGAAGGGTGGTGTCACGATGTTACGCACTACCGGTACGACGGCCTCGGCCGCCGCGTCATCCGCGGGCACGACGATGTCCCCGCTCCGTCCGGTCCGGGCAAGGGTCACCCAGCGGGTGCACCCCCGCCCGGACCACCACACCAGGAGGACTCGTCCCATGACTTCCGTCCTGCAACAACGCACATCCGCCATCGAGAATCCGCCCGGTGCGCAGCGCACGCGGCCGACCGTGAACTGGGCCGTCTTCGCCGGTTCGGGCGTCACCATCGTCCTGTTCTCCCTGTGGGCGATCCTCGCTCCGGAGCAGGCCTCCACGGTGATCAGCGCCGTGGTCGGCTGGATCGCCGCCAACATGGGGTGGTTCTACGTCCTGACCGCCACCGTGGTGACCGTCTTCGTGCTCGTCGTGGCGTTCTCCCGGGAGGGCTCGCTCAAGATGGGCCCGGACCACTCCAAGCCCCAGTACAACCTGTTCACGTGGACCGCGATGCTCTTCGCGGCCGGCATCGGCATCGACCTGCTGTTCTTCTCCGTGGCGGAACCGGTCACCCAGTACTACGGGCCGCCGGCCGGCGAGGGCCGCAGCGACGAGGCCGTGCGCATGGCGGTGGTGTGGACGCTCTTCCACTACGGCGTGAGCGGCTGGGCCATGTACGCCCTGATGGGCATGGCCTTCGGCTACTTCGCCTACCGCTGGAACATGCCGCTGAGCATCCGCTCGGCCCTCTACCCGCTGATCGGCAAGCGGGTGCACGGCCGGGCCGGGGACGCGGTGGACATCGCCGCGCTGCTGGGCACGATCTTCGGCGTGGCCACCTCCCTGGGCATCGGCATCGTGCAGCTCAACTACGGGCTCTTCCTGCTGTTCGGGATCCCGGAGGGCACGGCCGCGCAGATCGGGCTGATCGTGGTGGCGGTCGTGATGTCCACGGCCTCGTGCGTCTCCGGCGTGGACAAGGGCATCCGCCGGCTCTCGGAGCTCAACGTCCTCATGGCCGTGGCGCTCATCGTCTGGGTGCTGGTGGCCGGCCGGACCTCGTTCCTGCTCGACGCGATGGTGCAGAACCTCGGCGACTACGTGGCCGCGCTGCCCGGGATCACCCTGGACACCTTCGCCTACACGGGCGCGGAGGAGTGGATGGCGGGGTGGACCCTGTTCTTCTGGGCCTGGTGGATCGCCTGGGCGCCGTTCGTCGGGCTGTTCCTGGCGCGCATCTCCCGCGGGCGCACCCTGCGCGAGTTCGTGATCGCCACCCTGACCGTGCCGTTCGTGTTCATCCTCATCCTGGTCTCGATCTTCGGCAACAGCGCCCTGGACCTGGTGATGGGCGGCGACGACGCGTTCGGCCAGGCCGCCATGAACACCCCCGAGCGGGCGTTCTACTCGCTGCTCGAGCAGTACCCCGGCGCCCCGCTGCTGATCGCGCTGGCGTCGATCACCGGGCTGCTGTTCTACGTCACCAGCGCCGACTCGGGCGCGCTGGTGATGTCGACCTTCACCTCGACCATCCAGGACCCCACCCAGGACGGCCCCAAGTGGCTGCGGGTCTTCTGGGCCGCCGCCACCGGCCTGCTGACCCTGGCGATGCTCCTCGTGGGCGGCGTGCCCACCCTGCAGGCCGCCACGCTGATCATCGGCCTGCCCTTCTCGATCGTGATGTACCTGATCATGATCGGGTTCTGGAAGGCCCTGCGCACCGAGCGCGCCCAGCGCGAGGGGCGGCAGTCCACCCGCCGCTCCGTGTCCGCCTCGCGCATCCCCGGCCCGGACGGCCACTGGCGCCGGAGGCTCTCCCGGACCGGCTCGTTCCCGGGCCCCAAGGCCGTGCTCCGCTACGAGGAGCAGGTGCTCGCCCCCGCCCTCGCGGAGGTCGTCGAGGAGTTCAGGGCCCACGGGCGCGACGCGGAGCTCACCAGCTCGGTGGTCGGCTACCAGGGCCTGTCCGAGCACACGCTGACCGTGCACATGGGCAAGGACCGGGACTTCTGCTACCAGATCTATCCGGTGGCCACCCCGGTGCCGGCCTTCGGCGGATTCCGCACCAACCCGGACTCCGACCTCTACTACCGCCTCGAGGTCTTCACCGAGACCGGCTCGCAGGGCACCGACGTCATGGACTGGGACCACGAGCAGGTCATCAACGACGTCCTCGACAGCTGGGAGGCGCACCTGGCCTTCCTGAGCCTGCACACGGGCCCGTCCAAGATCCAGGACGGCCCCGAAGGGCCCCCCGACTGGTCCACCGACATCCAAGACGTTCCGACGGGGCAGATCCCCGCGGTGAAGGAGGTTCACCTGTGAGCACGACCCTGTTCATCGACGGACAGTGGCAGGCGGCCGCCCGCGGCGGCACCCGCACCATCGTCTGTCCCGCGGACGGCACCGAGGTCGGCGTCGTGGCCGAGGCCACGGCCGAGGACACCGGGCGCGCGATCGCCGCGGCCCGCCGCGCCTTCGACGACGGCCGCTGGTCCACGGTGCCCGCCCCGCAGCGCGGCGACCTGCTGCTGCGGGTGGCCGCCCGGTTGCGCGAGCGCAAGGACGAGTTCGCCCGCGCGGAGTCCCTGGACACCGGCAAGCGCCTGGTCGAGTCCGGGATCGACATGGACGACGTCGCCGCCTGCTTCGACTGGTTCGGCAAGAACGCGGCCGAGCAGGCCGGGCGGGTGGTGGACGCCGGGAACCCGGACGTCGTCTCGAGGGTCGTCACCGAGCCGGTGGGCGTGTGCGGCATGATCACGCCCTGGAACTACCCGCTGCTGCAGGCCGCCTGGAAGATCGCCCCCGCGATCGCGGCGGGCTGCACCTTCGTGCTCAAGCCCGCCGAGCTCACCCCGCACACCGCGATCCTCATGATGGAGGTGCTCCAGGAGGCCGGGCTGCCCGACGGCGTGGCCAACCTGGTGCTCGGCGCCGGCGCGCAGGCCGGTGCCCCGCTGTCCTCCTCCCCGGACGTGGACCTGGTCTCCTTCACGGGCGGTCTGGCGACCGGCCGGGCCGTCGCGGCGGCGGCCGCGGCCACCGTCAAGAAGGTCGCCCTGGAGCTGGGCGGCAAGAACCCCAACGTGGTCTTCGCGGACGCGGACTTCGACGCCGCGGTGGACAACGCCCTCAACGGCGCGTTCGTGCACTCCGGGCAGGTCTGCTCGGCCGGCGCCCGGCTGGTGGTCGAGGAGCCGATCGCCGAGCGCTTCGTCGACGAGCTGGTCCGGCGCGCCGAGGGCATCCGCCTGGGCGGTCCCTTCGACGAGCAGGCCGAGACCGGTGCGCTGATCTCCGCCGCGCACCGGGAGAAGGTCCACGCCTACGTCGAGTGCGCCCGCCAGCAGGGCGCCCGGGTCCGCTGCGGGGGTGCCCCCGCCACCGGCGCCTCCGCCGACGGCTCGCTCGATCTCGGGCAGGGCGTCTTCTACCTGCCCACGGTGATCGACCGCTGCACCCGCGCGATGGACTGCGTCCACGACGAGGCCTTCGGCCCCACCGTGACGGTCGAGACGTTCCGCACCGAGGACGAGGCCGTCGAGATCGCCAACGACACCGTCTACGGCCTGGCCGGCGCGGTGTGGACCCAGGACGCCGGCCGCGCCCAGCGCGTGGCCGGGCGGCTGCGCGCCGGGACCGTGTGGATCAACGACTTCCACCCCTACCTGCCGCAGGCGGAGTGGGGCGGGATGAAGCAGTCCGGCGTGGGCCGCGAGCTCGGCCCCACCGGCCTGGGCGAGTACCAGGAGCTCAAGCACGTCTACCAGAACACCGCCCCCGCCGTCACCGGCTGGTTCCCCCGGCACTGAGCCGTGACCGCCCGCGCCGTCGTCGTCCCTCCCGTCCCGGGGCCGACGACGACGGCGCGGCGGCCGCCGGCCCCGCACCGATCGTCCGAAGGAGAGAGACCATGACCGTACCCAGCACCACCCCCGCACCCGAGACCGCCCCGCAGGAGTTCGACTACCTGGTGGTCGGCGGCGGCTCCGCCGGAGCCGTCGTCGCCGCCCGGCTGTCCGAGGACCCGGCGGTGACGGTCGGCCTGATCGAGGCCGGCCCCCACGACCAGCACCTCGACGAGGTGCTGACCCTCAGCCGCTGGATGGAGCTGCTGGAGTCCGGCTACGACTGGGACTACCCGCTCGAGGAGCAGGAGAACGGCAACTCCTTCATGCGCATGGCGCGCGCGAAGGTGCTGGGCGGGTGCTCCTCGCACAACTCCTGCATCGCCTTCTGGGCGCCGTCCGAGGACATCGACGAGTGGGAGGAGCGCTTCGGCGCCGAGGGCTGGAACGCCGATACCGCCTTCCGGCTCTACCAGAAGCTGGAGACCAACGACGACCCCGGCGCCCACCACGGCCACGACGGGCCCGTGCACCTGATGCAGGTCCCGGACAACGACCCCTGCGGCGTGGCGGTGCTGGAGGCCTGCGAGCAGACCGGGATCCCGCGCACCCCGTTCAACACCGGCAAGACCGTGGTCAACGGCGCGAACTTCTTCCAGATCAACCGCCGGCCGGACGGCACGCGGGCCTCGGCGTCGGTGTCCTACCTGCACCCCGTCGCCGACCGGCAGAACCTCACGATCCTGCACTCCACGCAGGCCAAGCGGGTGGTGGTCGAGGACGGCCGGGCCACCGGCGTGGAGGTCGTGGACAACGCCTTCGGCACCGCCCGCACCGTGCGCGCCCGCCGCGAGGTGGTCGTCTCCGCCGGGGCGATCGACACCCCCAAGCTGCTGATGCTCTCGGGGATCGGCCCGGCCGAGCACCTGCGCGAGGTCGGCGTGGATGTGCTGGTGGACGCCCCCGGGGTGGGCTCCAACCTGCAGGACCACCCCGAGGGCGTGATCCAGTGGGAGGCGAAGAAGCCCATGGTCACCGACTCCACCCAGTGGTGGGAGGCCGGGATCTTCACCCAGGTGGATCCCGGCACCGACCGGCCGGACCTGATGATGCACTACGGCTCGGTCAACTTCGACATGCACACCTACCGGCAGGGCTACCCCACGGCCGACAACGCCTTCTGCCTCACCCCCAACGTCACCCACGCGCGGTCCCGCGGCACGGTGCGGCTGCGCTCGCGGGACTTCCGCGACAAGCCGCGCGTGGATCCCCGGTACTTCACGGATCCCGAGGGCTACGACATGCGGATCATGATCGCCGGCATCCGCAAGGCCCGCGAGATCGTCGCCCAGCCGGCGCTGGCCGAGTGGGCCGGGCAGGAGCTGTTCCCGGGGCAGGACGTGCAGACGGACGAGGAGCTCGCCGACTACATCCGCCGCACCCACAACACCGTCTACCACCCGGCCGGCTCCTGCCGGATGGGCGCGCCCGACGACGAGATGTCGCCGCTGGACCCGCAGCTGCGGGTCAAGGGCGTGGCGGGCCTGCGGGTGGCCGACGCCTCGGTGATGCCGGAGCTGGTGACCGTCAACCCGAACATCACGGTCTACATGATCGGCGAGCGGGCCGCGGAGCTGATCGCGGCGGACCAGCACGCCGCGGTCGGGGTCGGGGTCTCGGCCGAGGTGTGAGCCGTCACCGCCGAGCCGTTCTGTTGCGCGGCTCTCCTGTGTCGTTCTGCTGAGCCGTTCTGCTGAGTCGTTCCCCCGAGCGGCGACGGGCCCGGCGCCTCCTGCGGGAGGTGCCGGGCCCGTCCGCGTGGCGGCCGTGCTCAGGACGACGGCGCGGCCCCGGCCTCGACGACGCGCTTGAGCCGCTGCAGGCTCTCGCGGAGGCCGTCGCGCATCGTGGTCATCCGGTCCCGGTCCCGGCCCAGCGTGCCGATGATGAACCAGCCGATGCGCCCGACCGGGCGGGCGACCTCGTAGGACTCCGTGACGCGGGTGCCGGTGCCCTCGGGCTCGAAGCGGTAGCGCCACACGATCGTGCCGGCGAACGGCTCCGTGCGGGCGAAGGCGAACTCCCGGCCGGGCTCGGCCGCCATGACGATCGGCTTGTTGTGCCAGGAGAACCGGGACTCCGGCGGCACCCGGTTGCGGGCCCGGAAGCGGGCGCCGACGCGCGGGCCGTCGTCGTCGAGCCAGACCACCTCGTCGACCTCGGGACTGTACTCGGGCGTGCGGGTGACGTCGGCGACGACGTCGTAGACCGCCTGCGGCGGCGCGTCGATGTGGACGGACTCCTCGGCACGGCCCAGCGTCTGCATGGTGCTCCCTCCGCGGTGCGGGCCCGGGCGTGATCGGTGCACGACGGGCCGGGTGCTTCCACGGTAGGACCGTCACCCGGGACCGCCGGCCGCACGAAACCGGATCGTTGCTCCGCGCCGGTGCGTGTCGCCGCGGCGCAGGGTCAGCCGGGAACAGGGCCAACCGGGAACAGGGCCAGCCGGGAGCAGGGGCGGTCAGGAACGCAGGGGCGGTCGGGAACGCCGGGTCAGCCGGGGGCGCCGTCGCGGGCGCGGGAGGTCCACGGGCCGTCGCCGAGCGTGGCGTAGGAGGCCGCGACGATCTCCTCGAGGACGCCGAGGTCCACCGCGTCGAGGTCCTTGAGATAGATGCAGCCCACCCCGGTGGTGTGCGGGCCCAGCCGCTCCAGGCGCTCGCGGTGGGCGTCGACGCCGTCGTACACGTAGACGGTCGTGGCGGCCTTGCGGGCGGCGAACCCGGCCGCGGGGGCGTCGCCCTCGTGCCCGCTGGCGTACCTGTAGTGGTACTGGCCGAAGCCGACCACGGTGCCCCACATCTCCGCCGGCTGACCGGTGATCCGGGCGAACAGCGGGACCAGCCGCTCGGCGTCGGCGCGCCGCTTCTTCGGGGTGACGCCCGCGAGATACTCCTCGACCGGCTGTCCTGTCTTCTCCACGGTGGGCTCCTCGGGCTTGCTGAGGCCATGATCGTCTCAGGGACCACGATCGCCGGTCCGTCCGACACGGCAGCAGGAGACAGGGAGCCACAGGGATGAGAGTGTTCTTCGCCGCGGCCCGGGTGCTGATGGCGCTGGGGCTGCTCGTGGCCGTCGTCGGCCGGTTCCAGGTCTACCTGCGCTTCTGGATCGGGCGCGGGGACCAGGAGATCGCGGTCGACGTCGTCAACTTCTTCAGCTACTTCACCATTCAGACCTCGCTGTTCCACGCGGTGGTGTTCGCGCTCGGGGCCTGGGCTCTGCTGGCGCGGCGGGGCGCCGACCCGGCGTGGCTGGGCGCGCTGCGGGCCGCGGCGACGACGTACACGGTCACCACCGGGATCGTCTACAACGCGCTGCTGCGCCAGATCCCGCTGGAGCCTGGCCTCGAGCAGCCGTGGGCCAACGAGGTGCTGCACACGGTCGTCCCCGTCTACGCGCTGCTGGACTGGCTGCTCGCGCCGGGGCGGGACCCCGTGCGGTGGCGGACGGTCGGGTGGATCGTCGCCTATCCGGTGCTCTGGGCGGGCTGCACCCTCCTCCGCGCGCCGTTCGTCCTCGACGAGGGCACCGGCAACCCCTGGTGGTACCCGTATCCGTTCCTGGATCCCCACGCCTCGGCCGGCGGCTACGGGTCCGTGGCCACGTGGGTGGTGGTGCTCGCGATCGTGGTCACGGCGATGGCGTCGGGGGTCGTGGGGATCTCGCGGGCCCGGCGCCGGCCGTAGCCAGAGGCCTGAGCGTCACCCGGCCGCGTGGACGAGGTCGTCCAGCATGGCGTTCAGTCGCACCAGGAGGGAGATGTGCCCCTCGGGCTCCAGCAGGTGCGTCCGGGCGCCCGGCACGTGCGCGGCGAGCCACTCCCCGTGGGCCACGGGCACGGCGCGGTCCAGGCGTCCGTGCCAGATCCGCGTCGGCACGTCGATCTGCTCGACCGCGAAGCCCCACGGGCGGACCACGGCCAGGTCGTCGTCGCGCCAGCCCACGACGCCCTGGCGGAGGGCGTGCCGGGCTCCGCTGAGCACGTACTCGGCGAGCCCGCCCGTCAGCGCCGCCTGGTCCACGGGCGGGAGGAACGCGCGCAGGAGCTCCATGATCTCCTCGAGGGTCCCCAGGGCCGCCGCGGTCATGGAGCGCACCTCCTCCCCGAGGACGGCCTCGAGCTCCTCGGGGCCCTGCACGGCGGCGGTGTACTCGGCCGCGCTGTTCTCGTCCATCCCCGCGACCGGGTCGAGTCCCACGACGCCCGGCGGGGCGTAGCCGGACAGAGCGGCGACCGCGCGGCACCGGTCGGCCAGCAGCGCGCCGCAGGCCAGGGCCCGCGGCGCCCCGTTGGACCAGCCGAGGGTGAGGAAGTCGGTGGCTCCCAGCTCGTCCAGGACCAGCCGGGTGTCGGCCGCGGTGCCGGAGACCGTGCCGGGGGCCGTCCCCTCCGGGAGGGGGTCCGAATTTCCGTACCCTGGGCGTGAGAGGGTCACGACGCGCAGCCCCCGCTCCACGGCCGCGTCCTCGAGGGGACCGAACGGGACGGCCGCGCCGGGGGCGCCGTGGTGGAAGACCAGCGGCAGGCCGTCGGGCGGGCCGGTGACCCGGAACTCCACGCGGCGCCCGTCGGGTGCGGTGACGCTGGGGTTGCCCTGCTCGTCCGTCGGCTCGCTCATGTCGTCTCCCGCTGTCCGTGGGCCGCCGTCCTGCGACGGCCCGGGTTCCTCCACGCTAGGACGTCGGTGCGGTCGCGACCAGGGGCGCGGCGGGATGTGACCGGTCCGGGTCGGCCGCCGGGGCGATCAGGAGCGCAGGACGGCCCGTGCGAAGGTCCTGCCTTCGGGAGTGCCCGCGGGCACCGTGCCGCGCCGATCCCAGCGCAGGACGCCCAGTTCCAGGAGCACGTGCTCGCTGTCCCGGACGAGCTCGCCGACCGCCTCGGGCGGGAGGCCCCAGCTGTCGCCGGCCGACCAGCCGAGGATCTCGAGCCCGAAACCGACCGCCGGCAGGCAGCCGCGGTCGGTGCCGCGGTCGGCGGCGAGCTCGAGCGCCAGGAGCAGCGTGGCGTCGCGCTCGGCGTCGTGCCGGTGGCGGTGGGCCAGGGACCGCGCCAGGAAGAACCACAGGCCCACGGGGTCCTCCAGCAGCGGGCGGGCCGCGACGCTGAGCAGCAGCCGGCCCTTCAGCTTGCGCAGCAGGCCGAGCCGCTGCGCCTGCGCGCGCAGCTGCCGGACCGGCCACGTCTGGTCCCCGCGGTTCTGCTTGCCGATCCAGCGGTCCTCCCAGCCCAGTTCCGTCATCGCCTGCCGGACGACGGCGGGCGGAAGCCACCCGGCGGCGGTCAGGTCCAGGCCGTCGGCGCCGACCCTGCGGATCAGCCACAGGTAAGGGGCCACCATGCGCTCGGCGGCGTCCGCCTCGATCTCGGGCGGCGACCCGAGCTGCGCCGTTCCCACGTAGGAGCGGAACTCCGGGCGCAGCGCCGGGGGCATGCACTCGATCAGCTCGGCGACGAGCGGGGGAGTGCCCGGCTGGGAGCGGCCACCCTCGTCGTCGTCCCCCGGGGCGGGGAGGAGCAGGGCCAGCTCGCGGTTCACCTCATCCACGTCGAGCAGCTCCGGGTCGAAGGGCCGCCAGGGGCCGGCCGTGGCGGCGACCCACTCGGTGGCCTCCTGGTGGTCCTCGTGCTGCGGATCCGCGAGGGCCTCCAGCAGGTCGTGGTAGCCGTGCGGACCCCCGGAGTCCTCCAGCGGTGCCCGGCGCTCGCCGCGCTCCAGGCGGGCGGCGGGCTCCGAGGCGGGCACGGTGAGGTGCTCTACGAACTCCAGGCGGTGGGTCCAGCCGTCGCCGAAGTCGTAGTCGTAGAACAGGGGGCCGGACTCCTCGCTCAGCACCTGGCCCAGCGTCCACTCGGTCTCGGGCAACCCGTCCGGGTCCTCCTCCAGCACGAACGCCGAGGTCCACCGGCGTGGTTCCCGGACCCGGCCGTCGGCCACCCGCAACCGCTCATAGGTGTCGGTGTCCGTGAAGGAGTGCAGGTGGCTGCTGCGCCACCCCATGGCGATCTGGAGGACCTCGTGGACCTGCTCGAGGGTCAGGGCGGCGTCCACCTCCAGCAGGCGCCAGATCTCGGGGTCGCTGTCGACCAGCGAGACCTTCAGCCGCAGGTGGTCCCGGGTGCGCCGTGCGTCGTCGGTGCGTGAGGCCATGGGGTCATCCTGTCAGTGACTCGCCCCGCACGACCAGGACGTCCGTGTGCCGTGCCCGGAGTGTTCGACGGCCGCTGAGCGGGTCGGCGACGAGGCGCTGCACACCGGCGTGCAGGTCCCGCCGGCCTGGGTGATCTCGTCGACCACCTTCTGCACGCTCTCGAGGTCGATGTCGGACAGGACGACCGATGCGCCTCTGGCAGCCAGGATCTTCGCCGTCTCGGCGCCGATTCCCGACCCTCTGCCGGAGACGGTGGCGATCTTCTCGGAAAATTCCGTCGACATCTCACGGATGATCCGCCGGAACCCGCATGTGACCCGCACCACGACGCTATGGCCATGGGGGTCCCCGAAGAAGAGCCGCGGGGTGTCGGCAGGAAGTCCGATCATGTCCTGCCGGAGGTGCGACCGCCGCTGCCCCCTGGTTGTTGACGTCCAGGTTGTGGCGATCTTGATGGCGTAGAACGGGATCATCGATTCCACCCGACGGAGGGACGTCCCGTGAGCCTGAGCATGGCCCTCACCGCGCAGGCCGTGGCGCTGCGCGCCCGCCTGAGCCCGCACCGCGAGATCGAGGCGCTGCGCGGGCGCCCCTATCCCGAGCCCGCCGCGATCCCCAAGGACCTGGAGCGCTCGCACCACGTCTCGCGCGAGGAGGTCGCCGGGCGCCCGGTCCTCCGCCTCACCCCGCGCGCCGGAGCGGACGGCACCCACCTGGTCTATCTGCACGGCGGGGCGTTCGTCATGCCCCTGCTGACGGCGCACTGGTGGATCATCCGCGAGCTGGTCAAGGACACCGGCACCACGGTGACCGTGCCGCTGTACCGGCTGGCACCCGAGGGCGACGCCGACGAGGGCTACGACTTCCTCGCCGCCGCGTGGGCCTCGCTCGTCGCCTCTCCCGGGGCGGAGCAGATCGTGGTGGCCGGCGACTCCGCCGGCGGCAACCTGGCGATCGGCCTGGCCATGGCCCTGCGCGACGCCGGGTCCCGGACACCCGACCACGTGGTGGCCTTCTCCCCGGCGCTGGACGTCACCGCCAGCCACCCGGCGGTGCGGGAGCTGGACCCGCACGACCCCATGCTCTCTGTGGACGAGGTGCAGCCCCTGTGTGCGGCGTGGGCCGGCGCCCGGGAGCTGACCGATCCGCTGGTGAGCCCGCTGTACGGGGACGTGGCCGGTCTGCCGCCCGTGCACGTCGTCCAGGGCGGCCGGGACATCCTGGCCGCCGACGCCCTGGAGTTCGCCCGCTCCCTGCAGAGAGCGGGGAACACCGGGCGGCTGATCTACGAGCCGGGCGCCTTCCACGTCTACGTCGGGGCGTGGTGGACGCCGGAGGCGCGACGGGCGACGCAGCACGTGCGCTCCCTGCTCGCCGGCCCGGATCAGCAGGGCTTGTAGAACTTCCCGCCCGGGGCGTAGCAGCGCGGCCCGGTGTAGCCGGGGATCTCGGCGTAGTAGCCGGGAGGCGCCTCGTTGACGATGTTGGCCCCCGGGTTCGGGGCGGGCTTCGGAGCGGGAGCGGGAGCGGGCGCCGGAGCCGGAGCGGGTGCCGGTGCCGGGGCGGGTGCCGGTGGCTGCACGGGCGGTGCAGGGGCGGGCGGCAGGTTGACCACCGGCGGATCGGGAAGGGCCGGTGCTGCGGGCACCTGTGCAGCCGGGACCGGGGCGGGGTCCGGAGCCGGGGGAGCGGGCGGTGCCGCGGGGGCGGGGCCAGGGTCGGGCGCCGCGGCCCTGCGCGCGGCTTCGGCGGCCGCCTCACGCTGCTCCTCCGCGCGCTTCGTGAGATCGGCGATGCCGGAGCGCACCGTCGAGACGCCGTTGCCGATGCCGGGCAGCTCGACCAGGTGGCGGATGTGGGGATGCGCGTCGCCGTCGATCGCGTCGAGGCCGGCCAGCAGCGCGACGGCGGCCGCCGCCCCGCTCGCGGTGTCGGCGAGGTCCTCGGGTGAGGCCCCGGTAAGGGCGCTCGTGGTCTGCTGGACCTGGGCCGGGAGCGTGCAGCCGATCGCCGGGTCCAGGAGGCCGGCCCCCTGCTGCTCCGCCTCGGCGAAGGCCTCCTCGACCGGCGGCAGGAAGCGGTCGTTCGGCTCGATGAGCATCGGCGTGCCCAGCCCCTGCCGGGCGATCTCGGCGTTGACGAGCGCGCCGTCCGTCGTAAAGACGCCGGCGAGCGTGCGCCCGTAGGAGTCCGTGCGCTCCTGGTCGTACTCCAGGCCCACCACCGTGCCGGCGGGCAGGAGCTCCTCGAGGAAGGCGCTGGCTTCCGGACCCAGGCACTGGACCAGCTCGTTCGGGTCCTTGGTCTCGGGGGTGTCGATGTTGAGCAGGCGCACGCGGACCGTCTGGCCGTTCCGCTGGACGTCGACCGTGTCACCATCGATCACCCGCTCCACCACCGCGCGCTCGCCGCGCACCTCGGGCGACGACGTGGCCGTGCTCGACGCGGCGGTCGACGACGACTCGCCGGAGGTGGCGGACGTGCCGGTGCAGCCGGTGAGCAGGAGAAGGGCGAGGGCCGGGGCGGTCAGGCGCCGGAGGGCAGGGAGATGCGTCATTGCAGTCCTGTCAGAGGGGGGAAGGATCCCTTCCACCCTAGACGTGTATGTGCTTGTGCAAAGAATGGGTCAAGTCCATTTGCGTGGTGTAACGCGGTCAACGCGTGATTCTTGGGATGGTCAGGCGCTGAGG
>NZ_BMEQ01000041.1 GCF_014636775.1 Kocuria dechangensis
TGAGCACCGACTCCCCCGTCCGGCGCAGGAACAGCTCCGGGGAGAGGCTGGCCACCGCCCCGCCGGGCACGCGCAGGAACGCGGCGAAGCGCGGGGCCAGCGCCTCGACCCCGGCGCAGAACAGGTCCAGCGGGTCGCCCTCGAAGCCGGCCCCGAGGCTGCGGCAGATGTTGGCCTGGAAGACGTCGCCGTCGCGGATGTGGCCCAGGGTCCTGGCGACGGCGGCGGCGTGCTCGTCCCGGGAGGCGTCGGCCGTGAACGGCCCGCACCGGTAAGGTCGCGCTCCGCCCGTATCCTGCCGATCCGCGTCCGCCAGCGCATCGGCGACGATCATCGCGGTCTCCCGCACCCGCGCAGGGTCGGCGCCCGGCAAGGACTCCAGCACCCACTCCCCCGTGTCCGCGCGGCAGCGCAGGGCGTGGTCGTAGTGGGCCAGGTGGTGGTCAGGCAGCCCCCCGGAGCACGGCGGAGCCTCCGGCAGCTGCTCCAGCCGCCCGCCCAGTTGGTAACCGAGGTAGCCGATCCAGCCGCCGCCGAAGGAGCCGGGAGCACCGGGGTCAGTCCGGCCCGAGGTGTCCACGGCCTCGAAGGGATCCTCGTCGGCGCCCAGCACGTGCACGGGCCGGACTGCGATCAGGGCGTCACCGTGGTGCCAGTCCCCCAGCAGCGCCACCAGACCCGGCTGGTCCCGCAGCGCCCGCAGCATCTGCACCGGCGAGACCGTCGCCGGAGCGACCGTCGCGGAGAAGGCTGAGGAGGTCGAGGATGCTGTACCGCCGGCGGAAGGACGATCGTGGCCAATGGAAGCATGGTCGAGCGTCATCTGGTGCTGCTCCCTCCGGAGTGCCACTGTCGACGAGGAGGAAGGGCTGGACGGGCACCCCGCACAGAGCCGCAGGAGGAGATCTCACCGGCGACCACGTCGCGGATCACCCTCACCCATGGCACCGAACACCCCTCGGGATCTGAAGCATGAGTGGACGTGCTGTCCCACGCGGAGAACAACGGTGCGGAGACAGCATCCGGCGCCCCGGGGAGGTCGGAGTTCCACAGGGCGCCGGGAGGGGCTGCTCGCAGACCCCGGTTCAGCGCAGGACGACGGTCTTGGAGCCGTGCAGGACCACCCGTCCCTCGCAGTGCCACTTCACCGCATCGGACAGGGCCTTGCACTCGGTGTCGCGGCCGGCGGCCACGAGGTCCTCCGGGCCGTAGGTGTGGTCGACCTGCACGACCTGCTGGGCGATGATCGGGCCCTCGTCCAGCTCGGCATTGACGTAGTGGGCGGTGGCGCCCACGGTCTTCACCCCGCGCTCGTAGGCCTGGTGGTAGGGCTTGGCGCCCTTGAAGGAGGGCAGGAACGAGTGGTGGATGTTGATCACCCGCCCGGCCATCCGGGTGGCCAGCGAGTCGCTGAGCACCTGCATGTAGCGGGCGAGGACCACCAGGTCGATCTCCAGGCGGTCCACCAGCTCCAGCAGCCGCGCCTCGGCCTCGGGCTTGGTCTCCGGGGTGACGGGCAGGTGGTAGAACGGGATGCCGTGCCACTCCACCAGACGCTGGTGGTCGCGGTGGTTGGAGACCACCGCGACGATCTCCACGGGCAGCTCCCCGGTGCGGGCCCGGAAGAGCAGGTCGTTGAGGCAGTGGCCGAACTTCGAGACCATCACCAGCACCCGCCGCTTGGCCCCGTGCTCGCCCAGCTCCCAGCGCATCCCGAACCGTTCCGCGACCGGGGCGAGGTCCGCCTGCAGCGCCGCCCGGTCCAGGGCCTCGCCCGTGGCCGAGGCCACGTGGACGCGCATGAAGAAGTGCCCCATCCGCCGGTCATCGAACTGGGTGAGCTCCACGATGTTGCACCCGTGCTCGAGGAACACTCCGCTCACGGCGTGGACAATGCCCAGGGTCTCGGGACAGTCCAGGGTGAGCACCAGTTCGGTCGACGCCCCGGGGACGGTGTCCCGGTCGTTCTGCAGACGCTGCTCTTCAGCACTCAATGACGTTGACGGCCAAGCCACCACGGGAGGTCTCCTTGTACTTGATCTTCATGTCGTTGCCGGTCTCGCGCATGGTCTTGATGACCTGGTCCAGCGAGACCTTGTGTTCGCCGTCGCCGTGCATGGCCAGGCGGGCGGCGTTGACGGCCTTGGCGGCCCCGATGGCGTTGCGCTCGATGCACGGGATCTGCACCAGGCCCCCCACCGGGTCGCAGGTCAGGCCGAGGTTGTGCTCCATGCCGATCTCGGCGGCGTTCTCGACCTGCGCCGGGGATCCGCCCAGCACCGCGCACAGTCCGGCCGCGGCCATGGAGCAGGCCGAGCCGACCTCGCCCTGGCAACCCATCTCCGCGCCGGAGATGGAGGCGTTCTCCTTGATAAGGATGCCGATGGCGGCCGCCGTGAGCAGGAACTCCACCACCCCGTCCTCGTCGGCGTCGGCGATGAACCGGGTGTAGTAGTGCAGCACCGCCGGGATGATCCCGGCGGCCCCGTTGGTGGGCGCGGTCACGATCCGGCCCCCGGAGGCGTTCTCCTCATTGACGGCCAGGGCGTAGAGGTTGATCCACTCCATGGCGTGCAGCGGGTCGGAGACCGGCTGGCCCGTGGCCGTCGCGGTGGCCTCGGCCTCCCGCAGCCGGGCCCGCAGGGCCGGTGCCCGGCGGCGGACCTTCAGCCCGCCGGGCAGCGTGGCCTCGGTGCGGGTGCACCCGTTCTCCACGCACTGCTGCATCACGGACCAGATGTGCAGCAACGACGCCCGCGTGTCCTCTTCGGGCCGCCAGGACCGTTCGTTGGCGGCCATGATCCCGGCGATGCTCACCCCTTCGCGCCGGCAGTGCTCCAGGAGCTGGCCGCCGGTGGTGAACGGGTACGGCACCGCGGTGTCGTCGGCCACGACGCGGTCGGCGCCCGTGGCCTCCCCGTCGACCACGAAGCCGCCGCCCACCGAGTAGAAGGTCCGCTCCCGCACCAGCTCGCCCTCCGCGCCGTAGGCGAAGAAGGTCATGCCGTTGGGATGGGCCGGCAGGGACTTGCGCCGGTGCATGACCACGTCCTCGGAGCGGTCGAAGGAGACCGGGTGCGTCCCGGCCAGGCACAGCTGCCGGCGCTCCGTACTGGCCCGCACCTGGGCGTCGGCGGTGTCCGTGTCGACGGTCTCCGGGTCCTCGCCCTGCAGCCCGAGGATCACCGCCTTGTCGGAACCGTGCCCGTGGCCGGTGGCGCCCAGGGAGCCGTACAGCTCGGAACGGACTCTCACCACGGAATCCAGCAGTGCGTCCGCGCGCAGCCCGTCGGTGAACAGCCGGGCCGCGCGCATCGGGCCCACCGTGTGGGAGGAGGAGGGCCCGATGCCCACGGAGAACAGGTCCAGGACGGACAGCGCCATCAGGGCACCTCGGGGGAGGCGAACTCGGTCATCGCGTCCAGCAGCCACCGGGCGGTGTACTCGGCGAAGGACGCGCGCGGCATGATCCGCCAGGTCAGCTCCGCGGTCCGCCACAGCAGCACCTGCACCGGGCCCAGGGTCGTGGCCACGGCCGTGCCGACCGCGAAGGCCCGCGGGTGCAGGTCCAAGTGGCAGGCCTTCTCCAGCACGGCCCGGGCACAGGGCCCGGACAGCTCGAGCGTGGTGCGGTTGGCGGAGAGGTCCACAGCCTGCCCGGGCTCGGTGCCCAGGGCGCGGGCCAGCCCGGCGGCGGTGCCGGCGTCGTCGGTGCCCGCCTCTCGGAGGTCGCTCCCCGCGGGGCCGATCTCCGCGGGCCCCACGCCCTCGGGGCCCACGAGCAGGAACTCGTCGGGGCCGATCCACAGGATCGCAGTGGCCCCGGCGGTGCCGGTGACCTGGCCGTGGCCGGTCGGCAAGGGCATCCCGGCCACCGCAGTTACCGCCTCGGCTGCCGGTGTGCCGGGCTCCACCCGGATGCCCACCATGGTGAGGAACGGGATCTCGCGCAGGGCCACGCCCCGGTCCCCGGTCACGCCGGCGGCGGACATCTGCTCGTGCAGGTGGGACAGCGGGCTGCGGCGCAGGGCGGTGATGTCGGTCAGGAGCTGCTCAGCCATCTCGGCGGTTCCCTTCGGGGTCGTAGAGCACGGGTTCTGCGATGACGACGTCCACCAGCTGTCCGTCGAGCGGGGCCTGGAGCGTCTCACCGATGCGGTTGCGGCCGTTCTCGACCAGGGCGAGCCCGAAGGTCCGGTCCAGGGCGGCGCTGCGGTAGCTGGAGGTGACGTGACCGACCATCGGCACGGGGCCCTCCTCCGGAGTGATGGGGGTGCCCGCCTCCACCAGCTGGGCGCCCTCCGGCAGCCGGAACGTGGTGTCCACCGGCAGGACCGCCACGAGCTGCTTGCGGTCGTCGCTCGTGGCGGACGGGCGGTCGTAGGAGCGCCTGCCGATGAAGTCCTTGGTCTTGGACACCACCCAGTCCATGCCCAGGTCCTGCGGGGTGACGGTGCCGTCGGTGTCCTGCCCCACGATGGGGAAGGCCTTCTCCGCGCGGAGCACGTGCATGGTCTCGGTGCCGTACGGGGTGATGCCGAACTCCTCCCCGGCCGCGGCCACGTCCTCCCAGACCGACAGTCCGTACCAGGAGGACACGTTGATCTCGAAGGCCAGCTCGCCGGAGAAGGAGATCCGGCAGACCCGGGCGGGGATGCCGGAGGCCAGCACGGTCTCGCGGAAGGCCATGAACGGGAACGCCTCGTTGGACACGTCCAGCTCCGGGGCCAGCTTGGCGATCACCGCTCGGGACTTCGGGCCGACGACGGCCACCGTGGTGTACTGCTCGGTGACGGAGGTGAACACCACGTCGAGCTCCGGCCACTCGGTCTGCGACCACTCCTCGAGCCACTCCAGCACCTTGGCCGCGCCACCGGTGGTGGTGGTCATGAAGTAGCGGTCCTCGTCCAGGCGCAGGGTCACCCCGTCGTCGAAGACCATCCCGTCCGGGGTGCACATGACCCCGTAGCGGCCCATGCCGGGCTTGAGCTTCTTGAAGGCGTTGGTGTAGACGCGGTTGAGGAACTCCCCGGCGTCGGCCCCGCGGATCTCGATCTTGCCCAGCGTGGTGGCGTCCATGAACCCGACGCCCTCCCGCACCGCGGCGCACTCGCGCAGCACGGCCGCGTCCATGTCCTCCCCCGGCTGCGGGTAGTACCAGGGGCGCTTCCACTGCCCGACGTCCTCGAACAGCGCTCCGTGGGCGACGTGCCAGGGATGGATGGAGGTGACTCGGGCGGGGTCGAACAGCTCCCCGCGGCGGCGGCCGGCCAGTGCGGTGAAGGCCACCGGGGTGTACGGGGCACGGTAGGTGGTGGTGCCGATGCCCCCGAGGTCCTCGTTGTTCAGCGCGGCGGCGATGACGCCGATGGCGGTGACCCCGCTGGTCTTGCCCTGGTCGTTGGCGGTGGAGATGGAGGTGTAGCGCTTGACGTGCTCCACGGACCGCATCCCGGCCCCGACCGAGCGCAGGACGTCGGCGACGGTCTGGTCCCGCTGGAGGTCCACGAAGTGGTGGGTCCAGTCGGAGGGCTCGCCGTCGGGTCCGGGGACCAGCCACAGCGGCCGGACCGGTGCGGACTCCTCGCTGTCGGCCTGCGGGGTCCGGGGCTGGACCTCGAAGCCGGCACGGGTCGCTGCCTCGGTGCCGGCCAGCGCGCCCTCGGTGAGGCACCATGCCAGGTCGGTGGTGCCGTTGACCGATCCCGCGGTGTGCTGGTCGCGCACCGGGGCGGCGGGCACGAACGCCGCCAGGCGCTCGTCCCAGGTCAGCTTGCCCTGGCGCTGGCTGTGCAGGTGCACCACCGGGCTCCACCCGCCCGAGACCGCCAGGAGGTCAGCCTCCACGGTCGTGGTCGGGCCGGTCAGCCGCCCGGACTCGTCGATGCCGCTGATCGTCACCTCGCTGAGCCGCCCGTTCTCGCCGTCGCCGGCGGTGTCCACCACGGCGCTGCCGGTGAACAGGGCCACCCCGGTGGTCCCGGCGGTGGCGGTGGCCGCGTCGCCGAGCTCGGTGCGGGAGTCGACCACGGCGGCCACCTCGACGCCCGCGGCGGCGAGGTCGGCCACCAGCGTGTAGGCGGAGTCGTTGGTGGTGGCCACCACGACCCGCGTCCCGGCCGCCACGGCCCAGCGGTTGAGGTAGGTGCGCGCCGCCGAGGCGAGCATGACGCCGGGCCTGTCGTTGTTGGCGAACACGATCGGCCGCTCGTGGGCGCCGGTGGCCAGGACGACCTGGCGGGCCCGGACGTGCCAGATGCGCTCGCGTGAGATCCCGGCCCCGGGGGCGGTGCCCAGGTGGTCGGTGCGCCGCTGGACCGCGACGACGTAGTTGCTGTCATAGTTGCCGAACGCGGTGGTGCGGTGCAGGACCGTGACCTCGGGCTCGGCCTCGAGGGCCGCCAGCGTCTGCTGCACCCACTCGTGGGCCGGGAGCCCGTCGATGGTCTCCCCGCGCCCGGAGAGCAGGGACCCGCCGGCGGCGGGCTGCTCGTCCATCAGGATCACCCGTGCACCGGACCGAGCCGCCTCGCGGGCCGCGGCGAGACCCGCGGGCCCGGCCCCGACGACGAGCACGTCGGTGTGGACGTGCTTGTGGTCGTAGTAGGCCTCGTCCTTGGCCGGGTCCAGCTGCCCGAGCCCGCGCAGCCAGGTGGCGGACAGGCCCTCGGTGAGCTCCACCGTGGTGGCGGGGAGCATGGACTCGTCGACGTCGGTGGTGGAGCGGGCGGCGACCTTCACCAGCGCGTTGGGCTCCTCCACCCCGGCGGCCAGGATGCCCCGGGGGCGGCCCAGGTACATCGAGTCGCCGCAGGCGATCCTCCCCGCGGCCAGCAGGGCGGAGGCCAGGGTGTCACCGGCGTACCCGGTGAGCTCCTGCCCGTCGACGGTGAAGCGGACGGGCGTGCTGCGGTCGAGGCCGGGGGCGGCGACGCGCTCGGCGGGGAGACGGTGGGACTGGACGCTCACTGGGCACCTCCGAGGGTGGGCTGGGGCTCGCCGATCCGGTAGACGGCCTTGATCTCATAGGTCACGGTGTCGCGCACGACGTTGAACCAGCGGCGGCACCCGGCGGTGTGCGCCCAGCGCTCCGCGAGCAGGCCCTTGGGGTTGTTGCGGTAGAACAGGTACTCCGCCCACTCCTTGTCGGAGAGCTGGGAGGGGTCCTCGGGATAGGGCACGTGGGCCTCCCCGCCGTACTGGTACTCGGTCTCGTCGCGCGGCCCGCAGTTGGGGCACTCGATCAGCAGCATGGTCGTCTCCTAGTGGGCCACGGCGGCGGCGCCGTGCTCGTCGATGAGGACTCCGGTCTCGAACCGCTCCAGCGAGAAGGGCTCGTTGAGGGAGTGGGGCTCGTCGGTGGCGATGGTGTGGGCGAAGGCGTAGCCGGCCCCGGGGGTGCCCTTGAAGCCGCCGGTGCCCCAGCCGCAGTTCACGTACATCTGGTCCACCGGTGTCTTGGACACGATCGGGGAGGCGTCGAGAGTGACGTCGACGATCCCGCCCCAGGTGCGCAGCACGTGCGCCCGGGCGAAGATCGGGAACAGCTCCACGGCCGCGGCCATCTGCTCCTCGATCACGTGGAAGGCACCGCGCTGGCCGTAGCCGTTGTAGGCGTCCACGCCCGCCCCCATGACCAGCTCGCCCTTGTGGGCCTGGGACACGTAGACGTGGACGTGGTTGGACATCACCACGGTCGGGTGCACCGGCTCGTGCAGCTCCGAGACCAGGGCCTGGAGGGGGTGGGACTGGATCGGCAGGCGGAACCCGGCCAGCTCGGCCAGCACCGAGGAGTGCCCGGCCCCGCAGAGCCCGACCTTGCCCGCGTGGATCGTGCCGCGGGAGGTCTGAACCCCGACCACCCGGTCGCCGTCCTTGAGGAAACCGGTGACCTCGCAGTTCTGGATGATGTCCACGCCCATCTCGTCGCACTTGCGCGCGAACGCCCATGCCACGTGGTCGTGCTTGGCGATCCCGGCCCGCGGCTGGTAGGTCGCGCCCATCACCGGGTAGCGGATGTCGTCCCCGATGTTGATGATCGGGCACAGCTCCTTGACCTGCTCCGGGGAGATCCACTCCGCGTCGATGCCGTTGAGCTTGTTCGCGTTGACCCGGCGCACCGACTCGCGCACGTCGCCGAGGGTGTGGGCGAGGTTCATCACCCCGCGCTGGGAGAACAGGAAGTCGTAGTCGAGCTCCTCCGGCAGCCGCTCCCACAGCTTCAGCGAGTGCTCGTAGATCGCGGCGGACTCGTCCCAGAGGTAGTTGGAGCGGATGATCGTGGTGTTGCGAGCCATGTTCCCGCCGGCCAGCCAGCCCCGCTCCAGCACGGCGATGTTCGTCATGCCGTGGTTCTTGGCCAGGAAGTAGGCGGTCGCCAGGCCGTGGCCCCCGCCGCCGACGATCACGGCGTCGTAGGAGGTCTTCGGGTCGGGGTTGTGCCAGAGGAAGTCGGGGTGCTCGGGCAGCAGGTCAGCCATCAGGAGACTCCGTTCAGGGCCGGGACGGACAGGTTCGGGTAGAGCGGGAGAGCGTCGGTCAGGGCGGAGACCCGGTCCCGCAGGCCGCCCAGGTCGGCGTCCGGGGCGGCGATGAGGGCCTCGGCGATGATGTCCGCGACCTCCGTGAACTCCTCGGCCCCGAAGCCGCGGGTGGCCAGGGCCGGGGTGCCGATCCGCAGCCCGGAGGAGACCATCGGCGGACGCGGGTCGAAGGGCACCGCGTTGCGGTTGACCGTGATCCCGATCCGGTGCAGCCGGTCCTCGGCCTGCTGGCCGTCCAGCTCGGAGTGGCGCAGGTCCACCAGGACCAGGTGCACGTCGGTGCCGCCGCTCACCAGGGAGATCCCGCGCGCCATCACGTCCGGGGACAGCAGCCGGGTGGCCAGGATCTTCGCGCCCTCCAGGGTGCGGGCCTGGCGGTCGGCGAACTCCTCGCCGGCGGCGTACTGGAAAGCCACGGCCTTGGCCGCGATGACGTGCTCCAGGGGGCCGCCCTGCTGGCCGGGGAAGACCGCGGAGTTGATCTTCTTGGCGTACTCCTGCTTGCACAGGATCACCCCGCCTCGTGGGCCCCCGAGGGTCTTGTGGGTGGTGCTGGTCACCACGTCCGCGTACGGCACGGGGTTGGGGTGCAGACCGGCGGCGACGAGGCCGGCGAAGTGGGCCATGTCCACCATCAGGTAGGCCCCCACCTCGTCGGCGATGGCCCGGAAGGCCGCGAAGTCCAGCTGCCGGGTGTAGGCGGACCAGCCGGCCACGATGAGCTTGGGCCGGTGCTCGAGCGCGAGCCGCTCGACCTCGGCCATGTCGATCCGGTGGTCGGCCTCGGAGACCCCGTAGGCGGCGACCTTGTAGAGCTTGCCGGAGAAGTTCAGCTTCATCCCGTGGGTCAGGTGCCCGCCGTGGGCCAGGTTCAGCCCCAGGATGGTGTCCCCCGGGTCCAGCAGGGCGGACATGGCCGCGGCGTTGGCCTGGGCGCCGGAGTGCGGCTGGACGTTGGCGTGCTCGGCGCCGAACAGTGCCTTGAGGCGGTCGATGGCCAGCTGCTCGATCACGTCCACGTGCTCGCAGCCGCCGTAGTAGCGCCGGCCGGGATAGCCCTCGGCGTACTTGTTGGTCAGCACCGACCCCTGGGCCTCCATCACGGCCACGGGGGCGAAGTTCTCCGAGGCGATCATCTCCAGCGTGGACTGCTGACGGTGCAGTTCCGCGTCGATGGCCGCCGAGACCTCAGGGTCGGCCGAGGCGAGGTGAGTGGTCAGATCCGGCATCCCGAAGCTCCTAAGACTAGTGATCAGTTTCTCATACAGAGTTGATATATCAGATGTAGTTCTACGGTATGCTAGCCGTCACAAGGGTGTCAATGGGTTACTGAGACCCAGCTCACCCACCAGAGGTCCGCCGGGAACCAGGAGCGAGTTCATGAGCGTCATCGCCATCACCGGACATGTCGGCAAGGCTCCCCCGTCGCTGGCCGATCAGGCCTACAACGACCTGCGGGACCGCCTGACCATGCTGGAGATCCGCCCCGGCGACCCGCTCAACGACGGGCAACTGGCTGCCGAGCTGGGCATCGGGCGGACGCCCGTGCGAGAGGCGATCAAGCGGCTGGAGACGGACCACCTCGTGGTGTCGTACCCGCGCCGCGGCACGTTCGCGACCAAGGTGGACATCACCGAGCTGTCCGACGTGTCCGAACTGCGCCGCCACCTCGAGCCCCTCGCCGCACACAAGGCCGCGCTGTCAGCCCCGGCGGACGTCCGGCGTCAGCTGAGGGCACTGGTCGGCACCCTCGGGGACCTGGCGGAGGGCGCGCCGACGAGACAGGCCCTCCTGCGCACCGATCTGGCGGTCCACCGCTTGGTCTACAGGGCGGCAGGCAACGCGCACCTGGAGGAGGCACTGGTGCGGCTGGACAATCTCGCCACACGCATCTGGTGCCTGGTGCTGGATCGGACGCCCCTGCTCTCCGGACAGGTTCACGGACATGTCCACGAGCATGTGGACCTCCTGGAGGCGATCCTCGCCGGGCAGGGCGAACGGGCCGCCCACCTGGCGCTGCAGCACGTCGCCGACTTCGAAAAGACCCTGCGGACCGTCCTCTGACTCCTCGACGGCCGCCGGAGGCACGTAGGGTGATCGCGTAGTCATATATGGCGCATGTACCAACAGCCGGTAGCTGGTATGGGAGATAGGGTGGAGGTCCGGAGCCTTCCATGGAACGGCGTCCGACCACTGCAGCTCCCCGACGCGACCGAAAGGCGTGGAACGCCGCCATGCCCCTCACCACTACCGGAACCCAGAGCCACCCCCTCTCGCTGGCCGACCAGGCGTTCCTCCAGCTGCAGGACCGGCTGATCTTCCTCGACATCCCTCCGGGGATGCCCCTCAACGAAGCTCGCCTCGCTCAGGAACTCCACGTGGGGCGAACGCCCCTGCGAGAGGCCATCAAGCGGCTCGAGTCCGAGCACCTCGTGGTCACCTATCCGCGGCGCGGGACGTTCGCCACCACTGTGGACATCACAGCCCTGTCGGAGATCTCCCAGGTGCGGGAGGTGCTGGAGCCCCTGGCTGCTCGCCTGGCGGCGGAGCGGAGAGGCGGGGGCGCTCGACCACAGCTGGAAGAGCTCCGCGAACGCATGGCAGCGCAGGGAAGCGGGCCGCTGGGCAGGGACGAGGCCCTGCGCTGGGACATCCGCATCCACCGGGCCATCTACCTGGCATCCGGCAACTCCCACCTGCAGGTCACCCTCGAGCGGTACAGCAATCTGGCCACGCGCATCTGGTGCGTGGTCGCCGACCGCCTGCCGGAGCTCCAGGAGCACATCAGCGTCCACGACGCCCTGCTCACAGCTGTCCTGGAAGGGGATGCCGAGCAGGCCGGCACCATCATGTTCCACCATGTCCGGGACTTCGAGACACACATCCGCCAGGTGCTCTGACCGCGTCCGGCCCCTGTGCTTCCGGCAGACAGGAAGAGGGATCCGCGACACCTCGGTGTCACGGATCCCTCTTCCCGGCAGTCCGTCCGTCGCTTCGGGGGTCAGGACGGACTTCCGGCCCTCACCACCCGGGATGACGGCATCGCCTCGCTCAGCTGCAGCGCTGCCTGCGTCGTGTGCAGCACGAGCAGGGCCGTGGTCACCGTGCCGACACCCCCGGGGACCGGGGTCAGGGCCGAGGCCACCTCCGCCGTCGAGAGTGGCTCGACGTCACCGACGAGTTCCCCGCTTTCTGAGACGTTGGTGCCGACGTCGATGACCACCGCCTCCGGGCGTACGTGGTCGCCAGTGACGAGGCCAGGTCGTCCCACCGCAGCGACGACGATCTCGGCCTCGCGCGTGTATCGCTCCAGAGGCCGGGAACGGGAGTGGCAGACGGTGACGGTGGCATCGCGCTGGAGCAGCAGCTGGAGCAGGGGCTTGCCGACGACCGCTGAACGGCCGACCACCGTGACGTGCCGGCCCGTGACGGGCACTTGATAGTGCTCCAGGATCTCCACCACCGCCCGAGCGGTTGCAGGGGCGAACGCCTCCAGGCCGACGCTGAGCCGGCCCAGGCTCACAGGGTTGGCCCCGTCGATGTCCTTGTCGGCACTGATGCCGGCCATCAGCTCGTCGGCGTCCACCCCCGGCGGCAGCGGTGTCTGGAGAATGATCCCGTGCGTGCTCTCGTCCGCGTTCAGGCGGGCGAGAGCGTCGGTGATCTCCTCCGTGCGGGCCTCGGGGCCCAGATCGACGACCGCGCAGTTCACGCCGGCCTTCTCGGCCGCCCGGGCGATGGAGCGGACGTACCAGAGGGTGGCCTCGTTGTCGGTGGCCACCACCACGGCAAGCCCGGGAACCACCCCGCGCCGGCGCAGCGCGTTGATGTTCTGCTCGGTCTCGGCCCGCAGCTTCAGTGCGACAGGAGCTCCGGTCAGCGGGAGCGCGGTCATGCGGCGACCTTCTCCCGCACGCGGTCGGACACGGTCTGGGCCGAGACGCGGGCGTCGTCAGCACGGCGGACTGCTTCCTTGAGCTCCGCCTGCGTCTGCTGGTCCGTGATCGCGCTGATGTTGATGTCCAGGGTCACCGCGGCCGTGGCGATGGCCGCCCGGGCGGCCTCGGAGGCGGCAGCGACATCGCTGATCACGTTGGGGTTGCCGAACTCCGCCAGCTCTCGTCCCAGTTCGATGATCTCCGCTCCCAGCTCGATCAGAGCCTGCGGCGGGGCCGCCGCCGCGACGGTGGCCTCCTGAATGGCCTGGGTCCGAATGGCGCGCTCCGCCGGAGAGGTCGAGGAGAGGCGATAGGCGGCGATCACTGCGGCGAAGGCACTTTCGTCCTCGTCGGCCACCCGCAGCGCCGCGGGGATGATCTCGTCGGCGCGGGCGGCGATCCTGTGGGACCGGTGCTCGTGCTCGGCGTATTTGGCTCCTGTGGTGTACCGCGCCACCATGGCGATCAGGGCGGCTCCCTGGGCGGCGTGCAACGCTCCGGCGGCCCCGCCTCCCGGGGTGGGTTCGCGAGCGGACAGGCGTTCCAGATAGTCGTTGATGGTTTCCGAACCGATCATGGTCTGGCCCCTTCGAAAAGCGTTGACGGACGTTGCAGAGTGTTGAGCCTGGGCTGCGGCCCTGACCCCGTGGCGAGGGAGGGCCAGGGCCGCAGGTCTGAGGCAGGTCCCGCCCAGGGGGCGAAGTCCTGCAGGTGGACTGCGGCCCCGACCCCGTGGCGAGGAAGGGTCAGGGCCGCAGGTCTGGTGGAGACGGTGCTGCGAGCCGACGCGAGGTCAGCCGCGCAGGCGCTTCATCTCCGGGTCGTAGAGCGGGTCGGCCGTCACCGTGGCGGGGATCCGGGTGCCGAAGTATTCGATCTCCACCGTGTCGCCGATCTGCACCGAGGACGGCAGGTAGGAGTAGGCGATCGGCTTGCCCACCGTGTAGCCGTAGGCGGCACTGGTGACGTAGCCGGCGGGCCGGCCCTCGTGGAAGACCGGTTCCTTGCCCAGCACGACGGACTGCGTCCGGTCGATGACCAGGCACCGCAGCCGCCGGTCCACGGTGTCCTCGCTGAGGCCCTCCAGTGCCTCCTTGCCGACGAACGACTCCTTGGCGCCGCTGACGGCGAAGGACAGCCCGGCCTCGTACGGGTTGTGCTCGGTGGTCATGTCCGCACCCCAGGACCGGTAGCCCTTCTCCAGGCGCAGGGCGGAGAAGGCCGCCCTGCCGGCGGCGATGATCCCGTGGCGCTGTCCCGCTTCCCACAGCACGTCCCACAGGCGCTGGCCGTTGTCGGCGCTGGTGTAGATCTCCCAGCCCAGCTCGCCCACGTAGGACAGGCGCATGGCGGTCACGGGCACCCCGCCGATGCGGGCCTTCTTGGCGCGGAAGTAGCGCAGGCCCTCGTTGGAGAAGTCGTCGTCGCTGATGGCCGAGACCACCTCGCGCGCCAGCGGACCCCACAGGCCGATGCAGCAGGTCCCGCCGGTCGTGTCCCGCACCTGGACCCAGCCGCCGGGCACCGCGCCCTCGGTCTGGGCCCGGGCCTCGCGGGTGAGGTAGGCCAGGTCGATGTTGCCGTTCGCGCCGACCTGGAACGTCTGCTCGTCCAGGCGGGCGACGGTGACGTCGCTGCGGATCCCGCCTCGCTCGTCCAGCAGCAGCGTGTAGGTCACCGCGCCGGGCTTCTTGTCGAGGTTGCCGGTGCTCAGCCGCTGCAGCAGCGCCAGGGCTCCGGGGCCTGAGACCTCCAGGCGCTTGAGCGGTGTCATGTCGTACATGGCCACGGCCGTCCGGGTCTTCCACGCCTCGACCGCGGCGATGGGAGAGTTGAACATCTGCGCCCAGGCGTCGCGGACCGGCGGGCGCCACTCGGTGGGCAGGTCCTTCAGCAGACGCGCGTTGGACTCGAACCAGTACGGCCGCTCCCAGCCACCGGACTCCAGGAAGTAGCCTCCCAGTGCCTTCTGACGGGCGTGGAAAGGGCTGACCCGCAGGTCCCGCGGGGACAGGCGCGGCTGCAGCGGGTGGAGGACGTCGTAGATCTCCACGAAGTTCTGCTGCGAGGTCTCGCTGACGTAGGAGGGGCTGAGCTGGACCTCCTCGAAGCGGTTCACGTCGCACTCCCCCAGGTCCGTCTCGGAGCGCCCGGTGGTGATCAGTTCGGCCATCGCCTTGGCGACGCCGGCGGAGTGGGTGACCCACACCGCCTCGGCGACGTAGAACCCGTCGACCTCCGAGGACTGGCCCATCAGGGGGCCGCCGTCGGGGGTGAAGGAGAAGACGCCGTTGAACCCGTCCTCGATCTCGCTGCTGCGCAGGCCTGGCAGCAGCTGCTGGGAGGCCTCCCAGGCCGGCAGGAAGTCCTCGGTGGTGAACTCCAGGCGCGAGGGCATGTGGTGCTCGTTGATCTCCTGGGGGGCGTAGACGCCCAGGTCGTCCAGGTCCACCGGCATGGGCCGGTGGGCGTAGGAGCCGATGCCGTAGCGCTCGCCGTGCTCGCGGTAGTAGAGGTCCTGGTCCTGGAAGCGCAGGATCGGCAGGCCGGCGCCGTTGGGCAGTTCGTTGCGGCCCTTGAGGTCGGCGACCGGCGTGGTCTTGACGTACTGGTGGGCCAGGGGAAGCAGGGGCACGTCCATCCCCACCATCTGCCCGATCTTGGGGCCCCAGAAGCCGGCGCAGGAGATGACGATGTCGGCAGGAATGACCTCATGGGTGGTGCGCACGCCGGTGACACGGCCGCCGGCCTGCTCCACGTCCACCACCTCGGTGGAACCGCAGTAGGTGACCCCCGCCTCGGTGGTGCGCTGGATCAGCAGCTGCACGGCGCGGGCCGCCAGCGCCAGGCCGTCGCTGGGGACGTGCAGACCGCCGAGCAGCAGGTCCTCGTCGAGGAGCGGGTAGAGGGCCTTGCACTCGGCCGGGTCCAGCAGCCGCCCCTCGATGCCCCAGGAGGCCGTGTACCCGTGCTTGCGGTGCAGGTCCGCCCACCGGGTCTCGGTGGTGGCCACTTCCAACCCGCCCACCGGGTTGAAGCAACTGGTGCCGTTCTGCTGGAGGGACTTCAGCTTCTCGACGGTGTAGTCCGCGAACGTGGTCATGGTCTTGGACGGGTTCGTCTGGAAGACCAGCCCCGGGGCGTGGGACGTGGAGCCGCCGGGCATGTTCAGCGGGCCCTGGTCGAGCACGGTGATGTTGTTCCAGCCTCGGGCGACGAGCTCATCGGCCAGGTTGGTACCGACGATCCCGGCGCCGATGATGACGATGCGCGGTGAACGGGACATGAGTTTCTCCTGAGATAGGTGCGGTGAGGAATCGATCGGTGGTCAGCGGAAGACGACGGTGCTGGTCCCGTCCAGGACCACGCGGTGCTGGCAGTGCCAGCGGACCGCGCGGGAGAGCGCCAGGGCCTCGGCGTCCTGGCCGACCGTGGAGAGCGCGCGGGGATCGTGGGTGTGGTCGACGCGGATGACCTCCTGCTCGATGATGGGTCCCTCGTCGAGGTCGGCCGTGACGTAGTGGGCGGTGGCGCCGACGAGCTTCACGCCCCGGTCGTAGGCCTGGTGGTAGGGCCGGGCACCCTTGAAACCGGGCAGGAAGGAGTGGTGGATGTTGATGGCCCGGCCCTCCAGCGCCCTGCAGAGGTCGTCGGAGAGGATCTGCATGTAGCGGGCCAGCACGACGAGGTCGATCCGGTGCTCCTCCACGAGGGCCAGGAGCCGCTGCTCCGCGCTGTCCTTGGTCTCGGCAGTGACCGGGACGTGGAGGTAGGGCAGTCCGGCGGCTTCGGCCATGGGGCGCAGATCGTCGTGGTTGGAGACCACCAGGGCGATCTCACCGCCGAGACCGCCGGCCCGCCAGCGGAAGATCAGGTCGTTGAGGCAGTGCCCGCTCCTGGAGACCATGACCAGCAGCCGCGGCGGGGTCGGGTCGTGGAACTCGTAGCTCATGCCGAACTGCTCGGCGATGGCGGAGAAGTCCTGCTCCAGCCCTTCGCGGCCCAGCTCGGGGGAGCCGGTGAAGGCGGTCCGCAGGTGCACCACCTTGCGCACGGGGTCGTCGAACTGCTGGTGCTCCTTGATGTTGCACCCCTTGTCGAGCAGGAACTTCGTGACGGCGTGGACCACCCCGGGCTGGTCCGGGCACCTGCCGGCGAACACGAACTGGGAGAGGATCCCGCCGGTGGTGGCACCCGAGGGCGCCGGCTGGATGCCGATCGACGCCTCGACCTTTTCGACAACGGTCATGGAAACCTCCTGAGAACATGTACACCTGAAGTGTGCGACTTATATATTAGAGTTTCATGTAGCGTAGGTAACACCCGTCCACCGGTCAAGGGTGTGCTGGAAATTCATCTGGGAGGGCTCGTGGCAGTGAGCAGCATGGGGGCAGAGCGGACAGCACCGCGGCGGGCGTCGTTGGCCGACACCGCTTACGAGGCCCTCCGCGAGCAGCTGCTGAGCCTGCAGATCCGTCCCGGAGAACCCATCAACGACGAGGTCCTGGCCAAGAGCCTGGGCATGGGACGCACACCGGTGCGGGAGGCCTTGAAGCGCCTCGAGGTCGACCGTCTGGTGGTGAGCTACCCCAAGAGAGGGACCTTCGCCACGCGCGTGGAGATCACCGATCTGGCGTACGTCTCCGAGATCAGGATGCAGCTGGAGCCGCTGGCCGCCGCTCGTGCCGCGCGCGTAGCCACCCCCTCCATCCGCGCGGAGCTGGCGGAGATCCGGGAACGGGTCGGCGCCTTCGACATCGAGCGCGCCGGCGTGACGGAGATTCTGGCCTGCGACGCCATGGTGCACCGCGCCGTCTACCGGGCAGCAGGCAATCCACACCTGGAGGACACCCTCATCCGCTACAACAACCTCGCCACCCGAATCTGGTGCCTGGTGATCGACCGGCTGCCGCGCCTGACCGAGCACGTCCACGAGCACTTCGAACTGCTGCAGGCAGTCATCGACGGGGACGAGGACAGGGCTTCGGAACTGGCTCGGCACCACATCGAAGGTTTCGAAGCCGCCGTGCGCTCAGCGCTGTTCGCTGCGTGACGGGTCGCCCTGCGTGCGGCAGGACCGCTCCACCCCGCCGTTGACGACCCATGCTTCCCGGCGGTTCCGGAGGGCACCAGGGCGCAGGAGACCGATGCCGCCCCGCCGGGACGACGGCGATTTCTCGTGGCCGGCCTGCAGAGGGACTCCGGGCTCGGCGGTCCGCACGTCGTGGGGATACACTCTTGTCTTTTCCGTGCAGGGCTCTCCTGCACGGCAGCCCCTTCTTCCCCCTTGTCCAGGAGGACCCACCACAGCATGGCCACCACCGATTACGACGCCCCGCGCACCCGGCCCGAGGACGAACCGGCCAACGAGTCCCTGGAAGCGATCCAGGCCCAGCGCAGCGCCACCGTCCAGACCGCCGTCATCGACGCCGAGGACTTCGACACCGCCGAGGGCATCGACCTGCCCGGAGCCGACCTCTCCCACGAGGAGCTCACCGTGGCGGTGATCCCCGAACAGCAGGACGAGTTCACCTGCGCCTCCTGCTTCCTGGTCCGCCACCGCTCCCAGCTCGCCCACCAGAAGGGCGACGCGAAGCACTGCACCGACTGCGAGGACTGAGCCCTCCCCCGCCCCCGGGCGGCCACCACGGCCCAGGCCCCCGGCGCACCGTGCGCCAGGGCGCGCACCGGCCCGGCATGGGGCCGGCAGCAGCATCGTCGCCCCTCGTCCGCCCCACCATCGGCTCGTGCCAGGAGCATCCCTGTTGAGTGTGAAACAGTCCTTGATCGGTTCCGTGTGGGGCCGATCGCCCTCTGCCGCCCCGGTCCGCGTCTTCGCCGATGTGGCCCAGGTGCCGCGCACCCCGGCACCCCGGTGGTGGAACCACCCGGTGGCGGTGATGTACATGGTCGTCCTGTGTGCGGCCGTCTGTTTCGTGGTGCCGGGCTTGCCCGCGCTGACCGGGCCGGCGGTGATGGTGGCCGGTGTGGGCCTGGCGTCGGTGGCAGAGCTCAATCACCGGCGGTGGGCCGCCGATCGCGCCCATGCGGCCGAGGAGGCAGTGTGGGTGGCCGCTCAGAGCGGGTACCACGTGGAGTCCGCCGACGGGATCCTGTGCTGGAGGGACGCCGAGCAGGCGAGGACTGCCACGCTGGAGCATCGTGAGGGCTGGTGGCATCTGAGCCTGTTCGGCACCGGCACCTCCACCGTTGACGACGCCCGTTGAACGCAGCGCCTCGGACCCGGGGGTTGTCCTTGGGCATGCGCCGGGCCGGGGCGGTGATCGTTCCACCACGAGCGGGGGCACCGGTGTCCAGGGGAAAACCAGCGTAAAACGACGGGGGCGGGACCACATCAGTGGTCCCGCCCCCGTCGTCGTGCGGTGGTGGTGTCAGAGCAGGGTGGTGAGGAGCCGCACGCAGGTGGCCAGGATCGCGGCCAGGCCGAGCAGGCCCAGGGCGGTCTGCCACCAACGGTTGACGTATCGGCCCATCACGTCGCGGCGGGTGGCCATGACCAGCAGCAGGATGCCCAGCAGCGGGGCGACGATCACGGTCAGTGCCTGGGCGGTGATGATCAGCTGGATCGGGGAGCCCTGGGCGAGCAGGGTCACTGCCAGGCCGAAGGCCAGGACCACGCAGATCATGGCCTTGACCCGGTGCCGGTCCAGCTTGTTGCCCCAGCCCAGCGTGTCCGAGATGAGGGTGCCGCCGGCGGTGGCGTTGGCGATCATCGAGGAGAACGCCGCGCCGGTGAAGCCGAGGCCGAAGACGGTCGCGCCGACCGGTCCGGCCAGCGGCTCCAGGACACTGGACAGATCCGCCAGGGTGGCGGCGGTGCCGTTGGTGGCCTGCAGGGCGGTCGCCGCCACGACGATGACCAGGATGGTCATGAGGCCCGGGGCGACGATGCCGGGGATGGTGTCGGCCAGGGTGGTGGCCCTGTACTGCTCGGGGCGCAGGCCCCGCTCCCGGGAGGCGTAGCCGGTGTAGAAGGCGGCGTTGATGGAGAAGTTGGTCCCGACCAGGGCCACCAGCAGCATCCCGGCTCCCGGCGGCAGGGAGGGGATGAAGCCGTCGGACACCTCGACCCAGTCGGGCCGGGTGAGCACCGCCGAGGCGAGGAACCCGAAGGCCATCAGCGCGATGATCGCCAGCAGCCCGCGCTCGAAGACCTTGTAGTAGTTCGGCGCCCAGGCCACCACGCCCACGAGCACCGTGCAGGCGAGGGTCCACAGGGTCGGGGAGCCGCCGAAGACCATCGACATCCCCAGCCCGGAGCCCACGGCGTTGCCGACGGAGAACA
>NZ_BMEQ01000042.1 GCF_014636775.1 Kocuria dechangensis
AGCCAGACACCGGGTGCGAAGAATCCAACCACCGCAACACCTGCGGCACCACTCACCCTGACACTGACCCGCACGCTACGGCGGGCCGCGGTCCGGGACAAGGGCACGGCGCCGACGACGGCGCGGCCTCCCGCTGCACGTCCCTCTCCCGGTGCGGGATCATGGAGGTCCCGAGGGACCGCGCCACGGCCGTCCCGCCCTGTCAGGAGGACCACCGTGCCCAAGAGCAAGCCCCGCAAGAAGGCCGCCGCCAAGAAGAAGCAGCAGCGGCGGGAGTTCCACGCCGCGGCACGCGACGTCGCGATCGAGGGCTACCCCCAGGGCACGTGGGACGACGACGCCCAGGAGCTGCTGACCTCCCGCGGCTGGGTGGCCTACCGCGACCTGGAGATGGACCAGCTCGGCGACGGCTGGGAGTGGCTGCCCTCGCAGCTGCCGCTGGACGCCGGCGTGGGCGGCGAGCCCGGGCCCACGTCGGTCTTCCCCAACGTGGAAGGTGGCTACGACGTGGAGCTCGCCAGCGCCAACGGGACCGTGGACCCCGACCGCTCAGGCCACTACGACACGCTCGAGGACCTGGCCGCCGACCTCGACGTCCTGGAGGCGTGGCGCGTCCCGGTGGGCGAGTACGTGCTGCCGGACTCCCCCAGCTTCTCGGCGAACACGCCGTGGGAGATCTGCCAGCTCTACGCCGGGGGGATGATCGACCACTGGGAGCTCGTGGCGGACCTGCTCCACTTCCCCTACGAGGAGACGGCGGAGGGCTTCGCCGCGGTCGAGCGCGCCCACAGGGGCGGGTTCATCCCGACGATCCTCTTCGACGCGATCGTCCGGGGCCGCGCCGCCTGACCCGGCCCTGCGCCTGGTCCTCCGCCGAGTCCCCTCTGAGGCGGCAATCCCCCAGGTGACCGCCTGGGGGATTGCCGCCTCAGAGGGGACTCGGCGTGGTGGGTCGGCCGTTCGCCCCACGGGGTGGGCTGTGCTCAGCGGCCCGAGCTGGGAGGCGAAGACCTCCTGCTGTGCGTTCCGCCGACCACGGTGACGGGCCGGATGCGCAGGAGCTCGAGCGCGCAGGATGCACCCTCCGGCGCGCTGCGTCCAGCTCCCTGACACGTGCCGTCACCGGAGTACTCCGGCCGTCGCATCCTGCGCAGTCCGGCGCATTCGCCCTAGCCTGGGCCCACTCGGCCCACCACGACCGATCTGGTCTCCGCTCCGATCCCCGCTGTTCCCCACTCCATCCGAAAGGCGCGCCGTGCGTTCTCTCATCGTCCTGGCCGTGATCGGCTTCTTCGCCCAGCTCGTCGACGGCTCCCTGGGCATGGCCTACGGGGTCACCTCCACCTCCCTGCTGCTGCTGGCCGGTATCGCCCCGGCCTCGGCCTCGGCCATCGTGCACCTGTCGGAGGTCGGCACCACCCTGGTCTCGGGGGCCGCGCACTGGAAGTTCGGCAACGTCGACTGGCGGGTCGTGGGCATCATGGCCGTGCCCGGCGGGATCGCGGCGTTCTTCGGCGCCCACGTCCTGGTGAACCTCGACGGCGACGCCGCCAAGCCGGTCGTCTCCACCATCCTGCTGGGGCTGGGCGTCTACGTCCTGTACCGCTTCCTGCGCCTGCCCACCTCGCAGCCCTCCTTCCAGGGCCGGCTGCCCAAGCGCCTGCTCGTGCCCCTGGCCGCGGCCGCCGGGGCCCTGGACGCCGTCGGCGGCGGCGGGTGGGGCCCGGTGGGCACCCCGACCCTGCTGGCCTCGGGCAAGATCGCCCCGCGCAAGGTGATCGGCTCCATCGACACCTCCGAGTTCGTGGTGGCCCTGGGCGCCTCCCTCGGGTTCCTCACCGGACTCGGCGCGGCCGGAATCGACTTCGCCTGGGTCCTGGCGCTGCTGGCCGGGGGTGTCGTCGCCGCCCCGATCGCCGCGTGGCTGGTGCGCCACCTGGCCCCCCGCATCCTCGCCGTGGCCGCGGGCGGACTGATCATCTGGACCAACACCCGCACCCTCGTCAACACCGACACCGGCCAGGCCCTGGTCGGGTCCGGTGGAACGGTGCTCCTGGGCGCTCTCTTCGTCGCCTGGATCGCCCTGGTCGTGTGGGCCGTGCGCCGCGAGCTGCGCACCCGCGCCGAGGAGCGCGCCGGACGGGACGTCAGCACCCCGGTCGAGGCCTGAGCCCGGGGAGGACGGCTCCGCCATGAGCCTGCTGCCCGGGCCCGCTGATCATGGTCCTGGGGTTCATGGCCCTTCTCGCGGCCTTCCGCGACCCCGGTGCCCTCGCCACCTCCACCGGCCAGGCCGGCACCGCATGGACGGGCCCGGGTCAGAGCCCCCTGCCCGAGGGCGACACCAGGATCTTCACGGCGGTCTCGTTGCGGTGGATGAGCGTGTCGAACCCCTCGTCGACCAGCCCCTCCAGCCCGATCTTCCCGGTGATGAACGGCGTGAGCTGGATCTTGCCCGACTCCACCAGCTCGATCACCGGCGGATGGGAGTTGACGTACGCGATGGTGCCGCGTGTGTCGATCTCCTTCATCACCAGCTTGAACATGTCGAAGTCGGCGCGGTGGCCCCAGATCGCGATCACGACCAGCACCCCGGTGGGCCGCAGCGCCTCCATGAGGGTGTCGAGGACCGGCTGGACGCTGCTGCACTCGAACGCCACGTCCGCGCCCCGGCCGCCGGTGAGCCTGCGGACCTCCTCGACGACGTCCACCTCGCGGGGGTCCAGCGCGTGGTCGGCCACCCCGGTCTCCAGGGCCTTCTGCCGCCGCAGCGGGCTGAGCTCCGACACGACCACGGTGACGCCGAGGGCCTTGAGCACGGCGGAGGTGAGCAGCCCGATGGGCCCGGCGCCGCCGACCAGGGCGACGTCGCCCGCCGAGGCCCCGGAGCGCTGGACGGCGTGGTACCCCACGGACAGCGGCTCGATGAGGGCGGCCTCGTCCAGGGGCACCGAGTCCGCGATGGGGTGCACCCAGCGGCGCTGGACGGCGATCTTCTCGCCGAGGCCGCCGCCGCGGCCGCTCAGGCCGATGAACCCCAGGCCCTCGGACAGGTGGTAGTCCGTGCTCTCCGGGCCGGTGTCGACGTCGTCGCGGATGATGTAGGGCTCGACGACGACGTGCTGGCCGACCTCGATGTCGTCGACCCCCTCCCCCACGGCGTAGACGACCCCGGAGAACTCGTGGCCCAGGGTCACGGGCAGCGTCTCGCCGGAGGTCGGGTGGGGCTGCCCCGGCTGGGGGCAGAAGATCGGGCCCTCGAGGTACTCGTGCAGGTCGGTGCCGCAGATCCCGCACCAGGCCACGTCGATGCCGACGGTGCCGGGGGTGACCTCGGGCTCGGGCAGGTCGTCGATCCGGATGTCCCCGCGTCCGTAGTAGCGCGCCGCTCTCATGGCTTCCCCTCACGTCGACGGACGCGGACGTCCCACGCCCAGGGCCCATGCTAGAGCGGGACGGGGCGCTCCCGGGCCGGTCCCGGGCGGATTACGGCCGGCCCGTTCCCCAGAGCCGGACCGAGCGCACGAGGCACAGGCCCACCGTCCCGGCCAGGCAGGCGCAGACCGCGGCCGAGGCCCCCAGCAGCCACGGGGCGCCCAGGGTGGTGCCGAGCGCGAGCAGGCCCAGGCTCATCGTGCCGACGGGGAACGTGAAGCTCCACCAGCTCAGGCTGAACGTCATACCCCGCTGCAGGGCGCCGGCGGTCACCCGGAGGGCGACGCCCGCGGCCACCGCGCCCAGGGACAGCGCCAGGACGCTGTAGCCGACGGCCAGCTCATGCAGCACGGCGAGCGCCCCCGGCGGGAGCAGCCGGTCCGCCTCGGCCAGGACGAAGTTCGCGGCGGCCGTGGACTGCCCGGCGACCCCCAGCGGGATCCAGATCGCCGGCGAGCCCTGCAGCGGCAGCGCATGGCCGCGCGCCAGTCGGCCGTAGGCGAGGGCGAACACGACGGTCCCCAGGGACAGCGCCAGCACGAACAGCGCGCCGCACAGCAGGAGCACCGCCGACGCCGCGGTCGGCGGCAGCGTGCCCGCGAGCACCGCGCCGCCGGAGGCTGAGACCATGGGCGGGACCACCGGCAGCGCCCACACGGGCGTCGGGGCCCCGCGCCCGGCGGGCCCGGCGGCGAGCAGCCGCACCGGGTGTGCCACGGCGGTCACCACGCCGAGCAGCGTGCCGGCCGCCCACAGGGCCCACGCGGCGGCCGTCGCCGTCGCCGGCAGGTGTGGTCCCGCGACCGCCAGGGTCGCGGACCCCACGGCGAGCAGGCCCATGGACACGGCGCCGTAGAAGGGGGCGACGGCCAGGTCCGCGACGGTGGCCCGGAACCGGTCGGGGCGCCGGAGCGCGTGGCGCAGGAAGGTGCCGCCGACCGCCGCGAGGACCAGCCACGCCAGCGCCAGGAGCAGGAGCGCCGGCCCGTGCAGGACCGGCACCGCGGCGGCGAGGCCCTGGGTGCAGGTCGCGAGGATGCCGGTGCCCATGGCCGCCGGGAACCAGGCGGGCCCCACGTGCTCCACGGCGGACCACGACAGCCCGCGCGCACGCGCCGGGGCATTGCGCGCGCAGTCCGGGGTGCCGACGACGACGCCGGGGGTCACGGGGAGGCTCATGGTTCTCACTGTGCCCCCGGCCCGGGCGGGCCGGTAGAGGCCCTGCGCCTGTGCACCCACAACCGTCGGTTGTGGGTGCACAGGCGCAGGGCGCGACCGCTAGGCGCGGTGTGCCCGCTTCTTCAGGGGATTGGTCTCGCGGGACAGGGCGACGGCGGCACCGGAGATCACGAACATCACGGTGACGTAGATGGCGAGGTTCGTGGTGCCCACTTCGGGCGAGGTGAGCCGCACGGCGATCAGCGGGGCCACGCCGGCGCCGATGATGGAGCTGAGCTGGAAGGACAGCGAGGTGCCGGTGTAGCGGGCGTTCGTGGCGAACTTCTCGGACAGGAACGCCCCGATGGGCCCGTACATCGAAGCCTGGATGATCGGGTTGCCCAGCATGAACGCCAGGCCGATCCAGAGCGGCTCACCGGTGTTGAACATGGCGAACATCGGCCAGATGGCGACGGCGGAGAAGATCGCCCCGCCGATCATCACCTTCTTGCGGCCGATCCGGTCGGACAGGGCCGCGAAGGCGGGAATGGTGAAGATGTGGAAGAAGCTGGAGAAGGTCAGCAGCATCAGCGCCTCCGAGCGGGGGATCCACTCGTTGATCACGGAGACGTAGGTGACCATGAACCCGGCGAGCAGGCCCTGCACGAACAGCGGCGCCGCACCGCCCAGCGCACCCAGCAGGACCTCCTTGGGGTACGTGGTGACCATGAGCTTGATCGGGACACCGGTGTGGACGTCCCCGGACTCGCGGGCGGCCTCGAACTCGGGGGACTCCTTGACCCGGGCCCGCAGGTACAGGCCCACGGCCACGACGATCACCGACAGCAGGAAGGGCACCCGCCAGCCCCAGGAGTAGAACTGGTCGTCGGGCAGGGTGGCGAACAGCGTCAGCACGAGGGTCGACAGCACCGCTCCGGTCGGACCCCCGGCCACGGACAGCGAGGCGCCGAAGCCCTTGTTCCTGGCGCTGGAGTGCTCCATGGCCATGAGGGTGGCGCCGGCCCACTCCCCGCCCACCGCGATCCCCTGGATCACGCGCAGGGTGACCAGCAGGATGGGCGCGGCCACGCCGATGGTCGCGTAGGTCGGCATCAGGCCGATGCACAGGGACACCACGCCCATCATCATGAGCGTGATGAACAGCATGTTCTTGCGGCCGAACCTGTCGCCGAAGTGGCCGAACAGCACCCCGCCCAGCGGGCGGGTCAGGTAGCCCGCCAGCAGCGTGGCGAAGGCCAGGAGCTGGCCCAGGACAGGGTCCACGCTGCTGAAGAACAGCGGCGGGAACACCAGCCCCGCGGCGGCGGTGTAGAGGAGGAAGTCGTAGTACTCCACGCTGCTCCCGAGGAAGCTCGAGAGGACGGCGCGGCGGCTGTCCTTGCGCTCCTCCTCGGTCTTGGGCGTGTGGGTGACGGGCGCGTCCGGCGCGGCGACCGCGTGGTCCTGGGTCATGGCGTGGCTCCGTGTCTGAGTGGTCGGGCGGAGAGCCGACGGCGGTCCCGGGCCCCGGCACTGCGGTGGCGCCCCCGGGAGGGGCCGCTGCGCGGGGCATCAGGCCCGGCGGAGAGGATGTGATCCCCGCCACATCCGTCGGCCGGACACCATTCCACCCCATTTGATTGAGAAAATCAACAGTTAATTATTTCCATTGGTGAGCTATTCATCCATATGACGGTCTCGGAGGCCCTCGGTCACGATGGACCACGGCGGCTCCTGCCCGGCGGGGCCATGCAGGCGGCGCCGCGCCGTGGGATCATGGCCGTCATGCCGATCGCCCGCCGCCTGCCCGCCCTCGAGGAGCTGGAGACCGCCCACCTGGCCGCGGAGCTGGGCAGCGTGGGCGCGGCCGCGCGGGAGCTGGGCATCAGCCAGCAGGCGGCCAGCCACCGGATCCGCGCCGTGGAGCAGCGCCTGGGCCTGGCGCTCTTCACCCGCTCGCCGCGCGGGGTGGTGACCACGGCGCGGGCCACCCCGGTGATGGAGTGGATCGGGGACCTGCTCCGCGCCGCCGAGAACCTGGCCGAGGGCGTGGCCACCGTCTCCGGGCGCGGTCACGCCACCGTGGCGACGTCCATGACGATCGCCGAGTACGTCCTGCCCGCCTGGATCATGGCGCTGCGCGCCCAGCGCCCCGGCCTGGAGGTCTCGGTCACCACGGGCAACACGGACGAGGTCATCGCGGCCGTGCTCGCCGACGAGGTGCAGCTGGGCTTCGTCGAGGGCCCGGCCGCCCCGCCCACGGTGGAGCGGCTGCCCTTCGCCGAGGACGAGCTCGTGCTCGTCGTCCCGCCCGGTCACGCCTGGGCGGAACGGGAGAGCATCCCGCAGGAGGAGCTGCGGCGGACCCCGCTGGTGCTCCGCGAGGCCGGCTCGGGCACCCGGCAGACCCTCGAGGCGGCCCTGCCCGGCCTGGTCCCCCCGCTCGTGGAGCTGGGCACCACCGCCGCGGTCAAGGCGGCCGCGCTCGCCGGGTGCCGCCCGACCGTGCTGTCCCGGCTGGCCGTGCACCACGAGCTCGACGACGGCCGCCTGGTCGCCGTCCCGGTCGAGGGCCTGGACCTCACCCGGTCCCTGCAGGTGATCCGCCGCCCGGACCGGCCCGTCCGCGGCGCCGCCGCCGACCTGCTGGAGATCGCCCTGCGGGGCCGCGCGGCGCCCGGGCGCTGAGCCCGGCCGTGCCACAGGACGGCGGGAGCGGGCTGCGAACGACACGTGCGCGGCCCGCCGCCGCCGGCCCCCGGACGGGGAGCGCCGCTAGTACGTCAGCCCGAAGCCGAAGGGGAACAGCTCCCCGTCGGTGGTCTCCGCGTACCCGGGGAGGTCGCTGTACTGCTCCTCGATCGCCTTCCGCGTCCCGGCGAGGGCGAACGGCATCCTGCCCTGGGGGCCGACCCTCCCGGAGAGGACGTCGAGCAGGGCGGTGTCGCTCATGCCGAACCCGGCGACGATCGCGCCGGCGTCGCGCAGGCCGCTGGCCTCGTCGAGCACGAAGGGCTGGCGGAAGTAGACGTGGAGGATCACCTTGGACGGGTCGTCGACCTCCCGCATGACCTGCTGGATCGTGTCCAGGGACGGGGTGACCTCCCAGGACCCGGAGGCGGCCATGCTGGTGAAGTCGAGGCTGCTCGCCTCCCAGGGGAAGGAGCCGCCGAACCGCAGGCCGCTGTCGGTGCACGTCTCGGCACCCTGGGCCACGCATGCGTCGGCGGCGCCGTACGGGCTCTGCCCGTCGAGGCCCTTCACCCCCGGCAGGACGACCGGGTTGGTGTGCTCCGGGTTCATCCCGGTGGCCGGGTCGTCGCTGGCGTAGGCGCCCGTGCCGGTGTTCCTGGCCGACACCGAGATCAGCACGTGGTCGCTGCCCGCCGCGCTGGGACGGTCGGCGGGGCTCTCGGTGTTGCCGTCGGTCACGTCGTAGCCGTAGCTCTCGACCGTCTCCGCGGTGAAGTCGCCCAGGACGTAGACCTCGGCGCCCTCCTTCAGCGGCAGCGCCCTGTCCCCCGCCGACGTCTGCCGGTTCTGCAGCAGCACGGCGGACTTGCGCTGCAGGTCCAGGCCCACCTCGCGGTGCGCCTCGCTGCCCACGACGCCGTCGGCGGCCGGCGCGTCCACGTAGGGGTTCTCGAACAGGCCCATCCAGAACATCGGCTCGACCAGGCGCCCGGCGGCCTAGGTCACGCGCTCCTCGGTCACCAGGCCGTCCCGGACCAGGTCGGTGATGGTGGCCACGTCGTGGAACCCGGACAGCGTGTCGGTGCCGCCATTGACGGCCGCCGCGACGCGCTCGGGGACGGTGCTCTCCTCCAGGCCCCAGGCGCGGTCGGTGATGATGCCGGTGTCCGAGTTGACGTAGCCCTGGAAGCCGAGCTTCTCCCGCAGGAGCTCGTTGACGATCTGGCCGGAGAAGGCCATGCCGGTCCGGTCGTAGGCCACCCCGTCGTGGGTCACGCCCATCGGCACGCCGTAGTAGGGCATGATCGAGGACACTCCGGCGGCGATCGCGGCCTCGAAGGGCTTGAGGTGGTACCCGAAGGCGTCGCCCGGGTACACCTGGGTCTTGCCGAAGGAGTAGTGCGGGTCCAGGCCCAGCTCCTGCGGTCCGCCGCCGGGGAAGTGCTTCATGGTCAGCGCCACCGAGGTGTCGGGGCTCAGGGACTGCCCGTCCTCGTCGACCGGGCCCTGCAGGCCCTCCACGAGGCTGCCCATGATGTTCGCGCTGAGGCCGGCGTCCTCGGTGAACGTCTCGTGCGTGCGGTACCACCGCGGCTCGGTCGAGAGGTCGGCCATGTAGCCGTACATCCCGCGCAGCCCGATCGAGGCCCACTCCGCGCCCATGACCTCCGTGAAGTCCTCCACCACGGACATGTCCCCGGTGGTCGGGGCCCCGCCCGTCCGGGCCGCCTCCTCGCCCAGGGCGGCGGCGGCGAGGCCGGCCTCCTTGGGGAAGGCCGTGAAGGCGCCGGCGGACTCGTTGATGCCGGCGCGGGCGTCCGGGTCGATGTGGTTGCGCGCGTTGGACTTGTAGAGCACCGGGATGCCCAGCCGGGTGGCCTCGCCCAGCTCCTGGACGGAGTTCATGTACTCCGCGGCCTCCCGCGGCGTGACGCTCGTGGTGGCCCGGAAGCCGTCGCCGGGCTCGCCGCACACCGCCTTGTCCTCGCTGGTGACAGTGTTGCGGAAGATGAAACGGTGCATCTTCTGGGTCTCGACGTAGTCGGCGGCCGAGGCCCCCAGGGTCCCGCGGGTGCCGGTCGCCGGGTCGCACTCGGCGTTGAGGGTGTCGATCAGCATGAGGCCGGCCTTCTCCTCCAGCGTCATCCGGGAGACGAGATCGGCCCCGCGCTCCCCGGCCGGGAGGCGCCAGTCCTCGTAGGGGTCCAGCACGCCGTTGTCGTTGAGGTCCTTGAAGGTCCGGCCCTTGACCGTGATGGTGTCCTTGACGCGCGCGCCGAGCTCCGGCGGCTTCCCGTGGTTGCCCTCGTCGCGGCCCGAGGACGCGGCCGCCCGGTCACCGCCGCCCGCGTGGCCCGGCGGCGGGACGACGGCGGCCGCGGTCACGGCGAGGGACAGCGGAACGGCGACGGCGGCCAGGGCGAGGCCCCGGCCCCGCCTGCGCGTGGAGGATCGTGTCATGGCGTGGCTTTCCTGTGAGCGCCGGCCCGGGGGCGACCGCCTGCTGGACGGTCACCCCCGGCGTGCCGGCCGGGGATCGGACACCCCCACCGTGACCCGGCTCACAGGGCGGCCTCCACGGGTTGCCGCGAGTTGCCTCACACGCGGCCGGCGGGGGCGGCGGTCACCGGCGCGCGGCGGGGGCCCCGGGCTCCTCGTCCGTGGCCCCCGGCTCCGCGCCCGGGGCGCGCGGCGCCTCGCGGAGCGACCGCAGCGCCCGGGCGGCCTCGGCCACCATGTCCTCGACGGGCTGGTCGATGTCCAGCTCGTACCCGTTCTCGTCCTCGGCCAGCAGCTCGAGGTCCTCCACCTGGGACACCAGCAGGGACGCCGGCATGAAGTGCCCGCTGCGGCCCTCGAGCCGCGACGCCAGGACGTCCACCGTGCCGTGCAGGTGCAGGAACACGACGCCGGGCGCGGCGCGGCGGATGCGGTCCCGGTAGCGGCGCTTGAGCGCGGAGCAGGCCAGGACCAGGCCGGTGCCGGCCTCCTCCGCCGCGCGCAGCCGCTCCCCCACGACGTCCAGCCAGGGCCAGCGGTCGTCGTCGGTCAGCGGCGTGCCCGAGGCCATCTTCCTGACGTTCCCGAGGGGGTGCAGGCTGTCCGCGTCGAGGAAGGGCACCCCCGAGGCGTCGGCCACGAGCGCCCCGACGGTCGTCTTGCCCGCCCCGGACACGCCCATGACCACCACGAGGGGCACGGGGGCCGCCGCCTCCGCCCCGCTCACCAGTCGTGGACCGTGCCGTCGGCCAGCCGGTTGTACGGCAGGTAGGCGTTCGCGTACTCGTACTTGGCGGCCTCGTCCTCGTCGATCTCCACGCCCAGGCCGGGGGTGTCGCTGGGGTGCAGCAGCCCGCCGGAGAAGGTCATGGACTGCCGGAACACCGCGTCGGTCTTCTCGGAGTGCGGCATGTACTCCTGCAGCCCGAAGTTGTGGATGGCCATGCCCACGTGCATCTGGGCGGCCAGGCCCACCGGGGAGACGTCGGTGGGGCCGTGGAAGCCGGACTTGATCTGGTACATCGCGGCGAGGTCCATGACCTTCTTGAGCGGGCTGATGCCGCCGAAGTGGGTCGAGGCGCACCGGACGTAGTCGATGAGCTGCTCCTGGATGAGGTCCTTGATGTCCCACACGGTGTTGAACACCTCGCCGATGGCCAGGGGCGTGGTGGTGTGCCGGCGCACCAGGCGCAGGGCCTCCTGGTTCTCGGCGGGGGTGCAGTCCTCCAGCCAGAAGAGGTCGTAGGGCTCGAGGGACTTGCCGAGCTTGGCGGCCTGCAGCGGAGTCATGCGGTGGTGGCCGTCGTGGAGCAGGATCATCTCGGGGCCGAACTCGTTGCGGACCCCCTCGAACACCGTGGGGATGTGGCGCATGTAGGCGCGGGTGTCCCAGTCCTCCTCGGCCGGCAGCGCCGCGCGCTGGGCGGGCTCGTAGTCGTAGCGCTCGCCGGAGGCCTGGGGCTGGGCGGCCACGCCGTAGAGGGCGGTGATGCCCGGGACCGAGGACTGCACGCGGATCGCGGTGTAGCCGTGCTCCTGCTCCGCGCGGATCGAGTCGAAGATCTCCTCGAGGTCCCGCCCGGAGGCGTGCCCGTAGGTGGACAGCCCGCGGCGCGAGGCGCCGCCCAGCAGCTGGTAGACCGGCAGGCCTGCGACCTTGCCCTTGATGTCCCACAGGGCCATGTCCACGGCGGCGATCGCGGCCATGGTGACCGGGCCGCGGCGCCAGTAGCCGGAGCGGTAGAGGAACTGCCAGGTGTCCTCGATGTTCGCGGGGTCGCGGCCGATCAGCAGCGGCGCCACGTGGTCGGACAGGTAGGTCGCCACGGCGAGCTCGCGGCCGTTCAGGGTCGCGTCCCCGATGCCGGTGATCCCCTCGTCGGTGGTGATCTTCAGGGTGACGAAGTTGCGGGTGGGGCTGGTCACGATGACCTTGGCCTCGGTGATCTTCATGGTCTTCCTTTCCTGGGAGGTCTGGGGGCGCGGCTCAGCGCAGGTCCGCGGCGAGGGCGGCCACGAGGTCGACGACGTCGTCCCGCTCGGCGAGCTCCCGGTCCAGCAGGGCCAGGAGCGCCCGGACGCGGGCCCGGCCCGTGCCCGCGGCGGCCGCCAGGACCTGGTCGGCGGCGGCGTCGTCCAGCTCCGTGCGCCCCTCGAGGAACACGGTCCAGGCCGCGATCATCCGGGCGGCGGCCGTCCCCGGGCGGCCGGCCTCCCGCTCGGCGCGCAGCACGGGCACGGCGCGCATCTGCAGCTTGGCGGAGCCGTCGGCGGCGATCTGGGCGAGGTGGTGGGCGATCCGGGGGTTGGCGAAGCGCTCGAGCAGGGCCGCGCGGTAGGCGGGGACGTCCAGGCCCGGCGCGGTGAGGTGCTGCTGCGCCTCGTCCCAGAACTGCTCCACCCACTGCCGGCAGACGGGGTCCGCGAGGGCCTCGGCCACGGTGGCGTGCCCGCGCAGCTGCCCGGCGTAGGCCATCAGCGAGTGCGCGCCGTTGAGCAGCCACAGCTTGCGGCGCTCGAAGGCCTCGATGTCGTCCACGAACACCGCCCCGGCCCGCTCCCACGCGGGGCGCCCGGCGGGGAACTCCCCGGACAGGACCCAGCTGCTGAACGGCTCGGTGACCACGGGCACCATGTCCGAGTACCCGGTCTCCCGGGCCACGGACCCGAGCACGGCGTCCTCGGTGCGCGGGGTGATCCGGTCGATCGAGGTCGCCACGAAGGAGACGGTGCGCTCGATCCACCCGCCGAGCCGGGGGTCCACGGCGGCGGCCAGGCCCTGCACGGCGTGGCGGGCGGCCAGGGCGTTGGCTGAGAGGTTGTCGCAGGAGACCACGGCCAGCGGACCGGCTCCGGCCCGGCGCCGCTCGGCGAGCCCCACGACGAGCTTGGCCGCCGGGGTGGCGGGCACGCCCACGGCGTCGAGCGCGAAGCCCCCGTCCCGGTAGGCCCGCCGCAGGAGCGCGAGGTCCGCGGCGACGGCCGGGCGCTGCGCGTCGAAGGCGAGGTGGGGTCCCAGCTGGTAGGCGGCCTCGGTCACGGTGAGGGTCACCACGGCGGTGCCCGGGGCGGCCAGCAGCTCCCAGAGGCGGCCGACGTCGTCGGCGGGCCGGGCCTCCACGAGGGCGGTCACGACCTCGTGCTCGTCGCCCTCCGGGCCGCGCTCGACGAGGGTGTAGAGCCCGTCCTGCTCCGTCAGCTGCTCCGCCACCGTGGCGGAGCGCCCGGTGAAGGAGACGTAGCCCCACTCGGGGTGGGCCGGGTCGGCCTCGGCGTGCTGGGTGTACCAGAGCTGGTGGGCGCGGTGGAAGGCCCCCAGGCCCAGGTGCACGAGCCGCGGCGGGGCCGCCGGGGCGCTGGGGAAGGTGCGGCGGTTCAGCGGACGCGGGTCCTGCCCGGCGGGGGTGCTCACAGCTTGAAGGCCCTTCTGGGTGCGGTGTCGACGACGTCGACGATGATCTCGACGGCCCGGTCCTCGGTGATGCGGTGCTCGGCCACGAGCCGGGCCAGGAAGGACGCCTCGGTGCGGCGGGAGGCGTCGTGCCGGGCGGGGATGGAGCAGAACGCGCGGGTGTCGTCGATGAACCCGGAGGAGCGGGAGAAGCCCGCCGTGCCCGTGACGGCGGAGCGGAAGCGGAGCATGGCGTCGGGCTCGTCGATGAACCACCACGGCGCGCCGACGAACACGGACGGGTAGAAGCCGGCCAGCGGGGCGATCTCCCGGGAGAACACGGTCTCGTCGATCGTGAACAGCACGAGGTGGAAGTCCTTCGCGGTGCCGAAGTCGGCCAGCAGCGGCTGCAGGGCGCGGGTGTACTCCATGGCGAAGGGGATGTCGTGTCCGGTGTCGGCGCCGTACCGGGCGAAGCTCTCCGGGGAGTGGTTGCGGAAGACGCCCGGGTGCAGGGTCATGACCAGCCCGTCCTCCACGGCCATCCGCGCGAACTGGTAGGTCATGTTCGCCTCGAACGCGTCGGCCTCCGCCGCGGTGGCCTCCCCGCGCAGGCCCTTCTCGAACAGGCGGGCGGCCTCGGCGGGGTCCATCCGCAGCGCCCGGGCGGTGAGCGTGCCGTGGTCGGCGGAGACGGCGCCGTGCGCGATGAAGTGCTGCCGCCGGTTCGCCAGAGCGCGCAGGTAGCCCTCGTAGCCCGCAGCCCCGTCCCCGGCGGTGTCCACGAGCCGCTGCGCCTTCTCGGCGAAGCCCGCCCCGTGGAACTTGACGTACGCGTCGGGCCGGAAGGTCGGCAGCACCCGCCCCGCGAACGTCTCGTCCGCGGCGAGGCGGGCGTGGGCGGCGAGGTCGTCCAGCGGGTCGTCCGTGGTGGCGAGGACCTCGATGCCGAAGCGCTCGAACAGCTGCCGGGGCCGGAAGCCGGGATCCTCGACGAGCGCCTGGAGCCGGTCGTAGAGCTCGTCGGCGTGCTCCTCGTCGATCCGGGAGTCGTCGACGCCGAGCACGTTGACGAACTCCGACCGCAGCCAGTACCCGGAGGCGGTGCCGTCGAAGAGGTCCCAGTGGCGGCAGAAGATCCGCCACGCCTCGCGGGGGTCCGCGTCCTTGCCGCGCCCCACCCGCAGGTCGGACAGGTCCACGCCGTTGGCGTGCAGCAGCCGGGTGACGTAGTGGTCGGGGCTGATCAGCAGCTCGGTGGGGTCCGGGAACGGGGTGTTGTCCGCGAGGACCGCCGCGTCCACGTGGCCGTGCGGGGACACGATCGGCAGGTCCTCGACCAGGGCCAGGAGGCTGCGGGCAATGGCCCGGGTGCCCGGGTCCGCGGGCAGGAGGCGGTCGGGGTGGGCTGCGATCGACGCTGACATGCCTCCATGACAGCGGCCCGTCCCGGCTCAGGACAACGAGTTGCCGGTTGTTGCTGGTGGCAGGGCGCTCGACTCCCGCACCACGAGACGGGTCGGCAGGACCATGGGCCTGCTCGCGGTCGGGGAGGCGCCGCGGGTCATGGCCAGGAGGTTGGTGACGGCGGTGGCCCCCAGCGCCTGCATCGGGGCCGCGACCGAGGTCAGCGAGGGGCTGACGAGGTCGAGGCCCTGGATGTTGTCGAAGCCCACCACGGCGACGTCCTCGGGGACCCGCACCCCGTGCCGGCGCATCTCCCGGAGGAAGCCCAGCGCCATGAGGTCGTTGTAGAGGATCACGGCCGGGCAGCGGTGCTCGAGCCACCTCAGGGCCGCCTGCGCGCCGCCGTCGCTGGTCGGCTCGAAGGGGCCCGTCCGCTGCACCTTCAGCTCCAGCTCCATGGCGGACTCGCGCAGGGCGCGCCAGCGCATGCCGTCGGCCCACGACGCCTCGGGGCCGGCGACGTAGAGGATGCTGCGCCGCCCGGCGCCGGCCAGGTGCTCGGCGGCGCGGCGCATGCCGCGGGGGTTGTCGGGGACGACGGACGCGACGCCCTTGACGGCTCGGTTCACGATGATGGTGGGCTTCTGCTTGGCCATCATGCGGATCGAGGAGTCCGACATCCGCGAGCTGGTGAGCAGGATGCCGTCGACCATCGGCAGGGTCCGCTCCAGCGCCTCCCGCTCCTTGCGGTCCGACTCGTGGGTGTGGGCGAGCAGGATGATGTACCCCGCCTCCGCGGCGGCCTCCTCGGCGCCGCGGATGAGGTCGAAGTACGCCGGGTTGGAGATGTCGGAGACGACCAGGGCGATCATGTTCGTGCGCCGGTCCCGCTCTGACCCCGACCGGGAGACGGACCTGGCGCGGTAGCCGAGCTCCTCGGCCACGGCCCGCACCCGCTCGGCGGTCTCATAGGAGACCCGTCCGGGCCGCGCGAAGGTCCGGGAGACGGTGGACGGGGCCACGCCCGCGACCCGGGCGACGTCGTAGACGGTGGGCCCGCCGGTCCTCTGCCCCCGGGACCCGGCGCCGGGCTCCCCGTCGCTGCCCTGGCCTGTGCTCATGGGGTCCGATTCTCGCCCCTCGGAGGAGCCGTGGCAACAAGAGGCAACCACCGGGTCCCGGCCCGTGCCCGGCATCACACTGGATGTGCGCCGCCCCCGGGCGGCGTGTGTCGTACCCACGGGCACCTGCCCCGATGCCGCCCCCGGAAAGAGGAACTCATGCCGAGAGGCCGCCCATCCCACCGCCTGACGGCCGTGGCCGGACTGGCCCTGCTGCCGCTCGCCGGCTGCAGCGGGCTCGCCGAGGCGGACGGAGAGGGAAAGACCCTCATCCTGTCCCTGAACCAGACGGAGACCCACCCCTCGTACATCGCCCTCACCGAGTTCGGCGACCGCCTCGCCGAGCGCACGGACGGGCGCTGGGACGTCGAGGTGTACGCCAACGAGACCCTGGGGGCCCAGCAGGAGGTGATCCAGCTCGTCGGCGACGGCGCGGTGGACATGGCCGTGGCCTCCGGCACCCAGCTGGAGAACCTCAACGACGAGTTCCAGACGCTGAACCTGCCCACGGTCTTCGACGACATCGACCACCAGCTCGAGGTGGTCAACGACGACGCCGTGGTCGGCGGGCTGTTCACCTCGCTGGAGGACAGCAAGAACCTCACGGTCCTCGGCGGCCTCACCCAGGGCGCCCGCAACGTCTACACCGCCGAGGGGCCCGTGAAGCGCCCCGAGGACCTGGCGGGCCTGAAGATCCGGGTCCAGGAGTCGGACATCCACATCGACATGATCCGCGCGATGGGCGGGTCGGCGACCCCCATGTCCTACGGCGAGGTCTACACGGCCCTGCAGTCCGGTGTGCTCGACGGCGCGGAGAACAACGAGGTCTCCTACATGTCCCAGAAGCACAACGAGGTCGCCAAGCACATGGCCCGGACCGAGCACCTGATCGGTCTCGACTACGTGGTGATGAACACCGGCCTGCTCGAGGGCATGACGGAGCAGGACCGCACGGTCTTCGAGGAGGAGTGGGTGGCCGCCTCCGAGCACCACGCCGAGCTGTGGAAGACGGAGACCGAGAAGGCCATCGCCGCGGCCGAGGAGTCCGGGACCGTGTTCAACGACGTCGACGAGGCCGCCTTCGACGAGGCGCTCGCCCCCGTGGTGGACAAGTACCTGCAGACGGACTCCGCCCGGGAGCTCTACGACGAGGTGCGGAAGGCGGCCCAGGAGTGAGCGCGTTCAAGAAGGTCCTCGACACGCTGCTCGCCTGGCTGTGCATCGCCCTGTTCGCGGCGCTGGTGCTCGTGGTGACCTGGCAGGTCCTCAGCCGGCAGGTCCTCGGGGCCCCCAGCACCTGGTCCTCCACCGCGGCCCAGTACCTGTTCGTGTGGCTGTCCCTGTTCGGCACGGCCTACGTCTTCTCCGAGCGCGGCCACATCGCGGTGGACTTCGTCGCCCGCAAGGCCGGTCCGCGCGCCCAGCGGGTGGTCGGCGTCCTCACGCAGCTGGTCATCCTCTCCTTCGCGGGGTTCGTGCTCGTCTGGGGCGGTCTGCGCGGCGTGGGCCTGACCTGGAGCCAGAACGTGTCCGGGCTGCCCGTGACCGTGGGCCAGATGTACCTGGCCCTGCCGGTCTCGGGCGCGCTGATCGCGTTCTACGCGCTCTACCACCTCTACAAGATCGCCGTCGGCCGCGAGGCCGGGCTGCCCATCAACGAGGACGAGGAGATCGGCCGGCACACCTCGGCCGTCCCGCTCATCGCCTCCGAGGACCCGCGGCTCGGCCCCGGCACCGGTCCGGTCACCGGTCCCGGGACCGACCCAGAGAAAGGACGGTGAGGTCCCGTGGATCCCGCCATCATCGCCGGCATCATCCTCCTGGTCGGCATCGCCGTCCTGCTGGTCCTGGCCGTGCCGATCGCCGTCGCCGTCGGCATCTCGTCCTTCGTCGCCCTGGCCGTGGTCATCGGGGCGGAGCCGGCGGTCTTCGTGAGCTCCCAGCGGATGTTCACCGGCATCAACTCCTTCTCGCTGCTGGCCATCCCCTTCTTCATCCTGGCCGGTGAGCTCATGAACACCGGCGGCATCGCGGGCCGGCTCATCGACGCCGCCAAGGTCCTCGTGGGGCGCATGCCCGGCTCCCTGGCGCAGACCAACGTCGTGGCCAACGCCCTGTTCGGCTCCGTCTCGGGCGCGGCCGTGGCCTCGGCCGCCGCCATCGGCACGGTCATGGGCCCCCGGCAGCGCACGGAGGGCTACGAGCGGGCGTACTCCGCCGCCGTCAACGTGTCCTCCGCGCCCGCCGGGATGCTGATCCCGCCGTCGAACACCCTGATCGTCTACTCGCTGGTGTCCTCCACCTCGATCGCGACCCTGTTCATGGCCGGCTACGGCCCGGGCCTCCTCTGGGCCCTGACCTGCATGGCGGTCGTGTTCTTCTACACCCGGCGCCACCCCGTGGCCGCCGCCCACGAGCGGGTCCCCCTGGGCGTCGCCGTGCGGACGCTCCTGCGCGCGGTGCCGTCCCTGCTCATGATCGTCATCGTGATCGGCGGCATCCTCACCGGCATCTTCACCCCCACCGAGTCGGCGGTCATCGCGGTGCTGTACTGCCTGGCCCTCGGCGCGGCGTACCAGCAGATCCGGCTTCCGCAGCTGCCCCGCATCCTGCTGGACGCGGCGCGGACCAGCGCGATCGTCATGCTGCTCGTGGGGGTCTCCACGATCATGTCCTGGGTCATGTCCTACTCCAAGATCCCGCGGCTGATCTCCGACAGCCTCCTGGGCCTGACCGAGTCCCCCGCCGTGATCCTGCTCCTGATCCTGGTCATCCTGCTGGCCGTGGGGACGTTCATGGACCCGACCCCGGCCATCCTGATCTTCACGCCGATCTTCCTGCCGATCGTCAGCACCTTCGGGGTGGATCCCGTTCACTTCGGCCTGATCATCACGTTCAGCCTGTGCCTGGGCACCATCACCCCGCCGGTGGGCAACGTGCTGTTCGTCGGCGCGCGCGTGGCCGGCCTGCGCGTGGAGTCCGTCATCCGGGCGCTGGTGCCCTTCTTCGCCGCACTGATCCTGGCGCTGCTGGTGGTGGCCTTCGTCCCCCAGCTCAGCCTGTGGCTGCCCGGGGTCATGGGCCTCCTCGAATAGAGGACCCCGCCCGGTACGGAGCCCGGTACGGAGAAGGGCCACGCAGCGGTGCTGCGTGGCCCTTCTCCGCGTCCTGGGCGGGACGGATGGAGCGGTCTAGGAGACGACCTCGGAGCGGTCCCCGGACCACAGGGTGTGGAACAC
>NZ_BMEQ01000043.1 GCF_014636775.1 Kocuria dechangensis
TGCTCCGCCACCGCATCCTCCTCGGCTGACGGACGCCCACCCAATCACCGAAAGTGCGACAGAGCCGCAACAACGGTGTAAGAGGCCCAATCGCCCCCTTCGGGGCTGGAGGGTCGACATGAGCGAGAACATCGAGACACTGGTGGACGTGAACCCACCGACACCCGGTGACGAGCCGGAAGAGAGCCCGCAGCTGAGCGCGGCGAACGCAGGTGAAGTCTTTACTGATGGGGAAACGCGTTATCCGGTTTTTCGGTGATCGCAGGCCATCGGGACTGTTGGCGATTCAAGAGAAGTCCACGAGACTCATCACGACATTGCGCCGGGCCCAGATCGTCGCCGACGAGAAGTCCTTCACCGACTGCTGAGGAACCCATCCGTTCAAGGCACTGGCCAGGAACACCTCACGATCAGGGGCGTGCCCGCCGACGGGAGCGAACCGCACGTTCTCACCGTCGTGGTCCATGAGACCGTCCTCAGGCTCCGGAAACCGATTGCGGTCCTCGCACACAGATTGCGTCCCACGCAATCACCGCCAACGAATGCCGACGTCAGAAGGCGAATGGGTCCGTTGAGCGTAGGCTTCTTCCACGCCACGCACGACCCGGCGCCCTGCGGTGCTTACGCCGAATCGGCCCAGGTGAAGAGCATATCGAGGGAGCGGCGGCGCCGTTACCCGGAACCTCACGATGTGTGCAGAGCGCATATGGAATCGTTTCCGCTTCACATCAGGCCGGCTACCGGTCTGTAACTGACGGGGGTGCACCCCGCCGCGATGTCTCGTCCGATACCCCCTCAGCAGTCGAAGACCGACCAGCAGATGTCGTTGCGCCGTCGTTCGTCCTCGAGCACGAGCTCGCGAATCGGTTCCGGGAGTTGGGCACGCTGCCACCGGCATTCATCTCGCCTCGCGGTCTCGGCCTCGCCGTGCGAAACGGCGGCTCGTGCGGCCTTGATCGCGTACGCGGCCGCGCCGAGATCATGGGCGGCGACGTGGGCCACTGCGCCGGCCTGACCTGCTGCGTAGGCGGCGTGTCGGGCTGCCCCTCGCTTGTCCCGGGCCGCGGCCATGGCATGACCTCCTGCCGCGCGGGAGGCCATCATCGTGACCTCGCCACGCACCCATGCGCGGGCGTATTCGATGGCCAAGCGCGGTCGACGATCCTGGGGGTGAGCGGACTCGAACAGATGGAGGACGTGCTCAGCGCACGAGGCCGCCCAGAGAGCGAGCAGATGATGATCCGCATCCGTCAAGGTCCCACCGCGGCGGATCGTGACCAGGCGCGGATCGGGAACCTTCGGGAGAATCATGATCGGCAGCTCCCTGGAGACGTAGGCCGCCGGACAACCTCTGGTCGGCCACCTTGGAGCCTACTCCCGGCTCTGCCAGTCATACGGGACGAGTTCTCGCACCTGCTGGACTCGTTCCACTCTGCTTCCAGTGTGTTCATGCAGGTCGTCACTCCGCTGGACCGTCTGGGGCGGTCGACGCAGAACATGCTGGCGTTCGTCGAGGCCCTGCAGGGCAGGGGCGCAGGGTTGCGGGTGCTCAACCTCGGGGGGAGGGGGAGAGACGTGGACACTGCCACCCCGATGGGCTCGATGGTCTTCACCGTCACGGCGGCTCTGGCCTGCCCGTGCCGGGCGTCTGAGCGGACGCCGTCGGGGTGGTCGTGGACGACGCATCGGCCGGTCGAGGCCATGGGCCGCGCCGGCCGCCGGATGACCGACCGGGGCGGTTCAGACGCTCGTGCGGGTGAACGTCATATGGGTGACTCCACTGGGGGAGGAGGTGGCCTCGACCCGGTAGCCCGCTTCCAGACCCTCCAGCCCCTCCCACAGGCGTTTGCCACGGCCCAGCAGGATCGGGACCACCACCACGTGCAGATGATCGACGAGCCCGGCCGCCAGGAAGTCGCGGACCGTGGTGGGACCTCCGCCGATGCGCACATCCTGGCCGTCCGCGGCCCTGCGCGCCGTCTCGAGCGCCTCCGCGGGTGAGGCGTCCATGAAGTGGAACGTGGTGCCGCCCTCCATCTCGATCGATGGGCGTGTGTGATGGGTGAGGACGAAGACGGGGGTGTGGAACGGTGGGTTGGGACCCCACCAGCCCTTCCACCCGGGGTCCTCGTGCCACCCGGGATAGCCGAACTTCCCCGCCCCCATGATCTCGGCGCCGATCCCCACACCGTGCTGCTGGGCGAAAGCGTCGTCCACGCCGCCGCTGCCGCCGGGATCCCACCACCGGGTGGCGATCATCCACTGGTGCAACCTCTGTCCGGCGTGCCCGAAGGGGGCATCCTGGCTCAGACCCTCACCGGTGCCGAAGCCGTCGAGCGAGACGGAGAAGTTGTGGACGCGGGCCAGTGACATGGCGGGTGCTCCTTCGATCTCGGCGACTCCGTCCTCTGACGATGATGACCGCTCAGCGCACTCGGGGAAAGAGGCACCTGTCGCCGACGCCGCCGTAGTCCTGGAGCTGTGGCGCTTCGGGCAGGTCAACATGGACTAGATGCACGGCTGAGTGACATCTGATCCGGCCTGTCCGCGGAGCTGCCAAGAAAGATGCCGCCGATGCCCCGAGTGAAGACCGGAAGGCGGCATGCAAGGGAACTTTTGCATATGGCCGGTTGGAGGCGGACCGCGTTGCGGTGAGGGGGCCTGTGGGGGCACCGTCGGTGGACCCAGAGCATGCTGGCCTTCACCGAGCAGTTGCGCAGGAGTGGTACTGGACTGCGGGTGCTGAACCTCGTGGGGGGAGATGTGGACGCCCTCATCCCTATGGGCTCGATAGTTGCGGCACGCGGCTCCGCCACCCTCGCGTCGTAACTGTTGCAGTCCTCGCTCAGTTGCCGGGAGCGAGGGGACCGTACATGTAGGAGGCGGTGACGCCGCCGTCCATGAGGATGTCGCTGCCGCTGAGAAACGCGCCGCGGTCGGTCATCAGCAGCTCGCCCACGGTTCCCACCTCGTCGGGGGTTCCGGCCCGCCCGGCGGGGCTGAGGTCGAGCATCCGACGGTACCCCTCGCCGCGTGGGCCGGTGAGCTCGTCGCGGGCCAGCGGGGTGATGATGATGCCGGGGCTGATGGCGTTCACGCGGGCGCCACGGCGGCCCCAGCGCACGGCCTCGGCCTTCACGCGCAGCACATTGCCGCGCTTGGCGAGCTGGTAGGCCAGCAGCGGATCGGTGACCTGATCGGGCTGGAGCATGGGCAGGGCGAGAAGTTCCTCGACGGGCGTGGTCGCCAGCGCCTCGTCCTCCTCGGGGGTGAGGGCGGGCAGCCGGTGCCCGGACTGGGAGGCGATGACCACACCGGCTCCGCCGTGGGCGATCACCGCGCCGAACTCCTCCAGGACCAAGGCGGTGCCGTACAGGTCGACCTTCAGGATGGTCTCCGGCGCGGCTTGACTGGGTGAGACCCCGGCGGCGTGGATGACGCCGGTGACCTCGCCGGCCGCGGTGGCGGTCTCCACGAGTGCGTGCACGGACTCGCGGGAGGAGACGTCCACGACGGCGGTGCTCACCTGAAAACCCGCATCGGCGAGCACCTGCGCGGCCGCGTCTGCGTTCTCGTGACGCAGATCGGCCAGCAGGACGTGCTTGCCCGCGCCCACGCGTCGGGCGATCGCCTGCCCGATCGAGCCGGCTCCGATGACGACGATGACATTGCTCATCTCTGGTCCTCCTTGATTCTTTTCGCTGCCTCGCCCTGCGGTGATCCGCGTCGCGGGCGTCGGCCACCTGCTGTACCGCGTGGACGAGGGGCCGGCGGTTATTGCTGATCCTGGACGTTCGTGAACAGGTCGGTTCAGCGGGGGCCGGTCGGCACGGGGGGTGTCGCTCGGAGGTGCTCGTCGTCGGTGAGGTGGGCGCCCCACTCGGTCTCGGGCCGGTCATCCCCCGGGGCGGGGGCTTCCCACATGGCCAGATGCGTCATGAAGTGCTCAGGTGCTGCCCCGTGCCGGTGCTCCTCCCCGGGCGGGGTGTAGACGGTGTCCCCCGGGCGCATCACCACCACCTCACCACCACGGGCCTGGATCAGCCCCACGCCCTCGGTCACGTGCAGGGTCTGGCCGGCGGCGAAGATGGCGGCGGAGATCGCCACGCCGAAGGCCGCGCCCAGCGAGGAGGCCATCTTGTAGATGCCGGCTGCGGATCCGGCCTTGGCGTCCGGGACGTTGGACAGGGCCGCGTCGGTGGACGGGGTCGCGTAGAAGCCCAGGCCGGACTGCAGGGAGGTGAATCCCGCGGCTCGCTGGACCAGGCCGAGGGAGACAATCAGGGTGCCGGCGGCCCCGTCGAGCAGGAAGTCGGACAGGGTGGCGCCGGAGAAGGTCATGTTCGAGAACAGGCTCAGATCCATGAAGGTCTGGTCCTTGCTCGTCTCGATCTTGAAGAAGAACAGGATCATCCCCACGAACACCACCAACAGGGCGCCCTGGTCGACGCGGCGGCCAGCAGCAAGGCGACGCTCACGGAGATGCTGCTCCGCCTGGAGAAGCGGGGTCTGGTGGTCCGCCACGCGCGTGCGGACGACAATCGGCGGCGCGAGGTGGAGCTGACCCCGGCGGGGAAGGAACTGCTGAGCCGCTCGTAGCGGCACGTCGAGCAGGTGGACACCGGCCTGCTGAAGAGGCTCCCGCCCCACGACCGGGTCGAGCTGCTGCGCATCCTGCGCACCCTGGCAGCTGACGAGTGACGAGGTGAACGGCTGACGGCGAGCAGGTCGAAGCCTGGCTCGATCGACGCCTCGGAGGGGTGACCGTGCACTCCTCCGGGCGCTGCCTGTGCCGGCCGTCCGGACTTCAGGTTCTCCTCGGGCACACCCGTGCCCCACGGGTCGGAGAAGCAGCCCCGGGGGCAACGGATGCGGGGAGGCCTGTGGGGCGCACAGCACCCCTGGAGCCCCTCGCAGATCCCAGCGCTGGTCCTTTGCAGGTCACCAGGTGCAGCGCGGTTACTTCAGGCCCTCGGTGACGTCCTTGGCTGCGTCCTTGAGCTTCTCGCCGGCCTGCTTGAGGTGGCCGGTGCTCTCCTGCGCCTGGCCTTCGGCCTGCAGATCACGGTTGTTCGTGGCCTCGCCCACCTTCTTCTTGGCGGCCCCGGCGGCCGTGTCCGCGGCGTTGTTGATCTTGTCTGCGAGTCCCACAGGAACTCCTCTGGAGCGGATGGGCAGGTGCCTCCAGGGTAGGCCCGAGACCACGGTGAGGGAACGGGCGGGGCCCACGTTTCGGTCCCACCCTGGTGTTCGTCTCGGCCTTGGCCGGGAGCATGGGGGTCTGGCCTACGCGATGGGTGCGCACGCCCCGGCCGTCAGCACCCCACCACCGACCGTTCCTCTCCTCTGTCAAACCGCTCCACCGAGTCGCAGGACACGTCCTGAGGGACGAGGATGGGTGCACGATGCCGTCAGCATCGGAGTACGGTCGAAGGAGTGTGCCGCAGATGAGCGCCGAAGCGATCAGGATCGTCCTCGACGGACAGGACTTCTCCGTGAAGGCCCGCCCCGGCGCCTCCGGCGTCTACGACTTCGACTGGCTCAACCACCCGGTCGGCTACGGGTTCACCTGCGCCGGTGGCCCGCTGAGCCGGACAGAGATGGAACAGGCCATCAAGGACTTCCTCGCGGGCATCAACCCGGCCACCGGCTTCCTCGACTGAGCGAGCGAGGGCTCCTCGACCCGGATCCCGGTGGAGCGCCGCACGACGTGCGCGAAACCCCTGACGGTGAGAAAGGCGTGATCAGTGTGCCGTCCCACAGCGTCAGGAACAGCCCGGTGACGGCGGTCCGGGTGCGTCCTGTCATGCCGGAGAATCCACGGCGGAACCGAGGAGGCGTGTCGGGCCGCCGAGCTCGGATCATCGTGCTGCTGGGCATCGACGGGGCAGGGAAGACGACGACAGCCGCGGCGCTGGTGGCGGCGGAACGGGAGTCGGGGCGGGAGGCGATTCTGTTGCGCAACCGATCCGGTCGCCGTTGGCTGGCACGCACCTCGGCGCGCTTCGGCGTGGAAGTGCCGGTGCGGTGGGCGGACCGGGTCGAAACGGTGGTGCGCACCGCCAACGTCCTGGTCGCCCAGGCTCGGGCCGGGCGCCGGGACGGTCTGGTGGTGATCGACCGCCACCTGGTGTGCCAACTGGTGCTGCGCAGAGTCCGGGGTCTGCCACCGGGGCGGGTCCTGCCGTGGCTGTCAGCCCGGTGGCTGCACGGGGCGGTCGTGGTCGTGCTCGACGTCCCGGCCGAGACCGCCCGTGCACGGATTCTCGCCCGCGGGGAGGACGACGAGTCGCTGGAGTATCTGCGCACGACCCGTGCGACCTACTTGGAGTTCGCCGGTGCCCGGGGCTGGGCCGTGGTGGACGCCACCGGGGCGCCCGAGGCGGTTCTCGCCCGGCTCACCGGCTCCGCCGTCCTGAGATGAACCTGCAGCGTCGGACCGGTTCTCGAAGGAGGAGGACGGCACGGTGGTGTCAGCACGCTTGACCGGATGGGACCGGTCCGAGATCGGTGCGATGATCAGCATCGGCCCGGGGACCGGCGGACTAGGAGCAGCTGACGAACGCCTCTGCTCCGCTCATCGCCGAGACGACGAGGTTGCTGCGGACCAGGGACTCGCAGGCGGAGACCGCCTCCACCCAGTCCGCTGTGGTGGTGACCGCGGCGAAGTTCGACTGCAGCAGCACCATCAGGGTGCGGTGGAGATCCTCGGCCGAGACCCGACCGGCCTCATTGGCGAGGTGGATCGCCCCGGTGGCATCGGAGAGGATCTCGGCGGCGAAACCGTGCCCTTCGGCCTCGACCGCGGTCGCCAGGTCGCAGTTGTTGGTCATATATCCGACGATCGTGATCGTGTCGACTCCACGCTCACGCAGCCAGTCGGCCACATCGGTGCCGGCGAAGACGCTGCCGTACCCCTTCACGACCCGCTTCCACTCCCGGCCGTCGATCCGCTCGAGATCAGGATGGAGCGCGTATCCCTTCGAACCGGCCGCGAAGATGGGCGACTCCTCACCCATCTCGTGCTGGACCATCACAACCGGCATGTCCTGCTGGGCGGCGACATCGACAACGCGGCTGATGTTGGCCAGCGACTCCTCGCGGGGCGGGTGCTGGATGCCCATCGGGCCGTCGAAGTATTCCATCTGGGCGTCGACGACGACCAGGGCGCGGTGGGGTGCAGTCACGGTGTCTCCTCTGAAACTGGTGGCAGGCCGGCGGGGGCGCTCGGTCCGTACCCCAATACTCCGGCCGGGCCGATCGCCGCCGCGAGCGGCCCGCGTGCACGATTACGATGAGATCGGGCCACTTCTCCTCCGCTGTGGCCCCAAGGGGGGAGCGGAGTCTGGTGCGGATCGCGATCTATGCGTTCGAGGGCGTGACGATGTTCCACCTGGCCGTGCCGCAGCTGGTGTTCGGCGAAGTCACCGGGCTGGGTCTGGCCGAGGGCTGGGACACGGTGCTGTGGAGCACGGGCACGGACACGATCACGACGGCCGAAGGGCACTCGTTGGGCGGTATCGCCGGACCGGAAGCCGTGGAGGACGCCGACCTGGTGGTGATCCCGTCCTGGCCGTATCCGCCGGTGGCGGTCGCCGATCCGCTGCGCACCGTGCTCGTCGGCGCGCATGCGCGCGGGGCTGGTGTGGTGGGTCTGTGCATGGGTGCCTTCGCCGTCGCCGAGGTCGGTCTGATGTCCGGCCGGCCGGCCGTGACCCACTGGCAGGGCATGGAGGAACTCGCGGTCCGTCACCCGGAGCTGGCCGTGGACGACTCGGTGCTCTACATCGACCACGACGACGTCATGACCTCCGCCGGCACGGCGTCCTCCCTGGACGCCTGCCTTCACCTGGTCCGCAAGCATCTCGGTGCTGCTGCCGCCAACCGGGTCGCCCGCAGCCTGGTCGTGGCCCCGCACCGGGAAGGTGGCCAGGCACAGTACATCGAGCGTCCGATCGCCCGGCCCGACAGCGGGGATCCCCTGGCCGCCACGCTCGACTGGGCGATGGCCCGGCTGCACGAGCCCCTGTCCATCGACGAGCTCGCCTCCCATGCCCGGATGAGCCGCCGGACCTTCGTGCGCCGCTTCCGCGGCACCACCGGCACCACCCCCGCCCGGTGGGTCCTGGCTCGTCGCCTCGACGAGGCCCGGAGTCTGCTGGAGACCACGGACTGGGGTGTCGACCGGATCGCGCTGGCCTGCGGTTTCGGCAGTGCTGTCACGCTGCGGCAGAACTTCACCGCGGCCTACGCCACCACGCCCTCTGCCTACCGGCGCAGCTTCGCCCTCAGGGCGACCGCCCGTCAGGTGCATCGGCCCTCGGTGCATGAAAAAGAAAAGGTGCCTGAAGTCTGTGAGGAGGCGGGCGGGACTCACCTGTCAGAGGCATGAAGCAGCGGCCGGCTGCGTCGCGGATCGGGTCTCCGGGGGGCCCGTGCGGCTGATCCCGGACATGTTGCCGAAGCTCATCACCGGCGAGGAGCCTGGCCAGGCCGCGCGCCGGAGGCACTTCTGGAGCACGTGTGCGGTGCTCGAGGAAGCAAGCCGAGGATCGCGGGGGACGCGGCCTCAGGGCGTTCGCTGCCGTCCCGGTCCACGACCGGGAGTCACGAGCGCACGAGGCGGGCGATGGCGTCGGAGGCTTCCTTGAACTTGGCGTCGGCGGCTTCGCCACCGAGCTGGGCGGCGTCGGCGACGCAGTGCCTCATGTGGTCATCGAGCAGTCCCAGTCCGACGTTGCGCAGCGCGGAGGTCAGGGCGGAGATCTGGGTGAGGATGTCGATGCAGTACTGCTCCTCGTCGACCATCCGGGCGATGCCGCGGGCCTGGCCCTCGATGCGCTTGAGGCGGGCCAGGTAGCGGTCCTTGTCGCTGATGTAGCCGTGGGCGGTGTGGCACTCGGCGGCGGGGGTGTCGCTGGAGGTGCCGGGGACAGGTGTGGTGTCCATGGTGGTGTCGTCGTCTTTCGGTCGGTTCCGTGTGGGCCGGCGGCCCTGGACCAGCTGTGGAGCTGGTCCAGGGCCGCCGGTGCCGGGGGCGGTGCCTGGGATCAGGCCGGGGCGTACTTGGCGGGGTCGGCGTCGAAGGCCGGAGCGCAACCGGCGCAGCAGAACCAGTATCCCTGGCCGGCGTGGTCGCGCTAGAGCCCGGCCGCCTCGGCGTCGGCCCTGTCGACGGGGGTGGCGACCATGACCGGGCACTCGGCGGTGTCGTTGTTGCCCTGGGCAGGCTCGGCGGTCAGGGCCAGTCCCTGGAGACCCCTTGGAGGAGATACCCGTCCTGCTCCACGGTGACTTCCGGGGGCGGCAGAGGTGGTCTCGACGGCGAAGGCCCCGGTGAAGGCCACCGCCGGCCCCGCCTGGTAGACCCCCAGACGTCCGGCGGCGTTCACGCTGACCGCACCACCTGATAGCCGGCCTCTCAGACGGCGGCGACGACCTCCGCCTCGTCCACCGGCTCAGCGCTGGTGAGGGTCAGCAGGCCGCTCTGCTGGCTGACCTCCACCCCGGTCACGCCCGCCATCCCGTGGACCTCCTCGCGCACCGACATCCCGCAGTGCCCGCAGTGCCCGCAGTGAGGAGCTCTCCGATGCCTTCTGTCCCGTCCGCGTCCACGCGGCCCGACGCTGCCGGGGGCTCCCGGGGCGGGCTGGTCCCGCTGCTGGTGATCGCCACCGCCCAGCTGATGCTGGTGCTCGACGACTCGATCGTCAACATCGCGCTGCCGTCCATCCAGCGCGAGCTCGGGGTCACAGCGGTGCACCTGCCGTGGATCGTCCACGCCTGCATCCTCGCCTTCGGGGCGCTGCTGCTGCTCGGCGGCCGGATCGGGGACCTGTTCGGGCGTCGTCGGACCCTGGAGGCCGGCATCACCGTCTTCATCGTCGCCTCACTGGTCGGCGGCCTCGGGCAGAGCACCGCGATGCTCATCGTGGCGCGGGCCGTGCAGGGCCTCGGAGCGGCGATGACCGCACCGAACGCCCTGGCCCTGATCGCCACGACCTTCTCCGACCGGAAGATGCGCGACAACGCGCTGTCGCTCTACGGGGCGATGTCCGGTCTGGGCATCGTGGTCGGACTGCTGGTGGGCGGGGTGCTCACCGGGACCCTGGGGGGATTCACCCTCAACGCCCGGCCGGCGACCGAGGAGGACACACCCGATCCTGCCGACGCCCTCCCCGCAACGGCACGTTGAGGCAGGAGCCAGGAAGCCCTGACCACCAGCTCCTCCGCCGCCGGCGCGGGGGACCTGGTGGAGCACCATCGGGAACCCCTGGGCGGCCCGCCTCTGGCGGGCGCTCGGAGCTCGTCGTCCGGGCCGCAACTGCCGCTCACTCCACGGTGCTGAGGTCCAGGCGGGCTCCGGCGGCTGTGATGGCCACCGTGCTCAGGGCGGCGAGGATCGCCGCGACGACCAGGAGAGCCTCGGGCACTCCGACGGCGAACGCACTCCTGACGCCTACGGCCTCAGTGCCCCCTAGTTCATCGACAGCACCATCGCCGGGTCCATCACTGCCACCGCCACCGTCGCCCGCTTCCGCGTGCCCGACCTCGACCTGGACGCCCTCGCCCACACCATTCAGGACGCCGCGCACCGCGTCATACGGCTGCCGACCATCACCCCGCTCCCCGCCGCTCACTGAGGCGGGGGAGCCGGCCACACAGGTCGCCCGGGACCTGCTCCTCAGCCAGGGTCTCCGCGCAGCACGTCGACGTGGACATGGTCGAGGTGACGCAGGATCTCGTTGCCGGGCTCGGGCGCGTCGTAGTCCTGCCACTGCCCTCGCGAGCTGTGGACGCTCCAGAACCGGTCGTCGAAGATGACGTACTGGACGTCCAGGTCCTCGGCATGAGCGACCAGCCAGTGGGCCAACAGCCATCCCTGGCGCCGGTTCTCCTCGGTCACCGGGCGGAAGAAGACGTCGACGGCGCGGCCGTCGTAGTGCGTCGACTCCGCCCCGTGGCCCTGGTCGATGCCACCCGGGGCGAAGCCGCCCAGGCTCTGCTCACCGAACACCTCGGTCATCGCTCCACGAAGCCGCTCGGCGCGCGGGGTCAGGCCGGTGCCGGTCAGCTGCTGTTCCTGGAGGTCGCGGTCGGCTGAGCCGCGGCAGGCCAGGCTCGCAGCGGCGTCCTCGGGCGGCCCGTCGGCCAGCCGCTGCAGCACCGCCTCGTCGATCCCGGTGGTGTCCGGGGCCTCCATCCCGCGGGCCGAGAGCGCCACCGCCGTCATGACCCGCTTCGCCTGATCACGGTCGAGGCCCACCTCCCCCTCGGAGGTCTCGACCGTGCACTCCGCGCCCCAGGGCGGCCAGCCGTCGCCGGCGCGCAGGCCGCTGAGCACGCCGGGCCCGAGGAGCACCAGCGTCCCCGCGAGCACCCCGAGCAGCAGCAGAAGGCCCAGGAGCGGGCGCAGGAGGCGGCGCCGGCCTCCGTGCCGCTCATCGACGGTCATGGCGAGCACGGACGTGCCGGCAGCACGGCGACCTCGTGGGTGCCGGGTCGGGCCGGCACCCGGGCCGGGGTGGGTCCGAGGGCTCCGGTGCCCGGCACGGCGATCTTCCTTGCGATGACGCATCCCTTTCGTGGCGTGGCGGTGCTCCAGCTATAGCAGAACGGGCGGCACCCGGCGAGGACCTCCACGCAACGGCACAGGTTCCCCTGCGGGTGTCCGGCACGCTGAGGCCACGGACTGGTGGACCGGGTCGGCCGCCACGGCCGGCCTCGTCCTGCGCGGCAGCGGGGCCGGGGTTCGTCCTTGCCGTCTCAGCCGGTGTGCCGTCCTGTGAGCTTGTCCCGGAGCCGGTCGACCATGCCCACCCCTGGGCCCACGGTCTTGTGGAACAGCGCGGAGTGCGGAGCGTGGGGGTGCGGTCGGGTGGGTGCCAGTTTCTTGGCGTTCTGCACCTTCTCGCCCAGATCGACGCGGTCTTCGACAGGGATGTGAAGTCGCAGCCTCGGGAACTGGTCGGACTCCTCCTCGTCGATGTGGTGGCGCAGATGTTCCTCCAGCTGCCGGACCAGGTCCATGAACGTCGTGCCGGAGGCGTCGGCGTCCTCCATCCGCTTCATCACCTGGACGATCTCGTCGTGCTCTTGCTTGTCGTGGGCGACCTCCTCGGCACCGTTGGGCACGTGCTTGGCGATGGCGGGGTAGACGTACATCTCCTCGGCCACGGCGTGGCGCATCACCTCCGCGATCACGGTGTCGGCCAGGTCCCTGCGCCGGTCGGCATCCGGTGTGCTCTCGATCTGGCCGATCAGTTCCAGCATTTCCCGGTGGTCGATGGTGAGGATGTCGACGACATCCGCACCCGGTCCACCAGCATGGGTCTCGCTCATGAGAGGTCCCTCCTTCGGGTCGTTGGTTCCTGAACGAAAGTACGAGTACACGGGCGCAGCATCCGACTGGAGGCCATGCCGGTCATGGCCGTGGCCGGCGTGCTGAGAGATCACGACTCCAGGGCACTCGAGCGCCCGTGAACCGGTCCGGTGTTCCTTGTGCATGCCGCGTCCACCTCTCCTGCGGGTGAGCGTCGGTGCCGGATCCACCCGCGTGTGAGCGCTCGGTCGTAGGAGATGCACTTGGTGCTCATGCCGACAGCCGCAGTGCGGACCCGAGGCGGTGCCGGGCCTGTGGTGGCAGGGCGGTCACGGGGCGGTGAGCGGGCAGCCGGGCGGGGGAGAGCACCTCGACCAGGCCGCACCGGGACAGGGTTTGATCGTGATCGACGGCTGCACGCAGCTGCTCCACCGCGGCCGCTTCAACGTGCTCGGCGCAGGTGAGGTCCACGGTGACCATCCCGGAGGGGATCAGAGTCTGCGCTCTGACGATCAACGGGTGCAGGGCGTGCTGGTTGGTCTCGGTCACGCACCCGGTGACGACCAGGCGCACGTAGGTCCCGTGGAGGTCGACCTGGACGAGCACGGAGAGCTTGTGGTCCATCTAGCACATCCTTCGTTGCACGTGCTGACTCTTCCGGCCGTCTGCTTGACCTATTTCCACGGTAGGGAGGAGGTGACCGGTGCCACAAGGATGTGTCCTCCGATCGGCCCACATTTCGCCTACCGACGGGTAGGGCCGGCTCCCGTCCCGGGGCGGTCCCCATGACGGAGCTGCCTCGCGTGCCGTGGCTCGGCGGTGTCCAGCACCGACATGCGTTGGACTTCCTGGCCTGCGACGACGTGGACACCGCTGACTGGCTGCCCCCGTCGTCGTCGTGATCCCCGTGGTGCGCGGATCACGGTCGAACGCTCTCGGGGGCCCTTCAGCGTCCGTAGTAGTGCCCCCAGTCCAGGGCGTCGCCCAGGGACCGGTCGCTGAAGCCGGGGTGAGCGGCGCGCAGGTGCGCCATGTCGGCGTCGGTGTCCCAGGGGCCGTAGCCCGTGCGGATCCCCTCCTCGATCAGGGCACCGCAACGTGCCACCGCCTCGTCGATCTGCTCGCGGGAGCAGAGGTCCCCCAGCGCCTCGACGAGGTCGATCCTCCCCAGCCCGTACTCCGCGATGTGACCGGAGAAGCGCCGGTTGAAGTAGTGCAGGGCGAACACCGCGTCGAGCGCAGGCTGGACTCGCGCTCCTCCTCGGTGAGGGCCTCGGGAGCGGGCTTGCGGTGGGGGCGGAACCGGTGGTTCACGGAGTCCTCCAAGGGGCGGGGAGAGCGCCGGCGGCGGGTGCGGACGACCAGCCACGCGCCCACGGCAGCAAAGCCGGCGATACGGATGATGGAGGGCGTCTCGGGGTGCGGGTACGTGGTCAGCGGCCGCTCCGGTAGCCCCAGTTCAGGGCCTCGGCCAGGTGCTCGGGGCTGAACCCGGGGTGGGACAGCTGGAGCTCTGCCCGGTCGTTGCGGGCGTTGCGGGCACCGAACCCCAGGTCCTGGGCGTGGGCGAGCAGCTCCTCGGCGCGCAGGATCGCGTCGTCGATGGACTCCGCGTCGTGGAGGTCTCCCAGGGCTGCATGGACGTCGACCGGCTCCTGGCCGGGATGGCTGGGGCCGGTGTGGCGGCGGTTGAAGAGGGTCAGGGTGAAGGCTGCGTTGGGCAGGTTCTCGTCCCGGGCTCGGGTGACCACCTCGAGTTCCCGGTCCGCGGCGTGGCCAGTGCTCGGCGGCGGCTCAACGGTGGAGTGCGCGACGGCGGGACGCTGGAAGGTCACCTCGTCCTCGTTCTCGTCCTCCCCGTCCTGGTACCCGGACGGGGAGAGCGGTTGATCGAGCCGTGCGGCATGCTCGCGCTCCTCCGGCCGGAGCCGGGCCTTGCCGAAGAACCAACCCACCACGGCTCCGCATCCCACGAGCGCCGCGCCCCACAACAGCTGGCGGGTGAGCGCGGCGATGAGCACGCCGATCACCAGACCGACGAGCAGTCCCTTCTGCAGCGGATCCAGGCGTTGCCAGCTGAGCCGGAAGTTGTTCATGTACCCATCCTCTGCCGCAGGAGTCGTCAAGTCACCGCTGACCCACGCCTTGAGCAGGACGGGGCTCGCACCCACCAGGATGCAGAGGTCGATGGATGCCCCGCTACGGGTGAAGCAGGCCTGGACCGTCCCTGCCGCCCCGACGGAGGCAGGGGGCGTCGTCGGTGATCACGGACGCCAAGATGACGTTCATCGTTCTGCACTGACATGTCGCAGCACGCCGCAGAGGGTCTGGTGCCGCAGACTTGGCAATGGCGCCGATGCGAACCAGCACAGCGTCTCGACGACCACGCAGATCGGGTCTGCCTCTCCGCAGCCCGCCGGACTCCCGCCCCTGTGAAAGGACGGCACCATGGGAAGCCTGTTCGACAGTCCGATCACGCTCATCCCCCTGTTCCTGGCGCTGGTGATCATCGCAACGATCGGCGTGGGGGTCATCGTGCTGGTCACCCACAGCACTGCGCGACAGAACCAGTCGCGATACGAACGTCCGGGCCCAGTGCGGCGGCAGGTGCCGCCGGCGGGCGGGCAGCGGGTGCCGCGGGGCGCTCCGCCGTGGCACCGGTCAGGAAGCGATCCCGTTCCCGGCTCCACCGTGCAGCACGATGGCGGCCAGAACGCTCCCCGCCCCGGTTTCCAGTCCTAGCGGCGTCCTGCCGGAGGCCCCGCCGGACGCCAGAACGCCTCGGCGGCCGAGCTGTGCCGGCGAGAACGCACCAAGGAAACGCCGTGATCCGCAGGACACTCCCTGGAGTGGTCGGCATGGCTGCCACCACAGCTCGTCTCGGGCGGCGCCTGTCGTGGCTGCTCAACAGTCATGCGGACCGCCCCGTGCCGATCGAGGACGCCGCGCGCCGGATCGCCGCCTTCGTCCACGGCAACCTCCTCGTCCTCGCCGCCCTGAAGTGGTGGCTCACGCACTGACGGCCCCCGGCGGAGCATCTGCGGCGCAACGCCTTCACCGCTCGTGGACGAGCGGTCCTCACGGTCCTGGCCGGCGGCGGGGGTCAGGTGTCCCTGCGCACCCCGGACCCGGACCTCTGTGCCTCTGCTGGGGGTACTGCCTGGGTCCCGGCCGGCCCCTGACAGCGCAGCTGCCGCGCGAGGTGGGCGCCGTACCCCAGACAGACGACGTGGACCGCCGCGGAGACGTACAGCTCCTGCTGCAGGTCCATGGTGGTGAGGTCGCCGCTGATGTTGAGCAGGATGTGGAACACCACCCCGGGCATGATGGATCCGGTCAGGGCCACCAGCAGCGCCAGGACGAGACCGATCGCGACGGCGACGACGATCTGGAGCAGCTGCTGCTCACCGGTGTAGCCGCGGGCCAGGTTCACGACGTGGCCGATCCCGAAGGTCACCCCGGAGATCACGATCGCCCGGCGCACCCCGCTCTGCTCCCTGATCGCCTGGTAGAGGAAACCGCGGAAGATCAGCTCCTCCAGGAACCCCACGCACAGCATGAGCACCGCGACCAGGGCGATGTCGAGGCCGTCGAGCCGGTGGTCGAAGCCCTTGGGGACCTGCAGCAGGACCATGAGCAGCAGCGGCAGAAAGTACAGCGTGGCCCGGTGGTCGGCGGAACGGGGGGCGCGCAGGCCGTAGTAGCCCAGCCACCCGTTGGCCTTCACATAAAGCAGCAGAACCACGGACAGCACCACCAGGATCGGGGCGGTCACGGCGTTGTCCCGGCCCATGGCCGCCGAGGCGGTGTCACCGATCCCGACCAGGACGATCAGGAGGACGATCCAGGCCAGGGCGTGTGAGATCGGGCTTCGTGTGCGTAGGTTCTTCACCGATATCACTTCTCCTCACGGACGACGGTCCCGGCGGGCAGGCCGTGGAGCGGCCTGGGGGATGCCGCGGGATCGGGACCAGGAGCGGAGCGCGGGGGGCCTGCCGTCGAGGACGGCCAGGCTCATTCGCACTCTGCCACCTCGACGCATCGTTTCGGGGAAGCCGAGGACACCCTGGTGTGTCACTAGTGCGAACGACATGCCGGGCTGGAACGGCGGCGGATCCTCTCCCTCGTGCTGCCGGGCGCAATCACTTCTTCGAGCCAGGGGGGGGAGGCCGGATCGGTCGGCTCTGTGGAGCGCAGCGTCAAACGACGTTGGGGTCCCCGGGGGATGCCGCGGCGCCCGCGTCGACGTCGTACCGGTAAGACCTCCTTCCCTTCTGCGCGGCCTCCTCGAGCACGCGGCACCGGGAGAGGGCCTGGTCGTTATCGACGGCCGCATGCAGCTGCTCCACCGCGGCCGCTTCCACGTGCTCGGCGCAGGTGAGGTCCACTGTGACCATCGCTGCCAGGATCACCGACTGTGCTCCGGAGAGCGGCGGGTGCAGGGCGTGCTGGCTGGTCTCGCACCCGGTGACGACCAGGCCGCACATAGGTCCCGTGGAAATCGCTCTGGACGAGCAGGAGTGCTTGTGGCCCATCAAGCACCTCCTTCGTTGCACGTGCTGACTCGTCCAGCTGTCTGCTCGGGCTTTATGCGGTAGGGAGCAGATGAGCAGTGCCACAAGGATGTCTCCTCCGACCGACCCAGTGGCGTCCCCTAGCGTGGTGTACACCCGGCCCTGAGGGCGTGGCGTTCCGAACGTGAGGCGGCCA
>NZ_BMEQ01000044.1 GCF_014636775.1 Kocuria dechangensis
ACTACGTCCGCCACGGCACCTCGACCCTGTTCGCCGCCCTGGAGATCGCCACCGGCCACGTCACCGCCGCGTTCAAACCAAGGCACCGGCGCCAGGAGTTCCTGGCCTTCCTGAAACAGGTCGCCCGGGCCTACCCGAGCCAGGAGCTGCACCTGGTGATGGACAACTACGCCACCCACAAAACGCCCGAGGTGCGGGCTTGGCTGGCGCAGAACCCGCGGTTCCGGGTGCACTTCACACCCACCTCGGCGTCATGGCTGAACCTGGTGGAGGTCTGGTTCTCCATCATCGAGCGTCAGGCCCTGCACCGGGCCGACGTCGCCTCCGTGGCAGAGCTCAACAAGCGCATCCGTGCCTTCGTCACCGGCTGGAACGACCGCTGCCACCCCTTCGTGTGGACCAAGACCAGCACCGAGATCCTCAACAAAGCCAACCGCCAAATGACTTCAAGTACGGGCCACTAGTGCTGGAAGTCACCCGTAGGGGTGGCACACGTGCACGGGTTCCCATCACGGCCGGGGCCGCAGCGGTCCTGGAGGCCTATCTCGGCCACCGGATTGGCAAGGATGCCGAAATCAGCCACGATGACCGGCCGCTGTTCATTACCGCCACCGGCAAGGCCTGGGATCCCTCTCAGGCCTTCCGCACCATCCGTCAACTGGCTACGGACGCGGGTATCCCAGAGCGAATCACCCCGCAGACTCTGCGAGACACCTGCATCGCCCTGGCCCGGGACGACAGGACCGCGCTGAGTGACGCCCAAGAAGTGCCGCCCCGCACGGACTCCGGCCCCATCCACCCTCAGGTGCGCGATGAGCTGTAAGGAGGGACTGTCTCGCCCGGAATGCTCCTGGAGACCGCGGAGCCCCAGGGCCCGACCGTGCACTCCCACCTGCATGAGGTGTGGCCCGACATTCTGGCCTTCACCGCTCTTTCCAAGGTGGGTAGGGCAGCGCTGACAGCACAGCACGACGGGTGGGCCGAGGACCGCCGTTACACGGGTCTCGAAGCCCTGAACCGGTCCCGGCCCAGACTGGCCGACATCGCCGATATCGGGTAGAAGGTCGCCACCGTCGATACCCTCAACGCTTAACCTCACCCGGAAGGATTCCCGTCGGACCCGTGCATCCTCAACAAGACCTGACTCCCTGAGCGAGGAGCCCGGCGGCAGCTCACCCTTATCTTCCCCGGTGCCCGTGTCACCGCAGGCTGGTTGGGGATGCAACGGGACTATGGCAGTGACAGTGCGCAACCCTGCTCGGCCAGACTCGGCGTTTCCTCCGCGAGAGCGGTCCCGTGGAGGGAATACTGCTGGACTGGAACCCCAAAGTCTTTGGCGTACATCCGGCTCTTCTGGCCATCACCTGGCGCGGTGTCCCATATTCGGTATACAACGCCCCCTTGTGCGCTTCCCCACGCTCTAGACGAGAAAGGACCGGCGGCCCACCTCGGCGCGAGGCGGACCGCGCACCACCTCATGTCTTTCACCCCCGATTCCTCTGATCTTCCTGGGCACGGCTACACCTTCGACGACAAGATGCCCGCGACTACCCGCGGTCGCGCCGAGCAGCTAGCGGCCTTCGTGAGCACCCATGGGAGGCTCCCCGCTCGACGGGCAAAGGAGGATCAGGAGCGTGCACTGGCAGAGTGGTCATACAAGCACAGTCGTTCCAACAGCCCGCATCCCGTGGTACTGCAGATCATCACCGACGGTGGTGGCTACGGTGCCGACGCCACTGCTCAGCTGACCGAACGCCGCCGCAAGGAGCTAGTGGCTTTCATCAATGCCCAGGGGCGGCTGCCGAGCCATCGATCCGGAGACGTGCAGGAGCAGGAGCTGAGACGGTGGGTTCAACGCCACCTCAAGCGCCCCCACCCGGACCCGGTCGTCGTGGAGCTCGTGGAACGGCTGGGGAGATTCACCCGTGAGCCGACCGTGCGCACCGGGACCCGGTTGGCTGAGCTCGAGCAGTTCGTCGCTGACCATGGCCGACTCCCGAACACCGGTGCCGAGGATGAGCAGGAAGCGTCGTTAGCCATTTGGCTGGCAGCCCATCGCAACCGGCACGGGGCGCACGAGCGGGTACTGGAAATCGTGGGACGCTATAAAACCGATACCCCCACGATGGGCACTGACGCCGATCGGCGGCTGGAGCAGTTGCGCGCGTTCGTGACTTCCCTCGGGCGTCGCCCGAAACTGACACGCACCCGCCCGGAAGAAAGCTCCCTGGCCCGGTGGGCCGCTGCAGCGCTGGCCCACCCGGAGCTGGCTGAGCCGGTGCGGGAAATTCTCGAACCCTACGGGTTGATTACCGATCAGCCGCGTCAGCGCGGCCTCTCCCCGGACGCGGCACGGCGGATCGAGCAGTTGCGCACCTTCGTCACGACCCATGGCCGGGCCCCGCGGCATTACGGGAATCAGGAGGAGCTGTCTCTCTACCGCTGGTTGCACCGAGCTGACCGAGCCCGGGACCCAGAGCCGGAAGTGCTGCAGATTCTCGCCGAACTGGGGCATCCCTCGGCCCACGCCCGCCGGGTGAGCCAGCTGGAGCAGTTCGTGGCCGCCCACGGCCGCCTGCCCCGCTCCGTCGGGGTCGAGCACGAGCTCTACACCTGGATGAATCAGCACATCCAGCGGGCCAGGGCGGACCCGAAGGTCCTGGCCCTGGTGGCCGCCCACGCCGATGAGGAGTCACGGTGACTGAATCCCGCCTGCCGTGGTGGAAGGCATCGGGGCGGACGGGACCGGGGCGGATGTTTCGCTCCACGCACAGGCCCACGCATGCCGCCGGTGCCGTCCGATGATCATGGTTTGCGCCGGGCTCGGAGCGTTGGCCGGACTCGTCGGTGCCCGGTCACTGGCGAGCTTCGACCCTTCTCCTCTCACCCATCGTGGTCCCTTATCTGACGCGGAGGTCGGACGGACAGGGACGACGGCGGGGATGGCGGCAGCCGCAGCGCTGCTGTTCGCCGCCGTAGCGCTACTGACGGAGTCTGCCGCTGCCCTCCCGGCATGGCTAGCCCTAGGAGGGTTCACCATGGTGCTCGTGGTCGTTGACATCCGTCACCACCTACTGCCCGACGCCCTGGTGGGCCCCGCCCTGCTGGTCGGCATCCTCACGATCTCCGCCCACGGGCTCGCCGCCGGGGACCCCTGGGTGGTGAGCCGAGCCCTGGCCGGTTCGGCCGCTCTGTTCCTCCTTTACCTGACCCTGGCCCTGATTTCCCCGTCCGGGATGGGCATGGGTGATGTAAAGCTCGCTTCGGTGGCCGGCCTGTACCTCGGGTCCCTGGGATGGGGACCCTGGATCCTGGGGGCTGCGGCCGGCCCGGCGATCGGCGCGATCATTGCCGCCTGCATGCTGGTCCTCCACCCCACAAATAGGGACACGGAAGTAGCCTTCGGGCCTGCCATGCTGACCGGTGTTTTTACAGTGTTTTCCCTGGTCAACGTGGGGTGAGCAGGATTACGTCAGATATGTGACGATGTTTTTGCATGGTATTGCTATAGCACATGGGTATGCATATTCTTTAAACGGGTCGGTAACCACCGTAGCGAGGGCGTTGCCCAAGAGAACGTGATCCCACTCGACCCGTCCCTCTGCACCACGCACCCTGACCCGAAGGACTCCTCATGCTGCCCATGCTCGTCTTCATCCAGAACCTCTTCACCGACGCCAAGGATCGCCTCGCCCACGAGGCCAAGGGCGCCACCGCCGTCGAGTACGGCCTGATCATCGGTCTCATGGCCGTGGCCCTGATCGCCGCCTTCGTCATCCTCGGCCCGGCGCTCCAGGCCACCTTCACCGACGTCTCCAACGAGATGGACGTGACCCCGTAACACCGGCCGGTCACCACCCGAAGCGCCGCGGCGTCCCTCCGGGGCGTCGCGGCGCTTCGCCGTCCACGCTCCTCCCACTCAGCCTGCCGCACCGCCTGCACCACCCCGTGACCCTGCCCGTTTTTCCGACCGGAGGACGCGACCGATGAACCCTTGGCGCTCTGAACGCGGTGCTGCTGCTGTGGAGTTCGCCCTGATCCTGCCGTTCCTGCTCCTGATCATCATGGGAGTGATCGAGTTCGGCCGGGGCTACAACGCCCAGATCAGCCTCACTCACGCCGCCCGCGAAACCGCCCGCACCATGGCAGTCTCCAACAACTGGAGCACCGCCGTGAACACCGGCCGCTTGGCAGCTCCCACCTTGAATCTCGACGTCACCGATTTCAAGGCTGCCCCTTCTGCCCCACCGGCTTCCCCTGCGTGTGTAGCGGGTTCAATGATCACCGTGACCATCGAATACGAGTTGGACACCATCACCGGGTTCTTCGACGACATAGATCTGGAAGGAAAGGCGGCCATGCGATGCGGCGGCTGACTCACCGCCTCGAGCGGTCACTAATTATCCACCACGACAAGAATGAGCGCGGCGCTGTCACTGTCATCGTCGCTCTGTGCCTGGTCGTCATGCTCGGTTTCGTCGCTCTGGCCCTGGATTTCGGCCTGATGTATTCCGAACGTGCTGAGCTGCAGTCCAGCGCCGACGCGGCCGCCCTGGCCGTGGCGCAGAAATGCGTCGCCCAGGAAGACGGCCTGGACTGCAGCCGTGACAACACCACTGACAAGACCCTCGCCCTGGCCGAAGCCCGCAAGTACGCCACCGGTACCGTCCGTGACGGCATGGTGGACGTGGACCAGCCCTCCATCGTGGGCAACACCGTGCGTGTCACCACCCATGCCCTGGACTCCGACGGCGAGGGCCCGTTGGCCTTGAACTTCGGCGTCGGCTCAGGTGTGGAGGAGATCGAGGTCGGGGCGACTGCGATGGCTGAGTGGTACCGGCCCAACAAGGGCCCGGCGGTCCTGCCCATCGTCATCTCCCCGTGCGACTTCCATCTCAACGCCGGCCCCCAGCTTCTCCAGCTTCACAGCGTCACCGGCACCAAGAAGAGTCCTCCCTCAGTCGGATGCCCCCTCAAGAGTTCTTCGGGCGCCAATATTCCTGGCGGTTTTGGTTTTATCGACGTCCCGTCGACCACGTGTACTGCCACCGTCCAAGTCGGCCAGACTGCATACTCCGACCCCGGTAATGATCTTCCCAGCCAGTGCGTGAGCGTGCTGAATAAACACGTGGGGCAGACCGTGCTGCTGCCGCTGTACAAAGACCTGGGCAGCACTGGCAACACGGGATGGTACAAGATCGAGGGGTGGGTGGCGTTCAAACTGCTCGGCTGGCGATTCCCCGGCATCACTCCTTACGACAACACTCGTTACAGCGGGGCGACCTGCAGCAATCCCTGTACCGGGATCATCGGCGAGTTCGTGCGCTTCGCCAGCCTCGATGAAGCGTTCACCTCTGGTGGGCCCAACTACGGGGCCGCCGTCGTGGGCATCAAGGAATAACCCTGCACGCCGGTGTCCCCGCTGCCGTGCGATCTCACCCCTATATGAGCATCGAGCCGATTGCCTCGTTCCGCCACTCGGCCGGAACATCTGCCGCACCATCGCCCCCTGTCTCTGAGACCTGGAAGAACCCCTGTGAAGATCAGAATCATCGCTGCTGCTGTCATGGTCATCCTGTCCATCGCCGGCATCGTGCTCGTCAGCAGCCACATCAGTTCCGCGGACGCTCGAGCCCTGCAGAACCAACAACCACGGGAGGTCTACCTTGTCACCGTCCCGATCGCTGAGGGCACCCCTGTCGAGGAGCTTGGCGAGTCCCTCAAGCTGCAGACCGTGCCCGCGGTCACGGTGCCTGAGGATGCTGTGACTTCCCTGTCCGAGTACAAGGGCAAGGTCGCCGGCGTGGATTTGAAGCCCGGGGAGCAGGTGCTTTCCTCGCGCCTGGTCGATCCGCAGGTTCTGGAGGCACCTGGCACCATTCCGGTGCCCAAGGGATTGCAGGAGGTCACCGTCCAGCTCGACGCCGCTCGTGTGGTGGGTGGCCAGCTCAAGGCCGGTGACACCGTCGGGTTCTTCGCCTCTTTCCCCGAGCCCGATCGCACCGACATGAAGCTTCACAAGGTGCTTGTCACCTCCGTGCAAGGTGCCGCAGCCGCCGAGGCCCCCGCCGAGGGGGAGGAGCCCGTGGCTGGATCGGCCCCTCCGGTGCCTGAAGGCGGCATGCTCGTCACCCTGGCCGTGAAGGCTGACACTGCCGAGGAGATCATCTTCTCCGCCGAGTTCGGTTCCATCTGGCTCTCCCACGAGCCCGACGACGCCGAGGAGAACAACAACGGCGCCCGGATGGAGGACTTCAAGTGAGTCGCTTCCTGCTGGTCACTCCCGATACCGCCTACGATCGCCGCTTCCGGGCCGCGGTTGAGGGACGGATCCCCGGCGACGTCCAGACCGTGTTCAACGCCTCCCTGCCCGGCACCCCCGACGAGCTGCTGGGCCGCTCGATCGGGGAGGTCCCCTCCGTGGTCTTGCTGGGCCCCGGCGTGGCGGTGGAGGACGCCCTGTCATTGGGAGCTGTCTTCGACGTCCAGCGGCCCGAGGTCAGCCTCGTCCTCGTCGGACCGGACGACCCGGCCCTGGCTCTGGCCGCGATGCGCGCCGGGTTCCGCGACGTGGTGGCCGTGACCGCCGACGAAGTGACGCTGCGAGTGGTCCTCACCCGTGCCACCGATGCCGCTGACTCCCGCCGCCGTGCCCTGCCCGGCGCCGGTGCCTCCTCCGCCGGCACCTACGCGAACGGGCACTCCTCCTCGCGTCCTGACAGCCGCGTCATCGTGGTGACCTCTCCCAAGGGCGGCGTCGGGAAGACCACCCTCGCCGCGAACCTGGCGGTGGGCTTGGGCAGCATTGCCCCGATGAACACGATCATCGTGGACCTGGATGTCCAGTTCGGTGACGTCGCCGCGGCCCTGCGCCTGGCCCCGGAGCACAATCTGACCGACGCCACCACCGGGCCGGCCAGCCAGGACGCCCTGGTGCTCAAGACGTTCCTGAGCGTCCACCCGGCGTCGATCTACGCCCTGTGCACTCCGTCCAACCCGATCGAGGGCGAACGGATCAATGCCGCCCAGGTCACCCACCTGCTCGACCAGCTCACCGGTCAGTTCCAGTACATCGTGGTCGACACCGCTCCCGGGATGGGGGAGCACTCCCTGGCGGCACTGGAATCGGCCACCGATGTGGTGTTCGTCACCGGCATGGACGTGCCCGGAGTGCGCGGGATGCGCAAGCAGATGGACCTGCTCAACGAACTCGGACTCGTTCCCCAGGAGGTGAAGGTCGTGGTCAACGCCGCCGACCGCAACAACGGACTCTCCGTCCAGGACATCGAGGCCACCATCAAGCATCACGTGGACCTGGTGATCCCCCGCTCCAAGATGGCCGGCTACGCGACCAACCGCGGGGAACCGCTTCTGCTGCACTCCCCGAAGGACAAGGCCTCCAAGAAGCTGCGGGAGCTGGTCGGGATGTTCGACCCGGACTACACGGCTCCTCGCAAGGGCAACCACCGGAAGGCGGTGGGTGCGTGAAGCTTTCGGACCGCCTCGCCCTCGTCCGCGGCGAAGCCCTCGTCGAGGCCGTCACCCACGGCTCACCGGAATCCGCTCCGCTGGAGGTCGCACCCCCCGCCCCGGAACCGGCTCATACGGGGCCCGCGGTCTCTTCCCCGGAGACCGCACGCGCCGCCTCCCCGGTGGTTCCCGATGCCCTGGCGGGGCTCAAGCGCAGGGTCAAGGACGAGCTGATGATCCGGATCGGCTCGCGGGGCTCGGACTCCAGCCTCTCCGAGGCCGACCTGCGGGCCTACGCTCGGGAGCAGCTGGTAGACATCGTCAAGGCCGAGCAGGTCCCGATGTCCACCGAGGAGCGGGACCGGCTGATCCGTCAGATCAGCGACGACGTGCTCGGCTACGGCCCCCTCCAGGCACTGCTGGACGACGAGACCGTCACCGAGATCATGGTCAACGGCCCCGACCAGATCTTCATGGAACAGAACGGCAAGGTCACGCTCTCCGGGTCCACCTTCACCTCCGAGGAGCAACTGCGCAACGTCATCGAGCGGATCGTCACGCAGGTCGGGCGGCGCATCGACGAGTCCTCCCCATTGGTCGACGCCCGCCTGCCCGACGGATCGCGCGTGAACGCCGTGATCCCGCCACTGGCGGTCAACGGCTCCTCGCTGACCATCCGCAAGTTCGCCAAGGACCCGCTGAAGGTGGACGACCTCATCCGCTTCGGCTCCATCACCCCGCAGATGGCCGAGTTGCTGCAGGCGTGCGTGGAAGCCCACCTGAACATCCTCGTCGCAGGGGGCACCGGCACGGGCAAGACCACGATGCTCAACGTCATGTCCTCCTTCATCCCCCACGGAGAGCGGATCGTGACCATCGAGGACGCCGTGGAACTCCAGCTCCAGCAGGAGCACGTGGTGCGCCTGGAGTCCCGTCCGGCCAACATCGAGGGCAAGGGCGAGATCTCCATCCGTGACCTGCTCAAGAACTCCCTGCGGATGCGCCCGGACCGCATCGTCGTCGGTGAGTGCCGTGGTGGCGAGGCGCTGGACATGCTCCAGGCGATGAACACCGGCCACGACGGGTCCCTGTCGACCATCCACGCCAACTCCCCGCGCGACGTGATCTCGCGCCTGGAGACCCTGGTACTGATGGCCGGGATGGACCTGCCGCTGAAGGCCGTGCGCGAGCAGATCGCCTCGGCCATCGACGTGGTCGTCCAGCTGTCCCGCCTCCGGGACGGCTCCCGCCGCGTCACCCATGTCACCGAGATCCAGGGCATGGAGGGGGAGACCGTCACCCTTCAGGACGCCTTCCTCTTCGACTACTCCGCCGGGGTGGACCGAAACGGCCGCTTCCTGGGCACGACCAAGACCACCGGCGTCCGTCCGAAGTTCGTCGACAAGTTCGAGGACCACGGCATCCGGCTCTCCCCCTCGGTGTTCGACCCCCGGGGTGGTCGCTGATGGGCGGATTGCTCGCCGGGGTGGGGATGCTGCTCGCCGCAGGGCTGACGGGTCTCTTCCTCGTCGCCAGCTCGCGCCGCCCGCGTCTGCCGATGGACCGGCGGCGCCCGCCGGTCACGGCCGCCGACGCCCGGCGGTCTCAGCTGAGCAAACTCACCGGCATCACCACCGAGGCGATCGCCGTCACCCTGGAGCGCTACGGGTGGACCCGCAGGATCGCCACCGCCCTTGATCTGGCCGGCGTGCGCGTCGCTCCGGCAGACTTTTTGGTGCTCGTGGCGGTCGGCGGAGTGGTCGGCGCCCTCTTCGGGCTCGTCCTCGGTGGCCCCGTTCTGGGCATTCTGTTCCTCGTGGCGAGCCCCTTGGCGGCCAAGTTCGGCCTCGGATTCCTGGTGGGACGGCGCAAGAAGAAGTTCGGCGACCAGCTGGACAACACCCTGCAACTGTTCGCCGGATCTCTGCGCGCCGGACACTCTCTACTGCGGGCCGTGGACGCGGTCGCCAAGGAGTCCGAGGCCCCGACGTCCGAGGAGCTGGCACGGGTGGTCAACGAGACCCGGATCGGCCGCGGACTCGACGAGGCAATGGAGATGACCGCTGAACGGATGGAGAGCGAGGACTTCTCCTGGGTGGCCCAAGCCATCGGCATCCACCGTGAGGTCGGCGGTGACCTGGCCGAGGTGCTCGACCGGGTCGGGGCCACCATCCGCGAACGCAACCAGATCAAGCGACAGGTCAAGACGCTATCGGCCGAGGGCAAGATGTCGGCATACATTCTCATGGCCCTGCCCGTGCTGATTGCCGGGATCCTCTCGCTCATCAATCCCGACTACATCGGCAAGTTCCTCACCAGCGGTTTATGGGGCTACGGCCTCATCGCTCTCGCACTGGTGATGTTTGTGATCGGCGGTTTCTGGATGGCGAAGATCGTCAAAATCAGGTTCTGACACCCGTCTCACCCCACCCCTCACCTCTCCCTCGGACCTCGAAGGACCCACCCCATGCCCTCGACCATCCCACTCGCGCTCTTCTGCCTCATCGGCGCCGCAGCAGTGGCCATCTGGCTAATCGTCAGCACCCGCTGGGGCGGGGACCGCATTGTGCGACAGAACCTCAAGCAGGGCCTGACCGACTCCGAGACGGAACAGGTCCGCTCCGCCACCAACTTCGGTTGGGCCCGGAAGTTCATCACCGCCAAGGGTGCCGAGCGGCTCGAAACCCTATACGCGAAGGCGGGTCGGCCAGCGAAGTGGCCGCTGACCCGAATCATGGCGTTCAAGGTCATCGCGTTGGGCACCGTGGCCGTGGTCGGGCTGATGATGCTTGTCCTTTCCGGGTCTAACAAAATAATCCTCCTAATGGTGATCCTGCTCATTCCGCTGGCCTATTTCGTTCCCGATCTCCTGCTGTACTCGAAGGGCACCGAGCGGCAGAAAGAGATCGGTTTGGAACTGGCCGACACCCTGGACCAAATGATGATCGCCGTGGAGGCCGGGCTGGGCTTCGAATCAGCCATGTCGAGGGCCGGGCACAACGGCAAGGGGCCGTTGGCGGAAGAGCTGGTGCGCACCCTGCAAGAAATGCGAGTCGGCATCCCCCGTCGCGACGCCTACCTGGCCTTGGAGCAACGCGCCGATGTGCCAGACTTACGCAGCTTTACCCGTGCCGTTATCCAGGCCGACGCCTACGGCATCTCGATCTCCTCGGTGCTACGCACGCAGGCCGATGAGATGCGGATCAAGCGCCGGCAACGAGCCGAAGAGGCGGCTCAAAAAATCCCCACGAAAATCCTCATCCCGCTGATGCTCTTAGTTTTGCCGGTACTGTTCATCGCCGTGCTGGGGCCAACCGCCCTTACCTTCATCGTCGGGTAACAGCCGGGGCTTCGGCCCACACGCCGTCTCCACAAAAATGTGTGCGGCATGTTGGAGAGCACCACTTCACTGGACCTAACCCTCATTTACTTGACATGTCAACAAAATGAGGGTTAGCTCGTGTATGAGACCGCGTGATGTTCGGGGTCTTCTGCCGGAAAGGCGTTGGTTTGGTGGTGTTGGAGCCCTGATCTGGCCGTGGCGGCTGGATACGGTGAAGGGGATTTCGCCGGTTGACCGATGGAGCCCCCCAATGTCCAGAGCGCGCGCACGGAATCATGTCGAGGGACAGCTGAGCCTCGATGCATATCTCTTCCCGGAACCTGAGGAGGTTCGTAATGAACACGTACGGCAAGTTCGCACAGGACGCGTGGAAGACGACCGCGCCCGCGGAGTACGCCCTGATCCCGGACCCGATTCAGTGGTTCGAGGCGCTGGGGGAGGAGGCGGCTCAGCGGGTGGGCGAGCTGATGATGGAGCTGGCCGGCCCGGACCCAATGGGGGAGACCTACCTGGAGAAGGTGGGGCGGCTGAACGCGTCGAAGATGCAGGCCGAGGAGATCGTGCGGGCCGAGATGCTGACTCCGGATCCGTCGGTGCAGCAGGAACCGGAGGAGGACGAGGAGGAGTCCGGGGTGGTTCAGATGCTGCGGGTCGTGGAGCAGCTGAACCGGGAGGACCGGGAGTACTGGGACGAGATGGCCCGGCAGGACGCCGAACAGGCGTAATCCCGGCTGCTGCTGAGTCTGAGGGGCTGGGGCGTTTCGTCCCCCGGGCCCAGGACGAGTTGGCCCCATCCGGGGCCCAGGCACGCTTCCCGGCCAACCTCGCCGCACTGCGTGTGCTGCGCAGCCTGCAGGCCGAGGAGCGGTCCGCCACTGAACTTGAGCGCACGACCTTGGCCCGCTGGGGGGCCTGGGGTGCCAGTGGGGTCGCGGAGATTTTCGACGAGTCCCGCACCGAGTATGAGCCCGACCGGGTGGAGCTGCGCGAGCTGCTGGATGAGACCGAGTACGCGGCCGCGCGCCGGACGGTGATCAATGCCCACTACACCGATCCGGCGATCGCCACCGAGGTCTGGGGCGCCCTGGAGCGGCTGGGCTTCCAGGGTGGGCGGGTGCTGGAGCCCGGCTCCGATGCCGGCACCTTCATCGGATTGGCCCCGGACGGGGCGCAGATGACCGGGGTGGAGCTGGACCCGGTGACCGCGGCCATCTCCCAGGCCATTTACCCGGAGGCCACGATCCGCACGGAGTCGTTCGCGGACACCCGGATGCCCGGTGGGGTCTTCGACGCGGCGGTGGGCAACGTTCCCTTCTCGCGGAACACGCTGCACGGGCCCGAACCGTTCACCTGTTGCAGATCTGAGGGGCTCAGCTCTCGCAGTCGGTGCAGTACTTCACCTCGCCTTTCTGGCGGGCGAGCTGGGAACGGTCGCCGACCAAGAAGCAGGAGGCGCAGGTGAACTCGTCGACCCGCTCCGGGATCACCGCCACGATGAGCTCCTCGTGGGAGAGGTCTGCACCGGGCAGGTCGATGCCCTCGGCCGTGTCGGCGGCCTCGAGATGGGCCACCGGGTCCTGGGAGGTCGTGCTGGCCCGGGTCCGGAGCGCTTCCAGGGACTCGTTGGCCGGCTCGTCCTCGACCCGGGTGCGCGGAGCGTCGTAATCGGTGGTGGCCATGGTGAGGCGCGTACTCCTTCAAAGGATGGGGTGGTGGATTCCCCGCCACAACACCGCTGGTCAACCCCCTATTCCAGAAGGCCCCGCCACAGAACCGGACACAAGACCCGTTGGAAGATGGGAAGCGGCGGAAGTTTGTGCATTTGCTGGAACTCGTCTCAAACTGCCTCCAGTGTGTTTGAGCAGCTCCTCACCACGCTGGACCGTCTGGGGCGCTCGACGCAGAACGTGCTGGCCTTCGCAGAGCAGCTGCGGGGCAGGGGCGCGGGGTTGCGGGTGCTGAACCTGGGTGGGGGAGACGTGGACACCCACACCCCGATGGGCTCGATGGTCTTCACCGTGATGGAGGCCCTGGCCCGCATTGAGCTGGAGATCAAGCGGGAGCGGATCACCGACTCCGTGACCAAGCGCCGGGCTGCCGGCAAGGACCTGTGCGGGCACCGCCCAACCTTCACCGACTTCCAGATCCGCAGTGCCTGCGGCTCATCGAGAGCGGGGGAGCCGGCTGCCCGGTCGCCCGGGATGTGGCGATGGCCGCGAGGCACCATGGATCAGGAACAGGTTCATCAGAAGGCACATCCGCAACATTGGGATGACGGACGCATTCACAGCCCAGGCCCTGGTCACGCGGGTATAAGATCCCGTCAAAGACGGGAGGGGAACGGGGCCGCGGCTGGGACCGCAGTGTCGTGGACGAGCCTGTTTTCGTTTTCCGCACCATCGACCTTGTCAGGACCGACGGTACTGTGCACGGCGCCGGGCAGCACAGATGGTTCGCTTGGCGGACCACCGCGACGAGGATCGCCGCCCTGGCCGGCGCCCTCGCATGATGTCGAGTACTCGTCCTCAGCGAGGATGACCTCGAGAGCCTCGACGGATACGTCGATCAACGGGACTACCGCCTCCGGTTGACCCCTGGGCCAGGGCGCAGGGGTACGGCCTCCTCACCTTTTGGACATGCCATGCGACCTCTCGTGATTCGCAGCGCTATCGTCGCCTCGCTGGGCGGCTTGATCTTCGGTTTCGACACCGCCGTGATCTCGGGCACCACCGAGTCGCTGACGCAGGAGTTCAACCTCAGCGCCGGTGGCCTCGGGTTCACCGTGGCCGTGGCGCTCATCGGCACCATCGTGGGCGCCCTCACCGCCGGAGCGCCGGCGGACAGGTACGGGCGCAAGAAGATGCTCTTCTTCATCGGCGCGCTGTACGTGGTCGGCGCCGTGGGCTCGGCGGTGACCACTGACCACATCCTGTTCATGATCTTCCGCTTCCTCGGAGGCATCGGGGTGGGCATGGCCAGCGTGTGCGCCCCGATCTACACCGCCGAGATCTCCCCGGCCGCCCACCGAGGGCGTCTGGTGGGCCTGGTCCAGTTCAACATCGTGCTTGGGATCTTGCTGGCGTATCTGTCCAACTACTTGATCCGGATCGCCCTGCCGGTCGAGGTCGCTTGGCGGTGGATGTTCGGGGTGATGGCGCTTCCGGCCATCGTCTTCCTGCTGTTGTTGCTCACCGTGCCCGAGACCCCGCGCTGGCTGATGAGTAATGGTCAGGACCGCAAGGGCGTGGAGATCGCCCGCCGGCTGTGCGCCACCGAGGCCGAGTTCGACCTGGAGGTCAGTGAGATCCGCGCCTCGCTGGCCGCGGCGGAGAACGCCCCTAGCGTCCGCTTCTTCACCGCCCAGCACCGCCGGGTCATCCTGCTGGCGGTGGCGATCGCCGCGTTCAACCAGCTCTCGGGCATCAACGCGATTCTGTACTACGCCCCCGAGGTGCTCACCCGGGCCGGTGCCTCCACCAACGCCGCCTTCTTGATGAGCGTGGGAGTGGGCCTGATGAACCTGGTCGCCACGATGGCCGCGCTGTCGGTCATCGACCGGTTCGGCCGGCGCCGGCTCATGCTGGTCGGCTCGATCGGGTACCTGATCAGTCTCGGCTTCCTCTCCGGGGTGATGTTCTACTACGAGCCCGTCTTCACACCGGCCTCCAGCGTCCTGGTGCTCATCGGATTGCTGGTGTTCATCGCCGCTCACGCCTTCGGTCAGGGCGCGGTGATCTGGGTGTTCATCTCCGAGATCTTCCCCAACCGCATCCGTGGCCGCGGTCAGTCGCTGGGCAGCCTGACCCACTGGGTGTTCGCAGCCCTCACCTCCTATGCGTTCCCCCCGGTCATCGTGGCCCTGGGTGGCGGCTGGGCCTTCCTGATCTTCTTCGTCTGCATGATCGGGCAGCTGATCTGGGTCCTGAAGGTGATGCCTGAGACCAAGGGCGTGCCGCTGGAGGAAATGGAAGAACAACTCGGGATCGTGCACCACCGCACCTCCGCCTGAGCAGACAAGGAGACCGGCCATGAGCGGGCCCGAAGTCCGGCTCCTGGGCGAGGCTCCCCTCGGCGTGGTCCGCGACGGCAGACAACGGAGGAACACCTCGGGACAGCCTGCTCAGCATCGGAGGCGGCTGGGCCCGGTGGGGCCGTGGCATGACCGTCCGGGCCTGGAGGTGCCGTGACGCCGAGGCCGAACGGGATACGCAGGGGGCACCGAGTCGTATGCGGTGGGCGGCAGGACGGCGATTATGGAGATAATGCCCGCCTACGCACGAGTTCATGCTGGTGGGCCCGGCTCCTGCTGGCGATCTGGAGACCTTCGGGCTGCCGACCGGCTACGAGATGCCGGGGCCCCGGAGCGTGTCTCTACCTCGCAGTGTCAGCGCTCTTGGAATTGTGGGCCGGTGGTGCTCGTCGAATAGTGGGCCACGTGGTTGTGGTTAGTTTGTCTGCTTGGTGATGGCGACGCTAGGGAGCGTGTCAGTTCCGAGGTGTTTGAGCCGGTAGCTGGCGCCTTTGAGGGTGTGGACCTCGGCGTGGTGAACGACGCGGTCGATCATCGCGGCGGCGACGGTTTGGTCGCCGAAGACCTCGCCCCAGCGGGCGAAGGGCAGGTTGCTCGTGAGGATCAGCGAGGCGTGTTCGTAGCGGGAGGACACGAGCTGGAAGAACAGGTTCGCTGCGTTTTGTTCGAAGGGCAGGTAGCCGACCTCGTCGACGATGATCAGTCCGTAGCGTTTGAGCTTGGCCAGCTCAGCGGCCAGCCGGTCCTGGGTGTGCGCGCGGTGCAGGCGATCGATCCACTGGCTGGCGGTGCCGAAGAGCACCCGGTGGCCGGTGTGGCAGGCGGCGACGCCCAAGGCGATGGCCAGGTGCGTTTTTCCGGTGCCGGGTGGGCCCAGCAACACGACGTTGCGGGCCTCGGCGAGGTAATGACCGGCCAGCAGGGGTGCCAGATCCTCACGGCGGATGCCGGGCTGGTGATCGAAGACGAACTCCTCGACGGTCTTGGGGGCAGGAAATCCTGCGGCGCGGATCCGCAGCTGCGCCCCGGAAGCGTTGCGGGCGGCGACCTCGCGGTCGAGGACCGCGGCGAGATAGTCCTCGTGGGACCACCCGCCTGCCCGGGCCTGGTCGGCCAGCCTCGCGGCGGTCCGAGCGATCCGGGGTGCTTTCAGTGCTGCGGCCAGGTAAGCGATCTGCTTCAACGTGTCCTCGCCCATCAGGCGACCTCCCCGTCGAGAGTGGTGTTCTCGGTGATCTCCACGCCGAAGGCCCGGTCGTAGACCGACAGATCCCGCAGCAGCTCGTCGTCACCGACGGCCGGGCGGGACTGTTGGAAGGCGGCCCGCAGCGTGGCCGCGGTGGCCACGTGCGCTGGGTCGGTGAGCACCAGGTCCCAGCCCTCGGGACCACGGATGATGTGGCCGGTCTTGACGGATCCCTGCTCGTCCATCCAGCGCAGCTGCGCGCCGTGGACGTCGGCCCGGTAGCCGGACTGGCGGGCCACCCACGCCCCTTCGACCGAAGCCTCCTCACGACTGTCGGGCCAGGAGAGGTAGCTGATCGTGCACAGGACCGACAGGGTGACCCCGAGTGCCATGACCACCAGGCCAGTGAACACCGGCAGCCACGGAATCCAGGGGAGGCCGACCGAGACCACCATCGTGACGAACAGGGTGAGGATCGGATTGGTCCACCGGCCCGGCTCGGGCAGACGCGGGGTGGCCGCGACCGCGGGGAAAACCCGTACCGGGGTGCCAGTGGCCGTGGGGCGGTGATCATCGAAGAACGGCTGCAGTCGCAAAGAGGGGCTCCAATGGGCAGGGAAGGGCATGCGCACGAGGCGGGCGGTGAGCCAGACGTGGAGGCGGCGCCGGCGAAAGGGGCGCTGGGTCGCAGGGTCGGCCGCATCTTCCGGTGTACCCCGCGGGCCGGTGAACCACCCAGTCAGAAGACCGTTCGATTGCTCACATGCGACGGCCGGTCCCGACAACGGCCAAGCCCTGGCACCAACCTGGACAGCACGCTGGCGCCAGTCCGTGCTCCAGGGCTATCGCCGCAACTAACGACCTAATGCCGTTCCTCACCGGAGGTAGCAGACGGCGGTGCTCGTCCCACC
>NZ_BMEQ01000045.1 GCF_014636775.1 Kocuria dechangensis
GGACTGCTGCAGCTGGCCTGCGCGCTGATCTGCCACCGAAACCTCACCGCATTATGAAACGAACTTTTAGGCGGTGGCGTGGTCGTGGGTGCGCAACTGGAGTAGGGCCAGGCCGATGAGCGGGGTATCCACGCCGTGTTCTGCGGCGGTGGCGACGAACGCCCCGAGCAGGTGCTCGCCTTCGTGGGGCAGCCCGGCGGTGACGTCGCGGTAGAGAGAAGAGGTGAATGCCGAGCCCTGCTCGGTGAGCATTCCTTGGGCCTCGCGGTGGGCGGTGTCGGTGACCGGGTGCCCGGCGGCTGCGGCGACCTGCTCTGTCTCAGTGATGACCTGCCGGATGAATGATTCCCCGCCGGCGGCGAGGATGTCGCCGATGGATCCGCGCATCAAGCAGGTGATGGTCCCGGCGGCGGTGATGAACACCCACTTGTGCCACATGGTTGCCACCACGTTCTCGACGAGTTCGCTCTGGTAGCCAGGCACCGACAGTTCCTGGTGGATCCGGGTGAGTCGCTCGGTGAGGGGGCCGGACTGGGGCCCCAGTGTCATGGTAGCGATCGGGTGCATCTGTGCGATTGCCCCGTCGTCGGTCACGGTGGTGACCACCCGTATGATCCCACCCAGCACCCGCTCGGGACCGAAGCGGTCGTTGAGCGCGCCCATGTGGGCCATGCCGTTGAGGAAGGGCAGGATCATCGTGTCGCCGCCCACGGCCGGGGTGATCTGCTCGATCACCGTGGCCAAGGCTCCGGCCTTGACCGCCACGACGATCAAGTCATAGGTGTCCTCGAGCTCTTCGGCAGCGACGGTGCGCACAGGCACCGTTTCCTCACCGTCCAGTCCGATCAGACGCAGTCCATCGCGCAGTTGCTCGGCACGCCGGTGGCGCACCAGGAAGGTCACATCGCGGCCAGCCTGGGCCAACCGCGCCCCGAAGTACCCGCCGGTCGCGCCAGCACCGGCAATTAAAATCCTCATTGGTTTCATCCCTCCCGCTCCAGGGTGCCACTCCATCGGTTCACACCGGGGCAGGTAGCCTCTCGTTCTCGCCGAGTGTATGAGTCCGTGACCGCGGCAGGGACTGGGGTTCGTACTCCACTCTCTTACCTCTAATAGTACTTTTAGAAGTATTTTTGGGCCCCACGGCCTGCAGGTGGCGTCGCCGGTGCTGCAACGACTGAGTTCTCAGCACGATGGCAAGAGTCAGGGGATCCACTACAGCGTTCGTGATGTCGGGTGGAGAGGCGGCCCCGGGTGAACGCGTCAGCTGGCAGTCAGATCAGGAGCCAATTCCTCTGCGCGCCCCATCCCTGCCGAACTGGCGGCACCCCTTCTGCCTATGCCATCTCTCGCCGACGCGGCAGACCACCAGACAGGAAACGGCCCAGAACAGTCCGCGATTGAATCGGGTGCGAGGTGGACGACCTCTTGCCCCTAACAGTACTGTTACCCCTATTGGAGGTTTTATTTATGACGACGCGCATCCTCGCTTTGTGCAACCAGAAAGGTGGCGTGGGCAAATCCACGACCACGTTCCACCTCGCCCGGGCCGCTATCACCGCTGGCCAACGGGTGCTAGTGGTCGACTTGGACCCGCAGGGCAACCTGACCAGTGTCGCAGCCGCAGAACCCGTGCCGGAGGACCAGGTAGGACTGGCCGACGTGCTCAGCTCCCGGGCCGAGGAGACCGCCCGGGACGTGATCGTGCCCGGGGTGTGGGAAGGCCTGGACGTGCTGCCCACTACGGGAGAGACCCTCGGGTTCGTCCGCGACGAGCTCGTGGTCGCCGGGGCAGGGCGGGAAGGTCGGTTGCGGGAGTCCCTGGCCGAGGTGGCCGGAAACTACGACCTGATCCTCATCGACTGCGCCCCCAGCCTGGACCAGCTGACCATCAACGGGCTCACTGCAGCTGACGCGGCCGTGGTCGTCACCCAGTCGAAGCTGTGGAGCGCCAACGGGCTGGCCCACCTACTGACCACGATCGACAACGTGCGCCGCTACTACAACCCGGAGCTGTCCGTGGCCGGGATCATCGTCAACCAGCATGAAGAACACACGGTGGCAGGTCGGCACTGGCGCCAGGAGCTTCAAGAGGCCGCCGCTGCCCGGTCCTTGACGGTGCTCGCACCGCCGGTGCCCAAGCGCGCCGCGATCGCCGATGCCACTGAGGCCGCCCGGGGCCTGGACGAGTGGGGCACCAGCGAGGCCACCTCGCTGGCCGGCATCTACGCCGACTACCTCACCACCCTGGAAGGAGCACGCTGATGGCCCGGCCCGCACCGCGCAAGTCCAGCCTGGCCGGTAGCACCCCGGTCACCCCACCGCCGGCAGAGCCGACGGTGGCTGACCCTGCGCCGCAGGCACCGGTTGCTGTGTCGAAAGAGGAGGAATCGGCCACTCCCGCAAGGGAGAAGAAGAGCAAGTACCCGCCGAAGGTCTCGTTCTACCAGGACCCCGCCGATACCGCTCGAGTGCGTGGGGCTATCCTGCACACCCAGGTGGCTGAAGGCACCCGGTCGCTCTCAGATTTCATCAATAACGCTGTGATGGCCGAAGTAAAGCGCCTGGAAACCAAGTACAACGAAGGCAAGCCCTTCCCCGGAATCGGCGCCAGGGGCCTGCCCCAAGGCCGCCCGATGGGACGCTAACGCCCAGGGAAGATCGTGGCAGACAAAGTGATCGCCATCCAGCCCAAAGCTGGGTGGCGATCACTCCGGCGGTACCCCAGCCCCTGGGCCAAAACACCACGGATCCCTGGGCGGGATCCCGATGTCTGATTAGGACAAGTTAGGACAAGACGGTGATGTTCGCCGCCTGGGGGCCCTTGGGGCCTTGTTGGATCTCGAACTGAACGCGCTGGTTCTCTTCCAGGGAACGGAAGCCCCCGGAGTTGATCGCGGAGTAGTGCGCGAACACATCCGCGGAGCCGTCCTCGGGGCTGATGAAGCCGAAGCCCTTCTCGGCGTTGAACCACTTGACCACACCTGTAGTCATAACCAGTACCTACTTCGTTGTGCGAACCACCGAGCACCCCGCCGAGTGCGAGGTGCCCGTGCACGATGTCCGTGCTCTGCCAGCCTGGCAGAAAGCCCTGCCCCCGGACAGGCCCGACGCGCGGCCAGCGGCCTGTTCCCGTCTCGCCGGCGGGCTCCTGGGTCCTCCGGGCAGGGGCCGCACTGGAGCAGTGGGGGAGGGGGCAGGTGGTGGATGCCGTGGAGTCCGGACCCCCCTGCTGTCGTCCGGGTAGGGGGTCAGCGGCGGCGTCGGGGGCCCCGTCGGCGGGCCCGGCGCTTGGCCCGGGTGGACTGGTGGGCGGGGTGGTCGGTGGTCTCCATCAGGTGCTCGGCGCCGGCGGACAGGGTGGCGGCAATCAACAGCACTCCGTCGTCGGTGCCCAGCAGAAGGTCCGAGTCCACCACGACCGAGGACTGCCTCGCGGCCAGGTCGTTGGTGACCCCCACGGTGAAGCCGGTCGCCCGCGCGGTCGCCGGGGCGGTCTGCACCCGTTCCACCGCGGTGACTTCCACCTCGGGCAGCTCGTGTGCGGTGAGCCGGTAGTCGAGAAGGACCTGCCGGCCCAGGCTCAGCAGCGCCGGCACCAGGATGGCAGGGGTGACCTTTACGTCCTCGGGCAGGGCCACCATCAGGCGGGCGGTGGTGCCGGTGGTGGTCATGCGCAGCTGGGCGGCCACGGCGAAGGAGTCCACGACCGGGACCTCGCCCTGGGCCGGGGCGGGTGGTGCGACAGGGGCGGCAACGCTCAAGGGGGACTCCACGGTGGGGGAGGGGAGGGGGACCGAGCCAGGGTCTCACACGCCCCACCCCGGGACCGGGGAACGGGTGCGGCGGGGCGGTGGAGATGACGCGGTGGGAAGTGAGGGGGCAGTTGTTCGCAACGTCGCAACCAGGCCCCGTCCCGCCCGGCCGAGGTGGGCGAGCTCCGCTCAAGCCCCGTGGTCCCGGAGGCGGCGTGGTCATCGGGTGCTGAGCGCTCCTGCGCCTGGTGGGAGGCGACGTGCCGTCTCCCGGGCCCTGCCACCATCGGATCACCCCTGCGGTGGCGGAGACTGGGCGGTGTCCGCCACCCGACCGCCGCCCAGGAGAACAGATGACCCCCACCGTCGGCGACACCACGATTCCCACCCGCCTGCTGCCGGCCACACTGCGACCCGTCCCCGCCACCGCCCCTTACGTCCTGGGCGCCTACACCGCCACCGAGGAGGCCTACCCCGGAGCGGACCCGGTGCAGTCGGTGGAGCTGGTGCTGGGCGGCACCGTGGTGGCGGTGGCCACCGAAGGCGACGGGGACCCAGCACAGCTGAGGACCCTCGGCGCCACCGAGCAGGAGCGCCAGGAACGGGAGGAAGCCCTGGAGGCGTGGATCGGGGACTTCACCCGCGCCGGGCTGGTCTACCGGGAGGTCATCGGCGGGCAGCTCTTCGAGGTCGACTACGACCGGGAGCTGGTGGCCACGGCCCTGCTAGGGGAGGCGGAGCTCACCGCCATGTTCGCCCACCAGACCGACCGTTTCTACGCCGTCTCCCGCACCGCAGCGGCACGCCAGGAGTTCCAGGCGCTGATCGGGTCCTCGACCCTGACCGATGAGCAGGTCCGGGAGCAGCTGGACGGCCACAGCGTCGGGGTCGTGTTCTGGTCCCCGGCCCAGCACGCCTGGATCTCCTGAGAGAACAGAGCGGACACCTCCGGTGCCGGGCCGCGTCCGCCGGTGGGCGGCGACCACGCCAGGACTCCCCTCCGGGCGGACGGTGGAAAGCTCCCGGGCGTCACCGGCGACGTCGTGGCCCCCCCCAGTGCTCACGGCGCCCGGAGCCGGTGGGTGGGCGGTGGCAGGGCCGCGATGGTGGGTACCCGGTGTCCGGGACGGGGCGTGTCCGGGTGGAGGAGTGGGGGCCTACTGGGCGGCGTAGTAGGCGTCCTTGACGGACTGGTGGATGCGGCCGCGGTCGGAGACCTCGTAGCCGTTCTCCTTCGCCCAGGCCCGGATCTTCGCCGTCTCCGGATTACCACCGGAGGAGGAACGGGCCCCAGTGGCCCGGGTGGTCTTGCCCTGGGCCCGCCGGGAAGAGGCTACGAACGGGCGCAGCGCCTCCCGCAGCTTCTCCGCGTTAGCAGTCGAGAGGTCGATCTCGTAGTGCCGGCCGTCCACACCGAACTGGACGGTCTCATCAGCAGGACCGCCCTCGAGGTCGTCCTCCAGAATGATCTGCACGCTCTGGGCCATCACAACACCTTTCAATTGATCTCGTCTTGTCTTTCGCCGGAATACGCCCAGGAGTCGGAACACCAGCACCGACCCACCTTTACTCAGACTTTCGAGAAAGTCGGGGAGATAGAGACCAAAGATGGCCGTGAGCGTCTTCGTCGACTGGTCCACCTTACCGGTAAGTTCCCGACCTTTTTGGGTCGGGCGTGAACGAGGTGGTAGTCCCTGATGCGGCTTCAAACGGATCTGTTGGTGACGTTCTTCCACAGGAGGAGGCGATATGGACCCCCTGAGGGGCTTTTGGATGACGTGGGGAGCGTGCGGTACGAATGGAGGTGGAAAATTGAGCCGTGGGTGTTGCCCCTGCTCATGCCTGTAAGGGCGGTACGTTCCCTGGTTGCCAATGGACAGCGGGATGCCAGAGCTGTCGACAAATACCACGCAGCTCCAGCGGCCGGGAAGAGGCCAGCTACCCAGGGTTTTTGCGCGGCACGGCGATCGCCATCCCACCGGAAGGCGAGGTGGCGATCACATCAGCGGCGGCGCATTGGGGCGTGCCCCCGGGGATGTCCGGGGAGGTCCGTGCGTGTGAGGGGATGACGGTGATGTTCGCGGCCTGGGGACCCTTGGGGCCAGACTCGGTCTCGAACTCCACGTGGTCGCCCTCGTTGAGGGAGCGGAAGCCGCTGGAGGCGATGGCCGAGAAGTGCGCGAACACATCCTTGGAGCCGTCGTCGGGGGCGATGAAGCCGAAGCCCTTGTCGGCGATGAACCACTTGACCACACCAGTAGTCACATCCAGTACCTGGTCTTCCTGCAGTGAAGCCGAGCGGTCCCCGGCTCTCGGGGGCTCGTGCACGTCATGTCCGTACCCTCTTACCCTGGCAGGAAGTGCTGTCCCCGGAGAGACCCCCACCACCTGGAAAGACATAAGGGGTGTCGCCGAGTGTGAGCCCTGCCTCCATGAAAGGTGCCTGCTGACTCCTGCGAGTCATGTGAATAGCTGGGCGCGGCGCGCGAGCCATGTGTCGAAGTCGAGGATCGGCATTTTGCGGACAGCATGGGGGTTGTCGCGCCAGCGCGAGAATCTGTCGACCAGATATGCAAGGTAGGAGTCGGCGTTATCCCACCAGATCGGGTCATGTTCTGCAATGTCGAAATCTGCGGCCTCGGGGAACATGTTGGACGCCCCAACAACGCCGAAATGCTCCCCCAGAGCAGCCGCGACGCTATGCCGGACATGCTGGCCCTGCTGGGGTATGCGCGTCGCGTACTTGCGGTAGGCGGTCTCCCACGCGGTGACCGCATCGGCGATGTGCTGGGGGCGCACGGGGTGAGTGGCCGAGCGTTCGACGACTCCTCGGATGTTCTGAAGGGCCTTGGTGAGTGCTGAGGCCGCCTCGCGCTGTACCTTGCGCTGATCGGCTCGATCCTCCCGGCGCACCGTGAGTCGGTGGATCACGACCACGGACAGCAGAAGCGCGATGGCGGACATCCCGGCAGCAATGATGACCGGGGCGGTGAGCACCTCGTCCACGACTTCTCCGTCTCCTAGGGATGATCAGGGCGAGTCGCTCAGAGGCGAGCCAGCAGCTCGGCCTTCTTGGCGGCGAACTCATCCGGGGTGATCACCCCGGCGGCGTGCAGCTTCCCGAGCTGCTCCAGCTGGGTCAGGACGTCCGGCTGCGCGGCCTCGACCGGTGCAGCAGCTGAGGCGGATACGCCGGCGGACGGGGCGGTGTTCAGCGCGCGATAGGCGCGCACGAACGCTTCCCCGTACCCGTGCATGATCGTGGTGATCTTCGCCTTGGCATTGGAAGCGGTGATCTCGATGGCCTCTCCGGTCATGGCCTTCTTCAGGGTCATCGAGGAGATGGCCTTCAGCGGGAATTCCTCGAACGAGGAGGACATCACGCCCTTCTTGTAGAAGAACAGCCGCTTGGTGGTCAGCACCGCCACGGAGCTGGCCCGGTCATCGATGGTGCCCTGGACCAGGGCGACGACTCGCTCGTCGCGGCGCAGTTCGGTGCGCACGTTCTGGATCGCTTCGCGGCCGAAGAATTTCGCGCTGCGCCCCAGTTTCGACACCGCCTCGGTGAGACCACGGTCGTCGATGCTGTCGGCGCCGAGAGCCTCGGTCAGCTGCTCGAACACCCATTCGTGACCGGTGCCCAGCGCATCGACGGTGACGACTACCTCGGTGTGCTCCCCGGCGGGGGTGCACTCAGCGGTGAGCTTGCCCTTGCCGCGGTTCTTGAAGGCATTGCCCTTCGTGGTGGCCGTGATCCGGCCCACGGGTCCCTCGATCTTGTCGCCGATCTTCTCCAGCCCTGCCCGCAGACGGGCATCCGTCTGCTCCAACGGCAGCTTGACCGTCCACTCCGTCGTCCGCACGATGCCCATCGTCATCTCCTCAGGTTGCCGTTTACTACTGCACACATTGTCTCCCTGAGGTAGGGAGGCTGGCGGGATGACACCCTGAAGCTTGGCCTCTTCGCCCTCCTTATGACTCCGCAGACATGCCTGAGGGCTTCCTTGTAGACAGCCCCCGGTCCAGCGGCGCCGGGCAGGTTGACTGCGTTTTCTTGGAATCTCGACACGAAGGCGTTGAGGAGCGTTCCTGTGTCCGGGAGACGAGGGACCGCTCCGTGTGCCTGGTTCCGCATAGTGCCAGAACCTGGGTGTGAGAACGGCTTGCATCTGTGGGAAAAACGGTGTGATAGGGGCGCCGGTCTACCTACAGGGCGTCACAGATAGTCGTTCTGGACCCCTCTGATTGGCAATCGCAAATACATAGGCGGTTAATTGATGGATACCCTCCTCCCTCCCTGACAGAAGGTCCCTCCCGTGGATTCCCCTCGCTCTTCCTCCCCTCGTTCTGCCTTGCCCAAATCGTTCCAGTGGGTGCTGTGGCTGACGGTGCTCGCCCTGTTCCTCGGTGTGGTCTCCGGTCCGGGTCTCCTCCTGGTGGTGCCGTTTTTGGGCTGGTTCGCCTACAAGGCCTATCAGGACTACCAGGAGCTGGCCGGTGCCCCTGTGGGTGGGTTCGGGATCAATCCTGCGAATGCGTATCGGAACCCGCACGTCCGGATCCCGGAGGTGCCGGTGCAGGGGCTGCGGGTGTTTGCCCAGGAGGTGGTGGCCACCAACGCCCAGCTGCTGGAGGACCTGCACCGGGTCGGGGCGATGGATGTGCTCACCCGCCAGCAGGTCGCCCGTGACGCCGAAGCGGCTCGCCTGCGGATCAGCAACGAGGTACGGACCCTCCAGGCCGATAAGCAGGCGCTTGAGGCCCAGATCGTGGACGTGCGTGCGGTGGCGGAGGTCCACAGCGTGGGGTACTACGACTTCGAGCACCCGGCCGAGGCCTCGGTGAAGCTGGCCGCCGACCTCGAGGGAGTCCGGAGTCGGATCAAGGAGGCGATCCGGGCGAAGACCGCGGTGCGGTCGGTCACCGGGTTCACCTTCAACAACTCCGAGAAGGAGGGGGCGAAGTTCGTCCGGGACCTCACCAAGCTGCTGCTGCGGGCCTACAACGCCGAGGCGGAGAACTGCGTGAAGACCGCCCGGGCCGGCAACTATCACGTGGCCCAGAACCGGCTGGAGAAGGCCAGGGAGCAGATCCGCAAGTCCGGGGCGATGATCGGCCTGGACGTCACCGAGTCCTTCCACGTGCTGCGGCTGCGCGAGATCGAGCTGGCCACTCTGCACCTGCAGGCCGTGGCCGCGGCCAAGGAGGAGGAGCGCGCCCGCCGCGAAGAGGCCCGCGAAGCCGCTAGGGCGCTCAAGGAGCTGGAGGCGGCCAAGGCCAGGCAGCAGAAGACGGTGGATCATCACCTCAACGTGCTGGCCAAGCTCGAGGAGACCGGCGACACCGAGGGCGCAGCCCGGGTGCGGGAGCAGCTGGCCGAGGCCCAGGCCGCTCTGGCCGATGTGGACAACCGGCTGGCCAACACCCGCGCCGGCTACGTGTACGTGATCTCCAACCTGGGCTCCTTCGGGGAGCGGATGGTGAAGATCGGGATGACGCGCCGGCTGGACCCGATGGATCGGGTCAAGGAGCTCGGGGACGCCTCGGTGCCGTTCAATTTCGATGTCCACGCCCTGTTCTTCTCCCAGGACGCCGTGGATGTGGAGGCCATGCTCCACCGGCACTTCGCCGCCCAGCGGGTCAACCGGGTGAACCTGCGCCGGGAGTACTTCTACGCCACCCCCGAGGACGTCCGCACCGCCCTGGCGGAGCATGATGTGGAGGTCGTGGAGTTCCGCACTACAGCCGACGCCGAGGAGTTCCACCTCTCCGAGGAAATTCGTGCGACCGAGAACGCACCGGTCCTCGAGTCGGTGGGCCGCTGAGGTGACCGACGCGGTCACCGAGCCCCACCCGCCCCCGGTCACCGACCTGAGGCACCGGATTCCAGGGCAAGCGGTCATCGAACAGGTGCTGGCCCTCCAGGAGGAAACCGCGCCGCGGTCATGGTGGCAACGGCTGCTCGGCGCCAGCCCGCTGAGCGATGAGGCCCGGCCGTGGTTCAAGGGGGCGATAGGAGAGATCGCCGTCGGCAGGCTCCTGACCCAGCTGGGGCCGACATGGACGGTGCTGCACGCGGTCCCGGTCGGAACCCATGGCACGGACATCGATCATGTGCTGATCGGGTCGGGGGGAGTGTTCACGCTCAACACCAAGAACCACTCAGGCCAACCCGTCTGGGTGGCCGGACGGACGCTGATGGTTGCCGGGCAGAAACAGCACCACATTCCCCGCGCACATTCTGAAGCGGCCCGGGCCAGCAAACTGCTTACCACCGCTGTCGGAGAGCCGGTGCCGGTCAGAGCTGTGCTGGTGCTCGTCAGCCCCAAGAGCCTGACCGTCAAGCAGCAGCCAACTGGAGTCACCGTGCTGACTGACCGCCAGCTGGTGCGATGGCTGCGCCGACGGCGTCCTATCCTCACCCCCGACATGATCACCCGGATCACCTCCGTCGCCGAGCGGCCCGGAACCTGGCACAACAATCCCCAACCGCCACTGGATCCTGCGGTGCTGCAGCGTTGCTTCACCGCCCTCCAGAGGTCAGTGCGCACCGCCAGGCGACGGCGCCAGCTCTGGCGGGCGGGGCTGCAGCTGGGTGCCATCATCGCCGTGCTGGCATACGGCCCGCGCCTGATCGACGTCGTACTGAGCGCCGCCCTGTTCTAAGGCCTGGACGCCGCAGGAGGAACACACACGGGCGACACCGGCACACCTGCCCTACTCCTGTGGTGGGGCCGGGGCTGCCGAGCACGAACCCCGTGGTGTGATGGAGGTGTTCATTCCTTGCCCCCAAAGGATTCATCGTGACTCGCTCTCCCCGCCCGCGCCGGACCCCCACGGTGCACACCGCCACACTGCTCGACCTCATCGGTGCGGAACTGCTCAAACCAGGGGAGGCGCTGGTCTCCACCCGTCCCTCGTGGCCTGCCCAGGCGTCGGTGAACGCCGACGGCAGCGTCAACTACGACGGGCAGTCCTACCGCACGCCCTCCGCCGCAGCACAGGCGGTACGAGGAGGCCGGGCCACCAACGGATGGGTGATGTGGGCGGTCGAACGTGACGGCAAGAAGATCACTCTGGCCGTGCTCCGCGACCGCTTCGAAGCCGGAGACACGACCGCCGGAAACCACCCCGCCGCCGCCCCTGCCCCGGCGCCTGCACCTCCCGCTGAAGGACCTGCTGCAGGCGGGGAGAAGATCGACGAGGACGCCCCGGACCCCTCCGACATCGTTCCCGCACCCGTCCCGCCGGAGGACACCACCGAGGACCCGGGCTTGATCACCTCCTTCGGGATGTTCTGGGAACGCGAGAAGGTGGACTGGAGCAAGGGCGCCCGGATCCTCGGCCACCAGGCCGGCAGCGACAAGGACGTGGACTTCGCCCAGCAGGTCGGCGTCTACCTGCTCCACGACGGGGCACGCACCGTCTACGTTGGACGAGTGTCCAAACCACGGTTGGGACAACGCCTGTTCGACCACACCAAGGACCGGCTGTCCGGGCGCTGGGACCGGTTCTCCTGGTTCGGTCTGCGCCCAGTGCTCGCCAACGGCCGGCTCGGACGGGCTGCGGAGACCTTTGGAACGGATCTGGTGGTGGCCACCATGGAAGCCATCCTGATCGAAGGTCTCGAGCCTCCGCAGAACCGCCGCCAGGGCGATGGCATGACCGGCCAGGAATACCAGCAGACGCCCGACGACCAACTCCAAGGCCAACACATGGTCGCCACAATGATGCGACTCCTCCAAGGCCGCAACGAGGTTTAGAGGCCCTCTACAATTGAGCATGGGTAAGAGGGGTTCTTGCTAAGGCCGATGTCCGACGGCGGCGAGCAGGGCACGTAGCCTGGTAGTTGGCGAAGTTCCGGAAGCCGCGGGCGACCCTGCGCTTCCGCAACTACCGCTTACGAGCACTGCTCGCCGCAGGCGGACACCAACCGTGGAGAAAGACACCTTTGCCCCCGCTCATTTGTGAAGAGCCCCATTTTGGTCACTGGCTTCACTGAGCATGGCGTTAGCACATATGACCCACGGCTAATTCGCTATGAAATTACCTAAGACAGGGGGGTAACATATTAGTGCGTAATGATGTTGGCGAACTGATTCAGCTTGCTAAGTAGCATCAGATTGGCAGCTCGGTCGTCGGTCATTTGTTCCACATCCTCAACGGTAAGCGACTTCCCGGCCTTTTGGATGCGTTCAATGTCCTCCTGCGGCATTGGGTATCGTGGCAATGGAGCGTAGGCCTCGGCTCCTATGGGGATAGAGGAGGTGAGTACCCTAACTTTCACTCCGTTTTCATTAACCAGTCCCAAATGCGTAATCTCCATGTCATCCCAGTCGATGCCCACTACGCAGTATTTGGAGTTGCCCAGCTCTTGGGCGCCGGCGAGGTCGAAGGTAGTGATCTTGGCGGTGAAGGACAGACTGCCAAAGGTGCGGAACAAGCCCAAGAGTTTGACCTTCTTGAGCACCCATCCTTTATCCTTATTTTCTTCTGTGATGTCCAGGACCATTTCCTCGATTTGCTTCTCGACATGTGAATCGACGAGCAGTGTCTGAGGAGTGACGTCAAAATTTCCATCGGCGGTGCTAAGATTAAACCACACCGCAAGTATTTGGGGCTCTCCGGGGGAAAACGCAGAGACACCAGGGGTTTGGAATTCTGCAAACCCATGCACCGTGATGAACTCGTCGCCGTTCCGCCTTGAGGAAAGATTTTCCTCGACTGTGAGGAGGTGCTGTTCAATTAGCTTCTTGCGCACCTCGGCAATATTGGCGGAAAGAAGGGAGTCGATGAATGACAAGATTCTCCTTATTTCGAGTGAATGGATGTTACTTGGGGCAGACCCTAGATCAAATCGTCGCCTTCAGTTTCGGTAACTTGTTCTTCGGAATTTCCTTGCCAGCCAGCGACTATCCGATCGATGTGGGATGGCAGTTCATCAAGCTTGCTGGCATCGGACCAGGTTCTGAGAAAGTTTGGGTCGTTGCTCTTCGGGGGGTCGGCGACGTCTCGAATCCGAACCGCGGCCGGAACGCCGGTGCTGACGCCGGTGACGAGTGCGTGCTGTTGGGCGAGGCCTGGTAGTTGGTCCAATAGTGCGCGTGAGCTGAGTGCCGTAGCGTGTCGTAGAAGGGTCTGGTCGGCTTCGTGGGTGAGTCGGTGCGCAATAACAGTCCCGCACTGCGCCACGACGGTTTCGCTTAGCTCGCTGGGACGCTGGCTTGCGAGTAGCAGCGAAAGCCCGAACTTACGGCCCTCCTTGGCAATGCGTTCAAACACCGCAGTCGATCTGGTGCCGACCCCGCTGGAGTCCCGGCGGGCAGGGATGAACCGGTGAGCTTCCTCCAGAACGAGAAGCACAGGGTGGGCTGCGCGAGGGTCGCTGCGCACGGCAAAGTCGAACAGGATCCGTCCAAGTAGAGCTGTGACGTTTTCAAGCACGTCGCTGGCCACCAGGCTCAAATCGAAGATCGTTACCGATGGACCCTCATCGTGCGTCTCGGCCTGTTTGGCGTAGAGGTTTGCGGCGGGCCAGTCCGGGTCTGAGGTGGCTTGCGTGGGGTCGGCTCCCATGAGCAGTCGCAGGTAGCTGCCGAGCGGGTCGTGGTGGTTTTCCACACGGGTCATGAAGTCGTAGCGGCCGTCGGCCAACAAGCGGCTCAGGCGCATCTGGAGCGTTGCGACGTAGCCGGCGATCTTGTTGTCGTTGGCCTGCTCAATCTGGATGCGGTTGGGGAGGAAGAAGTCGCACAGTTGCTGCAGGGAGTAGTGCACGGGGGCATCGAAGTCGGGGGCGGCCTCGGCGCTGCCCATCCCGAGTACCGCAAACGCGCCGGAAATTTGAGTTCGCAAATTTTGGAAGAGTTCGCTCAGTATGTCCTTCTGCTTGGCGGTGAGTAGCGACCATTTTTGAGTACTTAGTTGGGCGCTTTGCCCAGCCTGGTCGATGAGTCTAAGCATTTCAGTCCACTGTGAATGGCAGGGGCCATCGATACTCGCCTGCCCCGCCACGACTTCCCGCATCGAGAGGAGTTGACGTTCTGTTGGCTGCTCTGAGTTGTTGCTGTTACCGAAAAGCTGTTCGATGACAGTCATGGCCGACTGAATGACCTGGAGCTTGGTGACGTCCTGTTGGGTTGAGGATGAGACGGCGCGGGCGTCGGCGATGGAGCGTTGCAGGACAGGGGCCTGTACTCCCTCTCCCGCGCGGAGGAGTGCGAGATTTTCCTCGTTGTTCATGAACCAGTGGGGTAGGAAGAGTCCTTCACTGGATCCGAGTTGGGGGCCGAGGACGATGGTGCGGGTGGCACGACCACGGGGGGTAGCACTGCTGAAGGACTGGGCGTACTCGCCGTTGATATCGAAGATGACGATGTGCCCGTTGGGGATCGGCTTGTCCAGCAGGCCGTCCAAGATGGCCATAACGGTGCACGATTTGCCCGAGCCGGTGGAGCCAACGACGGCACAATGGTGCCCAAGTAGGAGGTTGGCGTCGAGGAAGACATCCTGCTCCGCGGCGACGGCCGAGGTTCCCAGTCGTAGGGCAGGTACATCGCGTGGGAGGAAGATATTTTTGACTTCCCTGGGCGTAGCTGAGCGCACCGGGGCGTGCAGTGGTGGGTAGCCGGTCAACCCTGACTTGAAGGCCTCACCCTCAAATCGGCCGACGACCGCGGCTTCCAGCTCGTAGGCGCTTTGGTCATCCTCGCTGAGCAGAACCTGCCGGTCGTACTTTTCGACGTGGCGGCTGATGGAGACCCCGGTGACGATGGCCACGACCCGATGCGCACCAGCTGGAACGGTGATGTAGGAGTTGACGACACCGACGGTGTGCAGGCCGTCCGGACCGACCTTGGTGAAGCCTTTGGCGCCGACTTCCAGGGATACACGCAGGGTAGTGCTCTGCACGGACGTCACCCGTCCGATAACTCCGACTTCAGACACCGCTATCACCTCCGGGCGCGTTGGCCGTGTTGGACGGTGCAGAGGGGCGGAGGATCGCCGCTTCCAAAGACTCGATCAAGCCAACAATCGCTGACGGCGGTGTCACTCCGCTATCGACGGACGGGTCGGGCATCAAATCGGCGAAGCGTGTGAACTTGCCGGCCTCGCCTGTCAGAACGGCAATTCGAGAATCGGCGCCCTGCGCGAGTGCTGCGATGGCTGTGTCCTTGGGATTGAGGCCTGCTTCGGTGAGCGTCTGCCCCACTAGCTCGTCAGCCTCCATCGCCTCGTTCATGTTTGACGGTTCGAGCACTGCGAACGGGTCGGCAACAAGTACATTCAGTGCCGGGTTCAGCGCAAGGCTACGAAGCAGGATGCGATTAATATGGGGGTCGGCGAATCCGTACCCGACCGATACGATAGCAGTGTCGTCCTGCTGTACGGCCTCACCCAACAGTCGCATCAAGTCCGAATACGGATATGCGAGGGTATCCCCTTCCTTCGCCGTGGTGGGGTAAATCAACACCCGCTCCGCGTCGGTGGTCCCATTCTGCGAAACCTGACGTACTTCAAGTGATTCGACCCCGGTGGTTGCCTCACGTTCAGGCGCTGCTCGCCAGTTCAGGCTTCCATGAATCTTGTGTAGATAGAGGGCACTATCAGCTCGGGCAAGGACTTGCTGGGAGGTGGTGTCTACCCGGTGGAAATCCAGGCCGTAGTAGGCAAGGTTAAGGCGTCGGTCGACCGTGCCACTAAAGCCATCGATGTAGGGGTAGCCGAGCTCGTCAAGAGCACGCTCGATGACGAGGTCATAGTTCGTGGTGAATAGCCGCGGCCGTGGCAGGTTGGCTCGGCGACTGCGGACGATGCGCGAAATTAGTGTCCGGTGCGCGCGCAACGGGTCATCCTTGTATTCCACCTCGATTTTCGAGGGGTCTCCTGGCAGCTCGCATGCGTAGGCAAGGGCAGACCCAATCTTCTTTCGAAGGGACTCTATGTCTTCGACGTTGAACGCTCTAGCAGAAGTGCCTTCCCCTAACGTTATCGTCGCGTGGCCAGTCTGTGCCGCTAAGGCCACTGCCAGCTGAAGACCGTTGAGAAGCTTCTCGAGGTCACCGTTGTCGCTGGGATTGAGAGCACCTAGCAGGTCGGCATCGGAGTCCTCGATGCTTTCACCTGCTTGTGAGATGAGTTCCTTGACGCTTTCCGTCTTGAGGGCCCGCGTTTGAGGCGAGCCCAGATGGAACGAGGCGCCAGAGCCCACGAGGATTACAAGGTTGCGCACTTGTAGTAGCGATGATAAATAATCCTGCACGACCTGACGATCTTTCTCGGTCAGTCGTGACTTTACAACGCCACCTACGATGAATAGACCCTGATGGTCATTGTTGATTGTCACCATGGAGCAATCATCTCATGATTCGCAACAGTTAAGGTGTAAGCCCCTCTGTCCATCGTGGGAGCGTCCTGACCCCTTGAGTTCGAGTTCTCAACCTTCCCCGCAGTCTGAGCAATACCAGTCAGGAACCCGCTGGGTCGGGGACCATCAGTGCCCCTCCTGCGTGGGCCGCGGCAAGTGGCCATGCTGGTTGAAGCAGCCAATTAATCGCAACGGGGAACACGAATTCCGCCGTGCTGGCCCTGAAGCATCAGGGATGACGTGCTTTGTGGTGCACTACCCGTCTGCTATGTGTGGCGCTCCGGCAGGATGAGGCGCCTCGGGCGTGGTCGGTAGCGGCGTAGTAGACATCTTTGATGGCCGGCGGATACAGCCCCCAAAAGGGGCTTCGCACTTAAAGTTCGTTTCATAATGCGGTGAGGTTTCGGTGGCAGATCAGCGCGCAGGCCAGCTGCAGCAGTCC
>NZ_BMEQ01000046.1 GCF_014636775.1 Kocuria dechangensis
ACCGCCTGCCCGCCCGCTCCTTCCCCCGCCTGCGCGCCATGGCCCCGGTGCTGGCCGACTACGACGGGGCGGGCGAGCTCGAGGCGGGCATCACCATCCTGCTCGGCGGACTCGCCGCCCAGCTCCAGGCCACGCCCTCGCCATCCAGCCCCCCGACCGCGCCGGCCCAGGGCACTGCCCCGAACACCGCCGGGGCACTCACGGGTGCTGCGGTGCGTCCCGACCAGCTCGACGCCTGACCCGCTGGACCCAAGACCCGCTCGACCCCTGACCCGTTCGACCCGTTGCATCCAGGAGTTCTCATGACCACCATCGCCACCTCCGAGTCGACCGGCAACGACGATTTCCCGCCCCGCTCCAGGCCCGGCACAGGAACCCCGGTCCCGGCCCCGGCGGCACCGGGCAGCCGCCTGGGCCCAGAGGGGGACTTCCCGGAGGACCTCTCGGAGCTGGGAATGGCGGCCCTGCAGGTGCTGCACTCCCGGATCATCCGCCAGCTCGACCACGACTACCTCACCGACCCCGCCGGACCCCACCCGGCCACCATCGACCGGTGCTCCGAGGTGGGCGCGGAGCTGGACGCCCGCGACGCCGCCTGATGCCGCTCCGACCTTCATCGACAGGAACACCATGACCAGCCCTGCCCGCCGCTTCGACTCCATCTCGCTGATCTTCAATCCCCACAGCACCGGCGACGCCCCCGAACTGGCCGCCCGGTTGCGCGAGCAGCTGGTGGAAGAACTGCCCTACATCGTGGACATCCGGCTGCTGCCCACCGCCCACGCCGGGCACGCCGTGGACCTGGCCCGCCAGGCGGCCGCGACCCCCAACGCACTGGTGGTCTCGGTCAGCGGCGACGGGGGCTACCACGAGGTCGTCAACGGGGTCATGGCCGCCGGATCCACCGACGCCGTGTGCGCGGTGGCCGCCGCGGGCAACGCCAACGACCACCAGCGCACCACCGCCCGCCGGCCCCTTCCCCAGGCCGTCGCCGCCGGCCACGTGCGTCAGATGGACCTGCTGCACCTCACCGTCGGGGACGGGCCGGGCGCGGAGGCGGTCTACGCGCATTCCTACATCGGGTTCGGGCTGACCCCGGTGGTGGCCATCGACATGGAGAAGGGCAACAAGGGCGCGCTCAAGGAGCTGGTCTCGGTGGTGCGGACCTTCGCGAGGTACCGGCCCTTCCGCATCGAACACACCGACGGCACCCGGGCCAAGATCGACAGCCTGATCCTCGCCAACATCCCGCAGATGGCCAAGTACGCCACCCTCAGCGAGGCCGCCGACCGCCCGGCCGACGGGAAGTTCGAGGTGATCCTCTTCCCGCACACCGCCAAGTGGAAGGTGCTGCTCAAAGCCGCCCGCGCCACCACCACGGGCCTGGGCGATCAGCCCAGCGTGGCCCGCTACGAGTTCACCACGCTCAAACCCATCCCCTACCAGCTCGACGGGGAGGTCCGCTCCGCCCCGGCCCACACCCGCATCCGCGTCGAGTCCGCACCGTCGGCCCTGAGCGTGGTCGGGTGACCGGTGCCCCGGGTGGTCCTTCCCCGGATCTGCCGGCTCCGCCCATCAGTTCAAGGGGCCGGTCTCGCCCTCGCCGGCACGCAGCACGAGCTCGAGCTCGAACCGGGCCTGGGGGTCGTTGAGGTCCTCGCCGAAGATCTCGCGCAGCTGGTTGATGCGGTAGCCGACGGTCTGTTCGTGGATCCCCAGCTGGGCGGCCATCGCCGCACGGTGACCGTGGTGCTTGAGCCAGGACAGCAGCGTGGCGCGCAGCCGTTCCTGCTGCCCGGCGCGCAGCGTGCCCAGGGGTGCCAGCCGTCGGGTGGCCAGGTCCTGCAGCAGGGTCGGTTCGGCGTGCAGGACCAGGGTGAGGAGGTGATCGGCCACCCACAGGGGTCCTTCAGGGTCCGGGGCCTCGCGGGCAAGCAGGTCCCGGGCCAGTACCGCCAGCCGGAGAGAATCCGGAGCAGCACGCCAGGGCCGGGCGGGACCGACCACGGCCCCTCGTCCGGTGAGGACCCGCTCCAGCTTCTGGCGCTGCGTCGTGGACGTGGGCGCCGGCAGCACTGCCACGACGTCACCGGGACGGGAGGTGAGCAGGGCGGCCTCCCCCAGCCGGGACCCCAGCCCGGTGTGCCGAGCAGCCGTCAGCGTCACCACCACGACCCGTTCGGGCAGGGTCCATCCGGCCGCCACGGCGGCGGCGCGCACCGCCTCCTCGTCGCCGTGGCCACGGATGAGCATCTCCACGACCGTGGCGCGCAGCCGGTCACGCTCCCCAGCGCGTTCGGACTGTTCGGCGGCGTATCCCTGGGCACTGGCCGCGGAGAGCTCCTCGATGTAGGCGAACACCGATTCCGTGAGGGCGATCAGCACCGAGGCCTCGAAGCCGGCGTCCACGGCCAGCCGCGACAGCGACCGCAGGGTGGTGCGGGCGCCCGAGCGGTAGGCGGCGAACAGCGCATCCATCGGCCGCCCCTGGTGCACCTCGGCCCGGCCGAGTCCTTCATAGACCCGCCGGCCCTCTTCCTGCAGTGCCGGCTGGTGGGTGCCGGCAAGGCCCAGGAACCGGGTGAGGGCGACCTCGACCCCGGACCGGATCTCATCCCGCAGGGGGCCCTCCAGGGGAACGGCGTAGACGGGGACGTCGTGGTGGGCCGCCTCCAGCAGCTCCTCGGTCACGGCGGGCAGGTGCCGCATCACCACGGGAGGCAGCGACGGGGGCAGCGCCGTCCAGGGCAAGTTGCGATCCGGCTCCGGCACGGGTCCTCACTTTCATCATGCCGCCACACATTTGCGGGTTGAATCGGAGCTGATGGCACGAGATTAGTCCGGTGTCCTGCGGGATATTTGTGCCATGGTCAGATTACGTGTGCTGTCCCGCCTGGCGTCGGCCTTCACCACCCCCTTCTCCCCGCAGGACTTCCTGCGCCTCGTCGACCCGCTCTCCAGCGCCCGGCAGCTGCGCGCACTGGTGACGGCGGTGGAGCCTGAGACCGCGGACTCCGTGACCATCCGCTTCCGCCCCGGCAAGGGCTGGAACCCGCACGAGGCCGGCCAGTGGGCGCGGATCGGCGTCGAGATCGACGGCGTGCGGCACTGGCGCTCCTACTCCTTGAGCACCGGCGCCGGCCAGGACCCGGCCATCACGGTGACCGCCATGGGCACCGTCTCCACCGCCCTGGTGCGGAACACGAAGGTCGGGGACGTGCTGTTCCTCGCCCCGCCCGAGGGCGACTTCGTGCTCCCCGAGCACCCCCGGCCCCTGCTCATGCTCACCGCCGGCAGCGGGCTCACCCCCGTCATGTCGATGATCCGCACCCTCGTCCCGCGGCGCCCGGACGCCGACGTGGTGCTCGTGCACTCCTCCCCCTGTCCCGAGGAGGCCCTGTTCGCCGAAGAACTGGCCGAGCTCGCGGACCAGTTCCCCGGCTTCCGCCTCGTGCAGTGGTTCACCGGTGAGCGCGGCCGCCGCCTCGACCTCACCACGACCTCCGACCTCGACGCCGCCTGCCCCGACTGGCGCGACCGCGCGGCCTACGCGTGCGGGCCCGCCGACTTCCTCGACGCCGCCGAGGCGCTCTGGGACCGGGAGGAGGGCGAGCTGCGGGTCGAGCGCTTCTCCCCCGTCCTGTTGCCCGGGGCCGGAGGGGAGGGCGGCCGGGTGACCTTCGAGCGGTCCGACCAGGAGGTCGAGGCCGACGGTTCCACGACCCTCCTCGAGGCCGGAGAAGCTGCGGGGGTGGTGATGCCCAGTGGGTGCCGGATGGGCATCTGCCGGTCCTGCCTGGTGCCGCTGCGGGCAGGCCAGGTCCGGGACCTGCGCACCGGGGAGGTCCACGGCGAGCCGGGAGAACTCGTGCAGACCTGCATCTCCGCCGCCGCCGGACCCGTCAACCTCGACATCTGATCCCCGCAGAAAGGACGACCCATGTCCCCCACCGCTTCCTCCGGCCGGAGCGCACCCACAGCCCGCCCGGCGCCGGCCCCAGCACCGTCACGGGCCCCGGACGGCGCACCGGGTGTTCGACCGTCGGCCGCCGCGCACCTCACCGACGAGCAGGTCGAGGAGCTGGGGCGGGAGCTCGACGCCATCCGCGCCGCCGTGATCGAGGACCGCGGGGCCAAGGACGCCGCCTACATCCGCCGGGTCATCCGTGCTCAGCGCTCCCTCGAGCTCGCCGGGCGCGCCACGCTGCTGTTCTCGAAGCGCAGGAGCGCGTGGGCCGCCGGGACCTCGATGCTCACCGTGGCCAAGGTCATCGAGAACATGGAGATCGGCCACAACGTCCTGCACGGCCAGTGGGACTGGATGCGCGACCCCGACATCCACTCCACCACCTGGGAGTGGGACTTCGTGACCCCGGCCGAGGCCTGGCAGCACACCCACAACGACCTGCACCACACGTGGACCAACGTCATCGGCAAGGACCGCGACGTCGGGTACACGATCCTGCGCATGAACCCCGACCAGCCGTGGGGATGGAAGAACCTGGGCAACCCCCTCTACAACGCGCTGCTGGCCCCGGTCTTCGAGTGGGGCATCGCCCTCTACGACCTGGAGCTCGACAAGGTGCGGGAGGGCACCAAGTCCAAGGCCGAGTTCCGGCGGGCCCTGAAGGCTCTGGGGATGAAGTTCGCCAAGCAGATCGCCAAGGACTATGTGGCCACCCCGCTCCTGGCGGCGATCGTGAGCGGCTCGGGGAAACAGGCCCTGACCGCCACGGCCACCGCCAACGCGGTGCGCAACGTGTGGGCGCACGCCGTGATCTTCTGCGGGCACTTCCCGGCCGGGGCGGACACGTTCACCGAGGCCCAGATCCAGGGCGAGACCCGCGGCGACTGGTACGTGCGGCAGATGATCGGCTCGGCCAACATCTCCGGGTCCAAGCTGATGCACCTGATGACTGGCAACCTGTCCCACCAGATCGAGCACCACCTGTTCCCGGACCTGCCCTCGAACCGCTACGCCGAGGTCGCCGTGAAGGTGCGCGAGATCTGCGAGCGCTACGGCCTGCCCTACACCACCGGCCCGTTGTACAAGCAGGTCGGCTCCGCCTGGGCGAAGGTCTTCCGCCTGGCCCTGCCCTAGAACGGCCGTCGCGACTGCTTCACCGAAACGGTTCGAGGACTTGCGTCGCGGCCCGGTGGGCCCGCTCAGGCGCGGGGAGGATCCGGGGAGTTGCTGATCTCGGGCTCGCCGTCGCCGCGGTGGTTGGTGTTCTCCCACTGCGGGTCCTGGGGGCTGGGGGTCCGGGCCGAGCTGAGGTCCACGGTGACGGTGGCGTCCGGGAAGAGGGTGCGGGCCCGCTCGGTCATCCGGGTCAGTTCCGGCTCGTCGGCGGCGGTCAGCTCCCCGGTGACGGCCAGGGTCACGGCGTTGCCGGTGCGGTCGATGCGGACGAGGACGGAGACGGTGCGGCTCATGGCCAGGACCTTTCATGGCAGGGCCACCCCAGAGGGCCGACTGCTTGACCTCGCCGGGGAGGTGCTTCCACCGTAGGGCACGAGGATGTGCAAACCCCTGGCATCTCCCCTGGTCACCGACTTGTTCCACCGGGCCGCCGTCATGGACCGGTGCATGCGGTGTGCCGCCCACAGGAGTGCTCTGACGGGCCGCGAAGCCTGGTGCGGGCCCGGTCCCCGGGTGTCCGGCCGGATCGAGGTCCCGCCTACTGACGGTGCTGCCGGCGCACCATCTCGGTGATCCAGATGGGCGCGAACGGGGACGTGCAGTTCGCCGGAGTCGGGTAGTCCTTGAGCACCTCCAGGCGCTCACCGATGTCGATGGCACGGGCGCGGTGCTCGGGGTGCTCGATCCCGATCTGCGCCAGGCAGTGGTTCATCGCCCACTGCAGCCGGTCCGGGGCGTCTCGCATCTGCGCCTCGATGACGTCGAGCAGCCCGGACAGGTCGAGGCCCTCGGGCTTCTTCGCCACCCGCTCGGTGGCCAGCGCCCAGCCGGCGCTGGCGACCACCGGATCCGGATCGGCGGACCACGCCAGGCGCAGCTCGTCGGCGTGAGGGCTCTTCTTCACCACGTAGTTCACCAGCCAGCCGTGCACCTTGGGGGTGCGCGCCCGGCGCACCATGACGTCCAGCTCCTCACGGGCGAACGCCTTCGGGCGGCAGATCAGGATCGCCAGCAACTGCGCCGCGGTGTCATCGGTCTCCCAGAGCCGGCACGCGAGGTCCTGTTGCGTCTTCAGCCGCTTCGCGAGCCCGCGCAGCCTGCCGAGGTTCACGCCGTGGTCGTCACCGTGCTTCTCGTTCACCGCGCGCACCTTCGGGTCTTCCAGCGCGGCCAGCTCGGCCAGCACCGCGGCCACCGTCGTCCCCGCCACCGTCGTCCTGGCCACCTCGACCTCCTGCCCCTCACGAGTGAGCTCCAGCCTATCGGCGAGCGCGGGCACGTTCCGCGCCGACCCATATCGGGTGGTCCGGGCCCGCCCGCGGGCAAGGTCCTCCGGGGAATCGCCGCCGCATCATGGGAGGCCCTGCTGTTCCAGGTACTGGCAGACCCTCCCTCAGCTGCCCGGCGGGTCCTAGCGTGGAGGCCATGGACCACACCGCCGAAGTGCGCCAGTTCCTGGCCACCCGCCGGGCCAGGATCACCCCGGAGCGGGCCGGGCTGCCCGCCTGGGGGGGCCCACCGGCGGGTGCCGGGGCTGCGCCGGGAGGAGGTGGCGATGCTGGCCGGGGTCAGCGTGGACTACTACACCCGCCTGGAGCGCGGGAACCTCCGGGGCGTCTCGGAGGAGGTGCTGGAGGCGATCTGCTGGGCGCTGCAGCTGGACGAGGCCGAGCGAGCCCACCTGTTCGCCCTGGCCCGCACCGCCGGCTCCTCCTCCGGCGCCCGGCAGCGGCCCCCGGCTCAGCGGGTGCGCCCGGGGGTGCAGCGGGTGCTGGATGCGATGACGGGCGCCCCGGCGTACGTGCGCAACGGGCGCCTGGACGTCCTGGCCACCAACCGCCTGGGCGCCGCGCTGTACGCTCCGGTGCTGTCCAGCCCGGCCCAGCCGGCCAACACCGCCCGCTTCACCCTCCTGGACCCCCAGGCCCCGGTCTTCTTCCGGGACTGGGAGCAGGTGACCGAGGACGCCGTGGCGATCCTGCGTGCCGAGGCCGGGCGCCACCCCGAGGACCGGGCGCTGTCGAACCTCATCGGGGAACTGTCCACCCGCAGCGATCGCTTCCGCACCCGATGGGCGGCGCACAACGTGCGCTACCACCGCACCGGTGCCAAGCGACTGCACCACCCGGTCGTCGGCGACCTCGATCTGGACTACGAGGTGATGGAACTGCCCGCAGACCCGGGGCTGACGGTCATCACCTACACGGCCGAACCCGGCTCCCCCGCCCAGGACGCCCTGAACCTCCTGGCCAGCTGGGCCGCCACCACCCGCGAGTAGCCCACGGCGCGAGCGCACGACGGAACCTTAACCGCGGCGGCCGGCATCGTCCCTCGTTCACCGACCTTCCCCTGTCGAAAGGAACCACCGCACCATGCAGAACGTCACCTTGAACACCGGTGCAGAGATGCCGATCCTCGGCTTCGGGGTCTACCAGATCCCGTCCCAGGACACCGAGCAGGCCGTGCTCCACGCACTTCGGGCCGGATACCGCTCCCTGGACACCGCCGCCTACGGCAACGAGGAAGCCGTGGGTGCGGCGATCCGTGCCAGCGGCATCGACCGCGAGGAGGTGTTCGTCACCACCAAGCTGTGGGTGCAGGACCCCGGGGAGGAGTCCAACACGCTGCGCGCGTTCGAGGCCTCGCTGGGCCGCCTGGGCCTGGACCACGTCGACCTGTATCTGATCCACCAGCCCTACGGCGACTACTACAGCCAGTGGCGGGCCATGCAGCGGATCCACGCCGAGGGCCGGGCGCGCGCCATCGGGGTGTCGAACTTCCCCCCGGACCGGCTCGTGGACCTCATCACCCACAGCGAGATCACCCCGGCGGTGAACCAGATCGAGACCCACCCCTTCCGGCAGAACCACGACTACCACCGGCTGATGATCGAGCTCGGGGTGCAGATCGAGTCGTGGGGCCCGTTCGCCGAAGGGCGCAACAACCTGTTCACCAACCCCGTGCTGAGCAGGATCGCCGCCGCCCACGACCGGACCGTCGGGCAGGTCGTCCTGCGCTGGCTCACCCAGCGCGGTGTGGTGGTGATCCCCAAGTCGGTGCGGCCCGAGCGCATGGCGGAGAACTTCGCCTCCCAGGACTTCGACCTCACCGAGGTCGAGATGACCGAGATCGCCGGCCTGGACACCGGTGAGTCCCAGTTCTTCGACCACCACGACCCCCAGATGGTGCGCCGGCTCGGCACCCACCGGGTCGACTGACCCCACCGTGCGGGCCCCCGCGGACCCGCCCCGGTGTCGAGGGCGGACGACGGGCCAGGACGCCCCGCCTCTTGAGGGGCGCCCCGAGGCGAGGAGCACGGGGGATCAAGCGGTCGCGCCGAGGGGCCCTGCTTCCCGGCTGCCTGCGGCACCGTGCTGCGGGACGGGGCCTCCCCGGTTCCGGTTAGTGCTGGGTGGCCCCCGTCGCGGGGCGTGCAGGACTGGGCTGGTCGTTGCGGGCGGGGGCGGTGGTGCTGCGCACGACGACGCGGGTGGGCAGCTTCTGCGCCCGGTCGGGGTCCTCCCCGCGCAGCAGGGCCAGCAGCAGGTGCGCGGCGTGCATGCCTTGGTCACGGACGGGCTGGCGCACGGTGGTGAGATCCACCAGCTCGGCCAGGGGGTGGTCGTCGATGCCGATCACGGAGATGTCCTCGGGCACGCGCAGTCCCGCGCGTCGGATGGTGCGCATCGCGCCCAGGGCCATCTCGTCGGAGTGGGCCAGCACGGCAGTGGGGAGCTCGCGGACGCTGAGCAGCTTCTCCATGGCCTCGGCGGCCTGGACCCCGCCCCAGGTCGTGGTGACGACCAGCTCCTCGTCGACGGTGACCCCGGCGTCGGCCATGGCCTCGTAGAAGCCGCGCGTGCGCCCGCGGCGGGCCGGCTGCTCGACGCGGTCGGGGTCGACGGCGGTGATCGTGGCGATCCGGCGATGCCCCAGGCGCAGCAGGTGCTCGGTGGCCTGGCGGACGGCGGCGGCGTCGTCGATGGAGACATAGGGGTAGGTCGCGTCCTGGCCGCCGGCGGCGACGATGGTGACGCCCATCAGCTCCAGGCGGCGTCGTTCGTGGTCGGTGATCGGCACGGCGACCACCACGACAGCGTCCACCTTGCGGCGGGCCGGCAGGTGCTCGAAGAACGCGTGACGCCCCTCAGGGTCTCCGACGTGGTAGAGCAGCACGTCGTTGCCGGCCTCGCGCAGGATCTCCTCGAGTCCGTTGACCATCTCCCCGAAGTACCAGCGGTCGATGTGGGGGACCACCAGGGCAATGGTGCGGGTGGTCCCCGTGGCCAGGCGCGAGGCTTCCGGGGAGGCGACGTATTCGAGACGACGGGCGACCTCGGCGACACGCTCCCGGGTGGCGGCGGCCACGCCGTAGGCGCTGTTGAGCGCCCGCGAGGCGGTGGCCAGGGAAACCCCGGCCTCACGGGCCACGTCGGCCAGGCCGACGGCTTTGGAGGAGTTCATGGCCTCAGTGTAGAGCCCTCGGAAGCGTTTCCCAACACACGAGCAGGAATCCCCTGAAGAGCTGACGAAGCGGATCACCCCTCCTTCTTACCCCCTCTGGCAGGGGGTTGACTCCCTCGAATGTGTCCTACATCATGTTCGGAAGCGCTTCCGAAATGACGGGGCGCATCGACTCCTCCGGGAAGGAAGCTCCACATGACTGAGCATCTGGTGACCCCCCATTCCGCGGGCACCGTGGGTACGAAACTGCGTGTTCTGGGGCTGGGGGCGTGCGCCCTGTTCGCCCTCGCCGCCTGCGCACCTCCGGGCAGCGGCTCCCAGCCGGCCGCCTCGGAGACCGCCCCGACGGAGGTCTCCACCGAGCTGGGCGACGAGCCGGTCGAGCTGACCCTCTACGACGGGGCCGGGCTGAAGGCCAAGGACGAGGCGCTGATCGAGGCGTTCACCCAGAAGCACCCGAACGTGACCATCACCGGCCGCTACGACCCCGATGACGTGCAGGCCCAGAACGCCCCGCGCGTGCTGGCCTCGGACGACCCGCCGGACATCGCCCGGGTGATCGCCCTGTCCGACGTGGCCGGCGACGGGCTGTTGACCAACTTGGACGCCTACGCCGACGCCTACGGCTGGGACGAGCTGCCGGAGGGTCAGCTGGCCCAGTACCGGGTGGACGAGAACGGAGTGCGCGGTGAAGGCCCGCAGTACACGATGGCGGACGGCTTCACCGTCACCGGCTTCTACTACAACAAGGAGCTGGCCGAGAAGGTCGGCATGACCGAACCCCCGCAGACCGTGGAGGAGCTCGAGGGTCTGCTGGCCGAGGCCAAGGACGCCGGCATCGTCCCGATCATGGCCGGCAACCAGACCGGCCAGGTGATGACCACCACCCAGATGCTCCTCAACAACGCCCTGGGCGCCGGGTCGATCAACGAGTGGGTCTTCCACGCCCCGGAGGCCACGGTCGACACCCCCGGGGCAGCCGAGGCCGTGGCCACGGTCCAGGACTGGGCCGAGGCCGGGTACTTCCCCGCGGACACCAACGGCACCGACGCCACCGGGGCGCTGGGCCGGTTCGCCCAGGGCGAGGCCCTGTTGTACGCATCCGGCAACTGGGACGCCGCCGCCCTGGACGAGCAGATGGGGGACGACGTCGGGTTCTTCCTCCCCCCGGCCCCCGAGGGCAACGAACCGGCGACGATGTCGGACCCGGCCTCGAACTTCGCCATCCCGGCGGGATCGGACGCCAAGGACGCCGCCGCCGCGTTCCTGGACTTCCTGCGCAGCGAGGAGGCCCGCCAGGTCGTCGCCGACGCCGGCTTCGCCCCCTCCGGCGAGGGCGAGGTCCCGACGACCGAGGAGGGCTCGGTCAAGGCCCAGATCCAGGAGGCCTTCGCACGGCTGGTGGAGGCCGACGGGCAGGTGCAGTTCGTGCAGAACGCCACGAACGGCCTGACCACCACCTGGAACTCCGAGGTCCAGCGCCTGGTCGACGGATCCACCACCCCGGAGGACCTGCTGGGCGCTGTCCAGACCAAGTACGAGGACGAGCTGGGCCGATGAGCTCCCTCGACGGGTCCACCGGACCGCTGCAAGGCCTGACCCTGCCCGCCCCTCCTCGGGAGGAGCAGCCCGTGAGGGTCGACCGTGACGCGCAGGCACCCCGCCCGCGGAGGCGGAGGAAGAAGCGGAGGAAGAACTGGATCGGATGGCTGTTCGCGGCCCCGGCGGCGATCATGTACGCGGTGTTCGTGCTGCGCCCCCTGGCCACGTCGATCCAGTACTCGTTCTACGACTGGGACGGCATCACCGTCGGCACGTTCGTGGGCCTGGACAACTACGTGCGGGTCTTCACCGACCCGCAGCTGCTGTCCTCGATCGGGCACGCCTTCTTCCTGATCATCTTCTTCACCGTCATCCCCGTCTCGATCGCCCTGCTGGTCGCCGGGCTGATCCGGGAGCTGCGCAGCAAGGGCCTGGGCAAGCTGGCCCAGACCCTGCTGTTCATCCCCTACGTCATCCCGGCCGCGGCAGCGGCGATCGCCTGGAGCTGGATGTACGCCACCACCGGTGCGGTCAACCAGTTCCTGACGGTCATCGGGCTGGAGGCCGTGACCCGCGCCTGGCTCGGGGACGCCGGCTGGGCGCTGCCGGCGGTGGGACTGATCGGGACCTGGATCAACCTCGGGTTCTGCACCATCCTGCTGATGTCGGGCATCGGCAAGATCGACGCCTCCCTCTACGAGGCGGCCAAGCTCGACGGGGCAGGGTTCTTCCAGACCTTCCGGGCGATCACGCTGCCCGGGCTGCGCCAGGAGATCGGGGTCTGCGTGACCATCACCATCATCGCCGCCCTGGCCAGCTTCGACATCGTGTTCATGTCCACCCAGGGCGGACCCGGCTACTCCACGATGGTCCCCGGCGTCCAGGTGTACCAGCTCGGTTTCACCGAGTCCCGCATCGGGCTGGCCTCGGCCCTGGCCCTGGTGCTCAGCGCGCTCGTGCTGGCCGTGATCCTGCCCCTCCAGAAGTTCTTCCGGGAGAAGTGACCATGCAGACCTCCAAGAGCACCCAGATCCCCGGCGTGGCCCTCCTGCTGCTGGCCATGGCCTTCTCCGTCTTCCCGCTGCTGAGCATGCTCTCCACCGCGCTCCAGCCCCAGGGCAGCGTCCCGCTGGGCCTGAGCTGGCCCGCGGACCCCCAGTGGCACAACTTCGTTGACGCCTGGAAGGTCGCCGACATTACCACCCTGGCCGGCTCCAGTCTCCTGCTGGTGCTCGGCGTGGTGCCCGTGGGGGTGCTGCTGGCCACGATGGCCGGCTACGCCCTGGGCCAGTTGCGCGTCCCGGGCGGGGCGATCTTCTTCATGCTCCTGCTGCTGGGTCTGACCCTGCCCTTCGAGGTCACCATCGTCCCGCTGTACTACCAGATCCGGGACATGGGCCTGCTCAATACCCGCCTGGGGCTGATCCTGCCGCTGATCGGACTGAACATGCCCTTCGCGGTGTTCTGGATGCGCGCGCACTTCCTCAACGCACCGGCCGAGCTCTCCGAGGCCTCGAGCATGGACGGGGCCAACGCCTGGCAGTCCTTCCGCGCCATCCACCTGCCCCTGGCCCTGCCCTCGATCGCGTCCTTGGCGCTGCTGATGTTCATCTCCACCTGGAACCAGTTCCTGCTGGCGATCGTGCTGATGGACGATCCGGAGAAACGCACCATGGCCGGTGCCCTGCAGAACTTCGTCGGCCAGTACTCCACCGACGTGGTCCTGCTCAACGCCGGATCCCTGCTGATCATGGCCCCGATGATCCTGGTCTTCCTCTTCTTCCAGCGCCACATCGTCAAGGCCATGCTCGCCGGATCCGTCAAGGGCTGAGCCGGGGCGCCCCGTGCCGCCGGCGGCCACCGCAGCCGCCCGTCTCCCGCGTCCTCCCACCGCTTCTCTCGCTTCTCTTCCACGGACGGAGCCCTCGTGCCCACTTCCTCCACCCTGCCCACCGCTGCCACTGCTGTCACCGCTGCCGCCGACCCGGACTGGTGGCGCACCGCGGTCGTCTACCAGGTCTACCCCCGGTCGTTCGCCGACTCCGACGGTGACGGCATCGGGGACCTGGGCGGGCTGCTGGACCGCCTGCCCTACCTCGCCCGCCTGGGCGTCGATGCGATCTGGCTCAGCCCCTTCTACCCCTCCCCGCTGGCCGACGGCGGCTACGACATCAGCGACTACCGCGACGTGGACCCGCGCCTGGGCACCCTGGCCGATTTCGACCAGGTCGTGGCCACCGCCCACCGGCTGGGGATCAAGATCATCGTCGACATCGTCCCCAACCACACGTCCGACCAGCATCCGTGGTTCCAGGAAGCGCTCGCCTCCCCGGCGGGATCCCCGGCCCGGGACCGCTACATCTTCCGCGACGGCACCGGACACGACGGGGCCACCCCACCGTCGAACTGGGTCTCCCACTTCGGCGGGCCGGCCTGGGAGCGGATCACCGAGCCGGACGGCACCCCGGGGCAGTGGTACTGCCACCTGTTCGCCAAGGAACAGCCCGACCTGAACTGGGAGAACCCCGAGGTCCGCGCCTACTTCAAGGACACCCTGCGGTTCTGGGCCGACCGGGGCGTGGACGGCTTCCGCATCGATGTGGCCCATTCCCTGGCCAAGGACCTCTCCCACCCCCTGCGCGACCAGCCCAACCTGGACCGGATGCTGCCCCTGGACGGCACCGACCCCCTCTACGACCGCGAGGAGGTGCACACCATCTACCAGGAGTGGCGGGAGGTCTTCAACGAGTACGACCCGCCCCGGATGGCCGTGGCCGAGACCTGGTCCCCGGCCAACGAGCGGACCTACCTCTACGCCCGCCCCACCGAACTCGGGCAGGTCTTCGACTTCTCCCTGCTGAAGTCCCCGTGGGGCCGTGACCGCTTCGTGGCCGTGATCGACCAGGCCATCGCCGGACATGCCGGCGCCGGCGGGGGGCTGACCTGGGTGCTGTCCTCCCACGACGTGCCCCGGCACGCCTCCCGACTGGCCCTGCCCGAGGGCACGGACCCGGACGACTGGCTGATCACCGACGGCCGGCACCCGGTGCTCGATACCCCGCTGGGGCTGGACCGGGCGCGGGCGGCCACCCTGATGATGCTGGCCCTGCCCGGCTCGCCGTACCTGTACCAGGGCGAGGAACTGGGTCTGCCCGAGGTCCCCGACATCCCCCGCGAGGCACTGCAGGACCCGGTCTGGTACCGCACCAACCACACCCTCAAGGGCCGTGACGGCGCCCGGGTGCCTCTGCCCTGGACCCGCACCGGGACCTCCTTCGGCTTCGGCGACGGCGGCGCCTGGCTCCCCCAGCCCGAGAGCTTCGGACGGCTGTCGGTCGAGGCCCAGGACGGGATCCCCGGCTCGACCCTGGAGATGTACCGCCACGCTCTGCGCCTGCGGCGCGACCACCCGGGACTGCGCGGCTCCGACTTCGCCTGGGCCGACGCCCCTGCCCACTGTCTGGCCTTCGACCGGGGCCCCGGATTCCGGTGCCTCGTCAACCTCTCCGGCGTCCCCTGTCCGCTGCCCGGGGGTGCGGAGGTCCTGATCTGCAGCGGCCCTCTCACCGACGGCCTGCTGCCGCCCGACCACACCGCCTGGCTGTCCACTTCCTGATCCGCACCCGGAGCCGTCCCGGCTCCCCCACCCCTGGCCCACCCCGCGCAGCACGTCGCGGGGCCTCCGAAAGGAACGACTGATCATGTCTTCTGTGCGCTACGCCAACGTGACCTGCCAGTACCCCGGGGCCGCCCGGCCCTCGGTCACCGACCTGTCCCTGGAGATCGCCGACGGGGAGTTCCTCGTGCTGGTCGGCCCGTCCGGGTGCGGGAAGTCCACCACCCTGCG
>NZ_BMEQ01000047.1 GCF_014636775.1 Kocuria dechangensis
GGGCGAGCCCGTCCAGGCCGTCGTCGTCCGCCCACTTCAGGGGCAGGACGTAGCGGGCGTCGGCGAGTGCGGTCACGGTCACGGACTCCGGGAGTGCGGGCACCCAGGTGCTAAGGGAACTTATCGTCTCGCTCCCGATGATGCGCCGCGACCCGGGCGCCGGTCAAGGCGGGCCACCCGGCCGCCTACTCGGCGAGCGCGTCGAGCACGACCTCCGCGACGGCCTCGCTGGACTGCGGGTTCTGCCCGGTGACGAGGTTGGCGTCCCGGATGACGTGGGAGGACCAGGCGGGCCCGGTCTCCACGACGGCGCCCTTCTCGCGCAGAGCGGTCTCCACGAACCAGGGGGTGTTCTCCCCGGTCCCCCCTCCGAGCTCCTCCTCGTTGGTGAACGCGGTCACGCGGCGGCCGGCGAAGGCGAACGTGCCGTCCTCGTCGACCGCGCTGAGCAGGCCGGCGGGTCCGTGGCAGAAGGGCGCGATGATCCGCCCGGTGCGGTCCGCCGCGACGAGCAGGCGGCCGAGGTCCGCGTCCCGGTGCAGGTCCGCCATGGGGCCGTGCCCGCCGGGCAGCACCAGCGCGTCGTAGCCGCCGGCGGTGACGTCGCCGAGCACGAGCGGGGTCGAGAGCTCCGCGTCGATCTGCTCCAGGTAGGCACGGAACTCCTCGGCGCGCTCCGGCCCGCCCGTCATCTCCGGGGCGAAGCTGGCCCGGTCCACGGTGGGCCTCACGCCGCCCGGGGTCGCGATGTCGACGTCGTGGCCGGCCTCCCGCAGCATGCGGTGGGCGACGACGAGCTCCTCGGCCCAGAAGCCGGTGGGGTGCTCCGTGCCGTCGCGCATCGTGAGGGAGTCGGCGGCGGAGACGATCATGAGGACTCGAGCCATGCTGGGGTGCTCCTTGCTGGGGTGGGGTGGGGGTGCGTCGTGCGGGGGGTCAGGCGGCGGCGGTGAGCTCGGCGTAGGTGGCGTCGTCGAGCTCGACCCGGGCGGCGCCCATGTTCTCCTCGAGGTGCGCGAGGGAGGCGGTGCCCGGGATGGGCATGATCACCGGGGAGTGGCGCAGCAGCCAGGCCAGGGCGACCTGGGAGGGGGTGGCGCCGAGCCGCCGCGCGGCCCGGTCCACCGGCCCGCCCGGGCGGGCCAGCTCCCCGGCCGCGATCGGCGCCCAGGGGATGAAGCCGATGCCGTGCGCGGTGGCGTGGTCGAGGACGTCCTGGGCGGTGCGGTCGGTGAGGTTGTACCGGTTCTGCACGGTGGAGACGGTGAAGTGCTGCCCCGCCGCCCGCAGCTGCTCCACGCTGACCTCGGACAGGCCCAGGGCCGTGACCTTGCCCTCGTCCTGGAGCTCGCGCAGGGTGCCGAACTGCTCCTCGGCGGGGACGGCCGGGTCGATCCGGTGCAGCTGGAGCAGGTCGAGGGTCTCCACCTTCAGCTTGCGCAGGCTCAGCTCGGTCTGCTGGCGCAGGTACTCGGGGCGGCCCAGGGGGATCCACCGGTCCGGGCCGGTGCGGGCGAAGCCGACCTTGGTGGCGATCCGCACCCCGGCGGGGTACGGGTGGAGGGCCTCGGCGATGATCTGCTCGCTGACGTCGGGCCCGTAGGCGTCGGCGGTGTCGATGAAGTCGACCCCGAGCTCCACGGCCCGGCGCACCACCCGCACGGCGGCGGCGCGGTCCGCGGGCTCGCCCCACACGCCCTCGCCGACGATGCGCATCGCGCCGAAGCCGAGACGGTGGACGGTGCCGAGGTCCTTGAGGTCGATGGTGCCGGGTACTGCTCGGGTGGCTGCCTGAGTGGTGTCCGTCATGTCCGCCGCAACCAGGGCGTCCGTGCGGATATTCCGCGGGGTCGTTCCGCCTTCTGCCCGCCGGGCGTGAGACAGTGCTGAGCGTGGAACCGCGCTATCTCGTCACCATGCCCGTCCCGGAGCCCGGGCCGTCCCTGCTGGCGGCCTCGGGGACCGTGACCGTCCTGCCGGAGCCCCCGGACCACGACACCCTGCGGAGGCTGTGCGCCTCCGGGGACTTCGACGTCGTGCTCACCCAGCTGCGCGACGTCCTCGACGCCGAGCTGCTCGCCGCCGCGCGGGTGCAGGGGATCTCCAACTTCGCCGTCGGGTACAACAACATCGACGTCGCCGCCGCCACCCGCCGGGGCATCCTCGTGGGCAACACCCCCGGGGTGCTCACCGACGCGACGGCCGACGTCGCCATGGCCCTGGTCCTGGCCACCGCCCGGCGCGTGGTGGAGGGCGACCGCATGGTGCGCGAGGGGCGCTTCGCCGGCTGGGAGCCGGAGCTGCTGCTCGGCCGGGACGTCTCCGGCGCCGTGCTGGGCCTGGCCGGGTTCGGGCGGATCGCCCGGGCCACCGCCCGGCGGGCGCTGGGCTTCGGGATGGAGGTCCTGTTCGCCCCCCGCCCGCCCGGGGACCGCCCGGTCGGCGACGAGGAGCTCGGGGAGTTCGCCGGCCGGGTGCGGCAGGTGCCGTGGGAGGAGCTCGTGGCGCGCAGCGACTACCTGTCCCTGCACGTGCCGCTGGCGGAGGCCACGCACCACCTCGTGGACGCCGGGGTGCTGGCCCGGATGAAGCCGGAGGCGATCCTGATCAACACCGCGCGGGGCCCGGTCGTGGACGAGGCCGCCCTGGTGGAGGCGCTGCGGACGGGGCGGATCGCGGGCGCGGGCCTGGACGTCTACGAGGACGAGCCGCGCCTGGCCCCGGGTCTGGCGGAGCTGCCGAACACCGTCCTGCTGCCGCACGTGGGCAGCGCCACGGTCTCCGTGCGCCGGGAGATGTCCCGGCTGAGCGCACTCAACGCGGTCGCGATCGCCGAGGGCCGCATGCCGCCGCACCCGGTCAACCCGGAGGCGCGCGCCTGACCCGTCCCACCACACCGACCACTTCCGGAGGCACTCATGGAGCACAGCACGGACCGGCCCGCCGCACCGGCGGCCGAACGGCGCACGGTGGTCGTCACCGGCGCCAGCGACGGCATCGGGGCCGCGGCGGCGCGGCAGCTCGCGCGGCGGGGGCACGACGTCGTCGTCGTCGGGCGCTCGCCGGAGAAGACCGCCGGCGTCGCACGGGCCCTCGGGGCGCGGCACTTCACCGCGGACTTCGCGCGCTTCGACGACGTCCGGCGGCTGGCCTCCGAGCTCGCCGAGGCCGTGCCGCGGATCGACGTGCTGGTCAACAACGCGGGCGGGATCTTCGACCGCTTCGAGCGGACCCCCGACGGGTTCGAGAGGACCCTGCAGGTCAACCACCTCGCCCCGTTCCTGCTCACGCACCTGCTCCTGGAGCCCCTGCTGGCGGGCCGCGGGACGGTGCTCAACACCTCGAGCGTCGCCGCGCGGATCGGACGCCTCGACCTCGAGGACCTCGACAACGAGGGCAAGTGGTCCCCGCAGCGGGCCTACGGGGACTCGAAGCTCGCCAACGTGCTCTTCGCCCGGGGCCTGGACCGCCGCTTCCGGGACCGGGGCCTGGCCGCGGCGGCCTTCCACCCGGGCGGGGTCGCCACCAACTTCGCCTCCTCGACCACCACGCCCCTGCGCTTCCTCTACGGCACGCGGCTGGGCCGGCGGCTGATGATCTCCCCCGACCGGGGCGCGGAGACCCTCGTGTGGCTCGCGCAGGGCACGCCGGGCCGCGACTGGGCCTCCGGCGGGTACTACGAGAAGAAGAGGCCCGCCCGCACCAACCCGCGGGCCGCCGACGACGCGCTCGTCGAGGCGTTCTGGGCGCGCAGCGCCGAGCTCGTGGGGCTCAGCCCCACCCCGGGCGCCGGCTGAGCACCAGGGCGTCGACCCGGGCGTGCAGCTGCTCGATCGTGCCGTCGTTGACGATCGTGGCGGAGATGTACCGCGGGTCGATGCCGGCCTCGGAGGCGTGCGGGTCGGCGCTCGCCTCCGCGGCCGGGCGCACCACGTGCACCACCCGCCCGCCGGCGGCCACGATGGCCCGGGCCTCGACGTCGAAGCGCACGTCGGTGAGCACGACCCGCCCGCCCAGGCGCCGTGCCGTCGCCAGCCCCCGGTCCGCCCACACCGTGTCCCCGAAGACGGCCTTGCCCGCCTCGTTGCCCACGCGCTGGAGCAGGACGCGGATCTCCCGGTGCACCGGGTCGTGCGCCTCGTCCTTGAGCCGGTCCCAGTTCCCGTCGACCTCGGCCAGGACCGTGGACAGGCGCAGGAGGGCGCCGTGGCGCCAGCCCACCATGGGGTCCAGCCGGGCGAGGAAGAGCCGCAGCGGGTCGGCGAACGCGATCCGCGCGTAGCCGTGGGCGGCCGCCAGCCGGGCGCCGCAGGTGTCCTTGCCGGCGCGCTTGCGTCCGTGCAGTCCGATGAGGTCGACCAGCCCGTCCGCGCCCGTCCCCCCGTCCGCGTCCTCGCCCATGCCTCCGCCCCTGCCGTCCCGTCGTGTCCGCCCGCTCCCAGCGTAGGCACCGCAGTGGCGTCCGTCACTCCGCATCCCGCCGTGACATTTCTGCACTATCGTAGGCAGAGTGCAATTATTCTTCAGCGGCGTGAGTGCCCCGTGACGACCGGTGCGCGGGACGAGCGGATGCGGCGGACGCGACGGTCCCTCATCGCCCAGGCGCGCCGGCTGACCGCCGCGCACGGCCTGGCCGGGTTCACCGTGGAGCAGCTGTGCGCGGAGGTCGGGATCTCCCGCCGGACCTTCTTCAACTACTTCGCGACCAAGGACGACGCCGTGCTGGGCACGCCTGCCCGTGACCCCCTCGAGGCGTTCGGCGAGCAGTTCGTGGACGGCGGCCGCACCCCGGACGGACCGGGGCTGCTGGCCGGGCTGCAGGAGCTGGTCGTGCAGTCCTTCCGGCTGTTCGAGGGCCCCCACGACCGGGCCCAGCTGCTCGGGGTCCTGCGCCGCGAGCCCGCGCTGCTGCAGCGGCTCACCGAGGACATGGACCGCCAGGTCACGGCCCTGGCCGAGCTGATCGCCCGCCGGCAGCGCCGCCCCGCCGAGGACCCGTTCCCGCGCGTGGCCGCCGCGGTGGTCTCCCACCTCGCCCGGCACACCGTCCACGAGTTCCTCGAGACCCGCCCGGCCACCGCCGATCCGGAGGAGTCGCCGCCCCTCGAGGAGTTCGCCGCCCTCCTGGACCGCAACGTCCGCCTGGCCGCCGCCCTCTTCGTCCCGGCTCCCTCCCACTCCACGACTTCCGCCCCCACCGGCTCCCCCTCCACCAGCTCCGCCCCGACCGGTGAGGACCTCCCCCCGGGGACCGTCCCGACCACCGGCCCGGGCTCCGCCCCCACCACCGAAGGAACCCCATGACCACCACCCCGCCCGCGACCGCGCAGGACGGCCCGCTGCTGGTGCTCACCCAGAAGCGCATCTGGATCATCTTCTCCGCGCTCATCGCGGGGATGCTGCTCTCCAGCCTCGACCAGACCATCGTCTCCACGGCCATGCCGACCATCGTCGGCGAGCTCGGCGGGGTGGAGCACCAGGCGTGGATCACCACCGCCTATCTCCTGGCCACCACCGTCGTGATGCCCGTCTACGGCAAGTTCGGCGACGTCCTGGGCCGGCGCACCCTGTTCCTGGTCGCCATCGCGCTCTTCACCCTCGCCTCGGTCGGCTGCGCCCTCGCGACCGGCTTCTGGGGCTTCGTCGCCTTCCGCGCGATGCAGGGCCTCGGCGGCGGCGGCCTGATGATCCTCTCCCAGGCGATCATCGCGGACATCGTCCCCGCCTCCGAGCGCGGCAAGTACATGGGTCCCCTCGGCGGCATCTTCGGGCTCTCCGCCGTGGCCGGGCCCCTGCTGGGCGGGTACTTCGTGGACCACCAGACCTGGCAGTGGGCCTTCTACATCAACATCCCGATCGGCGTCGTCGCGTTCGCGGTGGCCTGGTTCACCCTGACCCTCCCGCACAAGCGCGTCACGCGGAGGATCGACGTGGCCGGTGTCGTGCTCCTGTCCGTGGCCACTACCTGCCTGATCTTCTTCACGGAGTTCGGCGGCAATGCCGAGCACGGCTGGGGCGCGGCCACCACGTGGGCGTGGGCGGCGGGCATGCTCCTGGCCGGGGCGCTGTTCGTGTGGAACGAGGCGCGCGCCGAGGACCCGATCATCCCCCTGGGCCTGTTCCGCAACCCGGTGTTCGTCAACGCCACGGCGATCGGCCTGACCCTGGGCCTGGGCATGTTCGCCGCCATCGCGTTCGTCCCGACGTTCCTGCAGATGTCCTCCGGCACCTCGGCCGCCGAGTCGGGCCTGCTCATGCTCCCGATGATGGCCGGCCTGATGGGCAGCTCGATCTGGTCCGGCATCATGATCTCGCGCACCGGCCGGTACCGGGGCTACCCGATCGCCGGGACCCTGGTCACGGCCGCGGCCATGCTCGCCCTGACCACCCTGGCGGCCGACACCCCGATCTGGCTGATCTGCGTCTACCTGTTCGTGTTCGGCGCCGGCCTGGGCCTGATCATGCAGGTGATCGTCCTGGTGGTGCAGAACGCCGTGGACCCCGCCATGGTGGGCACGGCCACCAGCACCAACAACTACTTCCGCGAGGTCGGCGCCGCCCTGGGCGTGGCGATCTTCGGGGCGATCTTCACGAACAACCTCTCGGAGAAGCTCACCGCGGTCTTCACCGGCGCCGGGGCCAGCGCCGACCAGGCCGGGCAGGCCACCGCCACGCTGGACCCGCAGACGCTGGCGCAGCTGCCGGGGCCGGTCCGCGACGGCATCGTGACCGCCTACGCGGACTCGCTCGCCCCCGTGTTCTGGTACCTCATCCCCTTCATGCTGCTCGCCTTCCTGCTCGCGCTGCTCCTCAGGCAGATCCCGCTGTCGGACACCGCCGGGATGGTCGCCCGCGGCGAGGCGATCGGCGGGGAGGACGCCGCCCGGTACGACGCCGAGCAGCGCGAGGCGGCACGGACCCCGGCCGGGCACCGGGAGGAGCCGGCCGGGACGCCCGCGCCCTGACGCCGGAGCTCGGTCAGGGAGGCCCGCCGGCCCGGGGACGGAGACGGCCCGTCACATAGTCCCGGAGGACGTCATGTGCGGCGCGCCGATGCCGTGCCCGGGGGCCGGCGGTCGTACAAAGGAGAGGTGCCTCGTGCGCGCCCCCGCGCGCTGCCCCCACCGAGGTGCCGTCCCCCTCTCACGCCCAGGAGCACCCTTGAGCTACACCCCTGACCCCTCCCCCGTGCCGGGAGGCCCGGCCTCCTCCCGCGGTCGCTCGATCGGCAGACGGGTCCTGGCCGCCCCTCTGCCCCTCGCCCTCGCCGTCGCCCTGCTGAGCGGCTGCGCCGCCGGGGCCACCCCCGCCGATCCCGTGACCGGGACGTCCCCCGCGGCGACCGCCGACGCGAGCCCCTCGGCCTCCCCGTCCGCCACGCCCTCGCCCTCGGCGAGCCCGCGGACGCCGGTCCCGGGCGAGGTCACCACCCCCTCGTCCTCGCCGGCCCCGGGCGAGGTCACCACCGTGGAGGCCCAGGACCCGACGCCCTCCCCCACCGAGACCCCCGTCCGGATGATCAACCCGCCCTCGGGCGCCTTCCTGGCGCTGGACACCCTCCCGGTGGCCGCGGCAGGGGCGAGCACCGCCTACGACCGCGACGCCCAGTACGGCGACTGGGCCGACCTGGACGGCGACTCCTGCGACACCCGCCAGGAGATCCTGCGCCGCGACCTCACCGACCTCGTCAGCTCCGACGGGTGCACCGTCACCTCCGGAACCCTGGCCGACCCCTACACCGGGACCGTGATCGACTTCGTGCGCGGTGTCGCGACCTCCTCGGACGTGCAGATCGACCACGTCGTGGCCCTGGCCGCGGGGCACCGCACCGGTGCCTCCGAGCTCTCGCAGGCCGAGCGGGTGGCCTTCGCCAACGACCCGCTGAACCTGCTGGCGGTGGACGGGCCGACCAACCAGGAGAAGTCGGACAAGGATGCCGCCGAGTGGCTGCCTCCTCGCGAGGCCTACCGGTGCGACTACGTCGCCCGCCAGATCGCGGTCAAGCAGAAGTACAGGCTGTGGGTGACGGCCCCGGAGAAGGACGCCATGGCCACCGTCCTGTCGTCGTGCCCCGGCCAGGAGCTGCCCGCGGCCGGGGCGGTCCCGGCGGCCCCGGTGGAGCCGGCGCCGACTCCCGCACCCGTCGAGCAGGCCCCGGTCGCTCCGGCTCCGGTGGCTCCGGCGCCGGTCGAGCAGGCCCCCGTCGCCCCGGCTCCGGCCACCGACGTCCACTACAAGAACTGCACCGCGGCCCGGGAAGCCGGTGCCGCCCCGCTCCACCGCGGCGAGCCCGGCTATCGCGAGGCCATGGACGGCGACTCCGACGGTGTGGCGTGCGAGGGCTAGGACCGGCGACGACCACCGCGCGGCCTCCCCGACGACCGGGCCGGCCTGCCGCTCGTCGGTGAACCACCTCGGGACAGCCCCCGGTCCCCGGCTCCGCACGGAGCTGGTGGCCGGGGGCTGTCCCGTGCCCCGGGTGCGGCGCTCAGGAGCCCCAGGAGGCCCCGGGCGCCTTCGGCCGGCCGGCGGCGAAGGCCTCGGCCACGGCGGCCTCCCGCCGTTCCGGCGGGGCGGACTCGGCACCGGCGATGACGGCCACGAACGCCTGGGTGTCCTCCACCAGCGAGGTGATCTTCTCGGGGTTGTCCACGCACCAGTCGTAGGCGGTCGCGTAGTCCACGGGGGCGCCCGCCGCGACGACGGCTCCGGTCTCGTCGATCTCCACGGTCATGCTCGAGCTCCTTGCAGGGGTGGGGGATGGTGACGGGCCGAGCGTAACCCTGCGCGGGGGTGCCCACCGGCGGGACTCACCGGGGAGACCCACCGGGGCGCGTCTCCCGTGCGCGCCCCGTTCGCGGGCCCGCCCGGCGGGACGCTGCGGCTCGTCCCGCCTCGTCGACCCGTGCCGTCGTCCCGTGCCGTCGTCCTCTGCCCTCGCCCCGTGCCCTCGTCCCGTGCCGGGTCGGTGTAGATTCTCTCCGGGACCCGTGGGGTCCGCGCCAGTGACAGAAAAGTGCGGGACGACAGCATGCTCACCACGCTCACCGGAGCCCGGGACGAGCCCCGGTCCCTGGTGGACCAGGCCTTCCTGCAGCTGCAGGACCGCCTCATCTTCCTGGACATCCCGCCGGGCTCCCCCATCAACGAGGGGCGCCTGAGCCAGGAGCTGCAGGTCGGGCGGACCCCGCTGCGGGAGGCCCTCAAACGACTGGAGTCGGACCACCTGGTGGTGACCTACCCGCGCCGGGGCACCTTCGCGACCACGGTGGACATCACCGCGCTGTCGGAGATCTCGCAGGTCCGCGAGGTGCTCGAACCCCTGGCCGCGCGCCTGGCGGCCGAACGGCGCGGTGGCGGGTCCCGCGCCCTCCTGGAGGAGCTCCAGGAAAAGCTGAGGTCCCGGGGCGACGACCGGCTCGATCGCGACGAGGCGCTGCGCTGGGACATCCGCGTCCACCGGGCCGTCTACGCCGCGGCCGGCAACGCCCACCTGCAGGCCACCCTCGACCGGTACAGCAACCTGGCCACGCGCATCTGGTGCGTGGTCGCGGACCGCATCCCGCAGCTGCACGAGCACATCGCCGTCCACTCCGCGCTGCTGGCGGCCGTCCTCGACGGCGACCCCGAGCGGGCCGCGGCCGTCATGGCGGACCACGTCCGCGACTTCGAGACCCAGATCCGGCAGGTCCTCTGAGCCCCGGGGCGGTCGGCGGGGCCGCGGGCGGCCGGGGCGCCGTCACGGCGTGCGGGACGGCGCCGGGCCCTCCGCCCCGGCGCATGGTGCCGGGGCGGAGGGCCCGCACGTGGAGAGGTGGCCCGGCGCTCAGCCCTTGACGGCCCCTCCCGTCAGACCCGAGACGATGTAGCGCTGCAGGAAGAGGAACTGCGCGACGACGGGCACGGCGGCCAGGATCGCCCCGGCGGTGAACACGCCCCAGTTCTCGCCGAACTGCACGGAGACGAACTGGTACAGGCCCACGGCCAGGGTGTACTTGTCCGGGTCCTGGAGCACGATCTGGGCGAGCAGGAAGTCGGAGAAGGAGGCGATGAAGGACAGCATCCCGACCACCACCAGGATGGGGGTGACCAGCGGCAGGATCATCGTCCAGTAGATCTGGGCGTGGGAGGCGCCGTCGATCTCCGCGGCCTCGTCGAGGTCCTTCGGGATGGTGTTGAAGAAGCCGTACATCAGGAACGTGTTCGCGCCCAGCGCGCCGCCGAGGTACACCGCCACCAGCCCCAGCCGGGAGTTCAGACCCAGGAACGGGTAGACCTCGGAGATGGCGAACAGCAGGAGGAAGATCGCCACGAACGCCAGCAGCTGCGGGAACATCTGGATGATCAGCAGGGCCATCAGCCCGCCCTTGCGGCTGCGGAAGCGGAACCGCGAGAAGGCGTAGGCCGCCGCCGCGCCCATCAGGACGGTGCCCACGGCCGTGGTGACCGAGACGAACAGTGAGTTGCCGAACCAGGTCAGGTACGGGTTCTGCGGGTCGCCGAGCAGGTTCGTGTAGTTGGCCCCCGTGACGTCCGAGAACAGCCGGTTGGAGCCGATCAGCGAGCCCGAGGCGGACAGCGACGCCGAGAGCGCGTACACGAGCGGGAAGAGCGCGAACAGGCACGCGGCGATCGCCGCGAGGTGCTTCCACCCTCCCCGGGCGAACCGCTGCCCGGCGGTGAGCCGTGGGCGGGGCGCCCGGGGCGTGTCCCCCGGCGGACGGCCGCTCCCGGGCGGGGTCGCCGGCTGGACGGTGGCAGGGGTGCCGGCGGACGGCGCGGCCGTGGCCGGGACCCCGGGAGCGGCGGGGCCGGTCCGGTGGCCGGGACGCCCGCCCGGCGGAGGTGCGGTGGGAGTGGACATGTCAGCTGATCTCCTCGAGAGCCTTGCTGCGGCGGAACGTCAGCGCGGAGATGACGGCCACCATGATGAAGATGAGGATGGACAGGGCGGAGGCCAGACCGTAGTCGTTGGAGCCGCCGGCGAACGCGATCTTGTAGACGAACGAGATGAGGATGTCCGTGGCACCCACCCCCGTGGTGGACTCCAGGTCCTGGGGGCCGCCGCGGGTCAGCAGGTAGATCACGTTGAAGTTGTTGAAGTTCATCGCGAAGGACGCGATGAGCAGCGGCCCCACCGCCACCATGAGCATCGGCAGGGTGATCCAGCCGAACTGCCGCACCGGGCCGGCCCCGTCCATCTCGGAGGACTCGTAGACCTCCTGCGGGATGGCCTGGAGGGCGCCCGTGGTGACGAGGAACATGTACGGGAAGCCCAGCCAGAGGTTGACCAGCAGCAGCGAGGCCCGGGCCAGCCAGGGGTTCTCCAGCCACGGCACCCCGGCCCCGCCCAGCAGGACCTGGTTGACGAAGCCGTAGTCGGCGTTGAGCAGGCCCGCCCAGATGAGGATGGACAGGAATGCCGGGAAGGCGTACGGCAGGAAGATGATCGCCCGGTAGACGCCGCGGAACCTCAGCTTCTCGTCGTTGAGCAGGATCGCCAGGAGCAGGCCGAGGAAGAACGTCAGCGCCACCGAGAGGATCGCGAAGGCGAAGGTCCACAGGGTCACGGAGACGAACGGCCTGCCCAGGACGGCCAGGTCGAAGATCGCCGCGAAGTTGTCCAGGCCCACGAAGACCCGCCAGCCGGGACGCAGGGCCTCGCCGTCCGGTCCCGCGAACGCGCCCTCGCCGGTGTCGGCGTAGACGGTGTCGTCCACGGCGACCATCGCGTCGGCCCCCTCGTCGTAGACGAGGGCGGGCTTGTACGCGTAGGCGGTCCGGCCGTCGTCGGTGCGCAGCGCGCCGTCCTCGGCCTGCTCGCTCACCGGGACCCGCAGGTCCGAGAGCTCCCCCTGGGCGCCGACGACCTCCCCGTAGGAGAGGACCTCGTAGCCCGGCGCCTCGACGACGCGGCCGTCGGCGGCCCTCGCCCCCTCAAGCGGGGCCAGCGGCTGCCCCGCCGTGCCCACGAGCACCTGCTCGTCCTGCACGGCGCCCAGCGCCAGGCCGTCGGCGCCCTGGAGCACCGTGACCGGGTACGGTGCGGATCCCTCGACCCGCTGCTCGAACGTGGTGGTGAGCTGGGTGATCGCCGCGTCCTTGGTGGCGTTGTGGCCGTCGCCGTAGTTCGTGAAGGCCGTGGCGGCGGTGTGGAGGACCACGAAGACCTGGAAGACGAGCAGGAAGAGCAGACCGGGCTAGAGGTACTTGGCCGGCAGGATCCGCCGCGCGGGCAGGAAGTACACCAGGTCGGCCACGACCAGCGCGACGAGCAGGAACGCGAGGATGCCCCAGCTGCCGGCCGCCCAGGCCGCCAGGACGCCGAAGAGGCCGAAGGCGTTGATCAGCGCCATCAGGAGCAGCTTGACCACGAAGCCCGGGCCGAACCCTCGGGAGTGGGAGGTGCGGAGGTCGGGGGGCGTTCCGAGACCGCCGCCCCGGTCGGTCTCCCCGGGCGCGGACGTCCCGCGCGGTGCGGTGGTGCTCGTGCTCATGAGGTCTGTCCTTCGATGTTGGCGATCATGCGGTCCCACAGCTCCACGGGGTCCCCGCGGCCGTCGACGATGGCGTTCTCCGTGGTGCCCCAGAAGCTCCAGACGGCGCCCATCTCGGGAATGGCCGGCATGGGCAGGCCCGTCCCGGCGATCTCCGCGTAGGCGGAGCGCAGCGGGTCGCCCTCCATCCGGTCGACGGCCACCTGGCTCGCCGAGGGGCGGCCCGTGCTCTCGTACATGGCCGTCTGCGCCTCGGGCCGGGTCAGGTAGTTGGCGGCGAAGTCCTGGGCGGCGACCGGGTTGGCGGCGTGGGCGTTGACGAAGAACGCCTGGACGCCCACGAACGGGCGAGCCTCCTGGTCCCCGGCAGGGGGCACCGGCAGGACGGTCACGTCCATCCCCGCGGCCTCGACGTCCGCCAGCTCCCACGGACCGCCCAGGTGGAAGGCGGAGCGGCCGTCGAGGAAGGACTCCTTGGCGATGTCCGGGGTCATCGACGTCCGCAGGTCGCCGCTGCGTCCCAGGTCCTGGAGGTAGCGGGCGAACGCGTGGCCGCCCCCGCCCCCCATGGTGAGGGTGCCCGTGTACTCGCCCTCCGCGGTGCGCTCGAAGACCTCCGCGCCGAAGGAGGTCTGCAGGGCGTACAGGTGGTACGGGTCGCCGGCCTCCGGGGACTGGCTGACCGTGAAGGGGTACTCGGCGGCTCCCTCGTCCATGAGCCGGTGGCCGATCGCGCGCAGGTCGTCGAACGTGGCCGGGTCCTCGGTGGTGAGCTCGTGGTTGCGCAGCAGCGCCACGTTCTCGATCGCGTAGGGCACCCCGTAGCTGACACCGTCGTAGACCACCGCGTCGCGGGCGTTCTCGGAGAAGTCCACGGCCCGCTCGCCCATCTCCACCGGCACCACCACGCCGTTGGCGGCGAGCTGTCCGAGGTTGTCGTGCGGGGAGACGATGATGTCCGGTGCCTGCCCCGTGGGCGACTGCGAGATGAAGTTGGAGATGGCCTGCGCGTTGATCTCGCGCTGGACGAACTCCACCTCCACCCCGGTGTCCGCGGTGAAGTCCTCGGCGATCTGCCGCAGGGCCGGGATCTCGTCGTCGCCGGCCTGGATCTTGATGCGGCCCGGCCCGCCGGCCAGGCCGGCGACGCCGGCTGTGGGCGCCGCGGAGCACCTGGCCAGCAGCAGCGCGCCGCCGGCGGCCAGCGCTGCCGCCCAGTGAGAGCGTTTCATGTGGGATACCTCGTCGTCTTCCGTGGTCGCACGGGCACCGACTCCGGTCCGCGCGTCGTGCGTCAGGGTCGTGGGGGTGGGGGTCGGCGGTCGCTCAGTCGGGGAGTCGGGTGCCGGTGGTGGTGTCGAACAGGTGCAGGTGCTCCATCGCCGGGGCGACCCAGATCGTGGACCCGGCCCGCGGCGGGGTCCTCCCCTCGGCCCGGACCACGATCTCGTGGGCGCCCTCGCCTTCGGCGCCTTCCTCGGCGGAGGCGGTGGGGTCGACCTGCACCACCGTGGTCGCCGCGGTCACCGGGGCCAGGTGGCCGTAGACGAACGCGTCGGCGCCGAGTTCTTCGACCACGTCGGCCACGATCGGCAGCCCCGTGCCCTCCGGGGCCGGGTGCAGGTCCTCCGGGCGGATGCCCACGCTGACGGTGTCCCCGGACAGGGCCTCCTGCT
>NZ_BMEQ01000048.1 GCF_014636775.1 Kocuria dechangensis
TGGCCGCCTCACGTTCGGAACGCCACGCCCTCAGGGCCGGGTGTACACCACGCTAGGGGACGCCACTGTGAGGTGACGCGGGCCGGCTGTGGACCGGCTCCGGGATTCCCCTCCGTCCCTCCGCCGGACCCACAGCCGGCCCGCGTCACCTCGTCCCGGTTGCCCACCCGGAACACCACGCGTGGACAACCGGTGCGGTGGTACCCAGTCGACCTGCCGTGTGGACAGCTGATGCTGCTCTGCCTGTCCTCGTTCCTCGTCCGCGCAGTGGCATCACCTGCCCACACTTCCCAGGTCTCATGGGCACCACCGCGTCACCGAGGTGACGGACACCCCAGGCTCTCGGCCCGCTCCTTCGCCGGCGCTCAGTCGACGGCCCTGCGACCCCTTGTGGACTGTCACACCTCTTGCATCATTGATAAACGAGGATGAACATGTTCACATTGCGTGTGTGATGACCGTCCACAAGCTCAGTGCCGGGGACGGGTATGCCTACTACACCAGTGAGGTCGCCTCGGCCGACGAGCTGCGGGCCGGGGACCGGGAGCTGGGCGACTACTACACGGTGGCGGGCATGCCCCCGGGGCAATGGGTCGCCCACTCGAGCGCGCTGCTGGGGGTGGCCGGTGAGGTGACCGAGGCGCAGATGGCCGCCCTGTTCGGGGAAGGACTCCACCCCGACGCCGACCGGATCCTCGCCGAGGGCGGAACCGCGAAGGACGTGGCTCTGGGGCAGAAGTACCGCCGGTACACCACCGCCGACACGGAGCTGACCCGCCGGTTGGGCGAGGAGATCGCCCGGCACGAGCGCACCGCCGGGGCGGCGCCCACGAAGGAGCAGGCGCGGGCGATCCGGGGCCGGGTCGCCGGGCAACTGTTCCGCCAGATGCACGGGCGCGACGCCCGGGATGCTGGAGAGCTGGGCCGGTTCATCACCGCTCAGACGACCCCGAAGCAGCAGACCGTGGCCGGGTACGACCTGGTGTTCTCCCCCGCCAAGTCGGTCTCGCTGCTGTGGGCCCTGGGCGGGGAGGAAGCCCGCAAGGCCGTGGAGGCGGCGCACACCGAGGCCATCGCCGAGACCCTCTCCTTCCTCGAAACCCACGCCACGTACACCCGGCGCGGGCGCAACGGGGTCCGCCAGATCGACGTGCAGGGTGGGTTGCTGGCCACCCAGTTCCGCCACTACGACTCCCGCACCGGGGACCCCCATTTGCACGACCACGTGGTGATCGCCAACAAGGTCAAAGGCGCCGACGGGAAGTGGTCGGCCCTGGACGGGCGCACCCTGTACCGCATGGGGGTGGCGGCCTCGGAGACCTACAACGCCAAGGTCATGGAGAAGGTCACCACCACCCTGAAGGTGGCCGCGGTGCCCCGGCAGGCCGGTGGGGACGAGCCGATCTTCGAGATCGCCGGGATCGATCTGGAGGCCATCCACCACGCCTCCTCCCGGCGGGCCGACATCGCCGGCACCCTGGACCGGCTGCAGGCGGAGTTCGCTGAGGCCCACGGCTATGCCCCCAATGGCAAGCAGAAGATCGCCCTGGCCCAGCAAGCGACGCTGGAATCCCGGCCGGCCAAGAAGAGCGCCCGGCGGCTGTCCGAACTGGTGAGTGAGTGGTCGACCGAGTACGCCGAACAGGTCACAATGCCCGTCGGGGAGGACCTGCTTGAGCACGTGCGGCGTGCCGCCACCGGCGCTCCACAGGGTCCCAGCGCTGAGCGGGTCGATGTGGCCGAGCACGCCCGCCTGGTGGTGCACGAGCTGTCCCAGAAGCGCTCCACCTGGAGTGTGAACCACGTCCACGCCCAGACCCGCCGACACCTCAAGCAGGCCATGACCGGGCGCACCGTCCCCGACGACCTCGTGGCCGCGGTGGCCCGCGAGGCCACCACCACGCACAGCCTGGCGGTCACCCCGGCCGCCGATGTCCCCCGTCTACCGGAGTTCACCCGTGCTGATGGCACCAGCCAGTTCGTCCGCTCCGACGCGCACCTTTACACCTCCCGTGAAGTGCTGGCCGCGGAGCACCGGGTGCTCGCCGCCGCCCAGCGCACCATCATCCCCGCCGTCTCCGTCGAGCGGTTCGAGGAGGTGCTGGCGACCCACACCGGCCCGCTCAGCGAGGGGCAGGTGGCGCTGGCCCGGGCGTTCGCGTGCGAGGAGAAGCTGCTGAGCCTGGGCATCGGTCCGGCCGGTGCCGGCAAGACCACCAGCCTCTCCCTGGCCGCCGATGCCGTGCGCGCCACCGGCGGCACCGTCATCGGTCTGGCACCCACCGCGGCCGCCGCCGCCGTTATGTCCGCCGACATTGGGGCGCAGGCGACGACCATTGATGCCTTTCTGATCGCCCACCGCCGGCACTCCCCCGGCGCCTTCTCCTTGGGCCCAGGGGACGTGGTGATCCTCGACGAGGTCGGCATGGTCACTACCGGCAAACTGGCCGAGCTCGTGAGCGTGGCGGCCCGGCACGGGGCCGTGGTGCGCGCGATCGGTGACGACCGGCAGCTCGGGGCCATCGGCTCCGGCGGTGCCCTGCGCCTGTTCGACAACCAAGTGGGAGCGACCCGCCTGGAGACCGTCCACCGCTTCCGCACTCCCGGGGAAGCGGCCGCGTCCTTGGCGCTGCGCGAGCCCCCGGCCGCCGGAGCCGACACCCCCTGGGCCTGGTACACCGAGCACCGCCGGATCGTCGCCGGGGACCATGAGGCCATGGCGGATGCCGCGTTGCGCGCGTGGATCAACGACGTCGAGGGTGGGAAACGTTCTCTGCTCATCGCCTCGGACAACGCCACGGTCACCGAGCTCAACGCCCGCGCCCAGGCGGCCCGGATCGCCACCGGCCACCTGGACGCCACCAGCTCATCCGTGGTGCTCCGGGACGGTCTGACGGCGCATGCCGGGGACGTGGTGGTGACCCGCCGCAACGACCGCACCCTGGCGCTGAACGGCGGCAAGGACTTCGTGAAGAACAACGACGTCTGGACCGTCCACACCATCAACGCCGGCGACGGTGAAGGCCGGGAGAGAGTGACGCTGCGCCACACGATCCACGGCGGGAAGATCACCCTGGACGCCGAGTACCTGGCCACCCACGCCCAGCTCGGGTACGCCGCCACCGTCCACCGCGCCCAGGGTGCGACCGTGGACACCGCCCACGCCATCCTGGATGCGGCCACCGACCGGGCCGCCGCCTACGTGGCCGCCACCCGAGGCCGGGACACCAACCAGCTCTACCTCGCCCTCACCGAGAGTGAGACCCGCGACGAGGTGCTGGAGACCATCGCCGCCGCCTACGACCGCAACCTCTCCGCCCACGAAACCGTGGCCGTCGAAGCCGCCCGCCACGGCGACGTCGCCACCCTGGCCCAGGTGTATCGCGAGACTCATGACGCCGCCTGGACCGCCAAGACCCGTGCGATGGCCGTCGAAGCCCTCGGCGCCGAGAGGGCCGCTCGGTTCACCGGCTCGGATGCCTGGGGCGCGGTGGCCACCCACCTGCGCGAGGCGCAGGAGCAGGGCATGGACCCAGCCGCCTTGTTGTCCCGGACAGTCAAGCAGCGTGAGTTCGGGGACGCGCAGGACCCGGCCGCGGTGCTGGCCTGGCGCGTGGAGCACCAGGTTGAGGCCGCCCAGCGCATTCTCGACAACACCGACCGCCGCCCCCTGGGCTCGGTGAGTGATGAGCATCTGGCCCGGCTGGCCCAGCGCACCCGCACGACCCAGGGGCGGTCCGCGCTTGAGGACCCGCAATGGGCGTCCCGCCCGTTCGCGACCATGCCCTCGACCGAGCTGGCCGAGACCCTTCAGGTGGGCCTGGCCCAGCTCAACGCCATGCCCCCGGAGCGGTGGACCTCCACCACCGCCGCCAAGTTGGACTGGATGACTCGCACGATGGGTGCTGAGCAGGAGCGTCGTGCGGGCCTGTCCCCTGAGCAAGCAGCGGTGGAGCAGATCGCCCGCGGGGAACGTCCCCGCACCGACACCGGCGTCACCATTGGTGAGGCCATCGCTGCCGAGCAGCGCCTGCGGGCCGTGGCCGCCAAGACCCCTCCCCCTGCCCCGGTGCGTGATGGGCGCAGAGTCAGTGAGGACCTGGCTCCCACACCGTTGATGAACGACCCGCAGGTCCCCGCCCCGTACCGGGCGGAGCTTCAGCGGCTGCGCGCTCGGATGGAGCAGCGCATCGCGGTGCGCGGTGCCGAACTGGCCGAAGCGGCACCCGAGTGGACGGCAGCCCTGGGACCGGTCCCGAGCAGACCGGCCAAGGCGGGCGAATGGCACCAGGCCGCCGCCGAGGTCGAGGCCTACCGCAACCACTACAACATTCCCGCCCATGAGACCGCGCTGATCCCCACAACCCACCAGGAGGACCCCGTGGCGGCCGCACTCATCACCCGCGCCACCGTCCTGCACAAGCACTCCTCACTCACCACAGCCGCCCCCCAGACGTCCGAGCAGATCCGCCAGGCCGTTGATGAGGCGCACGTGGCCGAACGGGTGACCACCACACCCGCCGCGGCCCAGGAGGTCCTCGAGCAGCTGCGTGCCACCCGGGCACAGGCCGCTGACCCGCTGTCGGCCCCGCAAGTGAGGGAGGCCGCCGTCACCGAAGCCGTCCAGACCCCCGCAACCGAGGAACCCCAGGGGGTGCTCACCACGGACGAGTTGATCGCCCGCGCGGTGGCCCGCCACCGCGGCAAGACACAGCAGGCGGCTCCGGCCACCAAAATGCCTTCCCCCAAGAGCCGGCCACTCCCGCGCCGCCCCCTCAGCAGAAGGAGCCCGAGGTATCCGAGAATGCAGAGCAGGCCCGTCAGAAGACACCTGGCCCGTCATGGCGAGCCAATCACGCTGATGCCATCAAGCGGTACAAGGCTGCCCAGCGCACCGAGCAGAAGACCAACCGCCAGGAAGACCGTGCTCCGGCCACCCGCCGCGCCGCGCAAAACACCCGTCGCAACGGCGGCCGCAGCCTTTGAGGTCTGTCCCTGGTCGCGAAGTTCAGGGAGCCCGACTTTGATTGCCACATATAGTCGCATGTGCGACCATATGTGGCATGGAGTTGACGATCGCAGAGGCCGCGTCCCGTCTAGGAGTGTCCCCCCGCCAGGCCCAACGACTTGCCCAGGAGGGGCAGTTGCAGGTCGTGCGGCGTGTGGGCCGGACGCTGATCGTCGAGGACACCGCCATCGCCCAACGGCGCCATGTGGGCATGGGCCCGGGACGGCGCTGGAACAGCAACACCGCTTGGGCGGCTATCGAGCTGCTGGAGTGCCGGCACACCACACGGGTGGCCGGCCGGACGCTTTCGCGTCTTAAGAGCCGGTTGTCCCATCTGAGCGTCGAGGAGTTCGTCCGGTTGGCGGCCGGACGGGCACAGACAAAGCGGATGACCCAGACCAGGCGGCGGCCCGCGGCCTTGGAAGAAGTACTGATGCTTTCGGGGCGCTCTGCCCTCCAGGACGTCCCGACGGCAACGCGGCTCGGTCTGGCGGGCGGGGACTCGGAGATCGTCGAAGGTTATCTCCGCAGGGAGCACCTCGAGGAGGTGCTCACCCGCTTCGGATTGGTCGCCGATGCTGAGGGAGAGGTCTTCTTGCACATCAGCGACGAAACGCCGGTGGATTCGATCATCACCACCGCCCTGGACCTCGTGGAACGCGGTACGACCCGTGAACGCAGCGCGGCCCACAACGTGTTGGGGTCGGTGCTAGCCCAATGAATGCTTCAAAGCCTGGCACCTCGCCTGAACGTCCTACTTGGCATCTGAACGAGCCGGCCGGAGGTTTCTCACCGCCGTGGCCGCTGGCCCTGGAACTGGCAGAAGCCATGCCCCCGGGGTCATGGACGCTGGTCGGTGGCCTGATGGTTCAGATGCACGCGCTGCACGCAGGCATGATCCCCCAACGCTCGACCACCGACGTCGACATCGTCCTCCACATCGAGACCACCATGTCCTGGGCCCGCACCACCCAGGCGCTGCACCAATGCGGCTACCGGTTGCAGGTTCCCAACAACCCCAAGGGCCCATCCCACCGGTTCGTGCACGACGGGGACGTCATCGACGTCCTGATCGCCGACCACGTGGCACCCAAAGCCCTGGAGATGCGCGCGGCAGGGACGAATCTCATGAGGATCCCTGGAGCTACCAGCGCCCTGCGCAAAACGGTGAACTGTCACATCGCCCGTGCGGACGGATCCAAGGTTGTCATCAGTGTGCCCGATGTCCTGGGCGCGCTGACCCTCAAAGGAGGCGCCTACCAGGAGGACTCCCGCGACTCGGGGCGCCACCTGGAAGACGCCGTAGTGCTGTTAGGCACCATCGAGGACGCCGACGAGCTGGTCGACGACCAAGCGGCGTGGACGCAAAACGACCCGCGGCGGATCAGAGTCCTGGCCCGGAATCTCCCCAGTGATCACCCAGCCTGGGGGTTACTCCCCCAACGCCAGCGGCTCAGGGCTCAACAGTCACTCAAAATCCTCGCTGAGGCACATTGACAGCGAAGGGATTGAGGCCACCGGCCGCCAGCAGATCCCCGTCTACCTCGGGAAGCCCGTCGGGAAGTGGGAAATCGTCGGCCACCAGTCCCGAGACGTAGGCAATACGGAGGGAGTCCGACACGCACCGCGAATACTGGTCAATGTCATGTACATGTGGCACGCTGGGCACATGAAGGAATATGAGCCCCCCAAGATGATCGGGCGCCGAGTCCCGTTCAGCATGCGGGTGCTTCCTGAGCAGCACCGCCGCGCTTTCGAGAAGGCGGCCGCTCTGGGACTTTCCCAGGCCGATTACATCGGCGCATTGATCGACCGCGACCACGGATTGCCGAACGCCATTGACGATCGGCAGAACGCTGAGGAGCTCCCTATTACTAGAAGCGCTTAAATGACTGACGGCCCGCCTTGGCAGGGCGGGCCGTCTAAGTCATCCGGCTGTCGCTGAGTTTGGCGACTATCGACAGCCGTTTCAACAGCTAACTGAATCGGAACCTGTCATGAACCCAATACCAGGGGACTGTTGTGTCTCCTAGTGTACCCGAGGCGTTCCCGCAAGGGGACCCCTCGCTACTCAGCCGTGTCGATTTTCGCTCACAGCCCTCCCCGGAGGCTGGCCTCGAGCCGACCGTAGAGCTGCCCTCGCGGCGCCGGCGGGTGCGTGTGGCCTATGAACGCTCCAAGGCCGTGGTGCTGCGCGCTATCCCCAAGGGCTGCAAACTCGCCCGCCATGTGGTCGCGTGGAAGCGGGCCGCCCTGGAGCACCCGGCCCTGGAAGTGATGCGCGCCGACGGGCGGTCCAACATGGCCGCGCTGATCGAGGTCATCGCGGTGCAGCAGGACCCGGCCTCGCGGACCTGGCGCACCACCTGGGCCTGGGTCGCTGAGCGCCTCGGTGTCCATGAGGACTCGGTGGGGCGGATGATCCGCCGGCTCAAGGACTGGGGGCTGCTGGCGGTGGTGGCCACCGGCCGCTCGGCCGCCTACACCCCACGCTCCACGGGCAAGAAGCAGGGTGAGGCCCCCGTCTACGCCCTCACCACCCCGTCCCCGCCCGTCCCGGCAGCACCGGCGGAGACCGCACCCGAAGCCCCCACCCACCCCGCAGAGGAGTCAATGCCTGTGGAGATAAATGTCGGCCCGGTCCCCCCGAAGGGGGTCTTGTTCCCCCCGCACGCGCGCGAAGACTTTTCCCCGAAGGACGCGGCTACGCCGCGACCCACCGCCAAAGCCGCCGCACAGCGGCGGGAGGTCCAAGCCGCTCTTGCCCAGCGGTCAGCTCCACTGTGGCCAGCCCATGCGACGGTGAGGCCGGTGAGTGGGCGGGGGGCCCGCTCCGATTGGAAGCACACTTATGGTTGCGCGGGGCTCGAACTCCAGCACCACGCCCTGGTCCTGCGCCGCATCACCACCGCCTACGTCGTCTCCGTCGCCAAGCCCCACTTCGAGGCCGGCTGGACCATCGCCGACGTCCTCCACGCCCTGGACTGGACACCTAACGGTCACCGCTACCCCCACGACGCCGTCCACGGGATCGAGAACCCCGGCGCCTGGTTCGCCGCCCGCCTCAGAGCCTGGACCCACCAGGACGGCACCCCCATGCGCTCCCCCGACCAGAGACAGGCCGCCGAAGCCGAACAGCGCCGCGCCCAAGCCATCGCCGCCGCCCAGCGTCACGCCGCCCGCCAGGCCGCCCGGCAAGCCTCAGCTCCGGAAGCCGGGGCTGCCACCCCGGGTGCCGCTGAGACTGCGCCTGGGCAGGATGGTGGCGTAACCGTTAGGTCGGAAGGTGAAGGGCCGGTGGATCGGCGGCCGCTGAAGGAACGCTACGCCGCCGCCTACGCGGCCGGCCTCGCCGAGGCCGCCGCCCGGTCCCGGGATGGGCAGGCCGGCCGATGAACCACCCGCCGGCACCAGCCCTAAGGGCCTTCCGGTCCCGGGCCTTGGGCCTGGTGCGGGGGCTACGCTTGAGCTCGGCGGGGCCCGCCCGAAATTCTTTGCGGTTCCCTGACCCTGTTGCCTGCCGTGGACACTCCCTACGGTTTCCGACACCTGTCCTGGAGGCAACATCGATGTCCGTCCATCCTTCCCCGCATTCCCAGCCGTGGGGGCCGATCAACTCCGCCCCCACCCCGTACCCGGAGCTGAACTTCCTGCTCACCGGGCTCACCCAACGGGCCCGGGCCATCCTGGGGTCCGCCTTCGTCGGGGCCTACCTGCACGGGGCCTTCGCCGTGGGCGGGGCCGAGTGTTCCAGCGGCTGCGACTTCCTCATCCCCACCCGCGCCCCCCTCACACCAGCGCAGGAGGCCGGGCTGCGGGGGCTGCACACCCAGCTCCCCACCCGCCCCGGGCGCTGGTCCACCGCCCTGGCCGGGGCCTACCCCGCTCTCGCCCAGTTGCGCAGCCTGGACGGGATGGGCCACCCGTGGTTGTCCGTGGAACGCGGTCACCGGCAGATGGACTGGACCACCACCACCAACACCGAGGTGGTGCGCTGGATCCTGCGTGAACGCGGCATCACCCTGGTCGGACCCGATCCCGCCACGCTGGTGGAGCCGGTGCCCGGGGCGGTGGTCCAACAGGCGATGCGGCGGTTGCTGGCCGGTGCCGGGGAACACCTGGCCCAGCGGGGCGGCCTGGAGACCGCCGGGGCCCAGCGCTACGTGGTGACCACCTGCGCCCGGATGCTGCACACCCTGGCCACCGGGCAGATCACCTCCGCCTCCCAGGCGCTGCGCTGGGCCCTGGAGTCCCTGGAGTCCCTGGATTCGCGGTGGCACCCGCTGATCACCCAGGTGCTGGCTGAGAGGGCCCACCCCGGTGATGACCGGCCGCGGGCGGGCAGCGCGGCCGCCACCGCCGAGTTCGCCCGCTACGCCCAGCAGGTGGCCGCCGAGGTTCCTCCCCCGGACCCGGAGGACGGCCGGCCCTGAAGCGGATCACTCCGGGGACAGGGAAGATCTCCGGTCCTCGAACGAAGGGCAGCGGTGGGCTGGGCGACATCTCATCCTCGAGGCGGCGGGGCTCGGACCCAGGGGGGCTGCGGTCATGGCGGAGGTGAGGGTGGGGGGAGCCTGACCGGTGCCGGCGCGCAGCTCGGTGAGCAGTGCGGCCACCGCCGCCGGATCGTCAGGGCGGGTCCTGCGCTAGGGGTCGGGGGTCTCCGGCGGGGTGAGGGTGGCGGCCACTTGCCAGATCGCCACCGTCGGCTCGGCACCCACGGAGCGGAACAGCCGCAGGGCCGCAGGGGGCTGACCGGTGCTGCGCATCGCCGTCAGGGACGCTTGATCGCGCCACGTCGTGTGCACCTTCCACCGCCCGTCGCCGTCGCTGAGCAGCGCCGAGTGCAGCAGCCCCTCGGGGAAGGGCTCCAGGGCCAGGGCGCGGAAGCCCTCCAGCAGCTGGGCCTCACGCTCCGGGGAGATGTGGGCGGAGACTTCGGTGACCACGTGGGCCTGCTGATCCATCCTGCCTCCCGTTGTTGGCCTGCCAGGCGCAGACTACTCCCCGGCCCCGGCCCGGGACAGGGGGCCGGACCGGGGAGGGTGGGGCGTGAACGGGCCCTGCGGCACGGATGCCGGTGCCCGAGCGCCCCCCCCCCGGTGGCCAGCAGCCGGTTCCCTTCGTGGGAACAACGCCCCCGGGGCGCAGACCTCCTCCCCCGTCCCGGCAGCCCTGGAGCAGGATGGCAGCAGCAGGCTGGGCAACCGGGGTCTAGAGTGCCGGTCATGACGATTGCGCTGCAGTACTGCCATCTCACCGTCACCGACGTCGAGGAGTCGATGGCCTTCTATGTCGACGTCCTGGGCCTGGCGGTGCTCAACGACGTCTCCGCCGGCGGGTACCGCTGGGTGACCCTGGGTACCGACGCCCAGCCCGGGTTGGGGATCGTGCTCTCGGTCCCGCACGCCGGTCGGTCCCAGGCCGACGGCGACGCCCTGATGGAGTTGCTCACCCGAGGGGTGCTGCCGATGCTCGTGTTCGCCGTCGAGGACCTCGAGGCGACCTTCGAGACCGTGCGCGCCTCCGGGGCCGAGGTCCTCCAGGAGCCCACCGACCAGCCCTGGGGCCCGCGGGACTGTGCGTTCCGCGATCCCTCGGGCACCACCGTGCGGATCGCCCAGGCACCGGCGGCCTGAGCGGGGCGGGAAGCATCGGCACAAGGCTCCCGTGGATGGTGTGGGGGGAATGGCCCCGGCTCCGGCCCGAGGGAGGCCGGCCGCCGGGGCCTCCCGGCCGGCGACCCCTCCAGGAGGGGCGCCGGCCGTGGTGGGAATGCGGCGACATCCCCACGCCATAAACCTACTTCTTAGTACATAAAGTGTCTGTGGTGCCCATCATCGTCGGGGGTCAGCCCCTGGCGATGACGCCTCGCTTCCGCTACTGGATCCATCCACGCGGCCCTGGGACCTGTCAGGGGCCGGCCCGGGTGACGGCGGATCCTTGCGCCCCCTCCAGTGTCCACCTACCGGGGCGAGGCCGGGAATGTGCGCCAGATGTTGCCGGCGCCATCCCGCGACGACGGCGGTGCCATGACGTGCAAGGATCGACCCTGCGGGGCGGGGCGGGCCGGGACAGCGGGAGTGCCCCTGCCGAGGTGGAGTGCGTGCAGAGTCGGGGATGGGAAACGGCTGGGGACGCAACGCTCCTCCACAGGTTCCGTCCCCAGCCGTCATCCCTCGTACGGGCGGTCTCGTGAGCGCTTGTGGACCCTCTTGTCCGACAGGCGGTACCGGCCCGGAGAGAACGGTGACGGATGGTCTGATGCCGGCTCCGTTGTCGGCCCCGCCTCGTACTCCATGCATAAGAATAAATTAGTGGGGGTCGGGTGCCAAGTCTGTGCGCAATGTGTCGGCCCGGGGCCGAACTCTTTGCCGGTGGCCGTAAGGATCGTTGCGGCCCTTTCATCCCCGTCCGCCAGGCCGACCTCTCCCCCTCCCCCCCGGTACACCACCGACTGGGACGAGCTGCGCACCGTCAGCTAACAAGGACACAGCAGCGACTGCCGCGCATTTCCTCGGCCCTGGAGGGCCTCCGAAACGCTTGGCCGCGGGGTGTCGCCGGAAACCAAGGCGCCTCGTTCCTATCTCTGTGGGTCAGCATAAAAGCCTTCAGATTAATACCACATCAGTGTGGTACCAGAGTGGTACCACACTGAAACCAGAGCAGTACTTGGCGCGGAATCCTTTGAAGACGAGGAGGGGGCTGGCCGCCTGTACTCCATCACGGCGCATGGGGATGCGTAGAGCGTTCCAAGATCGAGTGTCCTGTAACTCAGCAGAGGCCATTGGGGACGGAGGAGAGCACCCGGAAAGCGCCATGCAAACCGGGCAAATCTGCGGGCTCGGCTCATATCTGCCCATCTGACTCTGACCATGACGTCTTCAAGGTGGTCGGCAAGGTCTGCCTGACACCCCCATAAGCACGCGGCGAGCCCATCGTCACAGTGAGTTGCGAGCCCCGCACGCCCAGACGTTGCATTAAAAGTTTGGAACAACCACTCCTGGCTACCACATGGACAAGATGCGCTGCGTCTACGTCGACGCGGGCCCTGGGCTCTTGATGGAGCCCTGGAAGATCTGGGTGTGAACACCTATGACCTTGTTGGCGGGAGATCTCGAGGCGCGAACTTCCCTCTACCTCGGTGAAGCATCACGCAATGCCACTCGCGGTGCATGCAGAACTGGCCAAATTGCTGGAGCGATTCTCAGGCCGGACCGGATGGATAAGAGGTCCCTGTGAGCCCTCCTCAGACGGGGTGCCTGCGTAGAAACACCGTCCCCGGATCCTTGGAGAGCTGAGAACATGGGCAGTCGAGGAGGTCTACCTCAATCTTGCCGTTTTAGTACCACATCAGTGTGGTACTAAAACGGTGTAATTGAGGCGTCATGTGCAAGGTGGGAGCGCCAACCCGACAAAGGGTGAAAAGCAAAAATAAGGCATGCATCTGTGCCAGGCATAAATCAGGGCTCAACAGGTGAAGCCCGTACCCCTGTTCAGCCGGTCCAGTAGGTGCGGCGTATAGCAGGCGCGGATGAGCACTCTTGGCAAATGGTGAGGGGACCAAATGCAATATCTATATGGTACTAATACCACACTGATGTGGTACCAAATTGGTACCACATCAGTGTGGTGCAACTTCCTCTATTTCAAAGGCACATTGTGGCCATAGCGCTCCTCAAGGATCGGCCAGACCAGATCCTCGATTAGTTTTTGTTGCGAAGTGTCCTCGGCCTCGGCTGCGTAGTTGAGCAGTGCGTGCTGAGCGGTGTTAAACCGGAAGTTGTAACCCTTGGCCTTGGATCCGTTGCGTGCGCGTCGCTTCCAGGGGGTCATGGGAGGTCCCTCTTCCGCTGGGGCGGGGACGTTGGCCTCTGCTGCAGCGGCGAAGCGCTCTATTTGATCGTCTCGGTTTTCGGGCATCGGGCCACGCTTTTTCACCACGAGAGGGCCTCCTGAGTCAGCAGTTGGATCTCCGCCTTGGCTTTGGAGTCATGCATTTCCACCACGCCCTTACCTTCCGCCAGGCAGTCGGCGAAGGCTTTTCGCTGGTGCAGCACCGTCTGGGCCAATCGCACCTGAGGGAAGTCAGTGAGATATGACTGAGCTTCCTCCCTGTCCTTGGTGAACACATTGGAAGAGACGAAGTTGAGGACGAGCATCGACTTGAGGTTCTCGTTAAAGTCCTGGGCGCCCTCCACGGTCTGCAGAAGGCCTGCCACTGCGTCCAGATCTGCCTGGGTCGCCCGAGTTGGACTGATCAGCACATCGGCGGCGGTGAGCGCTGTGCGCATCTCTTTGGAGTCCTTGCCCGGGACGTCGACGAGGATGTGATCGAACTTGGGTCTGAACTCCTCAAGAAACTTGTGCAAGGAGCCAGACTTCTGGACGGACTGTAGCGGGGGGAAACCTGCTTCCTCGCGATCCGCGGTGAAGTTCGAAGTCGTGTGGATCGTCGGGTCAGCGTCGACCATTAGCACGTCGCAACCTTGACGCTGTAGCTCTACAGCCATGTTGACAGTGACAGTGGACTTGCCTGTGCCGCCCTTTTGATGTCCAAAGACGAAGATCATGGCACCACACTAACACCATGCCAGTGTGGTACTAGTACCACACCAACATCACACCGGAACGGTACTGATGTAGTTCACCAGACAGAACTCCTCCATCTGCCATTGCTTTGCCAGCGCCGGGGGCACGTAGTGCGCGTTCTCAAGCGAGGAGAGCCATAGGGGGGACTATCGCAGTAACGGCTCTGTCGCACTTTCGGTGGTGGGAGTAGGGGGCGTTCAGCCGAGGAGGATGCGGTGGCGGAGCAGGGTGAAGCCTGCGCGGCCGTACATCTGTCGTTTGAGCATTTTCGTGCGCGTGTTCACGCCCTCGGTTCTGCCGTTGTGGT
>NZ_BMEQ01000049.1 GCF_014636775.1 Kocuria dechangensis
AGAAGCGGTCCGAACCCATCCGTCTGGCCGACGCCGCTTGACACCATACGACCGTGGGATATCTATGCGCCCGTCCCGCCGCCCGCCCCGGGTTCCGCCCCGTCCCGGCCGCTCAGGCGCAGCGCCCCACCCGGATCCCGGTCGCGCTCGTGGCCGCGAGCAGGCGCCAGCGGCCGGTGTCGAGGGTGTGGACGAGCTCGAGGGTCAGCAGCTCCGCGCGGGGGCTCAGCTGCACCTGGAGCCGCCACACCTGCTGCTCCACCGCCCCCACCCCCCGCCCCGCGGGCAGCCGCGCGTCCTCCGCCCACCAGGCGCGCCGCTCGTACCAGCGCACGGGCTCCTGCGCCACCCGGTAGGCCCGGCCGCGCCAGCGCACGCCCACCGGCACGCCCTCGGCGTCGCAGTCCACGTCGACGCTCTCCGTCAGAAAGCCCACGACGGCTCCTCTCCCTCGGTTCCCTCGGCCGGCGCCCCTGCGGCGGCACGTCCTGTCCTCTGGAAGCTAGAACACCTGTGCGACACGCTAACGCTCTGTGACACTCCGGAGGAACACCTGTTCCCCTGGGCCGGGACGACCGGGACGAGGCGCCGGGACGCCGCGCCCGGCCGTCGGGAACCGTGGACAAGGCCCGCGAAATCGATACGCTGAGAGCACGGAAGGCGCGCCGTCCCTGCTCCGCCCCGCACCGCCGTTCCCTCGTCCGCATCCGCCGGAGCAGCCGGCGCCGATCCCACGGAGGCTCCCATGACCGGAACCATCACGCTGATCGCCCGCACCACGGAGAACCCGAAGCGCAACCCGGTGCCCACGCGCCCGGCCGCCCCGCAGGACGCCGAGGGCCTCGCGCAGCTGTACTACTCGTCCTACGAGCAGGGCGGGGTCTCCAGCCTCGAGGAGGCGCGCCAGGTGATCAGCGGGGTGTTCGCCGGCGAGTACGGGCCCTTCCTGCCCGAGGCCTCCCCCGTCGTCGTGGACGAGGACGGGACCATCGTGGCGGCGGCCCTGGTCCTGGAGCGGCGCGTGGGCGACGGCCAGCTCCCGGACGCCCCCTACCTCTTCGAGCTGTTCACGGCGGCCTCCCGGCGCCGGCAGGGCCTGGCCGAGCAGCTCGTGCGCTCCAGCATGGCGACCCTCTTCCAGAAGGGCTACGAGCAGGTGTGCCTGCGGATCGCCGAGGACAACGCCGCGGCGCTGGCGCTCTACCTGACCCTGGACTTCAACCGCTGGATCCCGGACGACGACGAGTACTGAGCCCGCCGCCGCACCGGCGAGCTCCGGGGACGCCAGGAGGCCCGGGACCCGCTGGGGTCCCGGGCCTCCTGGCGTCCCCGGCCTCAGAGGGCGAACTCCTCCCGGGCCGGGGGCTCGACGGCGACGTCCACGAACCGCGCCCAGCGCAGCGCCACCTCCACGAGCCGCGTGCTGTCGGGGTCCTGGCCGCCGGAGCCGGGGTGGCGGGCCTCCAGCAGCTCGCCCGCGGCCTCCGCGGCGGAGCCGTCCAGCAGGGCGGCCTCCCCCTCGAGCTGGAACTCCTGCCCCGTCCCGGAGACGACCACCAGGGAGACCCGGGGGTCGGCCCGGAGGTTGGCGTACTTGCGGCTGTGCAGGTTCGTGCCGAAGACCAGGCGCCCGTCGTCGCCCGCCGCGAGGTTGATCCACGCGGACTCCGGGCCCCCGGTCGGGCTGCTGGTCGCCACGACCCCGCCGCCGTGGGCGCGGACGAAGTCCACGATCCGGTGGACGGTGCCGGGCGAGGACTCTGCGGCGGATTCTGCGGAGGGGTTCGTCATGGGTGCTCCTTCGGCGGGCGGTTCTGTGGACGGTTCGGTGGGCGGCCCGGCGGGGACCGCCGGACCGGGGCTCAGAACAGGGCGGGCTGCGGCTCCACGAGCTCCGGCGAGTTGTTGCGCACGTTGCCGACCGCGGGGTCCACGGGGTCGAGCACCCACCGGGCGGCCGTCCGGTGGGCCTCGGCACGGACCATGTCCACGAGCTGCGGGGCGTCCTCCTCCCCGGGGCGCAGCCAGTCGCCCACGTGCTCGGGGGCCAGGGTGATCGGCATCCGGTCGTGCAGCTCGTGCAGCGCGGTGAGCACCGGGTGCTCGGCGGAGGGCTCCGGGGAGTCGGTCGTGAGGATCGAGCAGGACAGCAGCCAGGTGCTCCCGCCCCCGTCCCTGCCGGGCTGGAGGGCCTCCGAGCGCAGGTCGGTGCCCTCGGGCACGCGCCACCACTCGTAGATCCCGGCGAACCAGATGGTCTCCTCCGGGTCGGCCGGGTGGATGTAGTAGGGCTGCTTGCGCCCGCCCTTCCCCGGCTCCTTCTTCCACTCGTAGTAGCCGTTGGCGGGCACCGCGCAGCGGCGGGCGCGCACGGCCTTGCGGAAGGACGGCTTCTCCAGGACGGTCTCGGAGCGGGCGTTGAACATCTTCGCCCCCACCGCCGGGTCCTTGGCCCAGCCCGGCACCAGGCCCCAGCGGGCGACGTGCAGCTCGCGCACCAGCTCCCCGTCGTCGCCCTCGCCCACGAAGCGCTCCAGGACGATGGGGACGTCGGTGGTGGGCGCGGTGTTGAAGTTGGCCCGCAGCCTGCCGTGGTCGGCGTCGCCGAGGCTCTCGTCGGGGACGGCGCCGGTGGCGGCCACGAGGTCCCCCACGGCCCGGGCGATGACGTAGCGTCCGCACATGATTGCCTCCTGGTCTCCCGTGTGCTTGCCCGGCCGCGCGGCCGGGGCTCAGTCGGTGAGCGGGCCGTACCCCAGGTACTCGGAGTACATGCCGTACACCTTGCGCAGCCCGCGCTCGACCTCGGCCACGGTGGTGCCCGGGCGCAGGTCGTCGACCGCCCCCGCGGTGGCGGGGTCCCACTCCAGCTCCAGCGCGGAGTAGACGTCGGTGAGCACGGAGCGGATGGGCTCGGACTGCTCCACGACGAGCACCGTGCTGAAGTACCAGGCGCCCCCGACCACCCGCTGGGCCGTGCCCGCGAGCTTCACCTTCCGGCCGGGCTCCGGCGACGACGCCGGGTGCGTCCCGTGCACGCTGTGCTCGCCCGCGCAGTACTCGCCGGGGATCTCCCCGACGTCGGCCTCGACCTCGAGCTCCTCGAGCGCGGCCACGAGCATGTCGCCGAAGAGCCGGTAGCGGTCCTGGATGCCCGAGGTGGGGTCCTCCGCGGCCTCGACGTGGTCGATGATCAGGCACCCGCCGTGGTAGGCGGCGGCCCGGCCCCCGACCTTGCGGACCAGGGGCTCGAAGCCGCTCTCGCGGGCGGCGCGGGCCGCGGCGGCGAAGCCCGGCAGCAGCTCGTCGCGGCGGCCGAAGGCGACCGTGGGCGCGGGCTCGTAGAGGCGCAGGACGGGCCCGGTGCGGCGCACGTCGGCGAGGAGGGTCATGGCGCTCTCGTAGTCCTGCTGGGCGCCCAGGGACTCGCGCTGGCGGAGAATCTTCATGCTGGGCCCCAGTCTAGTGGCGGATCAGGACAGCGGTGCGGCGGGCCGGGACGCGGCGATGCCGCTGTCGCGGAACCACGCCCCGAGGTCCCGGGCGCTGACCTCCACCTTCTCGGCCCACGCGATCGCGGCCTCGTCGGCGGCGTCGGAGACGTGCTTGACCATCCGCAGCCGCACCCCCAGGTGGCGGCAGGCCACGGCGATCGCGTAGCCCTCCATGTCCACGAGGTCGGCGCGGGCGGCGAGCGCGTCCCGGACGGGGCCGCCGGCCACGAAGGAGTCCCCGGTGGCCAGGACGGGACCGGGCCCGCCGAGCTCGATGACGTTGTCCACGGGGATCCCGGCCGCGCGCAGCAGCTGCTCGTCCACGTCCCGGTTGAGGATCCGGGAGGGCTCGTGCACCCCGCTCAGGCCCTCCTTCAGGGCACCGGCGCTGCCGATGTTGAGGACCGTGAACTCCTCCCGGCGGGCGGGGTCGGGGCAGCGGGAGAGCACCGCCTCGGTGGTGCGCACGGCCGCGGCCGACATCCCGACGCCGGTGAGGACCAGGTCGATGTCGGCCGGGAAGTACTTGGTCTCCAGCGGGTGGGCCGCGAGCACGAGCAGTTGGGGCACCCCGCCACTCTAGCGGCCCGCCGCCCGCGCGGGGGCACGCCGGCGGGCCCGGGCCGCGGGGAACAGCCCGGCGAGGAGCTCGTCGGAGAGGGCCTGGGCCGCGGCGTCGAACGCGCCGCCGGTGACCAGGAGCTCGTCGGCCCCGGTCGCGGCCAGCAGCCCGGCCAGGCGCTCCTCCACCTCGGCGGGGGTGCCCAGGACGGAGCCCGCCAGCGCGCCCTCGACCAGCTCGCGCTCGCGGGCCGGCAGGGCCTCGAGATCGGCCGGGCGCACGGGCTCCAGCGGCGGGAACTCGCCCCGCGTCCGGGAGGCCGCGAGCGCGCGGGCCTCGGGCAGGAGCAGCTCCCGGGCGGCGTCGTGGGTCCCGGCCACGGCCACGTTCGCCGACACCACCGCGTACGGCTCGGCCCACCACCGCGACGGCCGGAACGCCTCCCGGTAGCGGGCGAGCGCGGCGGCACCGCCGTCGGCGCCGTCCCGGAACAGGGCCGGACCGCCCAGCACGACGGCGAGGCCCGCCCGCGCGGCGGCCTCCGCACCGGAGCCGGTGGCGAGCACGAAGACCGGGGTGGCGGCGCGGTCCTGCGGGCGGGCGGTGACCGGGGCCTCCCCCGCGAGGTGGGCCAGGAGCTCGGCGAGGTCGGCCTCGAAGCGCTCCGCGTCCTCCCTGCCGGTGCGCAGGGCCCGGCGGACCGCCGACGTGAAGCCGAGGGAGCGCCCCACGCCCAGGTCCACCCGCCCCGGGTGCAGCGCCGCGAGGGTCGCGGCCTGCTCGGCGACCACGAGGGGCTGGTGGTTGGGGAGCATGATCCCGCCCGAGCCGATCCGGATCCGCCGGGTGCGGGCGGCCGCGGCGGCCATCAGCACGGCCGGCGCGGAGCCCGCGATGCCGGGCACGCCGTGGTGCTCGGCCACCCAGAAGCGGTGGTAGCCGAGGGCCTCGACCCGCTCGGCCCGCTCCAGCACCTGCCGGAGGGCGTCCGCCTCCGAGGCGCCGCGGCGGGAGTTGGCGCGGTCGAGGACGGAGAGCGGGAGGTCGGGGAGGGCCATGGTGCGCACAACCGGGGCGGGGGCGGGAGAATTCCGCGCCCGGCCCGGGCGGCGCTCCTAGGTCCGGGCCCGCACCTGGATCCGCCCGTCCTGGACCCGGGTCTCGTAGCCGGGCTGGGGGCTCGTCGCCGGCCCGCGCACGACGGCCCCGTCGGCGAGCCGGAAGGTGCTGCCGTGCAGGGGGCAGACGACGCAGCCGTTCTCGATGGTCCCCTGCTCCAGGGGCCCGCCCATGTGGTTGCACACGCTGTCCAGGGCGTGGACCCGGCGCCCTTGCCGGACGAGCAGCACCGTGACCGCCCCGGCCTGCACCATCCGGTGGCCGCCGTCGGCGAGCTCGGCCTCGGCCAGGACGTCGGTCCACTCGGCCGGGCCCTCCCGCCAGGCGGTGCGGTTGACCTTCACGCCCCGGACGAAGACGAGGTGGCCGCCGAGGTAGCCCCCGCCCATGACGGCGCCGAAGCCGGCCAGCCCGAGGGCCCGGCCGGCGCCGCGCCGGCCGCCGGCCCGGGCGGCCAGCGAGGCCGCGTAGAGGACCAGGGCGGTGCTGTTGGCGGCGGCGTGCACCAGCCCGACGCGCCGGTCCTCGCCCCAGGTGTCGGACCAGTCGTTGAGCCCGGCCGCGGCCGTGGGCACGGCGGCCGCCAGCCCGGTGGCCACCAGCAGGTCCGCGGCCGGGGCCGCGCCGCGGCCGCCGACGAGGTCCAGCAGGGCGGCCATGCTCCACGCGCCGATCGGCACGTCGGTGAGCAGGGGGTGGAGAGGGTGGCCGATGACGGTGCCGCTCAGGACGTTCCGGACCGCCCGGGGCCGCACCGCCTTCTTCACGGCCGCGGCCAGCGGGTCCGCCACCCTGTCCAGGGCCGTCCAGGCCTCCAAGCGCCGCGTCAGCTCGTCCATCATGGCCGTCGTGCTCATCATGACCGTCTCCTCCGTGCCGGGCGGCCAGTGTCCCACCGCGGGGCGGGCCGGGACAATGGTGCTCCCGTGTGTGAAGGACGCCGCGCTCAGCCCGCGCGGCCCAGGGCCTCCTCCGCGGCCACCCAGCCGAGCATCGCGCACTTGACCCGTGCCACGAACCGGGACACCCCGGCGAAGGCGGCGGCGTCGCCGAGCAGCTCCTCGTCGGGCTCCACGGTCCCGCGGGAGCGCAGCAGCGCCCGGAACTCCTCGATCAGCGCCAGGAGGTCCGTGCGGGTCATGCCGGGGGCCGTCTCGGCGAGGACGGAGGCCGCGGCCATGGAGATGGAGCAGCCCTGTCCCTCCCAGGTGATCCGCTCGACCACGGGCTCGGCACCGGGCCCGCTGTCGCCGGGTACGAGTTCCACCCGGACGGTGATCTCGTCGCCGCACGTCGGGTTGTACTGGTGGGACTCCCCGCACGCGTGCCCGGGGAGCGGGTCGGCCAGGCCCTCCCCGGACCGGCGCCTGGCGTGGTCGAGGATGACCTCCTGGTAGAGCCCGTCGAGGCCGCTCATCCGTCGTCCCCGGCCCCGAAGTAGGCGCGCACCCCGGCGAGCTCGGCGAGGAACCGGTCCACGTCCTCGGCGGTGTTGTAGAGGTAGGTGCTGGCGCGCGTGGTGGCCGTCAGCCCGAGCCTCCGGTGCAGGGGCTGGGCGCAGTGGTGGCCCACCCGCACGGCCACCCCGGCGGCGTCGAGCACCTGGCCGACGTCGTGGGCGTGCACGCCCGCCACGTCCACGGCGGCCAGCCCGACCCGGTCCGTCCCGGGGGGCGGGCCGACCAGCCGGACCCCCTCCATCCCCGCGAGGCCCTCGGCCAGCCGGGCGCCCAGGGCGTGCTCGTGGGCGGCGATCCGCTCCATGCCGATCCCCTGCAGGTACCGCACGGCCTCGGCCAGCGCCACCGCCTGGGCCACGCGCTGGGTGCCGGCCTCGAACCGGGTGGGGGCGGGCAGGTACTGGGCGGACTCCATGGTGACCCTGGTGATCATGGACCCGCCGGTGAGGAACGGCGGCATCGCGTCCAGCAGCTCCGCCCGCCCGTAGAGGGCGCCGATGCCGGTGGGCCCGAGCATCTTGTGCCCGGAGAACACCGCGAAGTCCACGCCCAGGCCCGGCAGGTCCACGGGCAGGTGCGGGACCGACTGGCAGGCGTCCAGCACCGTGAGCGCCCCCACCTCCCGGGCCAGCTCGACGAGGCCGGCCACGTCGGTGATCGCGCCCGTGACGTTGGAGACGTGGGTGAAGGCCAGGACCCGGGTCCGCTCCCCGATCACCTCGGCGGCGGCGGCGGGATCGAGGGTCCCGGCGTCGTCGGCGGGGATCCAGCGCAGGGTGGCGCCGGTGCGGGCGGCCAGCTCCTGCCACGGGATGAGGTTCGCGTGGTGCTCGGCCTCGGTGGTGACGATCTCGTCCCCCGGGCCCAGGCGGAAGCGCTCGGCGGCCGCTCCCCCGCGGCCGGCGGTGGCGTTGGAGAACGCGTAGGTGACCAGGTTGATCGCCTCGGTGGCGTTGGACGTCCACACGAGCTCGCGCTCGGTCGCACCCACGAACCCGGCCACGGTCCGGCGGGCCTCCTCGTAGGCGTCGGTGGCCTCCACGGCCAGGGAGTGGGCCCCGCGGTGCACGGCGGCGTTGCGGTGCAGGTAGAACTCCCGCTCCGCGTCGAGCACCGCCAGCGGCTTCTGGGAGGTGGCGCCGGAGTCGAGGTAGACCAGCGGGGCGCCGCCCACCGTGGTGCCCGTCAGGAGGGGGAAGTCCTCCCGGATCCTGCGGAGCTCGGAGTCGGTCAGGGGTGGCACGGTCTGGGACGGCACGGCGGGGTTCCTTCCGGAGGTGGGCACCATTCTATTCGGCTCCGTCCGGCCTGCGGGGGCCGGGGGTCCCGGACCTAGCGCTCGCGGGGACGGAGGTAGGTGTTGCCCTGGGCGTCCTTCTCCACGACGAACTCGTCCTGGAGGTTCTGGTACCAGTCCCGGACCTCCTGGGTGGGCTCCTCCTGGCCCCTCAGGTTCCGCGGGCTGCGCGCCGCGGGGCCGTAGAACCGCATGGCGAGGTCGTCGAAGCGGCGGAACAGGCTGCGCCGGGGCTGCGCAGGGTCGTCGGAGTGGTGCTGCTGCTTGCGCATGGCGTCCTTCGGGCTGGTGGGAGCCCCGCGGTCGGCTCCCGGAGAGGGGTCCCCTCCATTCTCCCAGCGCCCCGCGTCAAAAAGGAAACTAATATCGGCCATGATGTTCATCGACGAGACTGATTTCCGCGGCGTCGACCTCAACCTGCTGGTGACCTTCGAGGTGCTCATGCGGGAGCGCCACGTCACGCACGCCGCCCACGCCCTCGGCGTCAGCCAGAGCGCCGCCAGCGCGGCCCTGGCCCGGCTGCGCCGGCTCTTCGGCGACGAGCTGTTCGTCCGCGGCCGGGACGGGATGGCGCCCACGGCCAAGGCGCAGGAGATCGCCCCGCGCATCCGCTGGGCGCTGCGCGAGCTGGCGGGGGTGCTGGTCGAGGAGCCCGTCTTCGACCCGGCGGCGAGCACCCGCACCTTCGTCCTCGCCATGTCCGACGACGTCGAGGCCCACGTCCTGCCGCGGATGCTCCGGCGCCTGCAGGCGGAACGGCTGGGCGTCTCCGTCCTGGTCCGCCAGTCGAACAGCCACACCGTGGAGCCGCTGCTGACGGAGGGCTCGGTGGACCTGGCGGTCGGGGCGCTGCCGCGCCTGGCCGGGAGCCTCCACCGGGAGGAGCTGTTCGCCTCCGGGTACGCGTGCCTCTACGACGGCGGGCGCCTGGGTCTGGGCACCCCCCTGTCCCTGGCGGAGTACCTGGAGCGCCCCCACCTGCTGGTCTCCTTCGACGGGCGGCGCGGGATCGTGGACGACTTGCTCGAGGCCCGGGGGCTGCGCCGCCGGATCGCCGGCTCCACCAGCCACTTCGCCGGGGCGCTCACCCCGCTGAAGACCGCCGACGTGCTGGTGACCCTGCCCCGCCACGCCGCCGAGGCCTTCGCCGCCGCGGCGGGTCTCACCCTGTCCGAGCCGCCGATCCCCACGCCGCGGTTCACGGTCTCGATGGCCTGGACGCCCCAGCGCGAGAACGACCCGGCGCAGCGGTGGCTGCGGGCGTTCGTCCGGGACAGCCTGGCCTGAGGCCCGGGGCGCCGGGCAGGAGGCCGCGCGGGCGGGAGGTCGCGCCGGCCGGAGGGTGCGGCTCAGGCGGGGACCGTGGCGTGCTCCTGCGGGTGGCCGAGCGCCTCCTGCAGCCGGCGGGCGAGCGGGCCGGCTCCCCACCGTCCGGCGCCGTCGACGCTCGTCACGGGGCACACGCCGCGCACCGAGTTCGTGACGAAGACCTCCGTGGCGCCGGCCAGCTCGGCCAGGCCCACCGGGCGCTCCCGGACCGGGCGGCCGGCGCCGCGCAGCGCCTCGACCACCCGGGCCCGGACGACGCCGGGGAGGATCCGCCCGTCGGCCGGCGGGGTGAGCACCTCCTCGCCCCGCACGACGAACACGTTGGCCCGGCCCGCCTCGAGGACCGTGCCGTCGGGCTCCACCAGCAGCGGATCGCAGGCGGGCGACCACAGGCCCGGCTCCGGCTCGCGCTCCAGCAGGCGGCGGTCGGCCCACTTGTGCGCGCCCAGGCCGCCCGGGAGCACCACCGGGACCAGCCGCCAGGGAAGCGCCGGCCCCGGGGTGAGGGCCGTGGCGGCGGTCGCCGTGGCCACCGCGCCGCCGGGCGCCGGGACGGCCGTGACGCGCAGGCGGTGCGGTTCGGCCAGGGCGGCGGCCGCGCGGAGCACGTCCTCGCGCAGGGCCGCGGGCAGGACGACGCCGTAGCAGGCGCCGACGCTGGCGCCCAGGCGGGCCAGGTGGGCGTCGAGGTCCACCGGCACCCCCCGGCGGACGAGCAGGGTGGTGAAGAGACCCCGGGCCGGGTCCGGGCGCGCCGGGGTCCGCTCCCGGGTCTCGTGGGGCGCGGGGGCGTGGCGGGCCCAGTCCCCGCGCAGGTTCTCGTCGAGCCGGGCGCCGACGGCGGCCAGCAGGGGCACGGCCTTGACCAGGGTCTCGTGGGCCTCCTCGTGGGGGTCGGAGTCCGCGACGATCCCCCCGCCCACGCCGAGCCGGACCCGGCCCCCGGAGAACTCGAAGGTGCGGATGGCCACGTTGAGGGCCAGCCCGGCCAGGGGGCCGGCGTAGCCGATCGCCCCGGTGTAGACCTCCCGGCCGGTGGGCTCGAGGCTGTTGATGATCTCCATGGCCCGGATCTTCGGGGCGCCGGTGCACGAGC
>NZ_BMEQ01000050.1 GCF_014636775.1 Kocuria dechangensis
CCGGCTCAACGCCATGCGGGCCTTCCTGAACCAGTTCGACTACGACGACAAGGACCCCGAGGTGGTCTATCCGCCCGACCCACTGATCGTGGCCCGGGGCCGGGACGCCGTCGGAGACTGAAGACGACCAGAGGCCGGGGTGCGGGAAGGGGATAAGCCGTGACCGAGGAGTACGTGCCCATCGAGAACCTGGAGTGGCTGCGGATCGGGGACGTGATCGAGGCCCACCGCGACGGGGTGCTCCACCACCGGGGCACCGTGGAAGAAACCGATCCGCGCGCCGGGGCGGTGTGGATCCGCGAGACCAGCACCGGCCAGCCCAAGATGCTCATCCTGGGGGACTTCGACCTGCGCTGCCGCTGACCCAACCGGGAGCAACGGAGCCCGTTGGGAGGCTGTCATCAGCTGAAGTCAGGCCTCGCTTGCTCGAGGGGGCAGCACCAGGCGGTCCAGGAGTCGCCGAGCGGCCTGCACCAGCCGGTCCCGTTCGACCGGCGGGAGAGGAAGGCATTGGTGCAGATGGGCATCCACCTCCACCGGCCCGGCGACACCGCCGAGCAGGAAGTACTCCCGCCACAGCTGCCCGACATCGATACCGGCGCCCTGCAGGCCCACCCTGAGCCGACGGGACCGGTATTGCCCCAGGCGCTCATCATCCATGCCAACCCCCTGCGGTCGTCCTCCACGGTGCCGTAGCGGCACCCGGTCACCCCGAGCCCCGAGTAAGACGGCCCCTTCGACGGCAACAGCGCTTCCGACATGCACGTGGAGGAAGAATAAAGAGCCGATTACCACGGCGACAAGGGTTTTCGCCCTGCGCCCGTGTCGCGTTGAGGGCCACTCCCTCAACGGCAAGGATCAGGGACGGCGGCGCGGTCGGCCCGCAGAGAACCGGGATGCTCACCGTCGATTCGGTCCCTCCTGGACTGTTCCGGTGAGCTGGTGCTGCCCGGCCAGCACCGGGTCAGCGGCCACGACACCGCCATGGCCCCGTTCGTGGGTCTGCTGATCGGATCTCCGGGGCCGGGAGGAGTCGGGTCTCTGAGGAACCCCTCCCTGGGACGCCGCGGTGGTTGTGCGCGCTCAGCACAGCACCCGGGAGGCCTCAGGACAAAATTCTCGGTCCGCCTACGGTGGTCTGTCGGTCAGTGGCGGACGCCGGGCTTGCCCCAGGAGCCGGGGCCGAGCGTCTGGCCGGTCGGGCCGAGATCCTCCAGCTCCTCCACCGGCAGCACGGCCCCGGGGTTGTGCCCGTCGGCCTCGCACCGCACCAGCACGACCATGTTCAGCCCGCCCGGCTCGTACGGGGCGCACAGCACGGTCTCCCCGGCGTGCAGGTGCAAGCCCGGCCGGTCGGCGCGCACCCGGTAGCGCCGCAGCGGAAGCGCACCCAGTTCCGTGGCCGGCTCGGGGAGAGGCGCCTGGAGACCCGGCGGCGTGGGGTGGGGCCGTTCCAGGGTCGCAGCGGGGATGGGGTGGGGGTCGGTCATGGTCAGGAACCTCCTGAGGAGCGGTCGCACCGGGGCTGTGGGGACCACGGCGCCGGATGGGGAGTGCTCGACATCGTCGTCCACGTTCAGGGTAAGGACCCTGCCCACCGATCGTGCGCCGGTTCCAGGGTGATCCGCGTCTCGTCCGTGCCTTTCACCTCAGGGGCGGGCACGTGTGCCCTGCCGTTGTGGTGGTGCTCATCGGCTGGTGGGGTGGCGGACACCTGACAGCCCTAGAGTGCGGTCCATGCGCACCCCCCGAGTCCCTGCCCTGCTCTCCACCGCCGTCGCCGTCGTGCTCGCAGGCACGGCCCTCACCCCCGCCGCTGCCGCCGCACCCGAGACGGCCCCGGCCGGTGGGCCGGAGTCCTCTTCCCTGCTGCAGCTGAACCTGTGCCTGTCCGGGGTGGCCGGGTGCTACCCGAACACCGAGTACCCGGCGGTGGTCGAGGAGGCGATCACCACGATTGGCACCCACGCCCCCGATGCGGTGACGGTCAACGAGGCCTGCAGCGGAAACATCGCCCGCATCGCCGAGGAGACCGGCTACGACTACCGGTTCACCACCGTGATCTACCGTGGCGCGCCCCTGGAGTGCACGGATCCCACCGGCCGGGGTGTCTACGGCAACGCGGTGCTCACCGACGGGACGATCACCGGCACCGAGGAGGGGGCGTTCGGGGCTCAGCTGGGCAGCGAGGAACGCCGCTGGCTGTGCGTGCAGGATGACGAGGCGGTGCGCGCGTGCACCGCCCACCTCAGCGTGGCCGGCTCACCCGCCCAGGCTGCGACCAACGACGCCCAGTGCCAGGAGCTCACCGCGATCCTGGGCCGCGACGGCCAGAGCCAGGCCACGATCTTCGCCGGGGACGTCAACCGGCAGCAGCCCTGCGCCCCGGCCGGGTTCTGGGCCACCAGCGACGCCGCGGCCGCTCAGGCCCCGGGGATCCAGCACGCCTACGGGTCCCGGGCCTGGCTGCTGGCCCCGCGGACCGAGATCGTGCCGATGACCTACACCGACCACCACGGGCTGCTCACCCACGCCCGCCTGCGCCCGGCCGCCGCCTGACCCACCGAGCCGCCTGACCCACCCCCACGGCGATGGCGTGATGTTCTTCTCGGATTGATGCGCACTCCATCACCTGGCAACGCCACCGTCACACCGGGAGGCCATGCTGGGAAGGCCCGGTTCCCAAGGATCCAGAAGAGGTCACATGATGCGCAGTGGGTGGATCGTCGGACTGGGGCGAGTGAAACCGGGGGACCAGATCGAGGTCTGGGACCAGCAGCAACTACGCCACCTGGGCACGGTCAGCCAGGTGGCACCTCATCTGGGAGTGCTGTGGATCGTGGAGGCCACCACCGGGCTCCCCAAGCTGATCCAGGCCCGGGAATACCGTCTGTGCTTCGCCCCGTCCCAGCCCTCCTGACCCGCCAGGACCACGGCAGTAGGCGGTGTGGCCCGTGCCCACCGGCGGCCACCGCGGGGACGGGGACCCGACCGCTTCCCACCGATGCCCGGGCACCCCGGCGTTGTCCCGCACCGCCGCCACCGCCCGTCCACCCGGTGCCCACCGAGCGGTCACAGCCGGGGTCCATCCTGGAAGCACACCCACTCCTCGAAGGGGCGGCACCATGACTGACACCGCATCGTTCGTCGACGACCTCACCACTGTGCACCCCGGGCAGCGCCGGCACGATCACGGTCAGAGCCGCCTCGTCGCGCATATCGATGGCGAACGGTGGGTCCATCACCACGCGCAGGGTGAACGCGGCCCGGGCCCGGGGGCCGGTGAGGAACTGGGTCAGAGGATCCACACCCCTCACCCTAGACGCGAGAAGATGCTCACTGGACCCCACGACATTCACCGTCCAGCCACCAGGCGGCAGGCTGGGGTCATGACCACGCCTCCTGCTCCTGCCCTCGCTCCGGTCCTTGGTCCTGTTCTCGTCACCGGCGGCACCGGGCGCACCCGTGCCCGACTGGCCGCCCGCCTCACCCGTACTGCCGCCACCGGGATCGGGGTCGCCCCCGCCACCGTTCAGGTCAGCCCGTGAGCGGGTGGCTGCCGGTGGCCGCCGGGGTGGGCTCAGGGATGGTGGGCGGGTTCTATCTCGCCTTCTCCGCGGTGGTGATCCCGGCACTGCACCGCCGCCCGGCCGAGCAGGCGACCGCGGTGATGGTCGCCGTCAACGAGGCCGCCGTCCGGGCCCCGTTCATGATCCTGTTCTTCGGCACCGCCGCCGCCTGCGCGGCCACCGCTGTCGTCGAGATCGCTGGCGCACCGGCCCCTTCGCTGCTGCGGATCGCCGCAGCGACGGCCTCCCTGGCCGGGTGGGTGTCCACCATGGCGGTCAACGTCCCGCTCAACCGCCGGCTCGCCACCGGCGGCGCCGAGCAGTGGCCGGGCTACCACCGGTCCTGGAGCCGGGCGAACCACCTGCGCGCCGGGCTGTCAGTCCTTGGGGCCGTCGCTCTGCTGGTGCCGGCCTGATGCGCACCGACACACCACACCGAGAGTCGAGCCCTGCCCCTTCGCAGGGGCGGTGCCGGGCGATCCATGAGCGGGGCCATGAGGGCCTCCGGGGGCTGCTGCTGCGTCTGATGCCAGACGACCGGTGAGGACCACGTCACCGGTTGACCGCATGGGCGTCGGCTATCCTCCGTCTCGGGTGGGCGGGCCGGGTCGCGTGTGCCGAGCCGCGCACGCCCCCGACCGGCTCCGGTACGTCCTGAAGGTGAGCGAGGAGTCCGATGAGCGAGATCTGGCCCGTGGTCCATGCCGAGCGAACAGCACTGATCCAGCATCTGCAGGCACTGCTGGCGCTGCAGTGGGCCACCCCTTCGCTGTGCCCCGGCTGGGACGTCCACGATGTGCTGGCCCACCTGGTCGATGACGCGAAGACCACCCGGCTGGGATTCGTGCGCGACTTCGTGGCGGCCGGCTTCGACTTCGACCGCCTCAACGCCCGCGGCCTGGCACGAGAGAAGGCTGAGGACCCGAGCCGCACACTGGACCGGTTCCGGGCGGTGAGCCGGCGCACTACCAGCGCCCCGGCGCCGCCGGCCACCCGGCTGGTGGAGGCGTTTGTGCACGGGGAGGACATCCGGCGCCCGCTGGGCATCCGACATGACTACCCGTCGACCCACGTGGCCACCGCGCTGGGCCACCAGCTGAGCACCAGCGTCAACCGCGGCGGCGGCGCCGAACGGGCACGCGGGTTGCGTCTGGTAGCCACCGACACGGACTTCGACGTGGGGGCAGGCGAGTCAGTGCGAGGAACTGCCATCGCCCTGTTGCTGGCGGTGTCTGGGCGCCCGGTGGGCCCGGAGGAGCTGATGGGCCCCGGGGGTGCTGCCCTGGGCGAGTAGCGCGTTTCCTTCCACCTGTGGCGGGCCTCCCTATCGGCGCTAGATATCCCTCGGGTGTGCACGTGGCGGGTCGGCACCGGGATCTGCCCGCCGGGACGGGGCACAGGAAGGTCCTAGCCGGGCACGGAGTCTGCAGGCTAGGACCTTCCTGTGCGGAGGCCCGGGGCGCGTTCTTGCCGGCGGGTCAGTGCGCGGGGGCGGAGAGGAACTTCTCCAGTCCTTCGAGGTCGTCGGTGTTGATGTGGTCCACCCCGGCGGCGCGCAGCTCGGACCAGAGGTTCTCGCGGGCCTGGCCGGCGATGTCGTTGGTGGCCCAGAACCGCACCCGGTAGCCCGCCTCGTGGGCCTGCGCCACGTACTCGTGGAGCCGTTCCCGCTCTGCCGCCGGTATCTGGCCCACGCCCTGCCAGGTGAACAGCTTCGTCCAGTTCTCGCTGACAAGCGGCATGAACTCCGGGTCCAGCCCCGATCCGAGGTCGGTGGAGCGCCCGTCGTAGAAGGAGTACCGGGTCTCGGCGGCCTGCATGTCCGCCAGCGGCCGGTTGCCGCTGATCACCGCTTCCACCGCACGGTCCTTGACCTTCCCGTCCTGGTAGCGGGTGATGAACTTCCGGTGCTCGGCGAGCTCCTCCTCCACGGCGGCCCAGGTCTGCGGGCCGGCGCTCTTGAGGTCGATGAGCAGCTGGAAGTCCCCGTCGTAGCCGGGGTAGAGCTGCTTGCCGTCCGGGGAGACCAGCTCGGCCAGCGGATCGAGGTAGGCCTCCTCCAGGGTCGGGGCGCCGGCCAGCTCCCACGAGTCGTGGGCCACGCGCAGCTCCCCGTCGACGAGCCACACATCGGCCTCCACGGAGGTGAAGCCGTGCTCGAGCGCGTCCAGCAGGGGGCGTTCGTGCTCGTAGTCGTTGTGGGCGTGGGCCTGGGCAAGCGGCTCGCCCAGCTCGGCCTCGGCGGCCACCGCCGCCTGCGGGGCGAGGAGGGAGACGGCAACGGCGCCGGTGGCCGTGAGGGTGCGCAGGAACGGGGTCATGAGGAGGTCCTTCCGGTGAGCATCTGGAGCGCCCCCACCCTGCAGGCCGGCGGTGACCGGCGGCCCTCCACCGCGTGACGGCCCAGCCAACGGGCGACGAATCTCCCCGGGGCACCCCCGCCCACGGCCCGGCTATGATCCCGCCCCGTCAGGACAACATCATCGGCAGGAGTCCACTTCTGGTTCGACGCACCTGGGGTCCGCCTGGGCGGTTCACAGTGCCCGCATGATGAGGAGGACTTTGTTGGTGAATCCGTCTCAGTGCCAGTCACCGACCCGGCCGGTGCGATTCCGCCCTCAGCTCCAGCCCGCCTCTCAGGGGGACGTATCCGCGGAGATACTCCCGTTGCTGTGGGGTGGGGCTCCTCACTCGTACAGCCCCCGGTGATCGGGCGACCGATGAGGAATCCAGTCATGTGCATGATGCTGGGCATTCACGTCGCGCTGGCCCGCTATTCGGATCCTCTTGGTGGAGTCAGTGCCTGGAAGCAGTCGACCGATCCAGTGAGGACATGACCGAGATGACGAGAGCACAGACACCAGCGATGACCCGGGTGGGGCGCCGAGGACTCCTGAAGGCCGGTGGGGCACTGAGCGCGGCCGCGGCGCTGTCGGCACTGATGGGCAACACCGCCCACGCCGCCCAGGGGCGCCAGCGCGGTGACGACACGATGCAGGCCCCGAACAACGGCGGCTACGGGGCCCTGCGCCCGGCCCCGGGCGGGGAGCTGCTGCTGCCGGCCGGGTTCACCTACGTGGCCTTCGGCCACACCGGGACCCCGATGAGCGACGGGACCCCGACCCCGGGCATGCACGACGGCATGGCGGCCTTCGAGGGCGAGAACGGCCTGATCCGCCTGGTGCGCAACCACGAGCAATCCCAGGGACCGGCCTTCGGGGCGCGCAGCTACGACCCTGCTGCCGCCGGTGGCACCACCAACCTGGTCTTCGACCCTCGCTCCATGGAACTGGTGAGCACCTACCCGTCGCTGACCGGCACCATCCGCAACTGCGCCGGGGGCCCCACCCCGGCCGGGACCTGGCTCTCCTGCGAGGAGACCTTCACCGGCCTGGACGTGGAGCACCCGCACGGCTACGTGTTCGAGGTCCCCGCCGACGCCACCGCCCCGGTGGACCCGGTGCCGCTGAAAGCAATGGGCCGGTTCACCCACGAGGCGGTGGCGATCGACCCGAAGACCGGCATCGTCTACGAGACCGAGGACCGCGGCACCTCCGGGTTCTACCGGTTCCTCCCCACCGACCCCAACAACCTCGCCACCGGCGGGCGGCTGCAGATGATGGCGATCAAGGACCGCCCCCAGTACGACACCCGCTACAGCCAGCACACCGGCCAGCCGCTGCCGGTGGAGTGGGTCGACATCGCCGACCCGGACCCCGACAGCACCGACAGCCTGGCGGTGTTCAAGCAGGGCCACGCCCAGGGCGGGGCGGTCTTCGACCGGCTCGAGGGCGCCTGGTACGGCGACGGCTCGATCTACATCAACTCCACCAGCGGCGGCGACGCCGGCCTGGGCCAGGTCTGGGAGTACCGCCCCCGCGGGGCCTCAGGCGGGCAGCTCGTGCTGGTCTACGAGTCCACCGACCCGGAAGTGCTGCAGAGCCCGGACAACCTCTGCGTGTCCCCCAACACCGGTGGCCTGGTGCTGTGCGAGGACGGCGGCGGCAAGGACCTGCTGCGCGGAGTCACCACCGAGGGCCAGATCTTCGACCTGGTGGAACTGAACACCCCCAACACCAGCGAGCTGGCCGGGGCCACCTTCAGCCCCGACGGGCGGATCCTGTTCTTCAACGTCCAGAGCCCCGGCATCACCTACGCCATCACCGGCCCCTGGGAGAACGGCGCCCTCTAAGACAGCGCGGTACCGCGGCATCCGACCAGACAGCAGGGGCGGCGCCGCCCGGTCGATTCCGGGCGGCGCCCCTGCTGTCGGCCACCTGGCGCCCAGCCGACCGGCCCAGGCCCGACGACAACGACAACGACGTGTCCCGCAGTTGCCAGCAAAGCTGTGGTCGGGGCATCCCGGGAAACTGCACACGTCCCGCAGGAGCACACCGCCCACCCCGCCCGATGGCCGCCAGCAGCGCCACGATCTCCGCGACGACTTCGAGCAGCCGGGTATCCCGGACCGGTGGGGAAGCGGCGGGGCGGTGCTCCACCGTGCCTACTACGGGTGGTCCGGTTCCGCCGACCCGGGGCCGACACCTGTGACACGGCGACGCACCACGAGCAGGGGGACGCACCACGAGCAGGGGGACGAGGGCGACCATCAGCACGGGGATGCCCAGGACGGCCTGGTCGTCCCTGATCAGCCACAGCCCGGGAACCAGCAGCAGACCCAGGACGGTGAGAGCCTTGGTGCCGGCAGAGGCCTCCCGGAACCGCAGTGATGGGCGGGCGGATCCGGTGGAACGCCCACCAGGGGCTGAAGAGTTCCCGGCGAGACTCCGCCCGATGACGACGAACACCGCAACGGCCACGGCACAGCCGACCGTCGTGGAGACGTGGCCGGTCTCGAAGAAGACGACCGCTAGAACCCACCGTTGAATCCGCCTGCCGCCACGGGGTCAGTTTTCACGTGCCGTCGACAAACTGCTGGCCAATGCTTGGTCCGCGGCCATGCCTTACCGCAAGAATTGTAGGGAAGCACGCACGTCGCCACGTAGACGCAGACTTCTTCCCAACGTCGCTGAGCCCGGTCGTAGTGTTCACCCACAGCCTGCTCTCCACCAGGAGCGGACCCCGGGCGGGCTCCTGTTGCCGACGAGGCCAGCGGCAGGGCGGTGGGAATGGGCGTCAGCGGGGCCAGTGGCCGCGGAGGAACGTGACGCCGGCAGCGGCCAGGAGACCGCCCAGGACCAGCCAGGACGCTCCTCGCAGTGCTGCGCCCTCGAGGATCCGGAACACCCCGGTGAGAAGGACGCTGAGTACGCCCACGCCCAGGAAGAGCGTCATGGCAGTGAGCACCGCCTTGTCCGCTCCTGTTGGTGTGGCGCCGGTGTGGTCCTGTGCGATCGACCGCTGGCCGATGACCAGGACCGTGAGCGCGACCACGGCCATCAGGACACCGGCAGCGGCATAGCCGAGCTGGATCAGGTTGCCCATACCGATCGCGCCCACCGTCAGCAATCCCACGAGGACATAGGCCGGCACGTTGGATCTGCGCATGTTGCCGTCCTCTCTGGGGGCCGGCCGGTCGTGGCGGCATTGGAGGGGTCGTGGGCCTCGGCTCCTGGAGGCCCGTGCCCAGGAGACCGCGTGCTCTGCGGGTTTCCCCGGCAAAGGGGCCGGTGGGCGGATCCTCACAGTATTGCCCAGGACGGTCCCCCTGTCCCCGGATCCGGAAAAACAGCGTCGTCCTCCAGCGCGGGACGGGCCGCCGGTGTCGTTGCCGGGTGCCCGGGAGAACAGAGGCGTTCCACACCTCCGGGGGAGGTGGTGCCGCGCGGACCTCTCTCTGCGGCAGCACACCCCTTCGGACCTGGTGCTGGTTTTCGGCTGGTGCGGGCTCTGGAGGGTCTCCGGCAGGCAGGGCAGCCTGCTGGCCGCCACCACGGACAGCGCCACCAGCAGGATCAGGACCGACACGCCGA
>NZ_BMEQ01000051.1 GCF_014636775.1 Kocuria dechangensis
AGAAGTCCGCAAGCATGAACCAACCCTCGAGGAGCCGCACCACCACCGAATGTGCGACAGAGCCGTTTATCGGACAGTCCCGCCTCGTCCCGGTGTGGGGCGACCGCGTCGCGGTCAGCTGTCGGCTCCATCCGGTTCAGGGGGTCAGGTCGATGGTGTAGGAGCGGATGCGGGTGATCAGCCCGTCGGTGAAGTCGAAGATGTCGCAGGAGGCCACCACCGATGTCCGCCCCTCGGTGTCGGTGTACTGGGCGGTGCTGTCGATGACCACGCATCGCTGGTCGGTCACGGTCCTAAAGGAGGTGAACTCCGTGGTGGTGCTGCTCAGCTCGGCGGCGGTCGCCTGGCACGCGGCGGTGACGGCGTCCTTGCCGGTGATCTCCTGGGCACCGACCAGCGTCCAGCTCACCGCGTCGGCCAGGTGCGGGAGGGCGGTGTCGAAGTCGTGGCCGGCGAAGGCGGAGGCGATCTGGGTGATCGTTGGATCCATGGTGGGCACGCTCTCTCATCGGCAGAGACGGGGAACAAGGAGGGGCGGGGTGCGGGTCTCTCACAGGCGCGGGGATGGACGACGGTGTGGCGTGGTGGAGCCGGTGGGTGCTCAGCTCACCAAGAGGAGGTCCTCGGGCCGGAGGATCTCCCGGGGCAGGGCGGTGGGTGTGAGGCGGTCGAGGGGATCGGCGGCGATGTGGGCGGGCAGCTCCAGCCGTGTGAGGTCGGCGATGCGCCGGACGGGGACCTGGAAGGTGCGGTAGGCGCCGAAGGAGAACTCCTCGGGTCTGGCCGCGAACTCTTCCAGCAGGGCCTCTTGGCTGAGCAGGTAGGCGGTGACGAAGAGCTGGTTGGTGGTGGTGACCATGGCGACGAGCTTGTAGAACTGCCTCGGGAGGGCGATTCCGCGGTAGGAGGGGTCCTCGTCGTGGAGGACGGGGCCGGTGATGACGCTGACGGTGAGGTCGCGGTTGTCGGTGTGGTGGAGGATGTAGTCCTCCAGACCCGCCCAGAGGCTCTGGCCGGCGTTGAAGTCGTGGTGCTGCGGGGCGGCGTTGGTGAAGTGGAAGGTGTCGTCGCCGGCGGCCTCGGCCACCGGCCCCCAGGCCGGATCCAGCCGGCGGACCAGGTGCCCGCGGTCCAGGGCGTTGTCGCGGTAGAGCTCGTCGTTGGTCTGCTCCTCGCGGGGGATGCGGGGGTCGATGATCCAGCGCTCGGAGTCCCGTGACGGCCGGGTTGCGGTGCGCCCGTCGATGTTCACCGCGGTGTACAGGGCCAGCCGGCGGGGCCGGTGCATGACGATGCTGAAGTGGTGGTACCTCAGCTCGGCGGAGACCACCTCGGCCCAGGACTGGTGTCCCGGCAGCGGCAGCCGGTGGTCCAGGAAGTCGGCGCGGTACCCGCTGCGGGTGCTGTAGTCGGGATCGATGGAGACGGCTTCGGCGGGGGAACGCTCCGGGGGAATGTCCTTGGCAGTGCCATCGGGGTCCAGGCCCTCGGGCGGTGTGTTCATCACCATTCACGTCCCTTCATGCCGGCCGGGCCCCGCCGGGTGCGGGGAGGCACGGCTCTGCGTGCCGCCCAGCTTCCTCGCACCTCCTCGGGCCTGGCAAGCCGGGCTCGAGGGCCTTCTGCACCACAAGCGTCGTGCTGTCATCGACGCGGGTCCGCCACGGCCTGCCGGGTCGCCGTGTCTCTCATCAGCACCTGTACCTGCACGGTCTCGCAGTTGTTGGGATCGCAGGGTCCGCCGCCACGCTGCTGGCCGCTGTGTCCTCTTCGTTCCTGTGGCCGGGGCGGCATCCGGCGGAGTGGTGCCTCGGGCGCCCTGTGCTGGGCAGGTCGTGGGGGTGCGTGCCGGCAGGGTGAGGGGGCGCGGAAGCGGCAGTGAGTGGGGCGGGACAGCTCTCCCAGCTGTCCCGCCCCCAAAAGCGCGTCTCCGGCCTTCCCGGACTGCTGCCCATCAACCCCCCGGAAGCGGGTGCGGCCGGTCGCTGCCACAGGAAGCGCTGAGGGTGGTTCGTTGGTGATCACCCATGTTTTCCCTTGTCAGCCAAGGATGAACTCACAGTCGCGGGTGGTCAATAGCGATGGGGAACATGACCTCCGGAGGACCACACCGGCAGTGAGCACGGGGATGAGGCGCTGAGGATCGCCCTGCCGGCCCGCCAGGAGAACCGGCAGGGCGCAGCCCCTCAGGACTGGCTGGTGGCGGCGTAGTAGGCGTCCTTGACGGACTGGTGAATCCGGCCGCGGTCGGAGACCTGGTGGCCGTGCTGCTTGGCCCAGGCCCGGATCTTCGCCGTCTCCGAGGAGGCAGTGATGCCGGTGGTTCGCCTGCGGCGCCCATCGCCGGTGGGAGCTTTGCGCGAGACCGCCACGAAGGGCCGTACGGCCTCGCGCAGCTTCGCCGCGTTGGCGGTGGAGAGGTCGATCTCGTAGTCGCGCCCGTCCAGGGCGAAGGTCAGGGTCTCGTCGGCGGGGCCGCCGTCGAGGTCGTCTTCGAGCTCGATGATGACATTCTGGGCCATGGGTGGTGGTTCCTCTCGGGATAGGGGGGGAGATGGAGGGGTGTGCCGCCGTGCCTGGTGTCAGGCGTCATCGGTGGTGCTCTCGACGGCGGTGGGGGAGTCGAGGGTCTCAGCGGCCTCATCAGTCACGGTGGGCGGGGCGGGGTCCGCGGTCTTGGCGCGGTTGCCGGTAATGAGGGTGCCCTCGACGGTGAGGTCCACGCAGAGCATCCCGTCCTCGGTGAAGGGCTTCCACCGGCGGGTGGCGGCGGTGTCGATCCCGTAGTGCTGCGTGAACGCGGTCGCCGAGACGATGGCCTGCCCGGGACCGTTCTTGGAACCGCTGCGCACCGCGTAGGCATGCGGGGCGGAGTCATCGGCCGGGCGCAGGGCCACCACGTTCCGATCGCGGTCGTAGAGCAGCTCCACGGTCTGAGCGTTGTCGATGAGGTCATGGGCCGCTTTGTTCAGCGAGATCACCCCTCGCTTCTGGATGGTCACGCTCGGCGCCTTCGCCAGCGGAGTCATTCTCTTGTCGAAGACCTCGAACCCCATCGTGCCCTCCTGAAACCAGACCATTGATTAGTGCCGAAGACCCATCCTAGTCATAGATTATTATGAATCTCCAAGCTGGGCAGAGCTTACCCATGGTGAGCACGAAGGAATGAAGGCCACTAAATGTACCGCCACCAACGCATCCATCGCTTTATCAGGCTCCACATGTACTGCATTGCCGTACACGGGGGGATCCAGCGGTCCCATGGAGCTAGATGACTGTATCTCAAGCCAAGGGATGCAAGACGTCTCGTCAGAAAAATTTGCGCCCGCATGTTTCCGCGGTTCGGTCCGTCTCGCAGCTATGTGCTTTATCTGTACCCCTAGAATCGGATACTCAACGTCAGTTGCGAGACAGATGGGGTGGACATGGGGAAGCTGCTCGGATATGCCCGAGTGTCGACACGGCAGCAGGACGCAGACCGCCAAGTGTCTGACCTGCTGGGTGCAGGTGTGCGGCGCGATGACCTCTGTTTGGACCATGGAGTGTCTGGAGGGCGTGCATCCCGTCCGCAGCTGGATAAGGCGATGGCTGCCCTCGAGGACGGTGACACGTTGGTGATTACCACGCTGGACCGGTTGGGGAGGTCGACGCAGAACATGCTGGCCTTCGCCGAGACCCTGCGGAGCAGGGGAGTGGGGCTGCGGGTGCTGAATCTGGGTGGGGGAGACGTCGACACCGCTACCCCCATGGGCTCGATGGTCTTCACCGTCCTGGCGGCCCTGGCCCAGATGGAACTGGAGATCAAGCGGGAGCGGATCACCGACTCGGTGGCCAAGCGAAGGGCAGCTGGCAAAGATCTCGGTGGGCGCCGGCAGACCTTCACCGACTCCCAAATCCGCAACGCTCTCCGGCTGATCGAGGGTGGGGAGCCGGCCACCCAGGTCGCCCGTGACCTCGGGATGTCGCGGGCCACCCTCTACCGTCGGATCCGAGAGCTGCCCGTGCCGACTGCCGGGGTTCCGCTGAGCCAGGGGGCGTCTGGCAACTGCGCCACAGCGCCGCAGAGCTGAAGAAACGATCCCTTCCAGCGCAGAACAGGCTCCGGCGGGTCGGCTAGCCCGCGGTTGCGGTGCCTTCGTACATGAACGCGTAAGGCTTGGGGATGCCCTTGGCGTAGTAGGTGTCCAGCCGGGTGATCGTCATTCCTGCCGCTTCGATGATCGAGGGGATGTCGCGATTGAGGTTGCACCCACCACCAATGCGCTGCTGTATGCCGTTGAGGCGGTCCTGCCATCGGCGGATGCCGTGGTGGGGTGCTCGGCCGTGCTCGGCGAAGTGCAGCTGCCCGTCCGGTTTCAGCACGCGCGCCATCTCGCGCACCGCTGTCTCCGGGTCCGGGATGGTGCACAGGCTCCAGGTGCACAGCACCGCGTCTGCGGAGTCGTCTTCCAGGGGCAGGTGTTGCCCGTCGAGGCCGACGATCTCCACCGGGATCTTCATGGCGGCGATCCGCTCCTGGGCGAGGGCGATGCTGCGCTGGGAGGGCTCCACGGCCTGCAACCGGGTCACCTCGGCCGAGAGGAAGGGAAGGTTGTGTCCGGTGCCGAATCCGATCTCCACCACCTCGCCCTGCAGGCCCGAGCACACCCGCTGCCGGATCTCTCGGACCTGCTTGGCATTCATGACTACGTCGATGACGTGGGGGAGCACCCGGTCGTCGTAAAAGCCCATGCTCTTTCCTTCCCCAGCGGTACCGTCCATCATCTCAGCTCGTGTCTGGGTCACCATGCTGTGGGGACTGCCGCACCATCAGGTGACGTTGATGATCTGCCTTGCCCGTGGCACGGGTACAGCCGAGGTCCGAAGGCGCGGCTGTGCAGTCGCTGGCCGGCCCGTGGACAGTAGGTGCATGAGAGGCGCGAAATTTACAACTTCACATATGGCCCAGATAGCGGCCATCAAGTCAGGTCAGTTGTCACTTGCAGCGGTCCCCCTCAGGATCGAACAGGAGCAGCGCCCGGACGTCCTGACCGCCGTCGGATAGCGTGAGGTGGAAGCCAAAGCGACGTAGCACGGCCAGGGCACCCGCGTTAGCGGCGGTGGTGTCTGCCCGCACTCCAGACGCCCCGAGCGAAGCGGCCTGACGCAGAGCTGCGGCCGTGGCTGCTCGTCCAACGCCGCGACCACGGGCGCCACGAGTCAGCCAAATGCCCATCTCCAGGACGCCAGGCTCATCCGTGTGCTTGAGGCGCACCGAACCCACGACCATCTCGTCGACGACCACGGCCCAGGTTCCCTCTCCGGCTGGCCCGGGCAGTCCGGCGCGACGGACACGGTGGAAGTCACGTAGCCATGCGACTCGGTCCGATGTCCACGCTCGGCCGGCCGTCAGCGGCGGAGTCACCTCATCAGCCAGTGCGTCAGTGGTCGCGGCATGAACGAGCTGCGCCAGTACGGTGTCATCCACGGCGACCAGCGCAACAGAGGAGGTTCGTTCCGCGGCCACGGCAATAAGCCTACGCAGCGCACCCCGATGCCTTGCCCGATCCAAGAGCTGCGTCCTACTGCTCGATCCCTGACTGGAGCGTCCGCGGAGAGGTGTCCAACGTCTTCGTGAGATACGTGACACGGCTCCTGCCGACTGGCGCGGGGGGCATCAGTTGAAGACGTCGATGAGGGCTGGAGCTGCGCGTTGACGAGTCCGCTCGATCAGTGCATCTCCTATGTCCGGGTCGCTGGTTGCTCTTAGCTCAGATGCACGGGCAACTACCCCTTCACATAAGGCGGACTACCGGCCAACGCGTCACGGCAGTTACTGCATCTACTCCCACATCTCCTCCGGCTTCCTGGCTCCGCCGCGACTGATAACTGGCCTTGAGTCCCCGGTCCTGCACTCGACTACCGGAGTGGTGCAGTCTGTCGGGCTGGCTGCGCGAGCTCCGGGCAGGACCAGCAAGCCTGTGTCCAGGCGTACTCGTTGCCTCGAGACCGTGCCGGGCTCCACCAGGGTTGTCGCCGCCCCCTTTTTAGGTAGACTGGTCTACCTAAGAAGGGGGCGGTTATGACGACATCTCAGCACAACGCCAAGCGGCGCCGTGGGTCGGCCCGGGAACGGTTGTTGGAGGCGGCCGCGGGCCGGTTCTACGCCGAGGGCATCACGGCCACGGGCATCGACGCGATCACCGCCGAGGCCGGGGTGGCGAAAATGAGCTTGTACAACAACTTCGCCTCCAAGGCCGCCCTGGTGGAGGCCTATCTCCAGGACCGGCACGAGGAATGGCTGAATCTGTACCGGGCCCGCCTGGCGGAGACGTCCACACCCCAGGAGCGGGTGCTGGCCGTGTTCGACGCCTACCTTGATCACGCCGGTCTCGCCTACGACCACGGCTTCCGCGGCTGCGGGCTGCTCAACGCCGCGGCCGAGCTGCCCGCCGGTGACCCGGGGCGGGCCGTGGTGCGCCGGCACAAGGAGCACGTCGAGGAACTGTTGGTCGAACACCTGAGCGCGCTGACCGATCCGGCCGCGGCCCGGAAGGTGGCGGAGCACTTCAGCTTCTTGCTGGAGGGGGCGATGGCCCGGGCCGGGCTGGAGGGCGATCCGGCACGCCTGGTCCACGCCCGTGGCATCGCCGCCGACCTCTTGACCGGTCTGGGCGCCGCCCGGTGAAGGGTACGACGGGCGGGATCCTCGCGATCCTGGTGACCGCGTTCCTGTGGGGCACCACCGGCACGGCGGCGACCTTCGCCCCGGAGGCCGGCCCGCTGGCGATCGGCGCCGCCGCGCTGGGGGTGGGCGGGCTGCTGCAAGCAGGGATCGCAGTGCCCGCCCTGCGCCGGGCCCGCCCGATGCTGCGGGCCCACGCGGGGCTGGTGGCAGTCGGGGCCGGCGCGGTGGCGGTCTACCCGCTGGCGTTCTACTCCTCGATGCACCTGGCCGGGGTGGCCATCGGCACGGTGGTCTCCTTGGCCTCGGCCCCGCTGGCTTCGGGACTGCTGGAACTGGTCCTGGAGCGCAAGCCGTTGAGCCGGTGGTGGGTGCTGGCGGCGGCGCTGGGCATCACCGGCAGTGCCCTGCTGTGCCTGTCCAAGGCCGGTCAGGCGACCGTATCAGCCACCGACACCGTCACCGGGATCGGGCTGGGCATGGTGGCCGGAGCGACCTACGCCCTGTACTCCTGGGTGGTCCACCGGCTCATGGGCCACGGGGTGGACCGGGCGGCGGCGATGGGCGCGGTCTTCGGGGCCGGCGGGGTTCTCCTGCTGCCCGTGCTGGTCGCCACGGGGGCGCCCCTGTTGGCCTCGAGCCAGTCCTTCGCCGTGGCCGCCTATATGGCCCTGGTCCCGATGTTCCTGGGCTACTACCTCTTCGGGATCGGACTCACCCGGCTGCGCCCGAGCACGGCGACCACCCTGACCCTGACCGAACCGGCCGTGGCGGCACTGCTGGCGGTCCTCGTGGTCGGCGAACAACTGGCGGTGCTCGGCTGGATCGGGCTGTCGATTCTCGCCGCCGCGCTGATCGTGCTGGCGCTGGCACCGACCAACAGCACCGGATCCCGACCACCGGCCGCCGCCGGCGAGACCATTCCAGCCGGCACGAGCCCAGCCACCCAGCAAAGACCGGCCCAGGCCGCCCCGGCACCGCTGCCATGACGGCGGCCTCGGCACGGGGCCGATGCTCCTGAGCGAACGAGAAGCTCAACCGCACCCGGATGGGCGGTGAGCTCCGCAAACGACGACGGTCCCGTCGCCTCCCGCTTTACATATGGCCGGCTACCGGCCACTGCCTGCGAGAGCGAGGTAGCGGTAGGAGTTCTCTGTCGTGCGGGGTTCAAGGGGTGGGGCCGGTGGGGCGTTCCTCGCTCTTGAGAGTGGTACCGACGCTCCACAGCTCCGGGTCGACCTCGTTGACCAGCACCCGGACGGAGGACAGCGGGGCATCGAGGGTGCGGGAGACCGTCTTGGCGACCTCACGCAGGCAGTCCTGGACCATGGCGCGGTCGCGGCCGGCGACCATGTTGATGGTGACGATGGGCATGGTGTCTCCGTTCTATAGGCTCCGTCGGAGCCTACGGTGTGGGTCGTGGCTGGTGGTGCGGGTCTGTGCCTGACCGGTCCGACCGGCTGTGGTGAAGGACCACGCCGATGGTTTGGGCGGCTGTCGTTCCCGTAAGGGTTGGCGTCCGGGGAGTCAGGGCCTGTTCCGGTGTTGCCGGCAACGGGGCGGGATGTGGCCTCAGTCAGTGCGCGTGGCCGGGGGCCGGGCGGTGGACTGGCGCGGGATGAGGGTGGGGGTGGCCACGCGGCGCGGCTCGCCGAGGGCGCCGGTGCGCTGCTGGGTGAGCAGCTCCACGGCGTTGGCGGCGATCTGGTCGAAGGGCACCCGCACGGTGGTCAGGGCCACCGGCAGGCGGGCCGAGACGGGGATGTCGTTGTAGCCGACCACCGACAGGTCGCCCGGCACCGACAGCCCGGCCGCCTGGGCGGCGGCCAGCACCCCGATGGCGGTGTTGTCGTTGACGGCGAAGATCGCGGTGGGCCGGTCCGGGTCGGCCAGGATCGCGCGGGCGACGGTCTCCCCGGAGTCCATGCCGAAGGTGGACTCGTGGACGAGGTGGTCGACCCCGGTGATTCCGGCCTCGGTCATGGCGCGGCGGTAGCCGGCCTGCCGGGCCACGGCGGTGGAGGCGTAGGAGGGTCCGGCGACCAGGGCGATGTTCCGGTGGCCCAGGTCCAGCAGGTGACGGGTGGCCAGGTAGCCGCCGAGCTCGTCGTCGCCGGTGGCCGAGGGGCTGATGTGATCGGTGCGCAGGGCCAGCACGTGCGGTACCCCCTGGGCCCGCAGTTGAGCGGCGACGGGGTCCTCCAGGCGGGCGGTGGTGAGGATCAGCCCGTCCACGCGCTGGCGCAAGAGGGTCTCCACGGTGGCCTTCTCGGCTTCGGGGCGGTCCTCGGTGGTGGCCACCATGGCGAAGCCGGCCTGGCGGGCGCACGCTCGGGCGACCTCTTCGAAGAAGACGGCCATCACGGTGTCCGACAGCCGCGGCACCAGGACCCCGACGGTGCCGGTGTGCTGGCGGCGCAGCCCGGAGGCATAGGCATCGGGCCGGTACCCGAGCTCGGCAGCGGCTGCGCGCACTCGCTCGGCGGAAGGTGACCTCGAGGGCGGACGGCGGTCGTCGAGCACCCTCGAGACCGTGGAGGTGCTCACCCCTGCCAGCCGGGCGACGTCGCGGATCGTCACGGTGCGCGAGACCGCCTGCTCAGTCATGCCCGTCCTGATCCATGGCTCGGACGATACCAAAGCCCTTGGCGGGACAGGCCCTGATGGGGGTGCGATCGGTGTGGATCCATGAGCTGCATCACAGAAAGTTTCGGCGAAGGTGTTGACAGGTGTCATGGGTCACATCATAGTTGAAAACGTTCCCGCAAACGTTCCCAACCCAGG
>NZ_BMEQ01000052.1 GCF_014636775.1 Kocuria dechangensis
CGATATCATGAGGTGCGGTCATCGCGTGAGTTCTCCTTAAGAAAAGACTTTGGTCGGTCTTTCCAAGGACGCTTCTATGTTTGTCAAGGAGCCGCAGACGCCTCCAGTGCTCGGAAGAGTTCGCGGGCGATGTAGCGCTTGATGCTGCGGCGGATCTCGCCGTCGTTCTTTCCCTGGGACCTCTTCTTGGCGATGTAGTCGTGGGTGCGGGGGCAGGCTCGCCAGCGTGTGAGGGTGATGTCGTGCAACGCGCGGTTCAGGGCGCGGTCACCGCCTCGGTTGTAGCGGTGCCTGATGGTCCGGCCGCTGCTGGCCGGCAACGGGCTGGCACCGGCCAGTGCGGCGAAGGCTGCCTCGTGTCGGCAACGGCCCCGATGCGACCACGAGACGATTGCCTGAGCGGCGCTGACGGGGCCGACACCGAACTTGTCCAGCAGCTCTGGTGCGAAGCCCGCCACGAGCTGCTCGAGCGATTGACGGTTCGCTCTCATCTCGCGGCCGGCCTGAGCGATGGCGGTCGCCAGCCGGCGGGCTTCGGCGCGTCGGACCCGCACCTCGACGAGATCGGTAGCCCGGCCCCGCCGACGGGCGATCTGGCCCAGCCGGGTGTCGGTGAGGGCCCCCCGGGCCATGGTGCGATCTTGGTCGTCGCCGGTGAGCAGCAACGCCCGCAGCCGGTTGATCTGCCGGGTGCGCGTGATGGCCGACTCGTGCCGGGCGCTGAGCAGGATCCGCATGGCTTCGCGGTCTCCATCGTGGCGAGGAGTCGGCAACCGTTCGGCGTCCAGGCCCAACGTGTGCAACGCGGCAAGGCGGGCGTCGATCGCATCCGATTTGCCCCGACGTCGAGCTGAACGTCTGGGCCGTTGCACTTCGACGACGACCAGCCCCGCCGCTTGCGCGGCACGGGCCAGACCGACGCCATAACTGCGGGTGCCCTCCAGCCCGAGAATGACTCGCGGGCCTGGGGCGTGCTCTGCTATCCATGCGAGCACCTGCGCGTACCCGCTGTCGTCGTTGTCGACCTCCAGCGTTGCGATCGTCGCGCCCGTGGGCGCGGTCATCTCCAGCGCGTGGATATCTCGGTGTGTGTCTCCGCCGACGACGGCGTCGACGACCTCCGCGACCAGTGACATGATGGGGCCTCCCCGATGGACGCACTGCGTTGTGGCGTGAAACCCACCGAATGCGGCACATCTGTGAGGAGTCACGGCCCCCCGATGACCCGGGGGAAGCGCGGACAGGCTTCTGATCAAGCCAGCAGGGTGGGGCCAAGCCGGTGCCGACGCCCCCACTGACGAGTCCTTCGAAGAGCACGCCGAAGCGGCCAGATCACGCGTGAGTCAAGAGGAAGCATCGACACCGATCCTGACAGCGATCCGGAAGCCGAACCACTGGCCCCAACACTCACAAATCACGCGGTGGCCGCCTCACGTTCGGAACGCCACGCCCTCAGGGCCGGGTGTACACCACGCTACGGGACGCTACTCTGAGGAGTGGTTTCAATAGTGTTCTCCATGCCGCAGTTGATCGGGCTTTTCACCGGGCGAATCACACGAGCATGACCCCCCAGCGAGGTTGCCCGTGGGTCGCACAGAGGCGTTCCGATCCGCTGGGGCCTCCAGCGCATGCCGGTGAGTCATAAACATGTCACCATGCATGTATTCGCATCTGTGACTCACTTCATGAGTACGGTGCAAGGGTCATTGCTCCCCAAGAAAGGCGACAGACCCTGTGAGAAAAAGTGCTGCTGGTGCCGCCCTGGTCGCTGCTGTCGGATTCTCCGCTCTGACCGCAGCCCCAGCCTCCGCCCTGTCGTTCCCGCTGTTCGAGACCTGCGACGCCGCCGCAGCCGCCGGCGTCTACAACATCCCGGCCGGGGATCCCCGCTACACCCCCGAGTTGGACTCCGACGCGGACGGGACCGCCTGCGAGAACCCTGACTACGCCTACGTTCCGCTGCCCCCGGTCGGTGATGTTCCCACCGACCCGCAGGTGGAGCAGATGCCGGTCGGTGGTGCGGACACCGGGGTGGCCATGAGCCCGGAGAAGTCCAGCACCGGGACCGCCGCTCTCGGCCTGGCTGGAATTGCCGCCGTCGCCGGTGCCGTGGTGATCACCCGTCGCCGGAGCGCATGCGCATAGCCTGCCCGGGACGGCCTCGCATCCTGACCGGTGCGGGGCCGTCCCGTCGTTTTCAGTAGTCCGAGAACTGGCCGGATCCGGTGCACCACACCAGCCGAGGACGAGCGCGCCGGCTCCGGGGCGCGTGATGGCTGGTGCCCGACCGCGGTGCGGGAGACGTGGACACTGCCACTCCCATGGGCTCGATGGTGTCCACCGTCATGGCCGCCCCGGCGCAGAGGGAGCTGGAGATCAAGCGTGAACTTCTCACCGACTCGGTGGCCAAGCGCCGGGCCGCCGACAAGGACCTCGGCGGGTGGCGGTAGACCTTCCCCCGAGGGGCAGGCCACTCGCCGCTGCCCCGGCAGGCCTACATCGGTGCCCTGGTCTCCTGCTGCTTCAGCCTGCCGCATCAACCCGGGTCTTGGCTGTGCTCGGCCGCCGGATCGTCCACGGCCAGGTGATGAGCGCCCACACCACGGCGATGATGAGGAGCTCCACCAGCACGTACCCGGGCCAGGGCCCGAACAGGTCGAGGATCGACGGGTGCTTCGGCTTCCCGTTGAGGAAGCCGTAATTGGTCCCCAGCCAGCTGTTGAGCCCGAAAACTACCACCGCCCACGTGACCGTGACGACCATGGCCAGGTGGTAGCTGCGCCAGTCCACACGGCCGCCGCGTCCCCACATCAGGTGCAGGGCTGCCCACAGGACCAGCAAATGCTGGACCCATAGGTCGATGAAGTCGATGTGGGGGAAGTCCGGGGAGTCGAGGGCCGGGGTGAGGATGGCCTGCGGGTTGAGAGTCAGTCCCCAGTAGTAGGTGAGCGCCATCGCCCACAGGGCCCGTGTCCACAGGGCGATGACAGCGACCATCCACGCGAGATCCGAGAGGTGCACCGGCAGAGAGATGTGGACGTCGAAATTGCCCGGTACGCACCGGTAGACGAGCATCGCCACCGCATACGTGGTCAGCACCGAGGCGAACGCCCGAGAGAAGATCACCTCGGCCCGGGAATCCCGCAGACGGCGGCCCAGCATCACCACGACCACAGCACCGAGGACGCAGACGCCCAGGGCAGCCCAATGAGTGGGGCCGTAGGGGACGAAGACCTCCTCGTTGGGCACCGCCGTCTCCCCTCCGCCTGCCGGGATTATCGGCTCCCGAGGCCGAGCGCCAGGAGCGCGAGGAGACTCACCCACGAACAGGAGTGGACGGTAGGCACCTCCCGGACCGGCGCAGGAGTCGTCCGACGAGACACCGCGACCGGGCCCCGGTACCGGATGTTCTCCTTCAGCTACGGGTTGCACGGTACTCGTCGTGAACTCGTGCAGGAAGGAGTCAATGCTGGGTCGGCCGGGAATTTCGTCCAGTTGGTCGGCCAAGGGACATGCACTTCACCGAGCACGCGGTTTGCCCGGGCCTCGGTGTGCCCGTCTTCTGCTCGTGTGCCGCTCAGCCCGGTCGGTTATTTCGACGGTGGATCCGGTCGATGCAACGGAACATGCGGATTTCCACGTTGCTTCGAGCCGCTGGGCGAGCGCATCACCGCATAGCTGTATCTCTGCATGTGGGCTCGTGCAATCCGGTCGGGCAGCCGCAGGGACCGGTTGGCAGTGGGCAAGCTCCAGGGGGAGAGCGCGTGTCGGGTTTGGCCATCTAGGGCGAAGTCCTGGCTCCGGGCCGTGGACGAGGGCATCCCGGGATTTCATGGGACCAGCGTCTGGCCCGCTTGGCCAACTCGCTTTGAGTCTCACACGTCTCGACGGATCCATCGGTGACTGACGGACAGAAGCCCTCAGCGCTACGACCATGGTGAGGCCCCCGGAAGAGCACGTCGTCGGGGGCCTCGCCATGCCCACCGCCGATCACGCGACGGGGGGGGGCGACTACGGTGGGGTCACCACCCTTCGCCTCTCGACAGGAGCGACAGCCCTCATGAATGCACGGATCGTGACGACCGTAGACGCAACTATCGACCCAGAGCGCGAGCAGGAGCTCCTCGAGGGGTTCCGCCGGATGAATGCCGGTCCCACGCCCGAAGGGCTCGTGACCTCGGAGCTTCTGCGCGGCCAGGGCGGTGCATGGCGCCTTCAGACGACGTGGCGGGATCGAGAAGCCCTCATGGCTGTGCGCAGCAGCGGCGAGCAGCCTGCAGCCCTGGCCCTGCTCGATCGCCTGGGCGCGACGCATTCCCATTCTGTGTTCACGGTGGAGCAGAGCTACGGCGCATAGGTGTTTCCGCGCGGCGTCCCCGTCGCCGGCTGGCCATCCAAGAGTGAGGTGCGGGTCGGGGCCTGTGGTGGCCGAGTTCGGGAATGGACACCTCTCCGCCGACGGGTCGGACTGCCATGGCATGTCTCCTCATAGGTCGTGGAGCCAGAGGGGGATCGCGCGCAGCACGACTGCGCCCCGGTAGGTGGGCCAGGACCTTGTCCCAGGTCCCGTCCGCGGTGCAGCGGCGGTGGCGTTTCCACACCGTCTGCCAGGGCCCGGCCGCGTCCCCGGGCGTCGTGGAGGACCATCGGCGAACGTGAACAGGTGGTGACAGTTCGGACAGCAGGCTTCTCATGAGGGACGCAGGCTCGTAGCCTGAGGCTTGACAGCGTCGTCGAGCGTTTCCGTCCTGCACGCGGGGGTGGTCCGACCCCGGTGCGCTCGACCCTGTGGAGGACAGCCCCATGAGCGTCTGCGATGTGCCGTCGTCCGCCCCTGACACCGGCCCTGTACGGGTCTCACCCGGCATCGGGGTCGGCCTCGTCTTCGACCCCACCCCTTCGGTGGACGTCTCCCGGCTGTCCCGGTACCGGATGCGCGCAGACCGACCCGGCCTGGACCTGCGTGCCGGCGAGAGCGTGCTGTGCGCCGCCTACGAGCCCGCCGGTCTGGGCCTGGTCGTGCTGGTGCGCTGCGAGGCCGACGGGCACAGTCCCGGGGCCCTGATCCCGGTCGAGGAGCTCGAGTACCTGGGCCCGGCTCCCGAACCCCTCGCGCAGGGCGCGTGGAGCAGACCCGGCACCCGGATCTGAGCTCTCTGGTCGATGACACAGCCCGCGCGGAACCGGGGAGCGCTTCGCTCACGCCCGTCCCATCGGGCCCTGGGCCAGATGCAGTTCCTGGGCCGTCCTCGCTGGGTGACCGCCTGACGGGCCCTCCTCCCTGCTGTGGGAGGCCGGGCCCACCCGTTCAGGAACGTGCCTCCTCCTGGCCGGCGGTCAATGCCGTGGCGATCATGGCGGCCCAGGCATCGATCGCCTCCCAGTCGCGGAAGTCGCCGGCCGGGGTGGCGTCCTTCGCGGCGGGCAGGTGACCGACCAGCCGCTCCCCGAGGCCGATCGGTGGGGCCTCCGGGTCGAACGCGCCGAAGAAGACCTGTTCCCCGCGCGGGTGCAGCAGCCCGGTGAGCTCGTCGAACTCCTTCGGCCGGGCGGCCTCCAGGACGTCGTGGCCCTCCTCGTCCACCCGGTCGGTGCCGAGCGGGCCGCTGCTGAACAGCCAGACCGGCCGGTCGGCGAGCTCTGCCCGGTGACGTCTGGCGAAGGCAGTGGCGTCCTTGAGCCAGTGGAACATGTAGGCCGCGCCGCCCAGCACCACGGCGTCGTACGGGGTCAGGTCGCGGACCTCGTCCACCGGGTGCGCCTCGGCCGCAAGGCCGGCGGTGCGCAGGACCTCGGCGATCCGTTCGGCGATCCCGGCCGTGGAGCCGTGCCGGGTGGCATAGGCGACGAGAACGTTCATGACAGCTCCTCTTCGGTGTGAGGTCCCTCGCCACGAGCAGATGCGCGCGATGACGGCCCGGGCGTGGGGTACCGGGCGGAGGGTGAGCTGCGGCGTCCTCCCACGGCCCGCCACAGCAGCGCGCCCCCTGCGACGATCAGGGCCAGAGGCCACGCATAGTTGAACACCGCGAGCAGCGCCGTGGCCTCCAGCGCGCTCAGCGCTGCCAGCAGCGCACCGAAGACCGCACCCACGACCTTGCGCGACATGGTCTCCACCTCCAGCCTCAGGGTAGGGCCACGACCGGTGCCGCGAGGATGGTGAGGACGATGTTTCGCCCCGTAGCGCACGGCCCGGTGGGGCCGGAAGACAGCCTCACCGCCCCATCGCCCACGCCGTAGTGGTGAGTGCCGGTGCCGGTGCCGGAGTGCAGAAGCCTCAGGACAGCGTCACAAGCGTGCGGTTCTCCCCAGATCCGGCGACGTCGTCGCCGTCGGCCGGCTCGCGCACGTGACGCCCGGCGGGTCAGTGGACGGTCCATGTCAGGCATCCGTGGTCAGGGCACCGGGCGCTGTCCCGGCGCTCAGGACAGGCGCACGCTCAGGAGGGCGTGTCCGAAGGCCACGATGTCGGTCCGGCCGTCGCCGTTGACGTCACCGAGCAGGCGCGGGTACTTCTGCGGGGTCCAGCCGTCCTGGTAGCCGAACTCGCCGTTGTACTGCCCGGTGCTGTGCAGGCCGTCGCGGCCGCCGAAGGAGGCCCGGATGCCGGCGTCGGCGAAGCCGATCACGTCGTCGACCCCGTCCCCGGTGACGTCGCCCAGCAGCCGCGGATGACGGTCGACCCGCCAGCCCTGGGCCACCCCGAAGTCGGCCACCTCCAGGGCGGGCGGGTAGAAGTTGATGTTCCTCGGGGGCGTCAGGATGGACCGGGACACGTGCACCCCGCGGTCGCCGAAGCCGACGACGTCGGCCCTGCCGTCGCCGCTGACGTCGCCCACGGTTCGCGGGTGCTGACCGACCCGCCAGCCCTGGGCGGTGCCGAAGTCGCGGATCTCCAGCGCCGGCTGGGTGAACGTGCCGTCGGCCCGGCCATAGGACATCCAGACTCCGCCGGAGCCGAACCCGACCACATCGGCGGCCCCGTCGTCGTTGACGTCGACGACCTGCCTCGGATGCTGGTCCTCCCGCCAGCCCTGGACGACGCCGAAGTCACGGATCATCAGAGCGGCGGGGGTGAAGGTGCTGTTCGACCGACCGTAGGCGACCCAGGTGCCGGCGTGGCCGAAGCCGACGACGTCCTCGATCCCGTCACCGTTGACGTCGGCCACCTCGCGCGGGTGCCGCTCGACCGTCCAGCCCTGGACCCAGCCGAAGTCGTCCACCACCTGCACCGCGGTGGTGAACGATCCGTCCGCGCGGGCGTAGGAGACCTGCACGCCCTTGGTGCCGAAACCGATCAGGTCGTCGCGGCCGTCGCCGTTGACGTCGCCCGTGGCCCGCGGATTCGTCCACCCCTGGCCGGTGCCGTAGTCGCGGATCGCGAGCACCGGGGCGCTGAGCGTGCCGTCGGCCCGACCGTAGGCCACGAAGGTGCCGGGATCCCCGAACCCGACGACGTCGGCGCGACCGTCGCCGTTGACGTCGGCGAGTTCCCGGATGTGCGTGTCAACCCGCCAGCCCTGGCTGTAGGTCAAGTACGGCTGGGCTGCTGCGTGGGCCGGAACAGCCGCCGCGACCGTCGTCACAGCCAGTGCGCCGACCGCTGCGCCCGTGACCAGCCGCGCCTTCGACGACCGTTCCATGACCGCTCCCCTCGGACCTCAAGACGACTTGTCAGAAGCCAGTCTTCTCCTGACGGAGCCGGAAACAGCAGGTGCGAAGGAAAAAGACCTCGGGAGGCGGCACACACCGCCGGTTGCTCAGGCCGCGGTGCCGGTGTCGGCGTCCTGGTCGGTCAGCACCAGGTCCCAGCCCTCGGAGCCGCGTGCGATGTGTCCGGTCTTGATCGCCCCGTGCTGGTCGATCCAGCGCAGCTCGCCGCCGTGGACGCCGGCCCGGTAGCCGGACTGGCGGGCCACCCACACTCCTTCGGCGGCAGCCTCGTAACGGCTGTCCGGCCAGGAGAGGTGGCTGATCGTGGAGAGGACCGACAGGGTGAGGCCGAGCGTCATGACCGCCGGACCGGTGAGCAGCGGCAGCCACGGGATCCAGGTGAGCCCGACCGACACGAACATCGTGACGATGAGGGTGACGAACGGATTGGTCCACCGCGCAGGCTCCGGCAGCCGCGGGGTGCGGGCGACGGCGGGGAAGACGCGGACCGGGGTGCCGGTGGTCGTGGGACGGTGGTCGTCGAAGAACTGCTGCAGGCTCAAAGGGTGCTCCGGTGGGCAGGTGAGGGCATCCGCACGGTGCGGGCGGTGAGGCAGACGTGGATGCGGCGCCGGCGAGGGGAGTGCCGGTTCGCAGGCTCGGCCGCATCTTCATCTTGACACCGCCGGCCGGGGAACTGCCCAGTCACAAGACCGTTCGATTCCTCACATGCGACGCCCGGTCCCGCTTACGAGAGAGCCCGGCGCCCGCCGACTGCGCAGGCCCGTCCGGGCGCTGCACGGGCTGCTGCGCGCAACGGCCGGCGGCCGCCTACTCCGGGAGCTGCGAGATGTCGACGCCGGTGACCGGGTCACCGGCCCGCTCGTAGACGAGCGACACCGCTCCCTTCGGGAACGCCTGCGGCGGCTTCACCAGTCTGAAGGCGGCCGGGACGGTGCCGTCGCCGAAGAGACGCTTGCCCGAGCCCAGGACCAGCGGATAGAGGATGAGGTTCAGCCGGTCGAGGAGGCCCTCCCGCAGCAGGGTCGTCACGAGGGCGCCGCTGCCGAAGACGTGGACCTCGTCGAACCGGTCCTTGAGCGCTCGCACCTCGGTCGCGACGTCCGTCAGCACCGTGGTTCCCTCCCACGACGGGTCGGTCAGCGTGCGCGAGACGACGAACTTCGGCACCGCGTTGAACCTCGCGGCGATCGGGTCGGCGTCGCCGCGGGCCGGCCAGTAGCCGGCGAAGATGTCGTACGTCTTGCGGCCGAGCAGCAGCGCGTCCAGGCGCCCGATCTCGGCACCGATCGTCTCGCCCGATTCGTCGTCGAAGTAGGCCCCCTGCCAGCCGCCGAACGCGAAGCCGCCCTCACGGTCCTCGTCGGGCCCGCCCGGCGCCTGGTAGATCCCGTCGAGGGTGATGAAGAGGTCGACCTGGATGATCCCCATGGTGTGGTCCTTCGGTGTGCTCCTGCGACAGCCGTGGGGCACCAGCTTTTCCCGACTGGATCCGGGCGTCAACCCCTCCATGGTTCGAGGAGCGCGCGAAGACCGAGCACCGCGTCAGTCGGGGAGGCGGGTGCCGGTGGCGGTGTCGAACAGGTGCAGGTGCTCCATCGCCGGGGCGACC
>NZ_BMEQ01000053.1 GCF_014636775.1 Kocuria dechangensis
CAGCGCCTGACCATCCCAAGAATCACGCGTTGACCGCGTTACACCCCGCAAATGGACTTGACCACCGGAGCCAGGCGGTGTGCCCGGACCCGCACCCAAGCTCCGGGGGCAGGTCCCGCCAGCGGCACCCGGTATGGAGGACAAACAGGATCCCCTCCAGCGCAGCCCGGTCATCAATCCGAGGCCGCCCACCGGGACCCCGTGCGGGTGGGGCTCGGGGATGAACGGGGCGATCAGCTCCCACAGGTGGTCATCGACCATCCACTGGTGCTTCCGCGTGGCCATACAGGCATGGTCAGCCACTCGGACGAAGACGGGCAACGACCGGCCGAGTTATGAGATCAAGTGTAAGTGAGCGGTAGGCTCATCATTTTGCCGAACGGATGACCACTTGGAACGTATTTTGGGGCATAGGAAATTCGCATCGAATTTTGAATAATCGGTTATTTCAACTATCGGCATACTTCTGTGGCAAATATCTACTACTCGACAGACTCGATGGATTCTATATCTCGTGGAATTGCAAAAATCCCGCATTCATGAGGAGGTGTACGCGAAGGTGGGGGTGTGAATCCGGCAGGCCAGGTTGTGCTTTCGTCATGGCAGGCGCCTTCAAGATTGGCCCCCTGAACCGATGAGCCCGAAAAATCTACGCCGAACAGTTTTGCACCTGAGAATGTGGCCCCTTCAAGCCGGGCCCCCGAGAGGTTGGCAGGGACAAAGGGCAGTTGTTGACTGCTTTCATCACCTTTCGGACCCAGATCTTTTTTCCATCCGTTGAGTGAGGAGTACGACAGGTCGGCTCCGCGGAGGTCAGCCCCCCTCATGTCGGCACCGGAGAAGAGTGATCTACTAAGATTGGCCATCCTGAGGCTGGCAGAGGAAAGGTTGGTATTTGAAAAGTCAGCCTCGAATAGAATGAGGCCGTTCAGGCTCTGGCCACTTATGTCAAAATCAGAAAATTGTCTAAGCAGGTTGTCTGGAGAAGATTTTTCCCGGATAAATCGCACATTCTCCTGTCGTTCCGCCTGGGTGGCCAGCTGGCGTTCAACATTTTGTGAATTAATCTCACGTTGTTGCTCGATAGAATTTTGGAAACTAAGCAACAGGAGGGACAAAAAGACTGCTATTATTACTTCCTTAAACCACCACGGGGGATCCTTGAGGAAAGTCTTCCAGGATCCTTTGGTGTATTTCTTCACGCTTCCCCCTACGTGACATGTAGCTATATATGCTTCAGATTTTTATAATATTCATATCTAATTAATTCTTGGGATTAAATTGCAGGACCCCCTCAGGGTCGAAGGGATAAGCTAGCAGTGACATGTCCCCTATGCCTGAGCGATTGGTGGCGGTTGGTGGCGCTTGAGGGCGATTGGGGGGATTGGGGCGATTGGGGCGATTGGGGCGATTGGGGCGATTAATTTGTCATTCGGCACCCAAGAAAAATTTTCATTCATCTATGAATTTCAATTGGCGGATAGTAGGTTGCATAACACTAGTCTTCCAAAATATGTCTATTCTGCTTTCATCGATTGGAGGTTGTGCAATAGGGATCCACAACCCGGTCTACAGGTACGTCCTGCTGATCGTCGACACCTGGTCAGTGTGGATTCCATTCTGACCGCTCGGCATGCCTTGATCTAGTTATGGAAGGACATGACATTATTGCCATGGGATGAGGCACTCCAAGACGGAAGCCGATCGCCCGGCTGGTGCTCGGTACCATTATCTCTCGGGGGGACGTTGTGTGGCCGCTGTAGAACTCCAAGTTTCAGGCCATCTCCCGCTCTCGTATCGCCGACGCCTTCTGCGGGCCTGTCAGCAAGGGAGATGTTTTGATTGCAAATATTTCCGAGAGGGGCTTCTAGGTTCTGTGGTGTGCCGTGGAAGCATCGTGGGGATATAAGGCAGTCGTGGACATGAAACAGCATGCCGTCACCGTAGGAGAGATGATGCGGGGATTCGGCCTGGACGACTACATCCGCTGGTGACCGGTCAGCGGCCTTGACGATGTCGACCTGACCGAGCATCATAAAAACTGTTTATCGCTAATGACCTCTAACGACACCCATGGTTTCCGAAAGCACTGCAAGATCTATTTACACCTAGTCTCATAACTCATTCGACTGCGCCAGGCGAATGAGTTATGAGACTAGGTGTAAAGCTCGCTGAGGCCGAGACCTATCTCCTGCGCGTCGTGGAAAGCCCTGCTCGATTCCGGGGCCAGGACGAGTACAACGTCGCAGCCGCTGTTCAGGCGTGCCGTCAGGCCGCTGGCAGCTGGGAACTGAAAAGTCTAGGTGTTGTGGTCCTGTGGGGGCCGGCGTGCCGGCCCCCACAGGACCACTAATCACCAGTGTTGCAGTGACCTCAAGAGCGGACCAAACTTCTGGTGTCTTCACAAACTGATGAGGGCGTGACTGAAGGGTGCTCTCCTGTTTTCCACGGGTCGCGCCACCGTGCTGTTCACCTCAGGCAGATGACACCCTTGCGGTTACCGAGTTGATGGCCGTTCAGGAAGCCGCCGACGAAACCCCGTTCCGAGCAGAATCCCTGGGCGGCACGGGCAGCCTGGGCCCATCCCACACGATTCGTGTCCTCCACGGGCCAGCCCGTGTCCAAGAGCTGCCCCTTGGTGGCATCGAACCATTGCGCATCACGGGCTCCCACACACACGACGCCTCTGCGGTTGCCGAGTTGGTGGCCGTTCAGGAAGCCGCCCACATAGTCCCGTTCCGAGCAGAATCCCTGGGCGGCACGGGCAGCCTGGGCCCATCCCACACTGTTCGTGTCATCGACGGGCCAGCCCGTGTCGGAGAGTTGACCCTTGGTGGCATCGAGCCCTCGTGCGTCCTGCGCATCCGTGCAGATCACACCTTTGCGGTTGCCGAGTTGATGGCCGTTCAGGAACCCGCCCACATAACCCCGGTCCCCGCAAAATCCCTGAGCGGCACGTCCCGCCTGAGCCCACCCGACGCTGTCCGTGTTACCCACGGGCCAGCCCGTGTCCAATAGCTGGCCATTGGTGGCGTCGAACCACCGCGACGCGGCGGCCGCAGGCGATGCCCCTGCCACGAGGGCCAGTACTACCAGAAGACCTGCGTATACACTTCGCAACTTCTTCACTTGTTTTCCTCAATTCAGAGCAATAACACCGTGGACGACGGGCATGATCCAGCCACTAACGCATCCCATTGGGATCATCGCGGCGCCCGTCGTTGTGAGGCAATCGACAACGCTGGCGAAGATGGGTCATCCATTCCCCGGATTGCACGGGTCGATTGTTGGACGATCAGCTCAAGCGCCCAGACGCTACGGGCCGGGCCTAAGGACTTTCAGTTTCCTCCGCCGCCAAATACCTACGGGGGCGTTCGCCCTAGTCAGAAGCCCAATCGTTATGCATGGGCATGTGGGGCGAGGTTATGTGACATCCACTGGTCGCCGCATGAAGCTCCCCTTGAGAGGGGTTTCCACAGTTCCTCCGGGGCAGTCGCCGGGCGCAGATGACGACGATCGCCAAGGTGGTCACAGCGGTGATCGTGGTGGCGCTGCGGTCGTAGCGCACGGCCAGTGTCGACGACGGAACACCCGTCGCCAGGAGATGGGACCTTCAACGACCCAGCGCTACCGGCCGAGGCATTCACTGGGATCCACGCCGATCCGGGCGATCCAGGCGGTGATCCCGCGCCGACGCAGGTAGCGACGCACCCTCCGGAAGGCCCACGGCCTTGTCCGCGCGCAGCGTCCCCGACCCGCGCCGAGGACGCCCCTGACTTCTGCCCTTGATCGGGGCCAGCCCATCCAGGATCGGCCTCACCAGCTTGGAGTCGTGGCGGGTGGCTCCGGTGATCGCCACCACCCGTGGCAGCTCGTCGGCCGTGACCAGCAGGTGGTACTTGATGCCTTTCAGGCCAGCTGCTCCGACCGGGCCGGGGCCGACCACCCCGCCGAAGACACCACGGTCAGTCCGACGAAGGGTCACATCCGGAGTGATCGCCCCTACAGCCCCATCACCAAACAGGCTGCAGAACCATCCTCACAGCCAGTTCAAGCACGAGGACGGCCTCCAGGCGACCTCGGGGAGGGTGCCGTGCTCGTTCCTGGCCCATTGCAGGGCACAGGTTGGATCGGCGCACAAGAAGCGGGACACTGTGCCGCGCCCACAAGAGCCGGCAGGCCCCGATAGAAACCCTCAGAGGGGGTCCCACAGATCCCCGGTTGGGTGCCGTGTCGTAGTAGAGGAATAATACGACACGCCATGCACCCCGTGATGCCGCCCCCCGCTCGCTGCCGGGCCTATCGTGACCGAGAACGCGGTGGAGCTCTCCGCTGGGTGCAGGGTCGTCCGGGCGGGCGGCCCGGCAACCGCGGCGATCACCCGCGGCCTGAGCTTGAGCTGACCACGGCGTGGTGATCGCACCTCGCGCGAAGGAGTGCTGCACGTGGCTTTGCCGCCGACACCGACCGTGATCCCGCTGGACGAGGCGGTGGAGCGCTACCTGGAGTCCTGCCGGCGCAGGGCGGCGATCCGCCGGCTGTCGGCGGCCACGGTGACCAACTACACGGTGGACCTGCACCGCTTCCTCGAACTCCTTCCTCAGGCCGGTGAGCACACCACCGAGTCGGTCACCGGCGCCCACGTCGACGAGGCGCTGCTGGCCTACGCCAACACCGCCGACCACCGCACCAAACCCGCCCCGGGCGAGGTGGGGGGTGATCTGCGGAAGCGCATGGCAACCACGGACGAGGAGGCCAAGGCCCCGGGCTCGACCCTGCGGATGCGCCGGAGCCTCTCGCGGTTCTTCGCCTACTGCGTGGAGCAGTCCTGGGCCACGGTCTCCCCGATGCGCACCTCCGAGATGGAGCCCAAGGACGAGGGGAAACTGCGGGTGGAGCGCACCTCCCTGGACCTCGACCAGGCGAAGGCGCTGCTGACCCACGGGCCCGGGGACGCGGCCACGAACCCGCACCACGACAGGGATGCCATCGCCCTGGGGCTCATGGGGGTCCTCGGGTTGCGCGCGGGGGAGATCGTGGCCCTCGACATTGACCACGTCGCCCGCTTCGCCCCCAACAACTCGGGGTCGGTGCAGATCTACGGCAAGGGCCGCACCTGGCGCACCGTGCCCCTCCCACCCTGGCTGGAGGACCTCATCGTGGCCTACCGGGCACAGCTGGGCACCGGCGCCCCGGCCCCGCTGCTGCTCTCCCCCACCGGGCGCCGGCTGGCGGTGCGCGACGTCGAACGGCTGCTGGAGCGCGCGGTCAAGCGCACCAGGGCGGCGGATCCGGCCCGGGCGCGGGCGGTGGTCCCGCACGGGTTGCGCCACACCGCCGCGACCCTGATGCTGGCCGAGGGCTGGGACGTGAAGGTCGTCGCCCAGATGCTGGGCCACACCACGGTGCACACCACCAGCAAGTACCTCGACGAGCTGCCCGGAGAGCTCTCCGTGGCGATCAACGCCCACCCCCTCACCCCGGTCCAGACTTAGTGCTCTGTTCTCTAAAGGAACGGTGGATCGATGGCCAGGTGAGGCGAATCATGGTGGTGGAGGTTCTGCCATGGCCGCACTGTTGTTCGCCCGTCCACCGCCGGATGCGGAGGAGAAGCGCAAGATCCGCAAGCTGGCTGGGGCCCGTCACGCCCCGACGGACTGGGTGTTGCGGGTCCGGATGATCACTGCCACCGTGGCCGGGCAGACCGTGGTGGGCCTGCGCCTGGCCGTGGACCCGGACACAGCACTGCCGCCGGACCCACACAGGTGGTGAGGCTCGGCACCTGATATTCGATCACCGCAATATGCACAACGACTTGGGCAAAGACCTATCACCGACATGGCCTCCTGCTCCATTCTGGAGACGGCGTGCACGGCGCTCGAAGTCCACGCATCGCGTGGTGGACTGGCCCACCACGACCGGCGAAGAAATAGGAGGGGTAAGCCATGACCGACTCGATGGATGAGGGACGATGGGGCCGAGAGGCCCAGGAGTTCGACAGCGCCGTTGAGTATGAGGTCGTCGACTCTGACGATGACGACGACGATGATGAGTCGCCCGAGACCTTCTGATCCGCTGGCACGATGACGCCTTCCAGCGTGGCGACCCTGCTCGCCTTCTTGTTTCTCGTCGCTCCGGGTCTGCTCGCCGACCTACTGGAGGCCCGGCGCCGGACCGGCTCCCCCGAGTCGGCATTCCGAGAGGTCAGCCGCGTAGCCCTGTTCTCCCTAGTCTGTTCGCTGATCGGCGCGCTGGTAGTCGGCGCCGTCCTCGCGCTGCCGAGTGAGCGGATCGGGTTCGCTCCGCTGGAGGCGGTCACTGATTCTCAATACGCACTGGACAACTTCTTGTGGTCCGCGGCCGCAGTGATCGCCATCTCAGCAGTGGGGTGCGCTGTCGCGGTGGGGATCCAGCGACTGCGTTTCGGTTCACTGCGCCAGAAAATCCGGCCTGGTTCCGCCTGGGCGACCGAGTTCGAGACCCCGAGAAAGGGAAAGGCGGCCCGCTCCGTTCTCCAGGTCGAACTGCTCACCGGGGAACGCTACATCGGCGTACTGGCCGGATTCAGCCACAACATCCCCCAGGACGAGCGCGAATTGTCCTTGAAACAGCCGCTGTGGGTGCAGCGCCCTTCCTCTGAAAAGCCGAGCAAAATTCCCGAACGCTACGGCATCATCATTCTCCGGGGGGACCAGGTCAAGACGATTGCAGCTCCTCTCCGTGACACCAGGACTGAAGCAAGAAGTCACGGGAAGCGCCAGACCAGGCAGCAAACCAAGCTATCCGGGTAGGTGGAGGACCGGGATGCTCCACACGCATAGAGTCTGAAGACCTTGACCGCCTGTCACCCGTGTGACATGGGCGGATGAAGTTTTTGGTAGCGCGCGCCCGAAAACCCCGATTCGTCCGCACACATGTCGGAGTATGGGAGTCGGGACTGCCGCACGGATAGGTGGCACCCTGACCTGCCACCTATCCGTGCGGCAGTCCCAAACGAGGAGCATGTTCACCATCACCGGGCGGGCATTGCTTAACGGCTGGTTCCTCCTGCCGCCGGAGGGCAGCAAGTGAAACCAGCTCCGCTCCCACTGATCATCGGTGAGCACCGCGGCACGGGACACGTCCCCTATGTCGCCGCACCGCTTACACAACTATGGGGCCCGCATCAAGGACACAAGTGCTTGCACCCGTGGACGTGCCGTCGATCGTGGAAAAAAATCCTGCATCAACGTAGACCCATTGCCCCTGCTCTGCTCGCCAGAAGTGGTTATATACCCTAATTTGAATCGGCCCAGTTCCCACAGGAATAGCCGCTGAGGCGCTGTAGGTCGGAATACCGTCGGGGTCGGCCCAAGGGCCAGCGGTGATATAAACCTGATCGGCCGTATTACTGTGCTGGGGGCTCCAGTAATTACTTTCCCACTGATTAGTGGCGACATTGAAGCTTTGCACCTCGAATTGCCATAGTACCGGACCAGTAACCGGAACATTGGTTGGCGCATCAACGATGACCGTGTTAAAAACGCACGTCATGGCATTCGGCCTGTCGTACGGAGAGGCCGCCAAGGCCTCTGACGGGCCAAGGGCAACTGCCGTCAGGGCAAACGCAGTAGCACCAAGGCCAGCAAGGATTCTTTGGCGAACGGTTTTCATGACATGACATCCTTGAAGTTGTGGCGATCGCTTCAGAGTCCGACGAACACGCAATCTTATTGTGGGACCCTCTTCACCGCAGAGCAACACCGCCTGTGAAAGTTCATCTTTTTGAAACCTTTACCCGCGAGTTTCAATGAATGGGCAATCGAGTGCGTTTATATCTATCGCTAAGACAGGGGTCAACTGCCAGTAAACGAGCTAGCCAGAGGCAGTTATTGCATCTGCACCCCGCTATCTTATGCTTAATCAATGCATACGTAAGCGTTTGCTTCTGAAGGCCATCCGGACGTAATGCTCTCACCTTGAGAGCTGTCCTTCTAGACTTCGGAGGCGCCACCGCCGACGCAGGGCGGCCCGGGAGTGCCCGGCGGTGCGCAGCCGGGCACCCGCGTAGGAGACCCCGCCGCTCGCCCGGGCGGCGACGGCCGCCCACACGCACACCGACCGCTCCAGCACCCACAGGGGAGCCCACAGGGCGGCACTGCCCGGATAGACCGCCGCGCCCCCGCACCGGCGCCGCCCGGCCTCGGCCAGCCCGCACACCGCCACGCCCGCGGCGACCAGCCGGCCCGGACGCCGCGCGGCC
>NZ_BMEQ01000054.1 GCF_014636775.1 Kocuria dechangensis
CCCCCCCGGGGCTCCGGGATCATCTCCGTCGGCAACGACGACCAGACCGCGGCGACCCTCTTCACCGTGGGTGAGGAGGCCAGGCTGCAGCGAGCAGAGCTGCTGTTGTGGAACATCGTCCCCTGGTACCTGCCGTCCGTGGACGGGAAGACCACCAACAACGCCACCGGTCCCGAGGTCCTGGCCGCAGCACCATGGCTGGATAAGGCTCATGCCCCTGGTACCGGAGCTGGGTCTGGTCATCACCATGGGAGATCACGCCCGCGACGGATAGATGCACTACCTCACCGGTCAGGAGAGCCGGCCGTTGGTGCCCACCCTGTGCGTGCCCCCACCGAGCCCATGGTTCGTCACCCCAGGAAGTCCGTGACAGCGGGGGCTGGGCCATCCAGTGCGGGCTGGACCCCTTCAGCGGGAAGTTCCCCGTGCTCACCCCCGACTTCATCATCAGGGACACCACGGTCTGTGTGGAGGTCGATCCGCTCTACACCCACGGCCGGCGCGTCCTCCACGACGTGGTGCGCAACGCCTTGTTCGCCCAGGTGGGGTGGACCGTCATCCGCCTGCGCCTGGGCGGGCAGCACCCGTGGGGGGGGGATACGACGTCGTCACGCACGGTGAGTCGATCACCGAAGACGTCATCACCTCCCTGGTGGCGGCCGTCGCGGACGCGGTGGCCGGGCAGCCGGGACAGGTGCGCCGGGTCGGAACCACGACCGTTGCTACGACTACGGCGACCCCGGCCCAGCCGACCCCAGCCCAGCCGAACCCAGCGTCGCCCGGCACCACCGCCTCTGCGACACCATCCCGGCTCGGGACACTCACCACGCGGCCCCGCTTCGACAACGCCGTCTTCTTCACCTGGCAACTGGACTACGGCGACAAGCTCAACCTCGCCCTACTGGACTCCGGGCGCTACCTGGGCAAGAACACCGCCAAAGGCGGAGTCCGCTTCATCCGCACCACCCACTTCCACACCCTCCCCCAGCAACAATGGCCCACCGCGCTCGAAGCCGCCGTGGAACCGCTCATCGAGGCCCAGCTGGCCCCGGTCTCCCTTTTCCCCTGGGGGCAGCGCTTCTTCACCGGCCCCTGGGGAGAACACGTGCTCGTGCCCTCGCCCTTCACCCTCGGCGGACAAGAAATCATCATCGACACCGAGTTGCCCGGCCCCGACCATTGGACCCCCACCACGGTCTCCGCCGGCGACACCGAGCTGATCGAACTGCACCCCGAGGCGGCACACACCGGATGGCTGATCGCCGAAGTCCAACACCGCCCGCTACGCGGCCCCCACCGCTACAAGACCAGAATGGCCTGCACCGGCCCACGCACCGGACACTGGGCCTGAACCCAGTCCGCCCCCTGCCCACAGACCGGACAAGTCACTGACTCTGCCCCACCCTCGGCCCGGGCCACATGACTCCCACCGTGGAGCACGGGCGGTCCGATGCTCACCGCCCACCCCGATGACCAGCCGCTCCCGGGGCCGTTACCGCCAGGTGGTGGAGCGCCGCGCCGCCTCGTAAACGGCCTCGAGGACCTCAGGGGTATGGATGTCCCGATGACGCAACAGCCACCGGGCGATCTGGTGACGGGGCACCACCGACACCCCCTCGGGCTGCTGCTTGAGGACCACGTCCTCGGCGCGCACGGTCACGACCAGAGCCTCCACCGGCACGGGCAAGCCGCACACGGCGGTGAGGAGTCTGGCCGCCCGGGCTGCCTCGTGACGGCTGTTGCGCACATAGGGCTGCCGGTGGCCGTTGACCAGCACCGTGTTTCCGCCGACCCAGATCCGTGCCCCGGGGTGGTGCTTGGCGTTGACGGTGAAGATCCCACCGGGGCCGATGACCAGGTGGTCGATGTCAGCACCCCGCTCCCCGACCGGGATGGCATGCAGCACCCGCCACCGAGGATCCCTCGCGACCACCTTGGCGAACTGGGCGGCGACCTTCACCTCCCCATCCGCCCCGATCCGCCAGGCCCGCTCCTCGGTGTGGACACCCAGCAAGCGGGCCACGACTGTCTTCACCGGCGCGGCCTCCCGCGCCGTGCGGGCCTGTTCCCGGGCCTGGGCCCCGGGGGTGTGGGCGGCCAGATCGATCCATGGCCGGGCTCCGGGTCCAGCAGTGCTGTGCTCGGAGGTGTGGATGGCTGGTTGCGCGGCACCCGTCGCGGGCATGTCCTCGGCCGGCCAGGGGTTCCCGGCGAGCGCCGGGACGACGTGGGCGCCGTCGGGAGCGGACAGGGCGGGCGGAGCGGGCGGAGGCACGGGATGGGCTGGGGTGAGCGGCCGGTCCGCCACGGATGCCGCACCGGGTACGGCATCTAGGGGAGCAACGGCTGTTAGGCCGCCGGGCGGCCGGGCGGCCTTCCACCGTGCCACAGCAGCTACCAGGGCGGGCAGGAACTGCGGGGAGTCCGGGTGGGCTTCATCGGTGGTGAGGTCCCACCACCCGATCTTCACCCCATCGGGCTGGGCCACGTACAGGCGGTCCTTGCCGTAGCGTTGCCACCGGTTGACCACCACAGGGGAGGCGTTCAGGTCACGGTGGTCGGAACTGGTCGCTGAGTCCTCTGTGCCGCTGGCCCGCCGGTCGTCTCCTTCCGACGGGGTCCTGCCCTGCGGTCGTGCTGGCTCTGTCATCTCGTTCCCTGCCCCCACCCGTTTATGTGCAAAGGTAAATGATCCGTCTCGGGTGGACAGGGTGAGTCAGCAGATGAAGTGATCAGCGTGTCCCGGAGGATCCGTCGCCACCGCCGCGAGCGCACGGGTGAGCGCGAGAGCACCGCGCAGCGGTGAGGGTCCCGCGAGCGCCCGGGTCGTGCGGGTGCCCGGTGCAGGACAGGGGCCGGGGTGTGGTCTGTCCCTGGGGTGCGGGTCTTTCCGGTGGCTGAGAGGGGCTCGGTCCTGAGGTGGGTTGAGGCCGGACGGGTCCGTCGCGAGAGTGGGTGGGTCCGACGTCGAGGCCGCACCTGCGGCAGGACCTCCTGTGCTCACCGTGGACGCAGTTCAAGCACTGGCCCGGGGTCAGAAGCAGGAGCTGCTGTCCGACCTCAGGTGTTCGCCCGACCGCGGCCATCGCTGGGGGTCAGCATCCGGGGGGGGTGAGATTCTGGGGACGCCCTCTCCCTTCCCCGTGGTTGGAGTCCTCTTGAGCGTTGCCGTCCCCTCCCCTGCCCTCGGGCACGCCCCGGTCGTCGGCTCCTTCGCCCTCGCGGCCCGGGTGCGCATGACCTCTGCCGGCACTCGTGCCCGGCTCGCCGTGGCCCTGCCCGAGGAGGTGAAGGCACCGGCCACCACCCTGGTGCCGGCGCTGCTGAGCCTGGGCCAGCAGGTCCTGGTGGAGCACCGCCTCGCAGGCCAGGACCTGCCCGAGGTGGAGGTCACCGCCGTGGAGCGGGCCGAGACCCTCCCGGCGAGCGCGGCGGCGACCGGTTTCACCGTCGGGGTCACCAACGACCTCGCCGCGCAGCGCTCCACCGTGGTGCTGGACTTGGACTACCTGCTGGGCAACGACGGCGGGGTGCTGCTGGTCGCCGCGACGCTGTTCGCCGGCGCGGAGCACCTGCTCGCCGGCGGCGACAAGCCCGCTCACCGGCGCTCCTCGCCGGGGCGCAAGCGCCAGCCGTCCTCCTCCAGTCGCCGGCGCGGTCGGGGCCGCAGCCGCCGCTGAGCTCACGGACCCGCTGCACACCTCGGTGGTGTCTCCACCGGCCATTGACCCCGCGAGTAGTCCTTCGTCAGGTCGCCCACGACTTCGCTGCTCCTGTGGAGGTGGCGGTCAGCCGGCTGGGGGTTTGGGGTGCAGCACCTTCAGGTAGGCCCACCCGTGCCGGGATGTGAAGACGAAGACCAGCGTGATCGCGATCGGGGTGATGGCCTCAGACCACGGGAACTCCGGGCGGATCAGCAGGGCAAAGGCCCCGCCGAGGACAAACGGTGCGACCACCACGATCGTCTCGACGTCGGTGCAGGGGACCACCCCGGCAGTTGTCCGCACGTCAGGATCCGTTGGCACGGTCCCGAACTTTCCCGCTGAGGAGAGGGCGCCTGGCCATCGCACATTGCTGGCCCGCCTGTCGAAGGGCGGAGGTGGCGCCTGGGCGAAGTGATGGACGAGCCCCACCAGCCCAAGGAAGGCAAGAAGCGGCAGAGGCCACCACCGTGTGGTCATCCCACCGGCCGCATCTACCAGCCACCAAGCGAGCACTGGGATGCCGATCATCATGATCGCGGCGGCGGGGAGGGCACGCACGAGGACCTGACGAGCGGTGGGAAGTGACGTTCCCTCATCCGCCGTGGCGTCACCGTCAGCACCCCGGGCGTGCCGGTCCATGAACCTGAGGCTACCGGCCGGCGCGGAGGCAATCACGACGCACAAAAGGGGGACCGGAACCGCCATAGTGCTCTGACCTGGCAACGTCCCAGCGGCAGACCTCAGGAAGTACTACTAGAACCCACCCGGCGCCCAAGGGTCCGTCTTCAGATGGCATCGACAGGTACGTGCCCCGCCAGTGGCCGGCCAGGGCCGCCTGCAGCACCGCCACGCATAGCCGCTGATGCCTCAGGGCACGGGGAGGTTGACCTGCCAACGGTCGGACTAGATCATCAGCTACGAACGCGGCATCGGACGGCCCATTCCTCACCTCCTGCCAACCCCCGGGCCAGCAGAGAGGCATCCCATGGACCTGATCGACCTCGCCCACATCACCCGGACATGACCGAGCTCGTCGGGGGCAAGGCCGCCGGCCTCGGGGCTCTCACGTCCGCGGGCGAGCGAGTGCCGGAGGGGTTCTGCCTGACCACCGAGGCCTACCGCTCGGGCACCATCCCCGAGCAGGCAGTCCTGAGGGCCTACGAACACCTCGGCGGCGGCCCCGTCGCCGTCCGCTCCAGCGCTACGGCCGAGGACCTGCCGGGCGCCAGCTTCGCCGGCCAGCAGGACACCGTCCTCGACGTGGCGGGCGAGGACGCACTGTTGGAGGCGATCCGGCAGTGCTGGGACTCTCTGGACAGCGAGCGCGCCGTCGCCTACCGGGCTGGGCAGGGGCTGGAGGCTGAGGGCCTGGCGATGGCCGTCGTCGTGCAGCGCATGATCACCCCGAGGGCCGCCGGAGTGATGTTCACCGCCAACCCGCTGACCGGCACCCGCACCGAGACCGTCATCGATGCGGTGCCGGGGCTGGGCACCGGTGTGGTGGAGGGCACCATGGACACCGACCACTACGTCTTGGCCGGTCACGGCCCGCTCCCTGAGCACCACGATCACGGCTGTCTCTCCCCTGACCAGCTGGGCGAGCTCCAGCAGAGCGGGCTGCGGGTGCAGCGCGCCCTGGGCGGCCCGCAGGACAGCGAGTTCGCCTACGATGCGCAGGGCACGCTGTGGTTGCTGCAGTCGCGGGCCATCACCACTCTCTTCCCGCTCCCGCCGGGGACCGACCCGGGGCGGGACGATCCCCGGATCTACCTGGAGGTCGGCCACATGCAGGGCCTGCGGGGTCCGGTCACTCCGATGGGTGTGTCCGTGCTGCGGGAGAGGACCCGCCGCTGGCTGCAGATCATCGGCGTCGACGACGCCGTGGTCGATCAGTTCCTCGTCGTCATCGGCGGCCGGCTGTTCATGGACCTCACCGGCTTCGTCCGCAGCCCGCGCCTGCACTCCCGGGTCCCGGAGATGGTGCAGGTCTACGGTCCGGCCGTGGCGCGGGGCGTGCGGCACGTCCTGGAGGACCCCCGCTACGCGCCCCGTCGCGTTCGTTCCGGTCAGCGCGGGTTCTCCCCCGGGGCGACGGCGCGGGCTGCTGCTGGCCGTTGTGCCGGCCGCGCTGGCCGGCGCGGGGCGGGCCCTGGCACGGCCGGCCGCCGCCCGCGAGCGCGCGTTCGGCGAGCTCGAGCAGGTCCGCCGGCAGCCCTGGGCTGAACCGGCGGACACGGCCGGCCGGATCCGTGGTGCCACCGGCTGGCAGGATGCGATGATGACCGGGCCGATGATGACCGGGCCGATGATGCGTTCCTTGCCGCCGCTGTGGGCGGCGCTCATCGCTGAGGGGGTGGCCCGATGGCTGCTGGGCGGCATTCTGCGGCCCGGGGAGCTGAATGCGACCCTGCGCGGGATGCCCCACGACGTCACCACCGAGATGGACCTGAAGCTCTGGTCCGTGGCTGAGGCCGCCGGTGCTCACCGCGAGCTGTTGGTCAGCACCGCCCCGGGCGAGCTCGCCGGGCGCTTCGTGGGCGGGGAGCTGCCCGAGTTCGGCCTGAGGGCCTTCCTGGAGGAGTACGGGATTCGCGGCAGCGCCGAGATCGACGTCGGCTCCCCCCGGTGGGGGCGAGGACTCCGCCCCCGTGTTCGCCGCCCTGGCCGGTTACCTGCAGGTGAGCGACCCGGAGCAGGCTCCGCCGGCCCGGTTCGCTCGCGCCGCCGTCGAAGCGGAGACCGCTCTGGCAGAGCTCATCGATCGCGCGAAGCGGACCCGGCCGCTGCGGGCCCGGGTCGCCGGCTGCCTGCTGCGCCGGGTCCGGGAGCTGGCTGGACTGCGCGAGTTGCCCAAGTTCCTCTGGCTGAGCCCGCTGGCCGAGGTGCGCGGGCAGCTGCTCACCGCGGGGGCCGACCTCGCCGGGCGCGGCCTGCTGGAGCAGTCGGAGGACATCATGTTCCTGACCCTGGACGAGGCCCTCGACGCCTCACGCGGGGCGGACCTGCCGGCGGTGGTGACCGGCCGGCGTCGGGAGCACGAGCGCGAGGTTCGACGGCGGCAGGGTCCGGGCCTGCTGTTGTCCGACGGCACGAATCCCCCGGAGGTGCCTGATGACACCGCGGCCGAGTACGGGCCGGACGTGCTGGTCGGCCAGCCGGCGGCCGCCGGGGTCGCGACCGGGCCGGTCCGCATCGTCCACCACCCGTCCGAGGCGAGGCTGCGGCCCGGTGACATCCTCCTCGCCCCGACCACTGACCCGGGCTGGACCCCGCTGTTCCTGACCCTCGGCGGACTCATCACCGAGACCGGCTCCACGATCGCCCACGGCCCGACCGTGGCCCGCGAGTACGGCATCCCGGCCGTGATCTGCGTGCCCGAGGCCACCACCCGGCTGACCGAGGGCCAGGTGGTCACCCTCGACGGCGCCACGGGACTGATCCGGATGCACCTCACGCAGGAGCTTCCGGGCACCGACGATCAGTGTGATCGCCCGTAACGGCCCAGCAGGACTCCGCCTCAGGTCGCTGCGGGGCCCTCGCACCAGGGCAGCGTGAGACCAGCCCCTGACGGGAGGAAAGGTCCCTCTTGCGCGCACCCGACACGACGATGTCATCCGGGGGGGGGGCTGTCAGGGTGGCCGGAGGCATGTGCTGTCCCCGTTCGGGAGTCACCCTTGCCGGGCATGCTGGGGGCGACGCACCAGGGCCCGTCAGCCGCTGGACACCAGGACGATCCCAGGGCCAGGCCGAGGAAGACCACGTGCAGGTCGTTCCACCCCTGCTGCAGGGGCCACCAGGACGAGGCGGCGATCCAGGCGCCCATGACCACCCCGGACCAGTTCTCCCCGCGGGTCCCGTAGCGCGGTCCCCGTCGCGGGGAGGTGTCACGGTCGCTGTCTTCGCGGTCATCTCGCTGGCCCTCGTTCGAGGAGATCTCTCCCCGGCCCCCGCCGGAGGGTGCGAGCGCTTCGGGGTGTCCGGGCAGCCGGCGGGTGAGCTGGATCCGATGCGCCGGAAGGCCTGGTGCCTCACCCGGCGGTTGCGGCCCCTGTCGCTGTCCTTGTCGCTGTCCTTGTCGCTGTCCTTGTCGTGGGCGCAGGGGGTGGAGGGGGTGGAGGGGGTGGAGGGGGTGGAGGGGGTGGAGGGGGTGGAGGGGGTGGA
>NZ_BMEQ01000055.1 GCF_014636775.1 Kocuria dechangensis
TCCGCCCGGGAGAGCAGCGACCAGAGGGCGACGACCAGGGCGGCGGCGCGGAGGACGAGGACGACGAGGAGAGCGGGGAGCCGCACGGCGCCTCCTTCCTCCTCGTGCCGGGCGGCGGCGCCGAGCCGGCGGCACGTCGACAGCGCGTCGCGGAAGTCCCTCCTGGGCCCTCGCACCCGAGGATAGGGGCCGTGCGGGCGGCAGGACCATGCCCGGGGTCTCGTCGCCGGGACCCCGGACCGCGGCGGCCCGATGCGCCTAGGGTGGAAGGGTCCCGGTCCGGCCCTGCGCGTGGGAAGGCGACGACGATGAAGCCAGCGACGACCAGGCGGTCCCCCTGGGCGCCCCCTGCCCGCTTCCGGGGGTGGCTCGCGGCGCTCGCGGCGGGCAGCGCGGTCCTGGCCGGCTGCGGGGAACCGGTCCCCCCGGAGCCGGTGGATCCTTCGGCCTCGACCCGCCCTCCGTCGGCCTCGTCCGGCCCGGGGAGCCCGGTCCCGCCCGCCCACGGTCCGTGGGGCGCGCACGGGACCCGGGACGAGGCGTGCGCGGCGGTGGCCGCCGATGTGCTGACCCTGTCCCTGCTGCCCTCCAGCCTGCCGGTGAGCCGGCACGTGGAGGACGTGCAGCGCGTGGAGGACCAGGTGGAGACCATGGTGGATGCCGCCCCTCCCCCGCTGGTGGCCGAGTACGCCCGCGTCCAGCTGATGGTCGACTCCTACGGCGAGGACCTGGCGGCCGAGCCGTCGCCCACGGCAGGCCCCTCCGTGTCCGCAGAACGACGCTTCGACGACCGGGCGCTGGAGGAGTCCCTGGACGCGATCAGGGCGTGGTTGACGCAGACGTGCCAGGACCGCCGCTGAACTCTCAGCGCCCGTCTTCCCCGGCGAGGCGGTGCACGGCGTGGCGCTCCACCCGGTGGAGATCGTGCGGGTGCGGGTCGCTGATCCTGAACTGGTCCAGCAGGGCCTCCACGTGCCCGCGGACGCGGTGCGCCAGGAGCGGGTGCCGGCTGGCCTGTCCGACACGCGCGGCCAGGTCGATGAGGGCCTGCAGGACCTCGACGTGCCCTGTGGCGTGGGGGCGGATCTGGTCGAAGGGCATGTCCACGATCTCCTCCAGGTCCACCGTCGCGTAGTGCAGGCGTGCCGTGCCGTGCTCCACCACCGTGTTGCCCGGCTCCGGCCGGGAGACCGCCACGACGATGCCGGCGGCGACCTCCTCGATGGCGTTCACCGCGGTGTAGGGGTCGTTGGTGCCCGGTGACAGGGCGCGGACAGCCAGTTCCACGACCTGCTGCTCGGCGAAGCGCACGTCCTGGGCCGCCGACCGGGAGTCGCCGATCCGCACGCACCGCCGCACCCTGTTCGCCACGCCTTCGGCCCGGTCCCCGGGCCACACCCGCACCAGCGGTTCCGAGGGGAGGACGTGGTCCCCCACCCGCGGGACCAGGGCCAGGACCACGTCCTCGTGCCGGGCCAGGGCGGCCAGACCGTCGAGGTCCGCTGTGACGAGGTAGCCCACGGATCCGGCGGAGATCTCCCCGCCACCGGCGCGCGGCCGGGCCGTCCGCACCAGGTCCTCCGGCGCCTCCTGCGGATGCCACCGCTCGACGACGTCGCGGAAGTTCCGGCGCACCCCGAGAGCGAGCGTCTCGACCCGCACGGAGGCGGCGATGTGGTGGATGAAGTAGACGAGCAGGACCACGTCGGCGACCGCCAGGACCACAGCGAGGTTGACGGCCAGGTGCGGGACGAACGGCTGAGCCAGGTCGTCGTCGGCCGAGCGGATCGTGCGCAGCACCAGCAGCGTGTACAGGAAGGTGGAGACCAGCACTCCGAGGACGGCCTGGTTGCCCCGGTCGGCCATGAAGTTGCGCACCAGGCGGGGCCCGTAGGTGGAGGTGGCCGTGGCGACCACCGAGATGGTGATGGAGAACGCCGTCGCCGCCACCCCCAGCATTGCGGCCCCGATGGTGGCAAGCATGGACCGGGATCCGTCGATCCCCACCGCGTACACCCAGGACAGCCACGGCGAGGTCAGGTCGTCGGGCAGCGCCCGGTCGACGGCCACCACCGCCTGGGCCAGCACCGCCGCGGCAGCGAGGCACACGGCGGGGACGAACCAGAACGCCCCGGAGATCCGGTGCCACGACCCCGACAGCCTGCCCATGGCGTCAGCCTACGGTCCGCTCTCCGTCCGGACCAGGAACCGACCGCACGGCGGTCACGGCCTGTCCCGGAGCTGCTCCGCCCCGCGCACGCCCTCCATGGCGGAGCCGCTGCCGTACGCGCTCGAGGTGATGACGCTGAGCTTGCCGTTGGTCTCCAGGACCACGGCCCTGACCCGGGACAGCGCCGCGGGACGGCGGGAGGCCGGGGCCCAGTCTGTCAGCCTGGGGGGCGTGCGTCAGCCGTTTCCCCCTCGTCTCCGGGAGGCGGTCCGGGCGGCGGCGACTGCGCCGGTCGCTGCGGAGCGCCCGGCGCGGTCACGGACCGGCGCGGCCCTCCTGGTCGAGGATGCGCAGCCGCTCCCGGTACTCGTCCTCGGTGATCTCCCCCCGGGCGTGGCGCTCCAGCAGTCCGTCGCGGGCCCGGCGCAGTCCCAGCCGCGTCCGGGCCCGGCGCCCCCATCGGGTGTCCTGGCCGTGGCGGAGCACGAACCAGTGGACGCCTCGCAGCGCGGCCCAGGCCGCGGCTGCGAGCAGCAGCGCCCAGGACATCACTTCCCAGCCCTGGAACGGGGTCAGTCCGAGTACGCCCACGGTCCCACCGATCCCTCCGACGTCGTCCGCCGCCCCGAACCGCGGTGCACCCACGGCCGGACGTGCGGTGGCGTGAGGATAGCAGTCGGCTCCGACGGCACGACCGGACCGTCCGGGACCGGCACGTCCCGGACGGCGCCGTCAGCGGGTGAGCGTGCGGATCCCCTCGACGATCGCCTCGTGCACGAGGGGGTCGCTGAGCGGCAGGAAGTGGCCGCGCGTCTCCAGTTGCACGTTGCGGGCCCCCTCCAGCCGGCTGCCGCCGGGGATGTGCGGGTCGAACCTGCCGTAGATGGACACGATGTGCCGGTCCACGTGGCGGCTCGAGGCCAGCGCCGTCAGCTCCGGGGAGTCCGGCAGGAAGACCCGGATGGCCGGCAGGGGCAGCAGCCGGGCGAGCACGGAGCCGGTGAACGGGGTGTTGACCGCCACGAGCCCCTGGATCACCGTGGCCTCGTTGTGGTGGGCGAGCAGCCGCTTGCCGATCAGCCCGCCCTTGCTGTGCGCCACGAGCACGCACCGCTCGATCCCCTCCCGGCGGATGTGCCGGTCGACCAGGTGGGCCATCTCCTCGAGGGTCCCGGCGTTGAACCGCAGGTCCGTCACGGCGTGCACGTCGTAGCCGTGGTCCCGGAGCAGGTCGGCGACGGGGCGCAGGAAGGTCCAGCTCTCGTAGATGCCGGGGATGAGCACGATCGCGGGCTGCTCCGGGTCGGCCCGGCGGTAGGCGCCGGGGTCGTGGCGGCGCAGGAGCCCGGCGGCCTGCCACCGGACGGCGTAGGCGTAGTCCCGGGCCCAGGAGCTGAGGTTCGCGCGGGCCTCGGCGACGCCGCCGGGCACGCCCCGGATCAGGCGCACGGCGAGTCCGTGCCGGAGCCGGGGCGACGACCGGCGAGGGAGGCGAGGAAGGGTGCGCATGCGGCGGCGAGCTCCTGGGGTCGGGTGTGCTGGACGGCGTGGGCGGCGCCGGGGATCTCGAGGAGACCGGCGTCGGGGGCGAGCCGGGCCAGGCGCCGGGCCCAGCGGGCGGGGGCGATGGGGTCCCGCGCCCCGCGGACCACGAGCCCCGGGACGCGGCAGCCGCGCACGTCGTCCTCGATCCGGTCCGCGAGCATGTGCCGGGTGGTGCGAAGGTAGCGCACCGGCCCCATCCGTGCGTAGTTGCGGAGGATCACGGCGTTGGTGCCGGGCGGTTCGCGCAGGGTGTCCCGCAGCAGCCGCCAGGACTGGGCGAGCACGCTGTGCGCGTCCGGGTCCACGGTGGGGCCGAGCAGCACGTACCCGGAGCACAGCCCGGGGTGGGTCCTGACGGTGTCCACGACCACCTGGCAGCCCATGGAGTGCCCCACGACGACCGGCGCCACGAGCCCCAGCTCCCCGATCACCCGGGCGACGACCTCCCCGAGCTCGGGCACGTCCAGGGGGCGCTCCGGCTTCGGAGTGGTGCCGTAGCCGGGCAGGTCGAGCGCGTACACGTCGTGCTCGGCCGCGAGCTCGTCGGCGAGGCGCAGGAAGTACTCCCCCGACACCCCGATGCCGTGCACGAGCACGATCGGCGGGCGGGCCGGGTCGAAGGTGCCCCGCACGTCCACGGCGTGCGGGCCGACGGCGACGCGGCGCCGCACGAGCGCGGTTCGGGACGGCGTCCGGGTGGGCACGGCGGGCTCCTCGGGATCGGTCGGTCTGCTGCCACGACTGTAGACGCCGGGCCGCCACGGAGGGCATCCGCGCCCCCGAGCGGGGGACGACGCCGACCTCCCGGCGGCCGGCCGGCATCCCCACATGTGGGGACTGTGCAGCAGCAAACCCCATGATTTACTGAGCCGTAACGAGCTGAATCCTCGACCGCGCGGGCTGCACGGGACGGGACGCGCCGGTCCTGGGCGTGGGGACAGGAACGGCAGGCTCGGCTCGGGGGACGGATGCGGACCGCCGGCGCCCTGACGCGCCGGCCGGCCACGGGCTCACGTGCTCCGAGATCCGCACACCACCGGTCCCACGGCTCGACCTCGGGGGAGATCAGCATGACGACGCTTCGTTCCAGTGGGAGGACCCGGCACGCGGCGCTCGGCCTCGTGACGGCCACCGTCCTGACGGCGCTGGGGGTGGGAGCGCCCGCACAGGCCGTCGCGGAGGAGCAGAACAGGCTCGTCCCGGCGTACTTCTACCCGCACGCCACCGCCAGCCTGTGGCCGGTGACGTGCTCGGCCGGCAGCCCCTCGGGCGCGAGCTCGATCGTGATCATGAACCCGGACAGCGGTCCCGGGACGGCGGCGAACCCGCTGTACACCAACGCCGTCGCCGACTGCCACGCCAAGGGCCAGAAGGTCGTGGGCTACATCTCCTCGACCTACGGACGGCGCTCCCTGGACGTCGTCAAGGCGGAGATCGACCGGTACTTCGCGCTCTACAGGGTCGACGGCGTGTTCATCGACGAGATGCACAACTTCCCGGTCGACCACCACTCCGACCAGGACACCCGCGCCTACTACAAGGCGCTCTACGACCACGTGAAGACGAGGACGACGGCCGAGGAGCTGGTGGTCGGCAACCCGGGCAACGCCGCCTACACGGACTGGCAGCTCACCACGCCCGTGGCCGACAAGCTGGTGATCTTCGAGGGCACGGCGCACTCCTACGAGACCTGGCGTCCGCCGGCCTGGGTGCTGGAGGGCGATCCGCAGGACTTCGGCCACGTGGTCAACGCCACCGCCGCGGACCGGCGCCAGCGCGTGTGCGAGCAGTCCCGGGAGCGCAACGCCGGGTTCATCCACGTCACCGACGACGTCGTGCCCAACCCCTGGGACACCCTGCCGTCGTACTGGGACACGACGGTGCCCACGTGCTACCAGACGACGCCCCGGGCGCCGATCTTCGTCGAGAAGGACGGCACCGTCGCGGACACCTACACCCTCCAGTCGACGGAGGGCGCGGAGTACCTGGTGGACGGCGTGGTCACCGCCCCGGGCACATACTCCGGCGCGGGCACCGTGACCATCACGGTGCGCACCACGGGCGTGTACGCCTTCTCCGCCGTGGCCACGAAGGTGTGGCAGAAGACCTTCGGGACCGGCCCGGCGGACTACACGCCGCCCACCGTCTCGCCGTTCAAGGACGTCGCCACCACGCAGCAGTTCTACAAGGAGATGGCCTGGACGGCGGAGTCGGAGATCTCCACCGGCTGGACCGACGTGAGCGGCAACCGCACGTACCGGGCGCTGCAGCCGATCAACCGCGACGCCATGGCCGCGTTCCTCTACCGCATGGCCGGTTCCC
>NZ_BMEQ01000056.1 GCF_014636775.1 Kocuria dechangensis
CCACCACCGACAAACCACGCCCGGACGACACTCGATTCTGCAACAGGCTCTACGACCTCGAGATCCGCCGGGTCATCTGCTCCACCAACGCCATCGAGTCCCTCAACGCCCGGTTCCGCCGGGCGGTGCGGGCCCGGGGCCACTTCCCGAATGAGCAGTCCGCGATGAAGACGCTGTACCTCGTCGTGCGATCCCTGGACCCGAAGGGCACCGGGCAGACACGATGGGCCATGCGGTGGAAGCCGGCCCTGAACGCTTTCGCCATCACCTTCGCCAACCGGATGCCAGCGGCGGAGAACCACTAACCATAGAAACGCCTCTTACACCGTTGAAGCGACAGTCCCGGGCAATGGCGCGGAGCTGAGCGAGGTATCCGTGAGCATCCAGCTCAGCCAGGGCCGCCGGTGTCCGTGCGGCCGGTATCCGGCTCAGGGTGGCCAGCTCCTCAGCGCTGGGGGTGTGGTCCCACGGCTGGGCGAGGTGGTTGAGGATGACGCGGGCGTCAGTGGTGAGCTCGACGTCAGCGGCAGCCAGGTCGCAGAGCCGGCGAAGCCGGTCGAGACCCTGCTGGTCGAAGGGCCGTGGTCGCCTCGTCATAGTGGGCCATCCTAATCGTGTGGTGGCGTCTCGTAACGGTGAGTGTGCACCAGATGCGGGCCCCTGTCTTGTGACACCTGGCTACCGGAGGGCAGCGTCAAGGCAGGGAAGCAAGGAGGCGTTCTTGGGCTTCTCGGGGTGTGAGCCAGCCGAGCTTCTCGCGGGGGATGTCGTGGAGGTCCTCGGCGCTCGAGGACAGGTAGGACGGGTGGGTGGGGATGGTGGTGCCCTGGGGCAGGTAGGCCCGGGTCCGGCGGTTGGTGTGCTCGCCCGGGCCGCGGTCTCGTGGGGAGTGGGGTGGGTGACGTACACCGGCATCGCCGTATCACCCTCGAGAGGGCTCGTGTGATGGGTCACGTGCACGGGAGAGGGCCGGGCGGCACGGTCGGTCAGCCCATTTCTGGCCGGTAGTCCGCAGGTTCCATGAGCCGGGAGAGGGTGTAGCCGATGAGAATGCCCCAGAAGGCGGCGTTGATGTTGAAGATGGTGAGCCCGGAGATCGTGACGACGAAGGTGACGAGCGCGCCGAGCGTGTAGCGGGTGGAGAAGGCGACCACGAAGGCCTGTTGCAGGGCGCGCAGCATGGCGATGCCGCCGAGGGCGAGGATGAAGGCCTCGGGGGTGGAGAGCATCAGCCGGGTCAGGCCTGGGGCCGCCACGGCGGTCATGATCGCCAGGAATCCGTAGCAGACCGCTGCCGTGTACTGCCGCTGTTTCTCGCCCGAGGCCGTGAGCAGCACGTTCGTCGGGCCGGTGACGCAGGCGCTGACTCCGCCGACGGTTGCGTTGAGGACGCTGAAGAAGCCGGAGGTGAAAGCGAACATGTTGATCGGCGGGTCGTGATCGGCCGCGCGCAGCACGGCGATGCCCTGCCCGTTCTGCACGACGAGCACCGTGATCGCCAGCGGCACGACGAGTTCCATCAGGGCTGGCGCGGTGAACTCGGGAGGGGTGAAGACCGGTGTCGCGTACCAGGCGGTGTCGCTGTCCTGGAGCTGGAACTGGCCGCTGAGGGCCACCATGACCGCCCCGATCACGAAGGCTCCCAGTACCGGCGGCAGGTAGCGGCCCAACCCCGGTAGCGCGGTCAACGCGATGAACGCGATCACCATCGGGGCGGCGACCACGACGTTGGTCTGCACCGAGGTGACCAGGTCGGTGCCGAAGCGCAGGAAGATCGCCGCGACCATCGCCATCACGATCGGCATCGGGATCGCCTGCATCGCCTTGCGCATGAGGCCGGAGGCACCGATCACCATGCACAAGATGCCGGTGACGTAGAACGCCCCCACCACCTGCGGCCACGACAGGTGCATCAGGGCGGGCCCGAGCAGCACCGTCCCCGGGATGGTGAACGCGAACCCGAAAGGCCGCCGATAGATCATCGACATGGTGATGGTGGCCAGGCCGGTGGAGAGGAAGATCCCGAAGATCCAGGACGCGAGCTCGGCCGAGGTGAGTCCGCCGGCGATACCCACCGCGAGAGTCACCGCGACCGGGCCGGACACCCCGAACAGCATGCCGATGAACGCATTGGAGAAGTACTGCGGACCAACATCACGCAGGAAGTCCCGCGGGCCGGCCGGCGGGCCGGTCGGCCGCTCGAGCACATGCGTGGGGGCAGGGACCGGTGACATCGCGAACGGCTCCAATCAAGACGGGGCTGGCGTCGCTTGGCGTCGAGGCAGTGCAGGCGCGCCCTCCGGTACAGCGACTCAGACATTCAACCGCATGCCACAGTACGTCCTGTCGGGCTGGCCCACCCGGAGGCGCACGTGACTGAGCGGGTGCGCACCACCCCGACCGCAGCCAGGAGGTCGTGGAGCAACAGCGTGCCACCCGTGGGCAGGCCGCCGGCCCCTGCCGGCCCCGCCGGCTCGGGAGGCCGCGGTCGCCGAGGCTGCCGAGGCTGGCGCCGGCCAGATGCCTGAACGGTCGCTGAGCACCGAAGAAGCCATCGCCCGCGCGGTGGCCCGACACCGCGCACATACCGGCCCTTCGTACCTAAGCGTGGTTACTGATTGGTTCGGTAGGGGCGGTAGCCGCCGGCTGCCAGGAGGCAGCGCAGCCGGTAGTTGGTGAAGTCGCTTCAAGCCGCGGGCGATCCGCCGCGTGGTTTCGATGACCCCGTTCACGGCCTCGGTGGGTCCGTTCGAGGCCCCGGCGGTGTCGAAGTAGGCCAGGATCGCCGCCTTCCACCGGCGCAGGGTCCTCCCGAGCCGGGCGACCTCGGGGATCGGGCAGGTCGGGAACGCAGCCACGACCTCGGCCACGAGCCGGCGGCCTGTTTCGGGGCGGGCGTGGTAGATGGCCCGCAGCTTCTGGTAGCAGTGCCATGCCAGGGTGACCTCGTGGTGCGGGTCCCCGGCCGCCAGCTTGGTGTTCAGCCGGCGGAGCTGCTTCTCGGTGAGGTGCTCGTCCCCGATATGCTCCGGTGCGGCGGACACGAAAGAGCGGGTCGCCGGCACGGCCGCGGTGGCCCCGGGTGTCGAAGCTGCACCTTCGCGGCGGACCTCGTCCACCATCTGCCCGCCGAGCAAGACCGGCGTGGAAGGCGTCCAGCACGGGGAAAGCCTCCGGGGGCTCGTCGCGGATGGCGTTGGCGTAGCCGTGGAAGGGATCCAGCGTCGCCGTACGGATGCCGCCGGTGAACGCCTCGCCCCGCTCGACCAGCCAGTCGGCGTAGGCGGCCCCGGAGCGCCCCGGGACCAGATCCAGCAACCTCGCCCGCACCCGCTCGTGCTCGTCGCGGGTGTGGTCCACGATCCGAAGTGACCATCCCCGTGCCGGGCGGACCGGTGTGGGACCACGCGTGCTCATCAACCCCCAAGGCGTCCACCCCGACCAGGCGCTCGGGCCTGCTGGTGCGGGCGGGGGCCTCGAGCTGGATCGCTCGCCACGCGGTGCGCCAGGACACCTCCAGCTGGTGGGCCAGGGCCGAGACGGAGGTGTCGTGATGGGCCAGCGCGTCGGTGGCCCACACCGCCGCCCGGCGGGTCAGCCTCGTTCCCGGGGCGGCCAGCTCGTGAACCTCGCTGAAGCTCACCACCGCACGCGCCCTCTCGGGGCAGCGCCACAGCCGCTTGCGCCGCATCAGCCGCACCGGGGTGCCGAAGGCCGGCACGTCGTGCAGGCGATGCTCCCGGCGCCCGTGGGCGGCCGCGAGAACCCCGCACCCGGGACACCCCGCAGGACCTGGGGTGGTTTCGATCGTCAGCGTCACGGCTTTCGACCCGTGCTCGATGCTGAGTACGTGGATGTCGGGCAGGTTGAACAGCGCACACGCTGGCGCGCATCTCGGCATGGGACATGTCGAGGCCTTACAGGGCGGTTGATTCAGCACCTCCCATCCGGGAGGCCTCGACGCCTCCCAGCGGTCAGCGGCACGTCCGGCGCGGCCAGCCCCTCACCCCCACACTCAAGTGCGACGAGCCGCTCGGGGCCTGTGGGGCGGGGCTCAGCCTTGTGCTGGGCTGGCGGTGAGTTCCTCGATGCGCTCCTGGGCGCGGGTGCGGATCTCGCGCCGCACGGCCCAGACGATGAGCGCGACCCAGGCAGCCAATAGCGCCCAGAGAAGGACAGCCCCGGTGGTGGGCCCGAGCAGGGCTTGTGCGGTGTCGGTGCGCACCAGGGTGCGGGTGTTGGTGAGGATGATCAGTCCTCCAGCGGCCACGGCGAGCACGCGTGGGGCGAGGTGGCGGACCAGCCAGGCTGCGATGGGGGCTGCGACCACTCCGCCCAGCAGCAGCGCCAGCACCCAGCCGAAGTCGATCCCGGCCGCGCCGAGCCCGGTGAGGAAACCGAGGGAGGCACCCAGCGCCACGACGAACTCGGAGGTGTCGATGGAGCCGATGACCTTGCGCGGGGCGATCTTGCCCGAGGCCAGCAGGGTCGGGGTGCCCACCGGGCCCCACCCGCCGCCGCCGATGGCGTCCAGCGCCCCGGCAACCACGGCCAGGGGCACGAGCAGGCGTTTGCGCAGGGTGCCTTGGAAGACCGGTCGGGAGGTGGGCATGCGCAGGAACCGGTAGAGGACGTAGATGCCCAGGGCCAGCAGGATGGTGGAGACGATCGGCTTGGCGGCGTCCCCGTCGAGACCAACCAGGACGTGGGCGCCGAAGAACGCCGCGATGCCCCCGGGCACGGCCATGACCCCCACGACCCGCCAGTCGACGTTGCCGAACTTCCAGTGCGCCGCCCCCGATGCCAGGGTGGTGCCGACCTCGGAGAGGTGGACGATGGCCGAGGCCGAGGCCGGGGCGATACCGGCCAGCAGCAGCAAAGACGTGGACGTCACCCCGTAGGCCATGCCCAGGGAGCCATCGACCAGCTGGGCGAAGAAGCCGATCACGGCCAGGACGATGAGTGCACGCATGCGCAACCTTCCAGAAGAAGTAAGTGGACCTCCGACTCGGCGGCCAGCCACAGGGTGGGTCGATCGGAGTCACAACCCCGAGCTGGAGGCGACGTTAGACCTCCCCAGACCATCCCGATAGGCCAGAAGTAACCGAATGTCACTTGTCAAACTGTTACGGCCCCTTGCCAGTAGGGTGCTCCACCCGGCGGTCACACCGCCTGCCGTCATCACTGTCATGCCGATCTTCAGCGAGCAAGGTGGGCATGGGGCAGGGCGAACATCGTGGACGCCAGCGCGTAACGGGCATGGGAGGCGCCCAGATCTTCACAGGCAACTGGATTCACCACCTCCTCGCGGGAGGCCATGGCGCCTCGCCCACACACCGCGCGCTCACCACGAAAGCTTTTGATCCACGCCAAAGTACGAAGGGCCGGTTAAGTTCTGTCATGGTTCCCGGCGTGCCCCAACATGGCAGTGGCCGGGGTCCTTGAGAAGGAAGGGCCCCAGCCACTTGCGGACAGCCGACGAGTGCCCGTCCCCTCGGAGGGGGGCACAGCGCCTGTAAGAAAAGGGACGGTGCTTGCGCCCCTGGTCCAGGCGCTCACCAGCTCCAGCCGGCGGGGGGTTGCTCTGCGGCGAGGGTGCGGCGGGCGCCTTTGTCGACGTGGTGGGTGCCGCATTCCCCGAACGGGCCGTGTGGGGAGAACAGGACGGTGGCGTGGCGGTCGAAGTGGTCCACCCACCACGACGACATGCTGTTCTCCTCCGTCGCCACCAGCCACTGGGTGTGCAGGGCGGCCAGGCGGTCCACGGCCTCGGTGTGGGCCCACCACTGCGGGCACCAGTGCCGGTTGGAGGCCCGGTCCACGGACTCCAGCCCGGAGAGGAACTCCTGCACCCAGGCCACGAACTCCTCCTGCGTGGGGCCGTCCACGGTCTCCGGGTTCTGGCCAGCTGATTGGCTCATGAGCGGTGTCCTTCCGTGATGCGTTCCAG
>NZ_BMEQ01000057.1 GCF_014636775.1 Kocuria dechangensis
ACACCGGGGCCTGCTCCATGAACGTGAGGTACTGCGCGTCGGTGCAGAAGCCCATGACGCGTTCGACCACTGCCCGGTTGTACCAGGAGCGGTCGAACATCACGATCTCCCCGGCCGTGGGCAGGTGGGCGATGTAGCGCTGGAAGTACCACTGGCCGGCCTCCCGGTCCGAGGGCCGGGTCAGGGCCACCACCCGGGCTGCCCGGGGGTTGAGGTGCTCGGTGAAGCGGTGGATGGTCCCGCCCTTGCCGGCGGCGTCGCGGCCCTCGAAGACGATCACGTGGCGCAGGTCGTGGTCCTGGCCCCAGTACTGAAACTTCAGCAGCTCGATCTGCAGCTGGTACTTTTCCAGCTCGTAGGCCTCCCGACCCAGGAGCTCGTCGTAGGGGTAGTCCTCCCGCCAGGTCTCCACGGCGGACCCGCCCGGGTCGATGAGGTCGGGATCGTGGGAGTGCCCGTCGCGGACCGTGTAGCCCTGCTCGGTGAGGTGGTCGATGAACTCCCGCAGGTTCTCCCGCACCGCCCACTGGTCCTCGGGCACCCACAGCCTCCTGGCCTCCGGCATCGGTGATCCTCCTGCTGGGTTTGTCCAGGGTTCTCTGATGCGTCAGTGTAGGCGGCCACAGTGGATAGCCGATGAACACGCCCACACGGGGCCGTGCCCACGGCCGGATTCGTGTCGGTGATCAGGACAGGTCGGTGCGCAGCCGGGCCAGCAGCTCGGTCACGACCTCGTGGCCGTCCTCGATCCCGGTGCGCACCGCGACCAGCTCCGCCCCGTGCAACACCCCCACCGCATAGCGGTCCTGCCCGGTGCCCTTGAAGGCTTCCGCGGTGCGGCCCAGCCACCCGGCGACGACCCCGGCGTCCATGATCTCGCCCAGAACCTGCTGATACTGCTTGGCGTCGGCGGCGGCGTGCCGGACGGCCTTGCCGGGGGTGAACCCGGAGTCTTTCAGGACGGTGTTGACGTAGCGGACCCGCTTGACGTCCTTGCGCACCTGATGGAGGTGCTCCAGCCGGTGGGCCGGATCGGCCTCGGCACCGGAGTCCTCGGCCTCGACCCCGCGGTCCCCGACCCGCTGGACCTTGCGCAGGGCCCGGCGCAGCATCTTGGTGGAGGCCTTGCGCGACGTAAGCTTCTCGCACTGCGGGGCCAGGGGCGGGTCGGCGGCGAACGCCTGGACGTCGGCCAGCAGCTGTAGGTGCGCCTTGTCCTGCAGGTGACGGCGCACGGTGGCCGCCGCTGCTGCGGCCTGCTCCTCGGCGGTGCGCTGCAGCACCTGGATGGCGCCCGGGTCCAGCCGACCGTCCAGGGCCTGAACCCTCTGCGGCAGCAGTTCGGCGGTGACTTCCGCGTCCCGGGCCGGTGACAGCGACCGGGCCAGCTCCCGCAGCCGCCCGTCCAGCTGCGCGGCGGCCTCGCCGTCGAAGAGCGGAGCGGCGGCCTTCAGCATGCTGCGCAACGACCGGGAGGTCACCCGCATCTGGTGCACCGCATCGGGCACATCCAGGCGCACCTTGAGGTCCCACAGCATCAGCTGCTCGGCCAGCTGCCCCAGCACCGTGACCAGCACATCGGCCCCGGTGGCCTTTTTCCGGCCCTTCTTCCCTCCCTTCGTCCCGGCCTTCGTGCCGGTGGTTTTCGCCGTCTCCGGATCTGCAGGGACGGGCACCTCGTCGTCCCCGGCGATGCTGTCCTCAGCGCCGATGGCGCGGGCGATCTTCGCGCTCGAGGCCGAGGGCGTGCCCCCGGCGGCGAACAGGGCTTGTTCGAGGGCGGTGAAGATCCGCTCCTGCTGCTGCCCGGCCACGGTGCCGTCGGTGAGCTCCACCTCCCACTCCGACCACACCCGCCGGCTGCCGTGGCGTTCGTCCACGGCCGCCACGTCGTCGATGGCGATCTCCGCGACCGGGGCCCCCGAGTCCTCGGCGACGGTGAGCACCCGCCGGGTGGTGGCCAGGGTCGCGATCGGCTCCAGCGGCTGGCCACCGGTGAGTCCTTCCACCAGGTGCCGCACCGCCGCCGGCATCCGCTCCGGCGACTTCTCCAGCAGGGGGATGTGGGCCTCGTAGCGCCCGTCCGCCTCGCGCAGCTTCACGTGCCACCCGTCATCGGCTCCACCTCGGCGCCGGCGCAGCGCAACGTGGTGACGGTCCAGGGTCATCTCGGCGGTGTCGTAGTAGACGGCCTCCATCCGGTGCTCGACCGCCGCGTCCATCACCGTGTATCCCTGCAGCACGCTCCAGTCGACGCGGTCCTGGGACCCCTCGGGGAGCTCGTACTTGCGCTCGATCTCACGCTGGGCGGTCACGGCCATGGCGTCCTCCTGGAAGCTGGAATGCGGCGGCGACACCCGCCGGAGTCGGGACGATGATACGCCCCCAAAGTGACGTACCTCATAGGCTGGGCGGCGGGGTGACCAGACCCTGGGCGGGCCATCGGAGCACGTCACAGCTGGGACACGATCCCCGGTGGCACCGGGGCCATGGAGTGGAGACCTGGCTACGCTTCGGATGCATGCCATTTCACAGACGAGGGGCAGGGTCATGGCCGCAACGTCGATGCTGGGCGGGGTCGGGGCAGCAGCGGTGGCCATCGCAGTGGCCTGGTGGGGGATCCAGTGGGTGCGCCGGTGGCGGACGGCGGTGCGGCTGCGCCGGATCCAGGCCTACCACGCGAGCCTGGGGGCGGAGGTGCGGATGAGCTACGAGCGGATCTACACCCGGTGCGCGGCCCGGCCCACCTGGAGCTCCCAGAAGCTGGCGGACCTGGAGTGGGCCTTCGCCCAGGTCGACCACGTCCTGGAGAAACGGCGCTTGGACGACCTGGCCGAGGTGGGGCGGACCGTGCCACCGGTGGGACCGACGCGGGCTCCGGCCCTCGTCGGGACCCTAGGAGCGGTGACTCTGGTGGTGGTCGCCCTCGCCGGTTCCTGAGCTCACCACGCCTGTTGTCCCTGCCCAGGGTGAGTGAGGGTGCATCCAGCCGGGGAGCTACCCCCGCAGATGTGCCGGTGGGCGGGCGCGGATCTGCTCGTACAGGGCCTGGACCCGGTTCTCGAGCTCTTCGACGACAGCGTGCACCATGTCGGGGTCTGCCTCGAGCACGCCCTCGACGTCCCAGTCCTGGTGGGTGGCTCCGGCCGGCACCGGGATGCCGTGGAGGGTGCCGAAGGTGATGACCCAGTCCGCCCCGGCCACCACGTCCTCGGTGACCGGTTTGGGGTACAGGTCCTCGGTGCCGATGCCGCGCTCGGCCAGGGCGGCCACGACCAGTGGTTCCAGTGCGGCCCCGGGCAGCAGGCCCGCCGAGCGGACCGTGATCGTCTCCCCGGCGTGATCGGCCAGCAGGGCCGCGGCGATCTGGGCGCGGCCGGTGTCGTGCTCCCCGAGGAACAGCACCTGCGGCACCGCGTACTGCTGTGGGCCGGCGCCTGCGTTCCGGGTGTGGGCCAGGGCTGCCAGCCGGTCGGCGGCGAAGTGCCCGGCCAGTCCCGCCAGGTGCGTGCGCACCCGTGCGGTGCGGGACAGGGCGGCGTAGGACTCGAAGACCATCCGTTCCACCAGATCCGGAGAGAACACCCCGGCGTAACGGTCGGCCAGGTGCTCGGCGGTGCGCGTCAGCACACGGGTGTCCAGGGGCTGCGCCGACTCCGTCGACCCGGTCGGGTTTTTGGGATCGGTGGGTTCGTTCATGGCAGCTGCGCGGCAGGGCCGGTCGCGGTGCCGGCGGTGATCTCCAGCCACAGGGCCTGGACCCGGCTCTGGAGATCGGCCACGAACCCCGGGCCCGGGTCGGTACCCGGCGCCCCGTCCACCGGCCAGTGCTGACAGCGGGTGCCGCTTTCCAGCGGCCCCACGTCGGGGGCGCCGAAGACGATGACCCAGTCGGCGGCGGCCAGGAGGGAGTCGGTGAGCGGCTTCGGGGCCACCGCGGCCGGATCCACCCCGAGCCCGGCCAGCACCTGCACCGCGGCCGGGTCCAAGGTGGTGCCCGGGGTGGTCCCGGCCGAGCGGGTCACCACCGCGATCCCTGCGTAGGTGGCCAGCAGGGCCGCGGCCACCGCGGCGGGGCCGGTGTCGTGGTCTTCCACGAACAGCACCTGGCACACCCGCTCCCGCCTGCTGCCCTTGTCCTGGGCCAGGGCCCGCAACCGGTCGGCGGCATCATGGAGAGCCATGGGCATGAGATAGGACTGGAGTCTCGCCCTGCGGGCCAGGTCGGTGTGACAGTCGATGAGGCACCGCTGCACCAGTTCGGGGAAGAACACCCCGGCATAGCGCTCCGTGAGGTGCTCGGCGGCCCGGTGCAACACCCGCGGGTCCCGCAAATCGATTTGCTGCTCCGTCATGACATCCCCCTGTGGTGGCCGCCCACCGGCCGTTCACCCTGCCCCCACGTCAACCCCACCATGCGGAGCTGATCGTGGGACATGGTCGTGGTGTGCCAGCACCTCGCGGCGATCCGCCACAATCCGGTTGCCCGGGACGGCCTGACCAGGTCCATGATGGGCACCGGTGTCGTAGCCCCGATGACTCCTGTCCTGGCGCTGGCCTCGTGCCGGCACGGACACAGTCTGCGACCCTCCGGTGACCTCCAGGTGACCAGCGGATGGACGCAAGGTGTCCTGGATCACAGCGCCTCTCCTTACGGCGGTGCCAGGAGGGGGGCCAGCACTGGGCCAACACCACCTCGCCCGAGGCTCCTTCCCGCACCACGACCGGCACCGGCGCCACGGAGCGGGGCCGGGATTGATGGGCGGTGCTACGACCTGGGCAGAGGGGCCGGCGCTGGAGCCGCTTCGTGATCATGAATCACGCCTCATCCTGGCGCGCTGGACCCCGCAGACCGGTGACGCGGTGTGCCGCAGCACCAGGGAGTGTGGGATCACCGCTGAGCCCACGCACGACACCTTCCCCGCCCTGAGATGCGCAGGATCGGTGGTGACCCCCCGGGCCTCCAGTGCCAGATGCCCCGTTACCTTCTTCGTGGCCCGTTCATCCTCCAGGATGGAGGGGTGCTGACCGGCCGGTTGCCGGCATGATCGTTGCCCCCAGTCGCCCATGATCGAAGGCGGTGTTGTCACCGGCAACCGGTCCGGTGGTCACGGATCGCTAATAGAGGCGGGATCTTCTTCGAGGACCTTCGTAACGTGGATGCCGAGCGTGACCACCACCCGGCCGGCCAGCACGCGCAGATGCCGGTGCAGGAGAAGGGACTCGGTCATGTCAGAGCAACCACTACCGGCGGTGTTCGTCGGCCTGGACGTCGGCAAGTCCGACCACCACGCCGTGGCCGTGACGGCCGCCGGGAAAACCATCTACGACAAGGCGCTGCCCAACGACGAGGCACGGTTGCGCTCGATCCTTCAGGAGCTGGCCGCAGC
>NZ_BMEQ01000058.1 GCF_014636775.1 Kocuria dechangensis
GAGGATCGTCTCCACGCCCACCGGCTGGTTCTTGCCCCTGGACACCACACCCTGAACCTTGTGCATCACGTCTTCCTCTCTGTATCGGGCACCGGCTGTTGACGCCGACCGCGGCCCGAGGTGTTCATCTGGAGTCATTCCTGTGCGGCTGATGTCTGTGCACCGTTGCGCTGCGCGCACGGCCACCCGCACCACGCCATGACAACCCCCGTGCATCCGAGGACCTGGAGGCTTCCTCGAAGCAGGCGCTGTTCGTTCCGACCTCGTCGCCACCGGTGCGACAGGTGGCGCGGAGGGCCAGGCTGAGAGCGGCCGTCGACGTCGTCCGGCGAAACGGTGGACAAGGGGCACGCAGAAAGGCTCTGTCCTTCCTCCGGTGCGACCCGAGCCCTGATCAGGGCTTTGCGACCTGTCCTCGAGCCGGATCTGCATCGCAACGTCCACCGTTCACGCTCCGTCCTTTCCTCGACATGCGCCGAGGCCGGTCGACGGACGAGGAGTCCACCAGCTCGAGGCCGACCGTCCGTAACGGGGAGCTACGCGAATTGCGCAACATGGAGCGTATTATGCAACTAACAGCCATGGGAAAAGTCTCCGAGGGAGATTGCCCTGCTGTCAAGGGATTCATTGAAATCGGCACCTCGAGCCAGGTGGGGTCCCGTAGCCAGGGGCCGGCATCCAGGCCCGCCGGCGCGGTCTTCACGGATAGGATGACAAGCATGGTCACCCAAGCACGCCCACCGTCGCCGTCGCTCCCCGTCCCCGAGGACGAAGCGGCCACGGAGGGGGTGACGCCCGGCGGCGTCCAGTCCGTCGATCGGGCCATCACCGTCCTGGAGCTCCTGGGCCATCTGGGCAGCGCCAGCGTGGTGCGGGTGGCCCAAGAGCTCGGGGTCCACAAGTCCACCGCTTCCCGCCTGCTCAGCGCCCTGGAGGCGCGCGGCATGGTGGTCCAGAACCACGAGCGGGGCAAGTACCAGCTCGGCTTCGGCATCCTGCGCCTGGCCCACGCCATCCCCGCTCGCCTGAGCCTGGTGACGGAGGCCCACGACGAGATGCGCCGGCTCGCCGAGGAGCACCGTGAGACAGTCAATCTTGCCGTCCTGCGAGAGGGTGTGGCGGTGAACGTGGCACAGGAGATCGGCCCGACCTCCCTCGGCACCCACAACTGGATCGGCAGCCTCACCCCGCTGCACGCCACCTCCAGCGGGAAGGTCCTGCTCGCGGCCCTGCCGTCAGCAGAACGTGCCGACCTGATCAAGAAGGTCGGGCTCAAGTCCTTCACCGGGCGCACCATCACCTCTCGCCGCCAGCTCGAGCGGCAGCTCCTCGACGTCGCCGCCCAGGGCTACGCCACCGCCCTCGAGGAGCTGGAGATCGGCATCAATGCCATCGCCGTCCCGGTGCGCGACCACTTGGGCACGGTCGTCGCGGCGATCAGCGTCTCCGGCCCGGCGTTCCGCCTCACCGAGGAGACCATGCAGGCCATGCGCGATGATCTCAGAGCTGCCGGCCTGACCATCAGCCGGCGCATCGGCTTCGACCCTCAGGGCTGAGTTCCGACGGTGCACGCGACTCCGTCCCAGGGAGGATGGACGCTCCTTCTGCGCACGGCCTCTCAGAGCTGCATCTGCTGGAGGATGGTGGCGGAGATCTCCTCCACCGACATGAACGCCGAGTTGAGGTGGGGGATGGTGTTGAGGGCGTACATCTCCTCGGCGTTGCGCAGTTCCCAGGTGCACTGGGAAAGGGAGGCGTAGACCGTGCCCGGGCGTCTCTCCTGGCGGACCTGGCTCAGCCTCAGGGGCTGCGAGGTGAGCCCGAAGCACTTGTCCAGGTAGGGGGCGATGGGTCCCGGCAGCGACCGGTGCTCGAAGTCCTCGTCCACCAGGGGGAAGTTCGCGGTGCGGATGCCGTGCTGCAGAGCCAGGTACATGCTGGTCGGGGTCTTGCCGCAGCGCGAGGGGGCGATGAGGATCAGCTGCGCCCGTTCCAGGGCACGGACGGACTGGCCGTCGTCGTGCTCCATGGCGTACTCGACCGCGGTCATCCGCATCTGGTAGCGCAGGGCGTCGCCGAGACCGTGGGCCCTGCCCGGCTGTGGGTTCGCCGTGGCGTGCAGCGCGGCTTCGAGCTGGTGGATGTGGGAGCCGAAGAGGTCCACGAAGAACCCGGTACTGGCCTCAAGGATGCCGCGCAGTCCCGGGTCCACCACGGTGGAGAACACCACCGTGGCACGCCCGGTGGCAGCCACCTCGTCGATCCGGCCCGCCACCTGGTGTGCCTGGTCGGCGGTGGTGAGGAACGGGACGGTGTGGCGCTCGAAGTGCTGGTGGGGGAACTGCGTGAGCAGGGTGCTGCCCAGGGTCTCGGCGGTGATCCCGGTGCCGTCGGAGACGAAGAAGGCCACCGGGCAGGTGTCGGTCACTGGTGCACGCTCCTTCCTGGCCGGCCTCTCCGGTTCTCTGCTGGTGTGCTCATCTCGTGGCGGGGTGGCGGGACGAGGGTCCGTGCCCCGGCGCGGGGAGCGCCGGGGCACGGACCCTCAGGCGGTGGGCCGGGTGGACCGGGCCGTGGTCCGGGCCAGGGCCAGCCAGGTGTCCACGACGGCGTCGGGGTTCAGCGAGACGGAGTCGATGCCCTGCTCCAGCAGCCACTGGGCCAGGTCGGGGTGGTCGCTGGGGCCCTGCCCGCAGATCCCGACGTACTTCCCCCGTCCCCGGCAGGCGGCGATGGCCATGGCCAGCAGCTTCTTCACGGCCGGGTTGCGCTCGTCGAAGGAGGAGGCGACCAGGGCGGAGTCGCGGTCCAGGCCCAGGGTGAGCTGGGTGAGGTCGTTGGAGCCGATGGAGAACCCGTCGAAGTGCTCCAGGAACTCCTCGGCCAGCAGCGCGTTGGCCGGCAGCTCGCACATCATCACGATCTCCAGGCCGTTCTCACCCCGGCGCAGGCCGTTGGCGGCCAGCAGCTCGATGACGCCCTGCGCCTCGGCCAGGGTGCGCACGAACGGGACCATGAGCTTGATGTTGGTCAATCCCATGGCCTCGCGTACGTGCGTGACCGCTTCGCACTCGAGCTCGAAGGCCGCACGGAAGCTCGCCGACAGGTACCGGGAGGCGCCCCGGAACCCGAGCATGGGGTTCTCCTCGGCCGGCTCGTACTGGGGGCCGCCGAGCAGGTTGGCGTACTCGTTGGACTTGAAGTCCGACAGGCGGATGATCACCGGTTCGGGGGCGAAGGCCGCGGCGATCGTGGCGATGCCCTCCGCCAGGCGCTGGACGTAGAACTCGCGGGGTCCGGGGTAGGCGGCGATCCGCTCCCGGATCTGCCCGGCGAGGCCGGGATCCAGCTGCGGGTCGTCGTCCTGGAGGGCCAGCAGGGCCAGGGGGTGGATGCCGATCTGGCGGTTGATGATGAACTCCAGCCGCGCCAGGCCCACCCCGTGGTGGGGCAGCTGGGCGAAGCTGAACGCCTGCTCCGGGGTGCCCACGTTCATCATCACCTTCAGGGGTGCCTCCGGCATGGACCCCAGGGTGGTCTCCTCCACGATGTAGTCCAGCAGCCCCTGGTAGACCAGACCCGCCTCACCCTCGGCGCAGGAGACCGTCACCGGATCCCCGTCGGCCAGGACCTCGGTGGCGTCCCCGGCCCCGACCACCGCCGGGATGCCCAGCTCACGGGCGATGATCGCCGCGTGGCAGGTGCGCCCGCCACGGTCGGTGACGATCGCGGCGGCCTTCTTCATGATCGGCTCCCAGTCCGGGTCCGTCATCGACGCGACCAGCACGTCCCCGGCCTGGAAGGAGGCCATCTCCTCCACCGAGGACAGGATGCGCACCTGTCCGGCCCCGATGCGCTGGCCGATCGCCCGGCCCTCGACCAGGACCGTCCCGCTCCCGTTCAGCCGGTAGCGGGAGAGGGTCCCGCCCCCCCGGCGGGAGACCACCGTCTCCGGGCGGGCCTGCAGGATGTAGAGCTGCCCGTCGAGCCCATCCTTGCCCCACTCGATGTCCATCGGGCGTCCGTAGTGGGCCTCGATCGCCACCCCGTAGCGGGCAAGCTGCTCGACCTCGGCGTCGGTGAGACTGAACCGCCCCCGCGCCTCCTCCGGCACCGGGACGAACCCCACGGTGTGGCCGATCTCCTCCGACTGCGTGTAGGTCATCTGCAGGGCCTTGGCCCCCAACCCGCGCTTGAGCACCGCCGGCCGGTGCGCGGCCAGGGCGGGCTTGTAGACGTAGAACTCGTCCGGGTTCACCGCCCCCTGCACCACCGCCTCGCCGAGCCCGTAGGAGGAGGTGATCAACACCGCGTCCGTGAACCCGGACTCGGTGTCCATCGTGAACATCACCCCCGACGCCCCCACGTCCGAGCGCACCATCCGCTGCACCCCCACCGACAGTGCCACCTCGGCGTGGTCGAACCCGTGGTGGACCCGGTAGGCGATCGCCCGGTCGTTGTACAGGGAGGCGAAGACGTCCTTGACCGCGGCCAGCACGTTCTCCACCCCGCGCACGTTCAGGAACGTCTCCTGCTGCCCGGCGAAGGAGGCGTCCGGCAGATCCTCCGCCGTCGCACTGGAGCGCACCGCCCAGGACACCCCCGCCGGCTGGGAGCCGGCCAGCTCCTCGTAGGCGTCCCGGATCGCGGCCGCCAGCCCGGCCGGCAACGGCGCCGCCTGGATCAGGGACCGGATCTGCGCACCGGCGGCGGCCAGGGCGGTCACATCATCGGTGTCCAGCCCCTCCAGGACCTGGGTGATCCGTCTGTCCAGCCCGCCGGCGGCCAGGAACTCCCGGAAGGCGGTTGCGGTCGTGGCGAAACCGCCCGGGACCTGCACACCGGCGCTGCGCAGATTGCGGATCAGCTCCCCCAGGGAGGCGTTCTTGCCGCCCACCTGCTCGAGGTCGGACAGGTCGATGTCGGTGAACGGAAGAACATGAGCCATGAAGATTCTCTCCTTTGAGATCCGCTTGTGCGGTTTCAGTCAGTACGGGGAGCCGGTCGCCCTCGTGGAGGACGGGTCGGAAAGCTGTCAGTGGCCGCGGTCGATCCACTCCTGCAGGTGCGGGGCCTCGGCGCCGATCGTGGTGGCGTCCCCG
>NZ_BMEQ01000059.1 GCF_014636775.1 Kocuria dechangensis
GCAGGTTGCACTTGTCGATCACGGAGACCCGCAGATCGGTGGCGCGGCGGCCGTGGCGGTCCACCAGCCCCGCCTCCCGCGGCGCGCCGCTGGGGGCCGGACCGGCACTGCGGAGCTGCGGGAGTCCCAGGGAAACGCTCATCTCACCGCCTCAGGGGTGGTCGGTCGGCGCGCCGGGGGACCGGCGACGGTCGGGTCCGTCCAGTGTAGTCAGCGGCCAGGACGCTGAGAATGCTCCGCCGTCACGGCGCGTCCCCTCCCTCCGGAGCCGGAGCCGGAGCCGGAGCCGGAGCGGCGGTCGCGTCGAGCCGCGTCATGGCCCCGATTCTGCCAGGCTCCGCGCGGGCCGGGCCTGCGCCTACGCTGGGAGGATGAGCAGGCACGCCGAGCACCCCGTCCGCAGCGTCGAGGAGCACCGCCGGGCCGTGGCGGACGTCCTGCGGGACCTCGTCCCGCGGACCGAGACCGTCCCCCTGCGGCGGGCGCTCGGGCGGGTCCTGGCCCGGGACCTCGTGGCGCCCCTGAGCCTGCAGCCCTTCGACAACTCGCAGATGGACGGCTTCGCCATCCGCGCCGCGGACAGCCGCGCGGCGGCGGGGGAGGGCGGGAGCGCGGCGTTCGTCGTCGTCGAGCCCGTCCCGGCCGGGCACGTCCCCGGGCCCCTGGCGCCCGGCCGGGCCGCGCCCATCATGACCGGGGCCCCGCTCCCGCCCGGCGCGGACGCGGTGGTGCCCGTCGAGGAGGCCCTGCCCCGGGCGTACCCGGTGCCGGGTGCGACCGTCCGGCTCCCGGCGGGCCAGCGTCCCGGGCGGTTCGTGCGCCGCGCCGGGGAGGACGTGGCGCAGGGCGATCCGGCCCTGCGCGCGGGGCAGCGGCTGACCCCCGCGCGGATCGGGCTCGCGGCCGCCCTGGGCGTGGCCGAGCTGGCCGTGCGGGCGCGGCCCCGGGCCGTCGTCTACTCGACGGGGGACGAGGTCGTGGCCCCCGGCGCGGAGCGCGGCCCCGCCCAGATCTACGACGCCAACGCCGCGATCCTGCGGGCCCAGCTCGAGGAGGCGGGCGTCGAGGTGGTGGGTGCGCACCTCGTGCCCGACGACGCCGAGGCCTTCACCGCCCGGCTCGCCGCCGACGCCGCACTGGCCCCCGACCTCTTCGTCTCCTCGGGCGGGGTGAGCGAGGGCGCCTACGAGGTGGTGCGGCAGGTGCTGGAGCCCGGCGGGGCGTTCGTGCACGTGGCCGTCCAGCCCGGCGGGCCGCAGGGCGTGGCGCTGGCCCACGGCGTCCCGTTCCTGTGCCTGCCGGGCAACCCCGTCAGCGCGCTGGTGTCCTTCGAGATGTTCGTCCGGCCCGCGCTCACCGAGGTCGTCGGCGCCCCCGCCGCCCGGGCGAGCCTGACCGGCCCCCTCGCGCAGGCGGCCCGGCCCCTGCCCACCAGGACGCAGGTCCGGCGGGCCCTGTGGGACGGGACGACCGTGCGGATGGCGGGCGGGCCCGGGTCGCACCTGCTTGCCGCCGCCGCCCGGGCGAACGCCCTCGCCGTGCTGCCGCCGGGCGACGCCGAGCTGCCGGCGGGGACCCCGGTCGAGGTCCTCCTGCTGGACTGAGCACCGGACGGGCTCCGCTCCGGGTCGCTCGCTAGACTGGCCCGCGGCCGCCCCGCCGTCCCCGCAGTCCCACCCGTCGCCCTTCCTCCCGTCACCGTCCCGCCGTCGAGCCCGTACAGAACAGGTCCCCATGAAGTCCGTGCCCGCACCCCTGCTCCTCGCCGCCACCGCTGTGCTCCAGGCGCTCGGCCGCTTCGAGTACCACCAGAACGGCATCACGGTGGTGGGCCAGATGCTCTTCCCGATCTTCTTCGCGGGGCTGGCGATCTTCCTCGCCGGCCGCGGCCGGCCCGGCGCGTTCGGCACCGCGCACCTGGCGCTGCTGGTCGCCGGAGCCCTGCTGCTCGTCCTCACGCTCGTGGGCTGGAGCGGCACGATCCCCGCCCTCTACCCCGCGGTGTGGCTCTACTACACGGCGTTCGCGCTGCTGGTCGTCGCGGCCGCCCTGCGCATCGCCGGCACCCCGAAGCGCCGTGCCGGGGCCCCGCCGGCCGAGGGCCCCGCCGAGCCCTGAACCGCTGGGCGGAGGTCCCGGCCGACCGGGCAGTAGGTGACGCTCCGTGACGGAGGCTCCGGCCCTACCCGGCGGTATCGGCCGGACCCCTTGACTCCGGGCCCGGTCAGGTCCACCTTCGTGCCTCAAGGGGTGTCCGCGCGCGGCGCCCGGGGCCCACGGGGGAGGACCACGCCATGACACCACAGGCCGACGAGGACGTCCCGTTCTGCACGAGCCCGGACCGCGTGGTGGTGGCCGTCGACGGCGGTCGCGCCTCCGTCGCGGCCCTGCGCTGGGCCGCCGCCGAGGCGGAGCTCCGGGGCGCCCACCTGCACGTGCTGCACAGCGTCGAACCCGCGACCCAGGACCCCCGGAGTGCCACGGAGGCGCTGCTGCACAGGGCCTTCGCGTGCCTCCCGGCGGACCTCGAGTCGCGCTCCGTGGCCGAGGGCGCCGCGGAGGCGCTCGTCGTGGCCTCCGACGGCGCCGCCCTGCTGGTGGTGGGCACCGACGAGCGCGACGCCTTCGCCGAGGTGCTCGACGCCACGGCGCACCGGGCGGACGGGGGCCCGTCGTGCCCGGTGGCGCTCGTCCACGAGGGGCAGGAGCCGCCGCACCGGGAGCGTCCGCACCGGCCGTTCCGGGCCCACGACATCGCCCGCAGGCACCAGAAGCGGATCAACACCAGCATGCTGTGACCCCCGGCCCGAGGACCGCAGTTCGGCCCCGAGGACCGCGCCGCGGTCCTCGGGGCCGAACTGCGGTCAGGGATGGTCTCCGCCCGCTGCTCCGAGGTGTCGGTCCGTCCTTCACCCGTGATCTGAGAACCCCCGTTCATCGGGAATCACGGGCCGTCCTCGCCGTGGCCGCTGTCACTGTGGTGTGAGACATGGGTCACCTCGGCACGTTTCCTCAGGGTTTGCGCCTCCGGCGCCCGCCTCGACGGAGCCGGGGCCATGCATCCGCAGCGCGAGAACCTGGAAGGCGTATTGATGCAAACTCTGAACGGAACCCTTGAGGATCGTTACGACGTGGTCGTGGTGGGATCCGGTGCCGGTGCCCTGACCGCGGCAGCCACGGCCGCTCGCTCCGGCAGGTCGGTGATCGTCCTGGAGAAGGCCGGGCTGCTCGGGGGCACCTCTGCCGTCTCCGGGGGCATGCTCTGGGTGGCGGCCAACCACCACGCGCGCGAAGCCGGGCTGGAGGACTCCCTGGAGGCGGCCCACCAGTACGTCCGCGCCGTGGCCCGCGGCCGTGGTCGCGACGAGCTAGTGGACGCGGCGCTGGAGCACGGGGACGCGATGCTGCGTTTCGTGGAGGAGGAGTGCGGGGTCCGGTTCATCTTCCTGGACAACTTCCCGGACTACCGACAGGACCTGCCCGGGGCTGTGGACGGAGGCCGGACGATCGAGCCGCATCTGTTCAACGCGCAGGAGGCCCTGGGGGCGCTGCGCGAGCACGTGCGCACGGACGGGCGGTTGCCGTTCACCATGCAGGAGTACGAGGAGTGGGGCGCCTTCACGAAGTTCCCCTGGGACAGGCTGCAGGAGCGTGATGCGGCGGGGATGGTGGCCAAGGGCCAGGCGCTGGTGTCGATGCTGCTGGCCAGCTGCCTGCGGGACGGCGTGACCCTGGCCGTCCAGGCCCGGGTCACCCGGCTGCTGACCGAGGGGGAGCGGGTCACCGGCGTGGAGCTGGAGAGCGGCGAGACGGTTGCCGCGGGAGCCGGCGTGGTGGTCGCCACGGGCGGCTTCGAGTGGGACCGGAAGCTGGCCGACTCGATGCTGGCCTCGCGGCTCCACACCATGTGCTCCCCTCCCTCGAACACCGGCGACGGGCTGAAGATGGTCCAGCGTCTCGGCGGGCAGACGCGCGGCACGCGGGAGGCCTGGTGGGCGCCGATGTCCGTCACCGGCGACACCCGGGACGGCCAGGCGATCGGCACGCTGCTGCGCTTCGAGCGGCAGGGGCCGGGGTCGATCATGATCAACCGCCACGGCCGGCGATTCGCCAACGAGTCCCAGAACTACAACGACCTCGCCCGGTGCCTGCAGTCCTGGGACTCGGCCAACAACCAGACGCTCAACACCCCCGCGCACGTGGTCTTCGACCAGGGCTACCTCGAGCGCTACGGCATCCTGGCCCACCGTGCGGGCATGCCCACCCCGGAGTACCTCGTCCAGGGGGAGACCCTGGAGGAGCTGGCCGAGAAGATCGGCGTCCCCGCCGGGAACCTCGCCGCGACCGTCGGGCGCTTCAACGAGTTCGCCGCCAAGGGGGAGGACCCGGACTTCGGTCGCGGGGAGAGCGCGTACGACCGGTACTGGGGTGACGAGGCGTGCCCCTGGCCCAACCCGTCCCTGGGGCCGCTGGAGAAGGGGCCGTTCTACGCCCTGGAGGTCGTCAACGGCGCGTTCGGCACCAACGGCGGCATCGCCACCGACGGCCGCGGCCGCGTCCTGGACGTGGACGACCGGCCGATCCCGGGCCTGTTCGCCGCCGGCAACGCCACGGAGAGCGCCTTCGCCGCGGGCTACCCCGGCGCGGGCGCGACCCTCGGGCCCATCATGACCATGGGGTACCTGGCCGGCTGCACCGTCGCCGACCGGTCCGTGGCCCACGAGCCCGCCGGAGAAGCGGTGGTCGCCTAGCCCGTCACGGGCCGCCGCTCGTTCTCGACGCAGCTCACGACGATGCCCGCCACCGGGCCTGCGCGACCGGTGGCGGGCATCGTCGTGCCGGCGCCTCCACGAAGGGAGCCCGGTGGCACTGGGTCGCAGTGCCACCGGGCCCGTCCCCCGGAGCTCAGAGCCGCTGCAGGAGCTCACTCTCCGAAGCGCTTCGGCGCGGCTGGGAGCTGGTGTCCGGCCAGCCGGTGTAGGACTCGGCGAAGTAGGCCGCCCCGCGCTCGGAGCCGGTGATCGCCTGGAACTCCCCGTGCCGGCGCTTCT
>NZ_BMEQ01000060.1 GCF_014636775.1 Kocuria dechangensis
GGGCGAGCCCGTCCAGGCCGTCGTCGTCCGCCCACTTCAGGGGCAGGACGTAGCGGGCGTCGGCGAGGGCGCCCAGCACTGCCGGATCCGTAGTGGGGCGCCGGGCAGTCGCCTCATCGGAGGCGTCATCGCGACCGGCGACCTCGGTCTTCACGGGGAGTCTGTGGTCCACGGGGGCATCCTTCATCAACAGCAGCGCACTGCGGGCCAGCTGCTCGACCACGCCTCAACTGTAACCACGCACATCCCCCACCAGCCAAGCATCCTGCACCGAGAACTCAGCTCGGTGGTCCTGGGCGCTCTCGCAGCGGCTCGCCAAGGAGGGACTCTTCGACGATCAGTCCGGTGTGCAATCCGTGCAAATGCCTGGTCGACCTGGGGTAACGGGCGTACCGTGGGGAGAGGTCAAGAAGGTGGCCATGAGATTCCGTGCATGCGTTGAAGGATGTTTCTCATGGACCACAAGCTCTCCGTGCTCGTCCAGGTCGACCTCGACGGCGCCTATGTGTGCCTGGTCGTGACCGGGTGCCTGACCGAGACCAACCAGCACGTGCTGCACCCGCTGATCCACCGGGCAAGGACGCTGATCCCGCCGGTGACGGTCAGCATCGACCTCACCTGCGCGACACACATTGAGGCGGCCGCTGTGGACCTGCTGCGCTGGGCCGTCGACCACGACGACACCGTGGACGGGCCCAGCCCGGTCGAGGAGGTCGTTCCCAACGGCCTGCCCGACCACCATCCCGCACCCGCCCGGTCCCATCATCGGCTGCAGACCCAGGAGTCGTGGGCGGCATGAGGGCCCCGCGGATCAGCGCCTCGGTACAACTGACCCAGATCGAGCAGGTCATGACCGCCCTGCACCGGCGGCCGGGCTCCGGCGGACGGGCGGTGGCCGCCATCGCCCAGGCTGGCGTGCACCACGTGGGTGCAGCCCGGTGGGCCAGTGTGAGCATGGCCGGCCCCGGGCGGTTCCGCACCCTGGTGGCCACCGCCCCGATGGCCGCCCAGGCTGATGCGCTCCAGCACGAGCTGGGCTCGGGCCCGGCCGTGGACCCCGCCCCCGGCGGCGGCATCCACCTGGTGGAGAACCTGGCCCGGGACCGCCGCTGGCCAGCCTTGGCGGCCCAGGCCCGTGAACGTCTGAACGTGGCCGGGCTGGTGGCCTACCACCTGCCCCTGCCCCAGGATCCGGCGACCACGGTCGCTCTGACCCTGTACGCGGACTCCCCCGACGCCTTCACCGGCCCTCACATCTGGACCGGTGCCCTGCTGGCCTGCCAAGCCGTGCAGGCGGTGACCACACAGCTGCGCCACCCACAGGAGGGGCGACGGGAGCAGGGGCGACGGGAGCAGGAGCTGGCCGCAGCCCAGCAGATCGGGGTGGCGATCGGGGTGCTGATGGGCCGCTACGGGCTGAGTCGTGAGGAAGCGTTCGACATGCTACGCACGACAGCCCAGGACAGCGACCGTGACCTCGCCGAGGTCGCCGGGGAGGTCATCGAGACTGAGACCCTGCGCCTGCCGCCCATGTCCGCCGCCCCTCACAGCACCGGCAGGAGCGGCACGCCCCGCCCCTGTGGAGGAGCGAGGTGAACACCCACGCCGTGCGCTCTTTCGGGGGGGGGGGGGGGGAAGGAGTTCCTCCTGGTCGACGCGATCACCGGCGCCCCGGTCGCGGCTTCCTGCCCTGTCCTGGAGCATTACCGGCGCATCGTTGCCGGCGGCGGGCCGAAGCTGACCGCGTAGCTGCAGCAAGAGATGCTCGAAATGCTCACCCCTCCCCACCGGAGCCTGCGGGGAGTGCAGGCCGACGTCGTGGCCGGGCGTGCCCTGGCCGACCGGGCGGCCTGTGCTGCCGGAGTCCGGGCAGTGGCCCTGGCCACTTCCCCGTTGCCGGTGGGCCCGCACGTGCACCCGGCCCGGGACCTGATGGTGTGCGGGCTGCACGTGCACGTCTGGGTGGCATCTACGCAGGAGGGGTGGCCCAGCCGGCCCGGCCCTCGCCGGCACAGGTCCCCGGAGGGTCGCCCGAGAACACATGGCCGCCCCCAAAATATCATCAGCAATCTTCCCATTACGGTGTCGACTCACTACCGTGGTCGTCACCCCCACCGGCCGCGCTGACCCCGGTTCCACCCCCGGTGGCGGCCACCTGAAGGCAGTCGATCACGGAGGTCAGGATGTTCTTCCACCAGCAGAAGCTGCAGTACAACGCCACCCCGGAGGCCCCCGACGCGGTCTACGCGCGCAAGCTCCAGGAGGTGATCGGCGGCCAGTACGGGGAGATCACCGTGGCCATGCAGTACAGCTTCCAGGCCTGGAACGCCCACATCCCCGGCAAGTACCGGGACCTGCTCTTCGGCACCGCCGCCGAGGAGTTCGGCCACATCGAGATGCTCGCGACCATGATCGCCCAGCTGCTGGAGAAGGCCCCGCTGGGCATCACCGACGACGCTGTGCAGTCCGATCCGGCGGTGGCGGCGGTGATCGGCGGCACCGACCTCCAGCACGCCATCGTCGCCGGGGCCGGGGCGCGTCCGGTGGACTCCATGGGCAACCCCTGGTCCGGCTCCTACGTCACCGCGTCCGGCAACCTGCTGGCGGACATGACCGCCAACGTCAACGCCGAGATGCAGGGCCGCACCCAGGTCGCCCGGCTCTACCACATGACCGACGACCACGGGATCCGAGACATGCTCTCCTTCCTGCTCGCCCGGGACACCATGCACCAGAACCAGTGGATGGCCGCGGTCAGGGAGATCCAGGAGGATGGCCTGGAGCAGCTGCCGGTGCCCTCGAACTTCCCGCAGTCCAAGGAGGCCACCGGCTACTCCTACGACTACTACAACTTCTCCGACGGGGCCGCCGCCGCCGAGGGCTCGTGGGCCTCGGGGCCCACCCCGGACGGCAACGGCACCTTCGGCTACCGCCCCGAGCCCATGGCCGGGGTGCCGATGCCTCCTCCAACCCACCCCGACGCCCGCTTCTACGGCACCACCGCCCAGCCCAACATCGTGGAGAAGGCCGCCGGTGCGGTCCAGGACAAGCTCAAGAAGGAATAGCACCGGAGGCGGTGCAGCGCTGGAGGAGTCCACGCGCTGTGCCGATGCGCCGATCCCCGGGGCCCCATGCGGGCCTGGGGATCGGCACTTGGGGCCCAGAGGTGTGCGGGGATGACCAGGTGGGTCGTGCCGTGGTTGCTGTCGGTGCGGTGCGGGCCCTCACCGGCCCCGATGCCCGGAGAGGATGGCCACCGGGACCGGGCGGCCGTCGCGGGCGTACCACGAGACCGGGTGCGAGACCGGGCGGCTGTCGCGGGCGCACCACGGCGCCGGGCAGCAACCGGGTGCTGCCCTGAGACGGGCCCACCACCATGAGATCGCCGCACGGCGCCCGGCCACACGGACCCTGCCGGGGGTCGGAGCGCCCCGGGGGACGACGACTCTGGTCAGCACGATCGGGCCCGCCTACCCTGGCAGCAGGTCCAGCCACCGGCCACCACTTCCCCCGGCCCAGGAGCCCCGCTGTGGACCTTCCACTGTCCGTTCTCGTCCGGATCGCCCCGGACCACAGCCGCGTGCGCCTGCTCACCACCGGGTGCCTGACGGAGACCAACCAGCGGACCCTGTACCCGTTGATCCGCCGCATGCGCAGCCTCACCGCCGACACCGAGGTCGTCATCGACCTCACCGGGATCGACCACCTCGAAGGCGCAGCGCTGGACCTGCTGTGCTGGGAGGTCGAGCACGACCAGCTCGAGGCCCACACCCAACCGGTGCGCGTCGTTTTGACCCAGCCCCCACCGGCGGGCAGGTGGCCCGTGTCCCCGGCCTACCGCACAGGGTCCACCGCCTGGACACGCCCGGGCACGGAGCCGGTCCTGGCCACCAGGTTCTTCAGATCCACCGGAGGTGGGCGCCACCTTCCCGGTCCCCGTGCACGACCGGTGAGAGGACAGACCATGGCCGCTCCCGCCGCCCGCCGCTCTCCCGTCCGGACCGACGCCGTGGCCTACGGGGCCGTGTTCGTGCTCGTGGGGGTCCTGGGCTTCGTCCCCGGGATCACCACCGGCTACGACTCCCTGCGCTTCGCCGGGCACTCCTCCGAGGCCCTGCTCCTGGGCGTCTTCCAGGTCTCGATCCTGCACAACCTCCTCCACCTGCTCTACGGGATCGTCGGGCTAGCTCTGGCCCGCACCCTCTCCGGGGCCCGGGCCTACCTGCGCTGGGGCGGGGCGATCTACCTGCTCCTGTGGCTCTACGGCTTGGTGATCGACAAGGAGTCCACGGCGAACGTCGTGCCCGTGAACAGCGCCGACGACTGGCTGCACCTGCTGCTGGGCGCGACCATGGTCGGGCTGTCCTGCCTCGGGCGTGAACCCGCCGCCCGCAGCACCACCGGCCCGGACTACTGATCACCGGAGCGTCTTCCGTGGATCTGGGCACCGTTGGGCACAAGTCCAGATGCCCCAGCGGGGGGACACCACATCCAGGGTCCAGGGGGCGGTCAACGTCGGCTCCGGTGGTGTGATCTGCGGCATAGCATGGGGGCTCAGTGTCAGGGTGAGTGGTGCCGCAGGTGTTGCGGTGGTTGGATTCTTCGCACCCGGTGTCTGGCT
>NZ_BMEQ01000061.1 GCF_014636775.1 Kocuria dechangensis
GCGTGGGGCGTGGCCCGCACCGTGGCGCGGTGGCGCAGCTGGGCCACCGCGTGGTGGTCGCCGAGGACGAACCCGCGCTCCCACTGGGCGGCGTACTCCCCGGCCTGCTGGGCGGTGACGTCGGTCTGCGGGTACTGACCAGGTGCCCACGGGTTCACGCGCAGGGCCGCCAACAACGCACCCCACTGCTGGGCGGGCCGGTCGAGATCGTTGATCACCATCCGATGGGTCCATCCGGCGCGCCGGCCCATCCGCTGGGCCTCGGCCAGGCGGGCGATGTGCATCGGGGTGGTCATCGGACACCAGCCTCCACTGCTCGGGGGCCCTCACCGGTCAAGGGCAGGGACCCGGGATCCTTGATCGTCCGGCCTTGGGCCACGTCCTGGGGCGTGCCGGGCCACGGCACGATGCCGGGGACCCGTGGACTCGGGGGCGGAACCGGTTCCTCAGTGCCTCCATGAAGCCGGACCGGACGGTGAGGGCGACAGCCCCCACAAATGACCCATTGCTTAAGCCAAGAAAGGCGGGAAGGATCGGATCGACCATGGCCACCACGAGGCCCTGCGCCCCTCGTGCTGGCAGTGCTCGCCAGGGCCCGGAGGAGAGCTGGGGCTCACCGGGACCCTGGGCGTGGGAGGGGTGGGGACGCCCCGGTGCGTGCCGTGTCGAACCTCGGGCGGGCCCGCCGGAAACTCACCGGTCACTGCCGGGGCTGTGACCGCCAGGTGGTGGAGCGCCGCGCCGCCCCGTGGACGGCCTCGAGGATCCCGGGCGGGTGGACCGTCGCCTTGCGGTGCAGCAACCAACCCGGTGATCTGGTGGAGGGGCACCACCGACACGCCCTGGGGCTGCTGTGCGAGGACCACGTCCGCAGCGTGGACGGTCACGATCACACCCGCTGCGGGCACAGGGGAAGCCGCAGGCGGTACTGAGGAGTCCGGTAGGGCGGACGGCCCCGGGGCGGCTGGTGCGCACAGAGGCCTGCCGGTGACCGTTGACCAGCACGGTGTCCCCGCCGACCCCGATCCGTCCCCCGGGGTGGGGCTTGGCGGTGACGGTGAACACCTCGCCGGGGCCGCTGACGAGGTGGTCGATGCCGGCGCCCCTCGCACCGACCGCCGACGGCGTGGATCACCCGCCACCGGGGATCCCGCGGGGCGGCCTCGGCCGGCGGGGCGGGGACCTTCACCTGGCCCTCGGCCCCGATCCGCCAGGCACGTTCGGCGGTGCGCACCCCCAGCAGACCGGCCAGGACCGTCCTCACCGGTGCGGCCCGACCGCCCCGCCCGGGCCTGCTCGCGCCCCGGGGCTCCGGGGGCGGCCGGATCGACCCACGCGCGGGTGAGGGGTCCGGTGCTCCCGCCGGTGGCGGCGGGCAGGAACGGGTGCGGAAGGCCGGACGCCGGCTCGTCCTGGGCCGGCGTCGACGGCGCGGCGAGCGCGAAGACGGCATCTGCCTCCGCAGGAGCACTCCGCTCCGCGACAGGGACGGGAGTGGCCGTGCTGCCTCTCGCGCAGGACGGGCGGGATGGCGGGGCGGGGCCGGTGGTTCCCCGGGGTGCTGCCGGGGCCTTCCACCCCGCCACGGCGCCCGCCAGGGCGGGCAGGAACGGCGGGGGGCCGGGTGGGGTTCATCGCCGGCCAGCTCCCACCAGCCCAGCGTCACATCGCCGGGGGTGCTCCCCGTACAGGCGGTCCTTCCCGTAGTGCTGCCACCGGTTCACCGCCAGGGGGGAGGCGCTCGGGTCCCGGTGGGCGGAGCCGGTGGAGGACTCCCCCGTGCCGCGGGCCCGCCGGTGGTCTCCCTCTGACCGGGCCCTGCCCTGCGGCCGTGCTGTCTGTGCCCTCTCGTCCCCTGCCCCTCGTCCCGTTCATGCGCAAAGGTGAATGGTTCGTCTCGGGCGGTCAGGATGAGCCGGCGACAAGAGCGATCAGCGCGTGCCGGGGGAACCCGTCACCCCCGGCGAGGAGCAGACCGGCGAGCGCGAGAGCACGGCGTAGCAGAGAGGGCCCGTGCGCCCCCGGGTCGCGCGGGTGCGCTGTCCAGGGTCCGGGGTGTGGTCCTGTCCCTGGGGTGCGGGGCTCTCCTGCGTCTGAGGTGGCCTCGGTCCTGAGGTGGCTTGAGGTCGGGCGGGTCCGTCGCGAGGGCGGGTGGGCCCGACGCCGACGGTGGGCCTTCGGCCGGGACCCCCGGTGCTCGACCCAGCCCCCCGGCCCAGGGCCGGCCCGGGGGCAGCGGCAGGAGCCCCTGAGGCACCCCCGGGGCGCGCCCCGCCCCAGCCATCGCTGACGGTCAGCAACCGGGGGGGGGTGACCTTCCGGAGACGCCCCCCTCCCCGCTGGTGGAGCCCTCGTGAGCGTTGCCGCCCCGTCTCCTGCCCTGGCGAGCACCCCGGTCCTCGACTCCTCCGCCCCCGCGGCCCAGGTTCGTAGGACCCCTGCCGGCACCGGCGCCCGGATCACCATGGCCCTGCCCGCAGACGTGACGGCCCCCGCCTCCACCCTGGCACCGGCACTGCGGAGCCTGGGCCGGCAGATGGGGGCGGAGCACCGCCTCACCGGCCACCAGCTCGCCCGCAGTGGACCTCCCCGCCGTGGAGCGGGCCCAGAGCATCCCGGCGAGCGCGGGGGCCGCCGGGGTCACCGTCGGGGTCACCGTCGGGGTCACCGTCGGGGTCACCGACGGCCTCACCGCACAGCGCTCCGCCGTGGTGCCGGAGGCGGACTACCGGCGGGGCACCGGCGGGGCACCGGCGGGGGGGGGCTGGTCGCCGCCACCGTGCTGAGCGGTGCCGAGCACCTCCTGGACCTCGCACCCCCGGAGGCCCCGGCCTCCGGGGGTGCGAGCGCCGCGGAGCTCACGGGTCCGCCGCCCACCTCTCCCGGATCCCACAGCCCACCCCTCCTCACCGAGTGCGGCGACAACACTGGCCGGCCGCCTTCCCGAGGGCACGCTGGGCGTCCTCCAGGGCCAGACCCCCACCCTCGACCCCGAGGCGGTGGGCCCGGTGATCACGCCGTTCCTCACACCGGCCCGACCGGCCACGGAGGGAACAGCTCCTCAGGGCCTGTCCGGGGCAGAGGGTGCGCCTGCTGCTGCCAGCGCTGGTGCCGGGTGCGCTGGATCCGCCGGCGCTGCCCGCCGGCCACGACCCCCCGCAGGCCACGACCCCCGCAGGCCGGGCCCCTCGGTCCGGCCCGCGGGACCGTCGCCGCGGTCGCTTCGTCCGCGTGGTCCGGGCGGGCCACGGCGCTCACCACGGCGGGTGATCCCGGGGGCCGACAGCCCCCGGGATCACCCGCCAGGACCCCGTGCCGGGGCGGGGGGGCGGGGCCAGCGCAGCGATCAGCTCCCCCCGCCGGTCCTCCCCGTCCGGGGCTGTCCGCGCGTGGGGAGCCCGGCAGGCTCAGCCCCGGGCAGGTCCCCACCGGGCAGGTCCCCACCGGGCAGGTCCCCACCCCGTTACCTTCTTCGTGACCCCCAAATCCGCCAGGATGAAGGGGTGCTGACCGGCCGGTTGCCGGCATGATCGTTGCCCCCAGTCGCCCATGATCGAAGGCGGTGTTGTCACCGGCAACCGGTCCGGTGGTCACGGATCGCTAATAGAGGCGAGACCCTTTCGGGACCTTCGTAACGTGGATGCCGAGCGTGACCACCACCCGGCCGGCCGGCACGCCCTGTGGGCCCACGCCGAGGAGGAAACCACCATGGAGGATCAGCGACCAGTCGTGTTCATCGGCTTGGACGTGGGCAAGTCCGACCACCACGCCGTGGCCGTGACGGCCGCCGGGAAAACCGTCTACGACAAGGCGCTGCCCAACGACGAGGCACGGTTGCGCTCGATCCTTCAGGAGCTGGCCGCAGC
>NZ_BMEQ01000062.1 GCF_014636775.1 Kocuria dechangensis
CCCCCCGGGGCATTCCAGCAGGAACAGCACTTCGGCATGGATCCCGCCGTCACCCGGGTCGAACCAGGGCGCTCGCCGGTCCAGTCCCCGATCGGTGTTGATGTCGCGGACCATGGCGTTGAGCGGCGCCACGTGGGGCTCCCCGGGACGGGTTTTCATGGCCTCAACCACTGCCGGGGAACGGTGGGCGCGGGCGCCGATGGGTTCGCCGGTGTCGGTGACGACCTGCAGGATCGCCTTGGCTTCCGGGCAGGTGATGCCCTGGAGATTCTCGTAGGTGTACTGCACCCCGGTGCAGGCGGCCTCGGTGCTGCCCTCGGGACCTGGCGTGGGCGCCGGGGTCTCCGCCGGCGCCTCCTGCCCACCGGGGTCTCCGCCGGCGCCTCCTGCCCACCGGGGGGCAGCCGCAGGAGCGGCGGTGGCGGTGAGGGACTGGAGGATGCGCAGAATCTGGGTGCGGAACCGGGAGCCACCGGCGAACTCCTCGGCCTCGGCGGCCATGTCGACCTCGGTGTGGGGGCCCAGCATCTGGTGCCCGGAGAAGGACAGCAGATACCCCTCGCCCCAGCGGATGTCCCCGAACACCGGGTCCGCCCCGGTGGCCCAGGTCATCCCGTAGAGCACACTGGCGTTCCCGCCCACGCTCTGCCCCGGTGAGGCGGCCACCGCCGCCACGGCCGGGGCCCCGAGCCCCTCCAGCACTCCTGGGATCTGCCCCTGCGGGATCACCAGCGGGGTCAGCGGCGGGCTGACCTTGTACATGCCCTCATCCGGGCGAACGATCAGCGACAGCACCTGCTCCTCAGCGGCGTCACTCACCACCCACCGTCGCACCTCCTCGGAGGCCTCCTCCGGCACCGCAACCGTCCATCCGGAGGGGTAGCCGAAGCTCAGCGCACCGTCCGGGGAGATGAAGGTCTGCTCCAACGCCACGGCCGGCTCCGCCGGCACGGAGGGCGACACCGAAGGCGAGGGAATGCCGCTCGGCTCCGCGGACGCGCCCGCAGACGAAGCCGGGAAACCCGTGATGGGTAGCACCGCAAAACTACTTGCGCTCGCCGGTACAGAAGCCTCTGCCGGTGGGGCAACCTTCGGATTCTGATCGGAGCACCCCACTCACCGCCAGCACACAGACCAGGGCAGCAGACAGCCGAGCAGAGCGGGGAGCAAACACCACGGACGCAGTTTCGCAGATGCAACACCTCAGTCCTGCCGCCATGAGGGCCCCCGACATGAACCTCCCCAAGGCGGACTCCTCATAGGCCAGCCCCCGGGCCCCATCCCCCGCCGAAAAGTCCCGCACCCCGGGGACAAGATCACACCCCAAAGTGCCACACCACCGGAAAAGGCCCACCCGCTACGGGCGCTCGCAAAGCCCGAGCCGCCAACTGACATCCACGGTATAAACATGGATGTCAGCGGGTATCTGGCCAAAGCGAGAAAGAGTAATAGACGGCGAGGACGTGCAGATCATCCCCATCGGGGATATCGACGACACCGAAGCGGCAGAAACCGTCCGGTTTGGCCTCGACGGCCGGGACTACGAAATTGATCTGAGCACCGTCAACGCCGAGCAATTGCGCGAAGTGCTGGCCCTGTACAGCAGCGCGGTACGCAAGAGTTGCCCCGAGGGCCGACCACCCGCTCCACCTCCCGCGCTACGCAGGGCAAGAGCGGGGAGGCCGCTGCGATCCGGGTCAAGGTCAACGGCTACGACGTCTCCGACCGCGGCCGGATCCACTAGCACGTCAAGGGCGCCTACCGGTCCGCGCAGAAGGATGGGAACGCTTAAATACTGATGATGACTCTCAACATGGGGGCGCCAATGGTACGAAATAAAAAAGCAGGCGGCGTGGGAACGAGAGACCGCAAAGCGGAAAAGGGAAGAATAATTAACTGCGCGCACGACGAAGTTTTCGGGAATACCGGAGGGGTTTCGGCGGAATGTGCGGGTGTGACAATCACTCGCGTCGTTACCTCGACAGAAGCGCGGATAAGTAATGGATATTTCCACAAATACACTATCAAATGGGGTCCACGGGCTACCGCAGTGCCAAAAATCCGAACGAAATTTACTCCAAAGACGCCGTTTGCTATACAATCAAGGGCGGTAACGGACAAATCATTGGGGGCGCGAATTCCATCCCAAATGCCGCCCTGAGGTCAAATGTAGTGTCGTGCTTATGCGATGAAGCGCGGCATAAGTTGTGTAGAAGCAGTTCTTGAAGTCGCACGACGCATTCGAAATCTGGCTCATATTGTTGTAATCCCCGACTACCGGTATAAAAGTATCGGATCTCTTTTGCTAAAAGCTATGGAGGATCACGAGCGGGCAACTGGTGTGGCGGACTGGTTTGGGTGGGCGGAAGGTGATGATGCCAAGCTGAGGCGATGTTATGAGCGGCATGGATTTGAGGTTCGCAATCTAAATGAACCAAAAGAATTTATCATTCCTGGGCTACCAAATATCGGCTTGCTTCAAGATGATAAAAAGGTGCAACATGAAGACTTTGGATTTAGGAAAGCATTTACTGAAAACAGCTGGTAGGTAGGTCTGTTTGGTGAGAACAGCTCCCGAGGGTTTCTGACGGGGGACTGTTCTCATGCCGGGGGTGTTTCTGCGTGCATGCATGCGAAAAATAGGGTGTTCTGCTCATGTTGCAGGGGCGCCAGGGCGATGGAGGGCCCGCTGAGGCCTTGAGTGGCTTGCTGGGTAGGGGTGGGGCCTTCTAGTGGGCTTTCAGCCTGGGTGTCCTTGAGGCGATGGCGTAAGGGGATTCGTGGGTGGGGCCGGGCAGCGCGCTGGGGGCCCACCCTCTTCCTAGGCCCTTTCCCACGCACGCCCCACCCCGGGGCAACTCTGTCCTCTGTACCAGGTCGAGGACACCTCCCAGGGGCGTCTTGGGCTGTGCGTGAGCGGTGTGCGAGGGCGTTTTGCTGGGACACCCGGGCAGGCACTTGCTGGCGGCCTGGTAGGCCGCCCTGGCGTGCCGTGTGTGTTTGGGGGTGGCTTTCGAGGGTGGGGGAAGTGGTGGGCGTGTTTGCGGGATTCTGTGGGGCATGCGTGCATGCATGCGGAAAATGTTGGGCTCCCAGCCGGGCTCTGTAGGCGCGGCGGGGCCGGCCTCTGGGTGTGGTTCGTCCAGGGGCGTCCTCGAGGGGAGGACGTGAAGGGGCTAGGGGCCGGTGCTGGGCCGCCCAACGGGGTAGGGGTGTTACGCGCTCGTCCCAGGCTCTCTTTCCAGGTGTCCACTCGCGCGGGGTGTGTTCTGCCCTCCCTCACTCAGCCACGGACACCCCGAAGGGCGGCCCGCGCTGCGCGGAGCGCAGGGCGAGGGCCGTCCCGGTGAGCCGCCTACGACACCCGATCACCCACCCACCAGCGGCCCGGAGGGCCGCCCCGGCGCGGAGCGCCGGGGGCCGGGCGGGCGCGGAGCGCCCGAGCCCGCCGCCCCCCCCC
>NZ_BMEQ01000063.1 GCF_014636775.1 Kocuria dechangensis
CCGGCGCTGGACCTCCACCACCCGGAGCTGGCCGCGGAGTCCCCGCAGCAGTCCCCGGTCGACGACGGCGCCATCGCCGCCCGGAAGGGCTGACCACGGTTGAGGGCCTCACTGCACGCTCCGCCCGCCACGGATCAGGGAATGGCGCATGACAAGGACCTGGCCTCCTCCGTGAGGCCGGTGGAGTGCCCCGTGTAGTCTCCCCTCCCACAAGACCGTTGATCACGTGGCCCTGAGCAGGTGCCGGTCGGATCCGGGTGGAACAGGGGAGGGGGAGCAGCGTGGGTTTCCTGGAGATCCTGGAGAGCATCGGCAAGGCCGTCGATGTGGCCGGTGTGGCGGCCATCGTCCTGGGAGCCACCCTGGCCACCCTCATCGCCGCTGACGCTCTCCTGCGTACGGGAGCCAGGGACGGGGTGTATCACCGCTACCGGCGGGGCTTGGGCCGATCCATCCTCCTGGGCCTGGAACTGTTGGTGGCCGCAGACATCATCCGCACCGTGGCGGTCACTCCCACCTTCCAATCGGTCGGGGTGCTGGGGGTGATCGTGCTGATCCGCACGTTCCTCAGCTTCTCCCTGGAGCTGGAGATCACCGGGCGCTGGCCCTGGCAGAAGGCGCCGGAGACGGAAAACCTGCCAGTGCCGGGCCGGGCGGCCGGATCGTCTGATGCCACGCGGAAGAGTGCGCCGACCGACGACGAGGACGTGGCCCAGCAGCGGTAGCGTCTCGAAGACTCCGCGTTCCCCGATGACCTCCCCCAGATCACCGACCGGAGGAGTCCACAATCTCTACCTGTGCTTCGTCCAGGTAGGGCTGCCCGAGGTGCTGGTCGTAGAAGCCGGCCTCCTCGCCTTCTTCCACCGCCTCCTCCACCACTGGAGGATCGAAACCTTCCCGCACGGTGCCGGTCACCTCGACGGTGTCGCCCACCTCGAGGTCCGGGACCGCGTAGGCGGCGCTGACCAGCAAGGGGTCCAGATCCGGGTCGGTGAAACTGGCGAGCTCGAAGGAGGAGCGGGAGCGGATCAGATCCCGGACCTCTCCGGTGAGGCTCACCTGCTGCCCGTTGAAGGAGGACAACCCGGCGTGGAAAGCCCCGTCGTAGGCTCCGGCATACATACCGGTCGGCTCGCCCCCGGGGCCCGGAGTTGTGTGCGTGGCCGGTGGGGATCCGCCGGTCTGCGCGCGGGAAGCCCCGCCCCCAGTGGCCTCAGCACCGGGACTGGGGGCCGGGGATTGGGATGAGCCGCAGCCGGCCAGCACACCGGCGGACAGGCACACCGCCACCACGGCAAGCCCCGGGGTTCTCTGGGAAATGGTCCTCATGGCACTCCTTCGATCTGGCGACGCCACCGGCCTGCGTGTAGCGGCGGCGGTCAGTCGGTGCGGGTGACGGTGGCGTCGGTGAGCACCAGTTCCTCGTCGCGGTTGATGAAGTACTGGGCGGTCTCCTGGTCGGTGACCTGCTGCAGGGCCTCCAGGTCGTTGACGGTGAAGACGTCGCGCTCCTCCACGGTGCCGGTGACCTCCACGTCGTCGCCGGGGGAGAGGTTCTCGGGGAGCTGGTCGGCGATGATGACGGTGTCCTCTTCCCCGATGGTGAGGATGCCGTGGGCGAGGACCTCCTGGACCTCGTTGGTCAGGGTCATGGTGTCTCCGATGAGTTCCTCGGTGGGGATGGTGGACTGGTCGGCTTGGGTCAGTTCGGTCTCCGAGGTGCACCCGGCCACGGTGCCGGCTGTCAGCAGGGCGGCAACACCAGCGGTGAGTGTGCGGGTCGTGATGTCCATGGTGATCCTCTGTTTCCGTGGGTAGGTGTTCGTGCAGGCGTCGGCGACCGCGCCGACCCCGGCGACGTGGCCTCAGCCGGGTCAGGGGGCGGGGGCCGTGGTCTGCGGCGCTGGGGTGCGCACGGAGGTGGCCTCGAGAAAGGGCTGGCCGTCGTAGGAGGCGAGCACCTCCGGCCCCGGCGGGTCTCCGAGGTTCTCCTCGGTGTCGGGGACGTTGTAGGCCTCATGAACGGTGCCGGTGACCTCGACCGGATCACCGGGGCGCAGGGCGGGGGAGGTGTCGTCGAACTCCACCACCAGCAACGGGGCAACCGCCCCGCCCTCACCGGTGTTCTCGGCGGTGTCCTCGGGGGTGGTGATGGTGAAGGCCACAGGGTTGACGACGGTCTCCACCGCCGCGCTGAGCCTCACCTCCTGCTCGGCGTAGTGCTCGAGGTCCTCGGCGAAGGCCTGGGCGTAGGGCCCGGCGTAGGGCCCGGTGGGCAGAGTCTCTGGGTCCAGCAGCTGCTCCGCGGGCGCACCCGGGGACGGGTCGGCGGATCCGCAGGCGGAGAGCCCCAGGGCGGCCACCGCCACTGCGGCGGCGGCGGCCCGGCGGGGCCAGTGGTCGTGGTGGGACATCATCATCGTTCCTGGTCGGTGGTCGGTGGCCGGTGGCCGGTGGCCGGTGGTCGGGGTGGCTGGAGGCGGGGGTGTCTCCTGCCGGGTGCGGCGGGAACGGGTCCGGGCCCGTTCCCTGTCTTCACGCTAAGACCCTGCGCCGGGCGGGAAGGAAGAATCCAGGGGATGCCCAGCGACCCGGCCGGGGGCGTGCACGGGACCGGTACGCAATCGATAGGAACCCGCCCGCTGGGTGCTTCGAGGACCGGACCCGGTGAGTGCCTCGGTTTTCTGGTGGCCGATAGGTGGAGCGGCGGCACGGTGCGGGCCCTGCGTTGTGGCCATGGGCAGGCACTCGGGGTCGTGGCACCGGACGTCGGGGGCGTTCTGGTTCGTCCCCGCCGTGTGCCTGGTGGCCGCAGCGGTGCTGGCCCAGGCGATAGTGGCCATCGACCGGGCGCTGCCCGACATGCGCATAGGCCTTCCACGGTGGCCGGGGCGCCATCGGTCGGGGCGAGGAAAGGGACACCGTGCGGTTCGTCGTCCTCGTCCTCCGCGCCGCCGCCCTGGTCGTCGCCCTCTGGTCGCTGCTCTCCCGGGCGGA
>NZ_BMEQ01000064.1 GCF_014636775.1 Kocuria dechangensis
CCCGACGCCGGCCGGTCAAGTTGCACGCGGACAAGACCTACGACAACCGGAGGGTGCGCCGCTACCTTCGCCGGCGCGGCATCACCGCCGAAGATCGCCCGCATCGGCGTGGACTCCAGCCAACGCCTGGGTCGGCACCGCTGGGTGGTGGAGCGCACCATCTCCTGGCTGCTGGCCTTCCGCCGACTGGCCATCCGCTACGACCGCAGCGCCACCACGATCACCGCCGTCGCGACCCTGGCCATCACTGTCATCTGCGCCCGGCGGCTGCCCCGGAAGGACTATTGAAACCACTTCTTATGCCCCGTACCTTCAAGTGGTGGGTCGGTGCCGTCCATTGCTGACCCGGCAAACGTCCGGCCAGATCATCACCTCCAGTGCCCGCCTGGTCCTCGGCTTCGCACCCTGTCTCACAACTTCGTTGTTTTCTATCCGGCGAATTCCAGTGGTGCCTGCAACACCGGATTTAGTTGACTGGGTTCGAGACTAGCTCGGCGAGGACTTCTGCGGGCGTTCGGTAGCCGTGACGTTTGCGTGGCCGGCGGTTGAGTTCAGCGGCCACGTTCTCGAGGATTCCGGGCCCGTGGAAGGACAGATCGGTGCTTTTCGGGAAGTACTCGCGGAGGAGCCCGTTGGTGTTTTCGTTGCTGCCGCGCTGCCAGGGCGAATGCGGATCGCAGAAGTAGATGGGCATACCGGTCGCTATCGTGATCTCCTGATGCCGGGACATCTCCGCTCCTTGATCCCAGGTCGTCGAACGGCGCAGCTGCTCCGGGAGGGTATTCATCGCGGTGATCATGGCGTCGGCAACGGTGCGGGCGGTGTGGTCCCCCGGCAGATGCAGCAACATCACGTATCCCGTAGTGCGTTCGACGAGGGTCCCGATCGCGGATTTCGATGCCGTTGAACCGATGATGAGGTCCCCTTCCCAATGGCCGGGAACAGCGCGGTCCTCGACCTCGGCCGGCCGGTCAGAGATCATCACCATCTCCGGGAACCGTTGCGGGCGAGGGCCCTCCGGCCTTTGCGGACGCCGACTCACCCGTCCGGACCGCAGCGCCGTCGCAATTTCCAGGCGCAAGGATCCGCGGCCCTGGACGTAGAGGGCCTGATAGATCGTTTCGTGTGACACCTGCATCTCCGGATGCTCCGGATGCTCCACCTTCAGTCGGCCAGCGACCTGTTCCGGGCTGAACCGGTCGATAAGCATCGTCGTGACCTGTTCCCGTCACGCTAACCCGTCCAACTTCCGCGGCTTCGGCCTACGGGCACGAGCCCACGTCTGCTCCTGCGCCAGTGATGGCGAATACCGGTCACTGACGCGGTTCCTCGCGACCTCCCGGCTGATGGTCGACGGAGCCCGGCCCAGAAGGGCAGCGATACGACGCACGCCATGGCCCTGGGCAAGCTGAAATCCGATCTCTTCCCGCTCACGCAACGACAAAAGCCCTGCACGGGGCACACTGAAATCCGGAACCGGCGATGGCAACACCTTCTGATGGTCGCTCAACCACCGGTACGCAGTTGGACGCGACACCCCCGCGGCCTGCGCCGCTACGGCTACCGACAGCCCCGCATCCAACCCTTCCCAGAAGGCTAAACGAACACTCAACGGCGACCACGGCCTGCCCATCGACGACACCCCACAGAATTCAGGGTGTTGCACTCACCACCTGAACTCGCCTCCGCTGGCTTGCGAGTCATTGCTCGCTCCAGCCGACGTTGCTTCGGGGACTATCGCAGTAACGGTGTAAGAGGCCCAATCACCCCCTTCGGGGTTGGAGGGTCGACATGAGCGAGAACATCGAGACACTGGTGGACGTGAGCCCACCGACACCCGGTGACGAGCCGGAAGAGAGTCCGCAGCTGAGCGCGGCGGAACAGGACGCAGTCCGGGAGCTGGTCCGTCAGGCGAGGGCCAGCGGGGCCGCTCTGACGGGCCCGGGCGGACTGCTCAAGCAGCTGACCAAGATGATCGTCGAAGCCGCTCTCGACGAGGAGATGAACGAGCACCTCGGCTACGAGCAAGGCGAGCCCGAGGGACGGAACCGCGGCAACTCGCGAAACGGGAAACGGGCCAAGACGGTGATCACCGACAACGCCGGCCCCGTGCAGATCGAGGTGCCCCGGGACCGCGAGGCGTCCTTCGATCCGGTGATCGTCAAGAAGCGCCAGCGCCGCCTGTCGGACCTGGACCAGGTGGTGCTGTCGCTGTCGGCCAAGGGGCTGACCACCGGGGAGATCAGCGCGCATCTGGGCGAGGTCTACGGGGCCGAGGTCTCCAAGGACACCGTCACCCGGATCACCGACCGGGTGATCGAGGAGATGCAGGCGTGGTGGGCCCGGCCCCTGGAGCAGGTCTACGCGGCCATCTTCATCGACGCCATCATGGTGAAGGTCCGCGACGGGCAGGTCCGCAACCGGCCCGTGTACGCCGCGATCGGGGTGGACCTGGGCGGGCACAAGGACATCCTCGGGATGTGGGCCGGGGACGGCGACGGGGAGTCGGCGAAGTTCTGGTACGCGGTCCTCAACGACCTGAAGTCCCGCGGGGTGCGGGATGTGTTCTTCGTGGTCTGCGACGGACTGAAGGGCCTGCCGGACTCGGTGAACTCGGTGTTCCCGCTGGCCACGGTGCAGACCTGCATCATCCACCTGATCCGCGGGACCTTCCGCTATGCGGCCCGGCAGTACTGGGAGGAGCTCGCCCGGGACCTGAAGCCGATCTACACGGCCCCGACCGCCGCGGCCGCCGAGGCGGCCCTGGAGGAGCTGGAAGAGAAGTGGGGCAGAAGATATCCAGCGGTCATCCGGCTGTGGCGCGGGGCGTGGACGGAGTTCATCCCGTTCCTGGACTACGGAGCCTGTTGCAGAATCCGCTTGCAAGAGCCGGTCCAAGGCTGATTCGCCG
>NZ_BMEQ01000065.1 GCF_014636775.1 Kocuria dechangensis
CTTCCACGGCACCGTCGCCGGGCACCTGCTCCAACAGCAGGCCTACTCCGTGATCGCCCCGACCGCCGGTTCCCTGCGCTGGGAGATCAACGACCGCCCCGGCACGGGCCCGGACCTGTTCCTGCTCCAGCCCGGGCAGCACTACTACGGGGAATCCGAGGGCCTGGGCGTGAACTCGGCCAACCTCGGCGCCGACGCCCTGGGACAGATCGCCCGCACCGTCTACGGCGACGAGCGGCTCATGCTCGGCTTCGGTGCACCGCACCCGGTCTCGGCACAGCTGGCCGACTACTGGCAGGCCACCTACCGGTTCGTCCACGACACCCTCACCGACCCGGCCACCGCCGACATCGCCCTGCTGCGGGCCGATGTGCTGCGCCGGCTGGCGGTGGCCACCCTGGAGGCCTTCCCCCTGACCGGGGACCCCCACGCCCGCCGGGAGACGGTGGCGGCCCGGCAGGGCGCCTACACGGCGGCGGTGGAGTTCATCCACGCCGCCGTGTCACTGCCGATCACCCTCGAGGACGTCGCCCGCCACGCCGGGGTGTCCACCATCGAGCTCGTCCGGGTCTTCCGCGCCCACGCCGGCATCACCCCGGGCGCCTACCTGCGCGGGGTGCGCATGGCCGCCGCCCACCAGGACCTGGTGGCCGCGGACCCCACCGCCGGGGACACGGTCGGGGCGATCGCCGCCCGCTGGGGCTTTCCCCACCCCGGGGACTTCGCCCGCCGCCACCGGGCCGCCTACGGCGTTCCCCCCTCCCACACCCTGGGTCACTAGACCAGCCTGGGGTCAGAAGGATCGTGCGGAGCCCCGGTCGCAGAGGATCGGCACCACCGTGCGCCGGCCCGTCGAGCCCCTCGTGCGCCGACCCGCCGAACCCCTCGTGCGCTGACCCTTGTGGTGGCGCCTCACACGGTCCGCTGAAGCTCTTTCGTGGCACGGTGCGCGTCATGGAGGGCCGAGCTATGGCCCGGGCACTTGGGGCTGGCTAGCGTGGTCCCCGTCACGCCGAAGGTGGCACGCGGTGTGATCGTCCGATTCCGGCGCCGCCACCGTGGTGGTGCGTCCGTAAGGAGAGCGTCATGCCTGCAGGTCAGGGAAAGAACATCCGCCGGGTCACCAACGTCGATGTGATCCGCAGCAAGCCCGGTGAGGGCCAGGAAGGCTCCTACACCTTCGAGCCCACCCTGGACGAGGGAGTGGAGGAGTACCTGCTCACCGTCCCGGCCGGTGAGGCCTCCACCGTGGCCCGGCTGATCCAGCACGCCAAGTCCATGCAGCTGGACAAGAACACCGAGGACCTGATCTTCGAACACTACGGCGACTGACCCGACACCGCCCCGCAGGGGTTGCCGGCGTGGCCCCACCATCCACCCTCACCCCATGACCGGCTCTACAGGTCAGGATTCGAAGAACAGGAAGGCCACCGTGCCGATCAACGTCACCGACTACGCCCACGTCCGCCTCACCGTCACGGACATCGACCGCTCCCGCGCCTTCTACGACGCCGTGTTCGGCTTCGAGACGGCCTTCGAGACTCCTCCCGCCGACGCTGACCAGGCGACGAAGGACCAGCTGGGCTTCCTCTTCGGCGGCGTCATCTACCGCTTCCCCGGGGGCCTGCTGGGGTTGCGACCGGTGGCATCGGCCCCGGACCGGCACGACGAGGACCGGGTCGGGCTCGACCACCTGAGCTTCACCGTGGCCTCCCGGGCCGACCTCGACGACGCGGTCGCCGTGCTGGACGGCCTGGGGATCCCCCACGAGCCGATCAAGGACATCGGCGCCGGCCACATCCTGGAGTTCCGCGACCCGGACAACATCGCCCTGGAACTGCACGCCCCCGCCTAGATCCACGGCTGCGGAAGCTCCCGGACGCGGCGGCAAAGAGTGGCCCGGGACATCTCCAGGTCACGTGCCCCTTGGGTGGCCGGCCCCCCGCCTCGATCAGCCGTAGCGCCTTGCGCTGCATCAAGCCCTGCACTTGTCCCGCTCCTGGCGGGCACTGCTCGACCACACACCCAGCAGCTGCTCACCAGCTGACCCCAGCGGCAACGCGACGAGCCCGGACGCGGTGATGCCCGGTCGGCACGGGGTAGCCGTGCCGACCGGGCATCACGAATTGTCCTGGGGCACCACACACCCCACCGGAGGCCTCCCTGACGGACAAGTACAGGTCCATAGGCAGGAATCTGCGCTCGTCTCAGGCGGGCGGGGCGTGGTGCAGGCGGTGGTCCTGGGCGGGGATCAGTTTCGGGATCCCGGTGGCGTCCTCGAGGATCCACAGCACCCCCAGGTGGGGTGCCGCCTGGCTCACGGTGCCGGCATGGCGCAGGTGGTCCTGGTCCCAGACCTCGATCCGGTCCCCGGGATGCACCAGGGTCAGGTCATGGATCCGATTATTGGTGGCAGTCATGGCATGTCCTGTTCGAGGCGGGCGTGGGGTGTTGGCCGGCCGGGCCGAGGGTGAACGTCCCGGTGGCGGTGTGCTCATCAGGGGTGCTCCCCGGTGAGCGCCGGCTTCCTGCCCCGGCAGAACGGGGGCTGCCCGGCAGGTGCCACGGAGGCACCTGCCGGGCAGCACCCGGGGTGCTCAGGCGCTGTGGTGCT
>NZ_BMEQ01000066.1 GCF_014636775.1 Kocuria dechangensis
CAGGACCCCACCGAGCTTCAGACCCCGTCACCAGCGGCCCTGGCCGCTTGACGGAAACCATAGAGGCCCCCCCCGGGGAGGGCGGGCACCGGCAGAGCGGGTGGTGGGGCCCGGTGGTGCCGCGTCACGGTGTGCCCTGCCAGGGGGTGACGCTGATCTGCACCCCGGTGACCGCCACGGTGGAGGTGTCCAGGGTGAGGTAGCGGTGCCGGCCCTGGTCCTTGATCCAGCCCTCGATGCCGCCGGCGTGGGCGGTGATGGCGGCCACGACCTTCTGGATGTCGTAGCCGCCCTTCTCGCCCAGGCGCATCTGCCGGCCGTCGGAGAAGGTGATGTCGAAGGACACCCGCATCGGCGGGCGCTCCTTGGTGCCGTACCGGCGGCGGGCGGCCGAGCGCAGCTGGCGGGCGACGCGCTGCCAGCCGGCGTCGTTGCCCTTCGCCCCGCGGGTCTTGGGGAACTGCGTGGCATAGATCCGCCCGCCCGAGCGCAGGTAGTGGGTTTTCTCCGCCACGTAGCGGCCGCGGGCGGGCACGGGCACGTAGCGGGCGTTGGGCTCGAGGTCGGCCGGGGCGTGGGCCGGTTCCCCGGCCCGGCCGCGCACGTTGGCCACCGCCCCGGCCTTGGTGCGGCGCCGTTGCGGGCGGTGGGTGATGGTGCCGGTGCCGGCCAGCTCGCTCAGGGCGCGCACGAAGTGCGCCCCGGACTTCTTCCCGCGCACGATCTGGGACACCAGGGAGGGGTCCCGGCCCAGGGCGGCGGCGATCTCGCGGTTGCTCATCGCCGCCTGCTCCTTCAGCTGCGCGATCAGCTCGGCCGCGCTGCGCCGCTCGCCGCTCACCGGCTCACCCCCTCACCGGTCTCCTCGCCGGTCTCCTCGCCGGCCTGCCAGGCCGGCCCGGGCCCGGCGGCCTCGGCCCGGTGCATGAGCGCCTCGCGGGCCGCACGGGTGACGGGCACCGGCAGCGGGCCGGGCAGCACCCCTTTCAGCCGCAGCTTCCCCACCCGCCCGTCGTCGGCCCCGCCGCAGGCGGTGGGCAGCGCCCAGGTGGGCACGGTGGTGGTGTAGAGGGCATCACCGTTGATCCCGATGAGCTGGTGCGGGTCCACGTGCAGCGCCCCCGCCGGGGCGGCCTTGGTCCCGTCCAGCACCCTCGCCCTCGCCCTGCCCCAGACCTGGGCGGGGAGCTCGGGGTGGTAGAACTGCCGCTGCCGGTCCGTGACCGGGGAGGGGGCCTGGTAGGTGATGCGAGACCCCCACACCCGGATGCTGTGCTGGTAGGCCTCGGGGACCTCCAAGGCGGAGGACACGCTCACGGTGGAGCGCCGCCCGCGGGAGGCGAACGCCCCGATCGTCTCCAGCAGGATCGCCCGCAGCGCCGTGCGCGCGGCCTCTTTGACGGCCTCGTCGACCTCGGCGATCTCCACCGCCGCCCGGGCGCTGGCCAGCCGCTCGGCGAAGGTGTCCAGCGGCCGGGCCGCGACCGCCCGGGCCTGCCCGCGGATGGCCGGTTTCTGGGCGGTGAACTGCACCGCCTCCACAAACCTGTCGGGGACCCAGCCGTGGGCCACCCCCACCCGCAGCTCGGCGGCATCGACCCAGGTCTGAGCCGTGGCGCCGGGGCGGTTGGGCCAGTACCACCCCGAGGTGCTGCCGGGCACCTGCACCCCCCAGATCCCCAGGTGGTTCCAGCCGGCCGGGACGGTGAAGCGGATGTGGTAGCGGGCCGGGGCGTAGGGGCTCTCCTCGAACAGGTAGTGGGCCTCGATCCCGCGCAACCGCCGGCCCGGGCCCACGGCCAGCTCGTTGCACAGCCCCGCGTACATGAAGCGGCCGTCGATGTAGGCGAACTGCTCCATGCTGTCCTGACCCGATGCGGGATCGATCAGCGGCAGACAATCCGGGTGCTCGGAGAACGACGGGCCCGCGACCAGGTGCTCGATGTGGTGCTGACCGGAGGTGCGGTGGATCTCCTCGGCGATCTCGGCCTCCACCGGGACCGGGTCCAGGTTCGCCGGCATCGACAGCGCCCACAGGTTCTGCCCCGTCGCCGCCGGGGACTTCATCAACGCGCTCAGCTTCGGCTCGGCCCGCCCCAGCGCGGCCGCCACCAGCTCCCACGCCGCCCGCGCCTGGTGGAAACCCAGGCGCCGGGAACCGAACCACGCCGCGGCCGTGGCGACCTCCAGCGGACGCGCCCGCCGATCCCCGACCGGCTGGGTGGCCTGATGGTAGTACCGGCCCGTGGGCGGGGCCTCCAACCAGTGCGCCCCGTGACGCCACCCCGGGGTCTCGGCCATCAACCAGTGCGCCGCCCCGGGCTCGGCCACCGGCAGCTTCCCGGTGAGCATGATCCGCTCCGCCCCGGCCGCGAAGGCCGTGTCCAGCAGATCCGCCAGACTGGGATTCTTCCGCCGCCCCCTGATCACCGGCACCACCGCCCGACCCTCCCACGTCACCCCATACCCGGTGCTCGCATCAGCCCAGAGGATCTTCTGCTCACGCACCCGATACGGCACCGGACGGTTCGACCCCGCCATCACCACTTCCC
>NZ_BMEQ01000067.1 GCF_014636775.1 Kocuria dechangensis
CCACCACCGACAAACCACGCCCGGACGACACTCGATTCTGCAACAGGCTCTACGACCTCGAGATCCGGCGGGTGATTTGCTCGACCAATGCCATCGAGTCGCTCAACGCCCGGTTCCGCAGGGCGGTGCGGGCCCGGGGGCACTTCCCGAACGAGCAGTCCGCGATGAAGACCCTGTACCTCGTCGTGCGGAGTCTGGACCCGAAGGGCACCGGGCAGACACGATGGGTCACACGGTGGAAGCCAGCACTGAACGCCTTTGCCATCACCTTCGCCGACCGGATGCCGGCAGCGGAGAACCACTAACCATGGAAACGCCTCTTACACCGTTAGAGCGACAGTCCCTTGCTTCGTGGCGTATGTACACGATGGAAGTCCTGTGACCCGTGAAGAGCCGGTATTCAACCTGCAGGGCTTCGACGACTTCGGCGGCGAGGGTGGCAGGTTCCGTCGCAAGGGCCGGGGCGCCCGGTGAGCCCTTGATTCGCCCTAGGGTTGCGCGTCGATCCTGCGGTTGCGGGAGGTGATGAAATCGTTGCTGAGCCGCAGATACTGGAGGTATTCGTCAGCGGTCTTCGGTACAGCCGGGGTGCGGAAGTCCTCGAACCGGTGGAAGAACCGGATGGTCTTGCCATCCTCCTCGACGAGGTCCTGCAGCAGGAAGAAATCGACGTACCCGGAGAAGTCCTCGAACAGGGCGAAGAAGTCTGCATACCTGTGCAGGACATCGGCGAGGGGGTTGGGCTCCTCACGAAGGTAGTGGCGCCGGATGCACTCCAAGGTCAGGTCGAATCGGTCGGCGATCGTGCGGTTGAACCCGCGGGCACCATTGATCGTCTGCTTTCGGCCGATTTTGATACCCGGGAACACGAGGGCGCTTCCGGCCGTGTAGCCACCCCACTCAGGCAGCTCGTGGTCCGGGAGATCGCGTACGACGCGCGACGCCCGTTTCCGCAGCCTGGTCGTGATGGCGTCACTGGAAAGGCGGAAGACCCCCAGAGGGGATCGGTGCGCGAGGTACGAACGGGGTTCAGGTGCCAGGTCGAAGCGTGCGCCGGAGGGCAACTCCTTGCTCCACAACAGCTGGTGATGCCTGCGAAGGGTGGGGCTGTAGGCGTCAGGGTCCTTGCCGGGCGGAGTGTCTGAGTGGTAGTCGAAGGACGTATCAACGCCTGCGGTCATGTGGTGTCCCCTGTTCGACGCATATTCGTGGTTCGCGGTCATATGAGTGGCATTGGGGCTGCGTCAGCAGTGTCCTGCCCGGCCACGTGGACCCGGCCTCTACGGGTGTGCGAAGCTCCACCCCTGTAACCCTGGCGATGGGTTGGCCCGACCGCTACCCGGCCTACGGTCCGCTTTCCTCCATGGAATGTGAACCTCCTGACAGGCGCCGTGGCACGGACCGCAAGCAAGCGCTCACTCACACTCGTCCGGGAAGGGCCATCAAAGTCATCTTCAAGAACGCCCCACTCCCACAAGTCGGTCTCACCATTCTGCGGTGTGGGGGCGCTCTGGACGTGCAACTATCTTCCGCGGGTCAAACCGCGCCTGTGAGTTCGGCTGCGGGCCAGCAGACCCAAGCAGGTGAAAACGCCCAGGAGGACTCCCAGGGGTGCTCCTAGCAAGCCGATGACTGCGGTAAGGAACGTCTCTACGCCGAACAATCCGCCGGCGAGGATGCTGAGGCTGAACAGGCTCTGGCCAAAGGCCACGAAGGCGGCAACGACGAACGCCTTCAGGTTCGCCGATTCACCGGTACTGAACTGCCAGGTAAGCAACGCGAGCATAAAAGCCGGGACTGCCATGACAAGCACAGCGAAGACAATCAGAATCGACAGATCATCGCTCATGCTCAGGACCATGAAGCACAGGAGCAGCACGTAAAGACCTGTCATGGCGTAGCTGATGAGGACCACATTCGCCTTGACGAAGGCGACCACATCGCGGGCCTTGAGGGTGGGGGGAGGGTTCATCGTGAGCTCTCTAAGAACTAAAGCGGCTAAGGTTGCGTATGCAACATGTGTTTGCATACGCTACCGGGCGGTAAGGCCAAGGGACATACCGGGAGTGTCCACACATATGCCCACGACGTCCTGCGTCACACCCACGTTTTTTGGCCCATCGGATCTGAGCGGAACGCGGGCACTGGACCCGTATGTGAGCAGAAGTCCCGGCATGTCGGAAACTGGTTAGATGTAAGAAGTGGTTTCAATAGTCCTTCCGGGGCAGCCGCCGGGCGCAGATGATGGTGATGGCCAGGGTCGCCACGGCGGTGATGGTGGTGGCGCTGCGGTCGTAGCGGATGGCCAGTCGGCGGAAGGCCAGCAGCCAGGAGATAGTGCGTTCCACCACCCAGCGGTGGCGGCCCAGGCGTTGGCTGGAGTCCACGCCGATGCGGGCGATCTTCGGCGGTGATCCCGCGCCGGCGCAGGTAGCGGCGCACCCTCCGGTTGTCGTAGGTCTTGTCCGCGTGCAACTTGACCGGCCGGCGTCGGG
>NZ_BMEQ01000068.1 GCF_014636775.1 Kocuria dechangensis
CGTGATTGATCGCCGCCGGCCCCTGAGTTGCTGGTCGCTGCCGTTTTCGGTGGTGGCTGGTGGTGGGGGTTGGTCGGTGTGTTCTGTGATCATGTGGCAAGTTTTTAAGGGCGCACGGTGGATGCCTTGGCATCAGGAGCCGATGAAGGACGCGGTAATCTGCGATAAGCCTCGGGGAGCTGATAAACGAGCTGTGATCCGAGGGTCTCCGAATGGGGGAACCCCGCCACGTGTTATGCGTGGTGACCCGCACCTGAATTCATAGGGTGTGTGGAGGGAACGTGGGGAAGTGAAACATCTCAGTACCCACAGGAAGAGAAAACAACAGTGATTCCGTCAGTAGTGGCGAGCGAACGCGGAAGAGGCCAAACCGATGGTGTGTGATACCCGGCAGGGGTTGCATCATCGGGGTCGTGGGGCATGTCGTCCCGGGTCTGCCGGCCCGGGCGCGTGAGTGCAGGGCGATAGTCGAACCGGTGTGAGTGCCGGGCCGTAGAGGGTGAGAGTCCCGTAGACGAAATCGCTGCTGCCGCGTGGTGCGTGTACCCAAGTAGCACGGGGCCCGTGAAATCCCGTGTGAATCTGCCAGGACCACCTGGTAAGCCTAAATACTACCTGATGACCGATAGCGGACCAGTACCGTGAGGGAAAGGTGAAAAGTACCCCGGGAGGGGAGTGAAATAGTACCTGAAACCGTGTGCCTACAATCCGTCGGAGCCTTGAGGGGTGACGGCGTGCCTTTTGAAGAATGAGCCTGCGAGTTAGTGTTACGTCGCGAGGTTAACCCGTGAGGGGTATCCGTAGCGAAAGCGAGTCTGAACAGGGCGAGTGAGTGGCGTGATCTAGACCCGAAGCGAAGTGATCTACCCATGGCCAGGTTGAAGCGCGTGTAAGAGCGCGTGGAGGACCGAACCCACTTCAGTTGAAAATGGAGGGGATGAGCTGTGGGTAGGGGTGAAAGGCCAATCAAACTTCGTGATAGCTGGTTCTCCCCGAAATGCATTTAGGTGCAGCGTTACGTGTTTCTTGCCGGAGGTAGAGCTACTGGATGGCCGATGGGCCCTACAAGGTTACTGACGTCAGCCAAACTCCGAATGCCGGTAAGTGAGAGCGTAGCAGTGAGACTGTGGGGGATAAGCTTCATAGTCGAGAGGGAAACAGCCCAGACCACCAACTAAGGCCCCTAAGCGTGTGCTAAGTGGGAAAGGATGTGGAGTTGCTTAGACAACCAGGAGGTTGGCTTAGAAGCAGCCACCCTTGAAAGAGTGCGTAATAGCTCACTGGTCAAGTGATTCCGCGCCGACAATGTAGCGGGGCTCAAGTACACCGCCGAAGTTGTGGCATTGCACCAACGATACCCAACCAGCCTTGCGCTGGTTCAGGTGGTGCGATGGGTAGGGGAGCGTCGTGTGGGCAGTGAAGCTGCGGGGTGACCCAGTGGTGGAGCCCACACGAGTGAGAATGCAGGCATGAGTAGCGAATGACGGGTGAGAAACCCGTCCGCCGGATGATCAAGGGTTCCAGGGTCAAGCTAATCTGCCCTGGGTCAGTCGGGACCTAAGGCGAGGCCGACAGGCGTAGTCGATGGACAACGGGTTGATATTCCCGTACCGGCGAAGAACCGCCCCTATCGAACCGGGGACACTAACCACCCGAACCGCACCCGTTCGCCGGCCTTTGGCCGGATGCCGGGTGTCGGGGAGCGTGGGACCTGATCCGGGGAGGTAAGCGTATTAACAGGTGTGACGCAGGAAGGCAGCCGAGCCGGGCGATGGTAGACCCGGTCTAAGCGTGTAGGGCGACCCGTTGGCAAATCCGCGGGTCATGCGCCTGAGACGTGACGGGACCCCCATTCGTGGGGGGATTCGGTGATCCTATGCTGCCGAGAAAAGCATCGACGCGAGGTTCCAGCCGCCCGTACCCCAAACCGACACAGGTGATCAGGTAGAGAATACTAAGGCGATCGAGAGAATCATGGTTAAGGAACTCGGCAAAATGCCCCCGTAACTTCGGGAGAAGGGGGGCCCGGACCGTGGACACCACTTGCTGGTGCGAGCGGGCAAGGGCCGCAGAGACCAGGGGGAAGCGACTGTTTATCAAAAACACAGGTCCGTGCGAAGTCGCAAGACGATGTATACGGACTGACTCCTGCCCGGTGCTGGAAGGTTAAGAGGACCCGTTAGCCTCACGGCGAAGCGGAGAATTTAAGCCCCAGTAAACGGCGGTGGTAACTATAACCATCCTAAGGTAGCGAAATTCCTTGTCGGGTAAGTTCCGACCTGCACGAATGGAGTAACGACTTCCCCGCTGTCTCAACCATGAACTCGGCGAAATTGCAGTACGAGTAAAGATGCTCGTTACGCGCAGCAGGACGGAAAGACCCCGAGACCTTTACTATAGT
>NZ_BMEQ01000069.1 GCF_014636775.1 Kocuria dechangensis
GCAGGTTGCACTTGTCGATCACGGAGACCCGCAGATCGGTGGCGCGGCGGCCGTGGCGGTCCACCAGTCCCGCCTCCCGCGGCGCGCCGCTGGAAGCCGGACCGGCACTGCGGAGCTGCGGGAGTCCCAGGGAAACGCTCATCTCACCGCCTCATTCTGAAGGACTGACTGGTCGCACCGGAGCTCCGCCTCGACCTGATCAGACCATCCCCGTCCATTGTCTAGTCGCTCTCGGGCCCGGTGCAGTACGCGCACGGAGTCACTGTCCCGACGGTGGTGGCGCACTCCTCATCGGCAGACCACGTCACCGGTGACGGATCGGGAAGCTGCTCGCCCTCGGGAGTTCCGAGAAACGACGGGACGGGCGGAAACAGATGGGTTTTCACGGATGACTCTTCTCTGCAGGGACAGGGACTTCGGGGATGGTCGTGGTCGGGCAGGTCGTTGCTGCTGGGGTGCGGGGGTCCTCTGCTGTCCGGGGGGGGTGCTCAGCGCTCGAGCTCCCCGCGGATGAACGCCTCCAGGTTGGCCCGGGCGGTCTCGTCGGCCTGCTGCTCGGGCGGGGACTTCATGAAGTACGCCGAGGCGGAGGTCAGGGGCCCGCCGATGCCGCGGTCCAGGCCGATCTTGGCCGCCCGGATCGCGTCGATGATCACCCCGGCCGAGTTCGGGGAGTCCCAGACCTCCAGCTTGTACTCCAGGCTGATCGGGGCGTTGCCGAAGCCGTGGCCCTCCAGGCGCACGAAGGCGAACTTCCGGTCGTCGAGCCACTCGACGTAGTCGGAGGGGCCGATGTGCACGTCCCGGGTGCCGAACTCGCGGGCCACGTTGGAGGTCACGGCCTGGGTCTTGGAGATCTTCTTGGACTCCAGCCGGGAGCGCTCGAGCATGTTCATGAAGTCCATGTTCCCGCCCACGTTGAGCTGATAGGTGCGGTCCAGCACGTACCCGCGGTCCTCGAGCAGCTTCGCCAGCACCCGGTGGGTGATCGTGGCCCCCACCTGGGACTTGATGTCGTCACCGACGATCGGCACCCCGGCGGCAGTGAACTTCTGCGCCCACTCCGGGGTCCCGGCGATGAACACGGGCAGGGCGTTGACGAAGGCCACCCCGGCGTCGATCGCGGCCTGGGCGTAGAAGCGGTCGGCCTCCTCGGAGCCCACGGGCAGGTAGGACACCAGCACGTCGACCTCGGCGTCCTTCAGGGCCGCCACGACGTCCACCGGCTCGGCGGTGGACTCCTGGACCATCTCGCGGTAGTAGGCCCCCAGACCGTCCAGGGTGGGCCCGCGCTTCACCGTCACCCCGGTGTGCGGGACCTCCGCGAACGTCATCGTGTTGTTCTTCGAGGAGTGGATGGCCTCGGACAGGTCCAGGCCGACCTTCGCGGCGTCGACGTCGAACGCCGCCACGAACGCCACGTCGTTGACGTGGTAGTTGCCGAACTGGACGTGCATCAGCCCCGGGACGGACTGGGCAGGATCGGCGGCGGCGTAGAAATGGACGCCCTGGACGAGGGACGAGGCGCAGTTGCCGACGCCCGCGATGGCCACACGGATCGGGTGGTGGGACACGGTGATGTTCAGTTCCTCAGTGGTCGGTCGGGGCAGAGCCAGCACGATGAGGCACGGATCTGCACGAGGGGATCGAGTGTTCGGGCGCCCCACGACCGGCGCTTTTCGAGGGCGCCGGTCGCGGGGTGCCGGGCATCAGTGGCCGCGGTCGATCCACTCCTGCAGGTGCGGGGCCTCGGCGCCGATCGTGGTGGCGTCCCCG
>NZ_BMEQ01000070.1 GCF_014636775.1 Kocuria dechangensis
CGCTGAGAACGAGTGACTGGCCCAGGGCCACATCGGAGGAGGGCCCTGAAGCTCAGGCGCTCAGGCTGCGGGGGCTGCTCGGTGGATCTTGAGAATGTTGAACGCTGTGGCGGCCAGGTGCAGCTCGCTGGTGGCGTGCTCGAGACCGCGGCGGGAGAACCGGTCGATGATCTTCTTCAGATTGCCGATGCCCGGTTCCACCGTCGCTGCTCGACGCTTGTAGAGATCGCGGCCTTCACGGGTGCGTAACCGGTGGGCGTTGGCCTTACGCGGGGTCGCATCCGCTGAGGGCGGCCCGTGTGCTGGTTCCTGGGCCGCGGTGCGTTGGTCGTCGCGCCGCTTGCCCAGGGCGATCAACCGGTCCGGTCCTGCGGCGGTGAGGTTGGCGTCGCTGTTGTATCCGGCGTCGGCCAGCACGGTGCCCACCAGGTGATCGGGGTTGCCGGTGTGGGCGTGCATCCAAGCCGCGGCGCCCTGGGCGGCGTCCATCATCGGGGTGAAACAGGCCTGATCGTTCGGGGTCTGTCCCACCTGTACCGCAACGATCAGCTGATCGCTGGTGACCGCGACCTGGGCGTTGTATCCCTGCAGGAACCCTCGACGGGTCGGCATAATCCGCGACTGCGGGTCGGTGGTGTTCGCCACGACCTTCGGCAGCCCCTTCCCGGCCGGGCCCGACTCCACGGCGGCTGCGGCGGCCTCGGCGTTGGCCACGACGCGGCGAGACCGCGCCACCCTGGTGCTGTCGGCCATCGGCACCGGCGGTCGCCCCATCGGTTTCCTGCCGGCCGCGACCAGGGTCGCGTATCGGTCCAGCTTCGCCTGATGGGAGGCGATCTCACGCGCCAGGTGCGCCCGTGCCTCGGCGAGCCGGTGCGGCCCGTTCGGGATCCGTCCGACCACCGGCTGCCCCTGCTCCGAGCGGCGGCGCCTCGCCAACGCGGCGGCCTCGTGCTCGGCCTGGCCCCGGGTACGTCGTTGCTGCTGGGCTTTGAGCTCTTCGGCGGCTTGCTGGATCCTCTCCCGCCGCCGGGTGCGGTCGCCCAAGGCTGCGGGCACCCGATCCGGGCGGTCATCGCCATCACCCCCACGCGCTTCCGCGTCCTCGGCCCGGTCCGTCTCCTGGGCCTCGGTGACCACGCCGGCGACGTGCCGGTCGAACCAGTCCTGGCCGCGGTTGGCGTCGATCGAGGCGTTGGCTGCGATCTTGGTGCCGTCTATCGCGACCATGCCGAACCGCCCCAGCCCGGCCCGGGCGGCGATCATCAAGACTTGTGCGAACAGGTCCGTGAACGCGTCCTGGGAATCGGCGCGGAACCTGGCGATCGTGGTGTGGTCCGGGCCGTCTTGGGCGCACAGCACCCTAAACGCCACATCAGTCGTACACATCCGTTCGATCGCCCGTGATGACCGCACCCCTTGGCAGTACGCGTAGACCAACAGTCCCAGCAGCATCCGCGGATCGTAGCCAGCAGCACCGGCACCGCCACGACGCCGTGTGCGTTCCAGAGCGGTGATGTCGAGAGCCTCCACGGTTTCCAGCACGAACCAGGCCAGGTGATCCTGCGGAAGCCACTCCCGCATATCCACCGGCAACAGCATCGGCTGGTCCCGGAGCACCGGGCGAAACGACTTGGCCATGCCACATCATCCCCCGC
>NZ_BMEQ01000071.1 GCF_014636775.1 Kocuria dechangensis
CAGGTGAGCACTTCCCGATCCGGGCCCGAAGAGGCCTACGCATAGATCGTGCCCCTGCCGGCCGGTGAGGAGGCGTGAAGCGCTGGTGGGATGTTGTGCCGGTGAGCACTGATCCATTAGGTCGCGCCTCGGTCCTCCTCCAAGGACTCGGAACAGCAGACCGATTGGGGCAGGAGGCACCCGCGATGTTGTTCGTCGGAGACGACTGGGCCGAAGACCACCATGACATCGTCGTGATCGACACTGACGGCAAGCGACTGGTCCGTCAGCGATTGCCCGAAGGTGTGGCCGGGGTGGAAAAGCTCCATGCGCTGATCGCCGACCACCTGGGCGAGGACGACGACGTGGCCGGGGTGGTGGTGGGCATCGAGACTGACCGGGGCCCGTGGGTGCAGGCCCTGCTGGCCGCCGGGTACACGCTCTACGCCGTTAATCCACTACAGGCGTCCCGCTACCGCCAGAGACACAGCACCTCGGGGACGAAGTCCGACCCCGGGGACGCACTGGTGCTGGCCGAGCTCGTGCGCACCGACCGGGCCCACCACCGACCGGTCACCGGTGACAGCGCCATGGCCGAGCAGGCCAAGGTCTTAGCCCGCGCCCACCAGTCGCTGATCTGGGACCGCCAGCGGCAGGTCAACACGCTGCGCTCAGGACTGCGGGAGTACTACCCGGCCGCGCTGGCCGCCTTCGGTACCGATCTGGCCGCCCGCGACGCGGTTGCGGTGCTCACCGCCGCGCCCGGGCCCACCGCCGGGGCGCGATTGACCGCGGACCAGGTACAGGCCCTGTTGCGCGTGGCAGGCCGGCAACGCCATCTCACCGCTCGGGCCGAGCAGATCGTCGCCGCCCTGCACGGGTCCCACCTGCAGGCCCGCCCGGGGATCGAAGCCGCCTACACCGCCACCACCGGCGCGTTGATCGCTGTCATCACCGCGCTGAGCACACAGATCGCGGCGCTGCAGGAGCAGATCCAGCAGTGTTTTGACCAACATCCGGACGCTGAGATCTACCGCAGTCAGCCTGGTCTGGGTGCCGTTCTCGGTGCCCGGGTACTCGCTGAGTTCGGAGACGACCCCCACCGCTACGCCGATGCCCGCGCGAGAAAGAACTACTCCGGTATGAGCCCGATCACCCGGGCCTCGGGCACGAAAAGAGCCGTGCTGGCCCGCTACGCACGAAACCGCCGGCTCGGGGACGCCCTGTACTTCCAGGCCTTCGCCGCACTGAATGTCTCACCGGGGGCGAGAGCCTACTACGACGAACGCCGCGCCCGCGGTGCCACCCACCACCAAGCCCTGCGCGCGGTGGCGAACCGGCTCGTAGGCATCCTCCACGGCTGCCTACACCATCACACCCACTACGACGAGGACATCGCCTGGA
>NZ_BMEQ01000072.1 GCF_014636775.1 Kocuria dechangensis
GCCCTCGGCGTCGTCGATCCGCCGGTAGGTGTGGGCCCCGAAGTAGTCGCGCAGCCCCTGGGTCAGTGCGGCGTTGAGCCGGGGCCGGCGCAGGGAGTCGTAGTAGTTCAGCGTCGAGGCGAACACCGGGGCCGGGATCCCGCGCTCCACCGCCCGCGCCACCACCCGCCGCCACGCCGGCAGCGCGTCTTCCAGGGCGGTGACGAACTGCTCGGCGAAGAGCAGGTTCAACGGCCGGTTCTCCCCGGCGTAGGCGGCCATGATCACCTCCAGCAGCTGCGCGCGGATGATGCACCCCTCCCGCCACAGCCCCGCGATCGCCGCCAGGTCCAGCTCCCACCCGTACTCGGCTCCGGCCATCGTGAGCATCTCCAGGCCCTGGGCGTAGGAGACCAGCTTCGAGGCGTACAGCGCCTTGCGCACGTCCTCCACGAACCCCGGGTCGCCCACCACGTCCTCGGTGGTGCCCCCGATCCCCGAGGGCAGCACCTGCTGCGCGGTCGCGCGCATCGCCGGCTCGGCCGAGGACAGCGCCCGGGCGAACACGGACTCCGCGATCGCCGTCACCGGCGAGCCCAGCTCCAGGGCCTCCTGCACCGTCCACCGCCCGGTGCCCTTCTGCCCGGCCGCGTCCACGATCACATCGATCAGCGGACCCTGCGTGCGCGCGTCGACCTGGCCCAGCACGTGGGCGGTGATCTCGATCAGGTAGGAGGCCAGCTCCGTGGTGTTCCACTGCTGGAACACCTTCGCCTGGTCGGCCGGCTCCAGCCCGGCGACCGAGCGCAGCAGCTCGTGGGCCTCCCCGATGACCTGCATGTCGGCGTACTCGATGCCGTTGTGCACCATCTTCACGAAGTGCCCGGCCCCGTCGGTGCCGATCCACGCGCAGCAGGGGCTGCCGTCGACGGCCTTGGCCGCGATGTCCTCCAGCATCGGCCCCAGCGACGCGTAGGACCGCTCCGGGCCCCCGGGCATGATCGAGGGCCCGTTCAGCGCCCCCTCCTCACCGCCGGAGACCCCCACCCCCACGAAGTCCAGGCCGGCCTCGGCCAGGGCCGCCTCGCGGCGGCGGGTGTCCTGGAAGTAGGAGTTGCCCCCGTCGATGATGATGTCCCCCGGTTCCAGCAGCGGCACCAGCGCCTCGATCACCGCATCCACCGCCGCCCCGGCCTGGACCATCACCAGGATCCGGCGCGGGCGCTCCAGGGCGCCCACCAGCTCCGCCAGGGACTCGGTGCGGATGAACCGCCCCTCGGACCCGTAGGCCTCCAGCAGCGCGTCGGTGCGGGCCACCGAGCGGTTGTGCAGGGCCACGGTGTAGCCGTGGCGGGCGAAGTTGCGGGCGAGGTTCGCGCC
>NZ_BMEQ01000073.1 GCF_014636775.1 Kocuria dechangensis
CGGGTAGCCGGCCTGAGAGGGTGACCGGCCACACTGGGACTGAGACACGGCCCAGACTCCTACGGGAGGCAGCAGTGGGGAATATTGCACAATGGGCGAAAGCCTGATGCAGCGACGCCGCGTGAGGGATGACGGCCTTCGGGTTGTAAACCTCTTTCAGTAGGGAAGAAGCGAAAGTGACGGTACCTGCAGAAGAAGCGCCGGCTAACTACGTGCCAGCAGCCGCGGTAATACGTAGGGCGCAAGCGTTGTCCGGAATTATTGGGCGTAAAGAGCTCGTAGGCGGTTTGTCGCGTCTGCTGTGAAAGCCCGGGGCTCAACCCCGGGTCTGCAGTGGGTACGGGCAGACTAGAGTGCAGTAGGGGAGACTGGAATTCCTGGTGTAGCGGTGAAATGCGCAGATATCAGGAGGAACACCGATGGCGAAGGCAGGTCTCTGGGCTGTTACTGACGCTGAGGAGCGAAAGCATGGGGAGCGAACAGGATTAGATACCCTGGTAGTCCATGCCGTAAACGTTGGGCACTAGGTGTGGGGGACATTCCACGTCTTCCGCGCCGTAGCTAACGCATTAAGTGCCCCGCCTGGGGAGTACGGCCGCAAGGCTAAAACTCAAAGGAATTGACGGGGGCCCGCACAAGCGGCGGAGCATGCGGATTAATTCGATGCAACGCGAAGAACCTTACCAAGGCTTGACATCCGCCGGACCGCCCCAGAGATGGGGTCTCCCTTCGGGGCCGGTGGACAGGTGGTGCATGGTTGTCGTCAGCTCGTGTCGTGAGATGTTGGGTTAAGTCCCGCAACGAGCGCAACCCTCGTTCTATGTTGCCAGCACGTGATGGTGGGGACTCATAGGAGACTGCCGGGGTCAACTCGGAGGAAGGTGGGGATGACGTCAAATCATCATGCCCCTTATGTCTTGGGCTTCACGCATGCTACAATGGCCGGTACAAAGGGTTGCGATACTGTGAGGTGGAGCTAATCCCAAAAAGCCGGTCTCAGTTCGGATTGAGGTCTGCAACTCGACCTCATGAAGTCGGAGTCGCTAGTAATCGCAGATCAGCAACGCTGCGGTGAATACGTTCCCGGGCCTTGTACACACCGCCCGTCAAGTCACGAAAGTTGGTAACACCCGAAGCCGGTGGCCTAACCCCTTGTGGGAGGGAGCCGTCGAAGGTGGGACTGGCGATTGGGACTAAGTCGTAACAAGGTAGCCGTAC
>NZ_BMEQ01000074.1 GCF_014636775.1 Kocuria dechangensis
GAGCGTCTGGGACTGGGCCCGGGTCATGAGGTTGTACACGACCCGGGCGATCTTGCGTTTCATGCAGCGCAGGGCCTCCATGGTGGTCTTCCCGGAGGCTTTCAACCGGTGGTAGTAGTCCCTGCCCGGCCCGTCCAGGCGGATCTGGGTGACCGCGATCCGGTGCAGGGCACAGTTCAGCCGCCGGTTCCCGCCCCGGTTCAGCCGCACCCGCCCGGCGGTGTTGCCCGACCACACCGGGATCGGGGCCACTCCGGCGGCCATCGCGAAGCACGCCTCGGTGCGGAAGCGCCCCACCCCGGCGGTCTCGGCGTAGATCGTCGCCGCGGTGATCTCCCCGCACCCGGGCAGCTCCAGCAGCTGCGGGGCCCGCTGGGCCACCAGGGCCCGGATCCGTGCGTCCAGCCCGGTGATCGCCTCGCACAGCCGGTCCACATCGGCCAGCACCTGCTCGGCGATCTCCGCGACGATCCCCGCCCGCCCGGCCAAGAACTCCCGCACCCGCCCCCGCACTCCCGGGCTGCCCATCGACCGGGGAGCCGGATCCAGTCCAGGGTCGAGCTCGTGCAGGTGCCAGCGCAGGCGGTTGATCGCCCGGGTGCGCTCGGCCACCAGATCGTCTCGGCGGGCCACCAGCAGCGCCACCTCCCGGGCGTGGTCGTCGGTGACCGCCACCGGCAGGTCCTCCTCCCGCACCACGACCCGGGCCACCGCCAGCGCGTCGATCGGATCGGACTTCCCGCGGGTGCGTGCCGAGGCCCGTTGCCGGGCCATCAGCTGCGGGGCCACCCGCACCACCGGCTCGCCATGGGCGAGCAGGTCCCGCTCGAGCATCCCCGACAGGTGCCGGCAGTCCTCGATCCCCCAGAGCCGGTCCTGATCGACGAACGCGGTGCGCGCCCACCGGTAGGCCTTCTCGTGGCCGGCGTGCGTGGCCGCGACCGTGAGCTGGCCGATCTGCTTGCCGGCCGCGTCCACGGCCACGAAGGTGTGCGAGTTCTTGTGGACGTCCGCCCCGATTGCAATCACCATGGTGACTGCCTCCCTTTCCCGTGAGGTGACCGGTTGGGCCGGTCGGCGGACAATGCTCAGTGGGGGCGAGGCCACGCTCCTATGAAGTCACGCCGACCGGTCCTTCGCACCCGGTGCCGGCACAACCATGGCAAACCAGCCCCGTCACGGAGCGGCACCCACGCTAGG
>NZ_BMEQ01000075.1 GCF_014636775.1 Kocuria dechangensis
GTCTCCAGGCTAGCCAGCAGCACCGGCCCCGCCCAGACCCTGGCCGCCGGTGACACCGGTGCTCGTGTCCGGGGACGGATCAGCTGCGCAGGGTGGTGGCCGGGGACTGCCCGTAGCGGGTCCGGTAGGCGGCGGCGAACCGGCCGCGGTGGGTGAAACCCCATCGGGCGGCGATGCCTTCCACGCTCACCCCCACCGCGGGTTCACCGGCCAGCAGGTCCCGGTGGGCGCCCTCCAACCGGGCCGCACGCAGGTAGGCGGTGGGGGTGGTGTCCTTCTGGCGGCGGAAGGCCGCCTGCAGACCCCGCGGGCTCATCCTCGCGGCCGCGGCGATCTCGGCCACCCCGATGTCCTGCCCTATGTGCTCGTCAATGAAGGCAACCGCCCGGCGCACCCCGGCCGAGCCCGCACCGGACTGTCCGACACCTGCGGGGCGGTCCAGGAATGTGCTGGGGAAGGTGTGCAGCAGGGCGGTGGCCAGCGACCGGGCGATCTCGGACTGGATGAGCGGGTTGCTCATCACCTGCTCGTGGGGCAGCAGGTCACGATGGATGTGACCCAGGGTCCCGGCCCAGTACCGGGCCATGGCCGCACTCACCGGGCGGATCCCGGTGAACCGCAACCGGAACCCCTGATCGTCGGCCAGGTCCCGGGCCAGCTGCTGGACCCGCGCCGGGTCCAGGGTCACGGTGAGCGCCTCGAGGTTCTCCCACCAGCTGGTGAAGTCCCGCTGGGGGAACAGGAACGGGCCGGTGCGGGGAAAACGGTCCCCATCACTGGTGGCCGCCAGCACGCCCTGGGTCACGTGGCAGACCCGCAGCACCCCGGCGCCCTCCGTCCTGCCGGTGGTGGAGGAGCCCCACCAACGGAACCGTTCGTGGGTCACCGGCCCCGTACTGGCCGCGGACAGGGCCATGGAGAAGGGCCCCTGGTGGGCCCGGCGCACTCCGCCGATCGCGAAGACCTCCTCCAGCACGGCCAGGGCCTCGACCGGGTTCTGGGTGGCGAACACCGACCGGTGCACGGGGTCGTTCATGGTTGCTCCTATGTCAAGCAGCTGCTGGTAGGCGGGGTGGGTGTTCGAGGTGCGGGATGGTCCT
>NZ_BMEQ01000076.1 GCF_014636775.1 Kocuria dechangensis
CGAAGAAGTACCCGGGCCCTTGAACCCGCTTGCCCCCCACCACCACCGTCGCGCCACGGGCCACGGCGTCGGTGACGAACTCCTCCACGGAGTCCCGCGCCTTGGCCTCGACCATCGGCCCGACCGTGACGCCCTCCTCCACGCCGTTGCCCACGGTCAGGCCGGCCATCTTCTCGGCCAGCTTCTCCACGAACTCGTCGACGACGGCCTCGTGCACCAGCAGGCGGTTGGCGGCGGTGCAGGCCTCGCCCATGTTGCGCATCTTCGCCGCCATCGCCCCGGCCACGGCCTTGTCCACATCGGCGTCCTCGAAGACGATCAGCGGGCCGTTGCCGCCGAGCTCCATGGAGGTGCGCAGCACGGTCTCGGTGGCGGCCTTCATCAGCTGCTTGCCCACCGGGGTGGAGCCGGTGAAGGAGACCTTCCGCAGCCGGGGGTCGGCCATGATCGGCTCCGACACATCAGCGGCGGAAGCCGAGGAGACGACGTTGAGCACCCCGGCCGGCAGCCCGGCCTCGACCATGAGCGCGGCGAAGTACTGACTGGTGAGCGGGGTCAGCCGCGCGGGCTTGAGGACCATGGTGCACCCGGCGGCCACCGCCGGGGCGACCTTGCGGGTGGCCATCGCCAGCGGGAAGTTCCACGGGGTGATCAGCAGGCACGGGCCCACCGGCTTGTGGGTGACCAGCATCCGCAGGGTGCCCTCGGGGGCCTCGATGTAGCGGCCGTAGTCGCGCACGGCTTCCTCGGAGAACCAGCGCAGGAACTCCCCGCCGTACTTCACCTCCCCCAGGGCCTCGGCGAAGGGCTTGCCCATCTCCAGGGTCATCAGCAGCGCCAGGTCCTCGGCCCGCTCCTGGACCAGGTCGAAAGCCGCCCGCAGGATCTCCGAGCGCACCCTCGCCGGGGTCCGGGCCCAGGAGTCCTGGGCGGCCGCGGCGGCGTCCATCGCCGCGGCCGCGTCCTCCCGGGTGGCCGAGGCCATGGTCGCGATGACCTCCCCGGTCGCGGGGTTCTCCACCTCGAAGGTGGACCCGTCGGAGGCA
>NZ_BMEQ01000077.1 GCF_014636775.1 Kocuria dechangensis
CCACGGCCCGGTGCTGATGGTCGTGGACCAGCCGGCCACCATCGGGGCGCTGCCGGTGGCCGTCGCCCAGGCGACGGAGGCAGTCGCGGTGGCGTACCTGCCGGGCCTGGCCATGCGCCGGATCGCGGACCTGCACCCGGGCACCGCCAAGACCGACGCCCGCGACGCGCTGATCATCGCCGAAGCCGCCCGCACGATGCCGCACACCCTGCGCGACATCCGGGTCGACGAGGAACAGATCGCCGAACTGGGCGTGCTGGCCGGCTTCGACGACGACCTCGCCGCGCAGATCACCGCGACCTCGAACCGGCTGCACGGGATGCTCACCCAGATCCACCCCGCCCTGGAACGAGTGCTGGGGCCGCGGGTGAGCCACCCGGCGGTGGCCGACCTGCTCACCCGCTACCCCACTCCTGCCAAGCTGGCCGCCGCCGGCAGGGGCCATGTGCGGGCACGGCTGCGCAAGCACGCCCCGCGCCTGGCTGAGTCGCTCACGGAGGAGGTCTTCGACGCCCTGGGGCAGCAGAGCGTGGTCGTGGCCGGCACCGAGGCCGCCGCCACCGTCGTGCCGATCCTGGCCGGGCAGCTGGCCGCCCTGATCCACCAGAGGGCCACCGTGGCGACCCAGGTCGAGGCACTGGTGGAGGCCCACCCTCTTCACCCGGTCCTGACCTCGATGCCCGGGGTAGGGGTCAGGACCGCCGCGAGAATCCTCACCGAGGTCGTGGGCAAGGACTTCCCCGACGCCGGGCACCTGGCCTCCTACGCTTCGGATCGCCCCGGTCACCCGTAGGTCAGGCACCTCGATCCGCGGCGAGCACGCCGCCAAGGGCGGGAACAAGCGTCTCAAGAGAGTCTTGTTCCTCTCGGCCTTCGCCTCGCTCAACCACCCACCGTCGAGGGCCTACTACGACCGTAAGAGAGCCCAGGGCAAACGCCACAACCAAGCCATCATCGCCCTCGCCCGCCGACGCACCGACGTGCTGTTCGCGATGCTGCGGGACGGCACCCTCTAC
>NZ_BMEQ01000078.1 GCF_014636775.1 Kocuria dechangensis
GGTCACCGCCACCGTCCAGACGCGTGAGCAGCTGGGCCGGGTGGCGGCCACGATCCGGCGGGCCGCCTCCCAGGGCGTACAGCTGGGGCTGCGCGAATGCGACTACAACGACGACGCGGCCTTCGCCGTCAACCTCGGCCTGGGCGTGGTCCCCGACTCGGTGGCCACCATTCCCGCTGATGTGCGAAAGGCGCTGTGATGTCCGTCTTCGACCAGCTCACCGACACGGCCCTCACCAAGCTCCTCGGCCGCGCTGCGACCGCTGGTGCTGCCCAGATGCCGCGGCTGAGCGAGAAGGGCATGGACGTGGCCCATGGCGGGATGTGCTCCTGGGTGGAGGCCCCGCCGGAGTTCACCGCGACCTCCAACCAGACCGCCGGGCTGTGGCCTTTCGCGGTGGGCACCTCCTCCCCGCTGGTGGGGGCGGTGCTGGGACGCAACCAGCTCAACGGCTCGGTGGTGTGCGGGGACCCGATCAACCTGTTCCTGCGCGGGATCATCTCCTCCCCCTCCTGCTTCATCCTCGGCCTCCAAGCCAGAGGCAAGTCCTCGGTGGCCGTGCGCATGGCCCTGGCGTTGGTCGACCAAGGGTTCCTGTTCGTCGGGGCCAGCGACGTCAAGCCGGACCTGGCGGGGCTGACCGTGGCGGTGGGCGGGCAGGTGATCCGGGTGGCCCCGGGGGTGGGGGCGATCAACCCCCTGGACGCCGGACCGCTGTGGCACCGGCTGGCAGAGCTGCCCGAAGCGCTGGGGCGGCAGATGCGCGCGGAGATCCACAGCCGCCGCCTCAACACCCTCACCGGACTGCTGGAACTGGTGTTCAAAGCACCGTTGGACGCCCGGCAGCAGGAACCCACGGTGCTGTCGATGGCCATCGCCCAAGCGGCCGACCACGCCGAGAAACAGGGGCGGCAACCGATCATCGCCGACGTCGTGAACGTCATCCGCGCAGCACCCGCGGCGATCATGGCCGCGATCCTCGTCGAGAACG
>NZ_BMEQ01000079.1 GCF_014636775.1 Kocuria dechangensis
AGGAACCCAAAATGTCTCTCGATCTCCGCGGTCTCGTTCCCGCCCCCGTCACCCCGTTCACCGCCGACATGGAGGTCGACCACGATGCCGTGGCGAACCTGACCCGCTGGCTGGCCTCGGTGCGGGGCGTGAAGGGCCTGGTGTGCCTCGGTCACGCCGGTGAGGGCACCTACCTCACCGCCGAGGAGCAGGTCGACGTCATCCGTACCATGGTCGACGCCGCCGGCGAGGTGCCGATCATCGCCGGCATCACCGGCGAGGGCGACAAGGTCGCAGCCCTGGAAGCGGCCCGAGCCCGCGAGGCCGGGGCGAAGGCCGGGCTGGTCTACCCCTCCCACGGCTGGCTGCGCTTCGGTTACCAGGACGGCGCCCCGCAGCAGCGCTACCGGATCATCCACGAGGAGTCGGACCTGCCGCTGATCCTCTTCCAGTACCCCGACGCCACCAAGGCGACCTACAACCTCAGGACCCAGCTCGAGATCGCTGAGCAGCCCGGGGTGTTCGCCACCAAGAACGGGGTGCGCAACATGCGCCGCTGGGACACCGAGATCCCCGTGCTGCGCCGTGAGAACCCGGAGCTGCAGATCCTCACCTGTCACGACGAGTACCTGCTGCACACCATGTTCGACGTCGACGGCGCCCTGGTCGGCTACGGCGGACTGGCCCCGGAGCCGCTGATCGAGCTCATCGCCGCGGGCAAGGCCAAGGACTACGCCGCCGCCCGGGCGCTGCACGACAAGCTGCTGCCGGTCACCAAGGCCGTCTACCACCGCGGCTCCCACATGGAGGGCACCGTGGCGCTGAAGATGGGCCTGGTGGAGCGCGGGGTGCTGCCCAACGCCGTGGTCCGCCCGCCGCTGCTGCCTCTGGCCGAGGGCGCCCGCGAGGAGATCGCCGCCGCCCTGACCCACGCCGGGCTCATCGGCGACAACGCCCAGTACACGACGACCCGCGGCTTCCAGGC
>NZ_BMEQ01000080.1 GCF_014636775.1 Kocuria dechangensis
TGGCCGGTGAGCACCTCCGTGCCCTCCGGCAGCGTGAGAAGGCGCGTGCGGATCGACTCGATGATGGTGCCGAAGTCGGAGTAGGACCGCCCCGTGGCCCCGGGACCGCCCTGGAACAGGGTGTCCCCGGAGAACAGCACGCCGTGCGCGCCCAGGTCCGGGGCGTGGAAGCACACCGAGCCCGGGGAGTGCCCCGGGGTGTGCACGGCGGTCAGCGTGACCCCACCGAGTTCGTAGGTGTCGCCGTCGGCGATCTCCGCGTCGAACGGCGTGGCCGGGTAGACCTGCTCCCACAGCATCGTGTCGGCCGGATGCAGGTGGATCGGGGCGCGCAGGGCTTCGGCGACGTCGACCGCGGCGCGGATGTGGTCGTCGTGGGCGTGGGTGAGCAGGACGGCTCGGGTGTCGCGGGCACCGACCGCCTCGACCACCGCCTGCGTGTCGTGGGCGGGGTCGATGACCACGCACTGCTCGTCGTCGCCGACGATCCACACGTTGTTGTCGACCTCCCACGTGCCCCCGTCCAGGGAGAACGTCCCGGAGGTCACCAGGTGGTCCACCCTCACTCCTCCGGAGGAGGGGGCTCCGGCGCGCACAGTGCTCGCCGGCTGCTCGTGCTCCTCTCGACTTTCGCTCGGCACAGGAGTCTGGCCCGAGACGCACCCGGCGCTCATCGGGTGGCCTCCGCCAGGTCCGCCGCAGCGGTGGCCGTGGCCGTGGCCGACGGCCCACCCCCGGGAGAGCTGATCTCCACGACCGAGCGCAGGACCTTGCCGGCCTTCATCTTCCCGAACGCCTCCTCCACCTCGGTGATGCCGATCCGCTCGGAGACGAACCCGTCCAGGTCCAGCCGCCCCAGCCGGTACTGGTCCACCAGCATCG
>NZ_BMEQ01000081.1 GCF_014636775.1 Kocuria dechangensis
CGCCGTACCAGGCGGACTTGATCGCCCCGCCCCGGCCGAACACCTCGTCCAGCGGGATCTCCCAGGTGGTCCCCGGGGCGGGGACCCCCACCAGCACCATCCGCCCGGCCAGGTCCCTCGCCTCGAACGCCTGCCGGAAGGTCGCGGCGATGCCCACCGCGTCGACCACCACGTCGGCCCCGAACCCGCCGGTGAGCTCCTGGATCGCCGCCACCGGCTCCTGGGTGCGGGAGTTGACCGTGTGGGTGGCCCCGAAGCGCTTGGCGGTGGCCAGCTTGTCGTCGTCGAGGTCCACCGCGATGATCGTGGTGGCCCCGGCCAGGGCGGCCCCGGCGACCGCGGCGGTGCCGACCCCGCCGCAGCCGATCACCGCCACCGACTCCCCGCGCCGCACGGCCGCGGTGTTGAGCACCGCCCCGATCCCGGCCATCACCCCGCACCCGAGCAGCCCGACCGCCGCGTACTGGTGGTCCTCCAACTCGCCCTCGATCTTGGTGCACTGCCCGGCCGCGACCAGGGTCTTCTCCGCGAACGCGCCGATGCCCAGCGCCGGGGTCAGCTCCGTCCCGTCCTCGAGGGTCATCCTCTGGACGGCGTTGTGGGTGTCGAAGCAGTACCAGGGCTCCCCCTTGCGGCAGGCCCGGCACTGCCCGCACACCGCCCGCCAGTTCAGGATCACCTTGTCCCCCACGGCGACCTCGGTGACGCCCTCCCCGACCGCGGCGACGATCCCGGAGGCCTCGTGGCCCAGCAGGTAGGGGAAGTCGTCGCCGACCCCGCCCTCCACGTAGTGCTGGTCGGTCTGGCACACCCCGCAGGTGAGCACGTCCACCAGCACCTCCCCGGGCCCGGGATCCGGGAC
>NZ_BMEQ01000082.1 GCF_014636775.1 Kocuria dechangensis
CGATGTCCTGGCGCCTGTCCCCATTCAGGTCCCCGAGCATCCGCGGGTGCAGACTCACCTGCCACCCTCCGGCCAGCCTGCCGAAGGCCGGCAAGAACGAAGATCCCGCCGTGCTGATCACGGAAGGATCCGGGTCCGGAGCGGCCTGGGCGGAATTGCCCACCGCCACTCCGGTGATGGTCAGAGCGACCACCGACATGCCTGCCTGCACGCGCGTCAACCATGTTGTTCTCATGACAAGCTCCTTGGGGTTGATCATTCTCGACCGTCGGCGGTAATGGAACAGGTCGCCGTGTCTGTGAGCCCTGCGTGTCCCTGCCCATCCGGGTACTGTGGAGCGGTTCCCGGACGGGACCCAGAGCATCAGCACCATCACCCTTATGCCGTGACTCCGGCGTGATTACTCATCCGTCTTCCTGGAAAACGACGTGGCAGGGGAGCACCCATAGGTCGGTTCCAAGGACTCGTCGGGCGGCTGTTTCTCTCGCACTGCCTTGTCACTGTGACGTGGTGACATGGGAGGAAGCAGTTGTGACACGTCGAGATCGGTCGTGCTCGCTGTCGGGGCCGGCCCAGGGCGTTCCGATCGGCATCCATGCGTCGCGGAGTCGTGCGGTCCTGCCCCGTCACGTCCGTGCTGGACACCGCCACGGCACGACAAATGGGGCACCTCCACTTCCGAGACATGTCCGGCACCAGATAAGGCCCCAACCGTCGATCGGCGAAATCCGGGTCGGTGGTCAAGTCCATTTGCGGGGTGTAACGCGGTCAACGCGTGATTCTTGGGATGGTCAGGCGCTG
>NZ_BMEQ01000083.1 GCF_014636775.1 Kocuria dechangensis
GAGGTGAAGATCAGCCCTGCGTTCCCACCGGGTGCGCAGTCGCTTGTAGGCATGGAGCCACGCGAAACCGCGTTCGACGACCCACCGGTGCTTCCCCAGGCCGGAACCGTGAGGAGTCCCGCGGCGGGCGATCCTTGGGGTGATGCCCCGGGCTCGCAGTAGCCGCCGGTACTTGTCGTGGTCGTAGCCACGGTCAGCGAAGAGCTCCCGCGGCTTCCTCCGAGGCCGGCCTCGAAGTCCGCGGATCGGTGGAATGGAGTCCACCAGGGGCAGCAGTTGCGTGACGTCGTTGCGGTTGCCGCCGGTGAGGGTGACCTGCAGCGGGATCCCGTGCGCGTCGACGATCAGGTGGTGCTTGGAGCCGGGCCGACCACGGTCGACAGGGCTGGGTCCGACGTGGTCCCCCCTTTGAGGGCCCGCACGTGGGAGCCGTCCACCGCGCACCGGTCCAGGTCCAGCGCCCCGCCCGCACGCAACTGGGCCAGCAACAGCTGATGAAGCTCCGGCCAGACTCCGGCCTCGGTCCAGTCCCTCATGCGCCGCCAGCAGGTCACCCCGGAGACGCTCAGCAGATCCCGCGGCAGCTGGTTCCAGCCGATCCCGGTCTTGAGCACGAACACGATCCCGGCCAGAGCGGCCCGGTCATCGGCCGGCCTGCGCCCCGGATGCTTGTAGCGTCGGGGTGGTCGCGGTGGCAGCAACGGCTCGACTCGCTCCCACAACGAGTCCGGTACAAGATCCCCCATCATGCC
>NZ_BMEQ01000084.1 GCF_014636775.1 Kocuria dechangensis
CAGACGAGGACCGGGCACAGGGACAGCTCGGCGAGCAGGCGCGACGGCTGGGCGAAGTCGTCGTAGGCCTGCCGCAGCCGCTGGCCGAGGAAGCGGCCCACGGTCGGCGGCAGCCGGCCCACGAGCACGTCCAGGGCCACCCGCTCGCGCCCGCCCGCCGCGACCACGGTCCGGACGAGCTCGAGGTTCTCGAACAGGACGTCGCCGTCGTAGCCGCCCGCGCCCAGCAGCACGGACCGGCGCACCCCGAGGGTCCCGGGCCAGTCCCCGCCCAGGGCACGGTTGAGCAGGGTGCGCCCGGTGTCCCAGCGGGCCTGCCAGGGCAGCCGGAGATAGTAGTTCTGCGGGCGGACCACCTCGGCCTCCCCCAGCAGCCCCACGATCCGCTCCAGGGTCTCCCCGGTGTGGCGCACGTCGTCGTCGGCCAGCACGATCCGCTCCTCGGCCGCACGGCGCACCCCCGTCATCACCCCCGCCACCTTGCCGTTGGACCCCGGCCAGGGCTCCGGGCGCACGTGCTCGACCGCCTCCGGCAGCGCGCGGCGGTGGGCGGCGAAGAGCTCCTCGGCGGAGCCGTCGACGACCGTGACGGGCAGCCACGCCACGACCTCGGCCAGGTAGC
>NZ_BMEQ01000085.1 GCF_014636775.1 Kocuria dechangensis
GAGGATCGTCTCCACGCCCACCGGCTGGTTCTTGCCCCTGGACACCACACCCTGAACCTTGTGCATCGCACACTCCCTTCCGTCGCGGCCTAGACCGTCTTGTCGCCAACAGATATATCACTTATATGTTCTCGGCGGTAGAGGAAGCTCTTCGGAGCTTCCATCCGCCCGAGAGGCGAGGTACCCCGAGCATCCCGTCCTGCCTCCCAGCAGCGGCCCGGTGCCCGCGGTGAGGCTGTAGGGAAAATGCCCCGGGTACGCTCGGGTGCCCATGGCGCCGGGGAGGATGGTGGGGGGTGGGCGGTGGGGACGTGCCCGGCCCACTCCCGGGTCAGGGCGGAGCCGAAGTGCGCCCCGACGGCGGCCAGCAGGGGCACGGCCTTGACCAGGGTCTCGTGGGCCTCCTCGTGGGGGTCGGAGTCCGCGACGATCCCCCCGCCCACGCCGAGCCGGACCCGGCCCCCGGAGAACTCGAAGGTGCGGATGGCCACGTTCAGGGCCAGCCCGGCCAGGGGGCCGGCGTAGCCGATCGCCCCGGTGTAGACCTCGCGGCCGGTGGGCTCGAGGCTGTTGATGATCTCCATGGCCCGGATCTTCGGGGCGCCGGTGCACGAGC
>NZ_BMEQ01000086.1 GCF_014636775.1 Kocuria dechangensis
CCTGCGGCCCCGTTGCTGTTGCGCCACGGCGACCGGGAGAAGCTGCAGAGCCTCGTGCGTTCGACCGCGGTGCGGGCTGGGCTGGCCCAGCGGGCGCGGATCGTGCTGCTGGCCGCCGAGGGCATCTCCAACACCGCGATCGCTGAGAAGGTCGGGGTCACCCGCAATACGGTGATCGCCTGGCGGGCCCGCTACTCCGAGGCCGGGATCGAGGGTTTGGCCGATGCCGACCGGTCCGGCCGGCCCCGGCAGATCGACCATCGGGCGATCGTGGCCGCCACACTCCGGCCGCCGCCGAAGAAGCTGGGGGTCACCCACTGGTCCTCACGCCTGTTGGCGGGGCGGTTGGGGCTTGATCACACCACGGTGGCCAAGGCCTGGCGGGAGTACGGGGTGCACCCGTGGCGAGCCGGGACCTTCAAGTTCTCCACCGATCCGGAACTGGTCGCGAAGGTCGTCGACGTTGTGGGCCTCTACCTGGCCCCGCCGGACAACGCGGTGGTGCTGTGTGTGGATGAGAAGTCCCAGATCCAAGCCCTCGAACGCACCGCACCGTCTCTGCCGATGCAACCGGGGAAGCCCGCGGGCCACCCACG
>NZ_BMEQ01000087.1 GCF_014636775.1 Kocuria dechangensis
CGCGGCTGCCGGACTTGGCCAGCCCGCGGGCCACCAGGTAGCCGATGGTGAGGTAGGTGATGTACTCCACGGCCTGGCGGGCGTCGAAGAGGTCGGCACCGTCCTCGGCGCCGTTGTCACCGACCAGGGCGGCGGTGACGACGATGGCCGCCAGCACGCCCAGGTAGGCGATGAGCTCGGTGGTCCTGGTCGCCGCCCTGGTCTCGGTGGCGCGACGGGCCGTGTGGTCGGCCCCGGTGGTGGCGGGGGTGGCGGTGTGGGAAGCAGTGGTCGTCAAGGGATCTCCTGAAGAAGTGAAGGGGGTGCCGGATCGGCACGGCGTTCAACCGGAAGGGGTGCCGGCCGGCGCACAAAAAAATAGAGCTGCGATGGAGTGCTCCACTGCCTCTCTACACCGTAGACTCTACCTGTAGACTACGAATGAAGCAAAGCCCGCTTATCAAAGGACCCCGATCGCCATGCCCTCCCCCACCACGGGCCTCGACCCCGATCCCCTCGAGGACCCCGCACCGACCCCCAAGGCCAAGGCACGCAGGCCGCGGCTGAGCCGGGAGGTCGTGCTCACCGCCGCACTGGCCCTGGTGGATG
>NZ_BMEQ01000088.1 GCF_014636775.1 Kocuria dechangensis
AGCCGCCGTTGGGGTCCAGGGTCACCCGGGCGTCGGGGAAGCGGGCCTTGAGCGCGGTGACGGCGTCGACCTCGACGTCGCCGGCCTGCACGCCGCCCTTGAGCTTGAAGTCGGCGAAGCCGTACCGCTCCTGCGCGGCCTCGGCCAGGCGCACGACCTCCTCCGGGGTCATCGCCCTCTCCCGGCGCGCCCGCTCCCAGGCGTCCGCTCCGTCCGGCTCGCGCAGGTACGGGAGGTCCGTGCTGTCCGGGTCCCCCACGAAGAAGAGGTAGCCGAGCATCGGCACGGCCGCGCGCTGCTGCCCGTCCCCGAGCAGCTCGGCCACGGGCACGCCGAGGAACTGCCCGTGCAGGTCCAGCAGGGCGGACTCCAGGCCGGTCACCGCGTGCACGGTGGTGCGCAGGTCGAAGGTCTGCAGGCCGCGCCCGCCGGCGTCGCGGTCGGCGAACGCGGTGGCGACCCGGCGCAGCAGGGTCCGGAAGCGGGCCACGGGATACCCCGCGAGCAGGGCCCCCGCCTCCTCGACGGTGGCCCGGATCCGCTCCCCGCCGGGGACCTCGCCCAGGCCGGTGCGGCCCTCG
>NZ_BMEQ01000089.1 GCF_014636775.1 Kocuria dechangensis
TGATGTAGTAGATGACGGGGGTGAGCCCCTGGCGGATCCGGGCGGCCTCGCCGGGCAGCAGCGCGGCGGTCGCGAAGCCGACGGCCGCGATCACGGCCACCACCCCGAACCCGAGCAGGACCCCTGTCATCCGTTCCCTTCCCGCCCGCCGGTCAGCGGACCAGGCAGGGGCGCTTGGGATCGAAGCTCCAACCCTCGATCAGGTACTGCATCGCGGCGGCGTCGTCCCGGGCGCCCAGGCCGTGCTCGAGGTAGAGCTCGTGCGCGGCGCCGAGCCGGTCCCGGTCCAGCTCCACGCCCAGCCCAGGGGCGGCGGGCACCTGCACCGCGCCGTCGGCGATGACCAGGGGCTCCCGGGTCAGGCCCTGGCCGTCCTGCCAGATCCAGTGGGTGTCCAGCGCGGTGATCTCGCCCGGGGCGGCCGCGCCCACGTGCGTGAACATGGCCAGGGAGATGTCGAAGTGGTTGTTGGAGTGCGAGCCCCAGGTGAGCCCGAACTCGTGGCACAGCTGCGCCACGCGCACGGACCCGGCCATGGTCCAGAAGTGGGGGTCCGCCAGGGGGATG
>NZ_BMEQ01000090.1 GCF_014636775.1 Kocuria dechangensis
CAGGGACAGTGCCTGATGGGTAGTTTAACTGGGGCGGTTGCCTCCTAAAGAGTAACGGAGGCGCCCAAAGGTTCCCTCAGCCTGGTTGGCAATCAGGTGTCGAGTGTAAGTGCACAAGGGAGCTTGACTGTGAGAGCGACAGCTCGAGCAGGGACGAAAGTCGGGACTAGTGATCCGGCGGTACATTGTGGAATGGCCGTCGCTCAACGGATAAAAGGTACCTCGGGGATAACAGGCTGATCTTGCCCAAGAGTCCATATCGACGGCATGGTTTGGCACCTCGATGTCGGCTCGTCGCATCCTGGGGCTGGAGTTGGTCCCAAGGGTTGGGCTGTTCGCCCATTAAAGCGGTACGCGAGCTGGGTTCAGAACGTCGTGAGACAGTTCGGTCCCTATCCGCTGCGCGCGCAGGAAATTTGAGAAGACCTGTCCTTAGTACGAGAGGACCGGGACGGACGAACCTCTGGTATGGCAGTTGTACCGCCAGGTGCACCGCTGCTTCGCTACG
>NZ_BMEQ01000091.1 GCF_014636775.1 Kocuria dechangensis
CGTCGGGTCCCAGGCAGATGCGCAGCACCGTGGGCTCGACCTGCCCATCCAGTCCCGCGGGCAGGTGGGGGACGCCGCGGAAGGTGATGGCGATCTCCCGCCGTGCCGCCCCCAGGGCCTTGCCCGAGCGCAGGGTGAACGGCACCCCGGCCCAGCGCCAGGTGGTGGATTCCAGAGTGACCTCTGCCAGGGTCTCGGTCCCCCGGTCCGGGTCTACCCCGTCCTCCTCCGCGTAGGACGGAAGACGGCGATCGCCGATGGTGCCGGCGGTGTAGCGGGCCCGCCGTCCGGCCGCCACGGGGTCGCCGTCGAAGGGGCGCACCGAGCGCAGGGCCTCGGTCTTGGCCGCGCGCAGATCAGCGGCGTGCACCGACAGCGGGGCGTCCATCGTGACCAGCGCCATGACCTGCAGCAGGTGGGACTGGATCATGTCGACCATCGCCCCGGCACGGTCGTAGTACCCGGCCCGGTTCTCCAGCCCCAGGGCCTCGTCGTAGACGATCTCG